>CAWGVB010000017.1:0-4594 GCA_963825815.1 uncultured Gemmatimonadales bacterium | reverse complement strand
CGCTCTGGAAAGTACCTAATGCTCTGACATCGGTGCACCTTGCGGGTACAGCGTGTGGCGGAGGACGCCGCAGCGGACACCGGAGATGGCAGGCGCCCGGCCTGAGTCGGGCGCCTAGACCGACTAGCGAGACACCTGGGTAATGTTGGTCAACACCAGATGAGTGGCGGGGCCTTCAACATCGTGGGCCCGAACGAAGCCGACGCCGGGGCAGAAGATCTTGGCCTCCTTCACTCCCGGCTCCAGGCGAGTGAATTCCACCGTCCTCACGCAGTTCTCAAACGAGCCGTAGGGCACCCGCTGGTCGAGGTCTCGGGCAACGACGCGGGCCTGATCCTCCGCCTCGCCGACGAGGAATTCCTGACGATAGCTGTCGCCGACTCGGGGGTGCGCCAGCATGATGATGCCGGGCTTGGCTCCATCTCTGCCCGCCTGCCAGCTACCCTCGGTGCTCACCACCTTACCGTCCTCGTACTCCTTGGTGTTCTCCCCCAGGTACCAGACGTTTCCCTGCTTGTCCTGGGCGTACCAATCGAAGGTCTTCTCCTTCAGCTCACCGTGCACGAAGACCCGGTCCAGAACCACGATGGCGCTGACCCCCAGAATGCTCTTCCGGTCGTGAGTCACGATGGTCACGTTGGTCTCGGACTCACCATCCTCCACGCCCTCGAACACGAACCGCGTGCCCGGCCGGAGCGGGAAGAGCGGGTTATCCACCACTCGTACGAAGTTGTCTGGGGTCAAAACGGGGAGAGATGTTCGGCTGTTCGGCCGACGAGGCGCTGGAGAGGGTACTCGGCTTGCTTGGGGCCGTCCCGACCCGGCCTCGGAAGGCTGGGTGGGCTGGCTGTCGCAGCTCCAGAGCCAGGGAACCGTCAGCGCGAGAGCAAAGCGAGGGGCTTCATGAGGAATCTCCTGGAGAGTAGCAGGTTCTTATTAGGAACCTTTCAGCGTTCAGCTCGTGACGGGTTCACCAATGGTCACCCGGGATTCCCTGACATTCAGTTCCCCAGCATCAGCCGATAGCTCCCGTCTGCTCGACAGCAGGGCATTGGTTGACGATTCGGGAGGATTCCTTTCGGAACACCGACCCGTCCGCCCACCCGGATCTCGACCGACGGCGCCGAGCGAGGGATCTCCACCTCGAATTTGGCGCCGGGCGTCTTGCTCTCGACCAGCAACCGATCCACGTCCGATTGGAAGTTCGCCCCGTCCAGGGACCTCACCAGCACCTCATCACCCTGGGTCAGGGAGAGCCTGGCGCTACCGCCCGGCACCGCCCCGGAGAAGACAATGGCGAAGTGATTTCCGGGAGCCACCGCGATCCCGCTCTGGGATCGAGATGTGGCAGCAACCGGAGGAAGAGCGCCGGCGCCGGACGGATGGTCCCCTGCAACAGGCTGACGACGTGGTGAACCGCCCGGGGAAGCGGAGAGCCGGGCACGGCATAGGCCGCACCTGCCGCCGCGACCGTCAGCGCCAGGCCCGCCGCGAGCCGCTGGGGCCGGGACCAACCCGCCCGGCGGGGCGCCCCCGAACTGCTGCGGATCGGCGGCGATGGCCGGCGATGATCCAGGCGGCGCAGCTGCTCCATGATCCATGCTTCGTCCTGCTCGGCCTCACTGACTCGAAGCCGGCACTCCTGACACTCCGCCAGGTGCTCCCGGACCGAGCCATCGTCCGGCCGCAACTCGCCATGGAGCGTCCGCTCCAGCTGCTCCGGATCAAGATGCATGGGGGTCCTCCTGGTACGCTTCGCGAAAGGCCCGTTTGGCCCGCGCCAGGAGCGTACCGACACTGTTCTCGTTCAACCCCAGCACGGTGGCCATATCGCGGTAGCTGTATCCCTCTGCTCGCAACAGAAGCAGCTGGCGGTCTCGGTCCTCCAGCCGATCTATCGCACGGCGTACCTGGGCCCGGGTCTCTTCGGCCTGAACGCTCTCGGCCGGGTCCGGCGGTGGATCCGCCAGAGTTGCGTCGACCCGCGTGGCGGTGAGCAGCCGGCGCCTTCTCGAACGGGTGGTCTTCACGTTGCGAAACAGATTCAGGGCCACAGTGATCAGCCACAGCGGCGGGTGGTCAGGCATCTCGCCCCGGTCGTTCAGCCGCACGAAGGCCTCCTGCGCCAGGTCGGCCGCAAGATCCGGCTCGCCCGACAGGCGGTCGAGATAGCGGAACAAGCGGGGAAACTCCCGTTCAAAGAGTTCCGAGAACAGCGCGTCGAACTCCAGGGCCACCACTCACCTCATCCCGAGAGAAACGAGGGACCCCTGGCGCACCTCCCCTGCGCCTGGTCACTGCTCACAGGAGGGAGCCAACCAACTGTTTTCTTGTGACAGAAATCAGAATCGCCAATCGAGCCCTACCACGAGAGGGGCACGCGGGCGCATCTCGATGGCGGTACGCCGGCCGGTGGCGGGATCGGTGGCCGTGGTGAGCACATTGCTGCGGCCCAGCAGATTGGTGAGCGTCCCATAGGCAGCCAGCATCACGTCTCTGCCAACCAGTCGCAGATGCCAGTGCCTCCTGACCCCCAGATCGAGCCGAGCGTATGCCGGGAGCTTGGTCGCACCCAAGGCATCCTCTGTCTGGGGACTCCCGCCGAACTCACAGCCCTGGTCGAGCAGATTGCAGGCCTCCCACTCGAAGGCGCCGGTTACGCCGGTGGACCGGCGGCCGAACGATCCGGTAAAGCCGACTCGGATGGAGGAGGTGGCGGACGGGAACACGATGGCACCGAGCTCGAGCACCTGGCTGGTGCCGTAGGCTGGTGTGTAGCTCGAATCGGTGTACTCCAGCTGCACCCGTTGCCAGCCGTAACTGGCGAGCAGTCCATATCGGGCGCCACTCAGCGCCGCATTGATCGAGACACCCGGGACGGTTCCCGATCCGGTCACGAAACTCGCGGGTGGCAAACGGCTCGGTGGTGCTGGGCGCAACCAGAAGAAGACCGCTGTAGTTGCTGACATAGCCCTGGAGACCGAGTCTGAGGTTGGCAGCTGGACGGTAATCGGCAGCGAGAACTCCCCGGTCGTTGCGAGCCACCGGAACACCATTGGCTCCCGATCCGGTGAACAGCTCCGCCGGAAAGATGTTTCCCACCACCGATTCACCATTGCGGAGTGACTGGGCGAACTGGTGAGAGCGCATGTAGCTGGCCGACAGCACGACCGGCTGCCAGACGCGCCAGCGGAGTCCACCCTGCAGATTCAGATGCAGCCCGCCCGCGGCCCAGATTCCCGCCATTCCAGCTGACCCGGTCAACCGCCCTCCCAGCTCGCGGCGGTGTTGCAGAAAGGCGGTTGCCAACGGCACCCGCGCATTCAGCTCCAGCACCGGACTGCTGCTCCCCGTGCCGGAACGGTAGTCCGTATGGCTCCGTTCCAGTCGGAAGCCCGCCGTGGTGGACGACCGTCAAACCGTCCGTCTCCAGCAGCGCAAGCAGGCCCTCATCCTGACGTTCGCCGACCATGTCGAGCGGGGCTGCACCCAGCCAGGTGGCTTCGGCTTCGGATGAAGCGCTCCAGCCCTGAAGCCTGACCACGGCGGAGCCCAGGTCCCTGCCCCATTGCGCTCCGATAGAGCGGCTGCTCCACTCGAAGCCGTTCCTCGGCCCGGTCGTCTCCGCCTGGGAGGACGCGGCCACCGAATTCCCCAGCTCGAAGAACAGAAGGCGAAGACTGCCTCTGAGCAGCGGGGTCTCCAGTTTGGCCAGAAGATCCTGGGTTTCCCCTCGCAGGTAGGACGGGTCCTGCCGGGGAGCGGCCCAGCCGGGGTAGCCTGCCCGGAGGCTCACCAGAAAACCGGCTCCCTGGTTCCCCAGCGGCCCGTCTGCCATGACCCTGGCCTGGCTGGTGCTCATGGTCCCCTGGGTGGTGAACGTGGAGGCGGGGGCCCGGGTGATGGCCGTAACCGTCCCCGAGAGTGCCTCGGGATAGGCGGGCGAAGGTGTGGAGGACGAGACCTGGAGCCGCTCCAGGGCGTCCGGATTCCAGGCGCTGAAGATGCCCGCGGCGTGATAGGGGCTGAACACCGGGATCCCGTCCAGCAGGTAGCCGGTCTGGTCCGACGCGGCTCCTCGCACATGGATCCCGCTGGGCGACTCCGGATTGCTGGTAATCTCGCCTCCGTCCAGCGCCAGCAGCCCGTCGGGCTCCGCCAGCAGCGGATCGTTACGCACGGCGGCGATGGAAACCCCGCGGTCCGGAAAGGGGGTGCTGTCGCCCTCCTCCAAACCCCGCAGCGCGGCGGGGGAGCGAACCACCAGACCGGGGAGGTGCATGGGCGCGGGCTGGAGCGAAATGTCGATCTCGAGCAGCCCCTGATCCGGCACGAAGGCGTGCAGCGTGCGGAGGGCGTAACCGATTCGGCGGACAGTCAGATGTTGGGGACCGGGGGGAAGATCGTGAAACCGATAGCGTCCCTGAGAGTCGGTGGTGACCGAGCGGTTGAGATCAGGCAAGGCCACCATGGCGTCGGCCAGACTGACACCACTCTCCCCGTCACGCACCACTCCCGCGATTGACGCTTGGGGTGCCTGGACCAGGAGCAGAATGGCAGTGGCTAGAGCGAGCATACCAACGTTGGTGGGCGC
>CAWGVB010000016.1:0-28880 GCA_963825815.1 uncultured Gemmatimonadales bacterium | reverse complement strand
TAAACGAGAGGGCGCCTGGGAGTAATTCCGGGCGCCCTCTTTGTTTGCTGCTCTTAGTATCCTCCCCCGCCTCCCCGCCTCCCCGCCATTACTGTTTCGTGTTCTTGCTCTCCATCGACGGGGCCCACTTCCGTCGGGTCCCTGCATTTCCATCCTGAAACTGTACTGCGTGGGGGAAAGCTCCTTGATCGTTACCCGCGATTTGACCTTCTGGCCACCCATCATGCCTTCATCGGTGTAGGTCCAGGTATCCCCCCGCACCGTGCCTGGGGACGCTGGCCATCGTCATGTTCGAGTTGTCCACCCCGTAATAGGTGTAGACCTTCTCCTCGGTGTTGTAGCCGAGAATCCCAATACTCTTGCTCGGCCCCATGGGCATCTTGCCCTCCGACCGACAGATCACGCTGTACTGACCCTCGAACCACTCGCAGTTGTCGGACGAGGTAATCTTTCCACCAGGACCCATCGGACCCGGCTTCATCTCGCCCTCGGCGTTCCACTTCCCGACGAAATACCCGAGCCGCTGGTGCTCAGGGCTGGGCTTGGGCGGTTGCTGCGCCTGGGCGGCGACCCCGTGAATCCCGGCCGACGGACAGCATAGCGAAAATCGCGTAGCAAGTTGAGCGCTGTTCTCATGGAACCTCCTGCCTTTGACGTGGGAATTCAGCAGAAGATGGAACATGCGGCGGGGTTCCGGGTCGCGTCAATCCACCATTCGAGAACGGGTCCGGCTCTCGTCATGGTAAAATGCGCAGCGGCGCTGGCCGGCTCCGCAGCTCGGCCGGGGGATCGGTGGGGAGGACGCCGGTCACGCGATATTCTCCGGTCGGCACAGCTTGGCCGCGATTGGTCCCGCTGAGCCCAGTGATCTTCGAACTCCAGCACCTCTCCCGGCGCGAGCGTCCGCACCTGGAGTACGGCGAGCTGATCACCGCCTGTTCAACCGGTGCCAGACCGGTTGCCATCGGCCTTGTGACCAGGATATCGAACGCCGCCGGCCGTCCCTGCGAGTATAGAGTTGCCGGCCCGCCGGCCCGTGTTGGTCACCCGGAGCGTTATCGGCACCCTGTCGCCGACCTGCACTGTGCCCGGCAGCACGAGGTCGAGTGTCATCGAATCCCGTAGACTACAAGCGGAGAGGAGGGCGAGGAGGTAGAGGAACATTTCCGATATGGGCCGGCTGACGCATTGGCTCGCCAGCACGGACCCCGGTGTCTAGAACGTTGTCAGCGCCCCGAGCTCCCGCTCGATGTTCGAGATCGGGCTATAGACGTATTGGGTGCCCACGTGTTCAGTCGCCGCCCCAGAGGAGACCAGCGAGGGTCACGGCGGTGCTGCCCTTGAACACCGGTCCGCCGCTGTCGCCGCTCCGACCCTGCGGAAACGATGTCCTGGCAGAGCTGTACGATATCGGTGCCTGTGACCTGGACGTTCACGCACTTGTTGGTGACTTTCCCGTGGTCCAGCCGGAGGTGCGACCAACCTTACCGACAATCTGGCCCACCGAGGCGGCTGCCCTCGGCGGTGATGCTGAAGTTGCCGTTGATCGTGACGGAGCCGTTATTGGGGCCCGTCGTCTTGGCGATCTTCCCGAGACTGGAGGTGGTGGTGGAGGTGTACGCCGCCCGCGACGCATCGCTGAATCGGCAGCGAAAGCCAGCGGGACATCCGGTCTTATTCGGGGAATAGCGCCGGGTCGCTACCTCGGTGGCGATCTTCGCAGGGGCCGTGCTCTGGAGGGGCTGATAGTACGGCGTTGCTTCCACGCCGCCCTGATGGTTGGTGCAGTGGGAGGCGGTGATAAATGACCTCTGGCCGTTGCGGATCGCGTTGAACCCAGCGTGCACAAGAAGCCGGGGAAGTCGATCTGGAGCCCACCCGACGGCGGGACGCACTTTGCCTCGAAGGTCGCCGCCACGGATCGGCTCGGTCTCCTGGACAACGACGGCCTCCTGGGGAATCCCCAGCCGGGCCGCACTCCGCGGATCCGCGCTGCTCGCACCGCGCTCGACCCCAATCGTGACTCGGTTACCCGCCTCATCCGCATCCACGAATACCCCACCAGGCCGCCCAGCACCCCGGCGGACGCCTGGGCAAACCAACGTTCCAGCTGGGCCCACTCGTACCTGGCAGGGACCACCCGAAGCTGGGAAGCGGAGCCCCTGGCTCTCAGATAGGGCGCCAGCGCTCGCTCGGCGTTGCCCCGCTCGGCCGCATTCTTGAGGTACACGACCGGCGTCCCCGCGATCGTCCAGGTAGAAGCCCCCAAAACCGGGGACGCCTCCGGGCCAGGGAGACGGGTCGTCGGCGGTGCCCTGGATTGCGGGCTCGAGGGACGGGGAGATTCCGGCAGCTGGGAGCGACCGGCTCATTTTGATCAGAGCAGGCGGCAGCCAGGAGCAGGGCCCCAGCCGTGAACCGCCTGAGAGCGGCAACGCTGCGCATAGTGGCAACCTCGGACCGTGAAGGGAGTGACAGGGAACCCTATCTTCACGTTACAACCGATCGTGCCGTCGCGCCATTCCTCTAGCGCCAGCGGAACAGCTTCAGCGCCAGCACGAAGCTCACCACCATCCATGCGCAGGATGATGGCCAGCTCCGGCGGCGACCATGTGCCAGCCGGCGCCCCGAAGCATGTTCGCCCGCAGCGCATCGATCACCGCCGTGAGCGGCAGCGCCTGAATGAACGGCTGGATCGGCTCGGGAAAGCGGGATGCCGAGAAGAAGACCCCGGAGAAGATCCACATCGGGAGCATCACCAGGTTCATGAGACCCGATGCGCCCTCCATGGTCTGGGCCCGGGAGGCAATCAGCAGCCCGAGCGACGCGAAAGCAGAGCGAGGACAGCAGGCAAATCAGCAGCAGCAGCGGCAGGGACCCCCGCATCGGCACGCCGAACACCAGCACGGCAAAACCGAGGAGCAGCCCGACCTCGAGGAACAGCAGAGTGAGCCGCGACAAGGCGAACGAGGCGAGGTACTGCCAGCGCGACATCGGGGTGGCGATCAGCCGCTTGAGCAGCCGTTTCTTCCGGGCGTCCACGATCGCAAAGCCAAGTCCCCAGATGCCGCTTCCCATCAGGTTCATGCCGAGCAGCCCGGGGATCAGGAAGTCGATGTAGCGGGCTCCCCGCTCCTGAACCAGGCGTTCGCGGACGGGAACCGGATCTTGTCGCCCTTCGGCGCGCTGCAGAGCTTCATCGGCCAGCAATCTCGCGGTTCGGCTTTCCGGCCGGGTCTCGTCGTAGCGATACTCGATCCCGCCGGCTGGCGTCCGGGACACCACCAGGACAACATCGCCGGTTCGGAGCGCCTGGGCTGCCGCGGAGTCAGTCAGCGATAAGGCCTGTAGCTCAGGGCCAGAGCGCAAAGCAGCCACGAGCGTGGTGTCGCCCGGAGGGGCAACCACACCGATGATCGTCCGTTCCGGCGCCCGGTTGCGGAAGGCGATGCCCAGTCCGGCGGCGAGGAGAATCGGGAAGACAAATACCCAGAACACCGCCTCGGGCTCCCGGAAGAACTCGCGATACCGTACCCGGGTCAGCTGCACGAGAGGATGGTCGGACCAGCGGCGCGGCTCACTCATCGCGCAGATGCCTTCCGGTGAGCGAGACGAAAACATCCTCCAGCGTGGCCGAATGGGTTCTCAGCTCGGACAGCTGGGCACCCTGCCGTCGAAGCTCCTGCAGCAGCGCGGGCATGGCCCGGTGCAGTTCCTCCACCTGGAGCCGGTAGGTCCCGTCCCGCCGGTCGGCCGCGCAAACTCCTTCCAGACTCCGCAGCGGCCTCGATCGTCGATGGCCGGCGCTCCGGCAAGGGCAAACTCGAGCACATGCTCCGCCCGGAGCCCGGCGATCAGCTCGCGGGGGGTGCCCAGGGCGATGGTCCGTCCGTGGTCCACGATTGCCACCCGGTCGCAGAGTCGCTCGGCCTCGTCCATGTAATGGGTCGTCAGCAGAATCGACCGGCCGTCCGATTTGAAGATCTCGATCAGCTCCCAGAGCTGCCGGCGGGACTGGGGGTCGAGCCCGGTGGTCGGCTCGTCCAGGAAGAGCAGCTCGGGGTCTCCCACCAGGGCGCAGGCGAGGGCCAGCCGTTGCTTCTGGCCGCCGGAGAGCTGGCCCACGCGGGAATGGGTCTTCTCCTGCAGCTGCACCATCGCGATCACGTCTGCAGGGGAGGCACCCTCGCGATAGAAGCTGCGGAAGAGCCGCACCGTCTCGTCTACCGTGAGCTTTTCGGAGAATTGGGTTTCCTGCAGGGAAATGCCGAGCAACTCGCGGAGGGTCCGGTCATCCTCGCCCCAGTGACGGCCGAGGACCAGCACCTCGCCGCTATCCGGGGTGTTGAGCCCCTCGCAGATCTCGATCGTGGTGGTTTTGCCCGCGCCGTTGGGTCCGAGCAGGCCAAAGCACTCGCCGGCCTGGATCTCCAGGTCGAGGCCGTCCACCGCCACGACATCCTGATAGGCCTTGCGGAGTCCCCGAACCTGGAGCGCCGGGCCTTGCTGCCGTGTTCTCATTGGGGGGAACATAACGGCGTCAGTCTTGGGAGGGCCGACTCCAGGCACTGCGGATGGTCTCCCAGGCGCGCTGCCACTCGTCGGGTCGCACGAGCAGAACGTACCCGAGGAACATGCCCGCCATGTATACGGCGGTCTGCACCAGCGGGGAGGGATCGGAAGAGGGCATCAAGCATGATGGTTACCTTGTCATTCCTGCGTTCTGGAACATTTGCGCGTGGAGAGCCTGGGTGATCCGCTCTCGCGAATCCATCAGGTGCGCCCGGGTGTAGGCGTCCAGCTCGCTGCGCCGGGCCCGATCCAGCTGAGTGGCGAGATCGGTCAGCGTCACGCGGGCGAGTGTTCGAGCGTCTTCCGGGGTGTCGGGCAACGGGTTCACGATCATCCGGATCATGTCATTCAGGTACAGCCGCTGCAGATCACGCCGCACCGACGTGATGTTACGCGCCACCGGCGGCTTGCCGTCGGAGGTGGGATATCCAACCTCAGCCCAGATGGCGGCCGTCAGGGTGGCGAAAAGCTCGGGGATGGTGACGGTTGAATCGGGGTCCGTGACCCGCAGCTCCGCGTCGCGAACCCGGGACAGGACCGCAGGGTCGAGCAGCTGATTCAGCAGCGCACTCTGCTGGGTCATGGCCCAGTTGTGGAGCGGGAAGTCGATCCGTCCATCGGCCCCGGGAGACGATCCCCAGTGCCGCCAGCGGTCGGGGCCGAGGTGGCTGAGCAGGTCGGGACTGAACTGATAGGCCCGCTCGCCGAATCCGGCCTCGGCAATGAACGCCAGTGCCCGACGCTGGACCGCGGCGGGCACCGTGACGAACGCGGGGCGGGCGGCCGGGTCGCCCCGGTGGTCCCGCGCGGTGGTGGCTCCGCCCAGATACTTGGTGGTGACGAGGGTGGCGTACCACCGGTCGTTCAACAGATCGGTGAAGGCAGCCCGCAGCCTGGGGTAGCCCTGACCAGGCGCCACCATCCGGGCGGGGAGTGAGTCGAAGAGACTGTTGATCAGGGCGACACGCTGACGCGCCCAGCTCAGCGGATCGTTGGTCTGATCGTAGCGGGAAACGGTGGGGTCGAGCCCCAGCCCTCCAAAGCCGGCGTCCTCGTCGGTGCCATACAGGTGAGCAGGATCTGCCGCTTCGGCCGCAATCGAGCGCAGAGCCGGCAGCTCCGCCTCGGGCGCCCAGTCCGGAGCGATGGCCTCGGATCCCTTCGCCACCGGCGCGGAGGGATGACCGCCCAGCGGGGTGTAGCCATAGCGGATCGCCCAGCGGTCGTAGGAGCCAATCGTAGGCGCGTAGTAGTCGCCCTGCTTGTGCGGATCCAAGGAGAGCGCGGCGGGGCTGTAGTCCATCACCGACACGCCCACGCCATGGGACTGGGTGTACGAGCGATCGGAGAGTTGAGTCTGGGTCACTCCGGCAGATCCACGGAAGTTGTGGCGAAGGCCCAGCGTGTGTCCCACCTCGTGCATGATCAGCGCCTTCAGCGCCTGGCCGATATAGAGCCGGGCTGCCCGTTCATCGCGGCCCGCCAGCACGGCTCGGGTCAGCGTCCCTTCGCGACGAAGACCTTCGCCCAGACTGCAGAGCCGGCTCTCGCCGTTGGGACCGCTGGCCGCGGAGTCCTCCACAAAGACCGACCGAATCGCCGACTCAGGGGCGACGTACTCGCCCGATTCACCCCGCCAGGTTTGGATCCACGCTGCGGACACCAGCACGTCCGCATTCAGGATCTCGCCAGTCCGGGGATCCACGTTGGTTGGTCCCACCGCGTAGACGCTTCGGTTGGTGGCGGTCCAGCGAACCGTGGAGTACCGCGCGTCCTCAGCGCTCCAGAGGGTATCGTCAGGGGCATCCAGTACCCGGATGGCGTTGCGGATGCCGGCCTCCTCGAAGGCGCGGTTCCACTCCAGAATTCCTGCCCGGACCCAGGGCCTCCACTCGGTCGGTACGGTGCGGTCGATGTAGTACACGATCGGCTGTACCGGCTCGCTCATTGCCGCGTTGGGGTTGCGCTTCTCCAGGCGCCAGCGGTTCACGAAGCGAACGAAGAAGCTTTCTGCGGTGTCGCGAGAGAAATCCTTGATGGCCGAGACGAAGTACCCCACCCGCTCGTCGGCATAGCGAGGCCGCATCGGGGTGCTGGGCAGCTCGAGCAGGGAGTAGTGAACGCCCACCGGAATCCAGCGGTAGTCCGCCAACGCCTCGATGCCCAGATTTCTATTCGATTGGTAGGTCAGCCGGACCTCGGCCTCGAGGTTTCCGGGGAACAGCTGGAGGTGCTCCAGGCTGGACCGATCGCGGTCGAGATAGATGCTGCCGGTCAGCTTTCGTTGGTTGGCGACGCCCTGGAAAAAGGAGCTGAGGTCGGCCCAGTCCGAGAGGAGAAAGGGCGAAAGGTCGAGCAGGATCTCGCCGTTGTCCCGCATGGTTGCGATGGCGAACGATTGGGCCACCGAATGGCCGAAGGAGTAGGCCACCGCCCGGGCCATGGGTGTTCCGGGCTGCGCCGCAAAGTGCGGGTTCACCACCCAGAGCTCGATCCGGTCGCCCGCGCGGTGAAAGCGAATCAGGTCGGAACGAACCGAGCTGCCGCCGTCGAGTCCAAGCTCGCCAATACCCTGGGAGAGCTGAGTGACCAGGAGGTAGTCGCGATCGAGCTGGGTTGGGGCGAGCGAGAGGTAGTTGTTCTCGCGCTTGGTATAGAGCGTGAAGAGTCCGTTCTGGACCCGGGCACCCTTGGTGACGTCGGAGAAGGATCGCCAGGGAACATCCTTGCGGTCGCGCTCCGGAAGCGTGACGTCGTCGTGAGCGGAGTTAACCACGAAGTTGGTGTCGGCCACGACCAGAGAGCGCGCGGGGCTGGGAGCACCGGGCGTCTGAGCGTGGGCGCTGATGGCGCCGCACCCGGCCAGCACTGCGCCGAGGAACCATCGAGCTGAGTGGGACACGGCAACTCCGAACATGCTGGATCAAAAGGAAGTCCCGCGGAGGGACACGACTCGAGGAGCCAAGGGGCAAGTTGGAGGCCGTACTGGGAAGTGACTGTAAATGGAGGATTTCAGCGGGGTTGGGCGGGCTCTACCTTTCAAAAAGCCAGCCGCGAGTGCAAAAAACGGCGAGGAGTGGAAGCGGGGAAGCGGGGAAGCGGGGAAGCGGGTGCCGAGGCAGCTCTACTTAGCACGTCGACCTTCCCCGCGTCCGACCTTCCCCGCGTCCCGCGGAAACGTTGACCTAACTGTCTCGCACCACTACTTTTGTCGGTCTGTCCCGGAACGGGACTTGGCGAATTCCCCAGCTCCAAGGTTATGCCGACTATCAATCAGCTCATCCGGCGCGGCCGGAAAGATGTAGAAGCCAAAGACAAGGCACCGGCGCTCCGGTCGAACCCGCAGAAGCGGGGGGTGTGCACCCGGGTCTATACCACCACCCCCAAGAAGCCCAACTCGGCGCTGCGAAAGGTCGCTCGTGTTCGGCTCACCAATGGCTTCGAGGTCACGGCCTACATCCCGGGCGAAGGGCACAACCTGCAGGAGCACTCGATCGTGCTGATCCGCGGTGGCCGGGTGAAGGATCTTCCTGGCGTACGCTATCATATCGTGCGCGGCACGCTGGATTCCGCCGGCGTCAATGATCGGCGGCAGAGCCGGTCCAAGTATGGGGCCAAGCGGCCCAAGGCCGGCGGAGCCGCCGGCGGCAAGGGAGGCAAGTAAGTGAGTCGCCGGAACAAGTCGGTTAAGCGGCCGGTCCCGCCCGATCCGCGGTATGACAGCCAGACGGTCTCGAAGTTCGTCAACAATCTGATGTTCGAAGGCAAGAAGAGCGTGGCTGAAGGGATTTTCTACTCGGCCATGGATATGATCGAAGAGCGCACCGGCCAGCCGGGCGTCTCCGTCTTCAAGCAGGCGGTCAACAACGCCAAGCCGACGCTCGAGGTGAAGAGCCGCCGGGTGGGCGGTGCCTCACTTCAGGTGCCCGTCGAAGTTCGGCCTGACCGCCGGACGGCGCTGGCCATGCGTTGGATCATCTCGTTTTCCCGGGCCCGCACGGAAAAGACCATGTCGGAACGGCTGGCGGCGGAGCTGATCCTGGCCTCCAAGGGTGAGGGAAACACCATCAAGAAGAAGGAAGACACCCACCGGATGGCCGAGGCGAACCGGGCCTTCGCGCACTACAGGTGGTAAGGCGCTAGATAGGCAACGGTAGGGCGGTAGCAACGGGGCGCTTCGAGAGAGGCGCCCTCTGTGTTTAGGGTTGACAGTGTGGCGCAAGTCACTATTTTCCTCGGGCTTGGCGCTTTTTACGCCGGCAACATCGGATCACGTGACCCGGATTGGACTCGGCCACCTCTGATCCTCCAATGACAACGCGTGGGACCCCAGTGGGTCCTCATCCAGAGGCCAAAAGCCCGGATGTGCGCGGAGCGATACCACGGGAATGGTCCCGGTCGGTCGCCCCGCTTTTTCGTTGACTAGAGACGAACCACATGGCCCGACAGACATCCCTCGATCGCTACCGGAATATCGGCATCATGGCCCATATCGATGCCGGCAAGACGACTACGACCGAGCGGATCCTTTACTACACCGGCAAGAACTACAAGATCGGTGAGGTCCACGAGGGCGCCGCCACCATGGACTGGATGGAGCAGGAGCAGGAGCGAGGGATCACCATCACCTCGGCCGCTACCACCTGCTTCTGGACCAGGAACGGCACTCCCTACCGGATCAACATCATCGATACCCCAGGTCACGTGGACTTCACCGTCGAAGTGGAGCGCTCGCTCCGCGTGCTGGACGGGGCCGTGACCTTGCTGGATTCCGTCGCCGGCGTCGAGCCGCAGACCGAGACCGTCTGGCGGCAGGCGGATCGCTACCGGGTCCCCCGTCTCATTTTCGCCAACAAGATGGACCGGGTCGGAGCGGACTTCGACCGCTGCCTCGCGATGATTCGCGACCGGCTCACCAAGAAGGCCTATCCCATTCAGCTCCCGGTCGGCTCAGGCGAGACCTTTACCGGCCATATCGATGTGCTCCGGCGGGTTGAGATCATCTTCGACGACGAAACCCTGGGCAAGACGTTTACTGAGTTTCCGGTGCCCGATCAGTATAAGGAAAGGGTCGAAGCCGCCCGCCACGAGGTCATCGAGGCCGCGGTCGAGCACGACGAGGAGCTGTTGGAGAAGTACCTGGGCGGTGCCGAGCTGAGCTACGAGGAAATCCAGCGGGCCATCCGGAAGGCCACCACATCCGGCTCCATCGTGCCGGTGCTCTGCGGGGCGTCGTTCAAGAACAAAGGGGTGCAGGCGCTGCTCGATGCCGTCATCGACTACCTGCCGAGCCCGATGGACGTGCCGCCGATTCAGGGGCACCTCCCGCTGCATGACGATACCCACATCGAGCGGTGCGCCTCTGATGCGGAGCCGTTCTCCGCGCTGGCCTTCAAGGTGGCCACCGATCCCTACGTCGGCCGGCTGACCTTCTTCCGGGTGTACTCGGGCGTGCTCAAGTCCGGCAGCTACGTGTACAACAGCACCAAGGACAAGCGCGAGCGCATTGGCCGGCTGCTGCAGATGCACGCCAACAAGCGGGACGAGATCGAGGAGGTGCTGGCGGGCGACATTGCCGCGGCCATCGGTCTCAAGGATACCCGCACCGGCGACACTCTTGCCGACGAGGGCAAGCCGATCATCCTCGAGGCAATGAAGTTCCCCAATCCGGTGATCGACGTCGCCATCGAGCCCAAGACCAAGGCCGACCAGGACAAGCTGGCCACCGCTCTGCAGAAGCTGCAGGAGGAAGACCCGACGTTCCGGGTTCGCTCGGACCAGGAGACCGGTCAGACCATCATCGCCGGCATGGGCGAGCTGCACCTGGAGATTCTCGTCGACCGGATGAAGCGGGAGTTCAAGGTCGAGGCCAACGTCGGCAAGCCGCAGGTGGCCTTCCGCGAGACCGTCCGCAAGGCGGTCACCAACGTGGAAGGGAAGTTCATCCGGCAATCCGGCGGTAAGGGCCAGTACGGCCACGTCGTGATCAATTTCGAGCCGACGCCGCCCGGTGGCGGATTTGTGTTCGAGGACAAGATCGTGGGTGGCGTCGTTCCGCGCGAGTTCATCAAACCGGTCGAGGCCGGCATCCGGGAGGCGCTGGAGAACGGCGTGCTGGCCGGGTACCCCATGGTCGACGTCAAGGCGACGCTGGTCTTCGGCAGCTATCACGACGTGGATAGCTCGGAGATGGCGTTCAAGATCGCGGGCTCCATGGCGGTCAAGGAGGCGGCGCGGATGGCGCACCCTGTCCTGCTCGAGCCGGTGATGGAAGTCGAAGTAGTGAGTCCCTCCGACTTCCTGGGCGACGTGATCGGAGACCTGTCCAGCCGGCGCGGGAAGATCGGAGGCATGACCCAGCGGGGGGATGCCCAGGTGGTGGCGGCGGACGTGCCGCTGGCCGAGATGTTCGGCTACTCGACCACGCTCCGGAGCATGACCCAGGGACGCGCGGTGTACACGATGCAGTTCGATCACTACGAGGAAGTGCCGAAGAACATCGCGGAACAGATCATCAGTAAGGCGAAGAGCTAGTCGCAGTCAGCAGGCGTCAGCCGGTCAGACGACCGACGACTGCGCTGGCGACCAGCACACAACGGATCAGGACGAGACCAGCATGGCTAAGGCCAAATTCGAGCGTACCAAGCCGCATGTGAACGTGGGGACGATTGGGCACGTGGACCACGGGAAGACGACGTTGACGGCGGCGATCACGGCGATCCAGGCGAAGAAGGGGCTGGCGCAGTTTACGGCCTACGACCAGATCGACAAGGCGCCGGAGGAGCGGGAGCGGGGGATCACGATCGCGACGGCGCACGTGGAGTACGAGTCGGCCAAGCGGCACTACGCGCACGTGGACTGTCCGGGGCACGCCGACTATGTGAAGAACATGATCACGGGGGCGGCGCAGATGGACGGGGCGATCCTGGTGGTGAGTGCGGCGGACGGGCCGATGCCGCAGACCCGGGAGCACATCCTGTTGGCCAAGCAGGTGAACGTGCCGTACATCGTGGTGTTCATGAACAAGGTGGACATGGTGGACGACCCGGAGCTGCTGGAGCTGGTGGAGCTGGAGGTGCGGGAGCTGTTGAGTAGCTATGACTTTCCGGGGGACGACACGCCGATCATCAAGGGCAGTGCGCTGCAGGCGTTGGAGAGCAAGGATCCCAACAGCGAGCAGGGGAAAGTGATCCAGGAGCTGCTGGATGCGCTGGACAGCTACATCCCGCAGCCCAAGCGGGAAGTGGACAAGCCGTTTTTGATGCCGGTGGAGGACGTGTTCAGCATTACGGGGCGGGGGACGGTGGCGACGGGGCGGATCGAGCGGGGGGTGGTCAAGGTGGGGGAGGAGGTGGCGCTGGTGGGGTTTGGGGCGACCAAGAAGACGGTGGTGACGGGCGTGGAGATGTTCCGCAAGCTGCTGGACCAGGGGGAGGCGGGGGACAACGTGGGGCTGTTGCTGCGGGGGATCGAGAAGAACGAGATCGAGCGGGGGATGGTGCTGGCGAAGCCGGGGAGCATCACGCCGCACCTCCAGTTCGAGGCCGAGGTGTACGTGCTGACGAAGGAGGAGGGGGGTCGGCACACGCCGTTCTTCAAGGGGTACCGGCCGCAGTTTTTCTTCCGGACGACGGACGTGACGGGGAGTGTGGAGCTGCCGGGCGGGGTGGAGATGGTGATGCCGGGGGACAACGTGCAGATGACGATCGAGCTGATCACGCCGATCGCGATGGACGAGGGGCTGCGGTTTGCGATCCGCGAAGGCGGCCGGACGGTGGGCGCGGGCGTGGTCACCAAGATTCTGAAGTAGGGCTAGACCGTAGACTCTAGACCAACAGGCAAACTATGGCACAGAGAATCAGGATCAGACTAAAAGCCTTCGACCACGTCGTCCTGGACCAGGCCGCCGCGGACATCGTGCGCACCGCCGAGAAGACCGGCGCGCAGGTCTCAGGCCCGATCCCCTTGCCGGTCAAGACCGAGCGGTGGACGGTACTTCGGAGCCCGCACGTGGATAAGAAAAGCCGGGAACAGTTCGAGCTGCGCACCCACAAGCGGCTCCTGGACATCAATGACTCCCGCCCGCAGACGATGGACGCGCTGACCAAGCTCGATCTGCCGGCCGGCGTGGACGTCGAGATCAAGGTCGAGTAGCGATGAGCATCGGACTGATCGGCCGCAAGCTCGGCATGACCCGGGTGTTCGACGAGGACGGAACCGCCGTCCCGGTCACTGTCATCGAGGCGGGTCCCTGCCGCGTGGTGCAGGTCCGCGACGGAGGAGTGCAGCTGGGCTTCGGCACCCGTCGCGCGCAGCGCGCCACCAAGGCGGAACTGGGTCACGCCAAGAAGGCCGGGCTGGAAGCCGCCCCGCAGGTGCTGCGGAGCTTCGCGGTGAACGGCGAGGCGCCTGCTCCGGGCGCCGAAGTAAAGGTGGACATCTTTGCCCCCGGGGAGTTGGTCAAAGTCACCGGCACCACCAAGGGTCGTGGGTTCCAGGGCGTGGTTCACCGCCACGGCTTTGGCGGCGGCCCGGCAACGCACGGGAATACCCGGCACCGGAAGCCCGGCTCCATCAGCCCCGGCACCGACCCGTCCCGAGTCATCAAGGGCAAGAGAATGCCCGGTCACATGGGCGCGGAGCGTCACACCGAGTTGGGTCTTCGGGTGGTCCGGGTGGACGCCGAGCGGAACCTGCTCTTCGTACGCGGTGCCATCCCGGGCTCGAAAAACGGAATCGTGACTGTGGCAAAACAGGGAGGGCCGAGCCGCCATGATTGAGGCCCCACACTACGCGGCCGATGGCGCCAAACGCGGCGCCAACTTCGCCCTGCCTCAGGAGTATTTCGACGGCACGGTGAACGAGCCGGTCCTGCACCAGGCGGTCAAGGTGTACCTGAACAATCAGCGTCAGGGCACCCACATGACCAAGAGCCGGAGCTTCGTTTCCGGCGGTAACCAGAAGCCCTGGAAGCAGAAGGGCACCGGACGCGCCCGTCAGGGCTCCATCCGCGCCCCGCACTGGCGCGGCGGTGGCATCGTCTTCGGCCCAACTCCACGGGACTATCGGACCGAGATCCCGCGGAAGGTGCGTCAGCTGGCCCGGAGGAGTGCACTCAATGCCCGGGCCCGTGAGGGCGCCCTCCACGTCGTGGAGCGTCTGGCGTTCCGGACTCCCAAGACGGCGCAGCTCGCTGGTCTGCTGGACAGCCTCGGTCTGGCTGGACGGAAGGCGCTGATTCTGACGGCCGGACACAATTCCAACGCGTACCTGAGCGGCCGGAACCTGGAGACCGTTGAAGTCATGGCGTACGCCGAAGCCTCGGCCTACAACATCCTGTGGTCGGATGTGGTGGTAATCGAAGAGGGTGCACTCACCGGTGTCATGCCCGAGCCGCTCGCCGGAAGAGACCGAAGCCGAGCGGGCGGAGCGACTGTCGGGGAAGCGGGGAAGCCGGGAAGCGGGGGCGGTCGAAGCCGCGGCTCCCAAGAAGCGAGCAGCCAAGGCAAAGCCGGCCGCCAAGGCCAAGGCCAAGAAGACCACCGCCAAGAAGAGCGCGTCCAAGCCAGCCAAGAAGCCGGCGCCGAAGAAGAAGGGGTCCAAGTAAATGCCAACGCTGCATCAGGTCGTCGTCCGGCCTGTGGTCACGGAGAAAAGCTCCGCCGCCTACCAGGCCAGGAAGGAATACACCTTCGAGGTGCACCCTGAGGCGAACAAGTATCAGATTCGTGATGCCCTGCAGAAGCTGTTCGGAGTGACGGTCACCGACGTCCGCACGATGCAGATGCGGCGGCACGAGGTTACCCGGGGACGGACCCGCGGAACCACGGCCCGGTGGAAGAAGGCAATCGTCACGCTCAAGGAAGGCGACTCGATCGCCGTGTTCGAGGGCTGAGGATGAGCATCAAACAATTTCGTCCAATGACGGCGGGCACCCGGTTTCGCTCCATCTCCGGGTTCGATGAAGTCACCCGGTCCACGCCGGAGAAGTCGCTGCTGGAGCCGAAGCGGGGGACCGGAGGCCGCAATAATCAGGGCCATCTGACCTCGCGCCATCGGGGCGGCGGCCACAAGCGGCAGTACCGGAAGATCGACTTCAAGCGAAACAAGTTCGGCATTCCGGGAAAGGTCACCGAGATCGAGTACGATCCCAACCGGAGCGCCCGGATTGCCCTGATCGTGTACGCCGATGGAGAGAAGCGGTACATCCTCCACCCCAAGGGACTGGCGCAAGGCGATACCGTCGTGTCCGGTCCGGGCTCCGACACCCGTACCGGGAATGCGGTACCGCTGGGCGAAATTCCGCTGGGCACCAACGTGCACAACGTGGAGCTCAAGATCGGAAAGGGCGGCCAGCTGGCGCGTACCGCCGGCTCGAGCGCCCAGGTCGTGGCCAAGGAAGGCGACTACGTCACCCTCCGACTTCGCTCCTCCGAGATGCGGCTCATCCATGGCCGGTGTCTCGCCACGGTAGGCGAGGTGGGCAATTCGGAGCACGAGCTGCTCTCGGTCGGCAAGGCCGGCAAGAGCCGCTGGCTGGGCAAGCGCCCCAAGGTTCGGGGTGTCGCCATGAACCCGGTCGATCACCCGCTCGGCGGTGGTGAAGGCAAGAGCTCCGGCGGACGTCCGCCGACGTCGCCGTGGGGCAAGGTCGAGGGCAAGAAGACCCGTCATCGGAAGAAGGGGTCCAACAAGATGATTGTGCGTGGACGCAAGCGGGGGAGGGCGACGACGTAATGGCACGCAGCGTAAAGAAGGGCCCCTTCGTTCTGGATTCGTTGATGACCAAGGTTCAGGTCCTCAACAGCAAGAACGAGAAGCGGGTGGTGAAGACCTGGAGCCGGGCAAGCACGATTCTGCCGGAGTTCGTGGGACACACCTTCGCGGTGCACAACGGGAACAAGTTCGTCCCGGTGTATGTCACCGAGAACATGGTGGGCCACAAGCTCGGCGAGTTCGCGCCCACCCGCCTGTTTCGGGGCCACAGCGGCAAGATCGTGGCCGACAAGAAGGCCAAGCCGGAGTAATCATGAGCGGCCATGCGATTCAGCGACTGGTGCGCCAGTCGCCCAGAAAAATGCGGCTCGTCATCGATCTCATCCGGGGCAAGGATGTGAACGAGGCGTATGCCATTCTCAAGTTCAACAAGAAGCTGGCGGCCAAGCAGATCGCCAAGACGCTGAAATCGGCGGTGGCAAACGCGGAACAGAAGGCGCTCAAGGAGAACGAGAGCTTCGACCCCGATGCGCTCTTCGTGAAGAAGGCCATCGTCAACGCCGGTCAGCCGCTCAAGCGTTTTACTGCCGCCGCCCAGGGCCGGGCCACCCCGATCCGGAAGCGGACCAGCCACGTGGAGATTCACGTGGACAATAAGGAGAACGAGTAATGGGTCAGAAGACGCATCCGATTGGGCTCCGGCTGGGCATCGTCCGGCAATCCTCCTCTCGCTGGTTTGCCACCAAGGAGATGCCGGCGCTGCTCAAGGAAGACGAGCTGATCCGGAAGTACCTCAAGCAGCGACTGGGACACGCGGCTATCTCCGAGGTGCACATCGAGCGTCGGCCGGGCAAGGTGACGATTACGGTGCACACCGGCCGGCCAGGGGTTGTCATCGGCAAGCGGGGCGCCGAAGTCGACAAGCTTCGGGACGAGCTGGCCCAGCTCACCGGCAAGGAAGCCGCCATCAACGTCGAAGAGATCAAGCGGCCTGAGCTCTCGGCCCAGCTGGTGGGTGACAACATCGCCCATCAGCTGACCCAGCGGATCTCGTTCCGCCGGGCCATGAAGCGGGCGGTGCAGAGCGCCATGCGGATGGGAGCTCAGGGGATCAAGGTGCGGGCCGCCGGGCGGCTGGGCGGAGCTGAAATCGCCCGGACCGAAGGCTATCACGAGGGTCGGGTGCCGCTGCACACGCTGCGGGCCGAGATCGACTACGCGACCAGCACGGCCAAGACCACCTACGGCACCATCGGCATCAAGGTGTGGATCTTCAAGGGCGAGGTCATCGAAGACATGGCCGGCCGCACGTACAGCACGGGGGCGTAAGGAATGCTGGCGCCAAAGCGAATCAAGTTTCGCAAGCAGTTCAAAGGCCGGACCAAGGGGATCGCCGCACGGGGAAACACGGTGGCCTTCGGCGAGTTCGGGTTGATGAGCCTGGAGCCGGGCTGGATCACCAACCGGCAGATCGAGGCATCACGGGTGGCGATGACCCGCGAGATGAAGCGCGGTGGCAAGGTCTGGATTCGGATCTTCCCGGACAAGCCGATCACCAAGAAGCCGGCCGAGACCCGCATGGGTAAGGGCAAGGGAAACCCGGAGGGATGGGTCGCGGTGGTCAAGCCCGGCCGCGTGCTCTTCGAGATCGAGGGGATCAGCCAGGACCTGGCCAAGAAGGCGCTGGCGCTGGCCTCGGCCAAGCTGCCGGTGCGGACCCGCTTCGTGAAGCGTGAGGAGGTCTGAGGTGAAGCCGAACGAGCTGCGCGACATGTCGGTGGAAGATCTGCAGACTCGCCTGGGCGAGCTGACGGAGGAGCGGTTTCGCCTCCGCTTCCGCTCGGCCACCGAGTCGATCGAGAACCCCATGCGCTTTCGGGCCATCCGGCGGGACATCGCCCGGATCAAGACGATTTTGAAGGAGAAGTCGCGAGTCGCGAGTCAAGAGTCGAGCGCAGTGACTCCGAAGCTTCAAGCTGACGCGACTCGAGACTCGTGACTCGATGACTACAGGAACTAACATGGCCGAAGAGACGAAGACCCCGACTCGCACCCGCCGCAAGGTCCGCCAGGGCGTGGTCACCAGCGACAAGATGGAGAAGACGGTGACCGTGTCCCTGGTCCGCCGTTACGCCCATCCGGTCTACGGCAAGCAGGTCACCCGCACCAAGAAGGTGAAGGCACGGAACGACATGGACGCCAAGGCGGGCGATACCGTGCGAATCATGGAGACCCGGCCGCTGGCCAAGACGGTGAGTTGGCGGGTGACGGAGATCGTGGAGAGGGCGAAGTAACATGGTCCAGCAAGAGAGCATTCTCCGCATCGCGGACAATTCCGGCGCCCGCCGTGCCCTGGTCATCCGGGTACTGGGCGGCAGCAAGCGCCGGTATGCCGGCCTGGGCGACACCGTGGTCGTCGCCATCAAGGACGCGATTCCCACTGGCCAGGTGAAGAAGGGCGACGTCGCCAAGGCGGTCATCGTGCGAACCGCCAAGGAGACCCGGCGGAAGGATGGCTCCTACATCCGCTTCGACGAAAATGCCGCGGTGCTGATCAACGATGCCGGCGAGCCGCGGGCCACCCGCATCTTCGGCCCGGTGGCCCGCGAGCTTCGCGAGAAGCGCTACATGAAGATCGTTTCACTGGCGCCGGAGGTGCTCTAGCATGAAGCCACTGGTATTCAAGAAGGCCAAGCGGGTTCGACACCAGGCGCCGATCAGGATGCGGCTCCATATCACCAAGGGCGACACCGTTCAGGTGATCTCGGGCGAGGACAAGGGGAAGCGGGGGCGGGTGCTTCGGGTGCATCCCAAGACCGGGCGGGTGACGATCGAGGGCGTGAACGTGGTCAAGCGGCATCGCCGCGCCACCCAGACGGCGGAGGGCGGCATCGTCGAGTTCGCCGCGCCGATCCACCACTCGAAGGCGATGCTGATCGATCCCAAGAGCGGTGAGCCAACCCGGGTCCGGCGGCGCCGGGATGCCGACGGAACCGTCGAGCGGATCGCCCTGAAATCGGATCAGCCGATCCCGAGGAGTCGTTAGTCATGGCGGAGACCAAAGAAGGCGGAAAGGGCGGCAAGGGCGGCGGCACAGCCACCGCGCCGGCGCAAGGGTGGATCTCAGGGCGGCAAGGGCAAGGACAAGGACGCCCGGCCGGGGCGATGGACCATACGCCCAAGGCCGCGGAGGGAACGCCTCGGCTGCAGGAGTATTACGAGAAGACGATCCGCTCCCGCCTGGCCAAGGAGTTCGGTCTGACCAACCCGAACCAGGTACCGCGGCTGGTCAAGATCGTGCTCAACGTGGGGATGGGCGACGCGGGCAAGAACCCCAAGCAGCTCGAGGCGGCGGTCGAAGAGCTGGGGCTGATCACCGGGCAGAAGGCGGTGGTCACCCGGGCCAAGAAGGCCATCGCCAACTTCGGTTTGCGAGCCGGGGTTCCGGTCGGCGCGACGGTGACGCTTCGGGGAGCGCGGATGTACGAGTTCCTCGATCGCTTCATCAATCTCGCGGTGCCCCGGATTCGTGACTTCCGCGGGCTGCCCAGCCGGAGCTTCGATGGCCGGGGGAACTACACCTTCGGGATCAAGGAGCAGATGATCTTCCCGGAGATCGATTTCGACCGGGTCGAGAAGATTCACGGGATGGACATCACCCTGGTGACCTCGGCCGACCGGGATGACCTGGCGATGGGACTCCTGCGCGAGCTGGGATGGCCGTTCCGGGGCGAGACACCGCAGCGGGTGGCGTAGGAGAAGTCGCGAGTCGTGAGTCGTGAGTCGCGAGCGCGAGTGATCGCGAAGTTCGAGGCTCGTGACTCGAGACTCGTGACTACTCAGGAGGAGAAGATGGCAAAAACAGCATGGATTGAAAGAGCCAAACGCACGCCGAAGTTCAAGGTACGCACGGTGCGCCGCTGCCAGCGGTGCGGCCGGTCGCGGGCCGTACTGAGGAAGTTCGGTCTCTGCCGTATCTGTTTCCGTGAGCTCGCCCTGAAGGGGGAAATCCCGGGCGTGCGCAAGGCCAGCTGGTAAGAGGAAAGACAAGTATGAATCTGACTGATCCCGTCGCGGATATGCTGACCCGGATCCGGAACGCCTGCTCCGCGGGCCACCGGCGAGTCGACATGCCGGTGTCCAAGCTGAAGAGCGAGGTTGCCCGGCTGCTGCGTGATAATCACTACATCGCGGACTTCAAGATCCTCGATGACGGCGGGCACGGTGTGCTGCGCCTGTATCTGAAGTATCACAACGAGGCGCCGGTCATCCGCGAGCTTCGCCGGGTCTCCACGCCGGGGCTTCGCCGCTACGTGAAGTGCCGCGAGCTGCCCCGGGTCAAGAACGGACTGGGCATGGCCATCGTCTCGACCCCGCGCGGGCTCATGACCGATCGCGAGGCCCGCAGCGCCAACCTCGGCGGCGAGCTGCTCGCCGTGGTGTGGTAGGAGGAGCCATGTCGCGTATTGGCAGAAAGCCGGTAACCGTACCCAAGGGTGTCACGCTCCAGCTGCAGGGAAACAGCGTAGCGGTGAAGGGACCGCGAGGCGAGCTGCGCCGTGAGCTCCATCCCGAGATGCAGCTGGCCTTCAGCAACGATCAGTTCACCGTGACCCGGCCCAGCGAGGAAAAGCGGCACAAGGCGCTCCACGGCCTGACCCGCACCCTGGTGCAGAACATGGTGGAAGGCGTGTCCAAGGGCTTCAGCAAGAACCTCGAGATCCAGGGTGTCGGATACAAGGCCGAGGCAAAGCCCTATGGTGTGAACCTGATCGTGGGCTACTCGCACCCGGTGAAATACGAAGCGCCCAAGGGCATCAAGATCACGGTGGACAACAACACCATGGTCAAGATCGAAGGGGCCGACAAGGAGCTGGTGGGTCAGGTTGCGGCCGAGCTCCGCTCGGTCCGCCCGCCCGAGCCCTACAAGGGGAAGGGCATTCGCTACGCCGGCGAGCAGGTGCGGCGCAAGGCCGGCAAGACGGGAGCGAAGTAACATGCGTACTATTCACGGACCGAAAACCCGGGCCCAGCTTCGCTACCGGCGGCATCTGCGGGTCCGCCGCAAGGTGAGCGGAACGGCCGAGCGCCCTCGCCTGGTGGTCTACCGCTCGCTGAAGCACATCTACGCCCAGCTGGTGAACGATGAGCTGGGAGTGACCCTTGTGGGGGTGAGCGACAACAGCGAGGGTCTGGAGGCCGATGGCGGTGGCAAGGTCGGCCGGGCCAAGGGAACGGGCAAGCTGCTGGCGCGGAAGGCCAAGGAAGCCGGGATCGGCAGGGTAGTCTTCGACCGAGCGGGTTATCGTTACCATGGTCGCGTGCAAGCCGTCGCCGACGGCGCTCGCGAGGGCGGATTGGAGTTCTAGATGGCTGAGGAAACAGTAGGCGCTTCCAACCTCGAGGGCACCAGCCTCGAAGGCGGAGCCACCGTCGAAGGTCAAACCACCGCCGAGCGGCCGGCTGGATCCGAGCGGCCTCGCCGCGGACGGGGCGGCGAACGGGGCGATCGGGGCGGCCGCGGTGGTCCGCGGCGCGACCGAGGTGACCGCGACAGACCCAGCGACCACGTCGAGAACGTGATCGCCATCAACCGCGTCGCCAAGGTGGTGAAGGGAGGCCGGCGCTTCTCCTTCAATGCGCTGGTTGCCGTGGGTGATGGCAAGGGCAAGGTCGGCATCGCCACCGGGAAGGCCAACGAGGTATCCGAGGCGGTGCGCAAAGCCGTCGATGCGGCCAAGCGCTCGATGATCGAGCTGCCTCGCACCGGGTCGACCATCCCGCACGAGGTGGTGGGAGAGCACGGGGCCGGCCGAGTACTGCTCAAGCCTGCCGCCACCGGAACCGGCGTGATTGCCGGCGGGCCGGTGCGAGCGGTGCTGGAGTGTGCCGGCATCACCGACATCCTCACCAAGAGCCTGGGCTCGACCAATCCGCACAACATGGTGCGCGCGACGATGCATGGTCTGGCAACGCTGGTTTCCGCCCGACAGGTGGCCCGCGAGCGGGGAGTCGAGCTCGACCAGATCGCGTACAAGCCCCGGCAGGAGGGCTGAGCCATGGGACGCAATCCGGCAGTCGGCCGGCAGGGCCCGGCACATCACGCGGCGGTGATCCCGACCGAGGATGCGGCGAGCAGCCTGGCGGTGAAGCAAATTCGCTCTGAGATCGGGCACCCGGAAACCATGCGCCGCACTTTGCGCTCGCTGGGCCTCAACCATCACCAGCAGACGGTGCGGGTCCCGAACACGTCGTCGATCAGAGGCATGTTGGTCAAGGTGCGTCACCTCGTCGAGGTGTCGCCGGCGCAGGAGAGCTGATGGCGGAAAAGAAGAGCACGCAGGGCAGCGGGGCAGCGGGGCAGCGGGGCAGGCGGCCGCAAGGCTGCAGCCAAGCGTCCCAGCTCGGGCCGCGGCGCCGCAGGTGAGACGGCTGACCTTGTCCAGCCTGTCGCCGGCCGAAGGGTCTACCCAGGCCCGCAAGCGCGTCGGGCGGGGACCGGGCTCGGGCCTGGGCAAGACCTCGGGCAAGGGCAACAAGGGCCATAAGGCTCGCACCGGCGGCGCCACCAATCCCGGTTTCGAGGGCGGACAGATGCCGATGTATCGCCGGCTGCCCAAGCGGGGCTTCACCAATCCGTTCCGGGTGGAGGCCCAGGTGGTGAACCTGCTGGATCTGAAGAAGGTGAGTGCGGCGGAGGTGAGTCCCGAAACGCTGTATTCGGCGGGTCTCATCGGCAAGCCGGACTCTCCCGTCAAGCTGCTGGGCACCGGGGACGCCGACCGGGCCTACACAGTCAGAGGCGTGGCCCTTTCCGCGCCGGCGCGCGCAAAGATCGAGGCAGCCGGCGGTACGATCGAGGCGTAAGTGTCAGCACCGCGCGTTCCCAACCTCGCCATGGACGAGGAGCTGAAGCGCAAGCTCCTCTTCACCCTGCTTGCGCTGGTCATCTACCGCATCGGCGCGCACATCGCGGCGCCCGGGGTGAACGTCACCGCCCTGGCCGACTTCATCCGGAATTCGGCGGCGGCGGGGTTCTTCGGTTTGTACGATGCCCTGGGTGGCGGACTGTCCCGCGCGACGGTGTTCGCGCTGGGCATCATGCCGTACATCTCGGCGTCGATCATCTTCCAGTTGGCCGGCGGCGTCGCCCCGTCCATCGGCAAGATGCAGAAGGACGAAGAGGGCAAGAAGAAGATCACTCAGTGGACCCGGTATCTCACCGTGTTCATCTCGCTGTCTCAGGCCTACACCTTCGCGCTCTTCACCGAATCGATTCCCGGCGCGGTGCCGAGCCCCGGCATCGGCTCGCGGCTGATCATGGTGGTGACGCTCACCACCGGCGCCATTTTCGTGATGTGGCTGGGCGAGCAGATCACCGAGCGGGGCATCGGCAACGGCATGAGCCTGCTCATCACCTTCTCCATTCTGGAGCGGCTCTGGCCGGGTACGCTGCAGCTGTTGCAGTTCATCCGGGGTGGAGTGGTGACGCCGATCGGTGCCGTGGCTTTTCTCGCCATCCTGGTGGCGGTGGTAGCGGCCGTGGTCGCCATGACCATCGCGGCCCGGCGGATCCCCATCCAGATTCCGCGCAAGGTCATGGGCCGAGGACGGATCCGGGAAGGTCAGAAGACCTTTATCCCGATCCGGCTGATCACTGCCGGCGTCATGCCGATCATCTTTGCCCAGACCATCATCATCGTTCCCGGTACGCTGGCCAGCTTCACCAAGAACCCGATTCTCACCGAGGTCGCCAGCTTCTTCAATCCGGGCGATCTACCCTACGATCTCACGTTCGCCGTCCTGATCCTGGTCTTCAGCTACTTCTACACGTCCATCATCTTCAATTCGGTGGACCTGGCGGAGAACCTGAAGAAGCAGGGCGCGTTCATTCCGGGGGTGAAGCCGGGCGCGAGCACCGCCGACTATATCGACTCCGTCCTGGCACGGGTAACCCTGCCCGGCGGTCTCTTCCTGGCCGTGGTCGCCCTGGTACCGGTACTGGTGTCCAAGTGGGTCGGGGTGCAGGCCCGGTTCGGTGGGACTTCCGTGCTGATCGTGGTTGGCGTGCTCCTCGACACCATCGCCCAGGTGGAGCAGCACCGGACCTTGCGGAAGTACGACGGCTTCATGAAGACCGGCCGGGTGAAGTTCCGGGGACGGCAGCAGCGGTATATGTAGAACTGCGTGAGCGGTGAGCGGTAAGCAGTGAGCGGGGCCGGCCCACGAAATATCGTCGAGTCGCCCCGCTTACCGTTCACCGCCCTTCGGCAGGCTCAGGCAGGCTCTACCGCTTACGCTTTCTTGGAGTCACATGGACATACTACTCATGGGCCCGCCCGGCGCCGGGAAGGGAACCCAGGGCGCCCTGCTGGCCGAAGCGCGGGGGCTACCCAAATTCGCCACCGGCGATCTGCTCCGCGACGCAGTGAAGCGGGGGACGCCGCTCGGCCTGCGCGCCAAGTCGGTGATGGAGGCGGGACATCTGGTGAGCGACGACATCATCATGGGGATCGTGCGGGAGGAGCTGGCCAAGCCCGAAGCCGCCAAAGGCGTAATCTTCGATGGTGTGGTCCGCACCATCCCTCAGGCGGAAGGGGTCGAGCGGCTCCTGTCGGAGCGGAGCCGCCGGATGGACGCCGTGTTGTTCTTCGATGTCTCCGACGAGGAGATCCTGGCTCGTCTGGCCAAGCGGCGCAATCTGGAGCAACGGGCCGACGACGATCCCAAGGCAGTGGCCACCCGGCTGGCCGCCTACCGACAGCAGACCGCGCCGGTGCTGCAGTGGTATGAGCAGCGGAAGCAGCTGCGCCGAATTCCCGCTGTTGGCAGCGTCGAGGAGATTGCCCAACGTGTTCGCCAGGTCCTCGGCTGATAGCATGATCACCCTCAAGTCCCCCCGCGAGATCGATATCATGAGTCGCGCGGGGCGGATTGTGGCGGCCACCCTGGCTCGCATCCGCGAGATCCTGCGGCCGGGAGTCAGCACCGAGGATCTGGATGCCGAAGCCGAGCGATTCATTCGGAGTCACCCCGGAGCCATCCCGTCGTTCAAGGGATTGTACGGCTTTCCCAAGACCCTATGCACCTCGATCGATGAGGAGATCGTCCACGGCATACCGTCTCCCCGGCGGGTGCTGAGCGAAGGCAGCATCGTGAGTGTGGACGTGGGGGTGCAGCTGGAGGGTCTCCACGCCGATTCAGCCACCACTCTGCCGGTGGGGAAGGTCGACGCAGAGGCCGATCGGCTCCTCCGGGTGACCCAGGAGAGTCTGGCCGCCGGGATAGCCCAGGCGCGTGTCGGCAATCATGTTGGGGATATCGGGTATGCCGTGCAGCGGGTAGCGGAAGAGGCGGGCTATGGAGTGGTGCGGGAGCTGGTTGGGCACGGGATCGGCACCCGCTTTCACGAAGAGCCTCAGGTGCCCAACTATGGCGCGCCCAAGCGCGGACCTCGTCTGCTGGAGGGAATGACCCTGGCCATCGAGCCGATGATCACGGTGGGAAGTCCGGTTACCAAGACTCTGTCGGACAAATGGACCGTGGTAACCGCCGACGGGAGTCTGTCGGCCCACTTCGAGCACACCGTGGTGATCACCGCGAATGGTCCGCGAATCCTGACCACCAGATAGGAAAGAACCTCAGCCTACCCGCTCGTCCAGCAGCTGCCGTACTCTGATTTCCGCGGCTTCCACCCGCTCCAATGTCACCACCGCCGATTCCACCAGGGCCCGCGTCTCTTCCGGCCGCCCGATCAGTTTGAGATTTCCCCGGATGCTCCAGTAGGCACTGCGGCTTGCCGCAGCAGCAAGGAAGCTCGCCGTGGCGGCATCGCCTATGGCGGTGGCGACTCCGGAGCCGACCATCGCCTCGGCCAGCGCTGAGACCTCTGCCGCCTGATCCAACAGCTCCAGTTGGACCCGGGCTGCCTCCAGCAAGGCCGCACGGCGAGCCGCATCTCTCGCGGTCCGCTCGAATTCGGTTCCCTGGGGCAGCGTGAGCGCGTCCATATACTCTGCCACAACGACGGCATCATGACGCGCGAGCTCGATGAGATCTACTCGGAGCAGCTCGGCTCGCTCCAGGGTCTCCTGAGCATAGGCGTGCACCGCCGCGTATTTCTCTCGCCGGGTGGTGAGACCGGCCACCATGGCCACCAGCGAAGCCGCCAGCGCGGAAGTGAGCGCAGCTACGGCACCACCCGCGGGCGTGGCGCTCGCAGCGGCCACGGCATCGGACCACTGCTGAATCGTGCTTTCGCTGCTCAGGATGTCTATGTCGTCCATATCAGGCTCGGAACCTCATCCTAGCACGGCATCGGCTGCTGGACCAAACTGGATCTGTTATGAGCTACTCTCCCGGGCGCAAAATGGCGAGAAGCCATTGGTGCATACCCGGATTCCCGGCCACTACCCCGGAGTGCTCGATCCCGAGGTCGCGCCCCTCAAAGTTGGTGACTACACCGCCCGCTTCCCGGATCAGCAGGCAACCTGCGGCGATGTCCCAGGCGGAGAGATGCTGTTCCCAGAAGCCATCGAACCGTCCGGCAGCAACGTCCGCGAGATCGAGGGCGGCTGCACCGGGGCGGCGAATTCCACTGGTGCCCGCTGCCACCCGGCCAAACTGCTTTTGATACTCGTCCAGCCCGGTGAGATCGCGGAAAGGAAATCCGGTGGCGATGAGCGCATACTCGGGATCGTTGATCCGGGAAACCTGAAGCCGGCGGTTTCCCATCCAGGCGCCGCCATTCCGGGTGGCATGGTAGGTCTCATTACGCGGCACGTGGTGCACAACCGCTGCCTCGAGTACACCGTTCATCGCGGCCGCAATGGATACGGCATAGCTGGGATACCCGTGCAGAAAGTTGGTGGTTCCGTCCAGCGGGTCTACCACCCAGACTAAACCTTCCGTCACGATGTCCGGGCTGAGCTCTTCACCGATGATTCGCGTGTCCCGAGATCCATTCTGGAGCACGTTTCGGATAATGCCCTCCGCCGTCCGGTCGACCTCGGTGACGAAGTCGCGCCGCCCCTTCAGGGTCCATCCGGAGGGACTGTCCGGCCGCTCCACACTCCGAAGGTACTGTGCGGCCTGCTCGGCCGCGGATCTGGCCTGGTCCAGTAAGTCTAAGCGAGACACTGGCTTGTGCGCTCAGGATGGGAGAGGTAACTTGCCTCGATGCCCCGCATATTCTCAGGAATTCAGCCCTCCGGTGAGCTGCATATCGGCAACTGGCTGGGGGCAGTCCGGAACTGGGTCAACCTTCAGCAGAGCTATGAGACCCTGTTCTGTGTGGTGGACCTGCACGCGATTACCGGGAAATACGACCACGAATCGCTGAGTCAGCGGACCCGAGAGATGGCCATCGGATTGCTGGCCGCGGGCATCGATCCGGAACGGGCCACTCTGTTCGTACAGTCGCACGTTCCCGAGCATGCAGAGCTCCAGTGGCTCCTCAACACGGTGACGCCGCTGGGGGAGCTCGAGCGGATGACGCAGTTCAAAGATAAGGCGCAACGTTTCGAGAGTGTGCCGGCCGGACTGCTCAATTATCCCATTCTCATGGCGGCAGACATTCTGCTCTACCGGGCGGATCTGGTCCCGGTAGGAGAGGATCAGATTCAGCATCTCGAGCTCAGTCGGGAAATCGCCCGGAAATGGAACGCGGAGTTTGGCCGGGGTGAGCACTTCTTTCCCGAGCCCGAGCCGATCCTCTCCGAGGCCAAGCGCATTACCGGCCTGGACGGCCAGGCCAAGATGTCCAAGAGCATGGGTAACACCATCGGCTTGCTGGATAGCCCGGACGAGATCTGGCAGAAGCTGAGACCGGCGAAAACGGATCCGGCGCGCGTAACCAGGCGTGATCCCGGCACCCCGGAGGTCTGCAATATTTATCACCTGCACCAGTACTTCTCCCCACCAGAAACCGTTGCCCTGGTGGCCGAGAATTGCCGGGGGGCCAAGTGGGGGTGCCTCGACTGCAAGCGGGTACTGGCCGATAATATGATCGCGGCCCTCGCCCCGATCCGCGAGCGCGCCCTGGAGCTCAGGGAGCAGCCGGAGCGGGTGGACGAGATCCTGGCGGATGGGGCCGCAACCGCCCACCGCATGGCCGCGGAAACCATGCGAGAGGTTCGCGATCGGATGGGACTTCTGAGTCCCACGCCGCAGGCTCTTTCCGCCCGGCGCGAACCCGGTTCGTAACTTGGCTCTACCCCTTACCCCGGCGGACCAGTTGGAAAAGATCATCAAGGCTGCGGTAGAGCGTGGGGCCTCAGACCTGCACATCAAGGCCGGCGATGTCTTTCGTGCCCGAATCAATGGCAAGCTGGTTCCCCTCACCAAGCAGCGGCTGACGCCGGATCAGACCAAGTCTATCGCCATGAAACTGATGAGCAGTGAGGAAGATCGGGCGCGGATCGAGCGAATCCGGGACTTCGACTGCTCCTGGGGCATGCCGGGGGTGGGGCGGTTCCGGGTCAATGTGCTGCGTCAGCGCTCGTCGTTCATGATCGTCATGCGGGTGATCCCCTTTGCGGTGCCCACCATCGAGTCTCTGGGCCTGCCGGAAGTTCTGAAGCAGATCGCCGAGTCCGAGCGCGGCCTGGTGCTGGTGAGTGGCGTCAGCGGGAGCGGAAAGAGCTCTACGGTGGCGGCAATGGTGCACCACATCAACCGGACGCTGCACAAACATGTGGTTACCATCGAGAACCCGATCGAGTTCCTCCATCGAGACCTCAGCTGCTCGATCACCCAGCGCGAGGTAGGGGTGGACACGGAAAGCCTCTCGATTGGCCTGCGCGCGGCGCTCCGCCAGGACCCCGATGTGGTAATTCTGGGAGATATGGGAGACGCGCCCACCATCGATACGGCGCTCAAGGCCGCCGAAACCGGCCGTCTCGTCATCGGGACCATTGCCACTCCTGACGTTGTCGCTACGGTCGAGCGGGTAATTGGAACCCTTCCGCCTGCCGAGCGAGATGTGGGCCGGATGCGTTTCGCCGAGGCGATCCGCTCCGTCATTTCCCAGCAGCTGCTGCCCAAGAAAGACGACGATGGCAGGGTGGTGGCAGTGGAGATAATGGTGGGGACCCCCGCGGTCAGGGAGTGCCTCAAAGATCCCGAGCGGCTGAGCCAGGTCAAACGACACATGGCGGATGGGCGAAAAGAGCTCGGCAGCCAAACATTCGATCAGCACCTCGAAGAACTGATCGAAGCCGCCCTGATCACCGCCGACACTCAAAAGGCGGCTTTGGCCACAGCCGGCAATGCGTTCCCCGGGCCGAGGCGGACGAAGCGCGCCGCTTCCTCCTGATACTACGTTGTCTGCTGGAGAGACCCCGCTTGCCGAAATAACCCGCCGGGTCCTGTCTACTCCTCGGGAAGCGGGCACTCCGGAGGCCGGCGAAGCCCGCGAAATCGTCTTCTCATACCTGAGTCAGCTCGGCTACAGAGTAACCCTTCAAAAATTCAGCTTCACCCCGGCAAGCCTCAGGGCTTTCCCGCTGTTTGGCGCTGGGCTCGGTGGGTTGGCGCTGGTGCTCCTGCCGTTTCTTGCGTCAGCCGGGCCGCCTGCGTGGGCCGCTCTCGCG
>CAWGVB010000015.1:0-194233 GCA_963825815.1 uncultured Gemmatimonadales bacterium | reverse complement strand
GTGTTGCAGCCGTCGTCCCACTGCTCGCGCTCGGCGGCGTGCACGTCCTGCGTGGCGGTGAGGACGCGGATCTCGCCGAGGCCGAGCGCGGCGGCGATCGCCCGGTGCATGTGCTCCGGCGGATGGTCGGTGACCTTCAGCTCCTTCTCGCTGTCGCCCGGTTCGATGGTGTACGAGCGGAGCATGCCGAGGCCCGCGTACTGGGTGAAGGTGTCGCCGTCGACCATCGTCATCACGGTGTCGAGGTGCATGAACGCCCGGCGCTTCGGCATGTCGAGCGCCACGATCGGTCCGCGCGGACCCCGCCGCGAAGAGCTTGCGGGCCAGCATCTCGACGGCCTGCGGGGTGGTGCGCTCGCTCATCCCGATCAGTACGGCGCCGTTGCCGATGACCAGGACGTCGCCGCCCTCGATGGTGGAGGGATAGTTCGCCTGGCCCTCCGACCAGAGGTGGAACGGCCTGCGCCGCGGGAAGAGCGGGTGGTGCCGGTAGATCGCCTCGAAGTGCGACGGTCTCGCGCTGCCGGGCCGGCCAGCGCATCGCGTTGATGGAGACGCCGTCGTAGATCCAGGCGGAGGTGTCGCGGGTGAAGAGGTGGTTGGGCAGCGGGCCGAGCAGGAAGTCGTCCAGCGTCCATCACATGGAAGCGGACCGACGCGGCTCGGGGTGCCGGTCGAGGAACTCCCGCTTGGTCATGCCGCCGACCAGCGCCTCGGCCAGGTCGGCGGCGGGCATCGCGTCGAAGGCGGCGCAGATGGCGGTGGCGAGCGGCCCGTACTCCTTCTCGTCGAAGACCCGGTCGAGGACGAGCGCCTTGGCGTCCGGGATGCTCGACGCTCGCGAGCAGGTCGCCGAAGAGGTGCACGGCGACGCCGCGGTCGCGCAGCACGTCGGCGAAGCCGTCGTGCTCCTCCCGCGCGCGGCGCACCCACAGCACGTCGTCGAAGAGCAGCGCGTCCTTGTTGCCGGGGGTGAGCCGCTTCAGCTCCAGATCCGGTCGGTGCAGGATGACCCGGCGCAGCCGCCCGGCCTCGGAGTCGACGCGATAGAGTGCTGGGAGATACTGCCGTGCCGCTGGACCCCGTGGACGAACGAATCGTCGGCATCTTGGTGGAGGACGCCCGCCGCAGCTTCGCGGAGATCGGCGCGACCGTGGGTCTCTCGGCGTCCGCGGTGAAGCGGGGCCGGTCGACTTCGGATGCGCGCCGACGGGGCCATCACCGGCTTCACCGTGCGCCTCGACCCGGGGGGCGTGGGCTGGACCGTCGAGGGCTACGTCGAGCTGTTCTGCGGCGCGCGCACCCCGCCCGCGACCATCCGCGACGCACTGCGGCGCTTCCCCGAGGTGGTCGAGGCGAGCACGGTCTCCGGCGAGGCGGACGCCGTGCTGCGCATCCTCGCCGCCGACATGCGGCACTTCGAGAAGGTGCTGGAGCAGATCAGCGCGCGGCGCCGTTCGTCGTGCGCACGAAGTCCAGGTGCTGGTGCTCAGCCCGCTGCTGCGGCGACCCGCGCACCCGCACGCCCCCTGACGCAACGATCGCGCGCGGCGTGGCTCAAGTACGCAACGGATCGTCGATGACCGGCAACGGCGCGGGATTGTCGCGCGTCGCATCGGGTTCCTACCGTGGAAGCATCTCGGCCTCGTCGCCGCGGCCTACCCGCTACCCGTGGAGCGTGCCCGTGACCAGTGTTCTCTGCCGACCGTCTCGCCGCGGCGAGCGCATCGCGACCCGACGCCACTACCTCATGTGCCCGCCCGCGCACTTCGCCGTGACCTACGCGATCAACCCCTGGATGCACCCCGGCGTGGCGGTCGACGTGGAGCGCGCGCTCGCCCAGTGGGACGAGCGCTTCGTGAGCGCGACTCCGTGACCGCGCAGCGTAGGTTTCCGGCCGCGCTAAAGACCGGGATACCGCCCCAAAAAAATCAGCACGAACCCGATGGTGTCCTCCAGACCATGGGCCAGAATGGGAACCCACAGATTCCAACCGGCCGATACATAGAGGATACCGTAGACCAGTCCACCCAGAAAATTGGAGATGACTCCGGAGAGTCCCTGCGATATGTGGGATACCCCGAAAAGCAGACCGCTACCCAGGATGGCGATCGAGGGTGCGGCGGCCCTTTGAGGTAGCAGATCGGATATACGATTCAGGATATACCCGCGGTACGCCAGCTCCTCCCCGAACGCACCCAGAAGCCAGCTGAGCAGCAGCCAGAACACCAGCATGGATGCGTTCCCTCGCACATCCGCGAACTCGCTGAGATCAGCCGGGTGCCCGGTGAGCCGGTCCAGCAGCGGATCCAGGGTATACAAGGAGATGATGGCATAGGCCACTCCAGCCGCTATCAGCAGCGCGGCTCGCCGGGTATTCTCCGGCCGTCTGAGGCCAACGGACGACCAGCGCAATCCGCGGCGGCGAAGCGACACCCATCCCAGGATAAGGAGAGCGGGCACTTCGGTGACGGGCAGGACGCCGGCCGCGAAGGCCGCAACGATGAGCACGACCAAAGCCAGCTCGATGGCGGCCCATCGAGTCGACTGGCGTGCCGGTGGATTGGTCCTTTGCATGTGCGGGCCGGCTGCGCTCAGCTTATGTCGTCAACTCATAGCTCAGCGTGAAAGGATGCTCCATGCCGTGCCCCACGGCGGAGCGGCCCTCCCCCGATAGACCGCGCAGCTCTCCACTTCCGGAGCCGGAGATAACGGAATAGGACTCCTTTGCCTGGCCCCCTTCAAACACGCCGGTGCGTTGCAGCACGAAGCTGCCGGACTTGCCGGCAATTCGTCCGGTGACCCGTTCGAGCCCGACGAAGGTCGCCGAGCCATCGCTCCGGTACATCATGGTGTACTCGACTTGCCCCTCACCCGTGATGTCCCCGCTGTAGGTCTTGCTCACACTTGCTCGGGTGAGCTTTGGTAGATCCTTGCCCTCACTATAGGGCTTCTCATCCCAGCTTTTGATGGCAAATCGAGCGTTCGCGGTCTGTTTCATATCACGTGGACCCAGGTTGATGGAGAAGCATCCAGGACGTCCCGAATTTATCGCGTAACATCGCGAAGCGGTTGGCGAAGGGCGTCTTTTCCATCTTCATGAAGATCTCGCCCCCGGCCGCTAGCAGGGCATATACGCGCTCCGCTTCCTCCTCGAGATCCAGAGAGAGGGTGAGATAGGCGCTTCGCATAGGCTCGGCGCTCGGAATGTCGGCACCCATGAGAATGCCCGTACCGATTGCGATGCGCGCGTGGAGGACCTTGTCTTGCCAGTCGGCCGGTATGTTGGGGTTGGGCTGTTCCCGGTGCCGGATCATCCCGGTGATTCTGCCGCCCAGATGTTGCTCGTAAAAACGGAACGCTTGCTCGCAGTTCCCCCGATAGTTCACATAGATATCCAGTCTCATCCAGTCATACCCCGATATGGCAGCATCATGTGCTCAGCAAAGGAAGAAGCACCCCGATGAACACACTCGCTCCATCCATCAGGGCGTGCCCCACCGCGAGCGGAACCAACCGGCGAAGTCGAAGATATAAGAGCGTCTGGAAGACGGTGTTGGGCACCGACGACAAGAAGCGAAAGGTCATGTACCTCGAATCGAAGGTCAAAGGCATGAAGGAATGTTGTGCCGCCCAGGCGAGCGCGACCGATGCGATCGCCAGGTTGGTACTGCGACCGAGAACCCTGAAGCGGGGTAGCAGATAGCCGTTATAGGTCATCTGCTCGGTCAACCCCCAAATGAAGGGGAACACCAGCACGCCGTACAGCGCGGCCGGCAAAGGCAGGGACGCAAAGAGGTACGGCGGAGAGGGCGTCCCGTACAACAGCAAACCGGCCGCACGGACGCCGCCCAGTATGAAGACCAGGCTGAAAGGGATGAGCCCCAGGCCGAGCAGGATGTCGTGACCAAGGCGGGTCCGATCAAACCCGACCAGATCGAACAGACCGATACCCTCGCGGCGGGTCAGCTGCCAAAGCAGAGTTAGGCATCCAGCGTCGATCAATGTTCCGTACACCGGCATCCATGGCTCGGCAGCATGCCATGGAGTCGGCGATCCCCGCCGAGCGAAGACGGCTGCGACAAGGGCCTGCGCTCCCACGGCACACGCCGCGCGAGCGAGCAGCATCAGTGCCGGACCGGGCCACGTCAGCACTCCTGTGTCCCGCCGACGCAGGAGGGCTTCGGGAGAATTCGGGTCTTTGAGCGTGGCGCTAGGCGGTGCCGGTCCCACTGCGGGTCCTGGGACGCACGATGATGGTGGAGAGCATGGTGGCGATGAGGGACCGTTGGCTGGACCCGGTGGTGAAGACGTCGGCCTGGCAGACCGTGAGAGTTCGTCCTTGACGCAGCACGCGGCCGCAGGCCAGAAATCCCACACCCCGGGCGGGGGCCAGCAGATTGATCTTGAACTCCACGGCCAGCACGTCGGTATCAGGGGGCGCCAGGGTGTACGCGGCGTAGCCGTTGGCCGAGTCGGCCACGCTGGCAATGGCCCCGGCGTGCATGAACCCATTCTGCTGACAGAATTCCTCCCCGAACGGAAATGCCAGATGCACCTCGCCGGGGGCAATGAAGACGATCTCGGCGCCGAGAGTGGCCATATGACTTTGACGACTGAAGCTCTCGCGCACCCGGGCTTCGGAAGCGGAATCGATGGATTTCATTACTGCTCCCGCGTGCCCGCGGCCTGCCGGAGGAGTGCCGCGAACGACCGTTCATCGATTCCGGAGGTTTTATGGACTTTGGTATGGCGCACGTACTTGCCCTCACCTTCGAGCAGGCCTTTCGGGTCCTTCAAGGATGATCCCCTGAAGAAACCGAATTGCACGTAGTCTGGGGCGGAGTAAACGTACGCGACAGGACCCTTGCTGCCGATCCAGCATCCGTTTCCCCACTTCACCGACTCGCTCAGCCCGGGCTCGACCCGCTTCACCAAGCGCCGAAGTCCGCGAATGATCGCCTGATTGCGGCGACTCTGGTCTTTCAGGTATTCGTCGAAGCTACCATAGGTTTTCATTTTCATGGTACTAGAGCCATCGGCGCACCGAAGCCTTGTAAGGGGGATACTCCGAGGGAAAGCGTGCCTCCAGATACCTCTCCTCTTTGGGGATCACGACCAGCGACATGACGGCCACAGCGACAAGGAGGGTGATGACCAACCACACGCTGTTTACCCAAAGGGCGATTCCGAGCTGGAGCAGCGAGAAGGCGAGGTAGATCGGGTTCCGGCTGAAACGATATGGTCCCCTCCGCACAATGGCGGTGGTGGGTTGATTGCCCGGGACCGGCGTACCCGCTGCTTTGAAGGTGCGCACGGCGGATACAAACAGGATGACCGCCAGCAGGACGACAGGAAGCCCCAAGCCGGGACCGAGACCCCGGGACAGAAGCGAAATCGGCCGGGCTAGATGCAGGATCAGGCCAAGCGTTATCGAGCCCAGATATACCAGCGGTGGACGGACCAGGCCGAGGTTTGCGGACTCCGGGGCTGACCTGAGGTTCGAATTGGGCCGAGGATCAGGTGACATGCGTCGCCTCACTTTGAGCGCAAGATTCGGGACGCCGCCTCCCCTGGAGGCACCTACTTTCAGCCCATGAACCACTACCGATTCCAGGGCATTCCCGAAAGCCTCGCTGACGCTACGCGAGCAACCATGCAATCGCCCCAGTACGGCCATCCGGCTCACGTCGAGGTGGCCACGGGGTACGGACCGTGTCGGCTCTGCTTGCAAACCTTCACGGTGGGCCGGGACGAGCGCCTCCTGTTTACCTACCAGCCGTTTACGGATTCCGACGCCTTGCCGGCCCCGGGTCCGATCTTCATCCATCGTGAGCCTTGCGAGCGGTACGACGACACGCAGCTCCCCGAGGCGCTTCGGCCTTTACCCCTCGTACTGGAGGCCTACGGTACGGGCGGAGCGGTCCGGGCGCAGCGGCGAGTTGGCAGCGGCAGCTTTGAGGCGGCCCTCGATGAGGTCTGGGCCCAGCCCGGCATTCAGTATGTGCATTTGCGCAACGCCGAAGCCGGCTGCTTCATCGCTCGGATCGACCGTTTCCACCCCCAGGACTAGGCTCGCAGAATCCTTAACGGGTCTCGTCTTCCGGCACCCGCACGACCGGTAACTCGAGTCTCCAGAAGATCGCGGCCAGTCGCAGCCCGGCAATGGTGCCCATGCCGGCCAGCGCCGCCGTCTCCTTGGCGACTCCGCGTCCCGCCAGCAGCAGGTAAAGCCCGGCACCCACGATCGCGGCCGTGGCATACAGTCGGCCCGGCCGAAAGATGAGCGGGATCTCGCCCAGGAGAACGTCGCGAAGCACTCCTCCGGCGACCCCGGTCATTGTTCCCATGAGCAGGGCGATAAGATCCGCGTGTCCCGTCTGCTGCGCGATCTCCACCCCCCCGATGGTGAAGAACGCCAGGCCCAGGGCGTCGGCGATGAGAAGAGTGCGGCGCGATGCGGCCCAGAACCGCACATACCCCAGCGTCACGGCCGTCGCCGCCAGAATGACCCACAGGTAAGCTGTGTTGGCGATCCAGAAGATCGGATGGCGGTCGAGCAGAAGGTCGCGCAGCGTCCCACCGCCTATTGCGGTCACCACCGCGATCACCGCGACGCCGAGCACGTCCAGACCCTTGCGTCCGGCGGCCAGCACGCCGCTGACGGCGAACACCGCGACTCCGGTCAGATCAAGAGCGTAGCGGTGGCTCACGTTTCTTCTTTGCCTTCGAGATGAAAACGGTGCAGGACATGGTGGAAGACCGGCGCCACCAGCAGACCGGCTACGATCAGAAAAACCAGCCCGGCATACAGCGCATAGAAGCCCCCGAACAACTTGCCCGCGGCTGGGCCCAAATCACCGACTGGCCCCATGCCCCCCAGCAACATCGACGCATTGAGAAAGGCGTCCAGCCAGGCCAACCGACTCCAATGGTGAAAGCCCGCCATACCCCCCAGCAGCGATCCCCCCACCAGCAGAAGGGCCCAGAGAGCCTGCCAGCCCAGGCGCTGAAGGAATTCGCGCTGGATTTTCGCACGTTTCGAGTCTGCAGCAGTCATGTCTCGCGACTTTCTCACCGGCGCTCCGCCACGTAGAGCTTGCTCACGATCCACCAGCGCCCCGCGATCCGCAGCAACCCCAGATAGTCGGTGTAGCGTGAGTCGGGATACTCCTCCACGACCTTGGCCGATGCCGCCGAACCGGTGAGCTCCAACTTCACCATCCGCAGCGTGCCCTCGACCCGCTGCCCCACGCTGCCGCGAAAGGAGGCGTACCACGCCGTCTGAGTCAGCTCGCCCAGTGTGCTGTCCCGTTTGACCCATAACAGTTTGGTGCTGGGCCAGAACGCCTTGGCCAGCCGAAGGGTATCGTTGAACTGCAACCCCTGCAGGTAATCGGTGACCACAGCCGCCGCGGCGCTGCTGTCGCTCGCATGGGTTGTCTGCGCCTGGACGGCCACTGCAGCACCCGCAGCAAACAGGAGCGTGAGGACACTCGAGCTCCGTATCATCGCTGCCCTCCACTTGTGGATACCTCAGGGTTCCGCCGCCGCAATGCGGCTTCGGCCTTACCTCCGAGCCCGACCCGCTGCAGCAGACGCTGAAACCTGGGATCCCCCCGGAGAAAGTCGTAAACCGGACTGACCTTGAGCGCCGGCAGCTCGCCCGAGTGCTCCGCGTACGCCTTCTCCAGCCAGGCCAGGGTCTGCGCCGTGTCCCGCACGCCGGCGTAGCTCCAGGCCAACACGCGGGCCTGGACCGGCTCCCGCTCCCTCAGATGCTCCAGCTCCTGAATGGCCCGCCGTGCATCGGCGGTCCGGCCGGCCCGACCGTAGATGTAGGCCAGGCCCGACCAGTGGAGCGGCGCCGGGATCACAGGCCGCCAGCGCTCCTCTTCGGCCAGCGCCTGGTCGAACATTCCGTGGTCGGCGTAGACCGAGACCAGGAGGTAGGTGCGGCGACAGCGTGGGATCGACGGCCCGGACCGACCGCAGCCGGTCGATCGCGCGGTCGTACTGGCGGGCATAATAGAGGATCGCGCCGTTGTCGGCCGCGATGATGAGCGAGAGCGGATCGAGCTGCCGGGCCCGCTCGCTCTCTTGCAGCGCCTCGTCGAACCGCCCCCGCCACATCAGGTGCTCGGCGTACCAGTGATGGGCAGTGGCGTAGTTGGGATTGAGGGCGATCGCCTGGCGGAAATGGCGCTCGGCCTGCTCCCAGTTCCAGTCGTGGTTCTGGATGATCAGAGCGAGCGCGGTATGGGCTTCGGCCAGCGAGGGATCCAGGGCGAGCGCCTGAATCGCGGCGGAGCGGGCCCGGGCCACGAGCTGCTGGGGCGGCGCGATCGAGTAGACGGCGCCGAGAACGTCGGCTTGGGCCAGCGCGGCCCAGGCCCGGGCAAAGCCGGAATCGCGCTGAACGGCCTGCTCGAAAAAGGAGGCCGCCGTCCGAATGTCCGCGTCGCTCCGCTTGTTGAGGAAAAACTGTCCCCGGAGGTAGAGATCGTAGGCATCGGGGGCCGGCGCAGGACCCGCTTCCGCGGTCCGGGTAGTCCCATGGGTGCCGAGGCTCGACTGGATGGCGTCGGTGATCTCGCCGAGCGATCTCGTCCTGCAGCGTCAGCAGACCGCTCAGCTGCCGGTCGTACTGATGGGCCCAGAGCCGGGCGTGGTCCCGGGCCCGGACCAGCTCGGCGGTCACCCGGACCCTGCTCGCGTCCCGCCGCACGCTGCCCAGAAGCAGGTACTGGGCGCCCAGCTCGCGCCCGATCCGCTCCGGCGGATCCTGAGTGTGCTTGAAGTGCATCACCGAGGCCCGGGCGATCACGCCCAGCCCCGCGGGGTCCCGGCTCCCGACCTGGGTGATCATCTCCTCGGTAAGGCCGTCGCTGAAGTACTCCTGCCCCTCGTCGCCGGTGAGATTCTGAAACGGCAGGACCGCCAGCATGACCCGAGGCCTGGGGTGGTCCGGTTTCCGCTCATGGGACCAGACGATCGCGGCGAGGAGGAGCGGCAGGGCCAGGGCGGTCACGAGCCATAGGGTGTTACGCGATCGGGGTCGTTCGGGGGCTGATGCCGGGGCTGGAACAGGCGGTGCTGCTTGGGGCTCCTTGGCCGGCGGATCAGCCGGACCGAGAATCGGCGCCACGAAGCGATACCCTCTGCCGGTAATGGTCTGAATGAAACGGGGATCCTCGGGATCGTCCTTGAGGACCTGGCGGATCTTGCGGACCGCGCCGTTGATGCTGTTGTCCACGTCGAGGAAGGTGCCCTTGCCCCAGATCCGCTCGGCGATCTGCTCCCGGCTGACCAGCTGCCCCGGCCGCTCGGTCAGGAGCAGGAGAATCTCCAGCGGGATCCGCTCCAGCTTGAGCAGCCGGCCCGCGCGCCGGAGCTGATAAGCCGAGCGATCCAGCTCCAGCTCATCGCCAAAGCGAATGATCGGGGGGACGGCTGCCGGATCGGACGACACTGGGGATCCTTAGACGATGGTGGGCGGCCTGCTTCAGCAAAATTAAGACTTCCAACAGACGTCCGCTATTGCTCCGGTCTCCAGCCCTCTATAGGAATAGGTCTCCGCTACTCTTCCCCGCATAGCTGGAAAATGAGGAGATCTATGAAGACCCACGGAGTGTCCCTGGCCACGCTGGGCGCGGCTGCCCTGCTGCTCGCCTGCGAGCCCGACCAGGCGCCCTTTTCGCCCAGCGAGGGGCTGGACGCGGCGGCCCGGGCAACCTTCGAGATCTTCCTGTCGCCCAATGGCGCCGGACGGCTGGGGACCGTCAGTACCGTCGGTACGATCGACCGAGGCAACGCGTTCTTCCAAAGCTTCGGCACCAACGGGCGGACCTGCGGGAGCTGCCATTTCCAGGCCAACGCGTTCGGCCTGAGCGCCGAGGCCGCCCGGGCCGTATTCGCGGCCAGCGGTGGCAGAGATCCCTTGTTCGCCCCGTTCGATGGGGCCAACTGTCCGTCCGTCACCGCCGCCGACGGGGCGGCGGGACACAGCCTGCTGTTGAACCAGGGACTCATCCGGGTCGGACTGACCGTCCCCGCCGGCGCCGAATACACCATCACCGCGGTCCACGACCCCTACGGATGCGCCCTCAGGGGGTCTCCGGCGGAAGCATCGGTCTACCGGCGGGTGCTGCCCACCACCAACCTGCGCTTCCTCAGCGCCGTGATGTGGGACGGGCGGGAAACCGTTCAGCCCCTGACCGACCGCAACACCCTTAGCTCCAACCTGCGGGCCGGCCTGCTGCATCAGGCGATGGACGCCACGCTGGGGCACGCCCAGGCCGCGCGCTCGCCCACCCCGGCACAGCTGAATTCGATCGTGGACTTCGAGCTGGCGCTGTTTACCGCCCAGCAGACCGACAACGTCGCCGGCGTGCTCCAGGCAGAGCAGGGAACCGGCGGGCCCACGGCGCTGGCAACGGTGTCCTACTTCCCCGGCATCAACGATCCGCTGGGCGACAATCCTACCGGTGCGGCGTTCGACCCCAGCGCGTCCACCCTGTTCAAGTCCTGGAAGGACCTGGGCAACTCAGGGCGCTACGCTGAGCCGCGGAAAGCGCTCGCCCGGGGCGAGGCGATCTTCAACACCCACCCGCTTACCATCAGCGGGGTGGCGGGCCTGAACGATGCGCTGGGGGTGGCGTCGATCAACGGCACCTGCACCACCTGCCATGACACGCCGAACGTGGGCAATCATTCGCGTCCCCTGCCGCTCGACATCGGGATCAGCCACGTGGCCGGGCACGAATCCGATCCCCAGGTGCTCGCGGCACTGGGGCAGCTCAGCATGCCGGACCTGCCGGTCTTTCAGGTCGCCTGCCAGACGGGACCGCTTGCCGGGGTGGTGAAGTACACCTCAGACCCGGGACGGGCTTTGATCTCGGGCAAGTGTGCCGACATCGGCCGGCTCAAGGGGCCGATTCTCCGGGGGCTGGTGGCCCGAGCCCCGTTCTTTCACAACGGTGCGGCGGCGACGCTCACCGAGGTGGTGGAGTTCTACAACCTGCGATTCCGGATGGGTCTGACCGACCGGGAGAAGGCCGACCTGGAGGCGTTCCTCCGCTCGCTGTGAGCAGCTATAGGACATGCGCCGCGCCACTGCTCGCAACCTCTTCACGGAATGCACCGAGGCGCAGGTTGAACCGTGCGGCATCGTCCCAGAACGCGGCATGACCTGCGTCCGGCATGATGTCAATCTGCGCGTGCGGCAGCCCGGCGCGGTGTTGGGCGACGACCTCCGGCCTGACGACCGCGTCGAGCGCGCCATGCGTGATCAATACGGGCTTCACGATGGCCGGTAGGAGGTCGTCGTTGTCCACGACGCGCGTCAGCAGCGCCTGACGGACGAACGGCGGCACGGACGCATTGAAGCCCAGCATGGTGTACAGATCCGACGCCTCCGGCGCGCGGATAAAGCACAGCTGCAGCAGAGACTGAAGGCCGCGCACGGCCTCCCCCACGTCACTCGAGAAGAGTCCGGGCAAGAGGGCAAGGAACTCCGCCGAGAGCACCGCCGCGGCTGCTTCGCTGCCGAGCTTCGTGACCGCGCCCACGAGATGAATCCCGCCGATCCGCTCCTCGCCGTAATGCCGGATGTAGTCCAGGATGACGACCGGCCCGTATGACCAGCCGCAGAGAATCGGTCGGTCGAGCCCCACCTCCCGGATGGCGGCGTCGATGTCGGCCGCCCACAGCCTCGAGTCATCGTAGCCGTCGCGCGGCCGCTCCGACGAGCCGTGGCCACGCAGGTCCATGGCGACGAGGCGGTAGCGGCGGGCGAGCTCGGAGCGCATCTGCCGGTCCCAGGTGAGCCAGCTCTGGGAGCAGCCGTGGAGAAACAGGATCGATGGGCCGCGTGGGTCTCCCGCTTCGACGAGGTGGAGTCGAGTGCCTCCTCCCCCGGTGATCGTGTGATGCTTCATAGTCCCTCCGCTCCGGATGGCTCTCCTGGATCCCCCACTGGATTTTCCCGGCCGATGCCCCGCTGCCTGGCGCATCGGCATTGAGATAATGAAGGGCCTGCCATACGTTGGGATCGGACAAACCGTCCTATATGCGGAAGGGTCTTCGCCATGGGCCTGGCGATGCGACAAGTGGATCTCGAGCGGCTGGATCGTGCGCTGACCACGCTCCTGTCGCCGCTCGCTCACCAGTGCTGCGACGACTGGTGTCTCGCCGTCGAATCGTCAGTCGCGGAACTGCTCGATGGCGATCACGTGGTGTTCGGGTTGCCCCGCGCCGGCGTGCCGATGCACGTCCATTCCATGAACGTGGCGGCGAACCCCGAGCGTGCGATCCAGACGCTCTTCGGCAGGCTGCCGGACCTGCCGCCGGATCCTTGGCTTCAGAAGGCGGAGCGCGAGCGGCTGCGGTCGGGCGTCGAGGTGTGGAGCCGGCTCCGTGCATTCTGGGGGGCGGTCGCTGGGCAGCCCGCGGCACGACGGCGCTCGAGCTTCCTGGGCGAGGTTCTCACGCCCGGGCGGATATACGACAGCGAGAACATCGACTGGGCCGTCGCCGACGGACACACCGCGCTGTGTATCTCGTACAGCAACGTCGAGACGTCACTTCGTTCGCGCCGCTCGAGCCCAAGACATGCAGCGGGAGCGCTGCTCCGACTGCTGCTTCCCGCCCTCAAGGTGGGAGTCACCATGCGTCTCGCGGGTGACCACGAGGTCGGGGCGGAGCTGACACTCGGACGGTTCGGGCTGACCCGGCGTGAGGCGCAGATCGCGCGTCTGCTCGCGCGCCGAGCGACGAACCGGGAGATCGCCGAGCAGCTCGAGGTGAGCCCGCACACCGTGCGGCATCATGTCGAGAATGTTTTCATGAAGCTCGGCATCCATTCGCGCCGCTCCATCGCCTCGCAGTTCGCCTGACGGAGCGACGTCTCCCGGCCTCACTGGAGCGCGCTGATCCTGCGCTGACTCTACCGCTCAGTGGCTTCCGGTCAGCTTCGCCAGCTCCGCTTGCACCGCCTCGACCACCGGCCGGAGAGCCGGCTCCGGATCAGACCGCAGTGCCAGGTAGTGGCGGTAGGCCCGGATCGCCCCCGACGTGTCTCCGCTGAGAGCGGCCAGCCGGCCTTCCTGGCGCAGGTGCGACGCCAGGTAATCGGTGAGTGTGGTAGGAGTATGGCCTCCGCCTGACGGCGGACAGCGCCGCCGGGATGTTGCCTTGCCGCTCGCGCAGGCGAGCCACCTCCAGATTGGCGAAGTCCTCGAAGGCAAAGGGACTGATCCCGACCGTGGACCTGACGTATGCCGGGCTCAGGGTGAACGCCACCGGCGGCCCGTTGCGCTGTCCGCCGGGACCGCTCCGCATGAGGGTGTCCAGGCGATCCAGCGCGGCGGCCGCGCCGGCTGAGCCTGAGGCGGCCGTGAGCTTCGCCTCGAGCAGCGCGGCGCAAACCGTGTTGGTGGTGAGCGACGCCGGTGCGTCGCCCGGCACACGGGACCGGAGGCGCGTGATGGCCTGAGCGGCGCCGCCGAGCTCGCCATGGCTCAGCCGCCAGAGGGTGACCACGCAAAGGTCCGTCTGCGCAACCGCTCGCGCGTCGCTTCCTCCTGCTGCTGGACGCGCAGCGAGCCGGGCCAACTCCCGCGCCGCCTGGCCGCCGTTCACGCTGTCACCATCGCCGTACATGGCGTCGAGGACTCGCTCGTACAGCGCCGTGTGGGGCGCGTACTCGTCCTCATCCGAGCGCGCCGTGTCCCCCAGCGCCTTGGCCGGATGGCCGCGGTTGATCTCGAAGGCGTGCAGATAGGTCTTGCTGCGCTGCCAGTCGGAGCTCCGCCCCGCCTTGGCCCGGATGGCGACGGCGGCCGACTCCGCGTCCTCCATGCCCCGGCCATCGAGCACCGCGTAGTTCATGATCCGCCACAAGCTCGGCAGCGCCATCTGCCGATACTGCGCCCGCAGCGTGGCCAGCGCTGCCTCGTCGTGCAGCCCCTCTGCGATGCGCCAGCGGTAGAAGCCGAGCACCTCGCCGCTCGAGTCGCGGGCCAGGTACAGGGGCGCCAGGCGGCGTACCGCCGCACTGTCGTCGTCCAGCACCGCAATCTCGAGCAGGTGTCCCAGCGGCGCGCTGCTCGAGTCCAGCGCCACCGACCGGCGGAAGGCCTCCGCCGCCCGCTGCCGGGTGGACTCGATCTGCAGGTAGAAACCCTCATGGAAGTACACGTCGCCCAGCTCGTACCACCGCTCCGGCTGGTCGGGGGCGAGGTCCACCGCGCGCTCCCACCAGGCCAGATGCTTCGCCAGCGGAGAGACAGCCGGATAATCCGGACCCACTTCGGCCAGCAACAGTGCCAGGTCGGGCCGGCTCAACCGGTCGCGACTGCTCCAGGCCCGCTCCAGTCCCCGCCGGCCCGCTCCAGGCGCCGTGGTCCAACCGGCGGCGCTCGCGAGTCTCAGGCCCGCAATGGCGAAGGTCGAATCCAGGTCGAGCGCCTGACTGAGCCGGGCGACCGCATCGGGGTAATCGGCTCGGCGATACGCCGCCTGAGCCTCCAGGTACAGCCGTAGCGCCGGAAGCGGACGGTTGACCAGGCCGGCGAGTCCGTGCGGCGCTCCCGCCTCCTCGGTGATGAGCTGGGCGATCAACTGGTCCACCAGCTGGGGCAGACTGTCCGCCACACCTTCGACCTTGGCCTCGGCCCGCGGGCCGCCAACTCCAACCGGAAGCAGCGAGGCGTTGAGGGCCACGTGACCGGGCGTCCCCACGACACCTCCGACCAGGAGACGACCGGCACCGAGCCGGCGGGCCAGATGGACCGCATCGCCTTCCGAGAGATCGCCGGCATCGGACCCCGCAGCTCGCCGCCAGGCCGCCATGACCGAGCCGGGATCTGCCGCCCGCGCGCCGCCCTCACCGGTGAGCCGCGCCGCGACGAGGTCGATCATCCCCTCGCGCAGGTACCCCAACGCCTGAGCCGCGCCGCTTACGCGGAACGGAACCACGGCGACCAGATTGGGATCGACCACGGTTTTGGGACGCGGCCACCACAGATACCCCGCCATCGAGCGCGAGCCCGAGCGCCGCGGCTACCGGCACGATTATTCGGCGCGCACTCCGGCGTCGGGGCAGGGTGGGGGACGCTACGACCCCATCACCAGCTCTGGTCAGCGCCTCGGCAAAGTCGGCCGCCGTGCCAAAGCGGTCGGCGGGAACCTTGGCCAGCGCCCGGGTCACGCTTTGCTCCACCGCCGCCGGTACCGTGTCGCGGACCGTCCGGAGTGGCGGAACCGGATCGATCGCGTGGCGCGCGAGCAGCTGCTGGGCGGTGGCCCCGACGAACGGCGGCTGCCCGGCGAGCATCTCGTAGAGCACGCAACCGAGCGCGTATAGATCGCTCCGCCCGTCGAGGTCCCGGCTGGCGGTGGCCTGCTCCGGACTCATGTAGGCCGGAGTTCCCAGTGCCAGACCGGTCTCGGTGAGCCGGTCCTCGCCGGCTGCGCTGATGGCCCGGGCCACTCCGAAGTCGGCGACCACCGCCTGGTCACTGTCCAGCAGGATGTTTTCCGGCTTGATGTCGCGATGGATGACGCCGTGCGCGTGAGCGTAGCCCAGCGCGCCCAGCACCTGGGTGGCGATCCGCACCGCCCGGTCGACCGGAAGCTGGCGCTCCCGCGACAGCAGCTGCCGGAGCGACTCGCCCTCCACGTACGGCATGGTGTACCACAACCGGCCCGCCGTCTCGCCCGAGTCGTGTACCGGGAGGATGTGCGGATGCCGCAGCCGGGCGGCGATCCTGATCTCCAGCAGAAACCGCTCCGGTCCGAGCGACGCGACCAGCTCGGGCCGCAGGACCTTCAGGGCGACGGGTCGGTCGTGCCGGATGTCGTGGGCGAGATAGACGGTGGCCATGCCGCCCCGTCCCAGCTCTCGCTCGATGCGATAGCGGTCGGCCAGGGCGGCCGCGAGCAGGTCATCAGACATCCGCCTGGATTTCTCTTCAGGGCGTGCTGCTATCTTGAGTTACCCCCCTCGTGAAGCCAACTCGGTTTTCCTGATGATCCACAGCGTACCGGACACCGGCTCGGGGTCCTCGCCCAGCTTGCCTCCGTGTGTCCACGAAGGTGGATGTCACGTGCTCCTGGTCGATGATGAGCGCGCGGTCCGGCGCTTCGCCTCGAGGGTACTGCAACAGGATGGCCATGTCGTGCACGAAGCCGCCGATGGAGCCGAAGCGCTGGAGTTGATCGAGAAGAAGGCCGTGCCGGTCGAGCTGGTGGTCTCCGACATCATCATGCCCCGGCTCAACGGCGTCGAGCTGATGAAGGCGCTCGCCGTCACCCATCCCGGCGTTCCGGTGATCCTCATGTCGGCCTATGCTCAGGGTGAGCTGGCGGAAAAGGGGGTTGCGGCACCCTGCGGCGTGCTGCCCAAGCCGTTTCCGGCGGAGCGTCTGCTCGAGGAAGTCCGCCGCTGTCTCAGCAAGCGGGCATAAGCGCGGGCCAGCCGGGTCTGAATGTGGTCGAGAGTAGCGAGCGAGGGTTTCCACACTAACGACCCATAGAAGGGAAGGCAACGCGCCCGCCAACTGTAGTCAGGCCTGAGCCACGCGATAATTGTCAAACTCCCAGTGTAGTTCCTTATTCAGCTCCGCTGCCACTTCTTCCCAGGTTGGTCGCACGCAGTGGGCCAGCAGCAGGGCCAACGCGTGGGTCATAGTCTCCCAGCTGAACTCCTCCAGAATCAGGTAGCCACGGCCCCACGTCGGCCCGACTGAGCGCCGAAGATAGGCCGGAGTTACCGCGGTGAAGCCAAAGGCCTCTGCTCCTTCTCCGCCGCGGGGGCCAATGAGCGCCTGAAACGGCACGGCGCAATCCGTGGGATTCTCCGGCATCTTCGGAGGCGCGAGATCTGGGCTCAGTAAATGGCGGAGCTCGGGATACACCATGTTATGCCTCGTCGTGAACTGCTCGTCACAAACCCGCCGTGATCGGAGAGGGTTTGAACTAGACCCTGAGTGAGCACCGGAATCCACGAGCGGCATAGTAGGACTCGGCGCCGTTATGGTACACGAAGACCGTGTCGTAGCGGCGATCACAGAAGAGCGCGCCGCCGAGCTTCCGGATCTTGGCAGGTGTTTGCACCCAGCTGGACGTTGTCGTGTCGAACTGGCCCAGCGTCTGGAGGTTCTGGTACTCGTCCACCGTGAGGAGGGCGGCACCCATAGCGGTTGCCATCTCCACCGCGCTGGTCTTCGGTTTGTGCTCCTTCCGCGCGTCGAGCGCTTCCCGATCGTAACACACGCTTCGACGTCCTTTAGGGCTCTGGGCCGAACAATCCATGAAGACGCATTCACCGGTCGACTCATCCATACCAACCACATCCGGTTCGCCGCCGGATTGCTCCATTTCATTGAGCGACCAGAGCTTGGCGTCGTTCGCCTCGACTCTTGCCAATACGCCATTCCATTGGAGCCCGGCATGGCGTTCCATGTGTGCCTCGAAGCGAGCCTTCAGGGTTCTAAGCAAGCTATCGCGCTGCTTCGCGGTAATCCGGTTTGCTCTAGGCATCTCGATACCCCGTCAACTCGGGCGGCGCAGTCGCGTCAGCGCCCGATCCAGGGCCGCCGCAAACGCCTGCTTCGCGCGGGCATCGTAGGGGGGCGGGCCGCCGGTGACCGCCCCTGCCATTCTTGCCTGATCCATGAAGTCACGCACCGAAAGGCGCTCACCGATGGTATCGGAGGTGTGCTCAGCGCCGCGCGGATCCAGCACGGCGATGCCCTTAGGAACCAGAAGCGCGGCCAACGGGATGTCCTGGGTGATGACCAGGTCACCCGGGCTGGCATGGGCTGCAATGTGCTGATCGGCCACATCCGCTCCGCCGTCGACCCACACCGCCTGGACCAGCGGGTTGCCGGGCGGCGTCTGGAGTCGCTGGTTCGCGACCAGCACAGTCTCGATAGCCAGCCGCTTGGCTGCCCGAAACACCAGTTCCTTCACGTCCCGGGGCGCCGCGTCGGCGTCGATCCAGATCTTCAGGCTGGGCTCTCTCCCGCTGCAGGCGCTTGGTCAGGCGGCACCCGACGCACCCGGGCGGGTGGGCTGCGCGCTGGTGACAGCCCGCTCGATGCGGCGATCAGGAATCAACCACATGAGTGCAACCAAAACGTAAACGGCATGCGCCAGCCAGGGGCGCACGAACGCGGCTCCGATGGCCACCAGGTAGAGCAGAGGGGAGATCTTCCCTTTGAGGTCGCTGCCCACTGCTGTGGCCAGGACGGACCGCGACCCTTCCGCGCGCAGGATCTGCTGCTGCAGCACCCAGTAGGAGACGGCCGCCATCAGGAGAACCACGCCATAGAGCGCGGTAGGGGTTGAGGCCAGGTGGTTTTCGCCCATCCAGGCCGTCACGAACGGCACCAGTGATAGCCAAAACAGCAGGTGCAGATTGGCCCAGAGAATCGTGCCCGTCACCCGATGGGTGACGTGTAGCATGTGGTGATGGTTGTTCCAGTAGATCCCCAGGTAGACGAAGCTCAGTATATAGCTCAGCAGGACCGGCATCAGTGGGCGCAGAGCCGAGAGGTCGGTACCGTGCGGGGGCCGCAACTCGAGAACCATGATGGTGATGATGATGGCCAGGACGCCATCGCTGAATGCCTCCAGCCGACCCTTGCCCATCAGTGTCCTCCTGTAGGGGGCCCTCGCCTAACGGAGCGCATCTGACCTGAAGCGCCTGGTGACCCGCGCCGGCCGGCAAAATGATGTGACGGCACTCACCGCCCGGTGACAATCAGTGGACGTACGCTGAACGGGTCGTCGAGCCGGGTACTTGGCCCCTTTTAGGAGGCAGCCCTATGATCAGCGAGTCCTCCGAGTCACGACCTTCCGGGCGGCACCAGATGCGCGAGCTTCGCACGAGACGGTATGAGCCAACTGCACTCTACGCGCTGGCAAATACCCTCAAGCGCGAAGGCCTCGATCTGCATAACCTCGCCGGGCCCTGGCGCCCAATCCGCCGGGCGCTGCGGCGGCCTGGACGCAATGCCGAACAGACCGTTCCCATTGTCACGAATGGCACCGTGGAGATTGCAGTGGATACCGCCGAGCATGCGGCGGACCTTTCGGGCGTTCTCAATTCCGCGGGACTGGAGCATTTAGATCCAATTCCGAAGCTCCGGCCGCCCGCCCAGGATCTCCTGGGCGAATAGCAGCAGGATTACGCAGCGCACGTCCGGCGTCGGCCTAACGATACTGCGGGTAACACATGCACCTATCGTCTGGGCTCATAGCGCATCGCCACCGCCCCTGAGCCGAGCTCCACCCGGCTCACCAGCCTCAAGTCGACAGGCTTCGATAGCCCCGCGAACAACGTCGGCCCATGGCCCACCAGCCGGGGATGGACCACAAGCTCGTACTCATCGATCAATCCCAGCTCTGCCAACGCCTGCGGGAGCTTGACGCCTCCCACGAACAGTCCCTTACCGGATTCCTGCTTGAGGCGCTGAACTGCCTGTCCCAAGTCCCCGCGGATGAGTTCCGCGTTCCAATCGACCCGGTCCAGAGTGCTCGACACCACGTACTTCTTGGCCGCGTCGATCGTCCGGGCGAAAGGCTCCGTCCAGTCAGGCATCGCCATCGTCCGGGTCGACAACCGCCACGCTGCCTCCATCATTTGGTAGGTCACCCGGCCAAAGAGCAGGGCATCGGCCCGGGCGATGTTTTCCATCGCGTGACGATGCAGGTCTTCGTCCGCGATCCCTTCCCGATGATCGCAGCACCCGTCCAATGTGACGTTGATGGAATACCGAAGGGGTCGCATCAGAACTTCACTTTGGCGATTTCCGGGTTCGGCGTGAACTCTTCACCGAAATCCTCGACGTCCATCAACTTGCGGATCTCGACCACCGCCTCGCCGTGGGGAAAGATGTTGGGCGTGCGCTTCACCAGCTCGATCGCTTCCTCCAGCGACTTCACCTGAATGATCGAGAAGCCCGCGACGAGTTCTTTCGTCTCGGCGAACGGGCCGTCGATGACGGTGCGCTGGTCGCCGCTGAACTTCACCCGCGCCCCCTTCGAGGTCGGGGCGAGCCCTTCGGCGGCGAGGAGGATACCTGCCTTCGCGAGCTCCTCGTTGTACTGCTGCATCGCGGCAAACGCTTCCGGCCTCGGTGGAGGGCCCGCCTCCGATTCCTTCGTGGCCATGCCCATGACAATGAAACGCATTGTTCGCTCCTGAATGTGGTTCGTGCCGGTTGTCGCGCTTTTCGCGGCTTCATTAACACGTCGAACGAGACCGGCCAAAATCGACACCAGCTGGGAGAAAGCCGTAAGCCATCGGGTTCAGAGAACTTAGCGTCAGCCCGAGGAGTGACACGACGAGGGATCTCCTGTACCTCCCACCTAGCCAGTAATCTGGATGAGCAGTAACGTAAGGCTTCCCTCTGCTGGTTGATGTCATGCACACTCTGCTTGTCGTCGAAGACGATCCGTCGCTACGCGCTCTGATGGTGCGTACTCTCTCGGCCAAGGGGTATCGGGTGTTGCAGGCGAGTGACGGCATCGAAGCGCTCGAACGACTGGCGGCGGATCCGGACATTGAATTGGTCGTGACCGACATCGTCATGCCACGGATGAACGGCGTCGAGCTGGCGCAGCAATTGGCTGCTGCGGCACGCACCCGACTGCTCTTTGTCTCCGCGTTTGGTGAGCAGTACACGGAGCTTCCTGGCACCCTATTGGAGAAGCCGTTCTCCCAGGACGCTCTCATAGCGCAGGTCGAGCGGCTCCTCGAGGTTCAAGCGTCCAGCCAATAATCCCGTCTAGGTCTTCGTGCCCCACCCGTCGAACTCGCATCCTCGCTCAAGCCCTGCGGTGACCATCCAGTCCACCCACTGATCCAGCACTTCGAGAGAGATGGTGGTCGATTGTGTGGTCCCCTGAACGCTCCATTCCTTTGGAGGCAGCGAGCCAGAGCGTTCAACCTGTACATCGTAGTCTGTCTGATCGGCCAGAAGATCCTTTAGCGCTTCCGCAGCCTTCCGCTCTGGTGCTCGATAGCTGAAATCCAGTCGGAGACTGGTGCTGGTGGTAACGCCCAGTTCCTGCAGTCTGCGCCAGGTCTGCTGATTCATCGCGAGATGCTTGGCAAGCAGAGTCTGATACTGCTCGTTTCCCAATTCCGCCATCAGTCCAGCTCCGGTGTTGCCTAGCGGCTCGCGCATCAGCTGCGGCGACTTGGCCGCGTGGACATATCCTGCCCTCCTCTAACATGAAGCGCCCGCCAGCTGCACGCGCTTGTTAGGTCGGCGGGCCCCTATGCGAACCGTGCCGCAGGTAGAGCCAAAGGGCTGTCAGGAGTCCCGGCGGGCCCAACAACAACAGGACGGTCTTCAAGAGTGCTACGTCGTCGACGACGACACTGTAGACAAAGTCCGTGTGCTGCTCAGGCAGGACCTGGAGTCGATTGCCGTGAGGGGTCGTCACGGCAGCCGACTCCGCCGTCATGCGCCACACTGAGTCTACGATCGAATCAGGCACCGCGGAGATAGGAGCTGGTGCTTGGCGTTGCCACTGGCGCCAGAGTTTGACCACAACCAGGCAAACCAGCAGGCCGACCCAGGCCAGCCACAGAGCTTGAAGCCTTCGATTAGACCAAGTGGCTAGACCCCCATCTTAGAACCTCTGGGATGTTTGGTCTCCACCCACGACCGCACAGCTGCGCACCCGCCGCTCGCCCACTATCTACCGCAGTCTGCGCCTAAGCGCATCAGGCCGGGCGAGACATACCTCGCATGAGTCGGAGCGCCCAGACACTAAGGCCCCCGGCGAAAAGTAGTCCGAGCCACGAAACCCATAGCGGCACCATATGTCCCGCGAGATCGATAGGCCAGTGCCGGAAAAGCCGAACCAGATGAGCGAAGGCGATGACCCCGAATAACGCGCCAGAGACCTGTACGTAGGCTCGCATAATGATTCCCTCCACGGGGCGTGGCACTACAAAGGACCGGATGTCGCTGCGGTCTAACGGACCCGCGCATCAGCTGCGGCGACCTTCCTCCGCCGCCGCACCATATCCAACGCTCCGACCGAAGCGCCTAGAGCCGCGTCACTGCATCCTTCGCTAACGCCTTCTCTAGATCGGCCACCTGATCGGGCGTACCCTTTTCCGCCCCGGTCGTCACCGTGATGCTGAATGCGTGGTCGCCCTTGCGGACGCCGAGCTTCGCGTAGCTCCCGGCGGTCACGTAGTAAGACTCGTCACCGACTCCAGCGCTCCGTCCCGCCAGCGGACCCTGCGTGCTTATCTGCTTCCCGAAATTGAAGGCCTCGGGGGTAACGATCTGCACGGTGGCGGTCCGGGAGCTGAGTTCGAATGTTGTGTCCGCCGAGAAGAAGCAGGAGGTCTTGCTGGTGCCGAGCCACGGGCGGCCAGGGAGGGACTTGATCCCCAGGACACCGCTTACCTCCTTCGCGGTCAGTAGGCTGCATGGATCGCTCGCTGCCCCCTGGGGGTCGAGGGGGCGGAACGCGAGCGAGCCGAGGAGAAGACAGGAAACGATCGAGAGACTGCGCATGGGTCGGACCTCCTTCGGTCCAGCGCCCTATCCGCGCACGGCAGCTGGCTGGCGACCGAGTGGGCCCGGGCGCCGAGGCGCGTCGGCCGGCCAGCACGATGGGATGGCGCTCCAATTTCTCACCTGTGGCCGGGCCGTCAATACTTCGGGCCTGCCGCTGCTCTCACGGATTCCTCCATGCCAGCGCCGCCGCCAGCGACCCCAGCACAAATGCCCCGGGTCCTGTGATCAAGATGCCGAGTAGCGGCCCCAGGTTGGCCTTCGGGGTGACCAGAAGCGGACCAAAAAAGCCGAGCGCGAGACCGACCGCGCCAAGGACCCAGCCGGCGCGCCAACTCGCCCGGATGCGAGCCCGGGTAGTCGGCTGGTGAGCTAGTGCGGTCCACCAGCACAGCAGCCCCATCGTGGCCAGCCAAGAGGTGCTCGGCACCCAGAAGATCCAGCCATCGGTGCTAGGGAGGCTCAGGTTCCGTAGGGTGATCCACCCAGCGAGCGCAAGGAGCGCCGTTCCGAGCCCGGCGAAGGCCACGCGCCGCATGACGAAATCGGCCGGTGATGCAATGGACATCGCTCCTCGATTGGCAGTGGTCGGCCTAACGGACCGCGCATCAGCTGCGGCGACTTCCTTGTTTAAACACTATCTAACGTTCCGGGAACTGAAGCGTCCGTTAGCTGGTGCGCTTGTCCGGCACCCGCTCGGGCGACAGTGGCACGTAGTGTCAGCCGCGATGGTCCATTCACAGGCTAGCCACTTCCCCGGTTCCACTTGGGCAAACCGCTCGTGAGCAGAGCACTCCAGCAAGCTGTTGAGCGGGAGCTGCATGACATTGCTTCTTCAGGGCTCAGGTGCGCCCGGTGCTGAACTCCGGACCCGCGTATTCGACCTTCCTGCCGGTGTAGCTGTCGAAGATGCGGCGGTGCTCCTGGTAGGACCACGGGCCAGTCCGGGTGTAGTAATCCGCGACCCATGCTTGCAGCGCCTCGAGCATCGTGTCCTGCTGCTCGATGGAGGCGTACTTGTGCGGTTCCCAGGGCCGGCGCCGGTTATTCGCCAAGCACCCTGCCAAGCCAGGGTTGAGGAAGATCAGTTCGGTACAGTGCGTGGTCGCGGCTTCGATGAGCTCCCCGTAGCATCCTTCGATGATCCAGGCCTCGTGCTCGGCAAGAAATTGGCGCAGTGATGCCGCGATCGCTTCAGCTGAGCGCTGGACCGCGATCTGCCCCGGCTCCCACACGATGGAGTCGAGATCCAGGTGGGCTAGGCGATGTTTTGCCGCCAGGGTCCGAGCAAGCGTGGTCTTACCCGACCCAGAGTTACCGAAGATGAGGATTCTCATGGCGCGGCGGCCAGCTGCATGCGCTTGTTAGGCGGCAGCCCGCGCGCAGAAAGTGGCGAGCCACCACAGGATCATTCCGACCAGCGCCCCGACCAAGGCTGCCCCCCACCACAAGCCGAGGAAACTGAAGACCAGTACTAAGACGGTAAGTCCGAGAATCCCTGTCTGCCCCGCGGTTGTCCAGCTGAACGCTACAGCGAACAGCGGGGCGAAAAACAGCAGAGCCACCGAGGCGATCCCGGCGCCGCGCAGAGCCGCCGCACCTGGGCCGCGGGCACGAGTCGTGTCGAGTATCGGCCCCCCCAGTGCCGCGCCAGCCGCAGCTGCCGCTACGGCAGGGAGTCCAACGTAGAGCAATAGGGCGACGGGGTCATCGGTCCGCACGATGGTGGGCAGAAACCACGCAGCGGGCAGGAGTGACCCCGCGACACCGAAGGCCAACGCGGCCAACAGCCGTGGTCGGAGAAGCCAGCCGCGCATCCAAGTCCTCCTATACACCTTCCTTAAGGTGAAGCGCCGTCAGCTGCATGCGCTTGTTAGGCAGCAGCTGGTTCTTTCTCGCCCCGATAGGCAAGGCGTCCGGTGGCGATCACCAGAAGAAGCACGACCCCTGCACCGAGGACCGCCGAGTAGGTCAGGAGCATCGGAATCCGCGCTGCTCGGACTCGGTCCCAATTGTTGAACCGCAGACCAACCTCGCGTGGATCCAGAGCACCAGACCCCGCTTCCCCCCTGATCCATAGCTGTTTCGCTTCTAACAGAGCTCCGAGCGGCTTGCCTCGAAGGTAGATCCGGACCCGGTCCTGGCTCGCATTGAGCGACAACGCCATCGCAGGTGGGGTCCACCAGATATCGGGTCGCCTAGAGAGTTCTCGGTAGAGGGCCAGGGCCGGAATAAACAACAGCGTGCTGGTTAGGGCCGAAAAGAAAACTCGGAGACGAAGTGGCATGGGATTCTCCTCACTCGTGATGCTTGCCGCCTAACGGACCGCGCATCAGCTGCGGCGACTTCTCAAAGCCGCACTATCTAAGGTTCCTTTAGCATAAAGCACCATCAGCTGCATGCGCTGGTTAGGCAGCGCCGGTTCACCGTGATAGGAGCACGGGAAGCGCGGGTCGGAGATCCCAGGTCTGGCCACGGACACCGCCGTCAAATTCTACTTCTAACAGTGGGCCGTCCCACTCTTCAAAACGAACCAGCCGAACGTCAAGGGTAGACAAGCGCGAGGGTTGGGCCTGTGGGCCGCGCACTAGGACCCGAGTAATTCGCCGAACCCCTGCCGGATGAGCAAATATGGCGGGCTGCCTTCTTCGGTAGCGTCCAATCCACGAAGTTACTGCTCGGTCCCGGGGCATGATGAAGACGTCGGTGGCCAGGGAGTCCTCCGGTTGCCGCAGAAGGACGTAGTAGGTCACCGGCCGCGTCTCCGGGATTACATCGAGGCGGAATGGGACCTTCAAATCGGAGGTGCTTCCGGCGAGGAGATGAAGGCCGATGCCAAAGGGGCTCGCCCCCGTCTTACGCCAGGCTGCAGCGCGGCGAAAGTCCACCAGATCTGACTGATGGGCGGAGTCTACGGTCACGCTCGAGTCCACCCACATCAGCTCGAGATAGGCGTTTTCGAAGAAAGCGGCAATTGAGGTGGTACCCTCGCCTTCGTGCCGCACAGTCTCCGTGTCGACCACAATGCCGACGTGCCACAGAGCCTGCACTGCGGCTGCCGCGCCAGCCGGCACGACGATGTAGGCGTGGTCCAGCTCCAGGATGGGTCCTTGGGCCGCTCCCGGCGGTGGTTCAGTGCCCGAGACCAGGAGTAGGACAGCGAAGAGCCGCGCCATAGTGGTAGAGGTGGCCACCTTTTCACCTTGGCAACTGCCTAACGAGCCCCGCTTCAGCTGCGGCGACTTGCCGGCTGGGACACTACCCGACGTTCCTTAACAGTGAAGCGCCCGTCAGCTCCATGCGCTGGTTAGGCGGCGCTGCGCTGAGATCTCGACTAGCGGCCCGCCGCTCACTGCTGCCAGGCCGCCCGTCGGGTATAGAAGTAGGCCGCCATGCACCAGTCGTACGCCGCGCAGAACACCCCGTATGCCAGCGGTATGTCGGTGAGCGGTCGCGCGCGGCCGGCCCCGGCGCCAAGGTGCACCCAGAGCTCGTGCACCAGGTCCCACCCGCCGTGGAGCGCGTAGCCCAGCACGACGAGCGCGGCGAAACCGGAGGCCCAGGAGCCCCAGCACGGCGAATACCGCCACCGCAAAGGCCTCGGGCGCGGAGCGTCGAGTAGTCGCCGAAGTACGCCACGAAGGCCAGGTACATCGCGCCGATCGGAATGAGCAGCAGGGCGAAGAACATGTGTTCCACCCGCGGCGAGAACCGCGAGCGGCTGATCGTCACCGACCCGATGGCCGCCAGCGCGCCAATGACCAGGTACCAAATCAGGATCGCCGCCAGTGCCATGGCTCCCTCGCGGACGTTACTGGTGGATTGCGCTTCATGACTGGGGCCTTCCGGCGGCCGCAGACCTTAAAGGCGCGCCGAACGCGACCTCAATTCGCGTAGAGATACGTTCTCTCTCTCTTCCAAACCGCTCCTTACTGACGCACATAGCGCAAGTGTGTAGCAGCTGGACCATCAAGAACCTTGTCAATGCGAAACTGCGGCCCGGGCTCGCGCAGGTTCTCGAAGAGACGCCGCCCGCCGCCGAACAACACGGGCGCCAAGGCGATTTCCAGCTCGTCGACGACACCCAGGTTCAGGTACTGCTGGATCACATCCGCTCCACCCGCGATGCGAATATCGCGACTGCCCGCGGATTCCCGAGCCAGCTCAAGGGCACGCTCCGGCCCGTCATTGATGAAGTAAAAGGTCGTCCCACCCGGGCGGACCCAGGGTTCGCGCTTCTCGTGGGTAAGAACGTATACCGGTGTGTGAAACGGAGCCTCCTCTGGCCAAGCGCGCTCGCCCTGGTCGAACATTCGCTTGCCCATGATGTTGGCACCGATGCGCTCCGTGGTGTTGCGAAGCATGTCATTGACCGGGCCGGTCTCTCCCCCTGGTCCGAGCTTGAGGTTCTCGCGGAAGTACTGCTGGTTGAGGATCCAGCGCCATCAGCGCACCCCACTTGGCGCCCCAGTTCTTGTACTCGGGCTTGTCCCAATTCTCCATGGTCATTCCTTCCGGTGCCATGTAGCCATCGAGGCTAAGTCCAATGTTGACGAATACCTTGCTCATGATTCTCCTCTCGCAGGCGACACCTTAGGAGCTGATCGGTACGCCTTTCCTCAGGTACCTGCGATCCTCGACCTGGGTGAGGATAACCGTCGCTCGTTCCAAGGTCGATAGCGCAGTCCGGGCTCGGCCTCCCCTTGCATGCGGCCCCCTGTGTTCGTATACTGAACCGTATGGTTCAGTATACGCAAGCCCGCCTCGATGACTCGTTCGCCGCGCTCTCGGATGCCACCCGACGCGGCGTTCTGGAGCAGCTCGGACGTTCCGACGCTTCGATCACGGACCTTGCCGAGAAGTTCCACATGACCCTCACGGGCATGAAGAAGCACGTCGGCGTCTTGGAGGAGGCCGGGCTCGTCACCACCGAGAAGGTCGGGCGCGTGCGGACCTGCAAGCTCGGCCCGCGCCGATTGGAGGAAGAGACGGCGTGGCTCGAGAGGTACCGCCAGCTCTGGGACGCACGCTTCGACGAGTTGGACAAGGTTGTCGACGAACTGAAACGGAAGGAGAAAACCGATGGACGCACTGAGAGAGAGTGAGCCTACCCACATGAAGAACCGCACGACGGTGGAACGGAAGTCCGAGCGTGAGCTCGTCGTCACGCGAACCTTCAACGGCCCGGCGCGCCTCGTGTTCGAGGCGTGGACCAAGCCCGAGCTGTTCAGGCAGTGGTGGGTGCCGAAGTCGATGGGAATGTCCCTGCTTTCCTGCGAAATGGATGTTCGTGTCGGGGGCAGGTACCGTTTGGAGTTCGCACACGGGGACTCACAGTCGGCGTTCTTCGGCACGTACAAGGAAGTAACACCGCACTCGCGCCTCGTCTGGACCAATGAGGAAAGTGACGAGGGTTCCGTCACGACGGTGACCTTCGCGGAAAAAGGCGGCAAGACGTTGCTGGTCATGCACGAGCTTTATCCCTCGAAGGAAGCTCTCGACGCCGCCGGCACCGGGGCGGCGGATGCGATGGGAGAGACGTTCGAGCAACTGGACGAGCTTCTCGTCACCCTGGCCGCGAGTTCGGGACGGAGGGAAAAATGAACGCCACTACCTCGATCACCATCACGCCAGTCCGCGTTGCCGACCTGCTCGCCGAGGGCGAGCGGATGCCGGTCTACGTGCACGTCATCGACCATCCCGATGCGCGCGTGCTGGTCGACACCGGCATGACGGAGCTGCACCCGGCGGTGGCCGACCTCGATCCCCGCCTACTTCCGCTGAGCCAGCAGGACTTCGACCTCGCCGGCATCGACATCGTCGTCAACACCCACCTGCACTTCGATCACTGCGGCGGCAACCACCTCTTCGCCGGCAAGCCGATCTACGTCCAGCGTCGGGAGCTCGACGACGCGCGCAACGAGGACGACTACACCATTCGCGAGTGGGTCGATGCGCCCGGCGTGCGGTACGTGCCGGTCGACGGCGAGCTCGAGCTGCTTCCCGGGCTCCGGCTCGTCCCGGCGCCGGGCCACACCCGCGGCATGCAGGTCGTCGTCGTCGAGACTGGCGGGCGCCCGGTCCTCGTTGGCGGCGACGTGGCGGTTTGGTTTGGCGAGCTCGACGAGCCGCGCACCGAAGGCCAGCTGCGGGTGCGCGCGCTCGACCCCGAGCTGGTCTGGCTCGCGCACGAGCACGAGCCGTGGCGACCCCGCACCGTCTAGGGCATCACGCCGGCAGCTGGATGCGCTTGTTAGGCAGCGACCCACCCGGCCGTTACTCCTCCGCCTGCCACGTCACCAGCGCCACCCGCCACACTGCCTTGTCCCGGCGTAGAATCCAAAGGTGGGTGCCGCGACTTACCTTCTCCTGCTCAGCAGTGCGGTACCGAGCCTCGTACCGGCTGGTTTTGCAGGCCAGATCCCCACTTTGCTCAACGCGGACGTCACTAGCCCGGAGAGCGAGTAGTTTGACTCGCGGCGCCTGAAGCAATTGCCGCCCGGCCTCGCGACCTTCCAAGACGGGACGGCCTGGGACGAGCCATCTCACATCCGGGGTACACAGGTTGAGGACAGTATCCACGTCCCCGCGGAGCTCCGCAGCCAGCCAAGCGTCATGCAGCTGTCGGATCTCGTCCTGGGCGACTGGATCGGGCGTCGGAACTCCTGAGTAGGTCTCGGGTTGTTCGCTGCCTAACGGACCGCGCATCAGCTGCGGCGACTGCTCAGCCTGCGCCTATCTTACGTTCCTTTGACCTGACGCGCCCGTCAGCTGCATGCGCTTCTTAGGCGGCAGCCCGACTAGGGCTTGGGTGGCGGCGCCCCCCTATCAAACGGACGGCCCCCGAATGCAATGACATACCCATCTGGATCCTCAATGTAGAAATCCTTCGTCCCCCAGGGCGTAGCCGCGAGTGGCCTGAGAATCGTTACGCCGTTCGAGACGCATTGCGCGTAGAACGCTTCGATACCGTCCACGCCAGCCGCCGCATCGAGATGCTCATGCTCGCGGCGGTGCTGGCGTTCGGAACGGTCCTTCGGCGCCTCCTTCAGGTGGAGTTCCAGCCCGTCCAGCTCCCCGATCGCATAGAAGCCATCCCACGGGTCACCGAATGTGAAGCCGACCTTCCGGTAGTACCTCATCGAGCGCTCCAGATCGTCGACGAGGAACTGGGGAGCGAGCGACGTTACTCGCGGCTGAGTTGTGAGGTTGGGCACTTCGTCTCCGGTATTATTTGGGTGCCTCCGCCTAACGGACCGCGCATCAGCTGCGGCGACTTGCCCGCGCGATCATTATGCAACGTTCCTTAGAACTGAGGCGGCCGACAGCTGCGTGCGCTTGCTAGGCCGACGCCGCAGCGAGATTCCTAGTCCCCCCGGGCCGCAAACAAGCCTAGCCCGATCCAGGAACCCAGGCTGCCAACCACCACCGCCGCGGTGCGGAGCCCGTCCAGTCGGGGCCGCTCGACCTGCCCCACGACCGGTAAGGCGAAGCCGAGCGTGTCTCCTCCGGCGCGGCCGTAGAGGGTATCGAGCCGCACGAATGGGTGCACCAGCACAGCGGATGACCGGCCTGGCGCAGAGACGCGCACGTAAGATGGCAAGTCAGGCTCCGGCGCCGGAGGCACCCCATAGGACTCCCAGCGAGTACAGCCCATGAGGAGGACGACGAGCCTCAGGCGACCAGTCCGGTCAATGACTCGGATGCGATTTCCCGAGGGCTCGTGCTCGACCAGCGCTGCCCTCGATGCCGGGGTAGCAGTCCGGGGCACTGAGGCTGGTCTCGTAGGTGACCGTTCCCCCCATGTCCACCACCTTCCCGTCTGCGGTGAGTTGGCCCGGTGCGTCGAAGCACGCGTTGTTGGTGACATCGCTGCAGCCGAGCTGCAGGCACACGATCACTGCCGCGGCGCCGTAGAAGATGGCTATGCCCGGACTCAACCCGAGCCCAGGTGTCACGGGGACGTGCCGGTGGGATAGGGGAAAGCCATTGCCTAGTTTGCCACGACTGTCAGGCCGGTACTGCCCACCACTTCGTTGTTTTGGGCGTGACGCACCTCGATCACCACGTTACCGGTACCGACGGCCTCCACCAGTCCGCTCAACGAGTCGATCCGCGCGACCGAGCTATCGCTGCTCGACCACCGCCAGTTGTGAGTGGTAATACCCGACGAGACGCAATCCGGGGAAGCAAAATTGGCGTCGAGCGTGATCGTCTCACCCACTCGCACCACGCTCCGGTGGGTTGTTATCACCACGGCGACGACGCCGGAACAGCTGTCGACGACGATGAGAGTCCCGGCATCGCAGCCCGCCAGCAGGAGGGCGACAATGGAGCCAGAGAAGGCGGTCATGCCCCGACGCAGGGTGAGCTTCGCTGCCACGGTACGGCTTATTAAGGGATAAGCAAAGGTACTGCTCGAAACGCTGCAGGGGAACTCGGCCCTGGGTTATCCGGCCGCCCGCTGTCGGTACTGTCGAACAAGCGCGGACCACGCAACGCCATAGCTGGGCCAAATCGCCTGGTCATCGTCCTGCCTCGGAGCGATCGTAGCGACTTTCTCGAAACCGGCCTCTCTCCAACCGATCTTGTCGAAGCCAGTGAACGCGGTAAATCGAATCTCACCCGATGACGCATGAAGGTTATTGACCGGGTTCTTACCAGTTGCCTCGAGCTGTGCCAGCTCAGGTGCTGACGGCACCGCTGAGCCATTGAAGTCGAGTCGTTCGAGATACGGAGTTTCACCGCGACGGTGCGATTTGATTCGCACGACCCGCAAGAGTGCAACACGATTCGGGAGACTCAGAGCGAGGATGTCGCCCGCGATGAGTCCGCAGCTCGGCCGAGGAGGTGGTCGTAGATGCTTGCGAGCTGGTTGGTCGCCCGTTAGTTGCGCTCGGGCTTTGTTGAGAACCTCTCGCCGCTTCGGCAGCAGCTTAGGGTTCTCCTGTGCCCACGTAGCGAGATCGGCACCACTGTCGATAGCCGCTAGAGCCCGGCCACGAACGACCGGATCAAGTCGACCGATCTTCGACTGGGTGACGGCGAGGGCAACCAGCAATACCGGCCCCTCTTCAGGATCGTCGAGGTAACTCCGGAACTTCTCGAGGGTCAGGCGAGTCGCTTCGGCGTCCTCGATACGCTCTTCAATCCGCTCTCGGTAAAAGTCGCGGATGTCACGCGCCATATCGCTGGAGAAAAGTCCGGTGCCCCAAGTTCCCATGGGAGTTACTCGCTCCGCAGCGCCAGGGTGTTGCGGCGCCTACTCCACCCTCGGCAGAGGAGGTCCACCCGCGCAGCGCTAGGCGATTCGTGTTTTGCCGAGCGCCTTCCGCACGGCCGCGATCTCGCCCACGTGGTAGTTCTCATGCAAGGCCGCCTCGTAGACTCCCTGACCTAGCGAGCGGAAGTACGGATTGGCGACCCGCGGCGGGCGATCCAGGTCGGTGTCCTTCGCTGCATCCAGAACCGCCAGCAGTCGCGTATGGGTCCGCCCGAGGAGCTCCCAAAGCTCCGGCAGCGAGAGATACCTGGTGCTTTCCTCGGGCGCCGGGCTCCCGGTAGCACACGCGGCTCGCACGGCGGGTGGCACGAGCGACTCGGGACGTTCCTCCAGCGTGAACAGCTGCGCCACCTCGTCTTCCACGCACGCGATATGGCCCAACTGCCATGCCAGTGGATTCGGAGCACGGCTACCGGGTACCGGCAGTCCGGCCTCCGTCTCGGTGAAGTCTTGCGCCCACGCCTTCAGCCAGGCGCGCGCGTCGTTGGAGATAGCCAACAGCGTCGGTTTGATGTCCATGGTCCCTCGCGGAGTCTGGCCACCCGAACGCAGCTTCGGCGGCCGGCCGTCGGATGCATGCGCGTTAGGCGGCCTGGGCGCGCTCCCGGCGACTAGGTCGTGGTGAGCTGGCTATGGCAGACCGGCGCGACTACAGCCCGTAGAACGCCAGCGTATCGACAATGTTCTCCAGCGTGGCCGCGAGTCTCGGGTGTGAAGCTTCCAGCTCACGCACCCGATCCGCCAAACGTTCGCGCAGTGCGAGAACTGGCGCTGGCGCTGTGCCGGTTGGCCGGTCTAGCGCCCGTTCTAGCTCCTGCGCCAATTCGTGGAGCGTCCGCCGGGTCGGCTCATCGAGATCGTGTGGCTGAGTGAGTTCCGACCGGAGGTTGGCGACCAGCTCTCGCAGGGATTCTTCTGACATGCTTCTCCCTTGGCGACCGGACTCCAGGAAAGATGCTCGAGCAGTACCGAGTCCGCGATATGGGCTGTTACACCGGGGCGGAGCGTCCGCCTAACGAGTCAGGCGGCGGGTTGAGCGATCCTTGCGCCTATGCTCCAGACGGCCTTGTCTGCAGTTAGGCCTTCGCAGTCGCAAGCTTGGCCTGGATCGCCTGCATCTCTTCTCGATTCGGACCGTAGAACCCCGGCGGCGCTCCACCCGCCATCCGACACAACAGCACGAGTTGGGCGCGATGGTGGATCAGATGGTGCAGCAGCTCGTTCCACAGCACTTGACGAATAGTGAGCCGCCGTCCATCGAAGAAGGTCACGGTGTCCTCGAGCTGATCGCCCGTGAGGCCTTCCAGCCGTACCACCGCCTGGTCGTGAATATGGCGATACCCGGGGGCGAGCAGCTTGATCTCGCGCGGTCTCTTGAGATCCGGCGGCTCGTCCTCGAAGCGAAACCGCCGCAGAGCGATCCCGAAGCTCAAGCACGCGTCGATCTCGCTCAGGTGCCAGGCCATCTCACCAAGAGAGCGCCCTTTGGGGTCGGGGCGAAAGTCGTACTGGTCAGGTGGGAGTGCTTCCAGAAGTCGCAGCGTGTCCTGGGCCTCGGCATTCCAGGCAGCGCGGAAGGTCTGGACCTCGTCAGGGTGAGTCATGGGATCCTCTGGGATAGGAGCCGTCGTAGCTGATTGGCCCTAGCAACGCTAGTACCGCGGCGCAGGGCTGACCAGAGGGGTTTTCGAGGACAACTCAGCCGTAGGGAATGCCGGTTCACCACGAACTTCGGTTCGTCCGCCTAACGGAGCGCGCATCAACTGCGGCGACTGGCCCGTTTGGACACTATCCGGCGTTCCTTTGACCTGAAGCGCCCGCCAGCTGCATGCGCTTGTTAGACGGCGCGGCTGATATGGTTGGTGATCACGTGTGTCCACGATAGGTCAGACCAGTCCCTCCCCTCTGCTACGGAGCAGCGACTGTGCAAAGCCGGTACCGGCAACAAGCATCATGATGTTTCCGATTTGGCTGAGCAGCACTTGGGCCAGGATGATCTCGCCCATGATCAGGATTGCGCCGAGCCCGAAACCGAGTGCCGGCAACCGAAATGGACCTGCTGTGGACGCTAGCGGCACTACGGCGAACGCGGTGCCAATGAAGAAGGCGAGCAGGCCCGGCAGAAGCGCCGCGAAAATCGCGGCCGACTGGAAGGTCTCCAGGAGGGCGATCGCGGCCGCCTGGCCGGCGCCAGCGGAGATGAAGTGTCCCAGCACCATCTCAAACACGAATATCGCTGACAACGCGCCCACTGAAGCGAGCATGAGTAGCCGCGCAACATAACCGGCCACGGGTCTTCGATTGCTTACCACCCTAGTGAGCGCGAGGATACCCGGGATGAAGAGAAGCATTCCCACGAATAGGAGGAGATGAGCTACATACCACCGCGAGGCCGAATCTGCCAGGATCGCGACCTGAGCAGCCGCTGCCCAGCTCTCGGCAGGATGGAAAAGGTCCCCGACGCTCATCAGCGCCGGGCCCACGATCAGGCTCGTGGCTCCTATTACTGTGCGATACCGGGAGGGGGCTGCATCCATGGCGAAATACCTCCCTGTGGAACAGATCGTGGTATGACTGCTCGGGAAGAGCTCCTTCCTAATGCCCCCGCGTGCGACAGGCAACCCGCCTGCGGTCTAACGGACCGCGCATCAGCTGCAAGCGACTCGCTCGCGCCTGCACTATCCTACGCTCCACTGAGTCGCCACCGGAGTTCCGCCCGCGACTGAGTTTCGCTCAGACAGGGATTTCGGCTGCATGCGCAGGTTAGGTGGCGCCGCAGCCTGCCCCCGGCACTCCCTCTCGCGCATTGGGAGTTGCGCTGGCTGGCTATTTCTTGCCTAAGGCGCTCCGCACTCCGTGCTCGACAATGGCTCCGAGTAGGAGCAACAGCACGCTGCAAAACAAGACTGCTCGGCACGAGCCCCCACGGCTCATGAGCATGCACTGCGAAGGTAGCACTTTGAAGGAACAGGCGACCTACTGATCACGATATAGGGCAGTGCCAGAATGTCGAGCCAGATATCGTAGAAGAAACGTGCCCCGCTTCGCGGTAGCATCGAGGTACGCCACCACGAAGGCGACGAGATAAATACGCGACTAGGATCCATCCAAATTTGGACCGAACCACTCGCATTAACTTGTCTCCGGCGTCCTCCAACCATTGTCCCGATGGTGATTCTCCTCTGAGAATGAGATGACCTTGAGGTCTCCACCTAACGGATCGCGCATCGGCTGCGGCGACTCTCAGGATGCGCACTACCTAACGTTCCCTAGATCTGACGCGCTGCCAACTGCATGCGCTTTTAGACAGCGCCGCTCATGTGAGGAGGCTTCACATATAACTTCCTGCCCCCTTTTCCGGTCTGATTCGCTGCCAGGAACGCATCCCGTAAGGAAGCAGGAAGCTGTTCGAGTAGCTCGTCCCAAAGTGTCTGGATTGGTGCCAGATCCTTGGTGTTCGCCAGTGGTCAAGGTCGTCCCGCAGGCTCCCATGTGGTCGCGAAGGATATCGGGGGGATCGTCGCGACGCACGATGTGTCGACCTTCCGCGTCGGATCGTCGAGGAATTGCGCGATAATCGCCGCGTGACACCCGCCGGGACGCGCGTCGTGTCCTTCATCCGGAAACTCGACGAGGGACGCATGGCTGAGGGCGGAGGCGATACGACGAGCGTGCTCCGTCGGCGTTCTGTCATCGTACCGCCCGGTCAGAATCAGCGTGGGAATGTCGCTGCGCACGGGTGCAGGCATTGACCCATCGCGGGACGGCGGAAGCCAGTCGTCGCACTCCCGATCCCTGACGCGCCGGAATGGCGGCCGCGCGAGTGCGTTGACGGAATCGAGAGTCTTCCGGTAGGCGCCACCGTGGGTGGCGTGGTCGGAACAGTTGATCAGCTCGCGCAGCGCGCGGTCCGCCAAGCGGCGGGGTGCCGAGGCTGTTCCGACGATCTCAAGCGCCGCCCGCAGCGGTCACCGGCGCAGCAGCTCGTGCAGCAGCAGCGGGAGCCGGGCCACTCCCGCGCGGGGCTGATCGATCAGGCGATTGCGGATGTCGTCGACGAGCCGGCTGCCATCGAGCCACACAGTGTCGCGCCCACCTTCCGGGCGCACGATTGGCACCGGGATGGGCGATGTCGTCAGCTTGTCGTACGCGTCATAGAAGTCCCGCTCGACATTCGGAAACGCCTCGCGACAGGGTGGCTGCTCTGCACACGCCGCGAACACGCGCTCCAAGGCACGCTGCGTGGAGAGCGGCTGCTCCGCCTGGACGCTGAAGCTGCGCGCCGCCGGACTTGCCAGCACGACGGAGCGGATCGCCCCTCCGTCGCGCGCCATGGCCTCCTGGGCCAGGCGTGCGCCGTAGGACACCCCATAAATGTCCCACGACGCGTAGCCAAGAGTGCGACGCAAGTCGGTGAGATCAGCGGCGCTCGCCGCCGTGTTGTAGGCGAAGCGATTAATCCCCTGCGCCTCGAGATCGGCGATGCAGGCGCGACGTGCCTCGGTCAACTTGCGTTCGCGCTCTGCGTCCACGCGAAGGTTGTAGACTGCCTCAGCAACGCCGTCGTATGCGGAGCACAGTTTCGGCTCCGAGAACCCGGCGCCCCGTTGATCGTAGATCACGACGTCGCGATGCAGGGGCAATGGACTCCGCGCGACACCCTCCGAGTACAGACGGATCCCCCCGGCACCACCCGGGCCCCCATGCAGGAAGACGCGTGGCGGCTCGCCGCTCGGCTGCCGGGCGCGAAAGATCTCCACGGCGAGGCGGAGGGTACGGGTGCTCGCGCGATCACGCGACTCCGGCACGACGAGCCAGCCGCATTCCCTTCGGACCTCGCGGGCCCAATCGCCCTCGACCAAGCAGTTGCCACGCTCGAATCTGGGAAGGCGGGACTGAGCCGCTCAGGTGCGGCGCGAGGGGCACGACCAGCAGCACGACGGCAACCAGACGTGTGACGGAGGGCAGCGCACTCGCGCCAGGACGGGATGTCATTCGCACTCCAGCGGCACATCGACCATACGCTCGTGGGTCCTCAGACACGCGGCGCGCGGAGCGTGCTGACCAGGGCGTCGTCCCGCGAGGTGCGCTGGCCATCCGTGTCAGACCTCCGCGCGGGATTGGCGCAGTCTAACGGACCGCGCATCAGCTGCGGCGACTCCTCAGCTTGCGCACAATCCGACGTTCCTTAGACCTGAAGCGCCCGCCAGCTGCATGCGCTTGTTAGGCAGACCGCGCACGGACCTCTTCCGACGTCAGGCCAAACAGCGGAGGGGTAGCGGACCTCTAGCATGCTGAGCATGAGGTAGATCTGGCCTCGATGATGCGCCTCATGCTCGCACATGGCCCGCAACCACTTCCACGTGGTGATCGGTGTGCCCGCCGGCGTCCGGCACTTGCGCGCGAGGTCCGTATCCTCCAGCCCGGCAATGATGCCCCTGGCCTCCTGATCGAGCCGGTCGGCGTACGCCAGCACCGCTTCATACCCGTCTGCCAACTCGCGCCCGCACCCAGGGTACCGACTGGGGCGCCCGGCCACTGTTTCCGCGTACATGTAGCGCTCGATGGTCGCCAGGTGGCGAATCAAGTCGCCGAACGTGAACGCGCCCACGCGATACGTCCACTCCAGGCGCTCGGGGGGGATGCATAGTACCACGCGGCGGGTCCGTTCCCGCAGGTTGCCCCAGTAATCCAGGAACTGCTTCACTGATCGAATTTCCATCTACCGCGTTCCTCGTCGGTTCTGCCTAACGGACCGCGCATCAGCTGCGGCGACTTGCCGGCCTGCACACTATCTAATGTTCCTTTGACTTGAAGCGCCCGCCGGCTGCATGCGCTTGTTAGGCCGCAGCCTGTGAAGGGAGCAGCATCTGCAATCGAACTATAGCTTCACCTCACTCACCTGAATCGTCGGTTGGACGTTGGTGTAGTTAGGGATGTCGCCCATGATCGCGCCAGCGTGTGGGCCGAACGCTGCCTGAAAGGCCTCCACGGACTCAAAGTACAAATGGCCCATGGCGCTGAACGCTGGTGGTGAGCCAGGTGTGGCACCGCCCAAGCCTTGTTCTACAGCTGCACTCTTGCACGCCGCCCCGAGCTTTGCTCGAACCATCGGGATGTGTCGGTCAAGGTAGTACTCCATGTTGAACGTACTACCAGCACCACCTGGATATAGCACGCTGACCTTGATCATTTCTGCTCTCCCTCCCTCCTTGAAGCCGGCACCCTGACCTTCGTCAGACAGTGTCCTGCGGCCTAACGGATCGGATGCGCACTATCTAAACGTTCCTTACACGTGAAGCGCCCGTCAGCTACATGCGCTTGTTACGCAGCAGCCGCCTCGCTACTCACTGTCCGCGTCGCAACCTCAGTTCACTCCGACGCCTCAGCGCGGGTCCTGGCCCGCCAGGGCGCCCGCCACTCGGGGGCCGGCCACCCTTCCATGACGTAGATCCGTTCCCGGGCCACTTTGCTCCCTCGGAACTCGAGCAGTTGCACGCCGTACTGCCAGGGACCGCCGTTGTAGCTGATCGAGCACTCGACCACAACCAAGTTCTCACGTACCGTCATCCGTCGGACCCGGAAGCGCAGGTCAGCCGGATATTGACGGCGCCACTCCCGGAAGTTGGTCAGGCCCTCGAATCGCTCGCCCGACTGTGGGAATTCAAGCACCGCATCCTCATGGTACATCTCGTGAGCGCGATCGACATCCACGCCCAAGAAATCCCAGTGCTGCCGCACCCTGCTCGAGCAGGATCGCATGATCGAGCGTCGTAGTTCCCAGGTAAGCCTCCGATCTAAGTCATGCTGCCTAACGGACGGCGCATCAGCTGCAGGCTCTCCAACCCGCGCCCGCACAAAACATCGTCCCAGAACGCGCTTGAGGAGCCTTGTGACCGAGCCGAGCGCCGCGCTCGGTCCGGCCTGTCTGCTGCATGCGCGGGTTAGGCAGCGCGAAAGGGTGCGCTACGCAGGGCCGCGGTGCCACGGCTGCCCTGCCGACGCCCGCGAAGCGCGCCCGCCTTCCGGCAAATCGGCCAGCTCGCCCAGCGTGGCGTCTCGCTTATACATTTGCCCGAGGCCCACAATCCGCGCGTCCGCCGGGTCGTCAGTCGTCCCGCACAGGAACTGCCAGCCACCGTCATCCGCGTCGTGCGTGACAAGAAGGATCGGAGCGCCCTCGAGCACCTGACGAGTGGTGATCGACGCCGTATTGGGAGTGTCGGCGAATGGCCAGCGTTCCACGATCTCTCCTCGCGTGCGTCCGCCTAACGGACCGCGCTTCAGCTGCAGGCCGTGACCTCCCACGCACCAACCGACGGCTCCCCTTGGAAGAACGGCCTGTCAGCTGCAAGCGTGGTTAGGCCTCAGCAATGGCCGCGATCGAAACCTTGAGCCCGGGAATCCTTGCCGGCAGCTTCGCACCTTGACGAGCAGGTGGATTGGAAGGAAACCATCGGAGCCACTCCTCGTTCATGCCGGCGAAGTCATCCTCGTCCGCCAGGACAATAGTGACGCTCACGATCTTGTCGAGGGAGCTGCCGGCCTCTTCGAGGATTGCAGCGATGTTTGTCAGACACTGACGAGTCTGCTCCTGAATCGTTGCGCCCTTGATCTGCCCGTTGGCGGGATCGTGTGGGGCTGTGCCGGAAACGAAGACGAGTCCGGCTGCCTTGACCGCCTGACTGTAAGTCGCAGGAGGTTTGGCCGCCTTTGGCGTGTAGACGATCTGGCGAGGCATCCTGTCTCCCTGGGTTCAACAAGAATCGGATCCAACAGGATCGATGAGGCCTAACGAACCCCGCTTCAGCTGCGGGCAAGAGCCCGCTAACTCACGATTAAACGCCTCCACAGCGGCCACACGGAAGCCGAGGGCACACCGGAGGCCGGCCCTCCGACGGGCCGTCAGCTGCAAGCGGTGGTTAGGCTGCGCTGTCGCTTGCTCCGGCCGGGCGCGGGGGATGCAGGCCAAACGTGAAGCGGGACGTCGTCTGCTCCGCAAGGACTGTAACCTCTGTGATCTGCCAGCCTCGCCCGTCTTTGTGCCATTTGTAGAGGCCCGTGCGTTTGAGATCCCAAGTCCGATGCACGACGACAAAGGCTGTAACCAAACCCTGGGCGCGCTGCTCGATCAGTTCTCGCACTTCGTCGCCGACGAACTCGAGCTTCTCGCGGTACCCGTCCGCGCCAACTCGCCGCAGTACCGCCGACTCATCACAAGTCTCTAGCACACAACACGTTACCCTCAGTGATTCCTGGGTGATTCCCACGTGACCCTCGGGCCTATACTCGTCGCGTCGTTCATGCGCCGTGAGTACACTGACTCATACCGGGACCACAGATCCCGAGGAGAAACCGATGCGTTCCCTCACCTCGCAGCACCCGATGCTCCGGTCGTACCGTTCTCTGATTGCCCGCCTGCTCAGCCTCGCGGTCCCCCTGGCGATCGCCGCGTGTGGCACCGAGCGCAGCCCGCTCGCCCCCTCCGACTCGCCAACCGATCCCTCCAGCGATGCTGGCGCGCCTGCCGACCAGGCAGCGCCGGACTTCTCCCTCACCGGGTCCGGCCAGCGGATTCTCTTCACCTCGAACCGCCCGGGCTCCAACTACTACGACCTCTACAAGGTAGATCCCTTGGGAGGCAACCTGGCGCACGTCACCAGTCTTACGGGTTACGAGACCGAGCCGGCCTGGTCGTTCAACAACCAGAAGATCGCGATGGTGCACCCGCGGAAGGATGCCAACAATGTCGAGCACAGCGACATCTACCTGATGAACGCGGACGGCAGCAACAAGCACTGGGCTCGCCCCTGGACGGCGTCGGTCGATATCCGCTCTCCTTCGTGGTCCCCCGACGGCACCCATCTCGTCGTGGCCGTCATCATAGGCGGCAAGCCCTATCTCGGTACGATCGAGGTGGCCACCGGCAACTTCAAGTTCGTCTTGTTTAACGGTAAGACGATCCAGGGCAACTACCCCTCGTACGAGCCCGGCAAGGGACGGATCCTGTACGTCAACGACACCGGCAAGATCATCATGTTGGTCGATCCCGTCGGGAATGTCTCCTATTGGATGGTGACCGCGGATACTCCCATGGCCTGTCCGCAGTTTTCGCCGGATGGAAGCAAGATCGCCTTTCAGAAGGTGGTCGGCTCCAACGTCGACGTCTACGTGAAGACACTGGTCCCCTCTACCAACGGTGTGAAGCGCCTCACGACCGACCCGGCATACGACGGTGTACCGAGCTGGTCTCCGGACGGGTCCAGGATCGCCTTCCAGAGCAGTCGGACGGGAAACTCGCAAATCTGGGTCATGAACGCGGCAACGGGCGGGAGCCTCACCCGGATCACCCACACCAGCGCGGACGAGAAGTCGGCAGCGTGGTCGCACTAGGAAAGGCGCAGAAGACGCGGAGGACGTTAGTCACGACTCAGCCCCTGCGTCTTCTGCGTTTTCTGGTTGGCGTCATCTGACAACGGAAATTGGATCCGGCCCGCTCCGATGTGAGCCCGGCGGCGGTCATCCTGAGCCCCCTCGCTACGCCCCCACGCTTTTCTTCGTATGGCACGCTCGATGCATTACCCTCTCCCGTCCCGAGAGGCTAGACTCGAGCTCGGCGGAATCTTTCGGGCATTCACCCGGTAGTTCGTTGTAGAAAGTGGTTTCACTTACGTCTGGAGCGGTGCAGGTCCGACGCTGGTTGCGGACGTGTGCGCTCAGGAGACCCAGAAGATGGACAGCATGGACAGCGAGAACCCGCTCGACCAGGCCTACCCGGGACTTCCCGCCGCCGCCACCGTAGAGGCGTCGATCCTCCTGGCTCAGCGCCTGATCGCCGCCGACCGTGGAGCGGAAGCGAGCCCAGGCCGTCACGCCGCCGGACGACATCGCTCAGGCCAAGCTGGCGGCCTGAGCGGCTCCGTCATCGGGGCGACAGAATCCGGAGCACGGGACGTCCGCCGACGTTCTCCAGGGGCAGATACACCCGATGGGTTGCCGGATCTACCGACACCGAGTGCGCCGCCGGTGCCCGGTACTCGCCCAGCGGCTGCAGGGCCGGCCCCCGTTGCTGAAAGACGGTGACCACGCCCGACTCCGCCGCCACATACAGCCGCTGTAATCCCGGATCGAAGGCCAGCACGTCCGGATCGTCTCCCACCGAATGACTCTCCGTCACTCGCAGCGAAGTCAGATCGAACACCAGCAGTCTTGCGTTTCCCTCGCAGGCGACGAACGCCAGCCGGTGCGCCGCGTCAATCAGGAGCCCGTGCGGATGGTCGGCGCCCGGGAGATCGTAGCGGCCTACGATGCTGTCTGACCCGGGATCGATGGCGACCAGCTGGTTCCGGGTCTGAACCGCCACCCAGATCCGCCGGCCCACCGAGTCGTACTGGGTGTTACCCGCCTCACCGCCCAGGGCCACGACACCGATTGCGCTGTCCGTCCGGACATCCACCACCACGTCGCGCTGGCCGAACTCATCCGACACGAAAATCTTGCCCGCTTCGGGCGCGTAAGCGATACCGTCGGGAAATCGGATGTCGGGAATTCGGCTTCTGACCCGAAGCGACGGCGACTCCAGCACTATCAGCTCGTGCCTCCCGGCGGCCGAGGCATACACCCGATGCAACTGAGGCACCGCCAGCACGCCGGTGACCCGGGGGAAGCCCGGCAGGCTGGAGATCACCCGATTGGTCCGGGTATCGAACACCAGGAGCCGGCCGGCTCCCATCTGCGCGATGTACAGCCTTCCGTCGCTTTGATCCAGGCTCTGGTAATCGAAACGCCCGGGGCCGCCGGGTAGCGGGAGCTCCGCCAGGAGTTGAAGCGGCGCGCGGCTGGTTTGACTCTCCCCATCGGCTGGTGCGACGAGGAGTGCAACCAGCAGAGAAACCGGAGGCAGGAGCTGGCGAGTAGTCACTCGCCAAAGCTACCCCCGGTCCATGTCGTTAGAGGGACTTCAGGTACTCGACCAGGTCGGCCTTCTGCGCGGGCGTGAGCTGCAGGTTCTTCGCCGAGTCGTAGCGGTCCACCACATCGTTCAGCGTCGCCGCGCTGCCGTCGTGGAAGTAGGGCGCGTGCTGCCACAACGCCCGAAGCGGCGTGGTGCGGTACATCCCGGTGGCGCTCCGCTCCGCGTGAGTCGGATCGGTGACCACCTCGCTGGTGGGATGCAGCCGGGTGTTCGCGTCGGTGTAGGTGGCTCCGGCGTGACAGGTGGCGCACTGTCCCTGCCCGTTGAATACCTCCTGCCCCCGCGCGGCCGCGGCGGCATCGAAGGTGCCCGGAGGTGGAGCCGGCTTGGCAAGACTCAGCTGATAGCTCTCGAGATCCGGGAGCTTGCTCTCGATCTGGTCCGGCGGATTGGCCACGCTGATGTTGAGCCGCGGCTCCGTGAACGAGCCATGTCCGTGCATCTGGGTGACGCCGACATAGCGATTCCAGTAGGCGATCCGGTCGCCGTCACCGGTGTAGGTCACGCTGTTGACTCCATCCAGCCCGTAGGCCGGCGGAATCACCGCGGGATCGTTCTGCCCGTCGAAGTTGTACCGGGCGTCGTACTTGCCCGGTCCCCACGAGTTGTACACCGCCTTCTGCGCCCCGGTGAGCGCGGGCGAGAGCGCCACGATCGCTCCCACATTGAGATCGAGGTTGGGCCAGCCGTCCAGCCGCTGGCCGATGCCGGCCTGCACCGAATTGTTCACCGTGGAGTGGCAGAGCGCGCAGGTGATCCCGACCTTGGTGAGCGTGTCCTTCCCGTTGATGGTCTCCACCGTGCCCTTGAGACCCACCACCGCGTTCAGCTTGAGCAGGGCGACCGTGGTCGCCGGCGAGTTGAGATCGGCGCTCTCGAGCGTGCCCGGCGGCACCGCGTCGGCGTCCACCTTGAGTCCCACACTCAGCGCCGTCGCCGGGCTCACCCCCGAGCTGATCACCTCGTGCATCCGGAGGGTGTCGGTCCAGAAGGTCTCGTCGCCGTAGGTATCGAAGCGGAAGGTCTGCTGGCCCTGAGCCAGTTGCTGTGGGCTGGCCTCGTCGGGACCGTCGTCACTGCAGGCCGACACCGAAGCCAGGAGGGCGGCTCCGAGGAGAGTGGTCGTGCTGCAGCAGCGAACGCCGAAGGAGAGGGCCATGCGCCAACGTAGGTGGGGTGGCGCCTCGCGTCAGTTAGCTCGCTAACAGCTCGCTCATCCCGCCTGGCTCCGGGCCTCCAGAAACCGATGGAGACTTCCGGGACGGACGGTGATCGCCCCTCGCGCCGAGTAGCTGATGTGCCCGCTGGCTCGCAATCGATTGAGCAGCCCGGACACCACCTCGCGCCGGGCTCCCACCAGGCGGGCCAGCTCCTCCTGCTTGATGTAGTGCGCCAGGCTGGTGCCGTTCTCCGCCGGCTGGCCCAGCTCATCGGCCAGCCGGAGCAGGGTGCGCACCAGCCGGTAGAGTACCGTGTCCCAGGAGAGACTCTCGATCTGCTCGTACGCCTCGGCCAGACGGTCGCACACCGCGCCGGCAAACTCCACCGCGGTTTCAGGATCGTCCCGCAGTCGCCCCAGCAATGCCGCCAGCGACATCTCCACCACCGCGCTCGGCTCCAGGGCGACGGCATCCTCCCGGCGGTTGCCGCCGCAGAGACAGAGCTCACCCACCAGGTCGCCCGGCTTGCCTAGCCGAAGCGTCAGCTCCTCGCCTTGAGCAGAGACCGTGCTGGTCTTGATCAGTCCGCTCTGCACCAGAAACAGGCTTCGAGCGGGACTTCCCGCGCGGTAGAGGTGCTGCCCCGGATCCAGCCGGCGCGGTGGCAACTGGGCCAGATGCTGACACAGGCGGCCCCGCACCGACCCTCCGAACGCCGCACACTCGCCGTGTTCCTCGAACCGCAACGCGACCTGTGATCGAGAGGAACGCAGGATCTTGCTGAATAGCCCGAGCCTCCGCTCGAGCAGTGGGTCGGACGCTGCCTCAGCACTGCGCCAATCCCGATAAGCCATGGAAGTCACGTCAGTCTCCTCAGGGGGTCCGGTTAGTGGACGACCTGACCGCTGGGCGACACGGGCATCCCGATCTCGAAACAGCAGCGCAGCCGGTCGTAGCGGTCGCAGCACTTGGTGACACCGGTGCCCACGAACTCGCTCAACAGGCTCTCCAGCGCGTTGCAGACCTCGGGATGGTTTGCGGTGGCCGCCGCCAGGGGGCAGCCGTGGCTCCGAATCAGGAAGCCGCCCTTCTCCTCGGTGATCTCGGTCAGGCCTCCGAGCTCATTCAGCAGAGCGCTCGCTCCGGCTACCCGCTCTCGCAGTGTGCCCCGGGGGACTGCCCGCCCATCCATCAGCCGCCGTCCCACCTCGTGCATCGCCGCGTCGAATTCCGACGCGCGGCAGCCGCTGAGCCAGCACATGCATGAGCTGGGTCAGGATCGGCACGTAGGCGCGGGAGAAGAGCAGCTCGGCCTGCGCCGTCGCGCCATACACGTGCGACGGCTTGCTCGCTCCCCGCCGGCTGCCTCGCACCTCGGCCAGTCCATCCCGGAGCAGGCGTGGCCAGCTGCGCCCGCACGGCGGTGCGGGTGAGGTCCAGCGCCCGCGCCAGCTCGTCCACCGTCATCGGCCCGCGGCGGAGCAGCTCGAGGATCCGGCCGCTGGTTCCCTGGGAGGCTCGCCTGAGGTCTCGCAATGATGTCCTCGAATGAAAGTCGAGATAAGTATAAACTATCTTGCTTTTCTCAGGCAAATCCGGTATTACTCCCGGGGTCTGAACCCGAGGCAGGAGTGAAGGGTTCCCGTGGAACAGGTCTTAACTCAAGGAGGCGCAAGTGCTTGATATCATTGCTCGCCGAGCCGCCGTGGCGGCCGGACTGCTGATCCTGCTGGCCGGGTGTAAGGGCCAGAAGGGTTCGGACACCGCCGGTATGGCGTCGGATACCACTGGCGGCGCCATGACCAGCGGGGCAGCCGATACCGCCTCGATGGCGGGCGGCGCCCAGCCCGGCGCCCTGTCCGACGCCAACATCGTAGCGCTCCTGGACGAGGCCAACATGGCCGACAGCGCGGCCGGCGCCTACGCGGTCACCAAAGCGACCAGCCCCGACGTGAAGGCGTTCGCCAAGCTGATGATGGGTGAGCATCACGCGCTCCGAGCGCAGGGCCAGCAGCTGGCCAAGCGGCTGGGCGTGACCCCGCAGCTGCCCGCCGAAGATCCGCTCAAGCCCGCGGCGCAGTCGGAGATGACGGCGCTCAAGGGTGCGGCCAAGGGCGCGGCATTCGACCGGACCTACATCGAGCAGGAGATCGGCATTCACAAGGCGGTGCTCGACCTGGCCGGAAAGGCGCACGACGCGGCCCAGAACGAGGAGCTGAAGAAGCTGATCGAGCAGGCCGGACCGGTCATCCAGAAGCATCTCGACCACGCCGAGCAGATTCAGAAGAAGCTGGGCAAACCGACGGCCTGAGGTCTGGCCGTATATAAGGAGGTGGCATGAGGAGCCGGGCCAGTATTCGGGGACACCCGATTCATCCGGCGCTGATCCCCTTTCCGTTCGCTTTCCTGTACGGAGCGTTCCTCTTCGACTTCGTCGGAAAGCTGACCGACCATCCGGCCTGGTGGCGAACGGGAGGGCACCTCGGCCTTATCGGGATAGCAGCCGCGCTGGTGGCTGCTATCCCGGGTTTTATCGACTACTTCGGGACTGTTCCACCCAGGAGCTCCGGCAAGCAGCGGGCGACCAAACACATGCTGGTCAACCTCGGCGCCGTAGCCCTGTTTATCGTCGCCTGCATCATCAGAGGACAGCCTGGAGCGATGCCCGGTAATGCGGAGCTGGTGCTCCAGGGTATCGCGCTGGCTCTGCTTACGATGGGTGGCTGGATGGGTGGCGTGCTGGTGAACCGGAATCAGATCGGCGTGGATCATCGCTACGCCCGCGCCGGCAGATGGAAAGAGGAAACGCTTCATAGCGGCATCGGCCGGATCGCGTCAGGGTGGCGCGGAGTGACGAGCTCGAGCCGGACCAGATGAAGCTGCTCCATATCGACGGCCGCCGGATCGTGCTGGCCCGGACCCAATCCGGCTACGTGGCCTTCGACGACGGTTGCACCCACAAGGGAGGCTCGCTGGCCGGCGGCGTCATGATCGGCGGCGTGGTCCAGTGTCCCTGGCACGGCTCGCAGTTCGACTGCCGGAGCGGCGGAGTCAAAGCCGGTCCGGCCGAGCAGCCGGTCGCCACTTACCGGGTAACCGAGGCGAACGGAGAGGTCAGGCTGAGCCTCGGCTCGCAGTAGTACAGAGCCGTCATGGACTTGACTCGGGCTTGATGGGCCTGCTCCAGGTTCTACGAAACTCGTAGTTTGGCACTGACCCCGGAGAGTTCCAATGAGCCTCAGTCATCGCAGTTATACCGGAGGTCAGTACCGAGTCTCCGCCGCCGGCCTCGCAGTAGCGGCCCTCCTGAGCCTGTCTGGCTGTGCCGACCCGACCGCCCCTTCGACTGCCGACAGCGCGCCGGCGCTCACGCTGGCCGCTGCGGCGCCTACGTTCGTCCAGGTCAGTGCCGGGGCGTATTCCACCTGCGGCCTGACTGCGGAGCATCGCGCCTATTGTTGGGGTGAGAGCGCGCTCGGCGCCCTGGGGAATGGAGACAAGAGCGGGCTCATCCAGACGACACCCGTCCCGGTTTCGACCAACCTCAAGTTCATTCTTATCAGCGCCGGCGTATCCTACGCCTGTGGATTGACCGGGCAGGACCTGGCCTACTGCTGGGGCGTCAATTCATCGGGTGAGTTGGGAGACGGAACCACCACGAATCGGTACACCCCGAAAGCCGTTGCTGGAGGACGAAAGTTCCGCCAGATTCGCGCCGGCTATCGCCATACCTGCGCGGTCGACTTCAACAACGTCGGGTTCTGCTGGGGAGAGAACGCATCGGGCCAGCTGGGAAACGGCACTACCACTTCGCGGGCGGTGCCGGGGCGCGTCGCCGGTACCCTCCGTTTTCTGCGGATTATTCCCGGCGGCGACCACACCTGCGCGGTTACCACCCAGGATCGGGGCTACTGCTGGGGATCCAATTCCGATGGCCAGCTGGGTGACGGCACGACGACGAACCGCCTCAAGCCGGTTGCAGTGCTGGGTGGCTTCAGCTTCGGCAACGTGGTGGCGGGAGGCCGTCACAGCTGCGGGGTGACCACCGGCCGCGTCGGCTACTGCTGGGGGCGCAACGCGGAATCCCAGCTGGGCGACGGTACTCAAACTCCGCGCCTGCGGCCGCGAGCCGTGGCCGGGGGACTTTCTCTCGCCGGCATCACGGCTGGAGTCAATCACACCTGCGGCCTTGCCAGCGGTCATGTGACCTACTGCTGGGGATCGAACGAGTACGGCCAGCTGGGCGACGGTACCGCCACCTGGCACTCGATGCCGAGCAGCGGGGCCGGCTTCTTCGACACCATCATTGCCGGGACTGTGGGTAACCACACCTGTGGTCTGCACGACGGCGCCGCCTACTGCTGGGGGAGGAACTCGTCCGGCCAGCTCGGCGATGGAACCCAGACCAACCGCTCCCGTCCGGTGCACGTCGGCGGTTGACCGGCCCGGCGCTCGCTACGTCTGAGGCTCCGCCGCAGCGAGCGCCTTCACCAGCTGATACCAGTACTGCGCCGCCTCGTGGTAGGCCTTCACCCCGATCCGCTCGTCCCGGCCGTGGGCCCGGATGTCGTCGATCCGCTCGAACACGGCCGACACCCCATACACCGGAATCCCGGCGTTCCTCACGTATAGCCCGTCGCTCGCACCGGTCGACATCTCGGGCACGATCACCACGCCGGGCCACATCTTGTGGGCCAGCGCGGTGGCCGGCTCGATCACATCGGGCCGGAGCGGCGAGGCCGGGCTCAACGTGGGCGGGCGCTCGCGGGAGATGTGAACTCCGGTGTCGGCCAGCACCCGCTTGAGTGTCGCCTCGACCGAATCGGGCGGCTGGTCGGGAAGGATCCGGCAGTTCACCGTGGCGCGGGCCAGCTGGGGCAGGGCATTGTCGGCGTGGCCGGCAAAGAGCCGGGTGGCGACGCAGGTAGTGCGGAGCAGGGAGTTGTAGTAGGGCGCCGCCGCGGAAAGCCGCCGGGCCGCGTCCGCATTGCCGTTCTTTGCCACCGCGCGCATGTCGGAAGCCAGCGCCTTCGGCTCGGTGGCGGCGGTCTTGCTGAAGTACTCCCGGGTGGTCTCGTTCAGCCGCACCGGGAAGGAGAAATTGGCCAGCCGGTTCAGCGCCCGGGTGAGCTGATAGATCGCGTTGCTCGGCTCGGGCACCGAGCTGTGCCCGCCCTTGTTCCGGGTCTCCAGCAGGAAGGTGAGATAGACCTTCTCCGCCGTCTGCACCGAGAAGGACGTGGCCTTGCCCTCCCGGAGCTCACCGCCGCCGGCATCGGTATTGAGGGCAAAATCCGAGTCCAGCAGGTCCCGATGCTGCTTGCAGCAGCGCCTGGATGCCATCGCCGCTGGTCTCTTCGTCGCCGGTGAGTACGATGATGAGGTCGCGCGAGGGGACGAAGCCCTCGCGCTTATAGCGAATGAAATTCGCCACCAGCATCGCGGCGCCCGCCTTGTTGTCGCTCGACCCCCGGCCATAGTAGTACCCGTCGTCCTCCCGGAAGGTGAAGGGATCGAACGACCAATCCTCTTTCCGGGCCCCGACCACGTCCAGGTGGGCCATGAGGAGAATGGGCTTCGCGCTGCCGCCCTTGCCCCGATAGCGCGCGACCAGATTGGTGATCCCGGGCGCGGTCTCGATCAGCCGCACGTCCTCCGCCGGAAGCCCCGCGCTCGTCAGCCGCTCCGCCATCGCCTTGGCCGCGACGTCGGTGTGCCGGGCCGAGTCGCTGGTGTTGATCTCGATCAGCTGCTTCAGGATCTCACGCTCGAGCGCCCGCGGCTCCTGCTGGGCGGTGAGAACCGGCGCGGTGGCGAGAAGGGCAAAGACTGACAAGGGGATCAGGCGCATGGGGATCTCGTGTGAGGTTTCATTAAAGCTTTGCCACGGATGAACACGGATAAAAGCAAGGATCGCTCCGCAGAGCTGGAACAGCTCCGCTGCGCACTGCGCAACGATCAGCTCGATGCCTTTGGTCAACAGCACACCAGATAGAGTTCGATCCGGAAGACAAGAAAGCAAAACATTAGCCGCAGATGAACGCAGATGAACGCAGATATCGCGAATCACAAATAGCCCCTGCTGCGACCACCAATTCAGGAATGTTGGTCAACAGCACACCAGCCGAGCTCCGGTTGTGCAGCCCGGCACTACTTGGAATTAGCAGGTGTGCGGTTGAACAAAAATGCCAAGTTCCGAAGCGGAACAGGAGCTCTTCAGAGTCGGGGAAATCTATCTGCGTTCATCTGCGTTCATCTGCGGCTAGTTATTGTTCCTGCACCGCTCGAGCTCTACCGGTGTGCTGTTGACCAATACAGAATGTTTGCGCAGCGGGCGGAGCTGTTCCGGTCTGCCAGAACGATCCGTGCTGTTATCCGTGTTCATCCGTGGCTTCCTGACATGCCTGTAACGCTAACCGGTCTGTTCCTCTACCCCATTAAGTCCTGCCGAGGGATCCCGGTGGACCAGTGGGACGTGGATGAGTTCGGGCTCCGCTACGACCGCCGGTTCATGCTGGTGGATCAGGCGGGCGAGTTCATGACCCAGCGGGACCATCCCCGACTCGCCCTGGTGATCCCCGCCATTACCGCGGACCTGCTCCGGGTGAACGCTCCCGGCATGCCGCCGCTCGAGCTGCCCCTGCAGCCGAAGCCGGCCGTGGTGACCCGGGTGACCGTGTGGGGCGACAGCTGCGAGGCCGTCTGGACCGGGGAGCCTGCGGCCCGCTGGTTCTCCGACTTCCTCGGCACTCCCTGCAGTCTGGTCCACATGCCCGCGGACTCCTGGCGGCCGACCAACCCGGCCTACGATCCGACCGGCTCCCGGGTGAGCTTCGCCGACGCCTATCCTATCCTGGTCATCTCGGAGGAGTCGCTGGCCGACCTCAACCGCCGCCTCGCCCAGCCGCTGCCGATGAACCGGTTTCGCCCCAATCTGACAGTCCGCGGCGGCGGCCCCTACGCCGAGGACCGCTGGAGCCGGATCCAAATCGGGAGCGTGGTCCTGAACCTGGTGAAACCATGCGACCGCTGCGTCATCACCACCACCGATCAGACCACCACCGAGCGCGGAGTGGAACCGCTCCGCACCCTGGCGACCTACCGCAAGGTGGACGGCAAGGTGTACTTCGGCCAGAACGCGGTGCACGAGGCACCGGGACAACTCCGGGTGGGCGACAGCGTGACCGTCAGCGATGGAGATCGGCCCGGCCCGCTAGCCACCGCCGCTCGCCCGCGCTGAGCGTCTTTTCGTAGAGTGCCAGGATATGGGAGCGAGTCACCAATCCCAGCAGCCGGCCGCTCTCCGGCTGCACCACCGGCAGCGCCGCGGCGCCCCGCACTCCCAGCCGCCTGATTGCCTCCTGCAGGTGATCGGCCGGAGTCACCGTCTCGGTGGAGTCCGCCACGTCCGCCGCGATCAGCACCGGCGCCAGCGCGTGCTGGTCCCGGGCGATCCGGCCCAGCTGCGCGGTAGTTACCACGCCGAGCAGAGTGCCGTCGCCGTTCACCACGGGAAAGGTGGACTGCTCACCTGAGCCCAGCTGATCCAGCATCTGGGCCACCGAATCGGTCGGCCCGAACACCACCGGCGCGCTCTCGTAGGCATCTCCCACCGTCAGTGCGTTCAGCACGTCCGCGGTCAGTGCCGTGCTCCAGGTTCTCGCCCCGGCGCCGGAGCCAGCCGCTATATAAGGAATCGGGCTCCAGCCGACGGGCCACGTAGTGGGAGATCACCGTCGCCAGCATCAGCGGCAGCACGATGGCGTAGTCGTTGGTCATCTCGAACACGATCAGGATCCCGGTGATCGGCGCGTCGGTTGCGCCCGCCACCACCGCGCCCATTCCCACCAGCGCGAACGCCTCCGGGTGCAGGTGCAGGGCGGGGAAGAGGCGCGGAGATCGCCACCCCGAACGATCCGCCGGTAGCCGCGCCGATGTAGAGCGACGGGGTGAAGACGCCGCCTGAGCCACCGGTGTTCAGGGTGAGCGAGGTCGCCACAATCTTGCCCAGCGCCAGCAGCGGCCAGCGCCCACCAGGCCATCCGGCCGAACACCTCGAGATGCACCGCCAGGTGGCCGTAGCCCACCAGAATTCCGCCGGAGAGATACACCAGCGCGCCCACCAGCACGCCTCCCAATCCACGGCATCTACATAGGGCGACAGCGGCAGCCGCCGCACCCACTCGTCGGTCCGGAAGTAGGTCCACACGAAGAGCGCCGACGCGAGCCCGGCCAGCACGCCGAGGATGGGATAGAACAGCAGCAGCTCGCGCAGCAGGGTGTAGCCGTACTCGGCGGGGATGGGGAATGCCGGGTGATTGCCGAAGAAGGCGCGGGAGACCACTGCTGCGATCACGCTGCTCACCACCACCGCCGGAAAGGCGCTGGCGGTGAAGCTGCCCAGGATCTCCTCCAGCGCGAAGAAAGCCCCCGCCAGCGGAGCGTTGAACGCCGCCGAGATTCCCGCGGCCGCGCCGGCGCCCACCAGCACCTTCACCCGGTTTCCCTCGAACCGAAAGATCCGGCCCAGCAACGAGCCGGCCGCGGCGCCCAGTACGGCAACCGGACCTTCGCTCCCGGCCGAGCCGCCGCTGCCGATCGTGATGGCGCTTGCCGCGGTGCGGGCCAGCGCCGGCATGGTCGGCACGTCTCCGCCTCGCCGGGCCACCGCGCGTTGCACGTCGGGGACGTTCAGCCCCTCGTGGCCCCGGCCCAGCCGCGCGCATCACCCACCAGGCGGTGACGAAGCCGGCGGCGGTGATGAGCGGCCGGTAGGCCAGGAAGGCGGTGCGGGAAATGAAGGTCGCGGGCCAGCGGTAGAACACGCCGAAGGCGAGGTCGATCAGCTTGTAGAAGGCCACCACCCCAAAGGCGCCGGCCAGTCCCACCGCCACGCCGAAACCCAGCAGGATCGCATTCTCGCTCAGGCCCAGAGCGTTGAACTGGTCTACCACCGCGTACCAGGTGCCCCGCGCGGCGCGAGCCGGAGTAACCACGATGCGAACGGCCCGGATGTGAGCGCGCCGGGGGAGCTTGCGCCAGTCCATGACCTATCCTAATGCCTCGGAGCGGCACGCCACAGGTAGATTCTCGCCGATGGAAGTGCAGATCTTCGGAGTGAAGAAGAGCGCCGAGACCCGCAAGGCCCTCCGCTTCTTTGCCGAGCGGCGGGTGAAGACGCATTTCGTGGATTTAGTGGAGCGGCCGGCATCGCCGGGCGAGCTGAACCGCTTCATCCAGAAGTTCGGGATCGAGGCGTTGATCGACCGGTCCTCCCGCCGTTTTGCCGATCTCGGCCTCGGCGCGGCCCAGCTCGGCCCGGAGCGCTGGCGGGACAAGCTGGTGGCCGAGCCGCTGCTGCTCCGGATGCCGCTGGTGCGAAACGGCTCTCAGCTGACTATTGGTGACGCGGAAGATGTATGGCGGGAATGGACCGGTCGATAGAACCCAAAACGAAGAGCTTCGGGTCTGGCGAACCCCGGTTTTGAATGTCACTATTGGCGCCGGTGCCGGTCACAGCCGGTATCACCTAATCACAAGCGGAGTCGGTAATCCGTTCTCATCGGTCAGCCCTCACGGCTTCCCTTGCCGCGGGCGCTTTGCTTCTCGGTTGCCTGGACAGCGCTCAGGCCCCCTCCGGTCGCCCGGCTCCTCCCGGTCAGCCGGGGGGAGCGCGATGGGCCGCTCGGCCCCATCGATCTGGTGTACATCTGCGGTAACAAGTTCCTCGCCACCAACCAAACCCGCGGCGTAGTTCGGGTCACCTATCACGTGGTGGGCAGCGACGAGAGCGGAAGCCTCACCCTGCCACCTGCTTCCATAGACGACGAAGGCTATCAGCGAGACCGAAGTGGAGACGGTGGAGCGCGGCGCGGTGGAGCTGTATCAGGGTGACGATCTCGAGACCCGCCGCAACAACCTCGACCGGGCCTGCGGACCGGCTCCCTCCTCCGCCTCCTTTGCGGAGGGCGCAACCAGCGCATCCATGGGAGAATGGAGCGCGCCGTTTTCCTGGAACGACATCGCCGTTCACATGAGTCTGCTTCCGACCGGCAAGGTTCTCTCCTGGGGCTTCTCCGATCCACCGCAGCTGTGGGACCCTGCCACCGGACAGTTCAGTGCGGTACCCGCGCCCGGCCGTCATCTTCTGCTCCGGACATTCCTTGCTGCCCGATGGGCGGGTGCTGGTGACCGGCGGCAACAACGACGCCAACGTGGTGCTCAACGGCATACCCGACATCACCATCTTCGACCCGGTCTCACAGAGCTGGTCGCGCTCGGCGCCGATGCACTACGCCCGGTGGTATCCCACCAACGTGGCCATGCCCAATGGCGACGTGGTGATCTTCTCCGGCAAGGACGGGACCGGGCGCATCGGTGATCGTATCCGGAGGTCTGGTCGAATGGGGCAACCCGGGTGCTCACTCCGCTGCGCGCTGCCGCTGTATCCCCGCTCGTTCGTGGCCCCCAACGGCAAGATCTTCGTGGCGGAGACGGCCACCAGCCGCTACTTCGACCCCACCGGCGCCGGCACCTGGAGCCCGGTGGCCCCCCGGCTGTACGGCGCACGGTCCTACGGCTCGGCGGTGATGTACGAGCCGGGCAAGGTGATCTACGTGGGCGGCGGCTACACCACCAACACCGCCGAGATCATCGATCTCAACTCCGCGTCGCCCCGTTGGCAGTGGACCGGGTCGATGGCTTTCCCCCGGCGGCACCTGAATGCGACGGTGTTGCCCACGGGGGAGGTGCTGGCGACCGGTGGCACCGGCGGCACGGCATTCAACGATCTCACCCTGGCCGTGCACGCCGCTGAGTTGTGGAACCCGCAAACCGGCGTCTGGACCCGGCTGGCCAGCAACTCGATCGACCGGATCTATCACTCCACCTCTCTCCTCCTGCCCGACGGCCGCGTGCTGCACGCCGGCAGCGGCGAGTCGGGTCCCGATCAGCGGAATGCCGAACTGTTCTCGCCGCCTTATCTGTTCCAGGGGCCGCGCCCGGTGATCAGCTCGGCGCCCGACGCCATCGGGTACGACGCCTCATTCCAGGTGGGGACGCCGGACGCGGCCGACATCAGCAAGGTGAGCCTGATCCGGCTCGGCTCGGTCACCCACGCATTCAACATGGGCCAGCGGTTCGAGTGGCTGTCGTTCAGCCGGATCCCGGGCGGGCTCAGCATTTCGGCCCCAGGCAACCCCAACCTGGCGCCTCCCGGGCATTACATGCTCTTCCTGCTGAACGGGAGCGGCGTGCCGTCGGTCGCCAAGATCGTGAAGGTTGGCCAGGTGGGCGATCCCCAGCCGCCGCTCAACGCTCCGCCGGTGGCGTCGTTCACCCAGGAGTGCACCGGATTCGACTGCAGCTTCCACGACGCCAGCACCGACGCGGATGGACAGGTGGCCGCGTGGAGCTGGAGCTTCGGCGATGACGCCACCGCGGACGTGGCCAGCCCCCAGCACACCTACGGGGCCGAGGGATCGTTCGAGGTGACCCTCACCACCACCGACGACGATGGGGCGACGAATGCAGTCACCCATACGGTGAGGATCGGACCTCCACCGCCCAACAGCGCGCCCACCGCCGAGTTCACGCAGACCTGCCATGGCTTCGACTGCAGCTTTACCGACGCCAGCAAGGACAGCGATGGGACGGTGACCGGCTGGAGCTGGGACTTCGGCGACGGCGCCACCTCCACCGAGGCCAATCCCAGCCACACCTACGCGGGCGAAGGTTCCTACGAGGTCACCCTGGTAGCGACCGACGACGACCAGGCGACGGCTACGGTCAGCAAATCGATCGGGGTGACTCCTCCGCCGCCCAATGCCCCGCCCACCGCGCAGTTCAGCCAGACCTGCAGCGGGCTCAGCTGCAGCTTCACCGACGGCAGCACCGACGGAGACGGTCTGGTGACCGGCTGGAGCTGGAGCTTCGGCGACGGCAGGACTGAAACGGTGAAGAATCCCAGCCACACCTACACCGCAGGTGGGACCTATACGGTGACGCTGCAGGCCACCGATGACGACGGGGCCACCAACGAAAAGTCTGCATCGGTGACGGTAACTGCTCCGTCTTCGAACCTGGCGCCGCGCGCTGCTTTCGTGGCGCTCTGCACGGGGCTCACCTGTCGGTTCAACGATCAGAGCGTGGATCCCGACGGAACTCTGGCTTCATGGAGATGGACCTTCGGCAACGGCACCAGCTCGAGCGTGCGGAGTCTGAGCAAGACCTACGCGAGCGCCGGGAGCTACGCTGTGACCCACACGGCCACTGACAACAAGGGGGCCACCGGCACGTCAACCGCGACGATCACCGTCGCCACCAGCGGCATCGTGCTCAACGTCACGCCTAAGGTGGACGCCACCAAGCAGTACATGATGCTCGCCTGGAACGGCGCCAGGGGAACCAACGTGGATGTGTATCGGGACGGGAAGTTCCTGATGGCACAGGTCAACGACGGGCGGTGGACCAACTCTCACCTGCTGCCGGGCGCCTCGAAGTACACCTACAAGATTTGCGAGACGGGGAAGACCGTGTGCTCCAACCTGGCGACCGTTCAGTTCTGAAATCGCCAGGTACGTCGGGTTATCTCCGTATTACTTTCCGCACCGCACCTCATTGAATCCCAATCGGCATCGGAGTGCTCGTGACCCAGCTCTCGCTCTCGGGAGTGGCCGTCGAATTCGGAGCGACCCGTCTCTTCGAGGACGTGACCTTCACGGTCACCCGAGGGGAGAAGTGGGGGATCATCGGGCGGAACGGCAGCGGCAAGACCACGCTGTTCGGCCTGATCGCGGGCCAGGCCGAGCCCACCCGCGGAACGGTGGCGCGGGGCGGAGGGCTTCGGGTGTCGCTGATGGACCAGCACCGGGAGTTTCCCGGAGCGAGCACGGTCTGGGAAGCCGCGGCGGGACACTTTGCCGAGCTGCTGGAGCTGGAGCGGTCGCTGGCGCGGCAGGGTGAGGCGCTGGCCCAGGCGGGAGATCGCTGCACCCCGGAGATGCTGTCGCGTTACGATCGCGACCTGGAGCGGTTCGAGCGCGATGGCGGCTACACCCTGGCTCCCCGGATCGATGCGGTGCTGCACGGCCTGGGCTTCGATCCGGATCAGGCTCGCACCCAGTCACTCAGCGGGCTGAGCGGCGGCGAGCGGGGCCGGCTGGGTCTGGTGCAGCAGCTGGTGAGCCCGGCCGACGTGCTCCTGCTGGACGAGCCAACCAACCACCTCGACCTCGAGACCACCCGCTGGCTGGAGGAGTATCTCGCCGGGCTCGACGCGACCGTGCTCCTCATCAGCCATGACCGGGTGTTCCTGCAGGCCGTGGTGGACCACGTGCTGCACCTCGAGGCCGGCACCGCTTTCACCTACACCGGCGATTATGAAAGCTTCCTCGCGCCAGCGGGCGCGAGCGGCGGCTGACCCAGCAGCGCGCGTTCGACAAGCAGTCCCGGGCCATCGCGGCGCAGGAGGACTTCATCCGCCGCAACATCGCGGGGCAGAACAGCGCCCAGGCCAAGGGGCGCCGGCGCCGGCTGGAGCGGGTGAGCCGGCTGAGCGAGCCCACCGGAGAGGATGGCACCATGGCGCTGCGGCTGGAGCCGGCCGCCCGGGGCGGAGATCAGGCGCTGGTGCTGGACCAGGTGCGGGTTGCCATCGGCGAGCGGGTGCTGCTGGATCGACTTCTCGGCCACGGTTCGCCGGGGAGACGTGGTCGGACTGGTCGGACCGAACGGGGCGGGGAAGACCACACTGATCCGGTGCATGGTGGGCGAGCGTCCGCCCGAAGGAGGCGAGGTGCGGATCCCTGCCTCGGTTCAGATCGCCCACTACCGCCAGGACCTGGCCCAGGTTCCGTCCGACCGCTCGCTGTACGACCTGATCAACGACCTTCGGCCCAGCTGGAACCGGGGCGCCATCCAGGGACATCTCGGCCGCTTCGGCTTTTCCGGCGACAGCGTGCTTCGGAAAGCCGGCAGTCTCTCCGGCGGGGAGCGCGCCCGAGTCGCTCTGGCGATGATGATGCTCAGCTCGGCCAACCTCCTGGTGTTCGACGAGCCCACCAACCATCTCGACGTGGAATCGATCGAAGCGCTGGAGGACGCGATCGAGGCGTTCGAGGGCACGGTGATCCTGGTGAGCCACGACCGGGCTCTGCTGCGCGGCGCTCACCACCCGAACCTGGGTGCTGCACGAGTCCAGGATCGTGGACTACCCTGGCGGCTTCGAGGAGTGGGAGCAGGCCAGCGCCGAGCGGGCGCACGCGGCGCGGGTGGCGGCCGCAGAGGAGGAGTCGCTCCGGCGGGTACACGAGCGGAAGCAGACCCGCCGGAGCGAGGATAGCCGCAAACGCGAAGTGTCGTCCAAGCGAGACTCGCGGAAAGCCCTGGAGGAGGCCGAGGCCCGGGTGAGCGTTTGCGAGGAGCGGGTGGCTTCGATCAGAGCCCGGCTGGAAGATCCCGCATTGTATACCACCAAGGACGGCGTGCTCGAGGCGCAGCAGCTCGGCCGCGAGCTCGAGATTGCCCGGGCCGAGCTCGATTCGGCTTACAAGGAGTGGGAAGGGGCGGACTCACCGAAGAACAAAGAAAAACGGCCGCAGATAAACGCAGATGAACGCAGATCGAAAAGTAGCACGGATAACACAGATAACTGCACGGATCGCTCGCTTACAAGTAGCTCCGCTCGAACTTCAATTCGGAGTTTGTCAACAGCACACCAATCAGTTTCGACCGTCACGCGGAAATCGGCTGGTGTGCTGTTGACTTTAAGAACTCCGACGGAGTTGAAGCCGTGCTCTTGGGAGCTATCCGTGCAGTTATCCGTGTTATCCGTGTTTCGATCGGATCTATCTGCGTTATCTGCGTTTATCTGCGGCTTCTCTCAGTTCACTTGTAATGGACGGTGATGACTTGAGGGTCTGAAGCACAACGCAGTAGCGCTCGGTGAGCTTGTGCAGGGTCGCCAGCTGATCGGGAGAGGCGTCGGAGTCGAGGTTGAGGCGCATCCGGATTTCCCGGAAGCCCACCGGCGCCTCCTTGCTCACGCCGAGCGTTCCCCGGAAATCCAGATCGCCCTCGACGTCGACGGTGCCGCCCCGAACCGGAATCTCCAGGGCGGTGGCCACCGCGCGCAGCGTCACGCCGGCGCAGGCGGCCAGCGCCTCGAGCAGCATGTCGCCCGAGCAGGCCTGAAGACCGGTCCCGCCGGTGGCCGGATGCAGCCCCGCCTCGACCAGAGCCCGTCCCGTCTCCACCCGGCAGCTCACCCCGGGCGCATCCAGCCGGCCGCTTGCCTTGAGAGTCACCACCGCGCTGGACGGATCGTCCTTGTACTTCTGCTTCAGCGGGGCCTGAAGATTCTTGAGCTGGGAGGAGTCCATGAGCGGAGAAATAGAAGCGTGAGCGGGAAGGGATAAGCGGGAACAAAAGCGTGAGCGGGAGGACCAGGTCTTCCTGTGATCCTCCCGCTGACGCTGTTACCGGCTCCGTTAGGGCCGGCCTTCGATCTGCGATCGTGCTTAGTGCGAGGTTACACCCACGCCGAGCTGCAGCACGTTGGCGGAGCCACCATCGAACGCGCCGCGGAAGTAGTTCGCGACCGGAGTGATCGACAGCTTCTTGCCCACGCGGACGTCGTAGCCCAGGCCGCCGAGCAGCCCGAAGCCGGAATCGTCTGCGGTGCTGATCCCATCGTCCACCGAGAGCACCGAGTAGCCGGCGCCGGCCTTGATGAAGAGGCCCTGGGTCGGCATCGGATACCAGTACGCCGCACCCGACATGTTGCCCATCGTCACCCGGCCGCCGAACTCGCTCTTGGTCCAGCCGTTCATCTCGACGCCCAGGAGGATGTTCTGCCGCAGGGTTCCGCCGACCTTGGCGTACCCGCTGACTCCACCCGTACGATCGACGCTCGCCACAGCCATCGCAGGTCAGGCCCAGCGAGCCGTAGCCCATGCCGCCGCCGACCCACAGCCCTTGCCGCGTCTGCGCCTGCTGGGCGAAGGCCGAGGTGGCCAGCACAGCCGTGAGGAGCGCGCAGAATCCAGTAGCCCGGAGTGTACCCATGTCGCCTCTACGTGTTTGGAGAGAATGTGCCGAGTAGCTCGGCGCCGCGCGTTCGCGTGGCCGCGCGAGGGTGAGGGCAAGTTGCAGACCAATCTGATTCGTTGCGCTAAGGTGTTGTGGAGCAATGCGAAGGCGAGTCACTTCACGTTAAATCGGGAAAGGCGGAGTTCTGCAGATTGCGTTTGGTTTGACTAGTGGGAGTTGCGGGTGGTGCGAGTCGCGAGTCGCAGGACTCGGGTCCTGCGTCTCGAGCTCCCGACTCCTGACTCCGACTATCTCCTCTTCCCGAGCCCGTACCCCACCACCAACCCCACCGCCGGCTCGCCGCCCGAAAGCCAGAGCGGGAGATCCACGTAAGGCCGCAGGGACAGCGTGGACTTGTAGACCAGGCCGACGCCGAATTGGGCCAGCGTGTAGTAGTCGGAAATCTTGAACAGGACGGTACCGGCGTGGTCCTTGGCCTCGTCGTTCTGGTAGGCATAGGCCAGGCCGAAGGTCGGCACCACGTTCCAGCGCTGCATCGGCCTGAGCTCGGTGCTCACCGTCAGACCGAGATGGGCCGACTGGCGGAGCCGAGCCACGTCCGAGTTGAACGCGTTGTTGGGACCCAGCTCCAGGGCTCCTGCCAGCACGGGACAGAGGTGGACCCGCGACTCGGCTGCCCAGCGGGATCTCGTAGCCCGCGGCACCACCCACATCGACCGACGATCCGCCGAAGTTTTCGTGGGTCCGGCTGGCCACGGCGATCTGGCCGAAAGGGCCCCGAGGAAATCCGTAGCTGAGCCCGGCGCCGAGCGCGTCCGAACGCCAGGTGAGCGACGCCTCGCCGGTGACCTGGAGTGGACTGGTGGAGAACGAAGGCAGGCCCTGGCAGCTCTGGGCCCGGACCGCCGGAGCGGCGGTGAGGACGAGAGCAAGACAAACTGGGAGAATGCGTCGGAGCATGCGTCGCATGGTGGTGCTCTGAGGGTGCCAGGGGGGACCGCGGCTTTTAAAGCAAGACACAGACCACCGACAGGGAGCGGGAGCCAAAAACGAAACGGGAGCGGCTGGGCCGCTCCCGTTCGTACCACACTTGCTACCGCGGAGACTAGTGGCGGCGGCTCTTGCTGACGCCCTTGCTGCCGAAGTTATAGCCCACGGACACGCCGAACGTCGGATCGTTCTGCAGATCCGAGCCCACCGGGATGTCAACGGTCGGGCGAACCGAGATCTGCTGGTTGAACACGAAGCCCACGCCCAGACGGGCCAGTCCGTAGGTCTCAGAAGCCTCGAGCGGTCTGCCGCCCGGGCCGGTGTCCTCGACCTTGAACTTGCTGTACTGCAGTCCCAGGCCGGCGGTCGGGATGATCCGCATCTGCTGGGTGGCGCCCATCTCGGTGCCCAGCGCGAAACCGAAGTTCGCGTTGGTCTGAGACGAGTTGATGTCAGCCGCATCATCATCCGGGCCCATGCCGAGGGCCAGGTTGGCCACGGGGCAGAGCGCCAGCTTCTGGGTGCGGCCCAGCTTCATCTGGTAACCGGCGTGCGCGCCGATACCCAGCGAGCTGCCACCATCGTTGTCGATGGACGTGTTGGAGAGGTCGGCACCAGCGTAGAGCCCGGACGGGCAGGCCATAGGTCAGGCTGCCGCCCCAAACCTTCGCGCCTGTCGGGGAACTGGGCGTTACCGGCGACCTGGAGCTGGCCGTGAGAAAACGAGGCCATACCCTGACAGGTCTGGGCCGCTGCGGGCGACTTCACGATCGCAAGCAGGGCGAGCGGAACCATGAGACTGCGGCGCATGTATGTCTCCGACGTAGAGTGTGGATGTCCCCTGCGCGTCGAGGTCGATCGTCAACGCAGCGCCACGGGGCGGCGACTGCGATCTCGGGCGAGCAGGGTGTCGGAAACAGGAACGCCTATCCCGGATGGGATAGGCCGAAGGGTAGAGCTGGAGGCTCGCGCTTCGGCAACCGGACGATCCCTCGCTGCAACTGCTTGGGACTCCTGGCTTTGCGTCCCCGCCTCACGACGGGTTTGCCTTTTTCGGCATCGCCCCTCTCGGAGCGACGCAAAAATGCTAACCAGCGGGTGCAGTCCACGCAAGGTGTAATTGTAAGTAGCCACTTGCTTGCAAACAGAGCTTGCACTATACTGGCCGCCATGTCGGTTCGCGACCAGCTGCTCCATGCCGCCGCCCGGATTTACGCCGAGGCCGGCTACCGGGGCGCCACCACCCGCCGGATCGCCACTGCGGCCGGGGTGAACGAGATCACCCTGTTCCGCCATTTCGGATCCAAGGACGCGCTGATCCGCGAAGCGATCGTGCGGGCCGGCACCAGCGATCTGCCTGAGCTGCTGCCCGAGCATCCCCGCGACCCGGCCCGCGAGCTGCGCGAATGGGCCAGGACTCACATCGCAGAATTGCGAGAGCGCCGGGCCTTGATTCGCACCTGCATGGGCGAGATCGCGGAGCACCCCGGGATCTTTTCCAGTGAGAACAGTCCAACGGCCCTGGCAGCGCGGGCGCTCAGCCGGTATCTGCGCCGGCTGCGCGAGGTCGGGCTGGCCAAGGCTCCGTTCAATGAGATTGCCGCGTCCGCCATGTTGATGGGAGCGCTCTTCGCCGATGCGATGGGGCGCGAGATCATGCCGGACATCTATCGGAACGATCCCGATGAAGCCCTCGACGAGTACATTCGACTCTTTTTGCGCGCCATTGGTGTGGGCGTGCGCAGGTCCCGATGAGATCCTTTCATCTTGCAGCGCAGGCCCTCAGTCCTGCTTCTGGCGGCGGCCCTGACCGCCGGCACCATTCCCGGTTCACTCGCGGCCCAGCAGCCCACCCTCAGCCAGGCTCGGACGCTCACCCTGGCCCAGGCGCTGGAGATCGCCGAGCGAAACAGCGAGACCGTCGGCATTGCCCGGGAGGAGCTGGCCCGGGCGGAGGGTGACCGGAAGCGGGCCAAGAGCGGCTACTTCCCCCAGGTGAACGGGTCGGCCGTCCTATCTGCGCACGCTGGAGAGCCAGTTCTCCGCACTCGAGACCGGCAGCGACACGTCCACCGCTGCGCCCCGGATCTGCCGGGAGTTCGTGCCCAACCCGTCGCTCCCGGTCGAGCAGCGGCTGGACTCGCTGGAGAGCGCCGTCGCCTGCTCCAGCAGCGCCGATCCGTTTGCCGGCTTTCGCAACCTGCCGTTCGGCCGGGTCAACACCTATCCGCTTCGGCCTCTCCTTTTCGCAGACCCTGTTCAGCGGCGGGCAGGTGAGCGGCCAGAGCCGTGCCGCCAGCGCCAATGCCCGAAGCGCCGCATTGGGCCTGACCTCGGCCCAGGCTCAGCTGCTGCTCGACGTCACCGGCGCCTACTACGATGCCTCGTTGGCCGATCGGCTGCTGGCGATCGCCGAGGCCACGCTGGAACAGGCCGACACCACGCTGAGCCAGACCCGCCTCGCGCGACAGGTGGGCAACCAGTCGGAGTTCGATCTGCTGCGGGCCCGAGTCACTCGGGACAACCAGCGCCCCGTGGTCATTCAGCGCCGAGCCGATCGCGACCTGGCGCACTACCGGCTCAAGCAGCTGCTGGACTTCCCGCTGGATCAGCCGCTCGCGCTCGCCACCGAGCTGGGTGACACCGCGCTGGTCGACTCGCCCCGGCTCTCGCAGCTGGTCGCGAATCCGGGCGACACCAGCACCAGCACCCGGGCGCCGGTGCGGCAAGCCAACGAGGCGGTCGAGGCTCAGCGCGGGCTCCTCCGGGCGGCCAAGGGTCAGCGGCTGCCCCAGGTCGCCGTGAACTCGCAGTTCCTCCAGCTGGGCTATCCCAACAACGTCTCGCCCTTCGGGGCGGACTTCGTCTCCGACTGGGTGGTGTCGGTGGGACTGCAGGTTCCCCTCTTTACCGGCGGACGGATCGGCGGCGAGGTAGCGGTGGCCCGCGCCAACCTCACGCAGGCGGAGCTCCGGTTGGAGCAGGCGCGAGAGCTGGCGGAGGTGGACGGCAGAAACGCGATGACCCAGCTCCAGGCGGCGGAGGCCGGATGGCAGGCGAGTGCAGGCACCGTGGAGCAGGCGGCCCGGGCCTACAAGATCGCCGAGCTGCGCTATCGGGAGGGGATCTCCACCCAGACCGAGCTGCTCGATTCCCGGATCCAGCTGCAGCAGGCCCAGGCGGCGCGGGCCCGCGCCGCGCGCGATCTGCAGGTGGCCAAGGTGAGAATCGCCCTGCTGCCGGCGCTTCCCATCGCGGTGCCGTCGTCACCGCGGCCGGAGCTTCGGTCCAGACCGGTGCAGCTCAACTCAGCCGGCACTCGCAGCCGCTCTATCAGCCGCCAGCCCCACAGGTCTGCCGGCACCGACATCACCGGGGAGCTACTCCCAGGAGTCTCAGGCCAATGAAGCGGGTTCTATGGTACAGGGCCGTCATTACCGGCTCTGGCGGTCGCCTTGTTCTCGCTGCAAGCCGAAGCCGAGCGACAGCGGCTGCAGCAGCCGCGGATCCCGTCGTCCTGGTCGGCCGGGAGAACATCGCGGTGGCGGATTCGGCCGCAGCTCCGGAGCGGGCCGGCCATCTCGGGCTCGCTGGAGCCGAAGGTGGAGGCGCGGGTGCGAGCCGAGATCATGGGACCGGTGGAGAAGACCTATCGCGGATGAAGGCCAGCGGGTGAAGCCGGGGGTGCTGCTGGCCAAGATCGACGACAACTCGGTGCGCGACGCCTACCTCTCCGCCAGCTCGGCGGTCCGGACGGCGGAGTCGGCGCTGCAGAACGCCCGGCGCAACGCGGAACGGTCGTCCCGCCTGGCCCAGGCCGGCGCGGTGCTCGGACCGCGATCTCGAGACCGCCCAGCAGGCCCAGACCAACGCCGAGGGCGCGCTGGCCGACGCGCAGGCCCGGCTGGCTTCGGCCCAGAAGCAGCTGGCCAACACCGAGGTGCGCGCCCCGATCAGCGGGATCGTGAGCGAGCGGCAGGTGGCCGCCGGCGACGTGGTTCAGGTGGGCGGGGCGATGTTCACCATCGTCGATCTGCGCACCCTCCGACTCGAGGCCACGGTGCCGGTGGAGGAGATCGGCCGGCTCAAGGTCGGGACACCGGTGGAGTTCGGGGTGAGCGGCTTCGATCGCCGGTTTCACCGGCAAGATCGAGCGGATCAATCCCGGCGGTAGACCCGGCTACCCGCCAGGTCCGGATCTACGTGAGCATTCCCAACTCTGAGGAGGCGCTGGTGGCGGGACTGTTCGCCGAGGGCCGGGTCGCCACCGATGCGCGCCGCGCGGTAGCGGTGCCGTTCTCGGCGGTGGACCGGCGGGGCACCGCGCCGGTGATTCACCGGATCAAGGATGGAAAGGTGAATGTGGTGCCGGTCGAGCTGGGCGTGAGAGACGAGGCAGCGGAGCTGATCGAGGTCAACTCCGGCATTGCTCCGGGCGACACCGTGCTGCTGGGCTCGGCGCAGGCCGTCACCGAGGGCAGCCCGGTAAAGATCACTCAGGACGAGGTCAGCCGCTGATGTTCATCTCCGATTTTGCCATCCGCCGGCCGATCGTGACGGTCACCGCCATGGTCGCCCTGGTGGTGTTCGGCATCTTCGCCCTGCTCAATCTCCACACCGACGAGTTTCCCGATATCCAGCAGCCGGTGGTGGGCGTGACCATCGTCTATCCGGGCGCGTCGCCCTCCGAAGTCACCCGGGAGATCATCGACCCGGTGGAGGACGCGATCTTCGGGATCAGCGGGGTGGACGGCGAGAAGTCCACCTGCTCGGCCACCGATGGGCTGGCCTCGTGCACCATCTTCTTCGAGTTCGAGAAGCCGATCCAGCAGGCGTCGCAGGACATCCGCGACGCCATCTCCACCAAGCGGGCCGATCTCCCGACCGAGATGGAGGAGCCGGTGCTCACCCGGTTCGATCCTTCGGAGCTGCCGGTCGTCACGCTGACGCTCACCTCGGAGACGGTGCCGGCGACGACGCTCACCCGGCTGGCCGATCCCGGAGTGACCCGGGCGCTTCGCGCCATTCCCGGCGTGGCCCAGGTGAGCGTGGTGGGCGGGATCGAGCGGGAGATGACGGTGGAGCTGCAGCCGGCGCAGCTGGAGGCCGCGGGTGTGAGCGTGGCGCAGGTGGTTCAGGCGCTGGAGGCGCAGAACCTGGCCGCGCCGGTGGGCCGGCTCAACGGCGGGCTGGAGGAGCGCACCATCCGGCTCCGGGGACGCCCCGAAGGGCCCACCGATTTCGCCAAGCTCGTGGTGGCGGAGCGGAGCGGGAGACCGATCCGCCTGGGGCAGGTGGCCAAGGTGTACGACGGCACCGAGGAGCCCCGCACGCTCGCGCTCTACAATGGAACGGCAGGCGGTCGGGGTCGAGATCATCAAGTCCAAGGGCTACAGCACCACCCAGGTGAGCGATCAGATCAGGGCGCGGGTGGCCGAGCTGCAGCGCACCATGCCGAAGGAAGTGAAGCTCGAGATCGTGCAGGACGCCGGGCAGCGGGTCAGCCGGGCGGTGGCCAACGTGCAGGAGGCGCTGATCGAAGGCGCGCTGCTCACGGTGCTGGTGGTCTTTCTCTTCCTGAACTCGTGGCGCTCCACCGTCATCACCGGTCTGGCGCTGCCGGTGTCGGTGCTGGCCAGCTTCATCGCGGTCTGGGCCTTCGGCTTTACCCTGAACACCATGTCGCTGCTGGGACTGTCGCTGGCTCGATCGGCATCCTGATCGACGACGCCATCGTGGTCCGGGAGAACATCGTCCGCCATATCGAGATGGGAAAGGACCACCTGCGGGCCTCGCACGAGGGCAACGGACGAGATCGGGCTCGCGGTGGCGGCCACGACCTTCTCCATCGTGGCGGTGTTCGTGCCGGTAGCGTTCATGTACGGCATCGCGGGCCAGTGGTTCAAGCCATTCGCGCTGACCATCGCCTGCGCCGTGCTGGTGTCGCTCTTCGTGAGCTTCTCGCTCGATCCCGATGCTGTCGGCCTACTGGGCCGATCCCCAGACCGAGGCGCACGAGCGGCGGAACCCGATCGCACGGGCCCTCGATCGATTCAACCGCTGGTTCGACCGGCAGGCCGAGCGCTATCAGGGCGTGATCGCCTGGGCGCTGGACCACCGGCTGGCGATGGTGCTGATCGCGCTGGGCTCGTTCTTCGGCGCGATCGCGCTGCAGGCCACTGCTGGGCGGCGCGGGATTCATCCCCATCAGCGACCGGAGCGAGATCAACTTCATCATCGAGACGCCGCCGGGGTCGAACCTGGAATACACCCGGCTCAAGTCCGAGGAAGTGGAGCGGATCGCGCGGAGGCATCCGGAGGTGGCGTACACCTACACCGGCGATCGGCACGCCGATTCCGCTGCTGGCGCCGGGAGTGGATCAGGCCCTGATCTACGTCCGGCTGGTGCCCAAGACGGAGCGGAGCATCAGCCAGGACGCGCTGGGCGAGATGCTGCGGGAGGAGCTGTCGCCAGGTGGGCGGGGCCGAGGTGTCGGTGTTCACCAGCGGCTTCGGCGGCGCCATGAAGCAGATCCAGGTGGAGATGCGGGGCGACGATCCCACGGTGCTGACCCGCTTCGCCACCCGGGCCGCCGCTCTGGTTCGCCAGGTGCCCGGCGCGGTGGACGTGGGGCTCTCGACCCGGGGCGAGCGTCCCGAGCTGGTGGTCGAGCTGCGCCGCGGCCTGGCCGGCTCGCTTGGGGTAACGGTCGCGCAGGTGGCCCAGTCGCTCCGGCCCGCCTTTGCCGGGATCGATGCGGGCGACTGGGTGGACCCCACCGGGGAGACCCGCGACGTCACGGTGCGGCTCGCGCCGGAAGCCCGGGAGCGGACGGTGGATCTGGAGCGGCTGCCGCTGGTGATACCCGGTCCCACCGGCGCTCCGGTCACCTTGCCGCTGGGACAGGTGGCCTCCATCCGTCAGGGGCTCGGGCCGGCGCAGATCAACCACCTGAATCGCGAGGCGGTGGTGAACGTGCAGGCCAATGTGCAGGGCCGCTCGCTCACCGAGGTCACCCGCGACATCAACGCCCGGCTGGCCAGCCTGGAGCGGGAGCTTCCGCCGGGCTACCGGATCACCCAGGGTGGCGAGGCGCGAGACCAGGCGGAGGTGTTCACCCGGATCTTTACCGCGCTGGGCGCCGCGGTGGTGCTGATGTATCTGATCCTGGTGGTTCAGTTCGGCTCGTTCCTCGACCCCCTGGCCATTCTGATCTCGCTGCCGCTGTCGCTGATCGGCGTGGTGCTGGCGCTGATCGTCACCCGGCGACACGCTCAACATCATGAGCCTGATCGGGGTGATCCTGTTGATGGGCATCGTGGCCAAGAACGCCATCCTGCTGATCGACTTTGCCAAGTGGGCCCACGAGCGGGGAACGCCCGCTGCGGGAGGCGCTGATCGAGGCCGGCCGGATCCGGCTCCGGCCCGATCATGATGACGACGATCGCGCTGATCGCGGGGATGATCCCGGTGGCGCTGGGCCGGGGAGAGGGAGCAGATTTCCGGGCGCCGCTGGGCCGGGCGGTCATCGGCGGCGTGATCACCTCCACGCTCTTGACGCTGCTGGTGATTCCGACGGTGTACGAGATCCTGGATAACTTCCGCTCCTGGATGACGGCCAAGGTGTGGCGCCGGGTGGTGCGGACCCACCCGCAGACCGCCGCGCCGGCCGCCAAAAGCTCCGCTCACGACTGGCCAGCCCGGAGCCTAGCGCCCGGAGCAATTTCAGAGCAGAATACCTCCACGCAATTGCCTGCCCGCATGTCCGTTCCCAGGAGGTCCTCTTTCTTAGTCTTTTGAGAGCGACTCCGCGCCGAGTCCACCGATGGTTGCGTCTGCTCGCGCCGGCACTGGTGTGGAGCTGCGCCGGGCAGACCGACCACGGCCCCATCATCGTCACCTTTCCCGGCAGCTCGCTCGGAGCCGAGGCGCGAGGTCTTGAATCGGCAGCTCGCCCGATTCAACGCCGAGCATCCGGCCATCCGGGTGGTGCGCCGGGACACGCCGGATGCCGCCGACCAGCGGCACCAGCTCTACGTGCAGTGGCTCAACGCCGGCGCCAGCGATCCCGACATTCTCCAGCTCGACGCCATCTGGACCCCGGAATTCGCGGCGGCCGGCTGGATCCTTCCGCTCGACCGTTTCGGGCCCGACACCGCCAGCTTTTTTCCCTCGACCATTCAGGCCAACCGCTGGCGGGATTCGCTCTTTGCGCTTCCCTGGTTCGTGGATGTCGGCATGCTCTACTGGCGCACTGATCTGGTGCCCTCGGCCCCGAATACGCTGGGCGAGCTGGTAAGCTTCGCCAAGCGCGCCCGGCAGCAGCATCGCCTGAAGTACGGACTGGTCTGGCAGGGAGCCCGCTACGAGGGACTGATCACGAACTTCGTGGAATACCTCGGCGCCTACGGCGGCCAGATTCTGGAAGGCGGACGGGTCGTGGTGAACTCCGAGGCGGGTCGGCTGGCGCTGACGGAGATGCGGAACGAGATCTACCGGCGACGGCATCGTCCCGTCCGCGGTGCTCACCTGGCACGAGGAGGAGAGCCGGTTCGCCTTCCAGAACGGCGAATCGGCCTTCATGCGGAACTGGCCCTACGCGGTCGGGCCTCATGCGCGACAGCACGCAGTCGCGGGTGGCGGGGAAGTTCAGCGTGGCCGCCATGCCGGCCGGGCCCGGCGGACGTCCGACCGCGGCGCTGGGCGGCGCGCAGCTGGCCATCAATCGCCACACCGAGAGCCCCGAAGCAGCCTGGGCGGTAATCGACTATCTCACCCAGCCCGAGCAGATGCGGGAGCGGGCCAGAGTGGTCGGGGCAGTTTCCCTCGCGGGTCGCGCTCTATGAGGGAGAGGGATTGAATGCCGAGCTGGGACTTCCGACCGGACGCGGTGCGGCGGGTTATCGAATACGCGGTACCCCGGCCGGTCACGCCGGTGTACAACCAGCTCTCCGAGATTCTCCAGATCAACCTGCACCGCGCGCTCACCCGGCAGACCACTCCGGAGGCCGCGCTGGCCGCGGGCCCAAGCGGACATGCAGCGCCTGCTCAACGAGTCGGACTCGGCACGGGAGTAGCCACTGCCCAACGCTGATCCGGTCCGCGGCGTCGAAGCGCGAGAGGCGCGGCTGGCCTGGGGGCTGGTCCTGCCGGCGCTGCTGACCATCCTCCTGATCGCGCTCTTTCCCGCTGGTCTGGACCTTCTGGGAATCGCTGCATCTGCACGATCTCCGGATGCCCTGGCTGGGCCGGCCGTTCATCGGACTGACCAACTACGTGGACGCGGTGCGGGACCCCCGGTTCTGCGGCGCGCTGGGGCACACGCTCTTCTTTGCGGTCACCAGCGTCAGCCTCGAGCTGGTGATCGGTCTCTGGCTGGCGCTGGCCCTGAACCGCGCATTCCAGGGGCGGGGCCTGGTGCGGGCGGCGGTGCTGGTGCCGTGGGCGATCCCGACCGTCGTCTCGGCGCTGCTCTGGCGGTTCATGTTCGAGGCCAGACCGGGATCGTCAACGCAGTGCTGGTCAGCGCTGGGCGTCATCCGGGAGCCGATCGTCTGGTTCATCCAGGCCGGCACTGCCTGGGTGCCGGTCATTCTGGCCGACGTCTGGAAGACCACGCCGTTCGTGGCGCTGCTGCTGCTGGCCGGACTGCAGAACATCGACAGCTCGCTGTACGAGGCGGCCCGGATCGACGGCGCCAGCGCCTGGCGCCAGTTCCGCTACGTGACGCTGCCGCTGCTCAAGCCGGCGATTCTCGTCGCGCTGATCTTCCGTACCCTCGACGCCTTCCGGGTGTTCGACCTGATCTATGTGCTGACCGGCGGCGGCCCGGGCACGTCCACCGAGCCCATCGCGCTCTACACCTTCAACGCGCTGCTGCAGAACCTGCAGTTCGGCTATGGCTCGGCGCTGTCGGTGATCGTGTTCCTGGTCACCTTCGCGCTGGCGCATGGTCTACATCCGGTTTCTCGGCGCGGACCTCACCGGAGACGCGCCGGTGAGCGAGCAGAAGTGGTGGCCGGCGCTGGCGCTCGACGCTGCTGGTGGTCGCCAGCGCCTTTCCGTTCTACTGGGCCATCCTGGCCTCGTTCACGCCCGAGGCCCGGCTGTTTCAGGCGCCCTTCGCTCCTGCCCGAGCGCATCTGGTGCTCGACCACTACCGGGCGCTGTTCACCCAGCGGAACTTCTGGGTCCCGATCCGGAACTCGCTCATCGTGGCCGGCACGACCACGGCCTTCTGCGTGGCGCGTGGGCTCGCTCTGCGCCTACGCGCTGGCCCGGCTGCAGTTCCGGGGCAAGGCTGCCGCTGCTCGGGTTCATCCTGGCCGTCGGCATGTTTCCCCAGATCTCGGTCGTGTCGCCGCTGTACCTGCTGCTGCGCTCCCTGCAGCCTGATCAACACCTATCCCGGGCTGATCCTGCCGTACCTCACCTTTGCCATGCCGCTCACGGTGTGGCTCCTGGTCGGCTTCTTCCGCCAGCTGCCGGCCGAGCTGGAGGAAGCGGCGATGGTGGACGGGGCGAGCCGGCTCCGCGCCTTTGCGCGAGGTGATCGTCCCGCTGGCGCTGCCGGGGCTGGCGACCACTGCGATCCTCACCTTCGTGTACAGCTGGAACGAGTTTCTCTTCGCGCTTTCGTTCACGCTCGGCCCGGAGCGGCAGACGGTGCCGGTCGCGATCGCGCTGTTCCGCGGGCATGTATCAGGTCCCCTGGGGGCAGATCCTGGCCGCGGCCGTCGTCGCCACCGCGCCGGTGACGCTGCTCGTGCTCGCGTTCCAGCGCCGGATCGTGCAGGGGCTCACCGCCGGCGCGGTGAAAGGGTAGCCATGGCATCGGTTCGTCTCGAAGGCGTCAAGAAGACCTACCCCAACGGGCACGTGGCCGCCCAGGGACTCGATCTCGAGATCAACGACGGCGAATTCATGGTGCTGGTGGGACCGTCCGGCTGCGGCAAGAGCACCGCGCTCCGAATGATCGCCGGGCTGGAGACGCCCGACCGGCGGGCCGCGATCCTGATCGGCGATCGGGACGTGACCGCGCTCCCGCCGCAGGAGCGCGACATCGCGATGGTCTTCCAGACCTACGCGCTCTACCCCCACATGACGGTGCGGGAGAACCTCGGCTTCGGGCTCCGGATGCGGGGCGCCGCGCGGGACGCGATCGACCGAGCGGGTGGAGGAGGCGGCCCGCGCGCTCGGCCTGGAGCCGGTGCTGGACCGGAAGCCGGCCCAGCTCTCCGGCGGCCAGCGCCAGCGGGTCGCGCTGGGCCGGGCGATCGTGCGGGAGCCCAAGGTGTTCCTGTTCGACGAGCCGCTCTCCAACCTCGACGCCAAGCTCCGGGTGGAGACCCGGGCCGAGCTGGCCCGGCTGCACCGGCGCCTGGCGCGCGACGGTCGTCTACGTGACCCACGATCAGGAGGAGGCGATGACGCTGGGCAGCCGGGTGGCGGTGATGCGGGACGGCTTCCTCCAGCAGGTGGCGCCGCCGATGGAGCTGTACCGCCGGCCGGCCAATCGGTTCGTCGCGGGGTTCGTGGGCTCGCCGGCGCATGAACTTCCTGCCGCGGCGACGTCTGCCCGGCCGCGGACGCACCCAGGGATGCCGACCCTCGGCATCCGGCCGCACGACCTGACGATCGTCGCCCAGGGGACGGGCGACGTGGACGCCTGGGTGGATGTGGTCGAGCCGAGGGGCAGCGAGCTGCTGGTCTACCTGCGGCCTGGGGCGTAACGGCGACGGTCCGGCTATTCGGGTGGTGGCGCCGCCGGAGCCCGCCGATCGAGGCCGAGCGAGGTGGTGGGGGTGCGGTTCGACCGGGCCCGGCTGCACTGGTTCGAGGAGGAGAGCGGACAACGGGTATAACCCTGCGAAGTGAAGACCTAGCGGCAAGCCGCGACAGGACGTACTGCACCACCAGGTTCGTGGTATTCCAGCAGCTGCACGTCCGAGCTGGTCCCGTAGCGCACCGGCTTCGAGCTTCCCCCCTCTGATCTGGTAACTCCAGAGCTCGTTGTGCTGCATCGCCGACGCATTCACCGCCGACAGAATGCGCTGCAGTGCGTCGCGCAGCTTCGGGATCCCCGGTTCTCTCCAGATCTGGTTGGCCACGCCGAGGAAGAGAAGATTGACCTCGCGGCCCCAGACCACGCGGGGGCCGTGGTACTGATCCTTCTGAAAGCGATCCCAGATGTCGGGCGAGGCGTAGGCATCGTTGGCCACCAGCGGACCCAGCCCCGCTACGAACAGCCCGACAGGGTACGGCCGGAGCACCGGCTGGATCTCCTGCGGACACCGAGCTCGGGGGTCAAGATCGGGATTGAGGAACAGCTCGGTAGCCGGGTCGGTATTGACCACGCGGAATCGGTTTGCCCGCTGGATCCAGCGAGAGCGCCAGGAATGTGAGCGAATCGCCCGGCTCCTTCTGCGCGGTCAGACACTCCTTCCAGTAGGCGCGCTCAGCGGCAGGCAGCCAGCGCCAGCTTGGCCTCGAGCCGCGTTGCGGATCTCGCCCCGGCGACAGCTTGACCGTGAAATGCTTGCGGGCGCCCTTCCAGGTATCGATCGCCCGGCGGAGGAAGGTCGAGTCGCTGCGTATCGCTGCAGGGCAGGGGCGCTGTCCGCCGACGCACGGAGCTCCTGGTCCAGGCCAAGCTCCTGCAGCGAGTGCAGAATGATGCCGATCGCCTCCAGCGCCTGCGGCACCCAGATGGCGTTGATGTCCATCGCGAACCGGCCGCCGGCGTAGCCCGCGTCGCTGTCGCGCCAGCTGGCGGAGCGCCAGTGGGTCGAGTCCCGCTTGGGGAAGCTCACCAGGTTCATGCGCCGTGGGATGCTCGACGTAGGGCCGCGCTCAGCGAGGCGACCAGCGCCAGCTCGCGCAGCAGCAGCGTCAGCCGGGACTCGCCGCCGTCGGCTGCTGTCGAGCAGGAAGGCGCGCTTCCGGTCGGCCGGCACCGCCGAATCGGCCAGGTACCGGGCCGCCAGCACCGGCAGCTGGAACTCGTCGTCGATCATGTGGTAGTTCTCGCGGGTCCGCTGCAGGTTCCGGAGCACCTCGCCGGGCCTGGGCCGAGCAGGCTGTCGGCCCTGCTGCGGCCGGCGCGCGCCGGGCTTGAAGTACTGGCCCAGCAGCGAGTCGTAGACCACGGCGTTCTCCCGGATCGCCTGGCCGCCCAGCGCCTCCTCGTGGCTCACGTCTCCCCCGGGCCCAGCTTCCGCAGCACGCTCGCGATCACGTGCTCCGCCATCTCCGGCGACCAGATCGGCCGCATCATGAGCGCGGTCATCATCATGTCGCGGCCGAAGTAGGTGGCGAAGTTGGGCAGGCCGGCCATCAGCTTCTCTCGGCTGCTCAGGAGCTCGACGCCGCGGACCTGCCGCTCGAGCCGGCGAGCCGCGATCGCCGGCGCTGTCGCTGCCGGAACTGTCGCGGGCCAGGAAATCGAGAAACTGCTTATTGAAGATCTCCTGTCTTGAAAGAGGATTGAGCGGCGCCGCATCGGTGGTGACTCGCACGCCGAAGCCGGAGGGCCGATCCGGGCCGAGTCTCCAGGGAGACGGTTTGATCCTTCACCCGGGCCTTCACCCGGCGGGGTCCACCCGGAGCTCCAGCCCGAAGGAAGTTGCGCCCGTCGAGGGAGGGCCGCTCGACCCGGATGGTCTCGACGGTGTCTCCTGGCGTCAGCTCGATGGCCGGCACGAGCCGGCTCCGGAGCTGCTCGAGGCTCGCGGCGTGGAGCAGCTCGAGGTGGCGCCGCTGCTCGTCCGCCGGGAGCCGGGCCACGTCGGCCACCAGCAGAGACTCCTCCGCCACCCGGTAGGGACCTGCCGAACGGCTTCTCGTAGGCCTTGGCGTAGACGAAGTCCCGCTCCACCCGCATCGAGCCCAGCACGAACCAGCCCAGCTGGACGCGCAGAGAGCGGAGTGGTCAGGCGGAACTCGATGCTCCTGGTGGAGTCGGAATCGGCGACCTCTGCCGCAGTGGCGCCCCAGAAGAGGCGGGTGGGCCGCCCCTGCGAGTCGCGGGCGTTGAAGCCTACGCTCTCGTTGGCGGCATCGGCCCAGACCAGCACCGCGCGCGAGGTCTGCGGCTGGAGGTAGATCTGAACGGTGTTGTTCCGGGAGTCGCGGTAGAAGCGGGTCTGGTAGCCTTGATAGGCGGCGGTGTCGTCCAGCTCGGGATCGGGAAAGGCGAGTACCGGCTCAACTGGCTTTTGTGACTGGGCATTCCGCTCAGGACCTACATGCTGCACCAGCAACAGCACCGGGATGAGGCTGAGATACGTTTTCACTTTCCGGACTCCTCGTGCGGCACCATCCGCCGCCCGGACGAGTCCACGATCACGTCGTAGCGCTTGCCCCTGGAGTACACGTTGCGCAACGTGAGCCGCTTCACGTGCGACGGCAGCACCGGCTTGAACTCCGGCTCCAGTCCATTCTCGCCCCAGCGCAGTCCGGTGTAGCCGTAGAGCACCTGCTGGAGAAACCCACCGGCTCCGGTCACGAAGTTCACCGCGTCCTTCTTGTCGGGGGTCTCCGACAGCATCAGGAATGGGCCCCTGCAGCCAGCTGCGATAGCTGTGGGGCAGCAGCGAATCGACCAGGCGCCCGGTCGCCCAGCTCCGCCGCATCGACCGAGAGCAGGGTGGAGCCCATCATCGCTCCGGGCCCCTCGGTCAGCAGACTCCGAACCGCCTGTTCCAGCTGGGCGCGCTTGGCCCGCTCGCTCATCTGGCGACGCCGAGGGGATAGCTCAGGAGCGGAGTGACATCACCCAGGGTCGAGTCGGGCGCGCCCTCGTAGGTGCGGAAGTACTGGCTGGCCGAGTCGTACGGCAGTGCAGCTTGGCCGGCCACCTCGCTCCAGCGGGGGTCGGCCGGAGCGCCCACCCGCCGGCTCGCCTCGCCGGCGATCTCGCAGGTTTCGTTGCGGCCACCGCGTTGGTGTAGGCGTCGTCGCTCACGCCAATCAATCCCTCGGACACCGAGACCACGTTGCGAATGTGGTAGCGGCCGCCGGCCGAGTCGTAGCTGGCGCGGCTGACCCAGAAGTCGGCCGTCGCCCGGATTACCGGAAGGCCTTCGCGCGCGAGCCAGGCGGAGTCGCCGGTGGCCAGATAGTACTGCCACTGGGCCAGGGCGACGTCGCCGTTGACGTGAATCTCCGAGCGGGCGTTCTGCACCGCGAAGAAGGGCGTGGTCTCCCGGCCCTGCTCGTCGGCTTCCCAGGGATACTGCGCGCCGCGGAACTTGTTGGTCTTGGCGTTGGCCTGGGCCGCCGGCAGGGTCCGGGCGCGGAAGGCCACCAGTGAGTGCGCGATATCCGGATGGGTGATCAGGAGCGACGGAAACATCCAGGTATCGGAGTCCCAGAACACGTGGCCGTAGTACCCCGCGCTGGAGAGACCCATCGGGCCGATTCCCATCGTGGTGCCGGAGTCGGCGCTGCAGAGCAGATAGAACAGCATGGACCGAGCGACCCGCTGCAGGCCGGGGTCGCCCTCGATCTCGATGTCGCTCTCCCAGCGGCGGCTCCATGCCTCCGCATTGGCATCCGCCAGAGCACGGAACCCGCGCTCCAGGCCGGCCCTGGCCTCGTTGCCCGCGCGGGTGACCAGGTGAGTCTCCGTGGCTGATGCCATGGCGCTGGCGACCTGAATAAAACTGTAAGTCCTGCCCTCGGTGCCGTCGAAGCTCAGCTCCACCAGCGCGGTGTCGCCCGAGGCGGTGGTGTGAACCGTGGGATTCTCCAGCGCCCGGGGCCAACTCAGCTCCAGCGCCTGGGCGAGCAGGGTAGGGCGGCCTTCGGGCAGCGACGCCATGGTCAGCCGGGCGCCGTTCGCGGTCCGAGTGACCTGGCGGGAGCGAACGATCATATGGCCGGGATACCAGATGTCGTTGGGCCCCCAGCTCGGATCCGCCCGGCGGAGCGTGCCCAGCGCCAGGCGCTGGGGCGGCGGCCATCCGGTGAGCGCAAAACGCACCCCGACCCGACCGGTGTACCCCGGAGTCAAATCCAGCCGGGCCACCGCCAGAGACGGAGCCGCCCGGGAAACGAACGTCTGCGTCCGGACGGTCATTCTCCGGGAGCCCGATCCCCAGTTGTAGCTGGTGAGCGCCGTACCGGAGCGCATGTCGACGGTTTGTCGATAGTCCTTGACTGCCGCAGCTGGGCTCGAGTCGGCGGCCAGCCAGCGGCTGCCGTTGTACAGGCCGAGGGCGCCCCAGGCAGGGATCACCACGATGCGCGGAACATCGCGCGGAGCCTCCTCGAAGAGCGCGGTCATGTAGGCCGGAGCGGGGCCAAGCCCCAGCGCCGGCACCACCATTCCCAGGTGACCGTTGCCGATGAAAGGCGAGGGGCGGCGCGCCGGATCGTTGCTCTGCGAGCAGGAAGGTGCTGTCCGGGGACTGCGGCGGGCTCGCCTGGGCCGCCAGGCTGGAGGCGAGGAACAGGTGGGCCCAGGACAGCGCGCGCAGGCCCAGTCGTTGGTTCATTCGTCGAAATCCTATAGCAGACGGCGGCGGGTCCAACTGTTGGGCCCGCCGCCGGTACTTGGTCAATCCTGCAACGATCTACCGCAGTTCTTGCGGCTGCCGCTCCTCCGAAGTCATACGCAATGGACGCCTGCAGCCGGCGTGGCAGCAAGGGACGGGCAAGGAAGAGCGGAGATGCACCCGGGGTTGCAACTCGCGGATTGCCTTCTTCCAGGCCCTTGCTCTGCAAGGCGTTCAGGAGGTCCACATTGAACCTGGCTCCGCCCACAATGGCGAACCCGGCGCCGAAGTTGAAGTAACTGTACGCCGGCAGCGCGATGCCCGCGCCCGCCGGACGCTCTGCCACGTAGTGCCAGTCGCCCTTGAACGAAAGGCCGGTGCGCCGGGGCGCGAAGAAGACGGCCAGATTGCCCAGCGAGGTCGGAACCCCGTTGAGCCGGCTTCCGATGTCGGTCCCACCTCCGGCTCCCACCTCGGCCTTGAGGATTGTGGTGCTGCCGACGATCTGCAGTCCCTCGAGCGGGCTGATGGTTGCCTCCACTTCCGCTCCATAGGACTTGGTCTCCGCACCGGGAACTATGATCCACGTAGTGGCTCCGGTGACGGAGTCGACCACGGCTCCCTGGCTCACGACGTTCTTGAGCTTGGTCCAGAAACCGTTCACCGTGACGCCCAGTCCGCGGTTGGCGTATTTGACACCGCCTTCGACCGATTGGACTTCCCGCGAGTCGAAGAGGTCCACCTGCTCCTGCGCCGCAGCGTTCAGGAACTCGTCCAGTGCCGGCATCTTGTACCCGCGGTTGCCGGTTCCATAGAGGGCGAACTGTTGGTTCAGCCGGTAGTTGAGGCCCACCGAAGCCGACCAGTCGCTTATTTCCCGGTTAAAGTGACGGAAGCTCCCGTTCCCGAACAACTCGTTATCGTAGGTCGTGGTGGAGTCGCCGTCGAGGTCCACTCGGGTGGTGTTTTCCGAGCTCTGCACGAAGTTGTTATACTCGCCCCGGACGCCGAGATCGGCGCGGAGCCGCTCAGTGAGCTGCAGCTCCCCGCCAATTACGGCTGAAGCCACAGACGCATACCCGTGTCCGTTGACGTAGTTGTCCAGGAAGTTGCGGAACCCGTTCTTGGTGACCGAATCGGTCCCGTTGACTACCAGGTCGAGGAAACGCGGGTTGTCTCGGACATCCATCAGCACATTGGTAAAGAACCAGTGGTTGTCCTGCGTGTAGTTGGCCACATAAGCGCCCAGGTTGAGCGAGCTCTTGCCGAAGCTTCTCCTCAGCGAGAGCTGGTCCTGAACTGCCGAGATCGGCTTGTCGATATGCCACTCGCCACTGGGCGCGACCAGGCCGTTCGGAGTATCGAAGGGAAGCTTAGCGCCGGTTGGGTCATCGTGATTGGTGAAGAAATACTGACCCGTACTGCCGGCTGGTTTCCCCAGCCCGCCAGACCCGGCCGTAGCGGTGATGTAGTCGGATGCCGTGAACACCTGGAAAGGCAGCAGGGCGTTCCACTGCTGGGCGTTGTGCATGACCTGGGCGGAGTTCTCCAGGTGCCACTTCTCGCTGAGGTCGAACGACACCGTCGCGGTAAGCCAGGTGGCCACCGTCCGAAGCCCGTTATCCAGGGGCAGCGTCAGATCGCCCGTCGGGGTAGGCACCCGCTGATCCAGCCCTTCCGCCGTATTCATCGCGACATAATCGCTGAGGCCGGGGACATACTGCGGGTCGAGTGCGTTGGTGAAGGGAAGATCGAGGACGAACTGGTTCCGGTCATTGAGGTGCTTGACCGAGACCCGGACGTACCCGTTGTCAAGATTCCGGGTCACGCTCGCCTTGAGCTGACCTCCCGCAATGCCAGGGAAGCCCGGATCGCGCACGCCGTGATCGTACCGATAAAATCCCCCGACATTGAAGCGCCAATCGTCGCCCGATGGGCCCGTTCATGTTGAGGTCATAGCGGGCCAGGCCCTGGGTGGCGCCGCTGGCGGTCATGGTGCCGCCGAAGACATCCCCGCCACTCTTGTTGATGAAGTTCACAATGGCGCCAGGCGTGTTGGACCCGAACAGCGGTGAGCTGCCCCCGCGCACAACCTCCATCCGCTCGATGTTGTTGTCGAAGCGGAACAGGTTGTCCGCGTTCATGAAGAAGGTGTGCATGGTGGGGAATACCGGAAGCCCATCCTCCAGAAATGCTACATACTCCACCCCCAGAATGCCCCGCATGCTGATGTTCTCGTTGACTTCTCCGCCGGAGCTCTCGACCCGGGTAAACCCCGGGACGACGCGGAGCATCTCCGTGGTGCTCCTCGGCGCCGCCGCAGTGATCTCGGTGGCCGTCAGCGTGGTGACTGCAACGCTGGCATCCAGGTTCACCCGCGGACTCTGGGTTCCGGTCACGACCAGGGTTTGCAGTTGAAGCGGATCGTGCCGCAGGGTGAAGTCGGCGGTTGCCGGGGCGTCGGCCGAAACCGTGACGCTGGTCGACTCGGGCTTGAACCCCAGCAGCCGCGCGTGGAGCGTGTAACTGCCGGGGGGAACCCGGCTCAGGGTGTAACCCCCATCCGTCCGGCTCTGAGTGCCGAGGGCGGGTCGGTCGAGGTAAATCTGCGCATTCGCGACGCCGGTCCCGTTCTCATCCACCACCCGCCCGGCAATGCTGCCGGTAGCTGCGGGCTGTTGGGCTGAAATTGAGATGGGGAAGAGAAGCGGAAGAGCGAGTGCGAATGCGGAAACGAGACGAGCGAGACGTGAACACAGGGTCATAGCAGCATTCCTCCGTCCGTTCATTGGTTCAGCGGCTCGGCATACCTCATGGGCGTACTCCGAGCCCTCCCCGTGGGGTCTGGAAGCCTGGTCGTGTTGTCGGAACGTGCAGAGTCAGGCAAGGGTGGCTCAGATGCAGAAGTCTGCCGAAGGGACGCCCACGAACCTCGCGTCCCCGTGCCATACTGTCACCGAAATGGTTTTCAGTCAACTGCCTGCCCCGGGTGGGCCAAACTGCCTACTCATCGCAGGAAGTACTGAACCGTCGAGACTACCCGGACAATTTTCTGGAGCTGAGCTCCCTCGTTGACTCCGGGGGCTTGATCCCGGGGCAGTATGACGAAAATCCCCTGGCTGGCCTGTCGAATGCTGCCCAGCTCGCTCCGTGGAATCCGCGGCGAACTGTTCGGCGGCCGCCCGGGCGTTGGCGGTGGCTTCCTTGACCATCGAAGGCTTGAGCTGGTTGAGCCGGGTGAAAATGAAGGTGGGACCGCCGATCCCGTATTCTCCACTGGAAGACAAGACCACTCCGGCGCCGACCAGCTCGCTGACCCGCTGGCTGGCGGCCATTACTACGTCCGGTTTCCCCGATCGCACCATGACGGTTTGCTGGATGACGTAGCGGGGCCCGGCGCGCTCGCCCGGGAACCGGTTGGCGAAGGCATCGGAGACCTCCAGCGCCTGGAGCTGCACCGCGGTAGTATCGATCCCGTTCCGGCTGAGAAAGGCAAAGACTTGGCGGGTATTGCGGGTGATCTGGGCCTGAGCTGCCGTGAGGTCGTTGCCCGTGCTCACGTACCGCAACGGCCACAGCGCCAGATCGGCGGTGACCTCCCGCTCGGCCAAACCCTTCACTTCGACATATCGATCGGAAGCCCGCCCGCTGGCAAATCCATGACCAATGAACCATCCGCCGAGCGCCAGCCCCAGCGCCATCATCACGGCGGATGCGAGCGAGCGATCAGCTGGTGTCATTTCGCCGACCTCAGAAGCCCGTATTCCGTGGCCGCGCGGATCAGCGGCAGCCGCTCGACCGACGCGCCGAAGCCCCACAGCTGCACGTAGCCGGAGCCGGAACGTCCGGTCCGGTACTCCTTTACCCACGCGGTGGCTCCGCCGTTTGGATTGGTAGCGAGGACGTGGGTAACTGCCTCAGGGCTCATCGGATAATCTCCCCTCAGACGGAGGTTTATGCCCCAGTTCCGGCCGGCCGCCGTCGGCGCGGCGAGATCTTCGTCGTAGTCGAGGGCCGCGGCAGGGATGCCAAGTAGCTGCTCCATGCGCTTGGGATCATCGCCCAGAACCTTTCCGGTCGAGTCCCGCACCACGGAGCCAAGCGGAGCACTGAAGGAAACGATCTTGCCTCCGGCCTTGAGATAGCGGGTGAGGAGAACGGTATCGGCCAACACCGGCGCCACGCTGGATGGAAGAATATCCATGGCGAAGACAACCGCGCTGGGAACGCTGTCGCCGATCCGGTCACGAAAGAACGCCGCGAGCGAATCGCTCGTCAGCACGGCGTAGCCCAGCTCCCTGAAGTACTCGGCCGCCAGCCGCCCACCCGGAGTGGCAGGATCGCCGGTGAGCGAGGAGTCATAGAACACCGCCAGCCGGGGGATCACGGGGCTCACCTGGTGCACTGCGAGCACCGTCCCGGCTTCTGTTCCCAGGTAGAGCTCACCGTCAAGTGCGACCGGCGAGGAGTTGGAGGCCTCGTCCAGCCGGAGCTGCCAGCGCGTGGTTCCGTCGTCCGGGTTCAGCGCCAGGAGATCCCCCAGCGAGGCGTCGGTCCGCGCGGTGGCGATGAGCAGCGAGTTGCCGACGACCAGCGGGGATGCCAGGATGTTCGCGCCGGTCTCGCGGTGCCAGAGCTCCCGGCCGGTCTCGGGCTCGAGAGCCTGCACGAAGTGGCCGTCGGACGAGCCAACGAACACCTTGTCACCGTGGACCGCGGGCGATCCGATCACCCACGATCCGTGGTGGCTCACCCGCCAGCGCCGGGAGCCGGTTGCCGCATCCAGCCCATAGATGGCCCCGTCGCGTGACCCGACGAAGACCATTCCGTGTCCGAATGCGGCCGAGCTTTGAATCGCCCGCCGATCGAAACCGAACTTATGGGAGTCGAGCGTGTCGCCTACGGTGCGGTGAACCCAGCGCTCCTTTCCGGTCTCGAGGTCGTAAGCATACACCCGCCCATCCCAGGAGCCCACGACCACCAACCCGTTCTGTACTGCGGGCGTGGCCCGGACCCGGCCACCGGTGCGGGCTTGCCACAGCCGCTTGCCGCTCAGGAGATCGAGACAGTAGAGCTTGCCGTCTCCGCCGCCGATGAGCACCCGTGAGCCCACCACCGTTGGCGATGAAGCCCAGAGATCCCAGCCGCCGGCAGGCGAGGTATTCGGTGGAAGCAGAGCCCCGGTGGTGAACGACCAGCGCGGTTGGCCGCTCGTTTCACTCAGGGCGAAGATCCGGCCGCCGATCGTCGCCCCAACGATCAGTCGCTGAGCTACCGCGGGCGAAGCATCCACTCGCCCTCCCGCATGATAGCGCCAGACGACCCGCCCGCTCGCGCGATCGATGGCATACAAGAATCCGTCTCCGCTCCCCACGAACACCCGGTCCCGGGTGACGGCAGGTGATGAGCGCACCGCGCCGCCGGTGTGCACTTCCCAACGCACGCCACCCTGGCCCGAGAAGAAAGCCGCATCGGAGTAGCCGGTGTGCTCCGGCGTGCCCCGGAACATGACGGGGGGTGACGGGGCGGGGAACCGAGCCGAAGGCGAGGTCGGTGGGGCCACCCGAGCCGGAGGCGAGGTGGGCGCCGCCAACGTGAGGAACGTGGGGAATGTGAGGAACGCTGAGGCGAGACCTCTCATGGTCTGTTCTCCTTTCCTAGCGAGGACGGGATCGCAAGGCGGCGGGTTTCGTGTGTGTCTCGCGGCAGAGGATTCTCGTCCCCGATGGAAACACCCGCGACCTCGGCATGCTCTCACGCTTCCTCACAGCCCTATCACTGCTTGCCGCCTGCGCGGGAGGCAATCCTCCGGAAGGACCCGAGCCGGCGGCGGCTATCGCGTGCTGTTCATCGGCAACAGCCTCACGGCCACCAATGATCTTCCCGGAACGGTGGCGCAGCTCGCCGCATCGGTGAATGACACCATCCTGACCGAAGCCGTCACCCGGCCCAATTTCGCCGTGATCGACCACGTGAACGGCGGGAGCGACGCGGTCGACGTGGTGCGCCGAGGCGGCTGGGACTTCGTGGTGCTGCAGCAAGGGCCGACCAGTCAGCAGATAGGTCGTGATACGCTGATCCTGGCCGCGAAGCTGCTCGACCCAGACGTGCGCGCTGGCGGAGGGCGCACGGCACAGTTGATGGCCTGGCCCGCGGCGCCCGATCGGGCGGTGTTCGACGGCGTCTTGCAATCCTGTCTGGACACGGCACGCGCCGTGGACGGGCCCTGTTTCCCGGCGGGGGAAGCCTGGCGCGCCGCCTGGGTCGGAGGATCCCGCGCTACCGCTCTACGGTCCCGATGGTTTTCACCCGGCTCCGCTGGGGACGTACCTCGCTGCGCTGGTGGTATATGAGGGAATCACCGGGCACGACGCACGGCGGCTTCCGGAGCAGGCGGTGGTGCAGGGGCAGACCCTGCCGGTGCCTGGCGGTACCGTCATCATGCTGCAGCGCGTCGCTCACGAGACGGTGCTCAGAATCAACGCTCAGCTGGGTCAATGACCGGCAGATTGCTCTCGATTGCCGCGCGATTCTTTTCCTCCCAGGGAGGAAGCTTGAGCTCCTGCCCCAACGCCGCGAGCGGCTCGTCCACGGTGAATCCGGGAGCCATCGTAGCTGCCTCGTACAGCACCCCTCCGGGCTCGCGGAAGTAGATCGAACGGAAATACTGCCGGTCCAGCACCTCGGTAACAGAAATGCCTCGAGAGATCAGCTCCTGCCGGAGCCGCCTCTGTTCGTCTTCATCGGCAATGGCCAGGGCAACGTGGTGCACCGTGCCCAGCCCGTTGCGTGCTGGAGGAGCGTCACCGCCATAACTCAGCTCCAGGGCGTGACCCGGCAGATCGCCATTCACCGCCAGCCGCACCAGACCTTCCGCTTCATCTACGACCTCGAAGCCGAGCAACTCCCGGGCAAAGCTCACGCTCGGTCCCGGAGCCGTTACCGTAAGCGTCACACTATGCGAGACCTCTAATGGCCATGTCCGCGGAAAGGCCGTTCCCGGTCCACGGTGTTCGGGGGTCGTCCGCCGTCTCGATCAAGCGGACCTGAAGTCCGGAAGGGTCGGTGGCGACATCGCGTTTCCCCCGCTGGCGCCGTTCTGCTGGACCGATAGGCCTTTGTCTTGCAACCGAAGCATCCAACGCGAAAGCGATCCTACAGGTACCGAAAAGGAGGTGGTGGTGATCTGGCCGGCGCCGTGCCGGCCGGGCGCCACGCCCCAGCCGCCGTAGGGAAAGGTGGTCCAGATGGTTCCCGGCGCGCCCCGCTCGTCTCCATAGTAGAAGTGGTAGACGTTGTGATTGTCGAAGTTCACCGTCTTCTTCACCAGCCGAAGACCGAGAGTACTGCGGTAGAAATCGAGGTCGGGCTGGGCCTCATTTACCGTGGCGGTCACATGGTGCAGCCCCAGAATGGATCGTTGCACGAGGAATCCGCTTACTGCGTACGGGTGAACACGATCTCGACCGCAATGTTGCCCGGCAGGGTCTGGTTGCCCCGAAGCTGATTGGGCTCGGCGGTGAGAGTAAGGCCGTTGAACAAGAGGTCCTGATCCAGGCTCAGGGTGACGGTGGTGCCGCTCAAGCTCCATCCTCCGGTTACATCGGTGTCCAGGTCGCTACCATCTTCCGCACTGTGGGGAGCAAAGAGGTGACCGGTGGCGGTGCCTTGGGGCGCCAGAATCAGCTCCGCCGTAACTCCCAGGGCGAGATGATCCAGGGTAATCCCGTTCTGCGTCTCCTTGAGAGTCGTGAGTTGATAGGTTCCCGCCACGGTTTCGGGCGTTGGGTTGAAGCCGTCATCTCCTCCGCACGCGAGCAGGAGCATCCCAGCCAGCACCCAGCTCTTTCGCAGCATTGTACCTCCTTTGTAACGAACCCCCTGGGTGCCAGTCGGTGCAGCAGCTCAGATGCGATCTGATCGAGCAGGCACCGCCACCACTTCCGAGGCCGGCCACCCCGAGTGACCGATTCTGAGTGTCCCAAATCTCGTCGCGAACAACTTTTTAACACTTGAGCGACCCTCTGGCACGGGCCATACTGCCGTCACGTCTTCGAGAGGAGCGCCATGTTTCCCGCTATCTGTCGTGGCAAGGCGCTGAAATCGTATGGACTTGCGGCAGTGACCCTGCTGTCCGCGTGCGCCTCTACAAGTCCTGGAACACCCGCATCGCTGGCCACAACCGGGATCATGCCCGCGCGGGTGCCGGCCACTGTCCCGCGAGGCGAGCGCTCCGCAAGCCGAGCGCTCCCAGGACGAGCGCTCGCAAGACGAGCACTCCCAAGCCTCGCGTGTCTGCGCCGGTTCGCCCCCGCACGGCGACGGACAGCGCGGCCATGGAGTCGGCGGTGACCAGGCGACTGGCTGAACGGCCCCTGGCGACGGCTCTGGCGCGGCGCACCCGTAACGCCGAGCTGGCGGACCGGGTAGCCTCAGCCGTGGTGTATGAAGCCGGCCGAGCCCACATCAGCCCGAGCGTGCTTGCGGCGGTGCTCCTGATTGAGAACGCGCCGTTCGATACCAGCGCGGTCAGCAGCGAGGGCGCCATCGGCTTGATGCAGGTCATGCCGATGCACGTCGGAAACTATCGCTGTCTCTCGGGTGACCTCCTGAACGTGGAGGCCAACATCTGTCACGGGGCTCGGCTGCTGCAGATGCACTTGCGGCGGACCAAGTCGCTCGAAGCCGCCCTTCGGCGATATAACGGATGCGTCCGCGGCCGCAACACGCCCCGCTGCCAGCAGTATCCGGTGCGAGTGATGCGGACGGCATCTCGGCTCCGCCGGGAAATTCTGCTTGCCGGTGCCAAGCTGTCCGACCAGTCCGACGAGGACCCGGAGGACGTGGCCGCTCGCCTGGATGCGCTTCCGCCGGATCTCCCGGCCGACAGCGCCGCCGTAGCATCGAACGAGCCGGCCCGCTGCGACTCATTCCTGGGCTGTCTCCGGGATCGCTGGAGCCGCACCCGCTAGATCGGGCGCCGCTCCAACTCCCTCCTGAGCTCGGCTGTTAGCGCTTCCACCGCGGCGGGCCGCCCGTGGAATGCTGCCGGTGTGCTCTGGAACAGTTCCACTCTCCAGCGGTTGCCCTCGGATGCGGCGACCAGCGTGTGAATCGTATTGACCGCGGGGTTCAGCTCCGACTTGCCCGGCGGCACCATTCCGGCAACGGCTCGCAGGAGCACCACGCCGGGAGACAGCAGACGAACTTCGCGGACCTTCCCGATGTAGGCCGCAGTGGGATGGCTGCCAAACACCTCGCTCAAGTGCTCCTCGATATTCTGCTGCCCATCGACCGGACTTCCGTCGAAGCCCACCATGTTGCCGTTCCGGCTGAAGCACCGGGCGAACTCGCCGGCATTGCGCGCGTTCCAGCAGCGGAGAACCTCCTCGTACAGTTCGCGGACCTCGCGCTCGGCTGCGGGGGCGGCTCCGTGATTGAGGGGCTTATCCGGCATGATCTCCTTGGCGGCAGTCAGTGTTGAACGGTCAGCTCTATCCGCGAAGCGAGTTTGGGCGTGTGCCAGATGCGATGCGTCTGGGCCCGGAAGTCGCCGGCTTCGGCCTTGAAGATGTTGGGCACCCAGGTCTGCGGGTTCCGGTCGTAGAGCGGAAACCAGCTGCTCTGGATCTGGACCATGATCCGGTGTCCCCGCCGGAACGTGTAGCTCTGCTGATGCAGATCCACCGTGAAGTCGAGCGGCGTGTTTGGTGCCAGCGGCTCCGGGGCGCTGAAGCTCCGGCGGTAGCGGCCGCGCATGATCTCGTGCGCCACCATGAGCTGGTAGCCGCCCAGCTTCCAGTTGTCCGGAACGCTGTCGGGGAAGACGTCGATCAACTTCACCACCCAGTCGGCGTCGGGGCCCGTCGTCGAGGCCACGATGCTTCGCGGTCACGTCCCCGGCGATGAGCATGTCCTCGCTCAGCGGCGCGGAGACCCAGCTCACGACGTCCGGCCGGCCGTCCACGAATCGCTGGTCCTCTGTTTCCCATATCCGCCAGCGGGAGCCCCGCGCGGTCATAGGTCTGCTCGATCGGCCGAGGCCGGTACGGAACCGGATGAGCGGGATCGGAGACGTACTGGTCGTACGCACGCCTCTCCCGGCTCGCAGGCGGATCGAACGAGAGCCGGCCTCCGGCGTGCAGGTACAGGCTTCGCGGCGCCGCGCCTTCGGGCGGCCAGTTCTGGAAGGCGCGCCACTGCTGGGCGCCGGCGTCGTACAGCTAGGCTTCCGGCTCCGACATCTTCCCCTTGTCCTTGAGCCAGTGTGCGAACCAGGGCGCCTCGATGTCTCGGAGGTAACCCTCCGACGTGCCCGGGTCCACCACTGGCATCCGCCGCGGCTCGCCGCGGCGCCATCCGCCGTGGTTCCAGGGGCCCATCACCAGATAGTTCAGGTGCCACTATCCCCCCGCTCGAGCGCGCGCGTAGGTCGCCAGAGGCCCGTAGCGGTCCTCCTGATCCCACCAGCCGCCGACGTCAGCGTGGGGACCGCCGGCGCCTTGAGGCCGCGCTGCACCGCTCGCTGCCTGCCAGAAGGCGTCATAGGCCGGATGGGCGACGAACGACTCCCAGGTGGCACTTTGCCGTGAAAGTATTTCGCGATCGACGTTGGCCAGCGGTCCCAGGCGCGCGGTACCAGTCGTAGGTGTCCCAGGTGCCGATCGGGAGCTTCACCGACTCGTCCTTGCTCAGCTCCAGTCACCACGTACTCGAAGCCGTACGACAGCCGGAACGCGCCCTGATGGAAGAAGTCGTCTCCCATCCAGGTGTCGGTCATCGGCGCCTGGGGCGAGACGGCCTTCACCGCGGGGTGGGGATTGATCCCGGCCATCGTCGCCAGAAACCCGGGATAGGAGACGCCGAGCACGCCGACGCGACCGTTGTTTCCCGGGACGTTGTCGAGCAGCCACTCGACGGTGTCGTAGGTGTCGGTGCTCTCGTCCACGCCGGTGGTGTCGGCCGGGTCATGCAGCGGGCGATTCATGATGAACTGTCCCTCGCTGCCGTACCGGCCGCGGATGTCCTGGGAGACGAAGATGTAGCCATCGGCGGCAAGGAACCGGTAGTCGTCGCGACTACGGTATCGCCGGCGATGCCATAGGGCGTCCGGGTGAGCAGAAACGGGAGTGGCGCGTGCGGCCCGTCCGGCTGGCACACGCTGGTGTTGAGATGAATTCCGTCTCGTACCGGAACCGGCACGAAGCGGCAGCGGTACGCCGGCGGAGCACTCTGGCTCGTTCGCCGCTGGGGGAACAATCAGCAGGGCGAGCGATGCCAGCGATGTGAATCTGTCGCCACGATCAGAACGGCATGCGGTATTCGGGAGGAGTCACTCCGTTCAGCCGGAGATAGGGCACGACCTGGCCCAGAGTCCAGACCGCGTGCTCGAACGAAAGCATGGCCAGCCGGCTCGCCGGCTGAGGCGGCTGGCCGTAGATCGCGACCTCGCTTGCTCAGCTGCGCGGGCTTGGCCTCCTGCAGCGCTTTGAGCAGGTAGTCGTAGGTTGCCGCGGCGTATTTCCGGAGTGCGGCCTTGTCGTGCAGATAGACCGAGCTGTCACCGAGGGCGGGCGCAGCCTTCTGGCCCCGCAGCGCCATCGCCGCGACCTCCAGGTTTGTGGTCACGATATGATCGAACTGCTCGGCGAAGCTCCGGACGCCCGGGGTGGGCCTGAAGCCGGTCGCAGAATCGGGCATGGCATCGATGTAGGCCAGCACCGTGGTCCGGTTCCGCTGCCAGTCGGCGAGCTGATCGGGGGAGAGAGAGGACTGGGCCTGCAGCAGCCGGGCGGTGAGGGCCAGAGCCGTTAGAATAAACAGTGGGCGCACAATTGATCCTGGTTTAGTTGGGTTGGATTACTGGTGTCGGCATGATCAGACTCTTCGATCGGATACCCGGCGCTCCACCGGAAGCTCGGGATGCATTCGGCGGCGCACCACTCCGCCGATGAGCGCGCCAACCCCGGCGGCCACGAAGGTGTAGCCGGCCAGCATGACGACTCCCACCAGCCAGAGCTCGCTGTTCTCCGGACTGGAGACCACCCGCCAGAGCAGAACCGCGAGTTGACCCAGGAACATGCCGGCAACGATGGTTCCGGCCCGGCTCGAGAGCCGAGGAGAAGTCCGCTCCCCAGCAGGGCCAGGGGATACGCAGGACCGTTGCCGTCCCAGGGCTCGGACTGGTGGAGAAAGCCGGCCGGATCAGCCAGAACGCAAGGCCGATGATGAACTCAGAGCCAGAATGGCTCGACGCGAGAGGCGAGGCACCCCACCTGTTCAGAGTTCGACAGAGCTGGCCAGTACCGCGCGTACTGGTCCGCGCCGAGGAAATGGAGCGAACGGGGCTGGGTCGCCCACCACCCAGTTCATGCGGAACCGGCGGAACGTAGAAGAGGTCCCCGGATGATCTCGACCACGCGGTCGTCGAAGGCAACGGTAGCCACCCCGGACAGCACAGACCCAGTGTTCCACCAGGCAGCGGGTCGAGCCGGTGGCCGGTCCCACTGCTCCGACCATTTCCATCCCGGCTGGTGGTCGCCGCCCAATGCTCATCCCGTTCATCCGCACGATCTCGAACCGGCCCTTCGTCATGTCGCGGACCTCGTCCGGCTGTTCAAACCGGCGGAGTATACGTCGAGCGTGGGGTCACTGTGCAAAGCGCACACTCTGACTCAGCACGGCAACGGCCTCGACCTCGATCATCAGCTCGGGGCGGGCGAGGCTGGAGACCACCACCAGCGTGTTGGCGGGCGGGCGGCCGAGACCGGGAGACCTGGGCCCGGACTTCGCGCAAGGCCGGCAGGTTCTTGATGTCGGTGATGAACGTGGTGGTCTTCACCACGTCGTCCAGCGATCCGCCGACGCTGGTCAACGCCCGACGCAGATTCTCGTAAACCCGCTGGGCCTGAGCCTTGAAGTCGCCCGCACCAACCAGCTGTCCGGTGCTGTCGAAGGCTACCTGTCCGGCCACGTACACGGTGCGGTTGTCCGGGGCAACCACGACGTGGGTATAGCCGTTGGGCTTGGTGAGACTCGGCGGATTGATATAGCGGGAGCCCTGGGTCTGGGCTGATACGGCGGACTGAGGAGTTGTCAGGAGGAGCAATGCCGCAAGACCAGCCAACGGTGGTGCGATACGCATGTCGCAATCTCCTACAGGAGAGTCAGGCCGCATGGCCATTGCCGGGCTCGCGCCGTTCGCGCACTTCGTAATGGGCCGACCGCTCGTCGAAGCGGATCAGCAGCTGGCGCGCCCTGGGCGGAACCACGGCCTGCTCGTAATCCTCGCCGGCAAAGGTTTGCACCGCCAGCAGAGAGTCGAACCACATGATCGTGACGAACTCCACGCCTTCCTCCACCTCGCGGCGCAGAAGATCGATGCCCTGAAATCCAGTTATCCCCCGGTCGATGATGCCGGTGAAGATCTCAGCCTTGAGCAGCGCTTCGTAGGCGTCGGCGTTTCGGGACGTGGTCCATCCTCTCCAGATCCGGCTGATCATGCCGACTCGGCGTAGGGGCGTCCGCGTACCCGAATACTGTCGAACAGCGCGCGCGAGACCGCGGCGACGTCATGTACCGCCCGATCGAAGGCGTCCTGGTTGGCCTGCGAGGGTGCCTGGAAGCCGCTGATTTTCCGCACGAACTGCAATGCAGCGTTGTGCAGCTCCTCGTCGGTAGGAGGATGATCGGGATGTCTTAGACGCTTGATGTTCCTGCACATGTCTCCTCCATTGAATGTCAGCTGGGTAAGGGCCTCGCTTCAGACCCGGAGCAGCCGGAAGGCGTGGGTCCAGTCGTTCTCCCGAAAACCAGGAATGCACCAGAGCTGAGCCAGCGGCTCCAGGGCTCGAGCCGCGACAACACTACCCATGTCCGCACCCTCCCAGCCGAGGTGCTCCAGCAGCCGGGCCACTACGGCTTTGGCCCCGCCATCGTTGCCGCAGAAAAACATGGTGGGCGGACCGCCGGACAGGAATGGGTGCACCATGAGGTCGCTGCCCACGCTATTGAACGCCTTGACGAACGCAATGCCGGGGGTGCGCCGCCTGCAGCCGCTCCATCAGCGACTCGTTGGGCCCGGTGAAATAGCGAAGCACACCGTCCACCGGCGGGTCGTTGCTGATGGGGTTGGTGGTGTCGATCACCAGCTTGCCATTGAGATTGTCGGGGCCGGCGAGATCGATTGCCTCCAGCGCGGCGGTCCCCAGCACCGCCAGCACCGCGGCCTCGCCCCAGGCGGCCACCGAGGAAAAGGTGCCTTCCTCGATCCCGGTGCTGCGGGAGAACTTGGCCAGCTTGCCCGGCGAGCGGGTCCCGATCCGCGCCTCGTAGCCGTTGGCAGCGAGCCCCTTGGCCAGCGCCTGGCCCACCTCGCCTGAGCCGAGAACACCGAACCGTTTGGGATGGGGAACAGCGGGCATGGGGTTTCTCCTCTACAGATCTTTCCGGAAGGAGCGCAGGGCGCCGGCATCGTCGAAGCCGAGCGCGAGATGCGCCGCAATGCTGGTGCTGTTGTCGAATTGTGTGTCCGACCCAAACTCCCGGCACCCCTGCGCGCGTCCCCATTCCTCGGCTGCGCGCACGAGGGCTCGGCCGACACCCTGGCGCCGCATGGACGGGGTCACGTACCAGCCCTCGAGGAACGCCACCGGGCTGGTGCGGCAATCTTCAGCATAGGGGCGGAGTGAGAGCTCGGCGAATCCGACCAGACCCTCGCCGGCTTTCTCAGCCACCAGCACGGCCGCGAGCCGGGCATCGTCAGTGCTGAAGAACGTCTCCGCTTCCTCCAGCAGCTCCTGCAAAGGCTGGTCGGGCCAGAGCGCATTCCGCAAAGTGGCCCAGCTTCGCGCGTCGTCCGGCCGGGCATGACGAATCCGGACGCCGGTGTCCACGGTGGAACCGGAGGCGCCCGCCAGTTGGTTGGGTGTACTATAGGATTCAGTCAAGCGTTCTGTCCCTTACTGAGGATAGCAAGTATGAAGGTATTTTTGACCGGCGCCACTGGATACATCGGCAGCGCCGTGACTGAGCGGCTTCGGGCGGCCGGCCATGAAGTGAGCGCACTGGCCCGGAGCGATGCGCGCAAGAAGGCGGAAACCCTGCTGGCTGGCGCCCGTCCAGGCCGAATGTGCTGGAAGACCTCGAGCATGGCTCCTACGTGCCGGCAGAAAGGAGTAGTCGGAGATAACCATGCTGGCCAACTGGATCACGCTGTCGCGCTTTCCGCTCCTGCTGGTCAACGTCCTGATCCTCTACTTCGGGTCTCCGGCGGCCCGGCTCACCGGCGTCGGTTTGCTCTTCGTCGGACTGATGCTCGACACGGTCGACGGCATCGTGGCCCGCAAGACCGGGCAGAGCAGCCTCTTCGGCAGCGTGCTCGACATCGCGGCGGACCGGACCTATGAGCTGGTGCTCTGGGTCTGCTTTGCCGATCTCGGAATGATCCCGCTGGCGATACCACTGATCATCATAGCCCGCACCACCCTGACCGATGCTCTGCGCAGCATTGGAGTGGGGCAGGGAACGGCACCCTTCGCGCAACATCGGACCGCCGTGGGACGCTTTCTGGTGGGCTCGACCGTCATGCGCACCGGGTACGCCGTCACCAAGGTGGTAACCTTCTGTGGGCTGGCCCTGGCACAGGCATTCAGTGGGTTCGGTGCGGACAGCGGGCTGCCTCAGGAGGTTCCCTGGATGATGCGGGTGCTCCGAGTGACCGCCTGGCTGGCGGTGGTCTTCTGCGTGTTCCGCGGTTTGCCCGTGATCATCAGCTCGCTCCGGCGGTACTGGGGCACGCCGGCCGTGACCAGCTCAGCAGTGTGAGCATCGGCTCACTGATCCATGGTGCTCGCGCTCCTGCTGCTGATCCAGGCTCCCGGCCCGGGCTCCAGCCCGACTGTGATGGGCAAGGGCTCGCCCACCGCCGAGATTCCTCGGCTGGAGAGCTCGGTCCAGATCGACGGCAAGCTGGATGAGCCGGTCTGGTCGCGCGCCACCCGGCTCACCGGGTTCTGGCAGTATCAACCGGTGGATGGCCGGCCCGCCGAGGAGCAGACCGAAGTGCTGGTCTGGTATGCACCGGACGCGATCTACTTCGGTATCATCGCCTACGACCACAATCCTCGAGGCATCCGGGCCACCGTGGCCGACCGGGACAACATCGACAACGAAGATTACGTGGTCCTCGATCTCGACACCTTTCACGACCGGCGGCGCGCCTTCTTCTTCGGCGTGAACGCGCTCGGAGTGCAAACCGACGGGGTTCGGAGCGAGGGGGCGGGCCAGGTCAGCAGCCTGATCCCCGGCAGCACCGACAAGAACCCCGATTTCACCTGGGACTCCAAGGGCCGGATCACCGACCGGGGCTTCGAGGTGGAGATCCGGATTCCGTTCAAGAGTCTGCGTTATCCCGGGAGCCAACCCTCAGAGCTGGGGCTTCAATGTCACCCGGGTGGTACAGCGCACCGGCTATACCGACACCTGGACCGACGTGCGCCGGGCCAACGCCAGCTTTCTGGGACAGGAAGGCGCGTTCGAGCGGACTCCACGACATGCACCACGGGGTGACGATGGAGGCCCAGCCGTTCGTGACCGCCACCGCGGCGGGAGCTCGCGATGGAGTGAGCGGGGATTTCGTGCGGGAAGACCTCAACCCCGACGCCGGGCTCAACCTGCGGCTCGGATTCAGCAGCTATGCGCTCGACGCCACCATGAACCCCGATTTCAGCCAGGTGGAGAGTGACGAGGGTCAGGTCACGGTCAACGAGCGGTTCGCGCTCTTCTTTCCGGAGAAGCGGCCCTTCTTCCTGGAAGGCATCGAGCTGTTCGGGTCTCCTCAGACGCTGGTCTACACCCGGCGGATCGTGAATCCCGAAGGCCGGCGCCAAGTTCACCGGCAAGTTCGGCCAGCTGGGCGTGGCCCACCTGACCGCCGTAGACCAAACCGACGCGTCCGACGCCTGGTTCAACATCACCCGGCTGCGGCGCGACTTCGGGCGCAATTCCATTGCCGGGGTCACCTTCACCAACCGGGATCAGACCGACAACCACAATCGGGTGCTTGCCGGCGACTTCCGCTATGTCTGGGGACTCTACTACACCCAGTTTCAGTATGGCCGTTCCTGGACCAGCACCAGAGACTCCTCAGTGGACGCTCCCATCTGGCAGGCTGAGTTCGACCGGACCGGGCGCTCCTGGGGCTTCAACTATCTGCTGAACGGGCAGGGCGAGGGGTTCGATGCCCAGGCCGGCTTCGTCAACCGGCTCCGGAGCAATGTGGTCACCGGCCACGCCTTCAACCGCTTCACCTGGTACGGCGCTCCGCGCGAGCTGCTGGAGAATCTCACCGTGTTCTTCGGACCGGAGCGGATCTGGGCGTACGACCAGTTCGGCTTCGAGCCTGCGATCGAAGGGCGGGAGCAGGCCGACGCCACGTTCCGGCTTCGAGGGGGGTGGGAGCTGAACGGGCACGGAGAACGGAATTTCGTCGACTTCCAGGATTCGAGCTTTGCCGATTACACCATCGGCAGCCCCGGTGGTCCGGCGTACTTCCCGGAGGACTTCTCCGGGCTCACCGGCCAGGTCAAAGTCACCACCCCCACCTGGCGGAAGCTCGGAGCGGAGCGTCACATACGGTGCGTGGGCATAGTGCCATCTTCGAGGAGGGCACTACCGGCACCGGCTGGCAGCTGCGGGGAACGCTCGATCTCCGTCCCACCACCACCATCCGGGTGGCCGCTCTGGCCACGGTCCTCCGGCTCTATCGGCTGGACGGGAGTGAGTTCGCCCGCTCGACCATCCCCCGGCTCAAGGTCGAGTACCAGCCGAACCGGGCACTCTTCTTCCGCGCCATCGGCGAGTACCGATCGGAGCGGCGGACCACCCTGATCGATCCGGCCACGGGCGACTCCCTGTTCGTCGGCGGTGTGGCCCAGCCGACCACGGAGTTCAATGGCTTCCGGCTCGATCTGCTGGCCTCGTACGAGCCCACACCGGGGACAGTGGCTTTCCTGGGCTACGGCAGCTCGCTCGAGAGCGACGAGGAGTTCAACTGGTCCCGCCTGGAGCGAACGACGGACGGGTTCTTTGTGAAGCTGGCGTATCAGATAAGGCGGTAGGGCGGAACGGCGGAACGACGGAACGTCTAGAACGACGGTACAGGAGTGGCCACATCGCGGACTAACCGAGATGTCTGGGAGCACGAATGAATCGGTATCTGGTGAAGGAGGGGCAGAAGGTCGACTTGGACGAGTTTGATCCGGACGACACCAGCTTGCTGAAACAGGGAAAGAAAGCAGCGAGGAAGAGCTCCCCGGGATCCTGGAGCAACTGGCGGAGGCTCAGGAGCTGCTGTTTGCCGGCCACAAGCACAAGCTGCTGGTGGTGCTCCAGGGGATGGACACCTCAGGGAAAGACGGGGCCATCCGCCACGTCATGCGGGGCTTCAATCCCCAGGGCACCCGGGTGGTCTCGTTTCGAAAGCCGTCCGAGGAGGAGCTGGAGCACGACTTTCTCTGGCGGGTGCACGCCAAGGTGCCGGCCCGGGGCGAGGCCGTCGTCTTCAACCGCAGCCACTACGAGGACGTGCTGGTGGTCCGGGTGCACAACCTCGTTCCCCCAGTCGGAGTGGAAAAAGCGCTACGACCAGATCGTCGCCTTCGAGCGCATGCTCTACGAGAACGGCACCACGATCCTGAAGTTCTTTCTGCACATCGGCCCCGACGAACAGCGGAAGCGGCTCCAGGCGCGGCTCGACGATCCCGAAGAAGTGCTGGAAGTTCCAGCACGGCGACCTGGAAGAACGGAAGTTCTGGAAGGACTACATGCGGGCCTACCAGGACGCTCTCAGCAAGACGTCAACCGAGTGGGCTCCCTGGTACATCGTTCCGGCCAACAAGAAGTGGTACCGCAATCATCTGATTGGAACTGTCCTGGCCCATCGGCTGAAGCGAGCTCGACCTGAAGTATCCCGAGTGCGATGTCTCCGGCGTCGTTGTGAAATGATCCTGCTGCTCATCCCCGGCCTTTCTCCTGGCCTGCGGGCTCCCCGAGCATTCGCCCCGCGATCTCCTTCACGATCTTGGCGGCCACCACCGCCGTAACGCCGCCGATATCCTGTCTTGGGTTGTACTCGACCACATCGGCGCCCACCAGGGTTCCCCCCAGCTGTTGGATTATCGAAAGCACCTCCCTGACCGACAGTCCGCCAGGCTCGCGATGGGACACCCCGGGCGCAAAGGCCGGGTCGAGCACATCGAGATCAACCGACAGATAGACCGGACCCTCCACCCGCGGCCGGGTCCCGCCCTCCCAGGATCGCATCTCGATCAGCTCGACTCCATAGCGCTGGGCCTGCCTTCGCTGTTGCGGGTTGAGGGTTCGAATGCCGACCTGCACCAGCCGCTGAGGCCAGGCCTTCCTCCATGATCCGGGCAAAGGGGCAGGCATGGGAGAACCGGTCTCCCTCGAACTCCTCGTACAGGTCGGGATGTGCATCGAGGTGCAGGATGGTGAGGGCGGGATAGCTTCGGCTCATGGCCCGAATTAGCGGATACGTAACCGAATGGTCTCCACCCAGTGCCAGAGGCCGCCACCCGCCGGCGAGCACCTCCGCCATGGCGCTCTCGATCTCGGCCCGGGCCCGAGGGCCGGCCGACAAGAGCACATCTCCGGCGTCGCTCAGGACATCGTCGGCGGCCAGGTCCTGTCCCAGCTCAGACCAGCTGTTCCAATGGGAAGACTCGAGCGCGGCGCGGATGGCGGCGGGCGCCTCGGCCGCGCCGCGGAGAAATGATGAGCTACCGTCGTAAGGCAGCCCGATCAGCCGGAGACGTGCTGGGGCTGGAGTCACAGCAGGGCGGCGGTCTGCCCGCCGAGCTGGCGGAAGGCCGCGGCACTGGCCGGCTCGTCGGCGGCAAGGGCAAAATCCTGGAAATCGAAGCCGGGCCCGACGGTGCATCCGGTGAGGGTGTAAGCGCCCGACGATCGAGCCGCCTGCCACCAGCCCGCGGGAACCACGAGAACCGGCTGCTGGGCTGCTTCGGCGGGCCCGAGCCGGTGGTGCTCCACCCGGCTGATCTCGGGCGACGTCAACCACAGGTCCAACGTGGCCCCCTCGTAGAAGTGCCAGACTTCGTCCGACTGCACCCGGTGCCATCGGCTGAACTGGCCCTGGGTGAGCAGGAAGTAGATGGTTGTCAGGGCGGAGCGGCGGCTCCCGCCGGTCCGACGGCTTGACGGAAGCCGGCGATCGGTACACTTCCCTGTAGTAGCCTCCCTCGGGGTGGGCTATAAGGCCGAGGCTCGCGATCAGAGCGCGGTGAGCGGCCGGGCGAGGTGGTCACCTTCCAACCGGTCCGGTCATGCCGCTATCTATCTCCTCTGTCTGGCGCAACCGCCAGCTTGTTAGAGGCATCCAAAGCAGGAGACCCATGAGAGTCCTACGCTCGCGTTTCATCCCAGCCACTTTCCTGCTGTACGCGGCCGCGTGCAGCAAGGCCACCAGCGAGGGAACCGGAGCCGCGGCCCCGCCCGCCCCCGCTTCGGAAAACCAGGCCGCCGCCGCCAAGACCAAAGGTTATCCGTACACGCCGGCCGACGTCGAGTTCATGTCCCACATGATTGCCCACCACGCCCAGGCACTGGTCATGGCCGGATGGGCCCAGAGCCATGGCGCGAGCCCTTCGGTTCAGACGCTGGCCGGCCGGATCATCAATGGCCAGCAGGACGAGATCGCCACCATGCAACGATGGTTGAAGGACCGGGGACAGCCGGTGCCGGACCCGACCAAGCCGATGCAGATGTCCGATGCATCATACCGGTGACCACGCCAGGACCAGGGCATGCTGATGCCCGGTATGCTCACCGAGGCGCAGATGAAGGAGCTGGACCAGGCTCGGGGCGCCGACTTCGACCGGCTATTTCTGACCTACATGATTCAGCACCACAAGGGCGCCGTCACCATGGTCAACCAGCTCTTCGGAACCGAGGGCGCGGCTCGGGAAGAGACCACCTTCAAGCTGGCCAACGACGTGAGCGTGGACCAAACTACGGAAATCGCCCGAATGCAGCGCATGCTCGAGGGGCTCCAGTCCAGTCACGGTTCCCCTTGAAACTGTCCAGCCGTTGATCGCGTAAGCGGCCCAGGACCCCTTCTCCCAAGGAACATCCATGACTTCCAGCACCTTCGCCTCCCTGACTCTGGCCCTCGGCGTGGCCTCCATGGTCGCGTGCTCTCAGTCCACTTCCAATGCCGGCACCGGCAATCCCGTCGCCGGCAACCAGCAAGTCCACCACGCCGCCCAATCCCGATCCCCGGGTTGGGCTTCAAGGCCGGGAAGATGGACGCCGGGGAGGCAGTGTGGAATCTGCGCGTGGTCTCGAAGACCCCGCCGTCGGAACAGTTCGTGGACGTGACCAACTCCGACCTGGCCTTCAACGGGCACTACGCGATCCAGGGCAACTATAACGGATGGCAGATCTGGGATATCAGCAACCCGAGCAAGCCCAGTCTTGCCGACGCCTACGTCTGTCCCGCCTCCCAGAGTGACGTCTCCACCTACAAGAATCTGCTCTTCGTCTCCGGCGAGAACCTCTCGGCCCGGCTGGACTGCGGGACTGCAGGGGGTGGAGGACAGTGTGAGCACGGATCGGCTCCGGGGCATTCGCATCTTCGACATCAGCGACATCGCCCATCCGCGGAACGTGGGTAACGTGCAGACCTGCCGGGGCTCGCATACCCATTCGCTGCTGGTCGATCCCAAGGACCCGGCCAACGTCTACGTCTATATCTCCGGCTCCTCGCCGGTTCGGTCCTCCAAGGAGCTGTCCGGCTGCGTCGCGGCCATGCCGACCAAGGATCCCAACTCGGCCTGGTTCCGGATCGAGGTGATCAAGATTCCGCTGGCGCATCCGGAAAAGGCCGCCATCGTGAGCTCGCCGCGGATCTTCGACAACCTGGTGGCGCCGCCCAAGCACGGCGAAGCCCCCGCAGACAGCATTGAGAACGCCAAGAAGGTTGCCGAGGCCAAGGCCAACGGCGGGTTCGTGGTCTCCTTCCACGGGCACGAGCAGGTGCTCAATCCGCACTGTGCCGAGATGCTGCTCGACAGCACGGTCAAGGCTCGCGGCGGAAGCGGAGCACCGACGGCCGCCGACAGCGCGGCGTTGCGCCAGGCGCTGCCCGCGCTCGTCGCCTCGTTCGTGGGCACCCAGCCGGACAGCGGCAGCGGACCGACCCAGTGCCACGATATCACGCTCTATCCCGGCATCGGCCTCGGCGGAGGTGCCTGCGAGGGCTACGGACTGCTGCTGGATATCAGCGACCCGGCGCACCCCAAGCGGCTTGCCGCCGCCTCCGACTCGAACTTCTCCTACTGGCATTCGGCCACCTTCAACAACTCAGGCAGCAAGCTCCTCTTCTCCGACGAGTGGGGCGGAGGGGGCCAGCCCAAGTGCCGGGCGACCGACAAGCGGGAGTGGGGCGCCGACGCGATCTTCACCATCGCGAACCGGCAGCAGCTGCAGTTCCAGAGCTATTACAAGCTGCCCGCTCCGCAAACAGCCCAGGAGAACTGCGTGGCCCACAACGGCTCGCTGATTCCGATCCCGGGCCGGGACGTGATGGTGCAGGCCTGGTACCAGGGCGGGCTCTCGGTATTCGACTGGACCGACGCCAAGCACCCCAAGGAGATCGCCTTCTTCGACCGCGGGCCGGTGGATGCGACCGAGATGGGAAACGGCGGGTACTGGAGCACCTACTGGTACAACGGCCACATCTACGGCTCGGAGATCTCCCGCGGGCTCGATGTCTTCGAGCTGCAGCCCAGCGGCTTCCTGACCCAGAACGAGATCGATGCGGCCAAGTCGGTCAAGCTGGACTACTTCAACACTCAGGGACAGGTCAAGTTCACCTGGCCGGCTTCGTATTCCCTGGCCCGGGCCTATCTGGATCAGCTCGAGCGGTCGCAGGGCATGGATGCGGCTCGGATCGCTGATGCGCGGGCGCAGCTGGCCAAGGCCGAGAAGGCCGGCGGAGCCGGAGCAGCAGCAGACGCTGACCCAGCTGGTTTCCCGGCTGGAGTCCGAGGCGAATGGAGCCGGCGACGCGAGCAAGGTGCGGGTCCTGGCCGGCGCGGTGAAGCAGCTGGCCACGTCTCCGAGTCTGGCGACGAAGTAGAAAACGGGGAAGTGGGCAGAGAGGGGAAGCGGGTAGGAATCGTCCTTATTCAAGGGGTTCGCATGGCATCAGCCAAGCTCATCGCGTTGTCAGTCGCCGTCGGTGTGGGGGCCCTGGCCGGGTGCTCGCACTCGGGCTCGAATCAGGCCGGCGCTCCGACGCCGGCTCAGAGCAAGTCCACCCAGCCACCGACGCCGGACCCACGGGTTGGGCTGAAGTCGGGGAAGACCGACGCCGGCCAAGCCATCTGGAATCTGCGGTTGGCCTCGTCCACTCCGCCCTCGAAGCAGTTCGTCGATGGGATCAACTCCGATCTGGCCTTCACCGGGCATTACGCGGTGCAGGGCAGCTTCAACGGGTATCAGGTCTGGGACATCACCGATCCCCGGAAGCCGAAGCTGGAGACCGCCTACGTGTGCCCCGGCTCTCAGAGTGATGTGTCGGTGTATCGCAACCTGCTCTTTGTCTCGGGCGAAAACCTGACCGCCCGGCTCGACTGCGGCACTCAGGGGATCGAGGACACCGTCAGTCAGGAGCGGCTCCGGGGACTTCGGATCTTCGACATCAGCGATATCGCTCATCCGCGGAACGTGGGCAACGTGCAGACCTGCCGTGGGTCCCACACCCACTCGCTGCTGGTGGATCCCAAGGACAAGGACAACGTCTACGTCTACATCTCGGGTCAGGCGCCGGTGCGGTCGTCGGCCGAGCTGCCGGGCTGCGTCATAGCGCCCAAGGACCCCAACACGGCGCTGTTCCGGATCGAGGTCATCAAGGTTCCGCTGGCTCACCCGGACCAGGCGCGCATCGTGAGCTCGCCCCGGATTTTCCAGGACCTGGTGGCGCCGCCCACCCACGGTGAAACCCGGGAGGACAGCCTGGCCGCAGGCCAAGGCCGTGGCCGAGGCCAAGGCCAACGGCGGGTTCATTGCCGTGATCCATGGGAAGGAGGAGGTGCTTCAGCCGGAGGACGTGGCGGAGCTGCTGGACCGCACGGTCAAGGCGCGGGGGGGCACCGGTGCTCCCACCGCCGCCGACAGCGCGGCGCTCAGGCAAGCACTCCCGGCAATCGTCGACTCAGCGATGAAGGCCCAGATGGCGCAGGAGCCGGACTCCACCGCCGGCCCCACCCAGTGCCACGACATCACCCTCTACCCCGCCATCGGGCGGGCCGGTGGGGCCTGTGCGGGCTACGGTCTGTTGCTCGACATCACCGATCCGGCGCAGCCGAAGCGGATCGCGGCAGCTTCCGATTCCAACTTCTCCTACTGGCACTCCGCCACCTTCAACAACAGTGGCAGCAAGATGCTGTTTTCCGATGAATGGGGCGGCGGCGTTCAGCCCAAGTGCCGGAAGACCGACCCGAAGGAGTGGGGCGCCGACGCCATCTTCACCCTGAGCGGGCAGTCATCGATGCAGTTCCAGAGCTACTACAAGATGCCCGCACCGCAGCTGCCGTCGGAGAACTGCGTGGCGCACAACGGATCGCTCATTCCGATTCCGGGGCGCGACGTGATGGCGCAGGCCTGGTATCAGGGCGGCGCTCTCGGTATTCGACTGGACCGACCCCAAGCACCCGAAGGAGATCGCCTACTTCGACCGGGGCCCGCTCGACCCCGAGAAGCTGGAGCTGGGTGGCTACTGGAGCACCTACTGGTACAACGGCTACATCTACGGCTCGGAGATCACCCGCGGGCTCGATGTCTTCGAGCTGCAGCCCAGCGGCTTCCTGACCCAGAACGAGATCGACGCGGCCAAGTCGGTCAAGCTGGACTACTTCAACACTCAGGGACAGGTCAAGTTCACCTGGCCGGCTTCGTATTCGCTGGCCCGGGCCTATCTGGATCAGCTGGAGCGGTCGAATGGGCTGGACCAGTCGAAGATCGCCTATGCCCGGGCCGAGCTGGCATCGGCGGAGAAGTCATCCGGCGCCATCCAGAACGCGGCGCTGGCAAGGTTGGTGTCGCAGCTGGAATCCGAGATCACCGGTGCGGCGGACGCCGCAAAGGTTCAGCTGCTGGCGGGAACCTTGAAGCAGCTGAAATATCAGCCGGATTTGGCGGGGCGATAAGAACGCGGTTGCATCAGCCCGCCCGATTCAGTGTTCGCGCTCACCGGTGCCGTCTAGGCGCTGGTGGGCGCGAGGCGTTTCCGGCGTCGCCTCCTCGGTCTCCCCATTCTCCTCGGATGGAGACTCGGATCGCTCCCGGCGACGCTGGCGCTTTTCCTCCTGCTTCTGCTGCCGGTTCAATTCCTTCTGCCGCTTCTCGAAACCGTAATTCCGTTTGGGCACAGTGATTCCAGTGGCGTACCGCCGCTCGCCTCAGGCGAAGGGGCTGGTGCTGGTGATGAGGATCCGAGTGGCGTCGGGAGCTCGGCTGTCGAAGTAGGTCTCGCTCACCCGCGCCGTCCCCTTGAGGCCGTTGTCCAGCGTGAGCGCGAGCCGCTCGTCGGGCATGAAGCCGTCGGTGCTGCGCGACATGAAGATGCCGGTCCAGGACTCCTGCTGGCGGTTGGTTTCCCGGGGTGTCACCTGGAGCTCGACCTGGTGGAGGTCCTTGTGATTGGAGCGCTGGATGGACGCGGTATAGGAGGTCATGACGAGCCTTCTTTCGCCGGCGAGATAAGTTGCGCGGGAGTTCAGCTACCCTAATGGTACATCAGAGTTCCGGTTTGCGTTGGTTGCGGCACCCGATGCTCGGTCAGGACGGAACGACATACCTCTGATTCGACCTTCGGCAGTACCTCTCTCGAGGGTTACTTCGGTCGGGCGACCAGTCCCAGCGGCACGCTTCGGATTCCCGGCCAGACCCGCGCCGTTCCATCGGCCTTCCGGAGCAGCAGCTGACCCGAGATCCCCCCGTCCAGTAACAGTGCATCGTCGCAACCCAGCGCGCCCATCACGGCCGCCATCTCGGGCGTAGTGAGCCCGAACGGGACCCGGCCGAAGGTGTCGCCCAGGACATCGAATCGGGTAAGGGCGATAACTACCCGCCCATCTCTCAGCGTACCGATTCCCAGCCGCGCGTCGCGATGGTCGAGGTTCACCCCCTGGGATGCCCGGCGGAGGGGTGTGGGGACGACGCCATCCTGCAGCAGCATGGGATAGCTCTGGAATGCCTCGAGCGCAGCCCCTGGCTGCGCTCGAGGGCTATGCTGTCGGGCGCCACGACTCGCACGGCGCCGTCGTGGGTTACCACGACGGCGCCGGCGAGCGGGGCGTACTCGGGTGATAGCAGCTCCCGGCCGCCGCTCACTACCCAGCCAAAGGGTAGTGAGCGGCGGTAGGGGCCGGTGTCGAGGGCGACGGCGACGTCGCCCTCGACCTGTGCCACTGTCCAGCGCTCGTCCCGGATGAAAGCCGGGACGAGTGAGAGCTGTACTTGCTCGGGGTTCGAGCCGGATCACCACCACCCGGGTGCGCCAGGCTTCGCTGCTTCCCCGAAGCCGGAGTTCGCCCCACTCAACTCCGGGAGCTCCGGGTGTCCAGTGTATCTGGTGGGCGAGCGGCGCAGACCCGTCCCAGCGGGACGGCGAGGCGTCGCGTCGCCACCAGGTTTTCCAACCGCTCGCGGTTTCAACCGCGAGCGTGTCCGCCTAGCGCCCGGTTTCCGGGCGCGAGGCGGCCGCGCCGACCGCCGCGGTGGCCAGGAGGCCCAGGAGGAAGATGCGGAGTCGCGAGTTCATCCTAGTGAACGTACCAGTTCTCGGAGACCGGGCCTCTGGTCGAGGCCGGTGTGGACATCTCGAGCTTCAGCTCGGCACCCCCGCTGGCCTGAAAGTAGACCACCTCCATGGGATGGCAGCCCGCCCGCAGTGCGATCTGACCCGGTTGTTCATTGTTGCGCTGCGGCCCGTCGCGGTCGAACACGAGCTCGCCGGCAATGCGGAGCCTGGCGCCATCGTCAGAGCCCAGATAAAAGGAGTAGAGAGCATCTTTGGGCACGCACATCATTCCCGACAAGCGAAGGCCGTAGTCCTCGGGGCGTTCGTCGCCCCGAAGTCCTACCCCCGGTACTGAACCTATCCGCAAGGGCTCCACCGCTCTGACGTCCTCGGCCGATTCGGAACTTCCTTCGACGTACTCGTACTGAAGACCCGGATCGAGCGTGTCTGCCCGGACGGCGAGGGCCGTTATGCCAGACGGCACGGGTAATCCGCGCCCGGGCGACCGGGCTTGCCCGGCCGCTCGGCAGAAAGAGTTTTGCACTCACAACTCGAGGGACGAACGAAACGGGCAGGTCGAAGGGACCCGTGTACCGGGAGGAGTTTGCCGTGGGTACAGAGCCATCGGTTGTGTACCGCACCACCCCGCCAGGAATGGGCGGGCTCGATCGTGACGCGGGCTCGGTCCTCCAGCACCAGACGAGTCCATCCGAGTCCCACCGGCTCCGGTACCCGGTATTGGAAACCCAGGGCATCGAGCCGGGCGAACTGACCTGGGAGCCGGGCCGCGAAGCTTCCCCAGCTTCGCGCCTCGTTCGGTGACCAGAGAGCCTCGGACAGGGCGAGCATCCGTGGCAGGAGCATGTATTCCGCCAGCGAAGAGTTGGGGATGTACTCCGTCCAAAGGCAGCCCTCAGCGCCGATGACGTGAGCGGCCTCCGCTGTGCTCAATTCGTCGGGCACTACTTGGAACTCGTAGACGCTATCCAGCGGGACGAAGCCCCCGATCGCCAACGGTTCCGCGGCCGGATCGCCCTGATAGTAGTCGAAGTAGGTATGGCTGTTCGGGGCCATGATCACGTCGTGTCCCTGCCGGGCAGCGGCGATCCCACCGGCGTCGCCGCGCCAGGACATCACCGTAGCCTCCGGCGGGATGCCGCCCTCGAGAATCTCGTCCCAGCCGATGATACGGCGGCCGTGCTGGCTCAAGAACTTCTCAATGCGGCCGATGAAGTAACTCTGCAGCTCCTCCTCGCCGGCGAGACCTTCCCGCCGGATCACCTCCTGAGCAACCGGGCTTTCCTTCCATCGATCTTTGGGCACCTCATCTCCCCCGATGTGGATGTAGGCGCTGGGGAAGAGCTGCATCACCTCCAGGAGCACGTGCTCCAGGAATCGAAAGGTCTGCTCACTGGGACAGAAGATGTCCTGATGGACGCCCCAGATGGGGGACACTTCGAAGGGCCCTCCGGTACAGGATAGCTCCGGGTAGGCCGCGAGGGCCGCTCCGGCATGTCCCGGCATCTCGATCTCCGGAATGATCGTGACATGGCGGGCCGAGGCGTAGGCGACCAGGTCACGGATCTGCTCCTGGGTGTAGAAACCACCGTGCGGCCTGCCATCTCCGATGTAGGGCTCGAAATTGTTCGCTACCATGGTCTCCTTGCGCCAGGCGCCAACCTGGGTGAGCCGGGGATACTGCTTGATCTCCAGACGCCATCCCTGGTCATCGGTCAGGTGCAGTTGCAACGTATTCAGTTTGTAGAGCGCCTGAAGATCGATGAGCTTCTTGATGAACTCGGGCGGGTAAAACCAACGAGCCACATCGAGCAGAATCCCCCGATAGGGAAACCGCGGCTCATCCTCGATCTCCAGTGCCGGGATGGCCCATCCTGCTGAACTCCTGGCGCCCCCGCTTCCAGCTCCGGCGGGAGAAGCTGCCGGAGAGTCTGAAGCCCCCAGAACAGGCCTGCAGCAGTCCCTGCGGAGAGCGACGCTGACTCCGGGGTGACCACCAAACGGTAGCTCTCTGGATGGCCCGAGCCCGAGCCAGTGGTAAGGCGGAGGAAAATGGCGTCGGTCGCGCGATCATCTCCCGGTTGGGAAGAAACCGGAAGGGGTAGCCCCGAGGCCGTCCGCAGTGGAACCAGGAGCAGGTCCGCCAAGGCGCGCAGCTCGGCATCGGCCGGGTCGGAGAGCATGATCCGGGTCGCCGGGCTCAGGCGGAACTCGCCCGCTCCGGCCTGGGTCCGCTGGGGCGCTGGGACGATGGAATAGCTTCGGGGTGCCGGACTTACCGGCGGGGTCGTCTTCCACCGGTGCACCCCGCTGTAAGGCTCAGCAGGACGTTCCGAAACGTCGTCTTCAACCTAGTGCTGCATGCAGCCGGCCATCTGGATCTTCTGCACCGTGTCCGCGATGGCCATCAGGGCCTTCGGTTGCCGGCCTTCTGCGCCGCCTGGGCCCGATGCCCAGGCTTCGACCTCGGCTTGATGGGTCTGCAGGTTCTTGGACATGCAGCGCTCATGTCGGAGGCGGCGGCCGACATCTGGGGACTCGGCTGAGGCGCAGCCGGTGGGGCGGGCATCGGTTGGGGCGCCGGCTTGGCGGCAACCTTCGGCTTCTCCTCCGGCCAAAGCAGCGGCGCAGTTCCTCTTCCTTGACCATCACCGCCGCCTTCTCGGATTCCGATACGTCGCTGGGCGCCCCGGAACGCAGAATGGCCATGGTTCGCTCCTGGGCCATGGCGTATTCCCCGCGGCCAGACCAGATCCCGTCACCGCTGCCTTCTGCACCCGCACATCGATCTCCCGTTGCTTCGTAATAATCCGTTGGCCGCTCCGGCTGCTTCACCAGGCAGCTCGGGACCACCCTGCAGCACGCTCACCGAGTCCTGGAGAATTTGGGCGGTCTTGTAGTCCTGCTTTTCCTGCGCCTTCAGCGACTTTTCGATGAGCGCGTTGGCTTTATCCGCCTCTTGCGTTGCCCTTCATCGCCCATGCCTGACGGTTGGCCTGCACTTGGCGGGCATCGGTATAGGCCCGCTCGGCCTTCTGGTAGCGACCGTACGAGTTGTCGTCCGAGTGGGCCGCCTTCTCCCGCTCTGCTTCCCCCGCCTTCAGCCCGGTGATGAGCTTGCTTAGCACGTCAGGCGTAAGCACCACGCTGCCGCCCATAGCCGGAGTTGGATCAGCGGCGGGGGCTTGAGGTCTCCCGCGGTCTTCTTTGAGCTTCTTCTTGAGTCCGCCGAACTGGGCCGAAGCAGGGGTGGCGAGCGTGACTGCGACGATGGCGAGGATGGCCAGACGTGCAGCTCTGCATGGGATCCTCCTTAGATGTACCGGCTGGCCGGAGCTACTCTATCCCAGTGGTGGTTGGTTCTCACCGAACGTTCGATGCGAGGTGGACGGACTTCGGGAGCCCAAATCTGGCGGCGACATGGCTCCAACGCCAGCGCCCTCCGGTTGATGATCCCGTCTCGATCCAGCACATTGTTTTGGGCCCCAACTTGAGCAATGGATAACCATGACCGAATTCCTGCAGACGAGTTCTCGCTGGCCCTCGTACTGGCTCTGTGCCCTCGATTGGTGGCGGCCCAGCAACCCGCGGACCGCGTCAACCGCACTTCACCCTGGAGGAGGTCATGCTCCCGGTCCGGGATGGGATCCATCTCCAGACCGCCATCCTCCGGCCGGCCCACCAGCGCGGTCCGCTTCCGATCCTGTTCACCCGGACTCCCTACGGCGTACCCGACAAGGCGCCGACCACCCTCCCGGCCGCGTTCAAGGAGTTGGTGCAGGACGGCTACCTCTTCGTGTTCCAGAACCTGCGCGGCCGCTTCAAATCCGAGGGCCGTGTTCAAACTTTCTTCCTACGTGAACCTTTCCGACTCGGCGGCGACCAACGAGACCACCGACGCCTATGACAGCATCGACTGGCTGGTGAGGCACGTACCGAACAACAACGGCCAGGTAGGGATGTACGGCGTGTCCTACGACGGACTCACCACGGCGCTCGCCATGCTGCAAGCCGCATCCCGCACTCAAGGCAGTGAGCGAGCAGGCGTCACCGGTGGATCAGTGGATGAACGATGACATGCACCGCTATGGCGCGCTCCGGGAAAGCTACGCCTTCGAGTACAGCGTGATGGAGCAGGCCGACAAGAACGAGAACACCAACTTCGATTTCGATCTGTACGACTCCTACAGCTGGTACCTCCGCTTGGGTGCCCTCTCCAATGCCAACACGAAGTACTTGAAGAACAAGATCCCCTACTGGAACGACATCGTGGCCCATCCCGATTACGACGAGTTCTGGAAGCACGAGGCCTGGATCCGTCAGCTCGACTCCACCACGGTGCCCAACCTCAACGTTGCCGGGTTCTGGGATCAGGAGGATCCCTGGGGGTCCCTGGGACACTCTTTCGGAACGCGGAGAGACACGATCCGGAGCACACCAACTTCATGGTTGCCGGACCCTGGTTTCACGGCGAATGGCAGTGGCCCAAGGCCGACAGCATCGGCCTGATCTCATTCGGTGGACACGATACCGGCCGGGAGTTCCGGGAACAGATCGAGGCGCCGTTCTTTCGCTACTATCTGCATGGCGTGGGCAACAAACCCGCCTGGCAGGCCAAGACCTTCCAGTCGGGTTCCAATCGATGGCAGACTTATGACTCCTGGCCGCCCAAGACCGCCGAGGCGAGAAAATTGTATCTCCATGCCGACGGCACGCTCTCGTTCGACCCCCCGAAGGGCGGAGGTTATCGGGAGTATGTGTCGGATCCGGCCAACCCTGTCCCTTATCGCGAGCGTCCCATTTCACCGACCTACCCCGGCGGTGACTGGCGTACCTGGGAGGTGGCGGACCAGCGGTTCGTGGATGGACGGCCCGACGTGCTGACGTATGTCAGCGAGCCACTAAAAGAGGATCTGACGGTCACGGGGGAACTGGCCGCCAACCTATATGCCTCCACATCCGGCACCGACGCAGACTTTGTCCTGAAGTTGATCGACGTATATCCGGAGAAGATCCAGCCTGTCACCTGGGACAAGGAGGAGGGGCCCAGCCCCGGGCAGTACGAGCGATCGATCAACGGCTACGAGCTGCCAATAGCGATGGAGGTGAAGCGAGGGCGATACAACCAGAGTTACGAGCACCCCAAGCCGTTGCTGGCGGGGAAGCCGGTAAAGCGGTCCATTCTGCTCCGGGATCACGACCACGTATTCCTCAAGGGGCACCGGCTGATGGTACAGGTGCAGTCCACCTGGTTCCCGATCATCGACCGGAATCCCCAGAAGTTCGTGCCCAGTATTTACACGGCGAGAGGCGGATGATTACGTGAAGGCCACGCAGCGGGTGTATTCGTCGCCGGAGTTGCCGTCGCATGTTGTGCTGCCGGTGGTTCGGTAGTCGACGGGCGGAGAGGTCCCCGGAGAGGCGGAGAGGCGGACGAAAACGCACCTCATCCCGAGTGAAGCCAGGGATCTACTTAGCTGTCAGTCGCTCTGTAGGATCGGTAAACGATGCTCCGGGTTTTTAGGTCGGACTGTTTGAGCCTGCAAGTCGATGCTTCGCGAGTGTAAATCGGTCCTTCGGGTCTGTAGATCGCCGCTTTGGGTCTGTGGATCGCCGCTTCGGGTTTGCGGGTCGACTGCTTCGAGGTTCGTAAATCGCCGCTTCTCGATCTGCAGGTCGACGTTTCGGGTCTGTAGATCGACGCTTCGGCTCCGTTAGATCGTTGCTTCAGGTCGGTAGATCGATGCATCTGGTCGGTAGATCGACGCATCGGGCCGGTAGATCGAGCCTCAGGTCTGTAAATCGGTGCTTTGGGTCTGCAGACGGAGGCTTCGGGTCTGCAGATCGGAGCTTCGAGTCGACAAGATCGGACGTCGGCTATAAACGTCGGTCCGCCGCAGGTGTAATTCGGCCCGTCGGATGGGTAACTCCGTACTTAAGACTGCAAGTCCACCCAACGGAACCTACCTAACGCTCGGTTCGGTACATCGTCTTGCCTTCGAATAAGGGTTCGCAGAACCCGCACCCGGTGGATCTCCCTGGATGGTACCTCAAACAGATTGCGGTCCAGCACGATGAGATCCGCGGACTTCCCGACCTCGATCGAGCCGGTCTCCTTTTGCAGATGGTTCTGATAGGCGGCGTTGATCTCCCCCATCACGATCATCGTCGCGAGATCCACTCGCTCGTCCGGGTTCCAGGGCCGTAGGTTCGGTTGATCCGGCTGTTGGTGCGTAATGCCCACTTCAATGGCATCGAGCGGATTGAGAGACGAAACCGACCAGTCGCTCCCGCCAGACACCACTGCTCCGGTACGCACCACGCTCGCGATTGGATAGAGCCAGCGCGACCCGCTTGGGGCCCAGTGCAGGCTCGGTAAGCCGAGTGAGATACTCGTCACCGTTGGCCCAGAACGCCTGAAAGTTGGCGATGACGCCGAGCTCGCGGAAACGAGGGATATCGGCGGGGTCGATCAGCTCGAGGTGGGTGATGGTGTGCCGCGGGTCATGGGCGCCGTTCCGTTCCCGGGCACGGGCAAAGGCATCGAGCGTCATTCGAATGGCCCGGTCGCCGATGGCGTGGACGTGGATCTGAAATCCGCTGCGGTCGAGCGCTACGGCCAGATCTTGGAGCCGGACCGGATCGTAGATCGGCTGGCCTGAGTCGCCCTTCCGGTCGCCGTACGGTTGGAGCAGTGCTGCAGTGCGGGACTCAATCACGCCATCGGCAAACAGCTTCACCGCCGTAGGCCGGACCCGTGGGGTGGCATATCGGCTTCGGAGGTCGCTCAGCTTTGGCAGGAGGCTGTCGGGCAACGGATCTTCCAGGTGTATCGCCGCAACCACCCGGAGCGTGAGCGTTCCCTTGTGGTCCGCCTCAGTGTAGGTCCGCAGGCCGGCCTCATCGGTTGAGGCGCTGAAGACTGTCGTTATCCCGAGCCGATTCGCCAGCCTCTCGGCGCGCTCTAGTCCGGTGGCCAGCTCGGCGGGGGTGCGCTCGGGCATGACCTTCGCCACGAGGTTCACCGCGTCTTCCCGGAGAGTGCCGGTGGGTGCCCCCGTTTTCGGGTCTCGCTCGATCCGGCCATGGGCTGGGTCAGGAGTCTCGCCGGGTGACGTTTGCCAGTGCCAGCGCCCGCGAGTTGACCCATGCGGAATGGCCGTCGGCTGCATAAATCAGGGCCGGACGGTCGGGCACTGCGTGGTCGAGCAGGGCCGCGGACGGATTGGCTCCCTTAAAGACCGGCAGCTGCCACCCGCCGCCGCGTACCCAGGCGGTCTCGGGGTGAGCGCGGGCGCAGGCGCGAATGCTGTCTTCGATGGCCGACGCGGTGGTGAGATCGTATAAGCGTGCAGTCGCCCAGCTCCACGCCCGAGTCGATCGGATGAACATGCCCGTCCTGAAAACCGGGCAGCACCATCTTGCCGCCCAAGTCGACGACTTCCGTGTGTGAACCGATCAGGGCGGATGGCAGGCTGTCGCTTCCGACGTACACGATACGTCCATCACGGATAGCCACCGCGGATGCCCAGCTCCGGGCGGCGTCCACCGTATACACCGCTCCTCGGCGAAACACGAGATCGGCGGGGCGCCTTCGGCGCGGCCGACTTCTCGTGTCCCGGCGGTGCACGCGGGCAAAGCCGCCAGCAGGACCAGGCTCGCTGCCCCAAAAACCTGCGCTTCTGTGGACTCTCAAGTGGTCGCATCGCGCCACTCGGCAAAGCGGATGAGGTGCCCTCGCTGTCGCTCGGGATGATCGTACTTGCTCGTGCGACCGCCTGACCGCCTCAGATCGGGCCGCTCAGGACGATCGCTGACGTCGGCTGCGCGGAACCGGATGACGGTTCCACCGTGATCGCGGCCGCGCTGATCTTGCCCCCCGACGGGACCTTGATGCCGCTCACTGTCGCCGAGCCGTTCTTCGGCGAGAATGTCACCGATGGGACCGGTTTCCCATCCCGGATGAACCAGAGCTCATACGCGCGTCCAGCTGGGACGGGCTTCAGACGGTACGCATTGAGCAGCGCCTCGTTACGCCGCTGATTCCAGAAGAGCTGGACCCCCGGTTCAGGATCGCCGCTGGAGGTGAGCTGATACAGGCGGACACCCGGATCGAGGACAGCGTCAAGCAGCGCCTGCCGCTCCGTGAGCTCCTGTTGCCGCAGGGCCAGCGTGCTGTCCTCGGGCAATCGTCACGTCCCGCTCCCGAATCTCCCGGTGTAGGGAGAATAACCCGGCACCGAGCCCGAACCACCGCGACAAGGCTCTCGCCGCTACAATGCGGCCACCAACCCAGCCCACTGAGTGGCGCTTCCGCCACGGCACCCCGCTCGTTCCACCCCCGGCCCTCTGCTGCATCACCCGCGCGAGTACCCGCTCTCGAAGATCCGACGGGGGACCAGTTCCGCTATCCCCCAAACTCAGTAGTGCCGCAACTTCCCGGAACTCGGCGAGGTCTCGATGAACTCTCGGGCGATCCGACCAGAAAAGCCTCGAATTCACGCGCCCTCCTCCGGCCCAGCGCACCGAGCGCATAGGCGGCGGCGAGATCGCGGGCGATCCCTGCCCGGGTTGCTCATGGCCCCCGCTCGAAGAAGAAGGGTCGCAGCGAATCCCGAAGTTTCTGCATGCCCAGGCGCAAGCGGGTCTTTATCGTACCGAGCGGCTCCTGAAGACGATCCGCAATCTCGCTGTGTGAGAGACCCTCGAAGAACGCGAGCTCGATCGCCTGCCGCTGGGGCGGCGAGAGCGTCTGGAGCGCCGCCTGTACCTGCTGCTGGCGCTCCGCGTGATCGTAGGTATCGGAGGGGTCGGCCGGCAAGCCCCCATGGCCGAGAGAGCCGTGGGCTCCCGCGAGGACGCCGAGCGGTGATCCGGTCGCGCGGCTCCGCGCCCGCACGATGTCGAGGGCGCGGCTCCGGGCGATCATGGTGAGCCAGCCGGCTACCGAGCCGCGGGACGCTTCGAACCGGGAGGCATCGCGCCATGCCTGGGTGAACGCTTCGATTACCGCGTCCTCGGCGTCAGCCCGTTGGCGGGCCACCCGATAGGCAACGGCGTAGAGCACCCCGCCGTATCGATCGTAGAGCGCTGCGATTGCCTGCTCGTCCCCGTCGCCGCGCGCAGGACCAGATCTGGTCGGCCTGGGATGTGGCCGCTGCCGGCTTAGCCATGTGCCATCGGTCGGGGAAGCTTCCCTCAGGGTGCCGCGGGAATGAGTCTACCCAGCAACTCGGAGTGTCCACAAGAAGGATAGGGCTCCCTGAGGAGGGCCCGGCAGTCTCCCGGGCTCATGGGAGGGGCTTCGCGGCGCTCACCCCGGGTGAACAGCAGTGTGGCCGGCCGACCGGAATAGGCGGCGCGCACGATGTTGACCTGATCGGGGAACCGCTCCCACAGGAGCGCGACGAGAATGTGGGCGCGTTCCAGTCCTCCGCCGAGCCGCGCCCGGAGCTGGAGCAACATGGTGTCGCCGGTGCGTTCCACTCCCTGCCAGATGAGTGGCAACGGACGTCCCGCCGGATCGGTCAGTGCGAGCGCGCCCCGAGCGTACCGGGAGAGAAGGGAATTTCCGGAACCGGTGAGACCGGGAAGTGCGACCGCCAGATCGTCGGTGAACAGCCGAACCCGAATGAAAACGCCTCCGCTATCCGCCTGATAGCTCAGCTCGGTGAGCGCCGTGTGCAGCGGATGGGTTGCTACGGGAGGCCTGGGCGCTCTCGGCCAGAACAGCACCGAACCCAAAACGCAGCTCATCCCGAGTGAGCGCACGCGAGCGAAGGACCGGGATGAGACGCCGGACGCCAGCATCTACCAGGGACGTCGCACCGCCGCCATCTCGGCGGCTACGGCAACCACGACCAGTGAAACAGTGACTACCCGGAGCCTATAGGAGCGCACTCGGTTGAGTCGGGGTGAGAAGGAGAATGTGGTCGAAGGCGGCGAGGCCAGCGCCGGCCGCCGCGAGCACCACCAATTGTCCGAGCTCGATACCCACGTTGAAGCCGAAGAGCGGAACCACGACCGAGCCGATCAAAAGCTGCTGCAGATAGCTGGCGAACCCGGCGCCATGCACCAATCCGAACACTCCCGCGAAGAGCGGCCGGTAGCCCAGCGGACGGCTTGAGCTCGGGCTCGCACCAGGAGGTTCTCAATTCCTGTCGCCACGATGGTAAGCGGGATGAGAAACTCGGTGAGCCGCTGCGGGATCAGAAGGGTTCCAGTGGCGGCCAGTGCCAGGGTGATCGAATGCCCCACGGTGAATGCCGAGACCACCCAGAGACTATCTCGCCAATCGCGCCGTTGATAAATCGCGGCGAGGGCGAGCAGAAACAGGATATGGTCGAGCGCCTCGGGGTTGACGATATGGCTGAAGCCGAGATGGACGAAGCTCACGAACTCGCTCACGGTTCACCCTCGAGTCTAGAAAGCGAGGTAAGAACCACGCGGGCCTGGGCAGGCTGGAACGGATCCCAGTAGGGGTTGATGGCCAGTGCCTGCCCCAGGTATTCAGCTGCCTGTGCCCGGTCACCTCCTGCAAGCGCGATCATGCCGGCATGGTAGAAAACCATGGCATCACGGGTGCCCAGGCTCAGCGCGCTTTGGATCGTACGGGAAGCGTCCCGATCGTCACCCGATTTGTGCAGCGCCCAGGCGAGCAGGTCGTAGCCATAGATGTCCTTCCGGGTTTCGATCTCCTCCCGAACTTTGGCTAGAACGCGGGGTATTTCACGGTCGTGATCGAGCAGGAAGAGGCTCCAGGCGCGATGGAACGGGCCGGCCTGCTGCGTGACCACCAGCTCCATCGTGCGGTAGTACTGCTGGGCCTTGCTGCTGTCCCCCATTGCCTGGTAGGCATCGCCGAGCAGGCCGAGAGTTCCGGGATCCAGCGCGCTCGCAATCGCCTGCTCGCCGTATTCGATCGCTGAAGGCCAGTGGTGCCGGACCGCCTCGAGCCGCGCCAGCGTTCCGAGGATCCGATAGTCCTGCGGTGAGACAGCGAGACCGCTCCGCAGCTCGCGCTCAGCTTCCCCAAGATGTCCGTTCCTCAAGGCGAGATCGCCCAGTCTGAGATCAAACCAGGCGAGCTGTTCCGCCGGGATGCCGTGGAGCCGAGCGGCCCGGGCTCGGGCCCCGCGGAGCAGTTGGCGCGCCTCTTCGGCATGACCGTGCAGCTCCTGCCAGCGAGCCAGTCGCGGCGCCAAGCTCAGATCGTCGCGATAGGTGCTGAGCGACCCCAGGATGCGGCCGGCCTCCTGGGGCAAAGTCGCCCAGCTCAATCTGGGTTTCTGCCAGAAGGCCCCGGGCCGCGATCGACGTCGAGTCATCGGCCACGAGCCGGCCGGCGACGTCGCGGGCTTCGGCGAATCGATGCTGAGCCAGCAGGCTCGAGGCGAGCACTCCAAGACCGCTGGCGTTCCGGCCGGTGCGGAGCGACAGGGAATGACGCGCATTCTGTTCGGCTCGAACGAGGTCTCCAAAGTCTGCCGTTTCCCGCGCCCGCTGCAGGTAGAGTCCGGCGAGCTGGGCAAAGTCGCGAGCGCTTCGAGGGTCGCGCTCGGTGCGCTGTTGGTAGAACTGAATGTCAAGATTCCGGATCCGCGCCTCGCTCACCACAGGTTTGATCGGCCGGGCGAGGGCTGTTAGAGACCGCCCGAGAGACTCCACTCACTGCCAGAGCCGTGGTCGCGACGACAGCCGCCACTTTCCAGGGCATCTTCAGTTCGGCCCGGCGAGATAAGGAAACGTCGGGGTTATGCCGGGTGAATCGAAAGCCACATTATCGGTGGTGAGCGCTTCCTTGCCCTGGGCACCCTCTGGGTCGGCCCCAAAGGGATCGCCGAACAACGCGAGCAATGCGAGATCGACCACGTCGTCCTGCAGCTTCCGTCCGCCCCAGCCGTTGGCCAGAGGGGGCAGACCCCACCCAGTTGAGCCAGCCTGCGGTGGCCGGATCCTTGTCGGTTTGTACCAACGAGCATATCGGGCAGCAGCACCGAGCCCAGGGTATTGGCGTAGTCGGCGGAACGACCGGCGACGCTGCCGGAGCCGGTCACGAAGGACAGGATCTCGGGCCCGAGCAACGTGGCGTCGTCCTGGGGCCCGATCGATCCATGGGGTCGCGTGGCTTCGCTTGCTCAACAGCACCTCACTGATCAGCGGGTTGCCCAGCCGCTGCCCCTGGTTGTACATCCTTCTGGGCGTCGATGGGCTTGGTGTTGTATTGTCATCGCTGCATGCAGTCCCGCCGAGGGTGGCGACGCCGCCGCGTGGCGGAGAGTCAAGCCACGGGATGAGGTTCCGAATGGTGTTACGCTGCATGGTGTATTACCTCGAGCAGGGGCGCGTGAGTGATCACAGGCTGATGCTCCCCCAGATGCCCAGCTTGCCGGGAGCACCGTTCTGACTCACTGGGAGCTGGGTAGCTCGATCACGATCGCCTGTTCACATTGAATCCATTGACATAGTTCACGCCCGGGGTTCCCGGAAGAAAAACGGTGCCGACGGATTGGGGCTGAGCGCACATGACGCCGACAGATTCCCGCCGACCGGGCGGCGATCCGGCAGGATGCAAAAGGCCGCTTCCAGGTCGATGAAAAAGGGATCATCACGCGGGCCGGCAAAGACCTGGATGCCGTTGGCGTCACCCAGAGTGGTGTTCAGTTCCCCCGAAACGGCCGGGGTGACATCGGCCACTTCGTTCTCCATGGCCCCATGCACGGGGGCGCGAGCGGGCCGCGAACCTGCACCTGCTGATGGGATCCCGTCGCCGGTGAAGGTCACCTGGATGACACTTGTCCTCTTTGGCGTCGCCGAAGTTATCGATCTTGAACTGGTAAAGGAGATCGGAGTCGAACGAGGCCTGGGCGGGGTCCTGCGCTTCGGCGGGAGTAAGAAAAGCCCGCGTATCCATGACCAGCACGATCCGCTCCGGTGCGGCTCCAGGGAAGGCGTAAACGTCGGTTAGATCGCTCTTAGGATTGAGCTCCACGAAGGGAGTGTCCTGGTGATCGGAGCCGACGACCAGAGCCACTGTGGTGACGCCGGCAAGTGCCGCGAGTCCGGTCGCAACACCCCATCGGCGGAAGAATCTTTTCCGGTGCATAGCCGTACATCTCCTGATCGCGAGGTAGTAGCCGGGCGGACGGACGAGTGGTGTCCGCCAGCAGATGTACGCCGGACTCATGCGATCGGATGTAAGGGCTTGAGTGCGGGCAGGAGAGGCCCGCAGAAGAACCGGCAGGTGGTAATCAGGGCAACAGAGCTGGTCGGCCGGCAGGGCGATGCTTAACGAATCACAATAGGCGGAGCCTGGTTCAATCCCCGGCCAGCAAACTCCGCCGCCGAGCCACGCCCCGGTGGAACTGCAGGGCGCGCGCGAATTGCTGATGATGGCGGGACTCGCAGTCCGCCTCAAGAGGGGAGAGGCCAAGCCTTCTTCAAAACAACGAGGACGAGCTGGCTACGGCGGTGCCCAGTCCCATAGCCCCTCGTTCGGGATATACTTGAATTTACGCGGCCAGACGATCGTATTTTAACATTTTTAGTCCTCAACGCTTGATATTTCTTGGTCCGCAGTAGAAAGATGCCTTCAGGGCACATCGGCGTCGAGGTATTCCCTGGCGAAATTCTGGCTTTGGTTGTTCACCTCTCTGTTGGCGCCTCTCCCTCCCGCCGATCGGGTCAGGATTGCCGAGGCTGCGCCTGGCTTGTCCAGGACCTGGGAGATCGGCTGCGGGCCCAAACATCTCGGCCCCCGATTTCCACCGCTACCTGGCGGAAGGCCTACTCTCGCCGGCCGTTCGAGCTGGCCGCTCTGCTCGATGGCAAGGCCGAGTGACTCACATCACGGATTCGGACCGCGGGATGGGTCAAGTGTCAGTGGTAACGAGGAGAGTTTATGACCATCACCTGGCGCAAAGACATCGATGAGGCCCTGAAACAGGCGTCGGCCCAGAATCGCCATCTCTTGCTCGACTTCAGCGCCGCTCCCATGTGAAGCGGATGTGCCCGGCTGGATGCCGAGGTATATCCGGACGAACGCGTGGCCCGGTTTATTCAGGAGAACTTCATCCCGGCCCGGGTCCATGTGAAAGACCAGGCCAACGACTTCAAGCGGTTCGGCGAGCGGTACAACGCGCAGTGGACTCCGACGCTGCTGGTGATCGATCCCTCCGGAACCGAGCGGCACCGGATCGAAGGATTTCTACCGGCCGACGATCTCCTGGCTCAGCTGACGCTCGGCCTCGGCCATTCAGCGTTTGCGCGGCAACAGTGGGATGAAGCAGAAAGGCGATTCCGGGAGGTAGTGGATCGCTTTCCCAACTCCGAATCCGCCCCGGAGGCGCTCTACTGGGCCGGCGTTTCGCGATACAAGGGGAAGGGCGATGCGGCGGCGCTGGGGCAGACCGCGCAGGCGTTCAGTCAGCGCTACCAGGACTCGAGTTGGGCCAAGAAGGCTTCGGTCTGGGCGAAGACGTAGCGCCGGCGGCGGCAATCCCGGCAGCCCGGCCGGTTGCCCAGGCCCACAGAAAATTGTATCCCCCGATCGGGCCAAAGGCGTCCAGTACCTCACCACAGAGGAAGAGTCCCGGATGCCTGCGGCTCTCCATGGTCCTCGGATCGATCTCGGCCAGGCTTACCCCACCACCCGTGACCTCCGCCTTCTTGTAGCCCTCGTCGCCGGTCCACGGCAACTCACCGCGTACCAGCACTCCGATGAGGCGGACGCGCTCTTCCCGTCCCAGCTGGGCTAGCGGCCGTGATGGTGGAACTGCGGCCATTCCAGCGAGTGCATCGGCGAGGCGGTCAGGTAACTCGCGGCGCAGGGCCCCGGCTACCGTGCGGGTCCCCTCGGGCTTCAAGGCAGCTTCCCACCCGCCCTCGTCGAGCCTGGTCCAGCGAACCGACAAGCGGGCGTCCCCACCTCCCTCGAGTCTCGAGCGGGCAATCACATGGGAGACGTCCAGCACGGAGGGGCCGCTGTAGCCCCGATGGGTAAAGAGGAAACCCCCGGTGGCCGTAGCCTGCCTGGTTGTGTCCCCGCGCGGTGATTGTCACCGGCAGAGAAATGCCGGCGAGCGCGGCGAGGCTGGGTGAATCTGCCACAACCGGCGTCAGCGCCGGATATGTAGGGTGGATCGTGTGTCCCAGCTTAGCCAGCATTCCGAGCCCGCGGCCATCGCTGCCGGTGTTCGGCACCGAAAGCCCTCCCGTTGCCACGATGACCGCGTCAACCCGAAGAGGTGAAGCGCCGTCGCGCTCCACCTGCCACGACCCATCAGGTGCCGGAGCGATTCCGGTGACGGTGGTATTGGGGAAGAACTGAGCACCGCGGCGGGCGGCCAGCGCCAGCAGTCCGTCGCGTACGTCGCGTGCCCGGTTCGATGCCGGAAACAGCTTGGCCGACGCTTCCTCCTCCACCAGGGTCAGGCCGAGCTCCGCCTCGAAGAACGCGATCTGCTCCCGCAGTGGCCAGGAGCGGAGCATCTTGCGCAGAGTGTTCGGGGAGGAATCGGTGACGAACCGGCGCTCATCCACCCGGGCCGGAAGGATGTTGCAGCGTCCTCCGCCGCTGATGAGGATCTTGCGTCCGCCATCCCGGGTGCTCTCGAGCAGCGAGTGTTTCCGCCCCGACAGACGCGGCGAAAATGGCCGCCATTGTGCCGGCCGCCCCCGCACCAATCACGGCAACACGGCGGCTCAGGCGATTGCCAGGCTGAGTCGAGAGGGTTTCAGAGCGGGTCATGGAACACAGAAACCTACTCCGGCCTGGAATAGGATTTTGTCATGACTAGAGACATCACTGGCCGGGTCCACGTACGCGGGGCCCGGGAGCACAATCTCAAGAACGTAAACCTCGATATTCCGCGCGACGCCCTGGTCGTCTTCACCGGCGTCTCCGGCTCGGGAAAATCGTCCCTGGCCTTCGGCACTCTCTACGCCGAGGCGCAGCGCCGGTATCTCGAATCGGTCTCGCCCTACGCCCGGCGTCTCTTCCATCAGATGGCCGTGCCCGAGGTGGACCGGATCGACGGGTTGCCACCCGCGGTGGCGCTGCAACAGCAACGGGGGTCGCCCACCACCCGCTCGTCGGTAGGGAGCGTTACCACCCTCTCCAACCTGCTGCGCATGCTGTACTCGCGGGCCGGGGACTACCCCCGGGGCCAGCCGTTGCTGTATGCCGAGTCGTTCTCACCGAATACTCCCGAAGGTGCCTGCCCTCGGTGTCACGGGCTGGGTCGGGTGTATGAGGTGACCGAGCAATCCATGGTGCCGGATGACAGGCTCACCATCCGGGAACGGGCCGTGGCGGCCTGGCCGACGGCGTGGCAGGGGCAGAATCTGCGCGACATTCTGACGACGCTGGGCCACGATGTGGACCGCCCCTGGCGGGAGCTCCCCAAGAAGACCCGGGACTGGATCCTGTTCACCGACGAGCAGCCGACCGTGCCGGTCTATGCCGGATACACGCTGGAAGAGGTGCGCCGCGCGCTCAAGCGCAAGGAAGAGCCCAGTTACATGGGAACCTTCACCGGCGCCCGGCGTCACGTGCTGCACACCTTTGCCAATACCCAGAGCCAGATGATGAAGAAGCGGGTCGCCCAGTACATGCTGAGCAGCCTGTGTCCGCTCTGCCATGGCAAGCGACTGCGCCGGGAGTCACTGTCGGTGAAGTTTGCCGGCATGGACCTGGCCGATATGTCGCAGGTACCGCTGAAGCGGCTGGCGGGAATCTTCCGCCCGTACGCAGAAGGGAAGGCTCCTGGCCTCACCCAGCTTCAGGAGGAGCACCCGGAGAAGGCGGTGGTTACTCAGCGCATTGCGGAAGACCTGGTCGCGCGGCTGGCCATCGTGCTCGAGCTGGGGCTGGGGTACCTCACACTGGACCGCAGCACGCCCACCCTGTCGCCGGGGGAGCTGCAACGGCTGCGTTTGGCGACCCAGGTGCACTCCAATCTGTTCGGGGTCGTGTACGTGCTGGATGAACCGTCGGCCGGGCTTCACCCGAGAGATACCGAGGCGCTGCTGGGAGCCTTGGAGACGCTCAAGACCTCCGGCAACTCGCTCTTTGTGATCGAGCACGACCTGGACGTGGTTCGTCATGCCGACTGGATCGTGGACGTGGGACCCGCCGCAGGGGAGGAGGGGGGCCATATCCTCTATAGCGGACCCCCGGAGGGTCTGGCCCAGGTCGAAGAGTCCCGAACCCGGCGCTACTTGTTTGCCGAACCAGCGGTTCGGTTGCGAGCCCCGCGCCCGCCTCGAGGCTGGCTGCGGCTGAGCGGTGTCACCCGGAATAACCTCCACCACCTCGATGTCGCCTTTCCGCTGGGCGTTTTCACCTCCATCACCGGCGTCTCCGGCTCGGGCAAGTCGAGCCTGGTGAGTCAGGCACTGGTCGAGCTGGTGGCGGAGCAGCTCGGCCACCAGCCGCCAACCGATGACGAGGAAGGCGAAGATCTGGAGCGGTCGCCGGTGATCCTAACCGGAGGCCGGATCGCTGGGGGCCTTGAGGGAATCAAGCGACTGGTGGTGGTGGACCAGCGACCGATCGGGCGCACGCCGCGTTCGAACCTGGCCACCTATACCGGACTCTTCGATCACGTCCGCAAACTCTTCGCCGCCACCCGGCAGGCCCGCGCTCGCCACTATGACGCCGGACGCTTCTCCTTCAATGTGGCGAAGGGCCGCTGCGAGACCTGTGCGGGCGAAGGCTTCGTGATGGTGGAGCTGCTGTTCCTGCCCAGCGTGTACACCCCCTGTCCCACCTGCCACGGCGCCCGGTACAACGCCAAAACCCTGGAGATCACCTACCGCGACAAAAACATCGCCGACGTGCTCGGCCTGACTGTGGATGATGCCTTCGAGTTCTTTGTGGACGAGCCTCATGTTCGGCGGGCGCTCGACGTGGTACGCCAGGTGGGCCTCGGCTATCTCCGGCTGGGACAACCGGCGACCGAGCTCTCCGGCGGGGAGGCCCAACGGATCAAGCTGGCGGCCGAGCTGCAGCGGATCCAGCGGGGCACCACACTGTACGTTCTCGACGAGCCCACCACCGGGCTGCACCCGGCCGATGTGGAGCGGCTCATGGCCCAGCTTGACGGGCTGGTCGAAGCCGGGAACACGGTGATCGTGGTGGAGCATGAGATGCGGATCGTGGCGGGCAGCGACTGGGTCATCGACATCGGGCCCGGAGCCGGCGAGGAAGGAGGCCACATCGTGGCTGCCGGAACCCCGGCCGTGGTTGCCGGCTCGGCCGTGAGTCGAACGGCGCCCTATCTCGCCCGGTTCCTGGGCACTCCGGGACAGGAAGCTGCGGAAGGAGACCTGGCCCAGGCGAGCGGGCACCTCGCGATGGCCTGAGCGGGGAGTCGCTGGGTCAGCGGCACCCTTTATCGAAGATGATCAACCACCGGCCATCCCGCTCCCGCCGCCAGATCGAGCTGAAGGTTCCCACCTGTTGACCTTTGGGGTCGAATACCGGGCCGCTGCTCAGGGCGAGCGTGCCCGAAGGCAGCACCTCGATCACATCCGGCTTCCAGGAGAAGGGCGGGTCTGGCTTCTCGAAGAAGCGTCCCCAGCTCCGGAGCACGGCCGTTTTCCCTCGCATCACGGTGGTATCGCCAAAGAAAATGGCCTCCGGCGACACGTGAGAGCCGAAAGCCTCGAAGTTCCGCTCTGCCATGCTGGCGGCGAAGCTGCTCTCCGCGGCAAAGACCTGTTGCTTCAGGGTTGAAGCTGGCGCCTGGGGAAGGAGAGGCCCGGCCAGGCCGAGGCCGGCGAGGATCACCGGAACGATCGAGCGTTGCATTGGCGCAATCCGTGAAGGGGTGCGATCCCTACGGTGAGATGGCGGCTCAAGTTTTAGGATGGCGGACGGTGAGCTCCCGGTCACCGGCACCAGGGTCAAGGTGATCACCGTCGCGACCGCCAGCCCGCCGATCAGGGCATAGCAGAGTTTACTCTGGTGGCCACGACGCTGCTGCCTCAGTATTTCACCCTCACTGGAGCGTCCTAGGCCGCGCCAGGCTATATGTAAGACGGATTGCCGCTCGCGCATCGCTCGGTGTAGCTTCCCCCCGCACGACCATAACCCTCACACTCAACCCACGTTGTCTCGCCTATGTCGTTCGAGACTGCTTTACCGCAGGCGCAGGTCGCCGGCTATGAGACGCCGCTGCTGGCCATCGCGCTGGGCCGGGGCAACCTGCCTCAGTCGCTGGACGCATTGGACAAGGGAACCGGCGGTGCGCTCGCCAGGCTGCTCTCCTCGGGCGACTTCGTCGGGAAGAAGGATGAGGTGGCGGTGGTGTACCCGACGGGCCCGGCCGCACGGGTGCTGCTGGTAGGTCTGGGTAAGGCCGGATGAGATCGATCGCGCCACGATCCGGCGCGCCGCCGCCATTGCAGCCAAGCGGGCACGCTCGATCGGCGTACCACGCGCGGCGTTTCACCTGCCGGCCGAATCCCGGGGAAAAGTGGCGCCGGAAGAAGCGGCCCAGGCCATAGCTGAAGGACTGGCGCAAGGCGCCTGGCAGTATAACGAGATGAAGCGGCGGGATGAGGAGAGCAAGAAACCGCAGCTCGAGCGAGTTCGACATTCTGCTGCACCGACTCCTCCAACTGCGACGCGAGACGGGCAGCGGCTGGGAGCGGCCATCGGGGCAGGGCAGACCTTTGCCCGAGGCATTCAAGTGCTGCCGGGCAACATCTGCACGCCCACCTATCTGGCCAACGTGGCGCGAGACCTGGCGCAGCGGCACGGTTTCGAGATCACCGTGCTCGACAAGGCCGCCATCGTCCGGGAGAAGATGGGAGCGCTGATGTCGGTGGCCCAGGGCAGCGCCGAGGAGCCGCGCTTCATCGCGCTGGAGTACAAGGGAGCCGCGGGGCCGCCAGTGGTGCTGATCGGTAAAGGCGTCACCTTCGATACCGGAGGCATCTCGATCAAGCCGGCCCAGAACATGGAAGACATGAAGTACGACATGTCCGGCGCGGCCGCGGTGCTGGGCACGTTCGAGGCCCTCGGCTTACTGAAGCCGAAGGTGCACGTCGTCGGTCTCATCCCCAGCACGGAAAACATGCCGAGCGGGACCGCGGTCAAGCCGGGTGACGTGGTGACCAGTCATCTGGGAAAGACCATCGAGATCATCAACACCGATGCGGAAGGCCGGCTCATTCTCTGCGACGCTCTCTCCTACGCCCGCCGCTACCAGCCGGCCGCGGTGATCGACATCGCCACGCTCACTGGCGCGATCGTTGTCGCCCTGGGACATACTGCGGCGGGGGTCATGGGCAGCGACGAGCAATTGGTCGAAGAGGTCCGCGCGGCCGGAGAAAAGGCGGGGGAGCGGGTGTGGCCGCTGCCGCTCTGGGAGGACTACCGCGAGCTGATGAAGTCCGATATTGCGGACGTCAAGAACAGCGGCGGGAGGCCCGCCGGCAGCATCTCGGCCGGCTGGTTCCTGCGCGAGTTCGTGGATGGATTCCCCTGGGCCCACCTGGACATCGCCGGCACGGCGTATACTGACCGGGAGGAGCCGACCAGGGTGAAAGGACCCACGGGCATGGGGGTGCGGCTGTTTACCGAGTTTGTTCTCGCCCGTGGCGATAGAAAAAAAGCGTAAGCGGGAACGAGACAACGTGAGCGGTAAGCGGGCGAGGATAACTCCCCGAGCGGCGGAGGCGCCTCACCGCTTACGTTCTTTTTCTCCCGCTCACGCTCTTTCTTTTCCCGCCATCGCCCATCGGCTCAATTCCCGGACGAAGAGGCGGAAGACTCCGCCTCAGCCGATTCCGCCGCCGCAGACACGTTCAATACCACAGAGCGCTACCTCCGGGAGCAGGCCGAGGGGAATGTCCGGGTGCCGGTGCTTCCGCTCCTGCGGATTGAAGGCCCCCGGCCCGCACTCACCCGGATTGTCTTTACCCGGGACTCGATCGAATGGGGACACGCGGCCACCCTGGGCGATCTCCTGACCCAGGTTCCGGGCGTCTATCTCTGGCGCGGTGGTTACATCGGCCGGCCGGAGCCGGTCAACTTCCAGGCTCGGGGTGCCTCGTCCGTCGAATATTTCCTCGACGGCATGCCCTATGTCGCGGCGGGAATCGACAGCGTGGCGGTGGATCCGGTCCTGATTTCTCTGGTGTTCCTCGATCGGATTGAAGTCGAGCGCTGGCCGGGGCTGCTTCGAGTCCATCTGTTCACCCGCCGCAACGATCATCTGGCTGCCCGTTCCCGCATCGCAATAGCCCGGGGCGACAACAGCTTCGCCCGCTACGATGCCGCGCTGGAGCGTCGTTTCACTTCCGGCCTTGGCTTTACCCTGGCCGGAGATTATCTGAGCTCGCCCACGCAGGCGGTGGTCGGCAGCAGCTACTCCAACACTCAACTCTGGGCCCAGGGGAGTTATCACCCCACCTCGTGGGTGGGTCTGCAGTATCAGCTGATCCGCACCGCGCCCAACCGGCGTCCGTTCGTGATCAACGACGCCGGAGTGCAGGACACCATCGGTCCTGGCTACAAAGCCAAGCGCAGCGACGCACAGCTCCGGCTATCGATGCGCAAAGAGCTGAACGAGCTGGGCCCCCGGGCCGACATCATCTATTCCCACACCTCCTGGGACGGCGACGGCCTGGATCAGCAAATCGACCAGGTGGGCGGACTCCTCAGCTATCGGACCTCGCGGCTTTCGTTGGGCGGCTCCGCCTTTCACCGGACCCGCTGGACACCGCTGGATGCCAGGATCAATGCGGGGCTCAACCCGGTTGGTCCCTTCAGCGCCAGCGCGGAGCTGGTGCACCTGAAACATTTCGGCGGCCGGGCCAGCGATTACGCAACTCTCGCTGCCGGACTGGAGCCGTTGCGAGGACTGGCGCTGACCGGCAGCGCGCGGCTGGGCAAGATGGTTGCTGCGCCTTCGATTCTCACCGATCCGGAACAGGACGTGCACGACCTGCAGGCCGCGCTGGGCTGGGGCCGAGGGCGCCTGGGGTTTCAGGTGTCCTACGCCCGCACCTCGGCGTTCAGTCCGCTCGGCTATGCCGATTTTCCTGAAGTTCCTCAAATCGGTCCGTCACCCAGTACGGAATGGATTACGGCGTCGGTCAGGATTGCGCCCCTGCAATGGCTCACCCTGGAAAGCTGGTACAGCGATCCCGTAGGGGACGTGGCCCCGGAGGGACTTCCTCCAACGCACTCGATGAACGCGGCCACCATCCGGTCGAAATTTCTCCGTCAATTTCCCAGCGGCATTTTCGATCTGAAGCTGCGACTCAGCCTGGAGACGTGGGGAACCGGAGTGATCGGGCGGGATTCCCTGGGGGCGCCGATCGAGTTGCACGGGGCAACATTCTTGCGCAGCCTGATTCAGGTGCAGCTCGACCGTTTCTACATCTATTGGGACCGAACCAACCTGGGATCCACCGACCTCACCTACGTGCCCGGTTTTCGGATTCCAAGCTATGGCAGCAACTTCGGGGTCAGGTGGGAGTTCGAGAACTGAGTTGCTAGTCCCCAGCCCCCAGTCGTCAGGGTCTTCGGATAACGCATCTGACGACTGGCGACTGAGGACTGACGACTGGACTGCCGACTGTGTTACCCATCACTGTCTCTCCTTCCCCTTCGGGTACCTTATAGGGGTACCGCGATGCAGCGGCGCCTTCAGCCAGAGGAGAGGAACTATGTTCGGATTGGGCAACAGGAACCGGGGCCGCAGGGTGAGGAACGACACCTTCAGCGGCAGCAGGATACGGAATGCGGCACTGGCCGGGGTTGGAATGCTGGCTTGGCGCTGGTGGCGTAACCGCCAGGGAAACGCCGCCCGTCCCACCACCTACCAGGACAGGTCTTTCACCGACAGCTCGAGTCGCTCAGCCGGGGCACTCTAACACCCCAGGCCATTTAGAATGCACAAGAGGTGGTGGTGCTAACGTCTTGCACCACCACCTCTTTGTGTGGGTGACCTCAAGTCGCCAGTCACCAGTCGCCAGTTCTCAGTTCCGACGACTGAGGGCAGGCGACTGAGGACTGGGGACTCCCTACAACCGATATCCCACCACGGTTCCCGGCCCGGTTCTCAGAAACAGCATTCCCGAAATGTCGTCCACGGCGTACACCGGCTCCTTGTCTTTCCCCAGATCGATTCGCGCCCGGGGCTCGGCGCTCACCTTGTCGACCTGAAGGAGGACGTTGCCTTTGCCTTCGGGCGACTTCGTCAGCATGAAGACAGAGCTCGGGACGGTGAGCGACGCCTTGAAGCGTCTCGTCGCCATGGCTGCTGACTGTCGGGCGTAGCCCTGGAGCTGGGCTCCGCCCTCGGTGTACGCCGTGGCCAGCTGGCCGGTGATCTGTTTGGTGGTTGCATCGGTAGCTCGGCGAGACGCATCCGCAAAGGCATCGCCATAGGCGGAGGCTGCCGCGCCGTAGAGTCCGGCGCGAACGGCATTGATGCCATGCAGGGCACGAAGCAAACCGGATAGCTGGGGAGCGGGGTAATAGACCTGCTTCTTCACCTGACCGTCACGCCCGAGAATGACCAGGTTCTGCGGGGCGATGAGCACAATGCCCTCAGCTCTGATCTCCATGTCGATCGGGTCCTCGCCGCCCTCCAGCTTGATTTCGCCGCCGCGGGGCTCGAAGGTGCCGGACTCGCGATCTACCGCATACAGCTGGCGGTTCTTGTTGGCGAAGACGTACATCGTCCGACCCTCATTCGCATGCAGCAGCCGGTAACGATCGGCGTTGTACCCGGTCGAACTCATCGGCTTTCCACTCTCGATGGCATCCTTGTATCCCCGCTCGCCGGTGTTCAGGTCGATGAAGTTCACCTCGCCATTGGTCGCTCGCGTCCGGCCGAGTCACATAGAGCAAACCCGAGTGACTCAGCTCGGCGTAGTCCAGCTGGCCTTTGATCTTGACGTCCTTCTTCAGGCGCAAGGTCGCGGTCGCGACATCGAGCACATTGACGAACGTCTTCGAGTCGGCATCGACCGCAAGCACCGCAGACTCACCGGTAACGAGCGCATCGGTGACATTGCCCCGCATCTTGACCGGCTTTGCGGCGATGGTTTTTCCGTCCTCGTAGCGGGCCACGTTCAGGCCGGTCTGGACCACTCCATTGGATACCGTTCGGCTGCCGGACAGCTCTCCCTCCGGTGCCGCTTCGGGCAGAATGATGATCCCCGCCGGGTGCTGTACGATGTCGTGGATCCACCCATTCACCGTGGCCGGCTGAGCCCAAAGCGCTTTGCCATCGCTCAGGCGATAGGCCATCAGCCGATCGTCAAAGCTCACGTAGATGCGGTCCTTCTTGTCGATCGACGGGTAGAGCCGCACGTGCTTGGCGGGATTGCCGGGCCGGGCCGTGGGCAGCGCGGCGGACCAGCGGATCTCTCCGGTCCGGGCATCCAGCGCCCGAAGACCCATCAGGGTGTGCACCACGATCATATCCGGTCCGGCCTGCAGTACCTCGAGGGCGGTGGCCTCCGAGACCTTCTGCACCAGGCCCTGCATCAGTCCGCCCAGCCCCTTCTTCTTGGGCTCGGTCTGAACGAACAACGATTCGCTGGCCCAGCGCTGATCTCCGCTCACCAGGTCGAATAAGGCAACCACCGGCGGGCCGGCCTGTCGTCGGCCATGCACCAGAAGGGTGCCGGTCTGTGGCAGAACGCGACGGGTGATGACATCCGCCAGCTCCAGACGGCGGGAATCGAAGACCACGGAGCCGGTCACCGGATCAAAGACTCAGCAGCAGGCCTGGGCGAGCCGCTTCCATGAGGATGGACCCTTGAACAATCCGGACGCTGTCCTGGGGCAAACCGCCCAGCTCCGGCTTCTCCCAGAGGACCTGGCCCCGATCGATGTCGATCCCGGTCAAGGCGTCATCGGTGGAGATGAGCAGAGTTCCTGCGGGCGTAACCTGCTGCCAGCGGAGGTCCTGCTTCAGTTTCAGGGTCCAGACCGGGTTGGCCTTGCCCGGGCGCGGCCGGGACGGCAACCCGGGCAGCGGCGGACGTAACGGTTTGCCCCTGGGCAGCTGCGGTCAGAAGCGCACTGAGGAAGAGAGCCAGGCCCGTCCTGAGCAGATGGGATGGAATGGTCCGTTGAACGGTCACGGCAATACCTCGGAGCGGCGGTCTGGGGGTCGAAACGGCGGGCTGTTCAGGGCAGATGCTGTGCCATCCCTCTCCTGGCTCCAAACTCCTGGCTGGATTAACTTTCAAGGCTGTTCCGGCTTAAGGGAGGAAGCTTGCCGTACAGCATGACGGGCTTCGGCGCGGCGGAGGGCCCGGTGGCCGGACGACGGCTTCGGGTCGAGATCCGAACCGTGAACCATCGCTACTTCAATCTCTCGGCAAAGCTCCCCGGCGATCTCAGCGCGCTCGAGGTGGAGGTGCGCGATCGATTGCGGCGCGACTTCGACCGGGGCCACGTCACGGTGCAGGCGCGCTGGACCGAGAACCTGGAAGCAGATCCCGGGTTTGGCCTCGATCTCGAACGGGCCCGGCTGGTGGCCGATCGGCTTCGGGAAATGCAGTCGGCGCTGGGCCTGGGTGGTGAAGTGACGGTCGAGCTGGTGGCGCGGCAACCCGACGTGCTGACCCACGCCAGCAATGGCTCGGTCGAGGTGCCGTGGAGCGAGGTCGAGCCGGTGGTTGCCCGAGCCGGCCAGGACTGCCGGGCCATGCGGGCTCGCGAGGGTGCCGCGTTGACCGCCGAGCTCCGCCACCGGCTGGATTTGCTGGAGCAGGCGGCACAGCAGATCGCCGCCCGCGCGCCCGAACGGCTGGTGCGGGAGCGAGACCGGCTCCGCGGCGCAGTGGCCCAGCTGCTCGACGGCAGGTCGGTAGATGAGGAGCGGTTGGCCCAGGAGCTCGCGTTCCTGGCCGATAAGCTGGACATCACCGAGGAGCTGGTGCGGTTCAAGGCTCATGTGGCAGCGGTGCGTGAGGCGCTGGCCAGCGCTGAGCCCATCGGAAAGCGCCTCGGCTTCCTGGCGCAGGAGCTGGGGCGCGAGGTGAACACGATGGGCTCCAAGGCAGGCGACGCGGAGATCGCTCAGCACGGTCGTGGCGATGAAGGGCGAGTTGGAGAAGTTCCGGGAACAGCTCGAGAATCTCGAGTGAAGCCGTTTTTCCTGGTGCTCTCTGCTCCGTCGGGTGGCGGAAAAACCACGATTGCCAAGATGCTGTTGCAGGGACGGGAGGATCTCGGCTACTCGGTCTCGGCCACCACCCGGCCCAAGCGCCCAGATGAGCGGGACGGCGTGGACTACCACTTCCTCTCCCGCGACGAGTTCATCCGCCGGCGGGACCAGGGAGAGTTCCTCGAGTGGGCCACCTATGGCGGCGAGCTCTACGGAACGCTCAAGAGCGAGATCGAGCGGATTTTTGCCAGTGGTCGGAACGCGGTGCTCGATGTGGAGATCGAGGGCGCGCGGCAGATCCGAAAAAACTTTCCGAACGCGCTGCTGCTCTTCGTTCTGCCGCCCTCGGCCGAGGCCCTGGTAGATCGGCTGACGGGCCGGAAGACCGAAGATCCCGAGCTGATGCGGACGCGGATCATACCGGGCGGCGGACGAGCTGGTGGCGATCGCGGAATACGACTACGCCATCTACAACGAAGATCTGGTCGTCGCGGTCGCCCAGGTTGCCGCTATTCTGGAGGCGGAATCCTGGCGGGTGGCCAGACAGGACACGCTGCCGGATTTTATCGAGAAGCTCCGGCGGGACGTCGTCAAGGCGGCGGAGAAGATTGGGAAGAAGTCGCGAGTCACCAGTCGACAGTCGCGTCAGGAAAGCGGACGATTCCCGGTCGTGAGTCACGCGAGTCTGACGACTGCGGACTGAGGACTGGAGACTCACGACTACTAAACATGGAGCAGCGATGCGCATCATCACCCCCAGCGAAGTGGCCAAGCAGGCGGGCAACAAGTACCTCGGCGTTCTGGTCGCCGCCAAGTTTGCCCGCTATCTCAACGAGTTCCCCAAGGACCACCAGGCCCGGTCAAGCGAGAAGCTGACCACCAAGGCCATGCAGGAGCTCGTCGACGGCGAGCTGAATTACAAGCTCCTTCGCCGCCGCCGCTCAGAGGCGTGACCGTGTGGGCCGGCCGACGCGTCGTACTCGGCGTGTCCGGCGGTATCGCCAGCTATAAGAGCTGCATCCTTGCCCGGCGCCTCACCGAGGCCGGCGCCGAGGTCGAAGTGGTACTGACCAAAGGGGCCGGGGAGTTTGTCGGTCCGGCTACATTCGAGGCGCTGACCGGGCGCCCTGTTCTGAGCTCCCTCTGGGAGCGGGGCAGGGCGCTCGCGCATATCCAGCTCAGCCAGGCCGCCGACCTGATCATTGTGGCGCCGGCCACCGCGCACCTCATTGCCCGGGCTGCTCAGGGTCTGGCCGACGACATCCTGACCACGCTGCTTCTGGCTCGCACGGCGCCTCTGCTTCTGGCCCCGGCCATGAACGACGAGATGTACGCCCGGCCGGAGACGCAGGCGAACCTGAAGAAATTGCGCACAGCCGGAGTGGCTGTCGTGGGCCCGGAGATCGGCGCCCTGGCCGAGGGGCCTTCGGAGCGGCCCGGCCGGATGAGCGAGCCCGAGACCATCATCGCTCATGCGGCCCGTCTTCTCAGTGGCGGCCAGCTCGCAGGACGGAAAGTGATCGTTACCGCCGGTCCGACCCGCGAGTCGATCGATCCGGTTCGAGTCGTAACCAACCGTTCGAGCGGCAAAATGGGGTACCGTCTGGCCGAGGCGGCGTGGGAGCGAGGAGCCGACGTGGTCCTGATCAGCGGCCCCGTCGCGCTGCCGGATCCGATCGGCGTGGTGGTGCACCGGGTGGAGTCCACGCTGGAGATGGAGCAGGCGGTGCGGGCGGAGCTGCCCGAGGCCGACGTGCTGATCATGGCGGCGGCACCGGCCGACTTTCGTCCCAGCAGCCCGAGCGATGGCAAGCGCCCTCGGATAGACGGCGCCCTGGCCATTCCCATGGAGCCGACGGGTGACGTGCTCGATTCCACTCGCGGGGTGCGGAAGCCCGGCAGTCTGATCGTGGGCTTTGCTCTGGAGACGGGTGACGCGTTGGCCAAGGGCCTGGCCAAGCTGGAGCGAAAGGGGCTCGATCTGATCGTGGTGAACGATGCGCTCGAGCCCGGCGCGGGATTCGAGAAGGACACCAATCGTGTCGCCCTCCTTGGCCGGGACGGTACCCGCCAGATCCTGCCGCTTCAGTCGAAGCGGGAAGTTGCCGAGGCAATCCTCGATCGGGTGGAGCAGACCATTGGCCGGTGAATGGGAGCGGTATCTGCGGCAGCAGATCGAGCTGGGAGGGGCTGAGGTGGTGCTGAGCCAAGCTATCCGACTAGGGGCAGCCAGCAGACCGGGTCATTCCGAGCGCAGCGAGGAATCGGGTGGGAGTGCGTCGGTTGAAGATCTCGAAAAAACGTCAAGCGGGCCGATCCCTCGCTCTGCTCGGGATGACGCTCGGGTAGCAATCCCATCCGCCCCTCCAGCCAGCCGCGATGGAGGCAGGGGCTGTCCCCCAATCCCCGGCCCCGGCCTCGCCGTCGAGTCGCCCAGTCATGTGCTCGACGATGAGCTGGTTGCGCTGGGCACGCTGGAGGACGTTGCCGAGCGGATCCGGACAACGCACTGTTGTGCGCTGTGTCCCAACCGGACCAACGCGGTTCCCGGTGAGGGAAATCCTCAGGCCAGGCTTTTTCTGGTGGGTGAGGGCCCCGGTGCTACCGAGGACGCGCAGGGCCGCCCGTTCGTAGGCCAGGCGGGAAATCTGCTCAACGGTATTCTCGAGGCCATTGAAGTCCCCCGGGACGCCGTGTACATCACCAATATTGTCAAGTGCCGACCGCCCCAGAATCGAAAGCCCTTGCCCGATGAGATCGCGGCCTGTATTCCATACCTACATCGCCAGATCGAGATCGTGCAGCCGAAAGTGATCCTGGCCCTCGGGAGCACTGCGGCCGAGGCGATGCTGGGGGTGAGAAAGAGTCTGGGGGAACTGCGCGGCAAGGTGCACACGTACAACGGTATTCCGCTGGTCGTGACGTATCATCCCGCGGCGCTGCTCCGCAACCCGAACTGGAAGAAGCCTACCTGGGATGACGTCCGTATCGCACGACAACTACTCGACCGCTGAGACCTACTCGGCCCGATCGGCGCCCTGGAGTCAGGAAGCCGAACAAGCCGTACTGGGCGCGATGTTGCTGGACCAGGACGCGGCGCTGCGCGCCGCCGAGTTGGTGGACGACTCCATGTTCTACCGGGAGGCCCACCGCCGGCTGTTTCGCGCGATGCTGGCGCTCACCGAGCAGCGGGTTGTCATCGATCACATCACTCTCCGGGACGAGCTGCTCCGCCGCGGGGAGCTCGAGGCCGCCGGCGGTCTGGAGTATCTGGCCGAGCTGGTCGACGCGGTTCCCACCGCGGCTAACATCGAGTTCCACTCCAAGATCGTCAAAGACAAGGCGATTCTCCGGCGGTTGATCGAGACCTCCACCTCGATCATCACCGAGGCCTATGACGGCCATTCTACCGCCAACGATCTGCTCGACAGCGCCGAAGCCAAGATTTTCCAGATCTCCCAGCAGCGGGGCGACGAAGGGTTCACCCGCATCAAGGAGATGCTGTGGCCCACCATGGAGCGCATCGAAACGCTCCAGCGGAGCGGCAAAGCGATTACCGGTGTGCCCAGCGGTTTCACAGATTTGGACGAGATGACCTCGGGCTTTCAGGCCAGCGAGCTCATCATCGTGGCGGCCCGGCCCTCCATGGGAAAAACGGCATTCTGCCTCAATGTGGCCACACAGGCTGCGGTGGATGGCTTCGGGGTGGCCGTCTTCTCGCTGGAAATGTCCAAGGAAGCGCTGGTTCAGCGGATGCTCTGCGCCGAAGCCCGGGTGGACAGTCAGGCGGTGCGGCGGGGAACTCTGCGCGATCCCGACTTTACTCGGCTCGCCCGGGCAGCCGGTATCCTGCAGAGCTGTCCGGTGTGGATCGACGATTCGCCGGCTCTCACTCTGCTGGAGATGCGTTCCAAGGCCCGCCGGCTCAAGGTGGAAAACGATGTGCGGCTCATCGTGGTGGATTATCTGCAGTTGATGCGGAGCCCGGAATACGCCGAAAATCGGGTCCAGGAGGTGTCCGATATTTCCCGCTCGCTCAAGGGCCTGGCCCGGGAGCTGGACATCCCAGTTATCGCGCTCTCGCAGCTCTCCCGGGCGTCGGAGCAGCGCGGGGGCGAGCGGCGGCCCATTTTGTCCGACTTACGGGACTCGGGAGCCATCGAGCAGGACGCCGATGTCGTGCTCTTCATCCATCGCCCGGAGATGTACCAGAAAGAGGACAGCGAGGGCAACAGTCTCGAGGGAACGGCCGAGGTCATCGTTGGCAAGCACCGCAACGGACCTACCGGTCTAGTGAATTTGTACTTCCACAAGCAGTTCACCCGGTTCGACAATCGGACCGAGAGAGAGGCGCCGGAGTGATGACGGACGGACGGGCGGACGGGTCGGAGTGGCGGAGGGGTAGCCGGGTGCCGGAGCTGCGCTCACGTAATGACAACTGCTCCGGCCTCTCCGCCTCTCCGGCCCTCCGACCGTCCGCCAGATGCCTAAGCCCAAATCCGTCTACCGCTGCACCGAGTGCGGGCACGAGCACCCCAAATGGGTGGGGCGGTGCGAGGCGTGCGCTGCGTGGAACTCGGTTGCGGAGGAGCCGGCGGTCAGCGCGGCAGCGGGGCGGTCGGGCGAGCGGGGCAGCGTGCCAAGAGTCCGTCGTTCCGCCCGTTCCGCCGTACCGCCCGCCCGGCTGCGCGACGTCGCGGCCGAATCGCTGCAGCGCTGGCGCACGGGACTCAACGAATTCGATTTCGTGCTGGGTGGCGGGATCGTTCCCGGTTCGATGACGCTCATCGGCGGTGAGCCAGGCATCGGCAAGTCCACCCTCCTGCTTCAGGCCGCCGCTCGGCTGGAGAACGCGGGTCATCGGGTCTTGTACACCAGCGGCGAGGAGTCGCCGGACCAGATCCGGCTTCGGGCAGACCGCCTGATCAACGAAGATGCCGGACCGGTGCATGTGCTGGGCGAAACCCGGCTCGAATCGATCATCCAGGCAGTCGGCACCGTAGGCGCCGATGTGGTGGTGATCGATTCAATCCAAACGGTGTACACCGATCAGCTGGAGAGCGCGCCCGGCAATGTGGGGCAGGTGCGCGAGTGTTCGGGCCAGCTCATGCGGTTCGCCAAGGAAAGCGGAACCTCGGTCATCGTTGTCGGGCACGTCACCAAGGGTGGCGGCATCGCCGGCCCCAAGACGCTGGAGCACATCGTCGACACCGTCCTGTATTTCGAAGGCGAAGCCACGCTGGATTACCGGCTGCTGCGCACCACCAAGAACCGGTTTGGCTCGGTCGATGAGCTGGGAGTGTTTTCCATGACCGAGACCGGTCTGGTGGCGGTGCCCAACCCGTCGGCGGTGTTCCTTGCCGCCCGCGCCGGAGGCACCAGCGGCAGCGCCGTCACCGCGCTCATGGAAGGCACCCGGCCGGTGCTGGTCGAGGTCCAGGCTCTCGCGGCCAAATCCGGGTACGGCACACCGCAGCGGGTGGCTACCGGGCTGGATCCACGCCGGCTGGCGGTACTCCTCGCGGTACTCGAGCGCCGAGCCGACACCTCGTTTGCCAATCTCGATGTGTTCGTTCAGGTCACCGCAGGTGTGCGGCTCAACGAGCCGGGCGCCGATCTCGCCGTGGCAGCTGCTCTGCTCTCCAGCTTGTACAATCGGCCGGCGCCGGCCGACGTGGTCTTCCTGGGCGAGATCGGGCTCGGCGGCGAGATCCGACCCAGCGGAGCGGTCGAGCGCCGGATCGCCGAAGCGGTGCGGCTGGGTTTCCCGCGGGTGTTCGGCTCCTCCCGCAGCACCGTGCAGGTGCCCGGCGCATCGCTGGTGGGACTGGACCACGTGGATCAGCTGGTGCAGGCTCTTGCCGCGTGACGTCGGCGCAATTGTAGTCGCCGGAGGGCAGGGCGTTCGCTTTGGCGGAGGCATCCCCAAGCAGTACCGCCCGGTCGGAGGAATTCCCATCGTGCTTCGAGCGCTTCGCCCCTTCACCTCGCATCCCGAGATCGCGCAGGTGGTGCTGGTGCTGCCGCCGTCAGACGTGGCCCAGCCGCCCGATTTCCTCTCCGAGCTCCAGTCTGTCCGCGACCCCATTGCTTTCTCCATTACTGCGGGAGGTGCCCACCGGGGAGATTCGGTGCGCAACGGGCTGGCCCAGCTGGGAGACTCCTGCGCCGTGGTGCTGGTGCACGATGGCGCTCGCCCCTTCGTCGACCGCGACGTGATCGACACGGTCATCATGTATGCCCGGCAAGGCCAGGGCGCAGTCGCCGCTGTGCCGGTGAGCGATACCCTGAAGGAAGCCTCTCGTCATGAGCCCAGCCGGGTGCTGCGAACCCGGCCCCGGGCTCGTCTCTGGCGGGCGCAAACTCCCCAGGGATTTCCCCGCACCATGCTGGAGCAGGCGTACCAGCGGGCGGCACGGCTGGGCCGCCGGGCCAGCGACGACGCGGCGCTGGTCGAAGCAATGGGTGTCCCGGTGCGACTGGTGCCCGACTCGAGCAGAAACTTCAAGATCACTACGGCAGAGGATCTCGAGCTCGCGGAGCTGCTCGCCGGGGCGCCAAGGTGATTCTGCCGTTTCGCACCGAAGATGAGGTCACCGCCGCCATTCCCCACATCGGCCGGCATCTCCGCGCCGGAAAATTACTGGCCTATCCCACCGAAACCGTGTACGGCCTGGGTTCCGCTCCCACCGTTCCCGCCCTCGCAGCGCTGGCTCGGCTGAAGGGCAGGCCGGAGGGTAAGCCGTTCCTGCTCCTGATCTCCAGCCGGCGCATGGCCGAGGAGTGGGGACTGGTGTTCACGGCGTCGGCTACGGCGCTGTCCGATGCGTTCTGGCCGGGTCCGCTGACCCTGGTTCTTCGCGGCGGCGAGGGGCGCTTGCCGGACGAGCTCAGGGGGCGGGAGGGCGGAATTGCGGTCCGGTATACGTCCCACCCCGGCATCGCCCGCCTGGTGGCAGCCCTCGGCGAGCCGCTCACCTCCACTTCCGCCAATCGTCCGGGCAGCCCTCCGGCGCCCGGGGCAGACCGGCTGGTCGAAGTGTTCGGGCCGGAGGAGCGTAACGGCGAGCTGCTGGTGCTCGATGGAGGCGTGCTCGGCAACGTCCCGCCATCAACCCTGGTCGATTGCACCGACGCCGTACCGCGTCTGGTGCGCGAAGGCGCGCTGCCCAGGAGTGAACTGCGGCGGGCGGCGGGAAGACTGGCGCCGTGACAGCGGGGCAGACGGGACAGCAGGGACAGTGGGGCGGCAACAGCACACTCGGATGTCGCAGCGCCGGCGTTGGCACTGCCCGCTGCCGCGCCGCCCCGCTGCCTTGCTTATCTTCTGACCATGCACGTCCTCTTCGTCTGCACTGGAAACACCTGCCGCAGTCCCATGGCCGAAGCATTGTTGCGCGAGGCGCTCGCCAGCCGCGGCGCGGAGCAGATTACCGTATCCTCCGCCGGCACCGGCGCCTGGGATGGGGCGCCAGTCTCCGAAGGCGCCTATCTGGTCGGACTGGAGCACGGCCTGGATCTCAGCGGCCATCGCGCGCAGCTGCTCACCCGCGAGCGGTCAAGGCCGCCGACCTGATTCTCACCATGTCCGGTCACCATCGCGCCCGGGTGGCAGAGCTCGGCGGAGAAGAGAAGGTCCATGTGCTGGGCGATTACGCCGGACGGGAAGCGGGCCGCATCGAGGTGAGCGACCCTTTCGGCTCCGATCTCGCCAGCTACCGTCAGACCTATGATGAGCTTCAGGAGCTGATCGGCGGGGTGGTCAGCCGGGTGGCCGGCACCGTGCGGTGATCAGCGGCAATTCCCGCGTCCTCGTCATTCTGGGAAACCCGGTCTCACACTCCCTCTCTCCCGCCATGCACAACGCCGCCTTCCGCGCCCTCGGAATGACCGCGGTGTACGTGCCTCTTCGATGCCGGGCCGAAGATCTCCCTTCTCTCATCCAGGGCATTGCCCATGCGGGCGGCGGTGGGAACGTGACGGTTCCTCACAAGGAGATCGCCGCTCGGTCGGTCGACACGTCCCGTGAGCTGGTGCAGACGGTCGAAGCCTGCAACACCTTCTGGAACGAGGACGGCAAGACGGTGGGAGACAACACCGACGTGCCCGGTCTGCTGGAGGCCTTGCACCAGCTCGAGGTGAGGCAGGAGCCGTGGTTCATCCAGGGCACCGGCGGAGGGGCGAGAGCGGCGGCGGTCGCCGCGGCGCAGCATGGGGTACCGATTGCAGTCGGTTCGCGGGATCCGCGCCGGCAGAATGAGTTCGAGCGTTGGATAGGTTCGCGCGGCGTTGCGCTGGCCGAGCCCTCCGAGCTGCCGGGTGCTGATCAACACCACTCCCCTGGGGCTCAAGCCCGACAGATCCTCTTCCAATCGACGCTGGGCCGGTTTCCCCGGGCGGACGTGGCCCTCGACATGGTATATGCGCCCGGCGAGACCAGCTGGATCCGCAGCGTGCGGCCGCGGGTTCGCCGCTCCGCGGATGGCCGCGCCATGCTGGTGGCCCAGGGAGCCGCGGCCTTCGAGCGCTGGTTTCCCGGCAAGCGCGCTCCGGTCGAGGTCATGCGGGCAGCGGTGAATGGCGCACTCCGTTAGGGAGACCCTTGCCCGGGTCGAACGCTGGCTGCTGCCGCCGGCGTGCCTGCTTTGCCACGAGCCGGTGCCCGAGCGGGAAAATGACAGCCTCATCTGCGGCGTGTGCCGCTCGCGCTGGCGTCCCGTGCCCCATCCGCTGTGCCACCGCTGCGGACAACCCAGCCTGCGGGACCTCGACTGCCGGCTGTGTCAGCAATGGCCCGCCGGGCTCTCCCGGGTCCGCAGCGCGGTGTGGCTGGAGGGCTCCGCGAGAGCTGCGGTGCACCAGCTGAAGTATGAAGGGTGGAGCCGGGCTGCTGAGGCGCTGGCGTTGTCCATGCGGCACCTCGAGCCATTGACTGCCGGGGTATCCTTGTTACCGATACCACTGGGAAAGCGGCGTCTCAGGATGCGGGGGTACAATCAGAGTGAGCGGATTGCCACGGCTCTCGGCGCGCTCACCGGAGCGCCGGTCCGGTGCGACGCGCTACGGCGGGTGCGAGAGACGCCGACCCAGACCGCGCTCACTCCCGAGGCGCGCCACGCCAACGTGGCGGAGGCCTTCCAGGCGGTGGACGTGACCGGACTCAGCGTAGTACTGGTGGACGATGTGTTCACCACCGGCGCCACGCTGGCATCGGCTGGAGCGGCGTTGGCCGCCGCTGGCGCCGCGCGGATCGAAGCGGTGACGTTTGCCCGGGCGAGCCAGGAGCTGGCTCACGACTGAGCGGATCTCTGGCTGCGATCTAGGATGACGAGGCGCGAGACGCGCGACTCGGGACTCGCGACTACCAAGAGGAGAGCAATGCCCATTCGCATCGGCATCAACGGCTTTGGCCGGATCGGTCGGAACGTGCTCCGCGCCGCCAAGGCCATGCGGGTCAGCGACCTGGATTTCGTCGCGGTCAACGACCTGACCGACACCAGAACGCTCGCGCACCTGCTCAAGTACGACTCGGTTCACGGCCACTTTCAGGGAGACGTGACGCCTGAATCCGACGGCATCTGCGTGGACGGCGATTCCATCCGGGTGCTCTCCGAGAAGGATCCCGCCAAGCTCCCCTGGAAAGATCTCGGGGTCGACATCGTGCTCGAGTCCACCGGGCGGTTCACCGACCGGGACCAGGCTGCGCTCCATCTCAAGGGCGGGGCGAAGAAGGTCATCATCTCCGCGCCGGCCAAGAAGGAAGACATCACCATTGTCTATGGAGTGAACCACAAGTCGTACGACGCGGGCAAGCACCACATCATCTCGAACGCGAGCTGCACCACCAACTGTCTGGTTCCGGTGGTGAAGGTGATCCTGGATCGGTTCGGCTTCGTCAGCGGCTTCATGACGACGATTCACTCGTACACCAACGATCAGCAGATTCTCGATCTGCCCCACAAAGACCTGCGGCGCGCCCGGGCGGCCGCCCTCTCCATCATTCCTACCACGACCGGGGCCGCCAAGGCCACCTCGCTGGTGCTGCCGGAGGTCAAAGGCAAGATCGACGGCGTCTCCCTCCGGGTGCCCACGCCTGATGTCTCCGTCGTGGCGCTGACCTGCGTAGTGCAGAAGGCCACCTCGGCCGACGAGGTCAACGCGGCCTTCCGCGAGGCGGCCAAGTCCGGGCCGCTGCAGGATGTGCTCGCGGTGAGTGAAGAGCCTCTGGTCTCGGTGGACTACATCGGCTCGCTCCAATCGAGTACGGTGGATGCGATGTCGACCAATGTGGTCAACGGGACGTTGGTCAATGTCACCTCGTGGTACGACAACGAAATGGGCTACTCGGCCAGGTGCGTTGACCTGCTGCGCTATATCGGGAACACCCGGTGAAGCGCTCGCTCGAATCGCTGGACAAGTCATCGCTGGAAGGCCGTCGCGCGCTGGTGCGGGTGGACTTCAACGTTCCACTCAAGGACGGCAAGGTCACCGACGATACCCGCATCCGGGCCGCGCTCCCCACCATCAAATACCTCCGGGAGCGGGGAGCCCGATTGGTGCTGCTCTCCCATCTCGGCCGGCCCAAGAACGGACCCGATCCGAAGTACTCCATGCAGCCGGTGGTGCGCGCCCTGGAAAAGCTGCTGGGCTCTCCGGTCACCTTTCTGCCCGACCCGACCTCGAGCGACGCCGCCACCCTGACCAAGCGGCTGCCTCGGGGCGGCGTGGCGGTGGCAGAGAACACCCGGTTTTATCCCGGCGAGGAAAAGAACGACCCTGATTTGGCTCGAGCGGTTTGCCGCGCTGGGCGACCTCTACGTCAATGATGCCTTCGGCTCCGCCCATCGGGCCCACGCCAGCACCGAAGCCATTGCCCGGATCCTGAAGCCAGCGGTCTCCGGGTTTCTCATGGAGCGGGAGCTTCGCTATCTGGGCGAGGCACTGCACCAACCCAAGCGGCCCTTCGTGGCGGTACTGGGGGGAGCCAAGATCAGCGGCAAAATCGATCTGATCGAGGCGCTGCTGCCCAAGGTCGATGAGATTCTTCTCGGCGGCGCCATGGCCTGCACCTTCTTCAAGGCGATGGGCCTCGAAACCGGCAACTCGCTGGTGGAGCCCGATCGGCTCGATTTGGCTCGTGAGCTGATGAAGAAAGCCGGAAACAAGCTGGTCCTGCCGGAGGGTGGCGTCATCGCCCGCGAGCTATCGCCGGACGCCGAGACGCGGGTCGTCGCGTCGCGACGCCATCCCGCAAGGCTGGGCCGTCTACGACATCGATCCCGCCACGGAGAAGCGGTTCGGCACCAGCATCGAGAAGGCGGGCACGGTGGTATGGAACGGCCCGATGGGCGTGTTCGAGACCCCGCCGTTCGACCACGGCACTCTTGCGGTGGCGCGGTCCATGGCCCAGGCAACCGCGAATGGGGCAGTGACGGTGATCGGCGGCGGTGATTCCGCCGCGGCCGTGGCCCAGGCTCGGCTCAATGACAAGATCACCCATGTCTCTACCGGAGGCGGCGCGTCGCTCGAATTTCTCGAGGGCAAGGAGCTTCCCGGCGTGGCCGCACTGGACGGAGTGTGAGCATTGAAGACACTCGATCATGAGCGAGCTCGCGCAACTCACCTTTGCGGCCAATTGGAAGATGAATCACGGGCCCGCGGAGGCGCGCGCTTTTGCCGAGAAGTTCCTGGCGCTCACGTCTCCGATGGAGGGCAGGCAACTCTGGTTCTTTCCGCCGGCGGTGTCGATTGCCGCCTCTGGCTGATGCCATGAAGGGCCGCTCCGACGTGACCGTCGGCGCCCAGAATGTTCACTGGGAGCCCAAGGGCGCGTTCACCGGCGCGATTTCCATTCCGATGGTTACCGAGGTAGGAGCCAGGTTGACCCTGGTAGGCCACTCGGAGCGGCGTCACCTGTTCGGGGAAACCGACGAGCAAGTCGGGCGAAAGACCAGGGCCGCGCTGGCCGCCGGAATCACGCCGCTGGTCTGCGTCGGAGAAACCCTGGCCGAGCGCGACGGTGGGCGCACGGAACACGTCATCGTGCGGCAGCTGGGTGCGGTGCTGGCCGCGCTCCAGCCTCAGGACTGGGAGCAGGTTGTGCTGGCGTACGAGCCGGTGTGGGCCATTGGCACCGGCAAGAACGCCACGCCGGATGACGCGGCCCAGATCCACGAGCTGATCCGGATGGAGCTGGGGCGCAACAGGCGTCAGCCATCGAGTCCCTATTCTCTACGGAGGCAGCGTGAGCCCGGCGAACGTCGCCTCGTTGCTGACCCGGCCCCAGCTCGACGGTGTCCTGGTCGGCGGTGCCAGCCTGAATCCGGAGAGCTGGGCCGAGGTGATCGACCAGGGCTCCAAGGCCAAGGTGCGACCGTCCGGCGGATTCGACCTGATAGAAGGCTAGCGCAGCACTCGGCTTCGCCGTGCAACGGCGGCCCACCCATCATGCCCGAGCTTCCCGACATCACCCTGTACCTGGAGCAGCTGGCCCCCCGCATTCTGGGCCAGCCGCTGCTCCGCTTGGTCTTTCGCAGCCCATTCATCTTGCGGTCGGTCGAGCCTCCCCCTTCGGTCTGCGAGGGAAAGCGAGTGACCGGACTGCAGCGGCTGGGCAAGCGGATTGTGCTTGCAGTGTCGAGGACGAGCTCTTCATCGTGATCCACCTGATGATTGCGGGCCGGCTCCGCTGGAAGCCGCCGGAGGCCAAGGCCGGCGGGAAGCTGGTGCTGGCCGCGCTGGAGTTTCCCCATGGCTCACTGCAGCTCACCGAGGCCGGAACCAAACGGCGAGCCTCGATCCATCTGGTGGCCGGGTCCGAGCAGCTTCGGGCGTTCGAGCGCGGTGGGCTGGAGGTGCTGGACGCGCGAGCTCGAGGATTTCTCGGAGCGGCTCCGCTCGGAGAATCACACGCTCAAGCGCGCCCTGACCGACCCGCGGCTCTTCAGCGGGATCGGCAACGCGTACTCCGACGAGATCCTGCACCGGGCCCGGATCTCCCCGCTGGCTCTCACCGGCAAGCTGACCGACGAGCAGGTGGCGACCCTGTACCGACGCTACCCGGGCGACCCTGAAGGAATGGATCGAGCGCCTGCGGCAGGAGGCCGGAGACCGCTTTCCCGGAGAAGGTCACCGCCTTCCGGGAAGGGATGGCGGTGCATGGCCGGTTCGGAAAGCCCTGCCCGGTCTGCGGATCTCCGGTTCAGCGGATCCGCTATGCCGACAACGAGACCAACTACTGCGCCCGCTGCCAGACTGGAGGGCGCCTTCTGGCCGACCGGGCGCTGTCGCGGCTGCTGAAGCAGGATTGGCCGAGGTCGATCGATGAGGTGGAGTAGGTAGTCGGGAGTCGGCGAGTCGCGAGTCAGGTCGAGTCATGCCGAGGACCTTGCTGAATTGACCGAATCAGGCCATTCAGCATCTTGCCGATTTCTCTGCAATCGCTGTCCAGAGTTGCCCAGTCTCAGCCTTGACAGGTAACCGACATCGCGGGAGAGCAGCAGCTGGCATTCAAGCTCTCACACCGATCCTCGCGCAATCTTGAGAAATCGGACTGCTCTCGATCGCCTAGACTTCGCCGCTCCTTCGGCGATGTTCGAAACCACGGAGACGGCTGCGCGCCTCAGCTGAGCCGTAAGCCCGTAACGCTCTCGGATCTGGAAAGAAGCGGTGCATGCGATATAGCTCGAGTGCAAGCTGTGAGCGCGCTTGCCATACAGCCAGATCGACGATAGTTTCCCATCACTCAACGGTAGCAATGCGCGCGAGATTATCAGGATCGTATCAACAGATTGATCGCCTCGCTCGGCGATGCGATTCCGTCTGGCAGCGCGACTCGCGACTCGCGACTCGCGACTAGACTCCAGGCACGCAACTCATCTAGAATTACGACCAATGTTCACCTTCCTAGTCGTTCTCCTCGCGCTCGATGCGCTGCTCCTCTCCGTGGTCGTCCTGCTGCAGGCCGGCCAGGGCGGCGGATTGGCGTCGCTGGGCGGTGGCGGGACCGAGACCGTGCTGGGAGACCGGCAGGCGGTCACCATCCTGACCAAGCTGACCTGGTGGTGTGGCGGCATTTTCATGCTGCTGTCGCTGGTGCTCTCGTTTGTGCCCCGGGGTGGCAACTCCAGCGCCTTGCAGGAGCGGCTCCGCGCGGCGACGCCCGCCGCGCCGGCGCAGCAGGCCCCGCTCCCGCTCGGACCGGAGCCCTCCACCGAAGCTCCCAAGACCGGCGCCAGTCCTGGCAACGCTCCGAGCAACGCCGCGCCGCAGTCTCAGCCGGCCCCGCTCCCGTTGGGTACACCGTCCCCGGCGCCTAAGGCCGGAACTCCCGCCAAGGGCGCACCCGCGCCCGCACAGCCCAAGCAGTGATCGACAGGCTTTCATTCTCCGGGGCGATCGGGTGACCGATCGCCCCGCTTTTGTATTGCTGGAGGACGGCGCCTGGTTCGCCGGCACTGCGCCGAGGAGCGTCGAGCCCGCGTTCGGCGAGGTGGTGTTCACCACCAATCTCACCGGGTATCAGGAGACGTTCACCGACCCGAGCTACCTCGGCCAGATCGTGGTGATGACCGCGCCGATGATCGGGAACTACGGGGTGAACGAGGACGACATGGAGTCCGCCCGCCCGCAGATCAGCGGCGTCGTGGTTCGGGAGCTGTCCCGCCACCCCTCCAACTGGCGCGCCACACGAACCCTCGACGATTGGCTCGGCGCGGCTGGTGTACCCATTCTGGAAAACATCGACACCCGCCGGCTCACCCGCCATCTGCGCGACCGCGGCGCAATGCGGGGAGTGGTAGCTGAAGGAGAAGGTCCCGACGAGGCGATGCGGGCCCGGCTGCTCGCCTCTCCATCAATGGTGGGACTGGACCTGGCATCGCGGGCCGGCAGCGGGGTCCGGCAGAGCGAAGGCGCTGGTCCTCACGTCGTGGCGTATGACTTCGGGATGAAGCGGAACATCGTGCGCATGCTGGTGAATGCCGGTTGTCGGGTCACGGTAGTGCCCGGCAATACCTCTCCGGCAGAGGTGCGAGAGCTAACTCCTGACGGCCTCTTTCTTTCCAACGGACCGGGCGATCCAGCGGCGGTCGGCTACGCACTGCAGACCATTCGCGAGCTGGCCGACACGGGACTGCCCACGTTCGGAATCTGTCTCGGCCACCAGCTCATTGGGCTGGCCTATGGTGGCTCCACGGCCAAGCTGCCGTACGGGCACCGGGGAGGTAATCATCCCGTCCGAGATCTTCGCAGCGGTCAGGTTCTTATCACCACCCAAAACCATGGGTTCGCGGTAGTTGGAGAGGCGAACCGGATCCCCGGCGCCCCCGCTCTGGAAGTCACCCATGTCAATCTGAATGACGGTACCATCGAAGGTATTCGGCACCGCGAGCTTCCGCTGTTTGCGGTGCAGTACCATCCCGAGGCCGCTCCGGGACCACATGACGCCTGGCCGCACTTTGCCGAATTCATGGCCTCGCTGCGCGCGGAGCGGAGGTCAATCCGGCAACCCCTTGACAGACAAGGGGTAAGCTCGTAGTATCGGCCATAGTTTCCCCGCCTGGCTCCGCCGACATAACCCTCCTGGGGGATGCATGACCAAGGCCGATCTCGTCGAACAGGTGACCGCCTCCATAGCCCGCACAGCGGGGCCGATGATCTCCAAGAAAGACTGTGCCCGCGTGGTGGATGCTTTCCTGGAAGCGGTCAAGGAAGCCCTCAAGCAGCAGCACAACATCGAGGTCCGCGGTTTCGGCACCTTCAAGATCCGTCGTAGAAAGACCCGCATGGCTCGAAACCCTCGCACCGGCGACCCGGTGGAAGTGGCCGCCCGTCCGGTTCCGGTGTTCAAGCCCAGCAAAGAGTTGCGGGCCCTCGTCGCGGACGAGACCACCCCTGAAGCCGAGCCGGCCCAGGGCATGTAGGCAGCAGGTTCCCTCAACGCATCGAAGTCGCCCTGGGTTTCGAGTCTCAGGGCGACTTCTTGTTACCTTTCGATCATGACCGCAGTTGCCTCGACCGTCACCATCCGGGTTCTCCTCTTCGCCAGCTATGCCGAGCTGCTGGGCAGCGACGCTTTGGAGCTGGTGCTGGAAAATCCGGCACGGGTCAGCGACGCGCTCGAGCGGCTCCGTGCTTTTCCCGGCGGCGAGCGGCTCCCCCCCAAACCACTCTGCGCCCTGAATTTGACCCAAGTCGAGCCGGACACTGCGCTTCGCGCGGGTGACGAGCTTGCTATCCTCCCGCCCCTTTCGGGTGGTTGAGCCGATGTATTTGACCGCTGATGCGATCGACCTCGGCGCTCTGCTGGCCCAGGTGCAATCTCCCCGGCACGGAGGGATCGCCAGCTTTCTCGGCTCGGTGCGAGATCACCAGGACGGGCGATCGGTGCTTCGTCTGGAGTACTCGGCCTACAATCCGATGGCCGAAGCCGAGTGCGGCCGAATCGTCCGGGAGGCGGAGTCGCAGTGGGACTGCGTCATCGCGCTGAAACACCGGACCGGAACTCTGCAGATCGGTGACGTTGCCGTTGCCATCGTGGCTGCCTCGGCTCACCGCGACGAGGCGTTCGCCGCCTGCCGCTATGTGATCGAGGAAGTGAAGCGGCGAGTGCCGATCTGGAAGCGAGAAGTCTTCGTCGATGGGTCCGTGGAGTGGGTCGGAAGCGGGGAAGCGGGGAAGCGGGGAAGCGGGGTTGAGCCGAAAGCTGGTCGGCCTACCGGGACCAAAGCGCGAGATCATGAGTGCCGCCTGCTGCCCTGCCGCCCCGCCTCCCCGCTTACCGACGTATTTCACCGCCCGCTTAAGTCGCTGCGGATCTCCGTCACCGACCGCTGCAACATGCGTTGCCGGTACTGCATGCCGGAACAGGAGTATGCCTGGCTGCCCCGCGACTCCATTCTCTCCTTCGAAGAGATCGACCGCCTGGTGGGCATCTTCGCGGCTCTGGGTGTAGACAAGCTGCGGCTGACCGGAGGCGAGCCGCTCCTCCGTCACCAGCTTCCCAAGCTCGTCCGGCTGCTGCGCCGCCATCGCGGGATCCGGGACATTGCGCTCACCACCAACGGCATCCTGCTGGCCCGCTATGCAGAGGAGCTCAGGGACTGCCGGGCTTTCCCGGGTTACCGTGAGCCTGGATACACTCCGGCCCGACCGGATGCTGGAGTTCGCTCGCAGTGGACGACACCGGGACGTGCTCGACGGCATCGCGGCGGCCCGCCAGGCCGGGCTTGGAGCCGGTGAAGCTCAACGTCGTAGTCGTTCGCGGCTACAACGATGATGAGCTGATCGATCTGGTCGAGTTTGCCCGGGCGCAACGGGCCGAAGTGCGGTTCATCGAGTACATGGATGTTGGCGGCGCCACTGAGTGGTCCATGGATCGAGTGGTGACCAGGCAGGAGATGCTGGAGCGTCTGGGGCAGGTTTACGGCGTCATCACCCCCATAAGTGAAAACGGCTGGGCTCCTGCCGAGCGTTTTGCTCTCCCGAACGGCGCCGTCATCGGGATCATCGCGTCAACCACCGAGCCGTTTTGCCGGACCTGTGACCGCAGCCGTCTGACGGCGGATGGGACCTGGCTCCTGTGTCTCTATGGGGAGAACGGGCTCGACCTTCGCCAGGCGCTACGGGACGGATGCACCGACGACGAGATCGCCCGGCGCATCGAGGACACCTGGTCGCCGGCGAACCGATCGCGGCGCCGAGCTCCGCGTTACCTCGCCCGAGCGAGGCGCGCTCTATCAGCTGGAGTCTCTCCGGGCCGATCCGCACCGCGAGATGCACACGCGGGGCGGCTGATGCCGCTTCACGTCGCGCTCATCGAACCTCAGATCCCTCCCAACACCGGCAACATCGCTCGACTCTGCGCGGCTACCGACACTTCGCTGCACCTGATCGAGCCTCTGGGCTTCAGCATCAATGACGCCGAGGTCCGCCGAGCCGGACTGGACTACTGGGACGCGGTGGACCTCTGGGTGCACCCGAACTGGTTTGCCTTTCGTGATGCGATGGATCGGTCTCGCTGTCTCTACTTCTCCGCCAACGCGGAACGCAGCTTCTGGGACGCTCCTTACAAGCCGAACAGCTGTCTGGTGTTCGGGAGCGAGACCGAGGGCATGCCGCAGCGGATTCTGGAGAAGCACCCGGAGCGCTGCTTTACCATCCCGATGTCGCGGGCCGGTGCGCAATCTCAATCTGTCGAATGCCGTGAGCATTGTCCTGTACGAGGCGATCAGGCAGGTGGGGGGCAGTCGCCAGTCCGTCGAGTCACCAGTCACTGCAGCAGGGTGGGAGCTGTAGCCGTCGCGAGTCTGGCGGCTGAAGACTGGGGACTCGCGAACTCCCTCTCCACTGGACACAACTATATTGCGGCGGCTTGGGCTGCTACATCTCCTTCATCGCTGCAGAGAGCTCATGGAATGCTAAACAAGGTTGCGGTTGTTGGGGCAGGGAATGTGGGCGCGACGGCGGCGCAGAGACTAGCCGAAAAGAATCTGGCGCGCACCGTGGTCATGATCGACGTAGTCGACGGAGTGCCTCAGGGCAAAGGCCTGGACCAGTGGCAATCCGGTCCGATCGAGGGCTTCGATACCAGGGTCGTCGGCAGCGGGAACTACGATGAGGCGGCCGGAGCCGAGGTGTTCGTGGTGACCGCCGGTATCGCGCGGAAGCCGGGGATGAGCCGGGACGACCTGGTCAAGACCAATGCCGGCATCGTTCGCTCGGTCACCGAGCAGATATCCCGGGTGGCCCCGAAGTCCATCATCGTGGTGGTCTCCAATCCGCTGGACGTGATGTGCTACGTGGCCATGAAGGCGACCCGCTTTCCCCGGGAGCGTATACTCGGCATGGCGGGAGTGCTCGACACGGCGCGGTATCGCACGTTTCTGGCCGAGGCGCTGGATGTTTCCGTCGAAGATATCCAGGCCATGGTGCTCGGCGGACACGGCGACACCATGGTGCCGTTGGTCTCCTATACCACGGTCTCAGGCATCCCGGTCGCCCAGCTCATGGATCGGCAGAAGCTCGACGCGATCGTCAATCGAACCCGGAATGGCGGCGCCGAGATCGTTGCTTTTCTCAAGACCGGTTCGGCGTACTATGCCCCGAGTGCCGCTGCGGTGCAGATGGTCGAGGCGATTGCTCTCGACAAGAAGCGGATCCTGCCCTGCTCGGCATGGCTGCAAGGGCGAGTTCGGTCTCCGCGACGTCTTCTGTGGAGTTCCCTGCAAGTTGGGGAGAAACGGCCTCGAGCGGATCATCGAGGTGACCCTTACCGACGCTGAACGCGAGGAGCTCCGTAAGTCGGCCGAGGCCGTGCGCTCGACCCAGGCGGTGGTAGACGCGTGAGCGGAGCTGCCAGATGACTCGGCTGTGGCTGCTGTGGGACTCGTCGGTGGGGAAAAAGGTGATCATGGCCGTGACCGGCCTGATCATGGTGGCGTATCTCATCACCCACGTGCGTAGCCAACCTTCTGGTGTTTCAGGGGCCAACCAGAATCAATGCGTACAGCGCGTTCCTCCACGGCACCGGCGGCGCGCTCTGGGCTGGCCCGCCTGATCTTGCTCCTCGCGCTCATTCTGCACGTTGTGGCTGCGGTGCAGCTCGCAGCGCGGCGGGTCGAGGCCAGACCGGTCGCATATGCCGCCGGGCGCAAGCCGCAGGTCTCCACCTGGGCCTCGCGCAGCATACGCTGGGGCGGCGGGCTGATCCTGGCCTTTCTCATCTATCACATTCTCCACTTCACCATCGGCACAGCCCACCCGGACTTCGTCGAGGGCGATCCGTACCACAACGTCGCAACCGGATTCCACAATCCTGTGGTGGTGGTGGTTTATCTCGTGGCGATGGCCGCGGTCGGTCTGCATCTGTATCACGGCGTCTGGAGCAGCGGGCGGAGTCTAGGCATGAGTCCGCCCTCTCCCAATCCGCTTCGGCGTACGGTGGCAATGGTGCTGGCGGTGCTTGTCTGGCTGGGCTTTACCGTGATTCCGCTCGCGGTGTACGCCGGGGTGGTCCGATGATCGAATTGCGTTCCAGAGTGCCCGCCGGCCCCATCGAACAGAAATGGGACAAGCACCGGTTCGAGATGCGGCTGGTGAACCCCGCCAACAAGCGGAAGTACACCGTTCTGGTGGTGGGGAGCGGTCTGGCCGGCGCATCGGCCGCCGCCTCGCTGAGTGAGCTGGGTTATCAGGTGAAGTGCTTCTGCTTTCAGGATTCGCCCCGGCGGGCCCACAGCATTGCGGCCCAGGGCGGAATCAACGCGGCCAAAAACTACCGGAACGACGGCGACAGCATCTATCGCCTGTTCTACGATACGGTCAAAGGCGGAGACTTCCGCTCCCGCGAGGCCAACGTTTACCGGCTGGCGCAGCTGAGCGTCGAGATCATCGACCAGTGCGTGGCCCAGGGCGTCCCCTTTGCCCGGGAATACGGCGGCCTGCTGGCCAACCGCTCTTTCGGTGGGGCTCAGGTCTCCCGGACGTTCTACGCCCGGGGCCAGACCGGTCAACAGCTGCTGCTCGGCGCATATCAGCAGATGCAGAAGGAGATCGACCGGGGCGGGGTGACGATGTATCCCCGAACCGAGATGCTCGATCTGATCGTCATCGATGGTCAGGCCCGAGGAATCGTGACCCGGGATATGGTCTCGGGTAAGATCACCTCCCATGTGGGCGACGCCGTGGTGTTGGGCACGGGCGGCTACGGCAATGTTTTCTATCTCTCCACCAACGCCAAAGGGTCGAACGCCACCGCAATCTGGCGGGCCCACAAGCGGGGAGCCGCGTTCGCCAATCCGTGCTTCACCCAGATCCATCCCACCTGCATTCCGGTGAGTGGCGACTACCAGTCGAAGCTGACCCTGATGAGCGAATCGCTTCGGAATGACGGGCGAGTCTGGGTGCCGCGCAGTCAAGGTGACAAGCGGCTGCCCTCTGAGATCCCTGAGTCGGAGCGGGATTACTACCTGGAGCGGAAGTATCCCAGCTTCGGCAATCTGGCTCCCCGGGATATCGCCTCCCGAGCGGCCAAGGAGGTCTGCGATGAAGGCCGGGGGGTCGGTGAGAGCGGGCTCGGCGTGTATCTCGACTTTGCCGATGCGATCAGACGTCTGGGAGAGCCCACCATTCGCGACCGCTACGGCAACCTGTTCGAGATGTACCAGCGAATCACCGACGAGAATCCGTATCGAGGCGCCGATGCGAATCTACCCCGCCGTCCACTACACCATGGGCGGGCTCTGGGTGGACTACAACCTCATGAGCACCATTCCCGGGCTTGCATGTGATCGGCGAGGCAAACTTCTCCGATCATGGTGCCAACCGGCTGGGAGCAAGTGCGCTGATGCAGGGCCTGGCTGACGGTTATTTCATTCTGCCGGCTACCATCGCCGACTACCTGGCTTCCGCCAAGCTGAACAAGATCGACGCCTCCCATCCTGAGTGCGCCCGCGCCGAGGCGGAGGTCGCGGAGCTATACCAGCAGGCTGCTTGGAATCAAGGGCAAGCGCACGGTGGATTCCTTCCATCGCGAGCTGGGGAAGCTGATGTGGGACAAGTGCGGAATGGCGCGCAGTGCCCAAGGGCTGCGGGAAGCACTGGCCCAGATTCCGGTGCTGCGCGAGGAGTTCTGGCGAAACGTCAACGTTCCCGGCAGCGATGCCGAGCTGAACCAGGCGCTGGAGCGGGCCGGCCGGGTTGCCGACTTCCTGGAGCTGAGTGAGCTGATGTGCCGGGATGCCTTGGACCGGGAAGAGTCCTGCGGCGGACATTTCCGGGTGGAGTACCAGACGCCGGACGGTGAGGCGCTGCGGAACGACCAGGATTTCGCCTATGTGTCAGCCTGGGAGTATGCGGGAGCAAACCGGGAGCCCCAGCTGCACAAGGAGCCGCTGGAATTCGAGTACGTGCATCTGGCCCAGCGGAGCTACAAGTGAGTCGCCAGCCCCCAGTCCGCAGCTAGTCAGTCACCAGCCCACGCGTCAGGCTCACATCTTCTGTTTGCCCGCCTGCCGATTGCTGGCGACTCGGGACTGGCGACTGGCGACTGGAGCACCCGATGAACCTCACCCTCCGCGTCTGGCGCCAGCCCAGCCCATCCGCGCCGGGACGCCTGGTCGAGTACCAGGCCGCCGGGATCAGTCCCGATATGTCTTTCCTCGAGATGCTCGATGTCCTCAACGAGGGGCTGATGCAGCGGGGGGAGGTCCCGATCGCCTTTGATCACGACTGCCGCGAAGGGATCTGTGGATCGTGCAGTTTGATGATCAATGGCGTGGCCCATGGTCCCATGCGGGGCACCGCCACCTGTCAGCTGCATATGCGGAGCTTCAAGGACGGCGAGGTGATCACGGTCGAGCCCTGGCGGGTCCGGGCATTCCCCATTGTTCGAGATCTGGTGGTGGACCGGACCTCCCTGGACCGGATCATTCAGGCCGGCGGATATGTCAGCGCGCCAACCGGAGGAGCTCCCGACGGGAACACCATCCTGATCCCGAAGGAGACGATAGACACCGCGATGGATGCGGCCCAGTGCATTGCCTGCGGGGCGTGCGCGGCCGCCTGTCCCAATGGCTCGGCCTCCCTGTTTACTGCGGCCAAGCTGACCCATCTGGGGCTACTGCCTCAGGGCCAGCCGGAGCGCTATCGCCGCGCTCTGCGGATGGTCGCCCAGATGGACATCGAGAACTTCGGTGGTTGCACCCTCTACGGGGAGTGCCAGGAAGCCTGCCCCAAGCTCATCAGCATCGACACCATTACCCGGATGAACCGGGACTTTCTTCGGGCCAGCCTCACCTCCGGTCGGGCGGCCGTAGCCGAGTCCGACTGAGACGGTTTCTCCCCTTAGCAATCGTTGCCATGGTCCTGCTCCCGGGCCAAGGGCTGGGGCAGGCTCCCGCCTGGATCAAGTTCGGGGCTAACGCGGTCCCGGTGTATACCTGGGCCGATCCGATACCGCATGGTGGCTCGCTGGGAGAAGTGCGGCTGGTCCAGCCGACCGTCATGGCTCATGGCGGAGCGTTCGAGGATCGCCTGCGGCTGCTGGCTACGCTCAACCTCGAGGGTTTGACCATCCCCAACGGGGAGCTCGCCCTGGGCGATTGGGGCGAGGGCTTCATGGACCGGCGGCACCCCCACACCTACGTCCATGAGGTAATGCTGTCGTACGTGCACCCGTTCGGAACCTCCTCCGCCTCGCTGTCTGCCGGCAAAGGGTTCGCGCCGTTCGGGACTGATGACCCCATGTCACGCCCGCCGGTGCGCTACCCGGTCAATCACCATCTGGCCCAGATCCTGGAACGTGCCGTGGTTATCCTGGGCGTCAGGGCGGGCCCGGTTCTGCTGGAGGGAGGTCTTTTCAACGGCGACGAGCCGGAGCGGCCGGAGAGCTGGCCTAACATGTCCCGCTTCGGCGACTCGTGGTCTGCCAGGTTCACGGTCTACCCTGGGGCGCATCTCGAGCTGCAGGGATCGCATGCCGACGTCCACTCTCCGGAGCACCGGGAAGGGTTCGGGACCGATCAAAGCAAGTGGAGCGCATCCGGCCGGTGGACCGGCTCGCTGCGCGGCTCTCCGGCGTATGCCCTGATGGAATGGGCGCAAACCTCGGAGGCCGAGGGGTTCTTTGTCTTCCACAGCTTTCTGGGAGAAGGTGCATGGACCCTCGGCCGTCATCGTCTCCTGTATCGGTTCGAGCGCACTGAGCGTCCTGAGGAACAGCGGCTCGTGGACCCTTTTCGCTCGGCCCGTCCTCATTCGGAGAACTCCATTCTGGGCACCACGCGCTGGACGGTCCACACCGCAGGGTATGGATTCCAGCTCACCCTGGCCAAGGTGCTGGCGGCCTTGCCGTTCGTTGAGATTTCCTATGGACGCATCGCCGACGTGAACGGCGGCTTGTTCAACGCGGAGTCCTTCTACGGCAAAACTTCGTTCTGGTCGTTGAGCTTAGGGAGCCGGCTCAACGTCGGGCTTCCGTTGCACCGGATGGGACGGTACGGTGTGGCGCAGGACACGGCGCCCATGGCGGCCGACCACCACCATGGTCATCATGATCATCACAATGAATAGGCAGGTCCTGTTGGCGCTGCTCGCGGCGGGATTGTCTGGCCTGCGGCGACGATTCCACGGTCCAGCCCACGGTTCCCACCACGATCGAAGCCCTCAGCGGCGATCACCAGGTGGGGAATCCCAGCTGCCCAGCTGGCCAGCCCATTGGTGGTTCGGGTAACCGACAACCAGGACCGGCCGGCGCCCGGGGTGACGGTGACGTGGGCGGTGGTCGACGGAGGCGGCAGCATCACTTCGGCCTCATCCACCACTGGATCGGACGGGACTGCCTCGACGCAATTCATCCTGGGCCCGACCATCGGCGACCAGCACGCGCAAGCCACTGCAGTGGGATTGACGGGCTCCCCCATCGGGTTCACTGAGACAGCAGCACAGGGCAGCGGCGGTCCTGTGGTGCTGAGTGTTGCCGGGGGAGGGAACAACGTTCCCGACCGGTACAGCTCGGACCTGTGGGTGTTTGGAAACCACGCGTATACCGGAACCTGGAACTTCCGGGAAGAACAGGGGAACGTGTTGAATGTCTGGACTCTCGACGCCGCCGGCGCGCCGTCCTTCACCAGCTCAGTCACCATCCCCAATATCGGAACCGTCAGCGACGTCCAGGTCAGCGAAGATGGCCAGCTGCTGGTGCTGAGCGGCGAAAGCGGGGGAGACTTTGGGCAGGACGGGGGTGTCTACGTTTATCGGCTGACCGATCCGGCGCATCCGGATTTCGTTGGCGCCGCCAGCGTTCCTTTCGGCGGAGTCCACACCGTTACCCTCGCCAATCTCGATGGGCAGCTGCACGCCTTCGCCGCAAAGAACCCGGGAGCTACCGGGTCCGATACCCAGAACGAGCCGGCGCTGTTGATCTACAACCTGAGCGAGCCATCATCGCCCAGACTGGTGCACCGCGAGCCGATCCCGCCGCATTACGGAATTCACGACACCTTCGTCCGTGACGGCCTGGCATTCGTGTTCGCCTGGGACGAAGGCTTCATCCTTTACGATGTGGGGAATGGAATCCGGGGTGGCTCGCCATCAGCGCCGGTAGAAGTGAGCCGCCTGATCACCGCGGCAAACAGCAGCAGCAGCCCAGCGGTGCACAACGGATGGTGGTTCCACAATCCCGTCACGGGGGAGAAGCGTTACCTGTTCATCGGACAGGAAGGGCCGGGTGTGATCGGGTCCCGATCGAGCGGAGATATCCACGTGGTGGATGTCTCAGACCTGGCTCATCCAGCCGAAGTGGCCTTCTTCCACCTCAACGGCGCGGGCACCCACAACTTCTGGATCGACGAGCCGAATCAGGTGCTCTATGCTGCCTATTACAACGCGGGAGTAGTGGCGCTGGACATCTCCGGTACTCTGAGCGGCGATCTGTCCGGCCGGCTGCTGAGCCAGATCAAACCCGGGGGGACAGGGAACACCTATACCTGGGGCGTGCAGCTGGCGAATGGATCGCTCTACGCCATCGACATGCTGAGTGGGCTCTGGCAGCTGAGGACGAGATAGGCGGTAGGAGCGGTAGGAGCCGGAGGCGGTAGGAGCGGTAGAGCGGTAGAGGCGAAAAGAATGACGGGTACGTCAACTACCGCTCCCGCTACTCGCTATTCCTCTTACCGCTTTTACCGCTCTTACCGCTGGCACTGTCGCTCTTTCCGCTTGCGGGGGCCATCCAGGCGTTGTTTTCCCGCCGCACATCGGGGTAGAAGTTCCGGGTATCGATCGCCGCGCCTACCACACGCTTGGGGCCTGGCACCTGGAGGGTGTACTGGGAGCCGGCATACCAGATCTCCACCGGCAGGCTCAGGTGCTGGGAGGTGCCGCCCTCCATCCTGAGGTCCAGCTCGACCGGCATCGGCATCGGCGTCACACTGCGCAGGTAAACCCGGGATAGTGTCACCCCCGCCGAATCGATCGACCTCACCGAGTCTACCGCCTGATCCAGTCGCTCCGTGGTGTAGAACCAGGAGCGCCAGAACCAGCTCAAATCTTCACCCACGCCATCCTCGATGGTGCGGAAGAAGTCGGCCGGCGTCGGGTGCTTATACGCCCAGCGGCGAATGTATTCCCGAAACGCTGGATCGAATCGTTCGCGGCCGATGATTCTATCCCGGAGGAGGATGAGGGCGAGGCCGGGTTTGGTGTAGGCCGTAACGCTGAGATTACCCCGAATCTGATCAGCCGGGGTCATGATCGGGTCTTCCCGCCCGCTGAGCGCAAAGGGGATGTAGATGTTGGGATTGCCTCGCCGATTGTAGGTGCCGGGATACTTCTTTTCCCAGTTGTAGTAATTCATGAAGGTGTTGAATCCTTCATCCATCCAGGCGTATCGCCGCTCGTTGTTACCCACCACCATGGGATACCAGGTGTGGCCGATCTCGTGGTCGGTTACGCTGAACAGCGCCGGCCCGTCGGTCCGGTTGTGGCAGAACACGATCATCGGGTATTCCATCCCTCCCTCGATGCCATTCACGTTGATGGCGGCCGGGTAGGGATACCGATACCACGAGGAGTAGTTCTCGATGGCAAACCGGATGTATTGGGTGGACTGGTTCCAAATGGGCTCCGCCGAGGGCGGATAGAAGCTCATGGCCAGCGTCCGGCCGCCGTTGGCACGCGCGGCGTCCCAGACGAAGTGCCGGGCCGCTGCCCAGGCAAAATCGCGTACGCTGTCCGCCGTAAAGCGCCAGGTCAGCGTTCCCCTGGGCGAGACTGGACGCGATGCCGGATCGTTTACCTCATCCTTGCCCCGGATGACCACTGTCGAGTCGCTGGAGCGGGCTCGGCTGAGCCGGTTGCGCTGAGTTTCGGTCAGGACCTGAGCCGGGTTCTGCAGCGTGCCGGTGGCGGCAACCAACATGTTGCTGGGCACGGTCAGGCTGACGTCGAAGCTCCCGTACTCCAGGTAGAACTCGCCCTGCCCGAGGTACTGCTCGGTGTTCCAGCCCCGCACATCGTCATACACCGCAAGGCGCGGGTACCACTGGGCCACCTCATACACATAGCTCCCGTCGATCTGCTCGACCCCCATTCGGTTGCTGTTGGGACCAAAGGGAAAGGACCAGCCGATCTCCAGCACTTCGCGGCCGCCGGGAGGAACCGGGCGGGGCAGATCCACCCGCATCATCGTGCCGTTGACCACGTATGTGAGAGCGGTGGCCGGACGTGCCGGGCGGCTCGAGGATTTTGCTGAGGCGGCCAGCTGCACCTTGGTCAGGGTGAACCCGCCCTGGGCCCCGGCGGTGCCGAAGCGGGAGCTCTGGTCGAAGATCAGAGACCCGCGGCTGGAGCTGTTGAAGAGGTTCTGGTCCAGCTGAAGCCAGAGATACCGGAGGGTGTCGGGCGAGCGGTTCGAATAGGTGATTCGCTCCTCGCCGGTAACCGCCTGGGCCAGCGGTATCCAGCGAAGCGCGGATGACGTAATCCACCCGCTGCTGCCAGTAGTCGGGGCCGGGTGCGCCGGCGCCGGTGCGCAGCCGGTTCGGCGCGGGCAGCTCGAGGCGGCGAAAGGGCGAGCGATCGCCCTGCGTCTGAGGAGTCTGTCTGTGACGGTGCCGCCGGCTGTTGCGCGGCGAGCTGCGCGGTTGCTAACAGGCTCAGAAGGAGCATTCGCATGGAGAGGATTCTACGGAGTGGCGGTGGCGGCAGGTCGTTCTCCAGACATCGTTTGTCAGCACGGCGTCGGGCAAGGTGCCGTCCGGGTTGACCCTGGCGCTCACGATGGTCTTGGCCGGCTTGATCTGGTAGACGTACCGGTTGCCGCCATACCAGATCTCGACCGGCAGCTTCACCACATCCGTCGTGCCATCTTCGAAGCCGAGCTCCAGCTCCACCGGCATGACCGCGTCGCCCAGGTTCACTAACGTCACCTGGGCACCGCCGGCGGAGTCCGGCTTCACGCTCTCGACCGACTGGTCCAGCGCGGCGGTGGTGTAGAAGAATCCGCGCCAGAACCACGACAGGTCCCGACCAGAGACCTCTTCGATGGTTCGAAAGAAATCGGCCGGCTGAGGGTGCTTGAAAGCCCAGCGCCGGGTGTATTCCCGGAACGCGCTATCGAATACCTGAGGGCCAAGCACCTTGTTGCGCAACGTGAGCAGCTCGATGCTCGGCTTGACGTATGCCAGGCTCAGGAGGTTGTCGCTGGTCCGGTAGCGGTTGGCCGGCGTGAGAATCGGCTGGGCGGTGGGCATCTGATCTATTCCGATGACCAGCTGCCGTTCCCGCTGCCGAACCGCGGCATCGTTCCGTTTCCAGTATGACTCCTCGGAGAAGGTGTTGATGAAGGTGTTGAATCCCTCATCCATCCAGGCGTAGCGCCGCTCATCGGAGCCCACCACCATGGGATACCACATGTGGCCGATCTCGTGAGTCACCACATTGTAGAGATCGGGACCGCTCTCGCCCTTGGCCTCCATGGCCACCATGGGGTATTCCATGCCGGAAACAGGCCCCTCGATGGCCGAAATCTGCGGATAGGGATAGCTGAACCAGCGGGTACTGTACTCCTGGATGGAAAAGCGGCTCATCTTGGCCGCGTCCTTCCAGGTGTCCACCGCGCTCGGGCGGTAGTACGCCTGCGCCAGGACTCCCTCCCAGCGCGCGGCGTCCCACAAGTAATCGGGCGAGGCCGCCCAGGCCGCGTCCCGAACATTGTCGGCCTTGAAGCGCCAGGTGAGCGACCCTTCTTTGACCGGACGTGCGGCCCCCGAGCTCAGCTCGGGCTCGGTTACGATGTGGATCGTGGTGTCGGACTTGAGGGCCGTGGCCAGCCGGCCCCGCTGGGCCGTGGTCAGGACATCGGCCGGATTCAGCAACACGCCGGTTCCGGCCACGATGTACCCGGCCGGAACGGTCACCTCATACTCGATGTTGCCATACTCCAGATAGAACTCGCCCTGACCGAGATACTGATCGGTGTTCCAGCCGTGCACGTCGTCGTAGACCGCCATCCGGGGATACCACTGGGCGATCTCGTACAAGCTGCCATCCCGGCCCATCCGGTCGGCCCCGTGCTCCGGAATGTTGAAGCCGTAGCTCAGCTCCAGAACCGTCTTGCCCCCGGGCGGCAATGGGCTGGCCAGCTCCAGGTACATCATGGTGTCGTCCACCCTGGTCTTCAGCGGCGACGGATCCGCAGCGAGGCGGTGAACCTTGGCCGGAGCCTGCGCCCGGCGCTTGCGCCGGGCGGCTGCGCTCCCGCTGCCGCTTCCTCCGTGGCTGCTGCACTGGAGAATGGAATCGATCTCGAACCCGCCAGAAAACCCGGCCCCGCCAAACCGGCTCTCGGAGGCGAACAGCAACGACCCGGTGCTGCCGGTACGAAAGAGATTCTGATCCAGTTGAAGCCAGAGGAATCCGAGCGTGTCGGGAGAGTTGTTGCTGTACTGAATGATCTCGGACCCGGTGAGCCGTTTGGCCGAGGTGTCCAGGGTGGCCCGAATCGTGGTAATCCACCCGCTGCTGCCAGTACTTCGGTCCCGGGCTCCCATTCGGCCGGCGGATCTCGTTGCCGGGAGGGAGCGGCAGCGGACTGAAGATCCCGGTGTCGGCGACCGGAGGCCGGAGGGTAGGCAGTGTCAGCGGCCGGGCCGTCTGAATCGGGTGCGGGACCGAATCCGACTGTTGAGCCGTCGGCGTTACCCTGACCCAGCAGGGTGACCGGCAGCATGAGCAGGAGCGGGATGGACACTACAGTAACGCATACGGGCGTCGTGGTTAGAGCTTGGGCAGGGTCACCCCGGTCTGCTTCTGGTACTTGCCCTTCTTGTCGGCATAGCTGGTCTGGCAAACGTCGTCCGCGTCGGCTTCGAAGAAGAGGACCTGGCAGATCCCTTCGTTGGCGTAAATCTTGGCGGGCAGGGGAGTGGTGTTGCTGATCTCCAGGGTGACATAGCCTTCCCACTCCGGCTCGAACGGGGTCACGTTGGTGATGATGCCGCAGCGGGCGTAGGTGGATTTCCCCAGGCAGATGGTCAGCACGTTTCGGGGGATCCGGAAGTACTCCACCGAGCGGGCCAGCGCGAAGCTGTTGGGCGGCACGATGCAGACGTCCCCGTCGAATTTGACGAAGCTCCGGTCGTCGAAGTGCTTGGGATCGACGATGGCGGAGAGCACGTTGGTAAAGATGCGGAACTCGGGAGCCACCCGCATGTCGTAGCCGTAGGAGGAAACCCCGTACGATATGGCGCCTTCCCGCACCTGGCCATCGACAAACGGTTCGATCATCCGGTGCTCACGGGCCATCCGGCGGATCCAGCGGTCGGATTTAATCGACATTCCTCAGCGGGGCATCGGGGCGGGTACCCGCCCAGAAGTGGATGGGCAGCGGGGCAGGAGTGCGCCGCGGCTGAACAGGCGCGGAATATAGTACGGAAGGACCTTGCGGTGCCCGGCCCAGGGAGAGCGTCTGGGCCGGGGAGCGACTACTCGCCGTGGAGCGATCGAATGGCGGCCACCTCACCAAATGCCCGTCCCGGCCTTGAAGCCGCGGGTCAGCGTGCTGGCGGAAATACTCCACCGTGTGGGCCAGGCCCTCGCTCAGGGCGATCTTCGGCTCCCAGCCCAGCCACTCGCGGGCGCGGGTGATGTCCGGCTTCCGCTGGGTCGGATCATCCTGGGGAAGGGGGCGATAGGTCACCCGGGGGTTGCCGCCGACGATGCGGAAGACCTCCTCGGCCAGCTGCGCGGATGGTGAACTCGACCGGATTGCCCGAGGTTCACCGGCTCGTGTCTCTCTTCCGCGGCCATCAGCCGGATGAGTCCATCCACCAGCTCGTCCACGTAGCAGAACGAGCGGGTCTGCTCGCCGGTGCCGTAGATGGTCAGCTCCTGTCCCCGCAGCGCCTGCACGATGAAGTTGGAGACCACCCGGCCATCGTTCTCCGCCATGCGGGGCCCGTAGGTATTGAAGATCCGGGCGATGCGGATGTCGAGCTTGTCCTGGCGGTGATAGTCCATCATCAGCGTCTCGGCGACGCGCTTGCCTTCGTCGTAGCAGGAGCGGGGGCCGATCGGGTTCACGTTGCCCCAATAGCTCTCCGGTCTGAGGATGCACCGTGGGGTCGCCATACACCTCGGAGGTCGAGGCCTGGAGAATCCGAGCCCGGAGCCGCTTGGCCAGCACCAGCATGTTGATGGTGCCCAGCACGTTCGATTTGACGGTCTTGACCGGGTTGTACTGGTAATGAATCGGCGAGGCCGGGCAGGCCAGATTGTAGATCTGGTCGACTTCGATGAAGAGCGGCTCGGTCACGTCGTGCCGGAGGACCTCGAACTGCTCGTGATCGAGCAGGTGCTCGATGTTCTCTCGGCGGCCGGTGAAGAAGTTGTCCAGGCAGACGACATGGTGGCCCTCTGCGAGGAGCCGTTCGCAGAGGTGGGAGCCGATGAAGCCGGCGCCGCCGGTTACGAGGATGCGCATGATCCTTGGTCTAGTTGGGGAGGGGTGCCTGAGCCCTTGACATCATCGGCTCATCCGCGTGACCTCCGCAGGGCATCTTCCATGCCGTTGAAGGCACCCCGTCACCAGCGGATCGTACCAGCCGTCACCCATTCCGGCAGACACGCGTGTCGCACGGGTGCTGCAGCTAGTCGATGAGGTCCTCGGAAGGGACAGCACACCGTGGTGAAAACTTGTGCACTCTCTCGAACTTACCTGCCGACCTCCGGCCGGCTAGATCTGTTAAGCCGCTACGGCCGGGACGGAGTCGTTTTCGGCTGAGCTCTCGGGGGGAGGAGTCGGGACGGGCCGCCTCTTCGGGCGTCGGCGTTCAACTCGGCTCTCGGGCGGCTCGGGGAGGGTCAGGGTGCTCTGCCCCCGGGCATCCACTCCCATGCCGACCTTGGCACTGCCGCTCCGGTCGGCAAATACCAGGGTGGACGACGCCACCCCGAACCAGGCTCAGCACCGTCCGGGTGGTGCCGTTCTCGTCGGCGAACAGCAGGCTCACGGTCTGATCCGGGAAGCAGCCCGAGTACCGCGCGGGAGCGGCCCGCGCGAGTCGCGGACCGTAATCCCGGAGGCCCGTCGGCCATCGAGACGCGAGGCTCAGGCCGGCCTTGCTCCCGGGAGCCTGGAGCTGGAGGCGGATCGAGCCCTTGTCGGCGGTGGCCCAGGTGCCCCGAATCGCTCCGTTCGGCGTCCCGCAGCAGGAACTGCCGGGCCTCGATCACGTCGGCCACGGTGCCGGGGAGACCGTGGCGGGCAGACACGATCACCAGCGCGGTGGCCAAGCCGAGCAGGAGCGCGCCGGTCACCACCGTTCCCATCCAGAGCCGCCGGAGCCGCCGGTTTTCCCGGGCCTGCTCCTCGATGCGGATGGACAGGCCTCGCTCCAGCTCGTGCATCTGCCGGCGCAATGGTTCGACCGGCACGTCCGGCTTGAACGGATCGGCGTTGCGCCCGGCTTGACCCCGGTCATGCTGGCCCACTCTCCAGGAAGTAGGACCGGCAGGCCCGATCGACCAGCTCGGGGGTGAGTTGCGGCGCGACTCTCCCGGTACTTCGCGATGTCCTCCACATGGGCGATCAGTCGCGCGGATGGCAGCCCCGCGGAGGAATCCCGTGCTTGTCGTAGAACTCGGTGAAGATGTAGGCTCGACCGCCCCGGGGTCGTAGCTCAGGCCGCGTGCGATGCAGCACCCGCTCGAAGATCTCCTCGTACTGAGCCCGGGTGGGATCGACCACCGGGATCTTGTAGTGAATGCGCCGGAGAAAGGCCTCCTCGACCAGCTCGGCAGGATCGAGGTTCGTGGCGAAGATCAGAAGGCAGTCGAACGGCACCGGGAACTTGCCGCCGGTGTGCAGGGTCAGGTAATCGATCCGCTTTTCCAGCGGCACGATCCAGCGGTTGAGCAGGTCGCGGGGCGGTACCCGCTGCCGGCCGAAGTCGTCGACGATCAGGACGCCGCCGTTGGCCTTCACCTGGAAGGGAGCCTGGTACAGCTTGGTGAACGGATCGTAGCGCAGGTCGAGCTGGTCCAGGGTCAGCTCGCCGCCGGTGAGGACCACCGGCCGCTGCACCCGGGCATAGCGCCGGTCGTAGCTCGGGCCCGCTCCGCCAGAGCGACTCGATCCCGAGGACCTTGTCCTCGGTCTCGATCTCCTGGTGATGCACCGGGTCGAACACCAGCATGATCTGGCCGTCGATATCCACCGCGTACGGCAGGTAGAGCTCACCGCCCAGCATTCTGGAGATGGCCTCCGCTATCGCGGTCTTTCCGTTGCCGGGATGGCCATAGAGGAAGATCGACTTCGAGGAGTTGACCGCCGGGCCCAGAATCTCGAAGATCGACTGGTTCAGCACCAGGTGGCTGAATCCCGCCTGCAGCGACTCCTGGGTCACGTGGGCCAGCTGAATCGATTGGGCGTGGATCCAGTGGCGGTATTGGGAGAGAGGCACCGGCACCGGTCCGACGTACTGGCTGGCCTCCAGCGCCTCCTCGGGCTCGCTCTCTACCCTCATTTCCCAGGTCGAACAGATAGCTGCCCCGATGGGGTGCCGTGGTGCCGCGAACCTCGATGAAACGGCGGTGCTGCAGGGTGAGCAGCTCTTCATCCACCAGCGGAAAGGGCAGGCGCAGGAAATCCGCCAGGTATTGGCCGGTCCTGGAGCCCTGCACGTAGAGCACCTTGAGCAGCAGGTCGCGCACCGCGTCGGCCGACAGGCCGGTGTCGGCCAGCTTCTCCGGGCCGGCGGAATGGAAGACGTTCCGTCGAATCTGGGCGCGTTCGAGATCACCGGGATGGCACTCACGATGCTGTCTCCGTCTCGATGCGGCCTCAGCCGGAGCTCGGCACCACACCAGAACGTCGCCCACCTCGGTACCCGACTCCTCCAGCGAGCCGGCCGGAAGCTCCAGCGCGTGCGCCGCCTTCCGGTGCCACCGGGTTCGCAGCCCCGGTGCCGACGTGAGGCGTAGATGGCCACCACGGCGCCGGTCCGCGTCGAGAAATGCCACGTCCAGCGGATAGCGCATGCCCATACATGTGGATCGATCTGCAAGGCGTCAGCAGCAGCCCTTCTCCCGGCTCGGGGCTCGGCCGGGCCAGCATGCCCCTGAGTCTGGTCAACCAGCCGTCCGCCAGCCCAATCCGGCTCCCCAGCTCCCGGTCCTGCCGGGTGTTTACCACCCGTAACCAGCCGCATTAGAGCTTGCTGAACGTCCGGTAGATGCGCGATCGCCGATGGGCCCGAGCACCACGACGAACATCGCCGGAAAGACGAAGAGCACCAGCGGGAAGACCAGCTTGATCGTCGTCTTTGCCGCGGCCTCCTCTGCCCGCTGGCGCCGCTTGGTGCGCATGGTGTCCGAGTGGACCCGGAAGGCATCTGCGACCGAGGTTCCGAAGCGGTCGGTCTGCACCAGCATGCTGACCAGAGACTCGAATGTCGGCCACGCCGGTGCGTTCCGCGAAGTTCTTGAGCGCCTCATCCCGGGGAGTGCCGGCCCGCATCTCCAGGTTGACCATGGTGAGCTGTTCGCTCATTACCGTGCTCACGTGGTCGATCTCGTCGGCCACCCGGACCAGCGCCTGGTTGAGCCCCAGGCCGGCCTCCACGCAGACCACCAGCATATCCAGCATGTCCGGCAGGGCCAGCTGGACCTCCTTCTGCCGAGCCTTGAGCCGGCTCCGGACGAAGAACGTGGGGCCGATCCATCCGATGGTACCCAGCCAGACGAGTCCCAGCATCACCTGGGTTCGGCCTGCTCCTAGCAAGCGGCAGAATCAGCAGGCCAGCGATGGGCAGCCCGACGGCCAGGCCAACCCGGGTTGCCCAATAGATCGACACCGCGCTGGGGTCGGTGTAGCCCGCCTGAAGCAGAAACCGACGGACGCTCGGTGGTGTCCTTGCGGCCCCCTTCCACGCGCTGCCCCAGCACCTGGAGCACGCTCTTCAGTCGCTCGGACCTGGCCTGGCGCCGGCGGCGCGCAGCAGTCTCATCCGGGGTCGCTCGCCGCCCTGCATCTGATCCAGGCGAGCCACCACGGCGCCCTGGCCGGGTCGCAACTGCATCAATGTCAGGGCGAACAGTGCAACGGTCAGCGCTGTCAGAATGAAGATTATGGCCAGCATGAGAGTCTCAGATCTCGATATTGATGATCTTGCGGATCCAGAGGAATCCGACCAGCTGCATCGAGATTCGCCACCCCGACCAGGATCTTTCCGATCGGGTCGGTGAAGAGAATCGACATGTAACTTGGATTCAGCATGTACAGAATCGAGAACAGGATGATCGGCAACGCCGACAGGAGATAGCCGGTCATCCGGCCCTGGGCGGTGTAGACCCTGAGCTGCCGCCGGATGGTGAATCGGGCCCGCACCACTGCAGCCAGATTGTCCAGGATCTCCGCCAGGTTGCCGCCCACCTCGCGCTGAATCAGGATGGCGGTCACCAGAATACGAACGTCCACCAGGTTCACCCGGTCGGCCATCCCGAGCAGCGAATCCTGCAGCGGCAGGCCGAACCGCTGCTCCTCGAAGATCCGGCGAAATTCACCCGCGACCGGCTCGGACCCATCGTCCGCCGCCATCTTGAACCCGGCGGTCAGCGGGTGGCCGGCCCGCAGCGCCCGGCCCACCAGATCGATCGACTCGGGAAGCAACTCCTCGAAGGCGTTGAGCCGCTTGGCTGCGCCTGCGCCGGACGTAGAAGACTCGGCAGCATTGCACCGAAGATCGTCGCAACAATTCCGGCCGGGACCGAGCCGGTCGCGATCAGGATCATGCTCCCGAGCCCGAGCGCCATGCCCAGCGACAAAAGGATCAGGGTCTGCAGCGTCCAGGTCAGCCCGCCTGCTCGAGCAGGAATGTCGGCATCCCGAAGCTGCGGAACCCGAGCGACGATTGGACGGAGCCAGGGAGACTGCAGCACCGCCGAACGGAAAACGCGACGAGCCCCCAGCCAAGCCTGCGGGATCGTTGGCCAGCGAGCGGAGCTGATCCACCATGTGGCGCTTGCGCTGCTGCTCCTGGAGCCACTCCCAGAGCAGCACCAGCGACACCGTACCCAACGCGACGGTCAGGAAGGCAACCAGCGCCGGCACCAGATGCTGGCTGGGAGGCCTACCATCGCGGATGCCTCCGCGTGCCGCCTCTGGGCCGTTCGAGGTTGGAGAACAGCACCGAGGACAGATCGATGCCGTAGCTCTTGAGCCGGTCGGAGAAGCGCGGCCGGATGCCGGTGGCCCTGAACCGGCCCAGCACCTTGTCGTTCTCGGCCATTCCCTCACGCTCGTAGACGAAGATGTCCTGCATGGTGATGATATCGCCCTCCATGCCGACAATCTCGGAAACCTGCATCAGCTTGCGGGAGCCGTCGGAGAGGCGGCTCACCTGGATGACCAGGTTGATGGCGCTGGCGATCTGCTGCCGCATGGCCCGCTCCGGCAGCTCCAGATTGGCCATGGAGATCATGGTCTCCAGCCGGCTGAGCGCATCCCGGGGCGTGTTGGCGTGCAGGGTGGTCAGCGAGCCGTCGTGGCCGGTGTTCATCGCCTGCAGCATGTCGATCGCCTCCGACCCGCGACACTCACCCATGATGATCCGGTCGGGCCGCATTCGGAGCGCGTTGATCAACAACAATCGTTGGGGGACCTCCCCCTGGCCCTCGATGTTGGCCGGCCGGGTTTCCAGCCGCACCACATGGGGCTGCTTCAGCTGGAGTTCGGCCGAGTCCTCGATGGTGACGATCCGCTCGGTCGGCGGAATGAAGGAGGACAGGATATTGAGCAGCGTCGTCTTGCCGGCGCCGGTGCCGCCGGAGATCAGCACGTTGAGGCGGGCCTTCACGATGGCCTTGAGCAGAGTGAGCATTTCGTCGGTGAGGCTCTCGGTCCGGAGCAGGTCCTCACCCGACAAGGCATCGCGCTTGAATTTCCGGATCGAGAGATGGGGCCCATCCAGCGCGAGCGGCCGGATGATGGCGTTGACCCGGGAGCCGTCCGGCAGACGGGCGTCCACCATGGGCGAGGAATCGTCGATCCGCCGCCCCACGGCGGACACGATCCGGTCGATCATCTGGAGCAGGTGGCGATCGTCCTGGAACATCACCTCGGTCCGCTCCAGCCGGCCGTGTCGCTCGATGTACACCTGCTTGTAGGTGTTCACCAGGATGTCGGAGACTTCCGGGTCCTTGATCAACGGCTCCAGCGGACCCAGACCGAAGATCTCGTCCAGCACCTGCACCACCACGGCATCCCGCTCCTCGAAGTTGAGCGGGACCGACTTCCTGGGTGATCAGGTCCTGCACCACCTTCCGGACCGCGTCCGCTACCTGCTGCCGGTCGAGCCGGTCGAGGTTCGAGAGGTTCAGCCGCTCCAGCAGCTTTCGGTGGACCCGGCCCTTGACCTGTTGCAGTGCGTGAACCCCATGGGTCGCCCTCGGTCGACCGGACGCGGGCGACGCGGTGCTGCTGCTCCGGAGTCTGCGCCGGAGCTCGAGGCGGGCTCCCAGGGCAGCGCGGGGCGCTGCGCCATTGCGCGCCGAGAGGGGCACCGGCTGGGATCTTGGCGTCGGCCATCGACTATTTCCTCCTTCTCGCCGCTTTGCCATCTCCTCATGCCGCGAACGGTGCCGCCAGCTCCTGAGCCAGCCTGGAGCGCGACTTGCTATCGTCCGGCATCCCGGTCACCTGCGGGCCAGTCCCCTCAGATCTCGGGTGTAGGGAGAGCCGCCGTTCAGGACGATAGGCTTGTCCGGCGTTCAGCGAGCTCATCACCGCTTCGTAGTCGTTGCTGACCTTCCAGAAGACCTTCAGTCCCAGGCTCCGCTCGACGTCTTCCACCGAGATGGTGTCCTTGGGATCATAGCGGTTGAGAATCAGGCGCACCTGCTCCTCTCCCTTCGCCAGCACCCGCTTGAGCAGCGGAATCCCGCGCTGAATGTTCCGCAGTGAAGGGATGTCGGCGGTGCTGACGACGAACACCAGATCGGCCTGTTCGAAGATCGGCAGGGTCGAGGGGGCAAAGGAACGCGGGAGTATCCACGATGATGTAGTCGTAGTGCTGGCGCAGGAAGGCCAGAATCCGGCGGATCTGATCCGGCGTCACCGCCTCGGCCTTTTCCGGCTGCACCGGAGCGGACAGAGCAGATGCACCCCGGACGGGTGATGCTCGATGTAGGAGGCCAGCAGGCCCGCATCCATGCGGCGAAAGTTCTCGGCGAAATCCACGAAGTTGAACCGGGGCTGGACGCCGAGCACCAGCGCGCTCTCGCCCAGCTCGAGATCCAGATCCACCAGCAGAGTCTTCTTCTTGGTGGTGCGGTGGATCAGGATGGCAAGGTTGGTGGCCAGGGTTGTGGCGCCCGCCGCCGCCCTTCGGGCTGAAGAAGGAGAAGATCTTTCCGGGCTGCCGCTGCTTCTCACCGATCCGCTTTCGGAGCTTGTGCGCGCAACGGATCGTCGCGGCTCGGAGATCTTCGGGAGCCACCGGCTTGGGCAGGTAGTCGGATACCCCGCCCGCATGGCCTGCATCAGCTGCTCGCTGGAGAGCACCGGCCCGGTGGCGATGAAGAGCTGCGCCGGATTGAGCTCCACCAGGTACTGCGCCAGCTGGAGCGCCGAGATCCTGATTCTCTTCCAGGTCCAGGATGATCAGCTCGGGCCCGAGCGCCCGCAGCGCCTGGATCTGTTGCTCGCCGAACTGGTAGAGCGGCACGGTGAGCTCCAGCTCCAGCGTAACGGGCCGATCGGGGCCGCTCAGGAGCTGCTTGACCTGGGTCACGAAGCGTGGAGTCGCTGGAGATCAGCGCGGCGCGGGGAAGCTGGGCATCAGTCAAGAGGCGGCTGCTCGAGTCCTACTTTGATGAGAACAGAGTGCGTCTGTATCAACGAGAGTCCAGTGGTCGTACGCCAGGCCCGCCGCCACCCCTGGACGTACCCAGAACCGCGCCGTGATCGGTGCCTTGCACTGCCCGTGCACAGCCAGCAGGGCCGCTTGTCCAGGAAGACCTTGGCGAAGTTGTTGAACTCCAATGGTATTGTCGCTTGGGCCGGTCATGTCGCTCGGGTTGTAGAGACCGACGATCACTACCCGCGGACTGTCGGTCAGCCAGTCTGATGCGCATCCGACTCAGAACCGATCCACCGGGTTGGTGGTGTCATTCCAGATCGCAGTCCGGAAGGTCGTATCGATCCGAGTGTTCCCAGGCGTGACTGAGGTCCGCTTCGCGCCATTTGCCTGCCCGTATTCGTAATCCGTCGCCGCCGACGTTGCGACCTGCAGTCAGGACGTCGTGATCCTGCCGGCAATGACCTGTGCGCTGTTCGCGTCGTTCTCGGTGTAGCCCCAGGCGTAGTAAGTTCGAGGCTGACGGTGCCGTCCTTGGAGGACAGCGTCATCAGCGTGATCTGACGGCCGTAGTCGTTGGTCTTGTCAGATCGCGTTGCGGTACCTCAGACTGTTCCGGTAGGTCGTCCCGTAGCCGTATAGTCGCCTGGTCGTAGATCGTCCTCCTGACATCGAACTCCCAGTGCTCCCGTTCACCTTCGGCTCCAGTCCCACTGCCGTTGTGGTTCTTGTCGTTGAAATCTCCAGATGCCGTCCGGTGACCGAGCATCCTCGGAGTGGTCGTTCCGCTTGGCACGGCGATATTCACGTTGTTCCACATGTCAGGAATCGCCACCGGCATGACACAGGCGGCCTTGCTGGTCTCGGACATGCGCCGCGGCCAGCGCATGGATCGCCCATGGTGCTCGATGCCGAATATGCTGGCGAACCAGAGCGGAATCCCGCCGCCGGTGTACGTGGCCGTCACCGTCTGATTGGGCAGGTCCACGTCCACCGTCGACCTCCGGGTCGCGTGACCGGCAACTCGATGGACCGTGTGCTTCTTGGCGTACTCCCGGGCCCGCGCCTCGGCGATGGCCGTCTATGTCGGTGTCGGCGGATCAGGGATCAGGAACGCGCTCGCCCCGGCCAGGGCCGCCGCATCCATGGCCCGCTGGGCCTCCGCCTTGGCGGACTTGATCATCCCATAGTCTATGGCGAGGGCGCTCATGCCGAGGGCCAAGAATGAGCATGAGTGCCATCATCACCAGCGTGACTCCGCGCTCACCATGGCGCGGCGATCTGCCTGAACCATCTCCTGCTCGGACCCATACCGCGACCTCCCTAATGCTCCTGAGAATCTCTCCACGCCGTGTCTGCCGCATTCATCTTCATTTGACCGGACCACTTCCAGGTGGACGGCTCACCAGTCGGGCAGCAGCTCCGGGGTATCGCTCGGCAGCACCAGCTTGGGTGAGACGAGCACCAGGAGCTCGGTCCGGCGCTGCCGCGCGTCCTTGCTTCTGAAGAACTGTCCCAGGATTGGGATGTCTCCCAACAGAGGGACCTTGGTCGAGTTGTCTGTCAGAGTATTGTCCACCAGCCCCGCAATGGCCAGATACTGACCGTTCTTCATCTCGACTTCGGTCTCCGCCCGCCGGGTGAGCAGGCTGGGAATGGTGAAGCCACCGAAGATGAGTGGGTTGGAGAAGTCCAGCGCCGACACTTCGGGGGCAACCTTCAACCGGATGCTGCCCCCGCGGGTGATGGTGGGCGTGAACCTCAGGCGAATCCCGAACTCCTTGAACACGATCGAGACGGCGTTGTTTCCGCCGCCACCCTGAACCGCGGGGTAGGGGAACTCTCCTCCGGCCAGGAAGGAGGCTTCGCGTCCCGGCAGCGCAATGAGGTTCGGCTCAGCCAGGCTCTTCAGCAACCCCTTGGAGATGAGGGCCCGGATGAGCACCTCGATGCTCGCGGTCGGCGTTGAAGAGCCCCAGGTCCACGACCCCGTCCGCAAAGGTGCCGGTCTTGTGGGTCCGTATTGGCCGACCCGCGCCAATCGCCGGTCCGACCGTTGAGGTCCTGGGGGTTGAGGGTGGCCAACTGGGAGCGGAACTCCTTGATCGCGCTCTTGTTGACTTCGGCGAATCGCACCTTCAACAGCACCTGCACCGCTTCCGGCGTGGTGAGGTTGTCCACGATCGTGGCCCCCGAGCCCTTGGCAATCTCCACCGCGCGGCTGGCTACGCTGGCATCCCGCACCGTACCCGAAAGGGTCACCACGTTGCCGCTGGCGATCACATCGATCTTCTCCCCAGCCAGCACCGTGCTCAGGTAACGCTGAAGGCCGGGCGCGTCGGCGGTGACCTCCACCGAATACAGCTTGATGTTTCCGGTGTTGTCCCAGAGGAAGAGGCTGGTCGTACCCAAGGTCTTCCCGTTGACCAGGACCTCGGTCGGGGACACCACCACGGCCTCCGCCACGGCGGGATCTCCGATGGAGAAGCGCTGAATGGCCGTGGTGTTCACGACGAGCGCCGATGCACCCTTGGAGACGGACACGACCTGTTCCGGAGCCCTGACCACTCGTTGGGCTGCGGCCGGCCGAGCACTGCCGGCCAGAGCCGCCGCCATGAAAGCACAGGCGAAAGACCAGCGCCAGGCATACGAGGGGGGAAGAGTCCAACCGTGGCGGAAGAAACGCACGAGTGTTCCACTGGTAAGGGTCAGGGTTTCTGGAAGGTGGTCAGGGTCCGTTCACCGCCCCGATATCCCTCCACGACGGTGGGATTCGCTCTGGGCGACAGGTGCGGCAGAGCGAGTTGCGCTGGGGTCGGTTCGGCGCAGAGAGGCGCACTGGGAGAGAGCTCGTCCGCCCGGGCGCCGCTGGTGCTGACGGCCAGGGTGTCGAGCGTGTTCCGGAGCGCGAGCTGGAGCCGGCCCTCCTTGGACGCCAGGGCCAGCAGCTCGGCATCGTCGGGCGTCACCAGCAGGGTAATGACGGTGACCGTCTGCGGCTTTCCTTCCTTGTCCCGGGTCACCGACTGGCCGGCAGCGAGCGTCTGGACGTTCTGCAGCAGGGTCTTGGTGATGGCCTGGGGACGATCGGGGCCCTTGTCCAGCGTCAGCATGACGTCCACCCGAGTACCCGGCAGCACGAAGCCGGCAACGCCGATCACTTCGTCTACCCTGACGCTGACGGCGCGCATCCCATCCCGGATGATGATGGGAAGCCCCCCGCCGGCATCCTTGGTCGACATCTTGCTCGTCAGCAGCGGCTCGTTCTCGGCCACCGGAGTAATGACCCCCCGGCCCACCGCATCCTTCACCGACCTGATATAGCCGCTGGGAACCGCTTCGCCGGGCCAGCTGACCACCTTCACATCGCGCTCGGTGACCACCGCGCCCACGGGCAGGCTCCGGGCCGAGAGGACGATGTTTGCCTTCCTGGGCTCGGAGGCCATGAGAGGAGTGGTGCGCTCCCGCAGGTACTTTAGCGCCAGCAGGGCCGCGACCACCCCGGACGTCAGTGCCAGGACCAGCATGAACCACGGACGCGATCTTCTCATATGACGCCTGTTTACCTCTTGCCTGTGTCAGTCTCGTGGCTCAGGGACAGCAGTGAGCGCGGACCGTCGATTGTCTGTGAACAGCAGGGCTATTCGTTTCGCATCGTCGCATCGGTCGAGATCGTCACCTGGGAAGGCGCGCCGGCCCAGCCAAGCAGGGCGCCGATCAGTCCCATCTTGAACTGGGTCGAGACGCTCACCGTCATTTCCTTGCCGTAGCCGAACCTTTTGTATGGAAGCAGTCGGCCACCAGGCACAGGCGGGATCAGCACTCGAGATCGTGACGACGTCAGTACTCGTGTCGATCGAAGCGAGAGCGAGCCGTTCCTCGATCTTGGCCTGAACATCGGCCATGGCTCATGTCGGGATCCATGACCACGGTATAGCGGGCCCCCTCGCGCGCCGCATCGGTCACGGCCTGCTTGATGTTCCAAGCCCGACCCATCTCGATGATGCCGGCGATAAAGAAGAGCACCAGCGGTAAGACCAGTGCGAACTCCGCCAGGGCCTGCCCCCGACGGTTCCGCAGTGCACTAATCCTGCCAACGAGAGTCATAGTCGTACTCCTTGCTCCGAACCACCAGAAGAGCGTTCCTGCCGCGATCGGTACTCCGTACGGAATGGTCAGAGCCCCCGGGGAGTCGAGCGTGCGCGACCGTCCCGCCCCGAGAGTGCGCCACGACCTCAGCAACTCGAACGTGTTAAGAAGGAGGAGCGGAAGTACCCCTCGATAGATGACAGTCAGCAGGGCGAAGCCCGCTCCGGCGATCGCGATCACCGCCAGAGCTCCGGCGACCTCACTAAAGCCAAAGAAAGCACCTACAGCAGCCAACAACTTTACGTCACCCGCGCCTACCGCTCTGAGGAGGTAAAGCACCAAGGATATACCGAACGCCACTGCCGATCCCTGTAAGCCCAACCCGAGTGAGCCGCCCGAGGAGCCGCAAGAGCAAGCCCAGTACTAGCCCCGAGACCGTGAGCCAGTTCGGGATCCGGTGAGTAGTAAAATCATACCAGGCTGCGGCGCAGACGATGACTGTGAGCGTGACGTCCGCCACCGTCTGAATCAACCCACCCCCCGTTGGTCAGGCCCACTCGAGCTTAGGGGCTCCGACATCACGCTGTGTTGCTTCTGCTAGCGGAGTCGCTGCCCAACCACTGCGAGACTACTGTCCGCAGTCGTCAGCTCGTTATTGGCCTTGCCGAACAGGTTCTTGATGTGCCCACCCATGCCCTGAATGAACACGATCACCCCGACGACGATCAGTCCGAGCAAGAGGGCGTATTCCGCCAGTCCCTGACCCGAATCGTCGTTCCAAAAGCTTTTCACGAGCGCCGTCATACAGTTCCTCCGCTGCATTTGTAGGATGGAATTGCTGAGGGAATCGCTGAGCGACTCCCGAGATGGCGGTAGCTCCATGCTTGCCGCCAAGTACCGGTTCTCTCTTCACCACGAGTCAATAGCATTGTTGTTACGGATAAGCTGTGCAAGCCCGCACCTGATATACTTCACAAACCGCCACCCCGCTAGTGCCACCATCGAGCCAGCTATCAGCAGTACGGCCGTGGAACCAGGCTCAGCGGCATCTATATTGGTGAGGGCCGCCGGAGCTGCCGGGGCCTCAGGTGAGCGCAAACGGGGCGGCTTCAGCCCCGACCCTATCCGGAATCCATTGTGAAACAAACACTTCGCGCGCTTCAGTCCGCGATCCACCGGACTCAGTTTCGCGTGATGCCCCGACTAGCACCCCCATCCATCCCGGCGGTGGTTTTCGCTCTGCTGGCGGTGCTGGTCCCGCTTGGCCTGCAGAGGCCACTGCTCAATTCTGATGGGGACCTGGCTCGACACCTAAGGCACGGCCGCTACATGCTGGAACACGGAACGGTTATCCGACAGGATCCGTTTTCCTTCACCAAGCCTGCCGCGCCGTATGTAGGGTTCGAATACGGTAGCCAGCTTGCTCTATGCAATGGCCGAGCGGGTGGGCGGACTCCCCGGCGTGGCGTTGCTGGCCGGGATACTAATCGCGGCAACCTACGCACTGCTCGGCCAAGGGCTGCTGAAGCAACAGGTTGACCCGCTTCTGGCGTATCTGACCGTTGCTCTTGCCGCCGTGCTGGGAGTTGGGCACTGGACCGCACGCCCACATCTATTCTCCTACGTCGCTGTTGTCCTGCTGCTTGCGATGCTCGAGCGGAGGCCAGCTCAGGCTGGTTCCGCTGACGAGCGCGCTCTTCCTCCTATGGGTCAACCTCCACGGGGGGTTCGTGTATGGTTTGACGCTTATTGGGCTGTACCTGGCCGGGAGTCTTGCGGAGATGATCCTGGGGGACTCCGGTCCGGCGTGGAAAGAGCGGGTAATATCCTATACTAAAGTCCTCGTCACTGCCAGTGCCGTAACCATACTCAACCCCTACGGGCTGGACCTGCCCCGTCACCTCTTCCAGTTCTTCGGGAAACAGTACCTGTTCGACAACACCGCCGAATTCACCTCACCCGATTTCCATGAGGCAGCCGGCAAGATTTTCCTTGCCGTGCTGCTGCTTTGCCTGACGTCCCTGGTCCTCTGCGCCCGGCGCCCCAATCTACCTCGTCTGTTCACGCTCCTGGCGGGCACAGCATTCGCCCTGATCTCGGTACGAAATATCCCTCTCTTCGGCCTGACAGCCCTTCCGCTGCTCGCCATTCATCTGGATCCCGATTGGCGTCGATTCCCTGACCCCCGTGGCTTTCGCCATCGGTTTGCGATCACGGCCGGGCGCACCAGCACTTGGCCGTGGGTCTTGTCAATCCTGGCACTCCTTTGCCTCCTGGGTGCGTTCCGGGGTCGTATCGGTTCCACCAGGTTGCTGAGTGAAGGGTTTGATGGCTCGACCTTTCCGGTTGCCGCGGTGCGGCACGCCCGGGCCGAGCGACTCAAGGCCGCCTCTTCACCGAGTTTGCCTGGGGTGGATATGTCCTGTACGCCTGGCCCGAGCAGAAGATCTTCATCGACGGAGGCACCGATTTCTTCGGCGAGGAGCTCTTTCGCGAGTACGCCACCATCAAACGGCTGGTGCCGGGCTGGCGCGGGTTGCTCGGCAAATGGGATCTGTCACTGATGCTGCTGCGCCGGGAATCTTCTCTGGCTCATGAGCTGGCCCGGGATCCCCGGTGGGGGGTGTGGTACTGTGATTCTCTCTCCGTTCTCTTAAAGCGAGCGGCAGTCTCGGATGCGATCCCGCGTCTCTCCGCCGACTCCTCGGAGTTGCGACTGGAGCCTTGTGTCTCGAAGCACGCGGGGGGAGCTTCACGTCCGAAGAGCAAGACCGATGAGTGACAGCCCCCACGGCAGCCGAATTCGGCGCACCAGTCCAGCTTCTAGAGCCAGAAGACCTGCCAGCAACTCATTGGTCAGGTGCGACGGCAGCTCGGTGTCCGAGCGCGAGGTCTGAGCCGGCCGCCACTGTGCCGCCAGGCGGCGAACGCAGTAGAGCGGGAACAACGTAGTGTTCCAGTACGAGAGTCGGCTGAGCCGAAGCTTCGGCCGGTCCATCAGCTTGCGAAGGCTTTGCTCCTGGTAGCGCCGGCGATGGTGCAACGCCTCGTCGTGAGGACCATAGAGCCACGGATGAGCCGGGACCGAGAAGATGAATGCACCGCCGGGCCGCAGCACCCGCTCGATTTCCATGACTGCGCGCACATCGTCGTCGATGTGCTCCAGCACGTCGGATGCAATCACCACATCCCAACTCGACTCGCGGAAGGGCAGATCGGTACCGGTCCCTCGGCACAGGGCTGCCTCCTTCCGGCGGGCGGCAAGGCGGACGGCCCCCGCATCCGGCTCCAGCCCGCACACCCAACCAAAGGGAGCATAGCTCGCCGAATTTCCTCCTGTCCCAGATCCATAGTCCAGAATACGAAGAGATCCGCGATGCCGGGCGGCATACTGACGCAGTAGACCCACCAGGACTCTTCGACGGCCCCGGAACCACCAATGGCGCAGCTCTTGGGAGTACATGATCTCATACTCGTTTCCGAGCACTAGTCTGTCCTCGGTCGGGTACTTCGCCGGTGAAATGCAGCATATCCTGACACTTCGCCGATATAGTCATAGGATCTGAGGGCCACCACGAACCCAGGATCCTGTGAGAAATACTTCAGGTAGTCCAGCGCGCGTGACCCGACCGGCGACGCCGGGACGATGGGGCCGAACGATCATCAGCAGGCTGGGCCGACTTCGAATGACATCCTGGATTACAGCCTCAAAGCACCAGCGTTCAGCCGGCTTCATCGCCTCAGGCCTCCGGTATTCCAAGGCCGAAGGCGAGCCAAGCTGCTTGGCATACGCGCCCTGCACGAACCAGAGATTGGGAAACCGCATAGACCATCGTGCCCCGGCCTGATCCACCATCGGAAAATTGTCTTCGTAGCCCAGCCGCAATACCGAGCCATCGGTCGCATGCTGACGGACATAATCGGCCATCCGCTGCTGGCGGGCATACACCGGATCGTGCTGCCAGAGCTGGGATACTGACCAGCCGATGGATGTAGCGGCTCCGGTGAGGAGCAGAACCGTCAGGACCAGGGTACCGGCTTGCTCCAGTCGACGGCCGGAGCGTGGCTCCCGGCTTACCAGCGCGACTCCAGCAAGCACCAGCGTGACGCCACTTACCGGGTAGTAGTGGTAGGAGAATCCCTTTGCCTGGAGGATGACTGATAAGAGAAAACCCATCATAGCCACTGCCAACACATCACCCCCTCGGCGCCAGTGCATGGATGGCCGCACCAGACCATAGGCCATCAGCGCGCCAAGCGCGGCGAGTGCTTCGGCACTGTCGAGCACTAAGGTGGCCAGACTCTTTCGAGCGAATGCTTGATAGGTCGGCCCGAGCAGGCGGACCAACTCGAGGTATTCAGGGGCCCCGAGCAGGACCCAGAAGCCATACAACAGCAGTATGGCAAGAATTACGAGGTCTTCCAGCGGCAGAGCCGATCGGCGTGGCCTGGAAATGAGGCCCAGGCCAAGGCATGCGATCCATACCACGATGAAATGCGGTTTGAGGGCAAGTCCCAGCGCCGCGAAGACGCCTATGACAATCCGTAGAGCAGGATGATGGGCACCGGCCGGAAGAGTGGAGGCGATGAGAAAGAAGTAGGGCAGCACGGCGGCAAGCGCCAGGTGTTCCCGCTCCGCGAAATGCGTGCGGGTCCATGCCAGCAGCACCAGCGCCTGCACCAGCAGGACGAAGTCCCGAGCCTGTTTTCCCGGGAGTGTCCTCTTCAAAGCCAGGTCTGACAGAAGCAGAGACAGTGCCACCCATGCCAAAACGAAAAGACGAAGAGTTGTGGCAGGGCTGGATCCCACTGCGCGCGCCAGCGCAACCACCGGGACCTGAAGCCAGACGATGAGCGGAGGATTGATCTCGGTCAGATCGATATACAGCCGGTCACCCTGGACAACCCGGCGCGCGACATACAGCAACCAGGCTGAATCGCTGTTCAAGGGCCGTCGAAATTCCGCCAGCAGGAGAGCCGCGAGCAGGAGGCTCCCGGCAGCGAGCAGCGCTCCCCGGTTCATTGGCCAGCGCAATCGAGCTCTCTCCGGTGATGGATGTGCGTCTTACCTCTGGACCGGAGGAAAGCGGACGCGGTAGAGCACCGCGTCCGCGGCAGCCTCGGTATGCGCGACCGTTCCTCCAGCGTCTCTGATGGCTTTCATCAAGATGGTCCGCTCGTCGAGTGGACCATGGGCGTAATCCGACAGGACAATCCAGATGTATGGTCGTGCTGCCGACCGAATTCGCCAGGCTTCGCTTTCTGCCCATCCTGGATCGGGGCGGGGCGGGCTGTAGCCTACACCCACTCTTCCCTGCGCTCCAGTCGAGGTGCCGAACAGTTCCGTGCGGCTGTCGCTGGTATACGCCAGGGTCGCTCCTTCACCCAGCTGCCGCGGCCCCCGCGTCGGCCCGTTGACAAAACCCAGTCCCGCCGGCCCGGCAACCGTTGCCACCCAGCGAAGGCGTGCCGTATCCGGGGCAGTCCAATTGGTGGTATGGAAAACCCAAGCTGGGACCGCCCGCGGAAAAATGTAGACCGGCTCCTTGCCCGCAGACTTCAGATACTCCTCTGCGAGGGGCCGGACCTCTACACCCCGGAACCCCCAGTCTTTTGGTGGGGCGACGGCCAGCGTGGCGGCGAGCAAGAGCGACGGATACACCAGGGCAAGCAAGAGCCAGCGCGCCCGTATTCTGGGCCATGCCCGCTCGGCGGCGTTCGCTAGAACGACGGCTCCGGTGGCAACGAGGATTGCCAGCAGCGGGGCTGAGAAGAGCACTAGTCTGGTAGCGATGGGATACTTGCCCACGGCGGACGCACCGAACGCGGCGAGGATCGGCCCGGTCAACAGTATCGCGTACTCGGGGCCCTTGCGACGAACCAGGTGAATCGACCCGATCGCGCCGAGCAGGAGGAGCAGCGGCGACGTATCCAGCAGGCCGCGCCAGCAGGTCAGGGTGCAGGATAGGTCGCCCAGACTGCGCCAGAGACGCGGAAAGAAGCGCGGTGATCCGGGGGTAAGGAACGCCTCCGCCCAGAAGGCTCTCATGTAAGGCGCTTCAGCATTGGGGGCATACCAGCTCACATAGGCTGCGGCGAAGATCCCGGCCCACAACCCCCCCAGCAGGCTCAGCCATAGGACGAGGCGCCATCGCTTTCTGCGGAGGGCGACAACACTCAGTGCCAATATGATCGCACCGCATACCAGGAGAGCTGGAGCCGAGAGTAATACGGCAAAGACCCCTCCCATCACCAGGGCCAACCACAGTCGCCGATCGTCCAGCCGGTCGATCAGGCGAATCGTCAGCCAGATCAGTCCCGCCGCGACCAAACTGTCGAGAATGTAAGGTTTGATCTCTACGGAGTACCGGATCAGCGGGAAGGATGTGGCTGCCAGTGCCAAGGCAACCACGGCACCAACGGGCCCTAGGAGGTCACGAGCAAGGCGAAACAGCACCCAGAGCAGGGCAATCCCCGCGACCAGAGTTGGAATCCGGAGGGTATAGGCCGACACGCCAAATACATACGTGATCAACCGCTCGGCCCAGAGAAACGGAATGGTTGCCACCTGGCCGTAGTCCAGAGGCCGGAGGAGACCGCTTAATGTGCGGGTGCCGATGCTCAGCGCGAGCATGGCCTCGTCACCGCTCAACGAGGCGTTCTGCAGAAACCCGACGATGCGAACTACGGCGCCGAAAAGAAGTAGTCCGGTAGCCGCGAGCTGGACCTTGCGACCAACCGACACCTCTGCGGTCAAGGGCCGACCAGGGGCTCCGGGGTGGACGGTGCTCTGCTGGTGTGCGCCATGGGTATCGATGGGGGGAAGAGATTGAAGCGGATGATGTGCCACACGGCGGCAGCGCCGTCCTTCCAGTTGATCTTTTTCCCTTCGGCATAGGTTCGGCCGGAGTAGGAAATCCCGATCTCCCATACGCGGGCACGCGCTTGGGCCAGGCGGGCCGTGATTTCGGGCTCGAAGCCAAACCGGTTGCTGGTAAGGATGAGCGACTTCAAGAGCGGGGCGCTCACCATTTTGTAGCCGGTTTCCATATCGCTCAGGTTCAGGTTCGAGAATATGTTGGAGAGTAGCGTCAGAAGCCGGTTTCCTACCGAGTGCCAGAAATAGAGTACTCGGTGATCTCCGCCAAGAAATCTGGACCCGAACACCGCGTCCGCTTCACCTCGCGCGATGGGCTGCAGCAACCTGACGAACTCCTGCGGGTTGTACTCCAGATCGGCGTCCTGAACGACGATCACCTCACCGGTAGCGGCCTCGATGGCGGTGCGGATTGCAGCGCCCTTGCCCCGGTTACGGGGATGATGGATTGCAACCTCGATCTTGCCTTCACGATGGAGCCGATCGATTACCGCTCCGGTGCTGTCCGAGGATCCGTCATTCACGGCGACCACCTCGATGTCGAGTGGGACGGACCGTACCCGCTCGACCACCGTCGCGATGGTTCGCTCCTCATTGTAGGCTGCGATGAGGACTGAAACGCGAATTGGCTCAACCACGAAGAGTCCCGACCGCTATGACTGACTGGCCGAAGGGAAGCGGCAGGAGATCCTCGAGCCGAAGAATGGGAACCATCGCGTCAAAGATGCGCAGCTGATTGATCGGAATCCGGGGCACGCCGCGAAGACGGGCGTTGACCCACCATCCTAGAGTACCGACCAGATTGAAATAAAAGGCGCGCTCTACCCGGAAGCCCGCCTGAGTCATCCGTCGCGTGAGGCTCTGCCGGGTGTATCGGCGCGCATGCCCAAGCTCTCGATCGAGGGTTCCGAACAACTGTTGGAAGGCCGGCACCAGAACGATGGCGCGGCCTCCGCGCTGCAGCATACCGGCCATGCTTCTGAGCGCTTCCACGTCGTCGCTGATGTGCTCGAGGACGTTCAGCGCGACGACCGTATCCAGTTGGTACCGCTCATACCGACTCCCGGCGGAATGGTCCGGCAGGACGAGGTGCTCGATGGCAACATTGGGGGACCGGCGAACCTGGACTGCGAGGATTTCGCGGTAGGCAGGGTCCACATCGGTAAGCACCAGCTGCTCCGGTCCGCTCTCGGCTATGAGCACGGACATGTTGCCGATCCCGGCACCAACCTCGCACACTCGCCGGCCCAGGTAGGGCGCGATCCGGCGGAACTGCCACCGATTGTAGCGGGGGGCCGCCTGCATGATGGCGAGGGTTTCGGCCCCCGCCTTGTCAGCGGCCTCGATTGCGGCGGTCAAGGGACGTTCGAGGCCGCCTCTACGCCTTGCGACCAGGGCGCCAGGTGGGGCAGGTCATACTCGCCGCGCAACCAGTGCGCTCGAATCCGAAAGAGATCAGCCGCCATGTGCAACGAGTCTATCGTGAGCCGCACCTTGGAGCCCGGCCGATGGGTCCAATTCACCGGCACTTCGGCCACCCGGTACCCCCTACGACGTGCCATGACCAGCAGCTCCACGTCGAAGCTGAAGCCGTTCATCCGCATCCGGGAGAACAGGTCTTGGGCGGCAGATGAACGGAAGAGCTTGAAGCCGCACTGGGTATCCTGCACACCGGCATTCGCCAGCCACTTCACCATCTGGTGGAAAGTGCGGCCGATCAGGTGCCGGTACACCTTGGCCTGAACCTGTACTCCCTTCGCCCGGAGCGCTCGAGAGCCCACCGAAACGTCCGCCCCATCGTGAAGCGCAGCTTCCAGCCGTTCGAGCTCGCTGATCGGCGTGGCACCATCGGCATCGGCAAAGAGGATCTTTCGGCCGACTGCGTTTACCACTCCAGTTCGGACAGCATACCCCTTGCCGTGGTTGCCGGGCAGGCGGATCAGCTTGAGTTCCGGGAACTCCTGACACAAGGAGTGGCCTACTGCGCTGGTGCCGTCCCGACTTCCGTCATCAACCAGAATCAGCTCGAAGGCTCCCCCCGCTGCCTGCAATACGCCACAATCTCCCGAACCGTAGGTTCGATCCGGGATTCCTCATTATATGCTGGGATTACGATCGAGAGATCGGGAGTCGGCGCCATAAACCTGGTAAAGCTTCGTGTCACAACAGCCTACCACCCAGTGCCTGCACGTGCGTCGCCCCTTCCGGGGCACGGAACAGTGAGCAGCGACAGGGTCGAGGACCAGATAAAAATGCACCCAAAACTCAGTATTCGCCAGTTGGCCACGCCGTCATCGCGCTCCCTGAGTTGCTCGCTGGATGCCACAACCAAGCATGCGCCGATGTAACAGGGCAAAGCCGCCAGCAGCAGTCCGCGGCTCCCCCACAACAGCCCTCCCAAAGCACCTCCCACCGAGCCCAGAACGCTGAAGGCACCGTTCACCGCCCAGGCCTGGGTCACAGCCAGTTCCGAGCGTGCGATCAGTCGAATGCCGGTGGGGAACGCGAAACCAAGCACAAGGCCGGTCAGTCCCGCTACACCGCCGCAGGTCAGCCGGGTGGCCGCCACCGAGGAAAGCTGACTCAGGTGTGCCAGATGGCCGAATCCAACGATCAGGCTGCCCAGGATAAGAGGGGGGATCGAGAGTGTCAGGGCAGGCCGGGCTCGGATGTCCGGTATTCCGGCCAGAACACTCCCCACCCCGGTCCCAGCCAGCATGGTCGCAACCACCAGCGCCAACGTTGTGGTAGGGTGCCCGATGATCAGTGAAAGACGTTGGAGCAGGGCGAGCTGCACGGCCATGTAACCGAGACCAATAAGCGCGAAATACAGCACCCCCTTCGCCGGTAAGGGGGCTTCGGCGGCCAGGTGCCCGCGCAGCGCGGTGACGGTGAGCAGGGCCGCGACGGCCAAGGCTAGCATTAGGGAGATGAGGAGAATCCGTACGCCGTTTACCGTAATGGCGCTTACGAAGCCGAACTCGGCTCCGCTGAAACGGAGCACGTCTCGGGGCCGGAGTTGAAGAAAGAAGAAGGGTCGCTCGTCCGTGGGAGCCTCAATGGCCCAGGGGCTCGACTTCACGTACTCATGACGAGCTGTGGCTGTAAGCATCTGGGTCCAGGTAGAGTCGGACGAGGACTGACCGGGCCAGACCAGAAGCTTCCCCCCTCGCCGGATTGCGAAGTCCACCAGGGCGTTTACTTCGGGCAAACTGAACGGCTGCTTACTCACCATCGTGGTGATGGTCTGAACTCGACCTCCGGCAATGGGATCGCCCAGCTCTGTCGGCAAAGCGAGGGCTATGAGGTGCTGTTGGGCGGGTCGGCTGTCCTCCTCAAGTGCCTGGGCAGCCAGGCCGATCAGACGCTGCGCTTCCGCCGGGGCGGCCGGCAGATACCACCGGGTTGTCGTGAACACTCCGCGCGGACTCAGGCGACTGAGGAAAAGGCGCCAGGCCTCGACGGTGTAAAGCCCATTCTCGGCGAGAACAAACCCCCCGGCGGCAGTCGCCGCCCAGGTGTCGATCAGGTTGGCTCGGATCACGTCGTACTGCTGTCGGCGTGCTGCAGGCCATGGCGGGCTTCGTCGTGAATCAGGACTACCTCAGGCCGCCGTGCCAGCGTCACATAACCCTGAAGCCCATCCTGCAGGAGCTCCACGATTCTGCCGTTCAGCTCGAAGCCGTCGATGTGGGTGGCGTGCGCAGCAAGCGCCGGCAGAATGTCTGAGCCGCCGCCCACTCCAATGATCGCGACGCGGTCCGGGGAACGACCGAGAAGATATGAGGGATCCTCGAGGGACCGGCTTGCATCCGCCGCTCGTTCTGGCGGTGTTCCAGCCGGGAAATGGGGGATGAGGGAAGCCGCTGTCTTGTCGATGACGAGTACCCGCTGGCCCGGTTCCCACTCGCTTACCCGCACCCGGCTATGGGCGTTCCATCGCTCCTGAATGTAGTGGCCGGCCCAAGGGTCTCGGAGCGGCAGCACCGGACCGGGGTGAGCTGCGGCGAAAACCAGTGCCGTGGCGAGCGCGGCAGTACATGCTGCGGGCGCGAGCCGTCTGCCAGGCGAGGTGAGCAGTAGATCGGTTGCCATCGCCAGGAGCGCCGGCACCGCGAGGGCGAGAGGTCCTTGCACTCGCGTGAGCAGAGGAATGGTCAGTAGGGCTGCAGCGGCGGTTGTGATCAGGTCTATGGCATACAGGCGGTGAATGCGTCGGCGGCCCAGAGCCAAGGAAATGGCGAGCGCTTTCCCCAGCAGAAACAGTGGTATCGCACTGAACATCGCACCCACTAGCGCCACCAGGAGGGATGTCTTGTTGGGGGACGTCAGCACCAGCAGAAGAACGAACCCCAGCAGGGCAATGCCGGCGCGACGCATCGATGTGCCGAGGACTCGCGCCATCTCCGGGAATTCTGCGAAACGCACGCGGGAGGCACTTATTCCTCCCGCTGTCAACCCAAGCAGGGCCAGCGCGACGGCCAGGAAGCTGTAGTGGTAATAGAGGAGCACTGAAAAGAGACGCGTCAGTACGATCTCGACCATGATCACCGCCCCCGCCGCGGCGCCTACGACCCACGGAAGAACCCGATCAAGAGTCCGGCTCGGTTGGAAGCGTGACGTCTTGACGTTGGACTTGCCAGCTTCTCAATTAGGTCTTTCCTTCCAGCTCAGGTTACGGCCAACGGTACACGCTGAAGATGTTGGAAAAATCATCGGTCCAGAGTCGAACAGCCTTGCGAACGCGGAGTTGACGCCAGCCAGGGGTCTGCTGAAGCTGCTGGAGGGAAGCACGCCCGGCGCTCAGAACGGCCCATATGGATGGCTCCGCCCCTGATCGCACGAGGTCAGGCCTGGGTCTTGTGTCCTCCCGAATGAGTCCGGAGAGATTCGCCGCGCGGGCGAGTTGTCCCAGTACCGGCTCCAGGTCCAGGTACCGATTGCTGAGGTGGAACAGTAGTACTCCACTCTCCGAAAGCTTGCTCCAGTACATGGAGAGCGCTTCCAGGGTCAGGAGATGGATCGGGATGGCATCGGAATTGAACGCATCGATGACCAGCAGATCATACCGGTGCGGTGGGGCCTCCGCCAATGAGAGGCGGCCGTCTCCGAAAACGAGCTCGACACTGGCGGGAGTATCGCGCAAGTAGGTGAAGTAGTTGGTATCTTGCGCCACCCGCGCGATGTCAGGATCTATTTCGTAGAAAACCCACTGCTCTCCCGTACCACCATAGGCCGCGAGGGCACCGGTGCCGAGCCCTATAACGGCTACGCGCCGACCGATCTTGGAAGGAAGGGCGCGGAAAACATCCCCAGCCGGCCCCTGCATGGAGTAGTAGCTGAGCGGTTGGCGCCGCTTTTCTGGATCGGTGCTTTGAGCGCCGTGTTCCGTGGTTCCATGCAGCAGGACGTGCCGGTGGTTCCTTGTGTCGTCACGCACCTCCCGCACTCCAAAGAAGTTGCGCTCCCGGAGCAGAACACCGCTCCGGCCCGCATCGATGACACCTCCGCCCAGCACTACGCCGGCGATAGCGAGGGTAAATCGAACAGGATCACGGCTGAAGCGAAGGCAGATCACTGCGGCCAGAGCGGAGGCGATGAGTGCTGGGGCCAACGCTTTCCGATCGTCGATCGCCAGCCGGGTCAGAACCAGAATCGCACCGGCCGCGACAACAAGTCCGATCTGCCGTGCCCGGTGTGGTAAAGGCGGTGCTTGGGATGACGGACGTAATGCGCAAGCGGCCAGCAGCGTGAGTGAGTACTCCTGCACGGAGGCAAAAAGACTCGGAGCAATGAGGGCATTAAAGATGCCTCCGAGTAGGCCGCCTACGGCGATGCAGAGGTAGAAATCGGTCAGTCTCGTGGTGGGTGGCTTGCTCGCCGCCAGCTCACCGTGGCACACCAAGGCGGTGGCGAAGAGGACAATCAGATGCAGTGGTACCAGCCAGGGCGTCGAACCGGATGGTCCCCAGAAGTTCAGGATCACCAGCGCAATGAGACCTACAGGTTGCCAACGCACCAGCAGGCGGTGAGAGACGTACGCCCGGCGGGAAAAGACTAAAGTGAATGAGAGGAGGTAGAGTACCAGCGGAACGACCCACAGGAGCGGCACTGCAGCCACATCGGTTGTTACATAGGTGGTGAGAGCGAGAAACAAACTGGAAGGAACGAACGCCAGCGCTATCCAACGGACCCGCTTGGTGAGCGAGATCGGCGGATCGAGAGTTTCCGGCTCAGCCGGCCGGGCAATTTCTGGCGCGACCATCGCTGCGACCGCCAGCCCGACCAGCACAACCACAATCACATATCCTATGCTCCAGAGCTGGGCCTGCCCCGCCAGCGGAAGCATTCGTTCCATGATGAAGGGGTAAGACAGAAGGGCGAGCAGGCTTCCACTGTTACTTGCCGCGTACAGGAAGTAGGGGTTCTGGGCCCCGGGATGGGACGTTCGAGAGAACCATACCTGCAGCAGCGGACCAGTACTGGAGAGCAGAATGAACGGGGCAGCGATGGACCAGCCGAGCACCGTGATCAGCCAGGCGGTTGGATGCTCCACCCGCAAGGTTCCTGGTATTACGATCATCCGGACTGGAAGAGCCAACAACCATAAGACCAGCAAGCTCAGGTGCAGCAAAGCGTGCCGGCGCACACCCAACCAGCGGGGCCCGAGGTGCGCATAGAGATATCCGAGAAGTAACGCGGCCTGAAAGAAGAGCATGCAGGTGGTCCACACCGAGGGGCTTCCTCCGAGCCAGGGGAGGACCATCTTCCCGAACATTGGCTCCGCCAGGAAGAGAAGAGCCGCGCTGAAAAAGACAGCGAGAGTATAAACCACACGTACAGTCCTGCGAGCCGCAGAAGGGGAGGTCACTGTCCATCTATTCGGCGAGGGAAGGGTGCCATCGCCGCATCCAGGCGGCGACGGCAGGCAACTCCTGCTTCAGACTACTGATCCAAGGGAAGAATGCGAGTGAGAGGAGTACAAAAACTGCGATGCCAGTTCCAAGGAAGCCACAACAACGATCGTGACCACCTCGACATTGATCCCCAACGTGAGTAGGAGGAACCCGCTGCCACACAACCTGATCCAGCCAAGCCGATAGATAAGTGCGCAGACCCGGTCGTACAAAAGATTACCGGTATCCAGGCAGGTATTCGCACTAAGGGGTCAGGTTCGTCGGGTGGGCCAATTCTTTGCAAGCTTGATCGCGGCCAAGACCAACAATACCACGGCGGCCAACCACAGAACAATCGAAAGCCAGCCCGCGACAACCAGAGCTGCGGCGGCCAAGAAAAGGGCGGCCGCCGCAAAGCGAAGGGCTGGGGCGAGTGGCCACTGGCGGGGTGTTGGCGAAGTCATCGCGGTCCTCTCGACCAAAGGGTGAGCCGGCGTGCCCGGATAATGGACAACCTGCGGGTACAGGCACTGGCGCGTGAGATGGCCTTTATGCCTACAGCCTGCGACCCGGTGTTTCCGGGCGAGCGTTCCTATGATGGTGATGAGAGTTCGAATGCGTACGACAAATCGCGCAACAGTATAGCTGCCGACCTGCTTACTCGCCACCTATACCCGGGTGTAGGTACCAGCGCAAACCTTCCCCGCGCTGTAGACTTGTAAGGAGCTTCTCAACCCGATCGACTCAGGTCTCATGGCCGTGCCCCACCTACGCATCGTATTGTGCTTATTGATCTTAGGCGCCCCGGTTACGGCAGTTGGGTCAGACCCCGGCCGGCGACAGCACGGTCCGATCACCCCGAGACAGCTCCCCAGCCCAAACCGATAGTGCCGCCAACAGCGTCTCCGCCGGTGACAGCGGGTCAGCCGATACCACCCGGTCGGCCTCCGACAGCTCTCAGCCGGCGACCCGGGAGAACCCTGCCGGAGCACCTGGCGAGCAGACGGCCACAGACACCGCCCGGGCACGTGGAGCAGTGGACTCGATTAAGCCGGCTGCCGCAGCCACGCCGCCGCCGACAGACAGTATCCTGAGTGCGGCATGCAGTGGTTCTGCCGGCCCGATGACCACGGCGCCGGACCTGCTGGTCGTCATCTTCACCCCGGAAAGCGGACGAGCTGAGCGCGCCGCCGCGGCCAAAAGCGTCGGAGGCAAGCTCCTCGGTCAAGTGGCTTCGGAGCCGGGGGCCTACTACCTCTCGGTGCCGGCGGAAGGCCAGGAATACCGGCTGAGAGCCGCCGCCGACCAGCTGATTCGACAGCCCCAGGTACGGCAGGTCGGGACCCGCGCCTGCCCACCGGCTCCGCCGCCCGATACTACTCGTCCCGAACCGACTACTCAGCAGCTTCCACAGCGTTGAGCCTCGCTCCGCTGTACTGGTCGGAAACGGTCGGGTGCGTGGCGCTGAGCTGAGCGGCAACGGGTTCTGCCGGTGCGGAAGGTCCGGTACGATCGTCGGACGGCCGGCATCCAGGTACCAGCATGGCGCCCAGAATAACAGCCAGGATAAAAGCGAAACCCCGTGGGGCGGACAGCACAAAACCCTCCTTCGGCTCGTTCGGCGACCCGACCGGCATGGCCCGGCGCGTCAGTGCGCACCGGGCGGTAGCCTCGTGGCTTTGCGTCCCCGCCTTTCGGCGGGTTTGCCTTTGTCGCGACCCTCGCTAGAGGGTACGATCCTGCCGTTCAGTTATGAGTGGATGGGTCAGCGGGACGACGGCTGATCTCCAGCCGAAGTATCGGTCTCTGCGCCGGCAAACTGAGGTCTTTTCGCTGATTGGGAGCTACTGGTCACACACCGGCACCCCGGGCCGGGTTTCGTGCCGCCGTTGAGCGTCGGTTACCGGAGGCTGGGCCACCGGACCAAACCAGATGACACAGCTCTTTCCGGGGAAGCGGGCATGGGTGGCTTTCGCCGTCCAGCTCTGCGCGTCCGCCGCCAGAATCCTGACCTGCACGTCCTTGTGCCAGAGGTATTGGAGCGCCAGGTTCTCCGGGCGCTTGGCATAGAACCCCTGCATGGCAAAGAACGTCTCCTGCGAGTGCGCCAGGTTCCGGAGGTCGACCTTCATGAGCACGCGGGGGTCCAGAGCGTCCAGCGCATTCCCGGTATCGGGCGGCGCTGACTGAGGCTTGGCCTCCTTTGCCGCTCCAGCCGGCTCAGCTGCCGCCGGCGGCGAGGGCTGTGGTATCGAGACCGGAGCGTCGTCACAGGCCGGAACCCCCTCACGGGCGCGTCGGCCGTACTTGACCGTCGTGGGCGGCCTCCGCCCTCGACCGACGAAGATCACGCAGTCCCGCCCGGGAAGACTGGTATGGGTACCACTGGCCGCCCAGCCGTCTCTCGAGATCCGCAGGAACCGTATCGTCGTGTTCGAGTCCAGCTTCAATCCCAGGAGCGACAGCTCTTCGCTATAAGTGCCATTCTCGGCGAAAAACGTTTCCTCGGCCGTAACCAGGCGTCGGAGCGTCCCCCTGGTCTCGGAAAAGGCGGCGGCCGCAATCTCCGGATCTATCTGGCCGCCATCTCGCCCACGTGACTGGGTTGGACCGCTACTGGAGTCAGCGGTGCTGTCCGCACGAGCGCGTGCCAGAGTCCGTCGCAGGTTGACATCATTACAGGCAGCCGACAACAGGACGACTGCCATGAGCAAGCCAAGCGTTGACCGATTCACGTACGGCTGTCCCTTCCCCGGGTGCGTCGGGTGACCTTGGTCTGGAGGATCGATCGCGAGTCGTCAGATCTCAGTTGGCCATTCGGCGCAGGCGACGGAGCAGTCTGCTCCCTCTATGGCAAGAGAGCAGACGTAGCGTGAGCTCGGGCCCAAGGTGTGCAGCGTCCAGTCCGAGGAAGGAGTCCATTGTTTCAACTCAGGCTGGTAGAGCAGGATGCCTTCGGGGAGGGTGCTGACATCAATGTGATCCAGTTGCAGGGTCATGCCACGGCCATCCGCCTTGATGTAGGCCTCCTTTCTGGTCCAGAGTCGCGCAAATACTCGAGAGTACTCTGTGGCATCGAATGCCTCGAGCGCGGTCCGCTCGGCGGCACAAAAGACCAGGTTGGCAACTCCGTCATCGGCCGCGTCGAGTGGAAGAACTTCTACATCCACTCCCAGTTGGCGATCACGGGCAACGGCGACGACGAGCGTCTCGGCGGCATGGGACACATTGAAGTGCAGTTCGGAATGGGGCAGGAGATAGGGTTTCCCATTTCCAGTGTAGCCGAACCGCACCGCATTTGGCGCCAAGTCCAGATAGCTGCCGAGGATTTGCCGGAGCAAACCACGTCCTGCCATGAAGCGCAGCCGATCGCGCTCAAAGTGAAAACGGGCGGCACGAGCAAGCTCATCCTGATCGAGATATGAGGCGAGTTGCGCCAGGCGGTCCCCTTCCAGTGCCAGGTCCGCACGCCACAGGTGCACCTCACCCGCAGGCAAACGCCCAGCTGAGATCGCCGATTGGCTCCCGGCCACCGCATGTGCAGTCATGAGGAGGAAGCCCGCGCACGGTCCAGACAGACCCTGAGCTGTCTCGCGAGCTCCTCGACCTGAGGCTCGTGCATAATCGTGATATGCTCCCCGGGGACTTCGTGTACCTCGACTCCACCCATGGCCACCCGGGCCCAGCCCAAGGTGCCCTCGGCGGAAGCCGGCGAGTCTGGCAGACGGGCTTTGAAGAGCGTGATTGAGCCAGGGTACGGTGAAGCTTGATAGCACCGGGCTGCCTGCTCCAGCGCTCGGGAAGGTTGCCGTAGAAGGGGGAGTACCGGGCGGCCAAGTTGGAGCGACCACTGGTATGCTTTGACGCCAAAGAGCCGCATGGTGATGTTCTCGGCCCGCTCTTGGAGAAATGCAGGGATCGCTGCATGCTCGAGGGCTGCGAGGCGTCGCACGTTCTGGGTAAACAGCTTCCACTATTTCCTGGCACGGCTGGCAAGTCGGCGATGGTAGGGACGCATGCCGACGTTACGGCATCGGCTATCGATCAGAGCAAGAAACGCCACCTCCTGGCCTGCCGCGACCAGCTGATGGGCCATCTCGAACGTCAGCTCTCCCGCCCAGCAGTAGCCACAGAGAAAGTAAGGCCCCGTCGGCTGTTTCACGCGCATCTGTTGCACGTACTTCGCTGCTAACTCTTCGAATGTGGTGAGCACCGGTGCACTTCCCGGGTCTGGGGCTAGCTCGAAGCCATGGATCGGGAGATCTGCTCCAAGCCGTGCCACCAACTCTCGGTACCACAGGAGCTGACCATCAACCAGGTGCACCATGAACAGTGGCGGCCCCTGCCGCCCCGATTGCAGCACGACCAAGCCATTCCCCGGTGGGCTCGAAGGTGCCTGGGAAAGAATCTCGGCCAATCGGCGGACTGTTGGAGCCTGGAACAGGGTTGAAACCGGAAGCGTCTGAGTGAAAGACTTCTCTATCTCGGCAAATAGCTTGACGGCGAGGAGTGAATGCCCTCCCAGTTCAAAGAAGTTGTCGTCCAAACCGACCCGATCTATCTCAAGCAGTTCTTGCCACAGTTTGGCGATGGCCTTTTCTGTCGCGGTAGCCGGCAGAGTGCCGGTGGCTCGGGTGTCGGCGTTTGCGGAGTGAGGCCGGGGCAAGGCGCCGCGAGCAATCTTGCCGTTGGGTGAGAGGGGTAGCGTCTCGAGGACCACAAAGGCTGAGGGTACCATGTAAGCGGGCAACCGAGTCTGGAGATATGAGCGTACGTCGGTCATGAGATCCCGGGCACGCCCGTTACGACCGTTCCCGGATTTCGGTGCCAGGTAACCCACCAGCCCGCGTCCACCGGGAAGGTCGTCGCGCACAACCACTGCGCAGTCGCGGACATCGGGGTGTCGAGCCAGCACCACTTCTATTTCACCTGGCTCGATGCGAAATCCTCGTAACTTGATCTGACTATCGAGGCGGCCGAGGAACTCCAAATTGCCATCGGAGCGCAGACGTACCCGATCGCCGGTCCGGTAGAGTCGATCGCCTTGACCCGGCCCAAACGGGTCGGGAACGAATCGTTCAGCGGTGAGGCTTGGGCGATCGAAGTACCCGCGCGCCAGGCCAGGTCCCCCCAGATAGAGTTCTCCGGGAAGACCGATGGCCACCGGCATCATGTTCTGGTCGAGCACGTAGGCTGTGGTATTTGCAATCGGCCGGCCGATGGGCACCGTCTGAGCCGATTCGGGGACTTCCCGTACCTCGAGCCATGTGGCGAACGTCGTGACTTCGGTGGGGCCGTATACGTGGAGCAGTCGCTGATGGGCACCTTGGGTGACCACCTGGCGTACTCGGCTTGGGTCCGGAACCTCACCGCCGAACAACAGGTGGTGCACTGTTTCAAAGACGCTCGGGTCTACGCCTGCAAGCAGGTTGAAAAGCGCGGTCGTGAGGAACATGGCCGTGATGCCGCGCTGGCGAACCTCGGTCCCAAACTCTACCGGTGAGAGCACGACGTCTTGGTGGAGAAGCACCAAGCGTCCGCCATTCAGGAGCGCGCCCCATATCTCGAATGTTGCCGCGTCGAATGATGGATTGGAGATCTGGGCGACCCTGTCATCGGGAGTCAACTGGACGTAGTCCGTGTTCAGAACCAAGCGCACAATTGCCCGGTGAGGCACCCCGATGCCTTTGGGCTGTCCCGTGGAACCGGAGGTATGCATCACGTAGGCAAGTTGGTTGGCCCACGTGGACGTGCCGAGGTTAGCGTCGCTGCTCCGCTGCTATGTCATCCCTCTCGCGGTCGAGCCGCACCACTCGTATGCCGTCAGGGAGATCAGCGGGCGGGCCCTGTGAGGTTATCAGTACCCTGACCCGAGCATCCACGAGCATGGCGGCGACTCGCTCGGCGGGATACGTGGTGTCGAGCGGCACGTAAGCTCCGCCGGCTTTGAGAACTGCGAGCAATGCCACGATAAGATCGGGAGATCGTTCCACCGCCACACCAACGCTCGCCTCTGGACCCACCCCATGACGTTGGAGATACCGGGCCAACCGATTCGCGCGGCGGTTTAGCTCCCCATAGGACATCCGCTCCGAGCCGTCCTCCAGGGCGACGCCATCCAGCTGGCTCGCCGCCTGAGTTTCAAAGATCTCGTGTACGCATCGATCAGCCGGGAACGGGCGCGCTGTCTCGTTCCATTGATGGAGCACCTGGTGCTCCTCATCGGCGTTGAGTAGGGAAACGCTCGAGAGTGGCCGGTCGGGACTCGAGGTCACCTCTTCCAGGAGTCGCTGCAGGTGGCACAGCATCCGCTTGACGGTTCCGGCCTCGAACAGATCGGTGTTGTACTCCAGGCTCGCCATCAAACCGCGGGAGAGCTGGTGCACGTGGAGCGTGAGGTCGAACTTGGCGGTGCCCGTTCGGGTCGGGAGACTCCGAAGAGTGACCCCGGGTAGCACCGGGCGTGAACGCGGTGCGTTTTGCAGGGCGAACATGACCTGGAAGAATGGGTTGCGATCGCCAATGCGCTCGGGATTCAGCTCCTCCACGATCCGCTCGAAGGGGAGGTCCTGGTTGGCGTAGGCTCCCAAGGCAACCGAGCGTACCTGCCGCAGAAGCTCTCGGAAGGAGGGACTTCCCGAGAGATCGGTGCGCAGCGCCAGCGAGTTCACAAAGAATCCCACCAGCTGCTCGAGCTCGCTCCGGGGCCGATTGGCAATCGGCGAGCCAATCACGATGTCCTTTTGCCCGGTGTAGCGGGAGAGAAGCAGCTGGAAGCCGGCCAGCAGAGTCATGAAGAGTGTCGCGCCTTCTTCCTGCCCGAGCGCCCGCAGCCGCTCCAGAAGCGGGAGGGGAAGCAGCAACCTTTCCGTGGCGCCTCGGCGCCTTTGGACGGCAGGCCGATGGAAGTCAGTCGGCAGGTCCAGGACGGCGGGAGCCCCCGCGAGCTGGGTGCGCCAATAGGCGAGCTGCTGCTCGAACGCGCTGCCAGC
>CAWGVB010000014.1:0-5879 GCA_963825815.1 uncultured Gemmatimonadales bacterium | reverse complement strand
CTGGTGATCGGCTACAATGCCAGAAACACGTCGTACAACGCGTGGGTCCAGGCGGTGATCCCGAAGCCCCGCAGCACATAGAGGGCGCTGAAGAGCAGTCCGGCGATGGCGCGAAAGGTGAACGAGCCAGAGCGAACCGCTCGCCATAGGGCCCGACGTAGTGAAAAGCCGAGAAGATCAGCGCACCGAGGATTACCGCGAAGAGACTCGCTCCGCTGCCGCGACTCCAGCCGAAGACCTTCCTCGCCCCAGCACGAGCCCCGAGACCAGCAGTACCCGGAACAGCAAGCTCCTCATAGATCCCGGCTCCGAGCGAGATCATGAGCCTGGGTGGCGGGACAGGCCCGACGGGAGAGCCGGGCGGCGTGCGGCCAGGCGGGGAAGCAGCAACCCGGTCAGGGTTCCAGTGACGAGGCCGAAGACCAGCGCATAAGAGACCGATTCGCCGCCATGCATCACAAAGTATCGGGGCCGAATTCGACCCGAGCCGCGAATATCTCTCCATACCAGCGCGGCACCCCCACCCACCAGCAGCCCCAAAGACGACCAAGCCGTATCGGCCCCCGAAGCCAACAAACAGTTGCTTCAGCAGCATTTCGGCACCGTTCCGCACCCGCACCATTTCCGCCGGGAAAGCAGAACGCTAACCCCTCGTACGTCACCAGGAGCGGGAAGGCGAAGCTCAGGCTGTACCGGGGCGCGCGGGGACGCGCCAGTAGTTGCGGGAAGGGTCGAGGCGACTTGAGTGGGTATGAAAAAAAGGGGCCGCTTTGAGCGGCCCCCCCAGGTTCGAAGTGTCGCCTGGGTCTTAGCTTGCAGCGTTGACTAGCGGCCGCAGGCGACCCTTGACTCTGTAGACAATGGATCACCTCCTCGGTTGCAGGTGGAACATGGTACTGCCGAAATAATTGTAGCAACATCCGCGATCCGCGATGCAAGCCTCTTCCGTTTGCAATGGACGCCGGCAACATTGCGCCATGCCGTCCACCTCGGGGGCCTATCGGGCTGCCCTTCGGCTGGGGATGGCGGCTGGCCCCCGCTCTGGGCCTTCTCGTCCCCGAGATCCGGGCCGGATGCGCCCGACCGGATGCCGGTGAACGGCTGCTGGACTGGTCCCGATCGAACCGGGACCGACCGGCCCTGGTCTGGTTCCATGCGGCCTCGGTGGGAGAGGGCCTCCAGGCCGAGAGCGTGCTGCTCGCGCTCGCCGCCGCTGCCCCGAGTGCCAGATCGTGTACACCCATTTCAGTCCCTCTGCCGAGGGCTGGCGGAGGGAATGGCCTCGATGCTGCGGACTACCTTCCGTACGATCTGCCCGAGAACGTGGATCGCCTGCTGCGGGCCCTCGAGCCCGACCTCCTGGTCTTCGCCAAGCTCGACCTCTGGCCCGAGCTGTCCACCCGGGCAGCCGGCAGCGGGGCCGACGTCGCTCTCATCGCGGCCACGGTAAGCCCTGGCAGCGGTCGTCTTCGCTGGCTCGCTCGGCGGCTGCTGGAACCCGGTTACCGCGCCATCACTGCCGCCGCGGCGTCGCGCCCGACGACGCGTTCCGGCTGGAGCGCTGGGCGTTGCTCCGGAGCGGATCCAGATCCTGGGCGATCCCGCTTCGACAGCGTGGTCGCGCGAGTACATGGCAGTCGCCTCCGACGACCCGCTGCTCCGGCTGGGGGGCGGAGCGCCACCCTGGTGGCCGGGTCGACCTGGCCGCGAAGACGAGGCCGTTCTCCTCCGGGCCTTTGCCGGGTGTTCCGCGACGGCCCGATGCCGAGCTGATCCTGGTTCCCCACGAGCCCACCCCCGCGCACCTTGCCCGGGTCGAGGGAGCACGCGGTCGCTGGTCTTCCGTCCCCGTGCGGCTGGTAGCGCAACCGAACGATTCCATCGTCGCTGGACGATCGAGTCGGGGTGCTCGGCCCTCTATGGCGCGGGCACTATGGCGTACGTCGGGGGCGGCTTTGGGCGAGCCGGTCTCCACTCCGTGCTCGAGCCCGCTGCCTGGGGACTGCCGGTGGTGTTTGGTCCCCGCTGGCGGAACAGTCGGGACGCCGGACTGCTGCTTCAGGCCGGCGCAGCCCGGGCTCTGGCGCACGACCGCCAAGGGCCGCCGCCCAGGCGCTTCAGCGACAGTGGCAGGCCTGGATCAGCGATGAGGCCGCCCGGGAGCCCAAGGCGCAAAGGCGCGGGAGGTGGTGAATTCGGATTGGGTGCTTCGGAGCAAACCGCCGACCTGCTCGCCCGAGCTTATTTCACGACGACCCCTCGAAAGTTACGCTCCTGGGTACCAACAGACCTGCAGTCAAAATCGTGACCAGCACGTCGGGAAAGCGGCTGTGCACCTGATCCGGAGTTCGCCGACAGCGCTGCCTCCGGCCAGTTGGGCCGCGAGCGCTTTCCTTAACGACGGTTCTTTGATCTTGGCCACTCCCCAGAAGCCGAAGAGGGCCTGAGAGGTTACCCTAAAGTTGCTTCCTTCTGGCGGTTGCTCGGCCGGTGAAGCCATGCTGGTCGGCACACCGAGCGTGGCAGCGTCAAAGGTCTGGGAGCACCCGCTCAGGGTGCCCACGAGAAGCAGGGTCGGTAGATCGAGGATCGAGATGCCGACCGGACTCCTCCGGGGGTTCACAATCCGGGAATCCGGAAGGCATAGTGTGCCCCGAGACCGAAGACGCTCGGATCGCCTCCATCGAAAGAGGCGGTCGTAAGCCGCGTGCAGCCCGAACCCATTGAGCAGGTTGAGCTCCACTCCGCCGCCCAGCCCGAATTGGTTTCGGTTTTGGACGCCGCCTCCGGATACCTTCACCGACGTCCACGCGGGGAGCGATCCACGGTCGGATTGCAAAGGCCGGGTTAGGGATGGTGAGCGCAAAACCCAGCCCGACCGGAAACCGGAGCTCAGTATCGTCCGGAAGGATACCGGGTCGGGCTTGGAATACCCTATTCCAGCCTGGAAATTCACCGAGAGGGGATCAGCGGGCCGCCGAAATCACCCGTAATCGACAGTGGCGCCGACCGAGAGATCGTTCTTGTCGTCCCATCGGGATCGAAGGTGGAGATTATGGCGGTGGCGCCGAAGGCCCCGAAACCGGCACGGCCGGTCAGCGCGAAGGCAGTTCCCTTGCCCGCCTTCTCATCGGGGAAGCCCACATCACCGTAGAGCGCGATGCCGCGAGCAACGCCGCTGTTGTACACCGGGATGCCGCGGACCTGAGCCGCTGCCACCGGGTTGCCGGCGGTGAGGCACAGCGTCAGGCTCGCGATGGCGAGACAGCCTGGCCGCATTGTCTCATCGTCGTCTCCAGAGTAAGCGGAAACTCCGCCGGATGGGCGGCGCGCCAGAAGCTAGTCCGGGCCCTGCCCCAATGCAAACGCCCGCCCGCGACATCGCGGACGGGCGCAGCGCTCGCAGGGGAATTTACTTAATGTACGTTGCCGCTATGCCGAGACCCTCGATGTCACCCACACCACCACTCACCCGCACCCCGAAGTTCTGGCTGAACCGCATGTCCACACCGAGACCCAGCGCGAAATCCACGTTGCTGTCTCCCCCGCCGAATGTGGGGACGATCACCGGATGGGCGTAGGGAGTAAAGCTGGTTTTGGAATTTTCCAGGTCGAAGCGCCGGCCGAGCGAGAAGCCGACCGGAACGTAGTAGGCATCATCGCCATCACCCACGTTGGCGCCAAGGCCGACGGTGAGCGCTCCATCCAGGGGGAAGCTTTCGCTGTATTGGACAACGCGAGTCCGGAAATCTCCGCCCAGGAGGACGCGGGTACCGCCCCCGATTTCTACCCGCTGAAGGTCTCGTCGGACAACTCAGTCCAGCCACCGCGAATACTGAAGTCGTAGGGCCCCTTCCCGTAGGAATAGAACCCTTCCATTGCGTAGGACACCCCTTCGCCCGGATCAGAAAACGCAGCGCCGAACTCATGAGTGGTGAACGCCCGGTACGGCGCCTTGAACATCGGCGTTCCGGTCTCCTGGGCCGCCGAATCGGTTGCCCACAGTGCAACCGCCGCTGCCACCAGGATCCCGCCGCAGAGCTTACGACGCATGACTTTCTCCTTGTACGTGTTCGGTGACCACGCGCACCCGATTGTCGACGACCTGCAGGAATCCGCCACGTATGGAGAAGCGACTGACGGTTTCGCCGCGACGGACCGTCAGAGAACCCTCACCCAGCAGTGTCATGAACGGTGCGTGGTTCGGCAGGATGCCGACCTGTCCGTCAAAGGCAGGCACGACCACCGCGTCCGCCTCACCGTCGAACATAGATGTCTCGGGCGAGATCACCGTGACCTGCATCACCCGCTCGCGAGCTGCTTGGCGCGGGCGATCACATCATCGATGCCGCCCTGCATGTAGAACGCTTGCTCCGGCAAACTGATCGAACTCGCCCGCGACCACACGCTCGAAGCTCGAGATGGTGTCCTCGAGCTTGACGTACTTGCCGGCGAATCCGGTGAACTGCTCGGCGACGAAGAACGGTTGAGAGAGGAATCGCGCGATGCGGCGGGCTCGGGCAACAATGAGCTTGTCTTCCTCAGTCAGCTCATCCATGCCAAGAATGGCGATGATGTCCTGCAGCGCCTTGTAGCGCTGCAGAATTCGCTGTACGCCGATGGCCACGTCGTAGTGCCGCTGTCCGACGTACTGTGGGTCGAGAATGCGGCTCGAGCTGTCCAGCGGGTCCACCGCGGGATAGATGCCCAGCTCGGCGATGGCGCGGGAGAGCACCACCGTAGCGTCGAGGTGCGCGAACGCGGTTGCCGGCGCGGGATCGGTCAGGTCGTCGGCAGGTACGTAGATGGCCTGCACCGAGGTGATCGATCCGTTCTTCGTCGATGTGATGCGCTCCTGGAGGTCGCCCATCTCGGTGGCCAGCGTCGGCTGGTATCCCACCGCGCTCGGCATCCGTCCGAGCAGTGCCGAGACTTCGGAGCCGGCCTGGGTAAAGCGGAAGATGTTGTCGATGAAGAGGAGCACGTCCTGCCCCTGGACATCGCGGAAGTACTCCGCCACGGTGAGGCCGGTCAGGCCTACCCGGAGCCGGGCGCCGGGCGGCTCGTTCATCTGCCCATAGATCAGTGCCAGGTTTCGAGAATCTTCGCCTCCTTGATTTCGAGATACAGGTCGTTGCCCTCGCGGGTCCGCTCGCCCACTCCGCAGAACACCGACCGACCGCCGTGGCCTTTGGCCACGTTGTTGATGAGCTCCTGAATCACGACGGTCTTACCCACGCCGGCGCCGCCGAACAGGCCGATCTTGCCGCCCTTCACGAACGGGGCAATCAGGTCGATGACCTTGATTCCGGTTTCAAAGATCTCGGTCTTGGGCTCGAGATCGGTGAACTTCGGGGTCTCCCGGTGAATGGGCCACGCTCGGTGTCCTTGGGCAGCGGCGGGCCACCGTCGACCGGCCCGCCCAGCACGTTGAGAATGCGGCCCAGCGCCGCCTCGCCCACCGGAACGGTGATCGGGCTTGTGTCCGTGACTTCCATCCCGCGGAACCCGTCGGTGGCGTCCATGGCCACGGCACGCACCTGATTCTGTCCGATGTGCTGCTGCACCTCTGCGGTCATCGACGGGCCCGTGCCGCTGCTGTCCTGGATGAGAAGGGCGTTATAGATCTCGGGCAGATGCTCCGCCTCGAACTCCACGTCCAGCACCGGCCCGATCACCTGTACCACCCGCCCGATGTTCTTTTCTGTGGTCTTTCCGGCGCCGACCTTTTCGGTTGCTATAGCAGTAGCCATCGTGTGTCTCTCGATATCAGTGTGTATGTCATCCTGAGTGAAGTGAAGGAGCCGAGCCTGAATCTCACCTTTTCCCTTCGTTCAGGGTGACACTCTGACCGTCCGCCCGTCCGCCTGTCCGCCTGC
>CAWGVB010000013.1:0-270695 GCA_963825815.1 uncultured Gemmatimonadales bacterium | reverse complement strand
GCCAGCAGCGCGCCGATCACCCCGCCCACCACCGCGATCAGCGCCGACTCGGCCAGGAAGCTGGCCAGCACGCTCCTGGGTGGAAACCGAGCGTGAGCAGCACGGCGATCTCGTGCCCCCGCGACGCCACCGCGGCGTACATGGTGTTGATGGCGCCGAAGATCGCGCCGACCGCCATGATGCTGGTGATCATGAGCGCGAGAATGGTGAGGATCCGGCCCAGCAGCTGCGACTGCTCGGCGTAGAAGTCCGCCTCCCGGTGCACGTCCACCGTGAGCCGCTGGTCGGCCTCCAGCGTCCGCTTGGCCTCGTCGAACGCGCGCCGGATCCTTGAGCCGGAAGGTGACCGACTGGAAGGCATCGCCCCGGAACACCGGCATGAACTGCTCGTTCTCGCCCCAGATCTCCGACTCGAACGCCGAGCCGTTGGCGCTGAACCGGCAGACCACGGTCCAGTTCCGGCCGGCGAAGCGCAGGGTCTCGCCGATGCCGGTGTGATCGAACCGGCCCGCCATCTTCTTGCCGACGCAGATCTCCGGCCTTGCCGCGACTCCGGCTTCCGTCCCGCCTCGATCTTCACGTTGTTCCGCACCGTCCAGGCGGCGGGGCTGATGCCCCGCACCACCACGTTGGCCAGGCCGGTGGTGTCGCTGCCGGAGCCGGCCCGGGGCAGGGGGATGATGACGTAGACCTCGGGGCTCACCATCGGCCGGCCGTCCGGCCCCGGTCGCGACGTGAGGCGAGGACGCCAGGATGCTGGCGGCCTGGCGGTCGATGCCGCTGGACAGCTCGGAGTCGGCGCCCCGGCGCAGGATCATCACGTTCTGAGCCGAGCCGGTGCTGGACCAGCGCCGCGCGGAAGCCGTTCGCCAGCGCGAGCATGCCGATGAACACCGCCACCACCAGCGCGATCCCCAGCGCGGTGAGCAGGGTGGAGACCGGTCGCTGCAGCAGGCTCCGCGCGTTGTACTCCAGCGGGATCTTCATTCGACCGTCCGGAGCGCCTGCACCACCGGCAGCCGCGCGGCCCGGATCGCCGGTACCAGGCCGCTCGCCAGCATCAGCAGCAGTGCGATCGCCGCGCCCATGAGCAGCGTATCGGTGGTGACGTCGAAGCCCGGCAGGAATCCGGCGGCGTTGAAGTTGCTGGCCTTGTACAGCAGCTTGGCGCCGCCCAGGCCGATGATCGCGCCGGTCAGCGTGATGATCCCGGCCTCCAGCATCACCATGCTGAACAGCCGTCCGTCGCTGAAGCCGATGGTCTTGAGCACCGCCACTTCCTTGGTGCGCTCCCGCGCGCTCATCATCATGGCGTTGGCGGTCACCAGCAGGATCGCGAACACCACCGCCATGCCGATGGTGCCCATCAGCAGGCTCACGTTGCCCCACATGGTGGCAAAGCTCGCGTTGAACGCCTGCTCGGTGCCGGTCTTGGTCGGGGCGCTCGAGTTCCGGAACTGGTCGTCCACCATCTTCGCCATACCCGGCGGCGTTGTTCGGATCGCTGATCTCCACCACGTACCAGCCGGCGATGCCCGGGCCGGCCGATCTTCTCCTCCAGGTACTCGTGATGGAAGAAGCAGCATGTCGTCGTTGATCACCGGGTCGGTCGGGGTGTAGACCGCCGCGGATGGTGAAGGTCCAGTCGCCCGGAAAGATCGTCCCCTGGATGGTGACGTTCTGTCCCAGCTTCCAGCCGAACACGTCGAGCAGCCGGCGGCCGATCATGGCGGAGGAGCGCTCCCGGATGAACGCCTGCTTCTGGTCCTCCGGCACGCTGATCTCGGGATACATCGCGAGATACGAGGTCGGGTCGACCGCAAACTGGGCGAAGAAACGCTTGCCGTCGCCGTAGCGGCCGCCGAACCAGTTGGCCCAGCTCACCTGCGGTGATGCCCTTGTCGGCCTTGAGCCGGTTGCCGTAGCTCAGCGGCAGGGGGAAGACCAGGCCGGTGGCGTTCTGGACGACCAGCCGCCGCGCGCTCCCGAACTGGGCCGAGCGGGCCAGCGTGGTGACCACGGTTCGGAGCGAGGCGAAGAGGAAGAGCGCCAGCGCCACGCTGGCTGATAGTGAGGAAGACCCGCCGCTTGTGCCGGCCGAGATTGGCCAGCACCAGAGGAAGAAACTTCATCGAGACCGCCGCCTCCCGCTCGATCAGGGCACCCTTCTCCAGGTGCAGCACCGTCTTGGCCCGCTCGGCGGCGTGCGCGTCGTGGGTGACCATGATGATGGTTTTCTTGAACTCGTCGTTGAGCCGCTCCAGCAGGCCGAGCACGTCCTGCGAGCTCTTGGCGTCGAGCTGTCCGGTGGGCTCGTCCAACAGGACCAGCGTCGGATCGGCCACGATCGCCCGCGCGATGGCGACCCGCTGCTCCTGTCCGCCGGAGAGCTGCCGGGGATAGTGCTTCAGCCGGTCGTCCAGCCCGACCACGCCGAGGGCGAGCTTCACCCGCTCGTCCCGCTCCTTCTTGGAGAGCCGGGTGAGCAGCAGCGGCAGCTCCACGTTCTGATAGGCGGTGAGCACCGGCAGCAGGTTCAGGTTCTGGAACACGAACCCGATGTTTTCCGCCCGCCAGTCGGCCAGCTGGCCCGGAGTCATCGCGCTCACCTCCGCTCCGGCCACCCGGATGCTGCCGCTGGTGGGCTTGTCCAGTCCGGCGAGCAGGTTGAGCAGGGTGGACTTGCCCGAGCCCGACGGGCCCATCAGCGCGGTAAACGATCCCTCGGCGATGTCGAGCGTGAGGCCGGTGAAGATCTCGATCTGCTCGGAGTCGCGCTGAAAGATTTTGTGGACGTTACGGATTTCTACCAGGGCCATGGTCATCTCCTGTGAGTAATGTCACCACGAAGGCACAAAGGACATCGATAAGGCGCTATCGCATGCCTTTGTGGCTGAATCTTCCTGCTTTTACTTCTGCTTTCACCCGCATGCCTGCCTTCGGCTCCTCCACGCCCGCCCGTCAGCAACAGCTCGCCACCCGAGAGCCCAGAGCGGATCTCCCGGAACCCTCCGCTCACCGGACCCGCCTCCACCTGCGCGCGACTCGAGCCGGCCGTTCCGCACCAGCCACACGACGCTTTGGCCGTTGAGCTCGCGCACTGCCGCCGCGGGCACCCGGAATCTGGGCGGCCCGCTCGTGGCGGCCCCGCTGGCGACGTGAGTGGTATCGAGAAAATCCACCCGCGCACCCATCTCCGGAAGGATCCGGGGATCCCGGTCCACGATCGCTCACCTTGACCTGCACCGTGGCGCGCTGCCGGTCGGCCGTGGGAACCACCTGGCGCACCCGGCCGCGAAAGGAGGTGTCGGGATAGGCGTCCAGCGTGATCTTGGCCGGCTGCCCACCGGTCACCCGGGCGATGTAGGCCTCGTTGACATCCACCTCGACCTCGAGCGTGGTCAGGTCGGCCATCGTGACCACCGCTCCGCGAGTCAGTCCTCCTCCCACCGACGGCGCGACCACCTCGCCTACCTCGGCCTCTTTCCGGAGAACGGTGCCGCTGAACGGCGCCCGGATGACGGTGTTCTCCAGGTTGGCCCGGGCGAAACCCGGCGGCGGCCCGGGCCGACCCGATCCGCGCCTCCGCCGCCTGCACTCTCGCCTGGGCCTCGGATTCTCTTCCCTGCGCCGCGTCGAAATCCTGCTCGGCCACGGCCTTGGAATCCTGGGTCCGGATGTCCCGCAGCCGCTTTGCATCGCGCGACGCGGTGGCCAGGCTCGCCCGGGCCTCCATCAGATCCGCCCGGGCGGTAGCTTCCGCTGCCTGTGCCTGGGCCAGCTGCGCCTGGTAGTCGGCGTTCTCCAGCGTGGCGATGATCTCGTCCTTCTTGAGCGTGGATCCCTCGCTGACCCTGAGCTCCGCGATCCGGCCCGGGCAGCTTGGCCGAAACCGAGGCCCGGGTCCGGGCAACCACGTAGCCGTTGGCGGTGACGCTGGAGCTTCCCGCGTTGTCGGCCGAGCCACCCGCGGCGAGCGGCTTGGCCACGACGGTCTCCACCGTGACGACGCTCCCGCGGCGCCAACCCAGAAATGCCCCGATCAGCAGAATCAGGGCGACGACGCCGAGGATCACATTCCGCCGGACCGCGCGACTCAGACTCGGCGGCGGCGCGTCGCGGTTGATCCGGAGCTTGGAGAGGTCGGGCTGGGCTGGGGAGGTCATCGGGCAGAAATTTACGTGAGGACCGTGGGGAACGTGAGGACCGTGGGGACGTGGGGAACCGCCGTTCCGTCCTTCCGTCCTTCCGTCCTTCCGTTATATACAGAATATCTCGACTACGGTGACCTCCGGAGAGCAGCATGCCCAGCCTACGTCCCGACCCGACCTTTTATCCCTCCGCCAAACAGGCGGCGGAAGCGCCCCCCGAAGAGCTCGCCTATCTCGCGATGCTCAGCCCGAGGCTTCACAGCCCGACGCCATCGGCGTGGTAGACGTGAAGCCGGGCTCCAAGTCCTACGGCCGGCTGGTCGGGCAGTTCGAGATGCCCAACAAGGGCGACGAGCTGCACCACTTCGGCTGGAACGCCTGCAGCGCGAGCCTCTGCCCCTGGGCGCCGCACCCGCACGTGGAGCGGCGTTATCTCGTGGTGCCGGGATGAACTCGTCCCGGATCCACATCCTGGACACCAAAGCGAACCCGCGGCAGCCCGAGCTGGTCAAGGTGATCGAGCCCGAGACCCTGGCTAAGAAGACCAACTACGCCCGCCGCACACCGTGCACTGTGGGCCCGACGGGATCTACATCTCCGCGCTCGGCGCCCCCGACGGCGAGGGCCCCGGTGGCATCTTCATCCTCGACCACGACAGCTTCGAGCCCAAGGGAATCTGGGAGAAGGACCGCGGTCCTCAGCGCTTCGGCTACGACTTCGCCTGGCATCTGGGTCACGACACCACCATCACCAGTGAGTGGGGCATCCCCAGCATGGTACGCGAAGGTGTCGTGCCCGAGCTGCTGCTGGGCGGGAAGTACGGCAACGCGCTCCATGTCTGGGACCTGCGGAACGGGAAGCACCAGCAGAAGCTCGACTCTGGGCGACGAGTATCAGATGACGCTGGAGCTGCGCCCCGCCCGCGACCCGCGCAAGGCGTACGGCTTCGTGGGCGTGGTGATCTCGCTGGAGGATCTGTCCGCGTCAGTGTGGCTGTGGTACAAGGAGGGCGGACAGGCGGGCGGACGGAATGGCGGACAGTCGGCCAGCGGCAACGGTTCCGGCGAGTGGAAGGTGAAGAAGGTGATCGAGATTCCGGCCGAGCCGGCGGATCCCGCCGACCTGCCGCCGCTGCTGCAGGGCTTCAAGGCGGTGGCGCCGCTCATCACCGACATCAACCTGTCATTGGACGACCGGCAGCTCTACGTCTCCTGCTGGGGAACCGGTGAGCTGCGGCAGTACGACGTGAGCGATCCGTTTAATCCCAAGCTCACCGCTACAACTCAAATCGGCGGGATCGTGCGTCGCGCGGCGCATCCGGCCAATCCGGGCAAGCGGCTGAACGGCGGCCCCCAAATGGTCGAGCTGAGCAGGGACGGGAGGAGAGTGTATCTGACCAACGGGCTGTACTCGCCCTGGGACGACCAGTTCTATCCGGCGGGCCTGGAGAGCTGGATGGTGAAGTTCGACACCAAGCCCGAAGGCGGCATGGCGCTCGACCCCAAGTTCTTCCTGGAGATGGAGCCCGGCGTCCGCTGCCACCAGGTGCGGCTCCAGGGCGGCGACGCGTCCTCGGATTCGTTCTGCTTTTCGTGAGGGCTGAAAGACGGAACGACGGAAAGACGGAATGATGGGCTTCATGACTGAGGATACTGGGCCGGCCTTCTGGCGCTTGGCGCGGGTCACGGCATCAACCCCGCGATGGGTTGGCTCTTCGCCGTCGCGCTCGGGCTCCAGCGCGGCAGCCGAAAGGCGGTGTGGTCCGCGCTGGGCCCGCTCGCGATTGGTCACGGCAGGGCAATGCTGCTGACCATCGGCGCCGCGGCGGCCCTCGGATCGCTGCTCCCACCCTCAACCCTCAAGTGGGGAGTGGCCGGCTTACTGGTCGCTCTTGGAGTTTATCGGCTGGTCCGCTCCCGCCACATCGTCTACGGCGGGATGCAGGTGAACAGCCGGGAGCTGGCAACCTGGTCCTTCCTCATGGCGACGGCGCATGGCGCCGGACTCATGGTGCTGCCGCTGGTGCTAGGTCACCTGCCCTCGACCGAGCATGTGCATCATCTGTCGGCCGGCATGCTGGGTGAAGGAATCGAGTGGAGCGGGGTCACCGCCGCGGCCATACATACGGCGGGCTATCTGCTGGTGACCGGAACGATCGCGGCAATCGTGTATGAGAAGGTGGGGCTCAGGTTCCTCCGGACCGCCTGGGTTAACCTCGATCTGCTTTGGGCGGTGGCCCTGGTGGCTACCGGTATCGCGACTGCACTGTAATAGAAAAACGGAGCCAGTATGCTCCAGGCTCCGTGAGGTCCGGCGCGAGTGCGCTCCCACGTACAGCTCGCTCCACGCGAACCCTGAACCGCTGCCGGTTTCGGAAATGTTGTAGTAAACCCAACCCCAGGCCGACTCTGTCGCACCATCGCGATCCGCTTTGGTCAGTGGTGCCGCCGGTGCCGCAACCGAGGCGGGATGCACGGGCTGCTCGACGGAAGCGTTCTGACTTCCTCAGCCGCGGTCCGCTCTGTCAGCGTTGTATCCATCACCCGCTGCAGCAGCGCACCGATTTGACCCAGACAGAATCGCTCCGGCACCCGGAGGCCCCTGGTCTGGCGCGGCAGCTTCACAATGAGCGGCACCCAGGTCCTGGCCTCCGGCGCGGACCACAACGCGGAGTCGGTCTCGGTCTTCCAGGAGTGGTCGGAGGTCACGATCACGAGCGCACGATCCAGCAGACCCACTGAATCCAGCTCTGCAAGCGCCTCACCTAATACCCGATCCAGAAAGACGAGGTGCCGCCGGTAGTCCTCCGGTGTGCCCTCCACCCGGCTCACCTTGAATGGTCCGTGATAGCTGCCATCCTCGTTCAAGACGAACGGCCCGTGGGGCAATGTCCAGTGTACCATGGCAAAGGTGTTCGCATCGGAGCCCCGCACGAGATCGCGGACAAATCCGCGCCAAGCCCGGTTGATGTACACCCATTTCTCGCTCACCCGGGGGGTGTTCCATCTGTTCCAGAGGAGCTGGCTCAGCGGGTCAGCCAGGAAGTAAAGGTTCCAGGCGCTGAACAACAGCAGCCGTTGCCCCAACTGGCGACCCGTAGGCTCGTAGGACTGATGGACGATATGGTCCACTTGATCGCCCAGGACGGCGCGGTAGGGAAAGTAGAAGCCGATTAGCGAAGTGTGGTAGCCGCGGTCTCGGGCGGCGGTGAAGATGCTCGGCAGCTTGGCTGAGGGCACGGTCGTATCTCCCTGCTTCCACAGGGCAACGCCGTTCTTCGGTATCAGTACGCCGTCGCGCTGGAAGATGAAGCGCGGTACGGAAGGGTTGGTCGATCCGGCAAGCGAGTGGGCATCGGTGAACTCGAGAGAATGGCTGGCCAGCGTCCGGAGATTTCGAAAGAACGGCTGTAGTTGGTTGTGGTCATAGCTGCGTTGAAACGACCATTCGTCAAACAGGAAGAGGAACACCGGTATCCGGGTACCGGTGGTCTGACTTGGTGTGCTCCCTTCGATAGTCGGCCGCACGTCCCAGGGCTTCCAGAGCAGCATCTGCAACAGCAAGATCGGAGCGAGCCACGCCAGGGCGGCCAGGACGGTTGTGCCCCGGTCGAGCAGCCGCCAGCCCGGGCGGGACGCGGCATACAGCCCGATGCCGGCCAGGCCTGCCCAGGCTGCGGTGAATGCGGCAGCGTGACGGCTGATCCTCCCCGCACCGGCGTAGCCGATGAAGATGTCAGCTAGCAGGATGATGGTGAGCCAGCGGAGGACTCTTCCGCCTCGAAAGGCTCGCCTGACGATCCAGGCGGCGAGATACAGTAACAGCGCCATTCCCAGGAGACTGAGGGCGAGTGCCAAGGTGTCTGTCCGCTGCCAGTGGGTGTAGAACCGGTTTCGAGGCACGGCCCACATGGCTATCTGCCGGGCGTACAACAGAGTTGCCAGCGACAGGGAGAGTGCCAGCACGGGGGGCTTGGATCCCGACGGGGCCGCATTTGTCATCTTATCCTCGTTCCGTCCTTCCGCCGCAGGGTAGGGGAGCTTTGTTGATCGAACTGTGCTGTGGGACACGGGGCGGTCCGGCGGTCAGGCGGGATTGGTTCGCTCACCCTCCACCCTCCACCCTTCACCATTCACCGTTCACCGTTCACCGTTTGATCGCCTTCACCTGATAGATGGAGTCAAATCGGGTCTCGAATGAACGCCGGGCGCCCCGAAGATACAACTGCCAGATCCGGACCCGCTCCTCGCCGGCCAAACGCACTGCCTCCTCATGGTGCTGGTCCAAACGCCGGATCCAGTGAGACAGGGTACGGGCGTAGTCCGCGCCGAACTCCTCCACGTGCTCGATCACGAACCAGCCCGTTCCAGTGCGAGTATGACACGGGAGATGTGCAGCGGATCGGCATCGGGAAAGACATAACGGTTGGTGAAGGCACCGACACCGGTGTAGGAGTGGTGGAGGTGGGCGATCCCGTGGTTGAGCAGCCTCCCGCCCGGCTGGAGCAGGCTCGCCAGACGCCGGGCGTACTCGTCGATTCTTCGCTCGCCCACGTGCTCCACCATGCCGATGCTGGCGATGGCATCGAACGGACCATCTTGGACGTCGCGATAATCGAGCACCCGGATTTGGACCCGATGATCGAGCCCCGCCTCGCTTACCCGCTGCCGGGCCAGACTGGCCTGCTGCTCCGAGAGCGTGATGCCGACCGCGTTGACACCGTGGCAGCTGGCGGCATGGATGGCGAAGCTGCCCCAGCCGCAGCCGACGTCGAGCACCCGCTGTCCCGGCTGGAGCCGAAGCTTCTGACAGGTGAGTTCCAGCTTGGCCCGCTGCGCCGATTCCAGCGAGGTGCCGTCCCGAGAGAAGAAGGCACAGCTGTAAGTCATGCTGGAGTCGAGGAACAGTCCAAAGAACTCGTTGGACACATCATAGTGGTGCCGTACGGCGAGGACGTCCCGACGGCGGGAGTGGAGCGCTCCGCGCGCTCGCATCTCGGTCGACGGGCGGGGCGAGAGTACCCGGGTGCCCGCTCGCCCGCGCGGCCGCGAGCATCAGCTGGAGCCGCTCTCGGCGAGGTAGCCGCGGTGGCTCCCACTCGTAGAGCATCTTGTTCAGCACATCGAGATCGTCCACCTCCAGGTCGCCTGAGACGTAGGCCCGAGCCAAACCCAGCTGTCCGGGAGCGCCGAGAAGCCGGCCCACCGCACGAGGGGATCGCACCGAGAACAGGGGTCCCCCATCCCGGGTTGCCGGTACGGAGCTTCCGTCCCAGAACTCGATGCTGAATGGTCGTTCCGGGATCAACCGCTGAATAGCTTGTCGGAGCGGTGCAGTCTCAGGGCGGGGCATCGTTCACTATCGCTTCCGGTCAGGACTCCAGACTCCCTGGCTACCTCACCGGCTGATACTTGTCCAGCCAGGCCAGGGTCTCCTGAATCAGGCGGGTGCGGGGCACGAAGTGACTTCCTTCTCCAGCACATAGCGCTTTTGTTCCGGCGGGGTGCCGAGCAGCCGGAACATGGGCCGAGAGCTGGTCTCCGGCGGGAAGAAGAAGTCGTACCTGCCATTGAGCATCAGGGTGGGTATCCTGACCCGGGAGATGAAATTGATCGGATCACTTGGGCTTAGCTCGCTCGAAGGGCAAACCGGCCACGTTGAGCACGCTGACCTTGATCCGGGGCTCCACCGCGGGGATCAGCCCCCCATGTGGCCGCCCCAGCTCACGCCGTAGAAGGCCAGGTGGTCAGGGTCACGTCGGGCCGGGTCTCCACGTAGTCCAGGCTCGGCTCAGGTCCTTGGCCCACATGATGACGTGGTCCCGATAAGAATGGTGCTGTCCTGATCATCGCTCTGCAGGGCATCTTTCCGCTGGAGGGTCCCCTTGAATACCGGCTGCATCACGGCGCGGCCGCTGGTCAGGATGAAGCTGATCGTTGGGGCCGGGGTCGCGGAGCGAGTCACGCACGACGTTGGAGCCCGGCCAGAAGACCGCCACCGGGTACGGCTTGGTCCCCCGCTTGGGGAGATAGAGGTAGGTGAGCAGCGTGTCGTTGGCGTAGGCGGCGTTCATCCGCACCAGCTCGCGAGTCCAGCGCCCTCGTCCACCGTCTCCACGATCCGGGCGTCCAGCGGTCCCTTGTCGTACTCGTACATCCGCCGTAGGCGGCGAACAGCGCATCGGAGGCGGGCGCTCCTTCATGAAGTCACGGATCTCCCGGCGGAGCGGCACCAGGCCTGGGCCAGGGTTGAGTCGCTCCCAGATACTTCACCAGGCGAATCCCGTTGGTCGGCGAACGGTCGAACGTCGGCTGAGTGTAGGTGTCGGTGAACTGGTACGGCAGGTCGTTCCAGCCGCCGCCCAGGATGAAGCGCTGTCCCGTCCTGGTTGTAGCACCACTCCCGGACGTTGCCCGCCATGTCAAACGTGCCGAACGGGTTGATGCCGCCGGCGCCCACCCGTCAGGGCCCCTGGTTGGGAAATTGCTCGCGGGACCACCGACGCGCTCGAGTTGCACTCCGGCGGCCCGGCTCCAGTGTACCACCGTCGGCAGCGACTTGCCCGCGAACCCGGCATACGCCGCAGCCTCGTACCAGCTCACGCCGCGACAGGAAGTCGTCCTGCCCGGCGGGATAACTCACCCGCCTCCCAGGTGGATGGTCCCGGCCGTCCGGTGCGGTCCATCATGCGCGCCATCGCCTCCTCCCACGTGAGCTCGTGCCGCCAGCATGAAGGGATGCTCCCACAGTTCCTTGCGGCGATAGCCGCCGTCGTCCACGAAGCGCTTGAAATCGCGGTTCGTCACCTCGAACCGGTCCATCAGGTAGTCGCCCACGCGGAGGTCGTTCGTGCCCGAAGCGGAAGAAGGTGTACCTCGAGATGGCCGCCGCCCACCCGAACCATCTCCCGCGGGAGCGCCTTCTCCCGGTCGAGCCGGATGAGTGAATCGAAGGGGACGCCGACCAGCTCCAGAGTCCGGTAGCCGGAGCCGGATCCGAAGGCGGTCGGTGGTCCCGACTGCGCCCCCGGCCGCGCAGCGACAGGATCGCTGATCCAGCGGCGTCCGTCCCAGCGGGATCCAGCTGGAGTCCGGTGCGCCGTAGTCCTTGCGGAACACCGGCGCCTGGGGGACGGTCCGGATGTTCACCGGCCGGACGAAGCGGGAGCGAAGGACATTGTACAGGGAATCCTCTGGCGGGATCTCGTCCACCCGGCGGGCCAGGACGTAGGTCTTCTCCTTTTCGCCGGCCTCGCTCAGGGCCAGCATCTGGGGGATGGCTTCTTCCCTCACCCAATGCCGCTCCCGAGAGGGCCTGGCCCAGCCGAACCAGCCGCCGGCAATCAGCAGCGGCAGCACCACCGGGCCGACCAGCAGCGGGATTTCGGAGCCCGCCGCCCCGGATACCGAGAGTTGTTCCAGCCGGGACAGCATCTCCTCCGCTGAGCTCCAGCGCTGCTCCGGTTCTTTCTCCAGTGAGCGCAGATGATCCCGGCCAGTCGGGCGGCGGCTCGGGCGATAGACGGTCGAGCGCTGCGGGCGCTCGGGTGACCTGGGAGGCGAGAATGGCCTGCGGAGTCTGTCCGCTGAAGGGTGGCTTTCCGCCCAGCATCTCGTAGCCCAGGACTCCCCACCGCATAGATGTCTGACCGGGCATCGACGTCGGACTGTCCAGCCGCCTGCTCGGGCGACATGTACGCCGGAGTGCCCAGGGCGAGCCCATGGCGGTCAGCGTCTCGTTGGTGTAGTCCTGACCTCGGCCAGCGCCTTGGCGACCCCGAAGTCCATCACCAGCGCATGGCGGCCGGCCAGCATGATGTTCTCCGGCTTGAGGTCGCGATGGACGATCCCGTGACGGTGGGCATGGACCAGCGCGTCGAGAACGTCCTGCAGAATTCGGACGGTCTCTCCGGCGAAAGCCGCCTTCGCGGAAAGCCGCTCCGCGCAGAGTCTCGCCCTCGACGTACGGCATCACGTAATAGAGAGATCCCGCCGTGGCTCCTGCGGCGGGGTTCGCGCCGGAATCGATCAGGGTGAGAATGTGGGGATGCTGCAGGTGGGCGGCGATGCGTATCTCGCGGATAAATCGTTCGTCTCCCAGCACCGGCGCCAGTTCGGGATGGATCACCTTGATGGCGACCTGGCGATCGTGCTTCAGGTCCTGCGCCAGCTAGACCGTCGCCATGCCGCCGCGACCGAGCTCCCGCTCGACCCGGTAGTTGCCGGGAAGCGCGGACTGGAGCCGGGTAAGGACATCGGACACGCGATGATCGGGGTTGTAATGGATTGCGTACATTACAGCGGTCACCGGTCCCCGCACACCCCCTCCTAGGGAGGGCAGTCAGGCGGCGTTCTCGATTCCTCCCAACTCTCCCACTTTGAGGTATAGGGGCAGCGCTCGATCGACTTCGTCGTTCACCGCCTTGATGTATACTTGATTCGGGCAATCACGTCACTGCGCACGTCCTCTTCCAGAGACGCAGGCCTGCCAGCGAGGGAGGTTCGGCGAACATGGGCCGGAGCGCGGGCTGCTGCAAATCAGTTGGTACTTGGCCCTCTCGAACCCGTGGGTTCAGCTCGCGGTACCGGCGTACCAGGCTCTGATGCACACCGGCTAGCTGCTGCAGATAGACGACATATTCCTGGTGAGTGCCCGACCGGCCCACCACCGCTCGAACCACATGCCGCTTGGCCTCCCCACCAGCTGCACCGCCCCTCGAAGATCGTTAACCGTTCGATTCCTCAGCTCCAGAATCTGGGCCAGAGAATAGGCGCTCTCCTGGGCATACCACTGGACCGCCCGCTGCCGCGCGGCCGCCCACTCCGGCGTAGCCCGGGTAGGGGTCCTGACAAGCAGCGACGTTGAGCGCAGCCGCAAGACCTGCGAAGCAGCCGAGCAGAATCGGGATCCGGGATCGGCCGTCGGTCAATATTTGGTGAGTGAGGCCGACAGACAATCCCGGACTTCTGTGATCGCGACGTTGAGACGAAGCAGCCCGATGACATGCAGGAGCGTGGCCGCTACACCCACGAGCTGTAACAGACGTCGCCGATGAATGAGGTAGGGAAAGCCATGCCGGGCGTAGAGGGCGGCGATTCCCCCATTCAGGATCGACAGCAGTACCGCCTGGAGCATGCCGTCATGGAGACTAGCCTGCATCGCGTCAGCGAAGAAAACCGTGGTGAGGACGGACTGGAGCAGAACAAGGGTGAGGAGAGTAAGGAGCAAGCGCCTGCGCTTGTCGAGGGAAACGTACTTGGGGACGGGTAATGCCGTGACGCTGGCGGAATCGACGGAACTCAGCATCGCTTTCCCTGAACGCGTGCAGCAGCCGGTTGAGTTGATTCTGGTGCTGGACGAGCTGGGCTTTGATTTCGGCCAGCGCCGATGAGCCCGCCGCCTCGATTTGTACCGTGAGACCCGCCGGGGCCACCGCCCGGCGGATACGGGCCTCGTAGTGATCGACCCGGGCGAGGTAAACCTCGTGGGCCTTGCGGGCAAGCCGCTCGATGTGGTCTAGGATGTCCAACTCAGTGGTGTTAGCAGGCTTCGGCCTTGCCGGCCCGCTGTTCCAGGCGTAAGTCGCTGAGATAGCTGGTTTATGTCTAGAGGGGAGAAGTTCGGGAGAAGGAGCGGCATCACATCGTCACCTGGCTCCATGACACTGGCTACCAGTTCCCTGACGGACCTTGCCATAAAAACTCCCGATGCTCTCCGCGGCCAGCTATGATCGGCCAGCACGACTCTATTTTCTTACCTTATCTTGGCAGCCGAGGAGAAGATGTCCGCTGGCCGGCAAGAGGAAATCAAGTCTATGCACACAAAGACGATCGCCCATCAATTCGGGATCTCCAGCCGGGTCTGGAAAAGAACCTGGAGGGGATTACCCACGAGGAGAGCCTGGCCAACCCTCAGCCGGGTGGCAGTTGTCTGAACTGGGTGCTGGGACACCTCACCCGCTCGCGGAATCAGGCCCTCGCCCTGTTGGGCCAGAAGCCGATGTTTCCGAGCCAGGAGTTCGATACCTACGACGACAACGGGGGGAAGCCGTTCCGGCCTGAGACCGCCGTTGTGTTCGATGAGCTGAAGCGGCATTTCAGGGCGCTGCAGGAGCCTTTGGTGAATGGCCTGAACGGCTTGGCTCCTGAGGCAATGGACCGACTGGCCCCCTTCAGCCCCACGGGAAACCCGAAGGAGACTGTAGGCAGCCTGCTGGTCTCACTTGCATTTCATGAAGCGTACCATGTCGGACAGACTGGCATCCTGCGACGAATCGTTGGGCGAGAAGGGGTTATCAAGCCACCCCGAATACCGGTGGCTAGGTAGGCTGCAAGGTTTAGTCCGGCTGCGCGGTTCTTGTCACAATCACTCTGAGGGATATGGCATGTTTGGTAGACGGCTTTCGATCCTGATTGGCACGCTCGTCCTCTCCGTGGTTGCTGCGCGGGTCGCGCCGGCCCAGGTCACGTCGCAGAGCGAGCTCGGCACCGAGAAGCTTCCGGCCGGCTTTATCAAGGAGTTCGGCACCATGTGGACCTTTGAGGCGCCGCCGCTCGACTACTGGAAGGCGCGCTACGGGTTCACGCCCGACCAGCAGTGGCTGGACCACGTCCGGCTCGCCTCGATGCGGCTGCCCGGCTGCTCCTCCTCCTTCGTCTCCTCCCACGGACTGGTGATGACCAACCACCACTGCGCCCGCGAGTGCATCACCGCGGTCTCGACGCCGGACTCAACTTCCAGGAGCTCGGCTTCGACGCGAAGACCCAGGCCGACGAGCAAGTGTCCCGGCCTGTACGTCGACCAGTTGCAGGCATCGAGGACGTCACCGCCGAAGTGCAGAAGGCCATCACCGCCACCAGCCCCGGCTCAGCAGGTGGCCCAGCGCAACGCCGCGATCGCGAGCTGGAGAAGGCCCGCGAGACCGAGGACCGACGTTCAGTGCCAGGTGGTCACCTTCTACCAGGGCGGTGCCTACTCGCTGTACCGGTTCAAGCGGTACACCGACGTGCGGCTGGTCTTCGCGCCCGAGGAGGAGATCGCTTCTTCGGCGGCGACCCGGACAACTTCACCTATCCCCGCTACGACCTCGACTCAGCTTCTTCCGGGTCTACGAGAACGGCCAGCCCTACAAGCCCAAGCACTACCTGAAGTGGAGCCCGCGAAGGCGCGAAGGAGGACGACCTCGTCTTCGTCTCCGGAAACCCGGGCTCCACCGGCCGCCTGCTGACCGTCGCGCAGATGGAGTACCTGCGCGATGTGCAGTATCCGGCCCAGCTCAGCTCGTACGACCGCAACCTGGCCGTGATGGAGGAGATGTCGAAGCAGGATGAGCAGACCAGGCGGGCGCTGGAGAACCAGATCTTCAGCCTCAAGAACTCCAAGAAGGCGGTGACCGGCTATCTCGCCGGCCTGCAGGACTCGCCGTGATGGCCAGGAAGCGCGCCTTCGAGCGCGACTTCCGCCGCCGGGTCAACGCCGATCCCAAGCTGAAGGCCCGATACGGCGAGCTGGGACGCCATCGCCCCCGCGCAGCGGGAGCTGGCCGGCATTAGCAAACACAGCGCTGGTACAGCTTCAGCGGATCGCCGCTGCTGAACGTTGCCGGCGGGCTGGTGCGGATCCCGGAGCAGGCCAGCTCCCCGACTCGCTCCGCTTGCCGCAGTATCGGGCGGGCGGCATCGACCTGATCAAGGGCTCCATTGCGGGACCGATCGAGACTGACCCGAGGCCGAGAAGCAGATGCTGCAGGCCCGGCTGACTCAGGCCAGCAAGGACCTTCCGGTCAACGATCCCTACCTCACGGCATTTCTCGACGGCCGGAGCCCGGAGGTGGCGGCGGAGGCGGCGATAAACGGGACGAAGCTGGCCGATCCGACGGTACGGGCCCAGCTCCTCGCCGGCGGCTCGGCCGCGGTCGCCAGCTCCAAGGACCCGCTGATCGTCCTGGCCCGGAAGCTCAACCCGATCGCCATGCGGGTTCAGCAGCGGGCAGCCCGGCTCAGTGACGTGACCAATGCCAATGCGGAGAAGGTCGGCCGGGCCATCTATGCGGCATACGGCCAGTCACTTCCGCCCGATGCGACGTTCAGCCTGCGAATCAGCGATGGCGTGGTGAAGAGCTATCCCATGAACGGCACCATGGCTCCGTACAAGACCAGCTTCTACGGGCTGTATGCCCGATCTGCCGAGTTCGACGACAAGCCGCCGTTTCAACTGCCGGAGCGGTGGAAGACGCATCGCAGCCGGCTCGATCTGAGTCAGCCGCTGGATTTTGTGACCACCAACGACATCATCGGCGGCAACTCGGGAAGCCCGGTGATCAATCAGAACGCCGAAGTCGTCGGGCTGATCTTCGACGGCAACATCGAGCAGCTGCCCAACCGCTTCCTCTATACTGACGAGGCGGCTCGGGCTGTGGCGGTTCACTCCAGGGGTCTAACCGAGGCCCTCAGGAAGGTGTACGAGGTAGCCCGGATCGCGGATGAGCTCGAGGGAGTGCAGGGCCAGGCCAGGCAAATTCCCGTCCGAGGTGACAGTCTCCGGATGGCGCCATCGGCTCAGAAAGACAGTTCGAAGGCAGGGCAGGGTAAATAGGATTACGGGAGCTGAGGATCGGCCCGACGCGGCGCCGATCCTCTTAGCGCATAGGTGACGGGGATCACAACCGAGGGAGCACGTCAGGAACCTCGCGTTGCCTTGAAGCTGCCCTTCAGCACCTTTCCACCCTTCGCCTTGGCCTGATAGCTGCCGATCAGGGTGTCGCCCACCAGCTTGGCCTGAGTTCGCGTAACCACCTGCGCCTTCAGGGTGGGACTCTGATGCGGATCGGACTCGTACACGAACGTGCTGTCGCCGGTCGAAACCATCTTCACGTTGTACTTCTCCCCACCCTGAAATGCGACCATTCCAGCCAGACTCCCGTCGGGAGACCGGCTCCAGGTAATGGTGAACGGCTGGGCTCGGCTGGACCCATTGTCGTATCCCTTGGCCGTCCAGCTGCCGAGCAGCCGGTCGGCCACGGCCGTTGCGGCTTGGGACGACGACGCCGTGTCCCTGGCCATGACGGTATCGGTAGACCGGGCCGAGTCGGCCATGTTAACGGTGTCGCGCTCGGTCCGCTTCTCGCAGGCAACCAGGGTGAGGGCGGTGGCAGTGGCGATCAGATAGCGCATTGCACCTTCCAGTGTAGGAGTTCCCCAACATACGGTGTTATTCGTTTCCTGGGCAGATTCGTCCGCCCGTCCGCCCGTCCGCCCGCCTCCGCCCGTCCGCCCGTCCGCCCGTCCGCCTGTTTGCTACACTCCTCCGGTGACGCCGCCCACTGGGCGACCCGCATCATCCCCACCGACAATCCAGACCCGCCAGCCTAACCTTGAGGTGCACTCCAGCCACCAACGCCCGGCTCCGCCCGGGCACAGCGAGGGGCACCTCGAGGGAGAAGCTATGGAACCGCGCGTCTATGCCCATTCACAGAGCTACCGTCTTCGGGAGCGGATGAGCGACGCCCAGATCAAGCACGGCCAGGAGATCCGGGCCGACCTGACCGGGATTCGCGTTACCGCCGCAGTCGATGGTTGGCGCACTCCCGCAGTGAACGCGGACATCGGTGCAATCTTCTTCTGCACCATGGGTCCGATCCGGATTCGCGAGGTACTGACGGAAGGGGACACCGAGCCGCTGCCGCGAGAAGTCCTGCTCGACGGTCTGGCGGTGCCCGGCCCAGGCACCTACGACATTCTCAACGCGATCGTGCACTCCAACGGATCGCTCCTGGTCCGGGCCGACGCCAACACCGAGATTGTCCCCCGGGCGCTCAGTCCGGATTTGCCCTGGGTCTGATCCCAGTTGCCGGGTCAGCATAGCGCGTCATCTCCAGCGTCCCGAGAACTCGGCGAAGAGCCGACTCTCTACCGCGCTCGGGATGACGCGCTGCTTTACGGGGGCGACCCTCCGTTGCCGAGCTTCTCCAGATCAGCAGCACTCCAGCCACGACAACTATTCCGGCCAGCACCGTCCTGAGCGCGAACGCTTCGTCTCCCACCAGCCAGGCCAGCGCCAGGGCGACGACCGGATTCACAAACGCGTAGGTCCCCGCAGCGGCTGTGGACGTCGCCTGCAACAGCCAGGTATACGCCCCGAATCCCAGCACGGTTCCGCCGAACACCAGAAATCCAACCGAGATTATTCCTCGGGAGGTGAGCTGGTGAGCGCTCCAGCCGGAAAGCTCGCCCGTAGCGGCGCTCAGCAGCAGCACCACCAGACCTCCTCCCAGCAGCTGCATGGCGGTTGACTGGGCCACCGATTGAGGCTTGGGGCCGTCTCGGCCGATAAGGGATCCTGCAGCCCAGCTGAGCCCACCGCCCAGCAGTGCGAGGCGATCGGTCATTGAGCCGGCCCCGGCCCCGTCTCCGCCGGTGAGCAGAGCTACGCCGGCAACTCCCAGAACCAGACCAGCGATCACCAGGCGGTGCGGCATCCGGCGTTCACGCCAGGAGGAAAGGAGCACCATCCAGAGCGGAGTCGTGCTCATGTAGAGCGCCGCCTGACCGGAGGAGACCCGCTGTTCGGCCCCAGCCAATACGCTATGGCAACCAACGAAGAGGAACCCCCCTGCGAGCGCCGCGGTGAGCCATTGTGATGCGGTGGTTGATCCCAGTTTACCGCGGGCGCCTAACCAGGCGTAGAGAACCAGGGCCCCGCCGATACATCTCGTGGCGATGGTAAGGAGTGGCGGTACTTCGGCTACGGCGTAGCGAAGCGCGAGGAAGGTGCCACCCCAAAAGAGGTAGATGATCGCAAAGGCGCCGATCACCGCCCACCGCGGCGCGAGTGCTTCAGCTCTGGGCGACGAGTGCCGAGTCAAAGACCACCTCGTAGTGGGTGACATGATCGTCACGTTCGATCAGAAACTGCTCGTCCTCGGGATAGAACACTGCCCGGTCAATGTCCGGTCCGGCAAACTGCCGGATGGCACTCTCCGAATCCCACAGCGAGACCAGCAGGAACTCGGCTTGCCCATTTGCCACCCGCCGGAGCGCGAGCACTCCGCGGTTTCCCTCGATCTTCCGGTATTCGGCCAGGCCGGTCTGGTGCAGATAATCCAGGTAGCGCTCCGCGTCCTCTGCCTTGGTTGCGCCGCGCCAGGTTCGAGCGAGCATGGGAACCTCCAAAGTATGCACCGGTATAGAAGCCTTTACTGGTGCAATGGTATCGGCTATATTTGCACCTGTCAAGAGGCGAATACTGGTGCAGGTGTGAGCGCGAGGAGGTGGGTGCGTGCCGGAAGTGGTGCTGCCCTTCAAATACGTCGGTGGGGATCCCGCGATCGATCTGGTGAACACCGTGGACTGGACCCGGCAGGGCCTGAGGGACGAGCGGCTCGGCGACTATCAGCGGCTGACCCGGTGGGCCGAAGGGTCCGGCGTCGTCTCACCTCAACTGGCGGCAAAGCTCCGGCGGAACGCGGCCGGATTTCCGAATGAAGCCGGCACCGTCTACCGCGCCGCCCTTCGAGCCCGGGAAATCATCCGGCGATTGTTAGTCGAGCTCGCCCAGGGGTCGGCGTCCGCCGGAGCAGTCGGGGACTTCAACCGGATCCTGGCGCCTGCGCTTCAGCACTTGAGGGTGAGACCGCTCGGCACCGCCCCTCATCTCCAGCTTGGGTGGGAAGATGAGGACAACAGACTCGATTCGGTCCTCTGGCCGGTGCTGTGGTCAGCCGCCTCGCTGATCTCTTCCGAAGAGGCATCCCGGATTCGGGTGTGTGGGGGTGAGGACTGTGGCTGGATGTACGTTGACCGTAGCCGGAACGGACTCAGGCGATGGTGCCAGATGGAGAGCTGCGGCACCCGGGAAAAGACTAGGCGGAGGCGTCAGGGCGGCGCAGCAGCACCGCGGTCATGAATGCGGTCCCGAGCGCGATCGCGGCACTGATCAGAGCAACCACCTCGAAGGAGTGACTGAACGCCGCGCGTGCCGCCAGCACCAGCTCGGAACCGGCGGCCCCGGGCAGCGCTGCAGCGTCGGCAACAGCGGCTCCCAGGGTGCCCCGGGCTGATTGGGCCACGGAGAGCGGTATCCCCGCCGGCACATTGTTCAGCATCATCTCGCGATAGACCATACCCCCGATACTGCCCAGCACCGCGATACCCAGCGCGCCACCCAGCTCCGAGCTGGTCTCCGATAACGCGGACGCCGCTCCGGCCCGCTCGATCGGGGCGCTGCCCACGATCAGATCGGTAGCCAGAATCACCACTGGCGACAGACCCAGCGAGTACACGATCGAGGCCACCAGGAGCAGACGTCAGGCTGGGACTGTGGCCCAGCCGAGCCAAAAGGAGGAACCCCAAGACCGACAGGATCAGACCTCCGCTCATCACCCGGGCAGAATCGAACCGCCGCGACAGCCGGGGACCAGCAATGATCCAACGATGTACGCGCCCATCAACGGCACCGTCCACAGACCGGCGTCGAGAGGAGACATCCCCAGTACGAGTTGAAGGTACTGGGCGATGAAGATGTAGCTCCCGAACGAGATGAAGGTTGCGAGGGTGTACGCGGCCAGTGAGGCGCTGAACGCCGCAGAGCGGAAGAGGCGGAGATCGATGAACGGATCATCCAACCTGCGCTGACGGCGGATGAAGACCATACCCACCAGCACGCCGGCCGCCGCGGTGAGGCCCGATAGCCAGCTGAGGCCATCGGCCGCGAACCGCTTGAGCCCGTAGATCACCAGCAGCACGGCCACGAGGGAAAGAGCGGCGCTCGAGATGTCGAGCCGCCGGGCCTCGGGGTCCTTGAATTCCGGGAGGAGACTCGGGCCCACGATCAGAAGCAACACCATGACCGGAACGCCGATGAGAAAGGCCGATCCCCACCAGAAGTACTGCAGGACGATTCCGCCGAGTATGGGCCCCAATACCCCGCCCACCGCGTAGCTGGTCACCCAGACGCCGATCGCGAAGGTCCGCTGTCCTGGGTCGAGGAACATGTTCCGGATCAGCGACAACGTCGACGGAGCCAGGGTGGCTCCCGCCAGCCCGAGCAGCGCCGCGAGTCACGATCAGCATCTCGGCGCTGGTCGAGAACGCCGCCAGAATCGAGGTGACACCAAAGACGGCGGCACCGATCAGGAGGAGACGCCGCCGGCCGATCCGGTCTCCCAGGGTGCCCATGGTGATGAGAGATGAGGCAACCAGGAAGCCGTAGATATCGAGAATCCAGAGCAGTTGAGTGCTGCTGGGCTGGAGGTCGGCGCTGATCGCCGGGACGGCCAGATTGAGGACCGTGAGGTCCATGGAGTAGAGCATGCAGGGCAGGGCGATGACCGCCAGGCCGATCCACTCGCGCCGCCCCGCCTTCATTGCCCTCCACTCACGATCAGCATCACCGCGGCCAGCGCACAGACCACCCCCGTTACCTGCCAGGTGCTGAGCCGTTCGCGGAGGATGATCCGGGCCAACAGCACCGTGCTGGCGGGATAGAGCGAGGACAAGGTGACCACCACGCTGAGCTGGCCCTGCCGTGATGCCAGCAGGTACAGCGCGTTGGCCAGCATGTCGATGACGCCCGCGGTGCACACCAGCGCCGCTACGCCCTTGGTCATCCGAAATGATGCCCGGGTGGCGATCGCAAGCCGTCGCAAACAGCAGAACCGAAACCAAACGCGCCATCAGCAGCGGCCACATTCCCGCTTCGGCCCGGGTCCGCGCCAGCGAGATAAAGAAGAACCCGATCGCCACGCCGGAGGCGAACGCCGTGGCCACGCCCGGTGGCAGCCGCCCTCCGCTGAGCTCCATCTCGTTGCTCGGCACCGTGCGCGGTTTGTTGCTGGCTCACCAGAATGATGGAGATGATCCCCAACACGATACCGGCGATGGCCAGCGGCACCGGTCGCTCACCCAAAAGCAACGGCCACCAGCACCGGAATGGCGACGGCGCAGACGGCCGTGGTCGGAGCCACCACAGCCATGGTGCCGATGGCGAGCGCGCGATAGAGCAGGGCAACCCCGACGCCTCCGGTCAGCCCGGCCGCGGCACCCCATAGCAGATCGTCGCGCGAGGGAGAGGCGGAGGGAAGCAGAGGGAGAAGCAGCGCGAGCAGCAGCATGCCGCTGAACTGCGAGATCACCACGACCGGAATGGCTCCCGGCTCGCCGGCTGGTCAATCCACCCGTGAAGTCGGCCGCACCATAGAACAGCGCTGAGCCCAGCGCGAGCAGATAAACCATGGACTGTAGGCTGGACTTCTAGGATGGGGGCCGGCGGTTCAGCCGAGCTCGGTTCCTGAGGGCATCGACGCTCCACGGGCCGGCGCCGGCCGCGGAGAGATACAGGAATAGGAAACAGAACATGCATCGCCGGATGCTCCCTGATTGAGAACCGGCCAGAATCCCTGGGGAGCGTGTCCCTTGAAGTACGCCACCGCCATCTCGCCGGAGAGAAGAAAGGCCACCGGCCGGGTGTAGAGTCCGACCAGGAGGAGGGAGCCACCGAAGGTCTCGAATACGCTGGCCCACCAGACCAGGCTGCCGAACGGGGCCGTACCACCTCCGGGCATGATCGGAGCGGGGAAGCCATAGAGCTTGGCGGTGCCGAACTGGATGAAGAGAAAGGCGGCGATGATCCGCAGGACGCTGAGGAGATACGGCGTCCAGGAACGCCACCGTTCGGCAATGGTCGGTGCGGTTCCGGTCCTGGCAGTCATGAGGCCCTCCTCCCTTCGTGATCGAGGTCCACCGCGATGGTGCGCCACTTTCCCTGATTGAAACGCGCTACGCTCAGCGCACATCGGGTGGCATGACCGACGAGAATCGCGATCCAGATATCAATCGGGTCCAGCGTCCCGGCGCGGCGGATGAAGAAGCAGATGCCGAGCGGCACCAGAATTTGGGACACGATCGAGATGTAGAGCGGACTCTTGGTGTCTCCCGTCCCCTGCAGTCCCCCGGTATAGGTCAGCGCGGTGGCGACCAGCAACCCGGAAAGGCTGAGAATCCGGAGCAGCTGAGTGCCGATCTCCACCACTGCGGGCTCTTTCATACCGAAGATGGCCAGCAGCTCGCTGGGAAAGAAGAGGAAGAAGCCGCCGACCAGTGCTGCCCCCGCCACCCCGTACCGCGCCGCGATGTGGACCGCCCGGCTCGGCCCGATCCGGGTGGCCTGCGCCCAGATTCTGGCCGGCCACCGCGGCGGCAGCACCCATGAGGCCCACCGAGGTCCAGGTGATCAGGGAAAAGAGCTGAGTGTAGGAGATGGCGAAGGCCGCCTGCGCCGCGGCACTCTGCGCCAGAGATCCGATGAAGCCGAGCATGAACACTCCGCCGATGTTCATGGCTATGCCCTGAATTCCCGCGGGCAGTCCGAAGCGAAACAGCGAGCGGATAATGGGCCAGTCCGGCCCCAGGCCGCGGGCCCGGGGAAAGGACACAACCCACCCGCCGGTCCACAGCTTCCAGAGCGCGTAGAGTGCGAGCACCCCTGAGGCGATGACCGTTCCCATGGCCGATCCGAGAGTGCCAAAGGCGGGGATCGGCCCCCAGCCGCGAATCAGGATGACGTTCAGGACCAGAGTTGGAAATCGTCAGCACCAGGCCCAGGATCATTGGGGTGCGCGCGTCGCCGGCGGAGCGAAGAGCGCCTCCCAGCATGAAGAAGACCAGCATGCCGCTGCTGAACAGGAACATGACCCGGAGAAACGGCAGCGCCTCGCTCTTCACCGCAGGCGCGGCGTTCACCAGATCCAGCAGCCAGGGCGAGGCGAAGTAGCCAATGGGAGCCAGCACCGCGAGCGACAGGAAGATGGCGGTAAGAAATGCCTGATACACCACGCGGTCGACTTTGTCCGGGTCTCCCGCCCCGGTGAACCGCGCGACCAATACGCTCATTCCGGTAAACAGCGACCCGATGAAGACGATCACCACCAGCATGATCTGCCAGCTCACGCCGATGGCCGCGTTGCCCTGATAGCCGACCAGGTGCCCGACCAGCACGTGATCGACGATCCCTTGAAGACCTCCGATGACGTTGGTGACCATCGTGGGCCAGGCAATCTTCCAGACGGCCCGGCCGAGCGGCCCTTCGACAATCGAGCGGTCGTAGGCACGGCGCGGCGCTGAGGAGGCTGCTTCCGCCGTCGTGGAAGCCGGGGCGGCGGCGGCGGGAGTGGGAAGGTTGGTCGAAGTCATGGTTCGATGGCCGGCGCGTCGGAGCGGATCAGCCTGGCATCACCCTTTCGTCGGCGCTGTCTCCGTATACCGCGGGCAGTAACGCCCCAGTCTGCCGGAGGTACACCGTGAGCTGGCCACGGTGATGGTACCAGTGATTCAGCATCACGGAACGGAGAAACGCCCCGCGTGGAATCGACCAAAGCTCCCGATCTCCCTGCATCATCCGCCAGGGCGAAGACAGTTCAGCGTCGTCCATTGCTCCGAGGATCTGCCGAGCCCGGACCATACTGGCTTCGAATGTTCTCGAGAACCTGGGAAGTGCTGTCCGCTTCGGGGCGGGGAACCGGAGTGTTCACATCAAATGATGAGGAGGTCGAAACCTCCGCAATTGCTCCGGGCAGATTGGCCACGTGCATGGCCAGCTGACCCAGGCTCATGGACTTTGGATGCGGCTTCCATTGGAGCCGGTTGTCCGGCAGCCGCTCCAGCACCCGACGAGTGGCCTGGGCTTCTTGTTCCAGTTCCTGAAGGATGTCATCGACGGTGATCATCGAGGCTCAGCCGCTGACCAGCGCGTGAATGTTGCCGTCGGGGTCCTTGAACCAGGCCGCCTGCATCCCTTGACCCTCGTGAATGTCGCCCTTGAGGGTGAGGCCCGGCAACTGATAGTGCTCGAAGGTAACCCCTTTGCTCTGGAGCCCCTTTACCACTTTTTCCACCTCGCGGCCGAGCAGCCAGGTGACCGCGGTTGCCTTGTTGCTGCCGGCAAACTGCGAGCGATACACCAGCAGCTTGGCGGCCCCGACCTGATAGGTGACCGCCTCCTGTTCTTGCGCATCGGTCTGCCGAAGACCCAGCGTGCCCTCGTAGAACTTCTTGGCAGCCTGCAGGTCGCGGACGGCCACTGTCGCCATGGCTTCCTTACCGCCCAGCATCACTGGCCTCACCGGCGGCGGCCCCAGACATCGCCGAGCTCATATCGGTTTCCCAGACGGCGAACAGGTTTCCCTCGGTATCCGACAACTGGGCAAACCATCCCATTCCCGGCACCGGTGTCTTCCCCATCAGGACCTTGGCGCCCAGACGCTCCGCTCGGCTTACCGACTCGTCAACGCTCTCGACGTTGATGTAATTCACCAGGGGCTGATTGGGATACATCCGGCGCATCAGTCCGCCGTTGACGCCCGGCACGGTGGGGCGGCCCTGGCCATCGGTAGGGACCGTACGGACCATCCAGTACTCCATGCCCCCGGCAACCGATCCCTCGAACTGCTTGATGTCCCAGCCGAACATCTCTCGATAAAACGTGGCCGCGCGCTCCGGCTGATCGGCGGGAATCTCGAAATGCACGATCGTGTGTTCCATGATGCACCCTCCTCGGATGAGTCTTGCGAGAACAATTGCTGCCGCGTGGTCCAACATACCAACCGGTATGTAATACGTTACCGTCTTTGCCCCGTCAAGCCGGTTGACAGGGAGAAAGCAGAATCGTTACATACCAGTTGGTACGAAACACCTTCTGGAGCAACAATGGCCAAGCGATCCACCTCCCGACGCAGGCGGCAACCGGATGTCACTCGGGAACGTCTGCTACAGGCCGGCTTCAAGGAGATTTACCGCCGAGGATTCCAGGGCGCGAGCCTGGATACCATCCTGGACCAGGCCGGAGTGACCAAGGGCGCGCTGTATCATCACTTCTCCGACAAGGCGGCACTGGGCTACGCCGTGGTGGATGAGGTGATCAGAGACCTCCTGCTCCAGCGCTGGCTCGGTGTGCTTCAGGCGGAGGCGGGCGATCCGGTCACCGCCCTGCAGGGAATGTTGAAGCATCGCATGGCCCAGCTGCAGCCCCATGAGGTCGAGCTCGGCTGTCCGCTCAACAATCTGGGTCAGGAGATGTCCCCGCTGGACGAGCGCTTTCGCCGGAGGGTCGCGGCCACGTTCGAGACCTGGACCGACGGCTTTGCCCAGGTGCTGCAGCAAGGCCAAACCGAAGGGTCGGTGCGGAGAGATCTGGATTCTCGCCAGCTGGCGACTTTCCTGGTGGCAGCTATCGAGGGCTCATTCGGCTTGGCCAAGAGTGCCCAGAGTCCGGCGATTCTGCGCTCCAACCTGGAGATGCTGGGGAGTCTGCTGGAGTGCCTGCGTCCGCCGGATCAGGCCAGAAAGGCACGGCGCCGTTCCAGCCGAATCCGGTAAACCCTGCGGAGGGTATTGACGAATCTCACGCTATTTCTTACGATATATCGTAAGACAGTGCGTAAGAAGTATCTTGTGCCAACTGGAGGTTTAGAGATGTGTAACCCACGCGATGACTGGGGTTTCGGACCAGGGTTCCCGTTCGGCGGCCGCTGGTGGACCGGCGCCTGGCAACCGAGGACGGGGTCCCCGGCGCCGGAGCCAGATGTTCGAGTCTGGGGAGGTGAAGTTCGTGATCCTCCGCCTGTTGAAGGAGAAACCGCGGCACGGCTACGAGGTCATCAAAGCGCTGGAAGAGAAGTTGGGCGGCTATTACACCCCCTCGGCCGGGACCGTTTACCCGACGCTTCAGCTTCTGGAAGACGAGGGCTATGTCCGGGCAGTCGATACGGAGGGAAAGAAGGTCTATCACGTCACTCCCGAAGGGGAGCGATATCTGGAGCAGCACCGGGACATGCTGGAGGAGATTCTGGATCGGGTGCGTGAGACGGTCCGCGACTTCACCGGCGGCGGCATCGGCGAGCTACAAGGCGCGTTCGTGCACCTCGCGGGGGTCACCTTCAAGCGGGCATGGCGCCGAGGCCCTGAGGATCCCGCGCTGAAACGCGTCGCGGAGATATTGCGTAAAGCCGCGGACGAAATCCAGCAGACCTGGGGTGGGGGTGAAGCGGGGCAGGGAGACAGTGGAACAGAACAGGCAAGCTGAGGACAAAATGGGTTTCTTCGGAATGCTGTTTTGGATCTTGGTGCTCTGGTTTGTGTACCGGGCCTGGAGACGGTCGGAGCGCTACGTGGCAGTGGTGCCGAGAGGGAGTTGGACCGGGATACCCCCGGGATCGTTATGCAACCCGGGACCTGCCCAGCCCTCCGGCTGCTCCTGAAGTTCGACAGGACTACATCGATTCGCTGGAGAGTCGAATCAGCGAGTTAGAGGAGCGCCTCGACTTTACCGAGCGTCTCTTATCGAAGAGACAAGAGGGCACTGCCTGAGATCAGCCCTTCATCGCCGCCGCCATGACCCCAGGAACCTTCTTCCAGCTGACGCGTTCGTCCAGCTCGGTCATCCGCGGCATCAGCCGGTGAGCGCTCCGGTGGCTCGGGAAGTACGCCGGTTTAGGCATGGCGGTGAGCGGATGACGCAGCACGGCTTTCTCGATGCCCTCGAGCATGGGTGTGTTGTGCACCCAGCCGATCCCGCTCTGGATGTCGTTCAGGCTGGAGCTGGGATGGGCTCCCCAGGGTGGCGTCGCGAAGGCAAAGAGGTATCCGGACCAGGCGTTCACGCATACCGAACCGTAGCGCAGATTCGCGATCGATCGCTCGACCGAGCCCGCGAGCACGGGGTCCTTCATCGTCCGGGGGTGTACCACCAGCCCCGCTGAGAGCGTTCCCCACAGACGCTCGTTGGCGAAGGTCACCGCCTTATCGAGATATTCCACCGGATCTGCGCTCCCCACCTGGGTCTCGAACAGAATCGGGCAGAACGACTCAGAGGTGAATGCGCTCTCTTCTCGATTGGTGGAGTCCAGATCCTGTATCAGGGTCCAGGGAAGTAGCTGATCGCTTGCCCGGCCAAAGTGGGTAGTCGACCGCCGGCCGCTGGAAAAGCGTTGCCAGCGATCGTGTGCCCCGGGATAGTAGGCCTTTCGGGGCGCTGCTTTGAACAGCGTCCGCTCCAGGGCCTTCAGGAAAGCCTCGCGCTGGCTCCAACCCCTGGGCAGGATCAGAATCTTGTTGGCGTTGCAGTCGAACCCCGCATTGAAGGTCAGGCCGGCGGCAACGTCCTCCGCCTGGTACTGAAGCTGCTTGTCGGTGTAGGGGCCCGGCACGATGAGTATCGGCGACACATTGCCCAGCTCCGCCGTCATCGTCTTGCGTAGATAGGGCTGTCCCTGCGCCTTTCGGGCCTCCCGCTCCGGTCCCGCAGGTCCCCACACGATCTCGTCGAATGTCGCGTCCGAACCGGTCAGGTGCACCTCATCGACGTCGGGATGCCGGATCAGATATGACCCCTCCTGAGCACCTCCGTACACCACCGCCAGGTAGTCCTGCCGGATTGCGTCGGCAAACGCCTCCTCGAGGTAGGGCCCCAAGTAAGCGTTGACCGGGTTCATCTTGAGGATGCAGGCCTTTCCCTCGTTGAACATCTTGGTGAGCACGTCCATGGTCGGGGTACCGTTCACATTGCCGCCGCCCAGCACCAGGACGACTCGACCGTCGTGATCCGGCATCTTGTAGAAGTGCGCCCGGGAGTTTTCCATCTCCTCCTCGGTGACGCCGGGCTGAAGATGCACGTCTACTCGAATTCCCCGAAACAGAAGCCCGTCGATTGGGCCCGCGGGAAAGACCTGCACCGTGAGCCGCTGATCAGCCGTGCGTCCCAGCTTTCCTACCCGGGTGTTCCCCGTCTGCTTGATGGATAGCAGTGACTCTCGAAGCAGCCGGAGGTGGCGGACCACGAACCAGGGCCCCAGGGTCCATTCCTCGCCTTCCAAGGCGCTGCCCAGGGTGATTCCCTTGGCCATGCACGCCGCCTCGACACTGGCCCGGGCGATTCGGAGATAACCCGCCTGCATGGCGCGACTGAGCTCCACCCGCTGTTCGAGGGAGAGCCCGACGAATTTGCGGGCCCCGTGCTTGAGCCGCGACACCACCTCATCCAGCTGCGGCTGGGATGTTGGAGCGGGCTCCGCAATGGTAGTGGAGCTTGTGGTCAGTGTTGTCATGACGCCCCTCCGGAATGATTACCGCGGCCAGAGCCAGCCGAAGGTACCAGCCGTCACCAGTCCATAGAGCAATCCGTCGAACATTTCTTTCCAGGTGATCTTCCACGGTTTGCCCATCCAGATGGACGGGGGAGCCAGAGCGGCGGCATAGGCGAGAAATCCCTACGGCTCCCACGATCCGGAATACCTGGAGATAACGTGCCCCGGCGGGTATGGAGTGGGACGCGACGTAGGCAATGAAGAGGGAGACGATCAGCGAGAACAGGAACCAGTAGGTGAGGGGCCGCCCCATGTTGGGGACGCCGGGATGCATGATGTTGATGACGGCGACCGGACCTTCAGTGAACTTCTGTTTCATCTCGGGAGTTTCCATCTGCTTCATCTCGGCGCAGTGCGGGATCATGTACTGTGCCGGCGCGGGAGCCACCTTCCGGAGGACACTCCGAATGGCGTCCTCGTCGGGAATTCTGGTGTAGTCGGTGTTGTGGTACTTCAGTACCATGTGCACCAGCGCGCTGACGATGAAGACGAGCACGGCGGAGAGGAGGACAGGAAGCCAAAGCGAGCCCAGGCTGACCATGGGGCCTCCGATGCGAATGGAAGAGTGGTGGAATGCGATAAGCTACTCCCTTGCCTCTTGGTTCGCGATAGTCCGCGGTCGTCTCTACGAGGACAGAGACGCTCCGGAGACTTCAGCCCGTCCGATGGTGTTGTTGTCGGTGCCGAACCAGATCTGGCCCGCCGCGGGCATCGAACATCATGTGCCGCACCGTGCCGCCGCCGCTCGGAATGGGGGTGACCCCGAAGAATTTCTCGGTCTTGGGATCGAACCCCACCAGCCGGTTGGGCTGCGAGCCGGTCTCCACCAGCCAGATCCGGTCCTTGTCGTCTGATGTCATGGCATAAGGAAGAGCGGTCGGCCCACCAGGCAACGCCCACTCCTTGAACTGCTTCGTTCGCGGGGTCGAACCGGCCGAGGAAGCCGCGGGTGTAGTCGACGTACCACACGCGATCGTCGCTGGTGATCGCCATGCGCCGTCCTCTGGACTTGGTGTTCGGCAGGCTATACTCGCTGATCTTGAGTGTCGCTGGGTCCACCATCGCGATCTTGTCGCTGCCGAACTCGTTGAACCAGGGCCGGCCCTTGGAGTCCACCTTGATCCCGTAGGGTCGCGCGCCGGGCGTGGCCACCTTGATCAGGTCCACCTTGCCGGTGCGGGTAGCGAGTCGTCCGACGAAGTTGCCGTTCTGCACCGTGAACCAGATGTCGCCCTTTTGATCGAAGACCAGGGTGTGCGGATCCTGCGCCTCGGGATCGGGCATCGGGTATCGCGTGATCTTCCCGGTCGTCGGATCCAGCTTGCCGATGTGCCCGTTCCCGTTCCCGGCATACCAGACCATGCCGTTCCGGTCCACGATCAGATTGTGGGGCAGGGTGCCCTCGTCGATCTCGTAGCGGCGGAACTTGCCGCTCGCCGGATCGAGATAGGCGATGTAGTTCCCCACCTGTCCCACAAACCAGACCCGGTTTTGGCTATCGATGTATGGGTCACGGGGCCGGGAGCTGGAATACGGAACCGGCCATTCCTTGATCGGCACCTGAGCCAGGACAGTGGCCGGTTGAGACCATTGCGAGAACAGGCCAACAAGAACGGAAACCACCGAGAGCGTTACGCGCATCTGATTTCTCCTGCGATCGATCGTGTCAGAGCTCGATTCCGGTCAAGCGCCGGTATAGCTCCTGCACGGTGCCTATGGTGTCTGCCTGGTCCGCGGTCTTGTCGCTGCGGTACCGTTTGATTCGAGCGAAGCGAAGCGCAACCCCGCCGGGATATTGCGTGCTCCCCTGGACCTCGTTGAACGCCACCTCAACCACCAGCTCCGGCCGGACGTAGACCGTGATTCCGTCTCGGGCTACCTCCAGCTCTAGCAGCCGGTTGGTCTGCCACTCGAGCATCTCGTCGGTCATGCCCTTGAAGGTCTTCCCCAGCATTACGAAACCGCCACCTGCGGGGTTCCGGGCGCCCAGATGAAGATTGCTGAGCCAGCCCTGCCGCCGCCCGTGTCCCCACTCTGCCGCCAGAACCACCAGATCGAGCGTGTTGGCCGGCTTCACCTTGAGCCAATGCCGGCCCCGGTGCCCCGCCTCGTAGGGCGCGTCCAGAGCCTTGGCCATGATGCCTTCATGGCCCCGCTCGATCGCGCTGTGAAGGAAGCGAACTGCCTCGTCGGGCGATGCAGTCACTAGACGGGGAACCATCATTGAGGGAGGGACGATCTGGGATAACGTCGCGAGACGCTCGCGCGCCGCCTGGTCGATCAGCGCGCCGCCATCGGCGTAGAGCAGATCGAAAAAGAATGGGGTGAGCGGCAGCTCGCGGTGCAGCCGCTCGATGTCGAGCTTTCGCCCGAACCGGCTCATGGTAATCTGGAACGGGTAGGGTGAGCCGTCGGGCCGGAGCGCTATGACTTCCCCGTCCAGAATGAGCTCCCCGGCGGGCAACGCTCGAACGGCTTCCACCAGCTCGGGCACCGCGGCGGTAACGTTGTTGAGCCGACGGGAATAGACCGCAACCTCCTCTCCCGCCTTGTGCACCTGGATGCGCGCGCCGTCGAGCTTGTACTCCAGCAGAGCCTCACCCAGCTCATCCATTGCGACCTCGGCGGCGTCGGCCGAGCCGGCCAGCATCGGGTGCATTGGCCGAAAGAGCTGAGTGGCAAAGGCGCTCAGAGCGCTGTCCCCGCCGGTCAGCGCCATCCGGGCCACCGTGGGAAGATCTCCGGCCATCATCCGGGCCCGCCGAACCTGTTGCGGCGGCACCTTAGCCGCCCGAGCTACCGCCTCGAGCATCAGCCCCTCGACTGCGCCCTGCCGGAGCTCCCCTATCACCAGTCGGAAGAGGAAGTCCTGCTCTGCCGACGTGGCGCGGGCGAAGAGCTCACCCAGAAGGCGCTGGCGCTGGGCGGTGGAGCCCTTCCCGGGGGGCACTCTCGCAATGCGCTCGAAGGTCGCATCCACCTCCTCGAGCTCCAGGGTAGGCAGCTCCGCCGTACTGCCACGGGAGGCTGCCTGCAGCGCGGCGTAGCCGATGTTGAGCTTCTGTTGTCGGTAGGAGCCGGACAGGAAGGCAACGGCGATATCGATTTCTTCAGGAGACAGGTTGCTCAGCAGAGCTGCCAGCTGACCGATCTTCTCCAGTCTCCCGCTGGTCTCAGCGACCCGCCGAGACGTGTCAACCAGGCGCTGCAGCTGCATTGCCCTAGCGAGATGCCTCCGAGAGCCAGAGGTCGCCCCCTTTGGGGGCGGCTCGATCGAACAGAACCCAATGCCCATCCGGTGACCAGGTCGGGTAGTCGATTCGAATCTCCGGATTCGGGAAAGCAAAAATCTGCTGGCCCGGTCTTCCGTTGACTGGAAAGATCCAGAGCGCCTTGTGCCCTTTGACGTCCAGAATGAACGAACGAGATGGAGAGAACGACATATGGGCGCCACTGGCTACATCCGGCATCCGGGTGAGGGCGCCGTCATCGAGCGAGACTCTATAGATCTGAATCTGGGCGCCGGTCTCCGCCCGAAACACGATCGACCGCCCATCCGGGGAAAACCGCAGGAAGTGTCCTCCTACCCCGATGGACGTGACCCGTCGCGGTTGGGCCCCCTCGGCCCCCATCACCCATATCTCTGCCCGGCCATCCCGATCAGAGACGAAAGCAATCTGCTTGCCGTCCGGTGAGTAGAAGGGGTTCGTGTCGGTTTCCGGGTCCTGGGTAAGCTGGCGGAGTTTGCCGTCAGCTACACTCACAGCCCAGATATCGGCGTTGCCACTCCGCGCCGAAAAGAACACGAGCGTCTGACCATCCGGCGACCAGTTCGGCTGGTAGTCGCCACCGGGACCGCGAGTCAGCTGCCGTTCGCTGCTGTCGGTCAGACTGCGCAGCCAGATGTTCATCTCCCCGAGTCGGTCGGAGTTGAAGGCAATCGACTTTCCATCCGGCGACCACGAACCTCGGCTTTCCACCCGCGTGGTCATGACCACAGGCACCGCAGGCCCACTCGGCTGACCTGTTGTGGGACTGACGGGCAGGCGCCAGAGATCGGAGTTGACCCCCCGAACGGCAAAGCCAAGGCGGTCTCCCCTGGGTGACAGCGTCGGTTGGATGTCATCACCGGCGCCGGTGGTGAGCTGCTCCGGCGAGCCCGCCGCTGTGCCGGCAGCGGTGACACGAATGCGCCAGAGATTGAGGCCGCCTCCGCGGGACGATGCGAAGTAGATGTGCGACCCGTCGGCGGCCCAGACCGGGTCCATATCCAATACGTTGTCGTCGGTGACCCGGTTCATGCCCCGCGTGTCGAGGTCGAGCGTGAGAATATCCGACTTGATCTTTTCTACCCTGCGAAACACGAGTTTCCTGCCGTCAGGCGACCAACGGGGCTCGCTGTGCACCACGGCCTCGCTGGAGTCCGACGTGACCTGGCGCGGGTTCCGGCCGCCACTGTCGGAAATCCAGATCCGGCGACCACCCGCATAGGTGGCATCGAACGCCAGACGTCCGCCCACCGGAGCGTAGGCCGGATTGAATCCGTCCGATACCAGCCGGGTTTCGCGCCCGGTCTCCAGATCGACCTTCCAGATATCGCCGCCCTCATTGTACACGCCATTGATGTCGCTCGGCTCCAGCCGGCCGCCCCCGGTGCTGGCTCGCACGAAAACCAGATGCTGTCCGTCCGGAGCCCAGGCGGGCTGGATGTCGTCGCGTGACTGCTGCGTGACCCTGCGCTCCGCCCCGGTGGCCAGGGTTCTCACGAACAGGTGACGGTACCCGCCAGACTCCGCTACGTACGCGAGCCGGGTTCCATCCGGAGACCAGGCGGGCCACTCCTCGAGTCCTTCGCTGAAGGTGAGCTGGGTGAGACGGCGATTGAGTCCGGAGGCTACCGATCCGCTGGCCACCGAAACCGAGGGGATCCGCCGGCCGGCGTAGAAGGTGAGTCCCAGCAAGCCGAGAACGGCGAGGCCCAGCCACACCGCCAGTTGCCGGGTAGCCGGTTTCCGGCGTACCCGGGCTACCTCCAGCGCAGCGGTGAACGCGGCGGCGTCGGGAAAGCGAGCGCCCGGCTCCTTGGCCAGCGATCTCTCGATGACGGCGGAGATATCCGGCGGCAGTGCCTCGGCGGGAAGTGAGAGGTGCGGGGGCGCGGCGGTGAGATGCTGCGCGACGATGGATTGGGGGGAGCCTGAAAACGGAGCGTGGCCGGCGATCGTTTCGTATAGTACGCAGCCGAGTGAGTACAGGTCGCTGCGCCCATCGACGCTCCCGTCGGCCGCAGCCTGCTCCGGACTCATGTAGGCCAGAGTCCCAATAGCCACCCCGGTTCCGGTCAGCCGCTCCGCCCCGGCTGCGGTGATCGCCTGAGCGATGCCAAAGTCGGCGAGCACGGCCTCGCCTCCCTCCAGCAGAATGTTCTCCGGCTTGATGTCGCGGTGGATGATGCCCTGCTGGTGGGCGTAGCTCAGCGCGGCAAGGACGTCCTCCCCGATATCGAGTGCCTGCTCCCAGGGGAGGCGGCCCTCGCGGGCCAGCCGCTGGCGCAATGATCCGCCTTCGACGTAAGGCATGGTATACCACAGCTGTCCGGCGATCTCGCCGGAGTCGAAGAGCGGAAGAATGTGCGGGTGACGCAGCTTGGCCGTGAGCTTGATTTCGCGAAGAAAGCGCTCGGGCCCGAGGCTGGCCGCGACATGAGGATGGATGATCTTGAGCGCGACCAGCCGGTCCTGCTTCAGGTCCTGAGCCAGAAAAACGGTTGCCATGCCGCCGCGGCCGAGCTCACGCTCGACCCGGAAGCGGTCGGCCAGGGCGTCGTTGCTGCTCATTACTTCGGCTGCGCCACCTCGATCGCTTCGTTCAAGTTCTCGACCGACCGGGTCACGCCCTGTCGAACCTGCTCCCAGTTGGCGGCAGTCGCGGTGTTCACCCGGTTCAGGTCACGCTCGACTGTCCGGCGTGCGGCCCGAACGTTGTTGAGTGCACGGTCGCTGACCGCGCCGCCCCGTGATTTGGCCTGGGACGAAAGCTCCTTGATCTGGCGATCGATGTCGGTGAGCTGCTGCCGAATGGACTGAACGAAGTTCTGCCGCTGATCGAAGGTGAACTCGGGAGTAGCACTGGCCGTGTCAGCGGCCGCCGGGGCGGGTGCGGTGGTGTCTGCGGCCGGAGTAGTGGTGTCGCTCACCCCGCCGGTTTCATTGGACCGCTGCTTCCGACAGCCGAGGCTTACGATCAGCACGAATGTGGCTGCGGCAAAGGCAAATCGGCGCATTCGATGCTCCTGGTTTGAGAGGCCGGATCAAAGCGGGCTATGAAGCTGTGATATGGCTGAGGCAGCGCGCTCAAGGGAATAGAACGAAGCGGCCTCCGCCGGTGGTGGCGATGACCAGACACATGGTGACGAACAGCAGATCGTAGTGCCAGCCATCGCTCGATTTTCCCCAGAACCCGGTATGCCAGACGAAGATCTTTTTCTGAATGGCCCCGAGCATCACCAGGATGAGTCCCAGTGCCGCCAGCTGAGGGAGAATGCCGAGCGCCACACCAGCCCCGCCGAACAACTCGGCCAGCCCGAGAAAGCGGGTGAACCCCGGACTCAAGCCGATGCTCTTTCCTCGGGTCACCGGATCTTTGGTGTGACTCCATCCGCTCGCGACGAAGACCACACCCACCAGGAGCCGCATCAGCAACAGGGCAAGATCGCTAAATTGGGCCAGGAAAGGTTTCATAGCGCTCACTCCGCCGCTTGCCGGGCCTACGGTTGAGGGGAACAGATGCAGCGGGAGCCCCGGTCATTCCGAGATACGACCTGAGCTGAACCGTGCTTTGCTTGCGTACCAGTGCATGCATCAGGTCGGCCGTGGGCTCCGTCTCACCGATGAGCGATCTGATCTGGCCCGCTTCGCGAGCCAGGACCGGCACGCCATCCCGGTACAGCACGCGATTGGTGGTGAGGGCGGGAATCCGGTCTCCCGGCGTGACGATGCCCGTCAAGTTAAGCGGATCGGCAGCGCTGATGCCGACCAGCTGGCCGCCTCCTTCCAGCCGACGGATCGAGCGGAGCTGCCCCACGGCCTCGGGCAGAGCGAACTGCTCCCCGGACATCCCGGTGACGAACCGCCCGCCGCGAATTTCGCCTCGAGCCTCGAGCCGGCGATACACCATCAGCAGCTCCCGCCAGAGTGGTGCACTCGATTCGCGGGCGAGGAGCCGCTTGAAGACCACTCCGTAGCGGCGGAGCAGAGTTCGAGCCGCCAGCTCCACCCGATCCCCCGACTGATCGCCGCCTCTGGTACCAAGCAACGACCATCGTCCAGCGCTCTCGATCCCATGGGGAGCCGTCCGGTGCCGCCGGCGGGCTCCGCTCAACGGCTTGCGCTTGCTCGACGGCGTGATCAGGGCGCGCAGCCCGGCAAAGCTGTCGGAAGTCACCAGCCCAGTGCCGGCAAGTTCGGCGAGTGCCTGTTCCACCTGGGTGGGCAGGAGCCCGCTCCGAACCACGAGCTCGTGGAAGAACGACGCTCCCCGCTGCTCCAGAACTTCCCGCACGCGGTTGGCGTAGCCGGAGAGCTGCACCTCGGTCTCCGTGCCGGCGGAAATCCATGAATCCGCGTGTTCCCGAAGAAAGAGGGCGATGCTGGTCGAGCGAATCGGCCCGGTGGCCCCGCCCGTCCGTTGCGCCGGTGTGAGCCGGCCCCAGGCCACCCTGCCGGTGAGGCAAAGGGTGTCGAGCAGCGCGGGATCGTACTCCTCACAGCGGGAGGACAACACGTCGGCTTCCCAGGCTGCGGCAGGCAGCTCGATGCCATCGAGCTGTCCGAGGACCGAAGCCAGACCCTCGAGGCCTGCTACCCGATACTCCGGATCGACCCGTTGCCAGGCGAACAGGAAGCGCATGAAATCGGCCGCACTGACCGGCTCGATCTCCGCCCGGAGGCGATTCAGCGTGTAGCGATGGATTCGGGCAAGCAGGCGGCGGTCGCACCACTCCAGCTGCGATGACCCCTGAGTAAAGTGGCCCCGGAGCACGACACCTTCGGCTTCGAGAGCGGCCAGCGCGATGTCTGCGTCGGTGTCATCGATCTCGAGCGAGGCCGCCAACTGTGAGGCGGTCACCGGGCCCACGATGCCCATCCGCCCCCGGATCAGTTCCTGAACGGCGGCTTCGCGGCTGACGCTCGGGCCGTCGGCGGGGCGGTCAATCACCGCTCGAATCTCAGGAAGTCTTTCCGTCGCCAGCCAGAGGGCATGGCCCGACCCCAGCGCAACGCGGTCGGCCCTGCCCGCTTCCACCAACTCGCGGAAGAATGGCCCCCAGGGCTGTTCGGTTCGACCAGAGATACCCTCGACTTCGGTCAGAAAGCCGGAGGTGAGCAGCGCGTCGTGCAGCTCGTCGGCATTCTCGACCTCGGGCCATGCCTCATCCCGCACCTGCTCGATTGCCGCGGGGTCCAGCGCACCCAGGTCGTCGGCCGAGGAGGGCTCGAAGGCGCGTCGGGTGTACACCGCCTGGGTGCGGCGCTCCTCCAGCGGGGCATCGTCGAGGAAGGCGTACGGCCTGGCGTTCAGGATCTCGTGCGCCAGCGGGGAAGGCTCGGGAAGATCGCGGGCCACCAGTCGGATCTCACCGGCTTGAATCCGCCGCAGGAGTCCGGTCAGACGATCGAGATCCATGACCTCGTGCACGCAGTCGTCGATGGTCTGCCGAACCAGCGGATGATCGGGGATCTCCCGATCGCCGGGAATGTTCTCCAGACAGGCGGCGGCATCGGGGAAGGCCGCGGCCAGAAGATCTTCCGCCTGCATCCGCTGGATCTGGGGCGGATTCTTTCGGCCTCCGCGGCTTCGGGGAATAGCCAGCGCGATGTTGGCGTTCCACCGCCAATGCGTGCCGAACATCGGCGCGTCCAGCAGCGCCTGGACCAGGATGTCTTCCACCGTTTCCGGATTGAGGAATCGGAAGACGCTCTCCAGTGGAAAGGAATGCTGCGGTCCGAGCGAGAGCAGCAGCGCATCCTCGGTGGCCGCGGCCTGCAGCTCGAAGTTGAACTGGCGGCAGAAGCGCTTGCGAAGGGCCAGCCCCCAGGCGCGATTTACCCGGCTTCCGAACGGAGCGTGGATCACCAGTTGCATGCCGCCGGCTTCGTCGAAGAACCGCTCGGCCACAATGGTTTGCTGGGTGGGCAGGCTTCCCAGCAACCGCCTCGACTCAGCCAGGTACTCGACGAGCTGGTGGGCGGCGACAGCCGATTCCGGCCCGTTCAGCAGCGCCGTGACCCATGCCTCCGCCTCAATCCGGTTCGTCCAGCCGCTTCTCCACCTCCAGCCTCAGCTCCGACACCGCGGCCGACAGCTCGTCGCTCCGGGCCGGTGATTCGCCCAGCCAGAACGGAATGCTGGGCGGCTGGCCGTGGGCATCCTCCACCCGGACCGTACCCTGCGACACCCGGAGAATCCGCCAGGACATGTTGCCCAGCTGGAAGATGTCGCCCTGAAGACTCTCGACCGCAAAGTCTTCGTTCACGGTGCCGATGAAGGTGTTCTCCGGCTCGAGAATCACCCGGTAGTCGGCGTTGTCCGGTATCGCGCCACCGGAGGTGATGGCGAGCATGCGGGCGCCGCGCCGGCCCCTGATTCTGCCGTTGATAGCGTCGTGGTGGACCAGCGCAGCCCGGCGCCCCCGCCGGGTGGCAGAATCCCTGGGCCAGCATCGAGCACGACCTCGTCGAACTCGGCGCGCTGCAGCTCGCGATAGGGATAGGCCCGGCGACAGAGATCGAAAGCTCTCCTCCGCCCAGTCCTCGCCGGCGGTCTCCGCCACGATCTGCTGGGCCAGCACGTCCAGCGGCTTGTCCCGAATGACGATCCGGTCCAGCTCTCCCTGGTTCACCGACCGGATGATGGCCGCGCACTCGACCAGCTCGTCCCGGGTGAGGGGAAAGAGCCGACCCTTTGGAGTGCCGTGCACGGTGTGCCCCGAGCGGCCCACCCGCTGGAGGAAGGTCGAGATCCGGCGCGGAGTCCCCAGCTGGCAGACCAGATCCACGTGCCCGATGTCGATGCCGAGCTCCAGCGACGCGGTTGCCACCAGCGCCTGGAGCTTCCCGGTCTTGAGCCGCTCCTCGGCGTCGAGCCGGGTCTCCTTGGACAGGCTGCCGTGGTGGGCAGTCACCGCGTCCTCGCCCAGCCGCTCGGCGAGATGACGGGACACCCGCTCGGCCAGGCGTCGGGTGTTGACGAAGACGAGTGTGGTCTTGTGCGCCTTGATCAGCTCGGTCAGCCGATCGTAGATCTCGTCCCAGGCCTCTCCCGACATGACCGCCTCCAGCGGCGAGCCGGTCAGCTCGAGCGCCAGATCGAGTGGTCCGCCGGTGGCCGGTGATTGACCGAGCGACCGGGAGGGGCTTGCCGGCCTTGAGCCAGCGCGCCCACCTCTTCGATCGGCTTCATCGTGGCCGACAAGCCGATCCGCTGGACCGGCTGCGCGGCCACATGGCCCAGCCGCTCCAGGGTCAGCGCCAGGTGGGCTCCCCGGCGGGACTCCAGCACCGCGTGGATCTCGTCCACGATGACGGTCCGCACGGTGCGCAGCATCTCCCGGCTGCGCCGGGCGGTGAGCAGCAGGTAGAGCGACTCGGGGGTGGTGACCAGGATGTGGGGCGGCTTCCGGAGCATGGCCGCGCGCTCGGCGGCCGGAGTGTCGCCCGAGCGGATGGCCGCGGTGATCCTGGGCGCCTCCAGTCCCATCTCCTCGGCCAGACGGCGGATCTCTCGCCGGGGCTCGGCCAGATTCAGATGGATGTCGGCGCTCAGTGCCTTGAGCGGAGAGACGTAGACCACCCGGGTCTCGTCGGGCAGCGGACCCTCCAGCCCCTCTCGGAAGAGCTGATCCAGCGAGTAGAGGAATGCCGCCAGGGTTTTGCCCGAGCCGGTTGGGGCCGAGATCAGGGTGTCCCGGCCCGCACGGATGGCGTCCCAGCCCTGGCGCTGGGGCGCGGTGGGCTCACCGAACCTCTGCTCGAACCAGCGGGCAACGACGGGGTGAAAGGAACTGAGCGGCATCGGACAAATATAGCCGCCTGGCCGGTTAACTCGCTATTCTGTTGCGAGATAGGTTAGGCGACATTGGGGGGACTGGCGCTTCCGCCCATTTGGGATTAATTTCTTCTCAAATGGTCAGCCGGAGGGTCCAATGGCCAGCTATCCAGACGTGCTCAAAGTCGCTCAGAACCTTGGTGGATCCAAGGTCCTCAGGGAGGACGTGGCTTCGGTCGCCGATCTCGAGCGTGCCGTGGGACGGGGTCTCCCCTTTGCCGCCCTGAAGTATGTCGTCCGCCACTTTCCCCAGCGGCAAAAGACCCGGGTTCAGCAGATTGTGGTGCCAAGATCCACGCTGCAGCGGCGGGAAGAAGAAGGGCGGCTGAGGCCGGCCGAGAGCGAACGGCTCGAGCGTATTGCGCGGCTGGCCACTCTGGCGGAACAGGTCTGGGAGTCGCCCGAGGAAGCCCAGCGCTTTCTCACCGCGCCTCATCCCCAGCTGGAGAATCAGGCTCCGATCGATCTCGCCGCCACCGATCTGGGTACCCGCCGGGTAGAAACTCTGCTCTGGAAGCTGGAGCACAGTCTCCCGGTCTGACGCCGGCGTCATCCCCTTGCCAACCGTCTTTCGCCTGGCCAAGCGCCGCTATCCGGTCTACGATGGAAGTGGCGCCGCCCTCGAAGGAGCGCGGTGGAATTCACCGGGCCGCGTCCTGATCTATGCGTCGGAGCATTACGCGACCGCCCTTCTCGAGAAGCTGGTGCACGCGGGCCGCACCCAGCTGCCCGGAGCGCATCACGCCGCCGCAATCGAGATTCCCGACGACTTGCCGGTCGAGGTGTTTGATCCTGGCGCCGTGTCTGGTTGGGACTGGGAGGAATCGGCCAGCGCGCGGGCATATGGAGATCAGTGGCATACGTCAGGGCGCAGCGCTGTCCTGGTCGTCCCCTCGATTCCTGGGCAGCCGGTGGAGCGAAACTTCGTGATCAATCCGGCCCACCCGGACGCAGCCCGCATTCGGGTAGGGCCTTCCTTTGACGTGGTCTGGGATGGCCGACTCTTTGGTCCTCCTGCCACCAGCCGCAACCTATGAGAATTCCGCTGCGTAGTCTCCCGCCGTGTGTCTTCATTGTATTGGCGCTCTCTGCCGGAACCGTAAGGGCCCAGAATCGGCCGGACAGCCTCACGTCACCGCTGCTCCTGGTGCCTGATGCCGTGTGGGACGGCGTGTCGCAGAGCCCGCGACCTGGCTGGGTGGTGCTGGTGCAGGGGAATCGGATCGAGTCGGTTGGTCCGGCCGGCAGTCTGGCGGCGCCGAAAAACGTGGAGCGGATGGAGCTGCCGGGCGCAACTCTCATTCCTGGGCTGATCGAAGGCCACTCCCACCTGTTTCTGCATCCCTATGACGAAGCCATCTGGGATGACCAGGTCCTGAAAGAACCCACCGGTCTCAGAATGGCGCGAGCGGTGGCCAGCGCGCGAGCCACTCTGCTGGCTGGAATAACCACCGAGCGAGACCTGGGCACCGAAGGGGTTTCCGACTACGACGTGCAGCTCAAACGGTCGATCGATCAGGGGATCGTGCCCGGCCCCCGGCTGATCACCGTCACTCGGGCCATAGTCGCGACGGGGAGCTATGGTCCGAGGCGCTCGGACTATTCCTTCGATCCGGGGCAGGGAGCCCAGGAGGCAACTGGTCCGGAGGAGATCGCGCGAGTGGTTCGCAGTCAAATCGGTCATGGCGCCGACTGGATCAAGGTCTATGCGGACTATCGCTGGGGCCCCGGGGGTGAAGCTCGTCCCACTTTCACTGAAAGTGAGCTCAAAACTCTGGTCGAGACGGCGCAGGGCAGCGGGAGACCAGTGGCCGCCCACGCCACGACGGAAGAGGGAATGCGCCGCGCGGTGATGGCGGGTGTGGAGACCATCGAGCACGGAGACGGAGGCACGCGTGAGGTCTTTCGGCTGATGCGCCGGCGGGGCGTTGCGCTTTGTCCCACCACTCGCGGCGTCGGAGGCGTACGCGCAGTACTTCGAGGGCTGGAAGCGCGGCTCACAACCGGTGCCCCAATCGGTGATCGACAAGCGGGCCAGCTTCCGCGCGGCGCTGGATGAAGGCGTCACCATCTGCTTTGGCGGCGATGTGGGAGTGTTCAGCCACGGAGATAATGTCCGGGAGCTCGAGGCGATGGTCGCCGGAGGCATGACCCCACTCGATGCCGCCCGGGCGGCAACCAGCGGCAACGCCAAGATCTTTCATCTCAGCGATCGAGGCCGAATCGCGCCGGGATTGCTGGCCGACCTGGTTGCGGTCCAGGGCAGCCCCACCCAGGATATTGCCGCTCTGCGACGCATCCTGATGGTCATGAAGGACGGTCGCCGCGTCCGTTAAGCCCGGTGACCCCGGTCACTTACCTCGGTGCCCACCATTCCCATGTTCACCGTACCTGGAGGTAAGTCCGAGCTCAACCAAACGGTGAATACGATGGCGAATGCGCGTACCGGGATCGTCGGTCTGTTCAAGAAGAGCGTCAGCGACTTCATCGCCGACGACTGCATGGACTCCGCGGCGGCCCTCTCCTACTACACAATCTTCTCGCTGCCGGCAGTGCTCGTGCTGTTGTTACTGCTTGTTGGCGCAGTCATGAATGCCAATGATGTGCGTGGCGGGCTCGAATCCCAGATGCAAAGTCTCATGGGACCAACCGCCGGCGAGCAGGTTCGAACCATCATCGAGAAGGCCGACCAGAAGCCGCATGGCAGTGGGATCCTGCCTACCATCCTCGGTATTGCCGGACTGATTTTTGGTGCGACGGGTGCCTTTGGTCAGTTCCAGAAGAGCCTGAACCGCACCTGGGACGTCGAGCCGGATCCGGACCAGGGCGGCATCAAGGCGTTTCTCAGCAAGAGGGTGTTCTCCCTGGGGATCATTCTTGTGGTGGCATTCATGCTGCTGGTGTCCCTGGTGATCAGCACGGCCTTGTCGGGCATGGGAGACCGGCTCCAATCGTTTCTGCCTTCCGGACTATCCGAGCCGGTGCTTCAGGCCTTGAACCTCCTGATCTCGCTGGGAGCCATCACTCTCCTATTTGCCGCGATGTTCAAAATCCTTCCCGATGCCAAGATCTCCTGGCGCAGCGTATGGGTGGGTGCGCTGGTTACCGCAATCCTCTTCGTACTGGGCAAGTACGTGATCGGGCTGTATCTCGGAAAGAGCAATCCGGGGCAGGCGTATGGAGCCGCAGGCTCTCTCGCCGTGCTGCTGCTCTGGATCTACTACTCCTCGCTGATCGTGCTGTTTGGCGCGGAGTTTACCGAGACATGGGCTCGGGAGCGCCGAGGCGAGACCATCGAGCCTGAGCCGGGTGCAATCCGGGTGAAGCGGGAAAAGCAACGGGTCGAGAGCTCAGCCCCTCGACCCGCTTGAGAACGCACTTTTCACCGAGACAGAACCTTACGGCGCCACCAACGGCGCCGTAAGCACGAGTACCACCGGGGTCTTCGCCTTCACCACCACATCCCGGGTTGCCGTCTGCGATGCTACCACGGCGCCTGCCGCTGCTCCTGCGACGCCGCCAATGACAGCGCCTTTCGTGTTGCCCACCACTCCGCCGATCACGGCACCGGCTGCGGCACCGCCACCGACTTTGGCAGCCTCGCTTCCGGTCACTCCCCGCCCGCGCAGCTCACGGGAGACCGGCTTGACCTCTGCCTTGACCGATTGCAGCTGGTCACTGAAGGAGATCCCTTCAGCCCGTAAAGCGAGCCGGCCCTGTGAGCTCTTTGACCTGGACGGGCGGATCTGCGTGACGGTAAAGCGCACCGGAGTCCCGGCCGCAATCAGGGTGCGGCCATCAGGCCCCACCACGTTCTCCATCACGTGGCCGTCGACCCGGGAGCCTACCGTATCCCGGCGAGAGGTGATCGAGTCATCGAGCGCTGCGTGAATCTCGGTCCCGATCGGAAGCGTGCGGCTGGCCGCGCTGGAGGCTTTGCTGGCACTTACAGATGGGATCACCGGCTGCGGCAACAGAGCCGGTGGTGTCAGGCGTCGCTCGCTCCGTGGTATCGCTGGTACGGGCGGTATCAACGGATGCGCGCGGGGGACGAGTCCCTTGCGAGAGCCGTGGTATCGGCGCGGGCGGCGCGACTCGTGTCCGGTGTGCTGGTGCTGGTCGACTCCGCGTTCGTCTCCAGCGCGCTCGCAACCGTGTCCGGCGCCGAGGCGCTACCGCTATCAGATCGCTCTGGGGCCGGGGCTGCCGTGGCAACCGTGGTCGAGTCACCCTTCTTCGCAGAGCTGTCGGCAGCGATCGAGGTATCGCGCTCGCCACCAGGGGCATAGGCTCGGACCGTGGTGTCCTCCGCCTCCGGCATCGGGGTCGCCACAGCCGGGTGGCTGCGGTGCCGGACTGCGCTCGACCGGGTCCTGGCAGGCTTGGGCGTCTGCGCGACCGACGGCGCCGGCTTTGCTGGGGTAGCCGGCTCCGCAGCTCTGGGACGACAGCGTCACCGACGTGTCCTTCCGGCTCAGGGTGTCGGGCAGAGTCAGGTCTGACTGTTGCGCTACTCTATCGTTCACGGGCACCCGCTGTTCCCGTCCGCCGGAGCAGGCCGACAGGGCGGTGATCCCGGCAAGTATCACTCTGAGTTGCTTCATCGTTCCTCCCGAGGGTAAGCCACAGCAGTTTCTCATTCTGTCGAGCCTGGTTCTGTGTGGTGGCTCACCCGAGGGCACAGCCCTTGCTCCCCAACTCCGCGCGCTACGCTGTAACTCCTTTGAAGTCCTGCACCTCCAGGAAGGGTGCCGGCGTAACCTGCCGTGCCGTTCCCGGAGTCCGCCACACGATGCCGGGAATTACCAGAGCGTTTGAGCGTCTGGTCGAAACCCTCATCAGAGCTTGGAGACCGATGTACCACCCTGCGGTCGGAATCCTGAGGGTAAGTCCGGTGGGGCAGAGAGGCGCTCGGTGAGCGAGTGCACCAAGTGCCATACGCCACTGCCACCAGATGGAAGGTTCTGCGCCAACTGCGGAACGCCTTCGGGGGAAATCGCGCATAGCTTCGCTGCCGATCCCACCGAGGAGTTCAGGGACCGTCTGGCTCGCACCCTGGCCGGCCGCTACGAGATCATCCGACTGCTGGGCCGGGGAGGCATGGCCGTGGTGTTCCTGGCCCAGGACCTGGTGCTCGAGCGGCAGGTGGCCATCAAGGTGCTTCCGCCGGAGATGCCTCGCACGACGCCAAGGTGATCCACCGCTTCCAACAGGAAGCCAAGACCGCGGCCAAGCTCGATCATCCCAACATCATTCCGATCTATCGGGTAGAGAGCGAGGCCGGGCTCAACTACTTCGTCATGAAGTACGTCAACGGCAGCTCGCTGGAGCAGCGCCTGGAGCAGGGCCCTCTGCCCATCGATCTGGCTCGACGCATTCTTCGGGATGCCGCCATGGCTTTGGGTCATGCCCACAAGCGGGGCATCGTTCACCGCGATGTAAAGCCGGCGAACATCATGCTGGAATCAGACGGCCGGGTGGTCCTGACGGACTTCGGCATCTCCAAGGCACTGGACGGCGGGTCGGCCCTGACCGGTACCGGAAACATCATCGGGACGCCGCACTACATGGCTCCCGAGCAGGCAAAGGGTCTGGAGGTGGATGGGCGGGCGGACCAGTATGCCCTCGCGGTGGTGGGCCACCAGATTCTGACCGGTAAACAGCCATTCGAGGGTTCCTCCCACAGCATTCTCTACAAGCACGTGTTCGAGCCGCCTCCGCCGTATTTTCGAAAATCGTCCCGATGCCCCGGCCGATCTTTGTGCCGCCCTGGATCGTGCGCTCTCGAAGGAGCCGGAGCAAGCGTTTCCCCGGGATGGAGGAATTCGCTGCTGCCGTGAGTGGAGAGCGCACCGGTCCGCGGACGGTGGTGAGTGCTCCTGTGACACCATCGGAGCAGCAGGCCGCAACGAAGCAGCCGCACGCCAGGCGCAGGACCATAGCACGGCGCGGCGTCATGGCCGCGGGTCTCTGCGCCGCTCTGGCCGGTGTGGCCTGGGCCGCGTGGCTTCCGTTTCAGGAGTCGCCGCAACCGAGGGTGACCCGCAATCCACCGCCGTCCCCGATGCTGCCGCCACGGGAGTCGGTCCCGCCAGCGCCGAGCCAGCCCAGCGTCGTCAGCGACACCACTCGCGCCGCCGAGCCGGAGCGGCCCAAGCCGGCTAAGAAGGAATACGCGCTACTGACTGTCACCTCCGAGCCATGGGGAACCCTCTTCGTCGGCAACAAGGAGATCGGGCCAACTCCCATTGCCGACTATCCCCTGCCCGTGGGAACCCACCGCATCAGGATCGAACAGGAGGGGTATCTCACCCGGACCGAAACCATCGTGGTGACGGGCTCCAGTCAGATCCGGCGGCGCTATGACCTGGAGCCGGCTGGACCTCAGTGACAGAGAATCCCTGGCGTGCGACCTGCCCGGTGGCCTCGCACCTCGCCAAGCAAGCCTTCCGATATTCCCGTCTCCGCCTCCTGAAGTTTTCCCGCATAGCTCGGCAATCTCTCGCGCCAGTAGCGATTTGCGCCCGAGCCCGCTCCCATCTCCGATCCTCCAAGCCAAGCCGGGTCTCGGGGCACACGCGTTGCAGTTAGGGCGCGGTCCGCCTGCGTGCCACAATCTTCACCCCGCGAGTGATCCGAGATCGCCAGAGCCCTGGCCCTAGTTCCGACCGATCGCGCGCGCATTCCCTCGGAGTAAGCCAATGGTCAGTTTCCTGAAAGGTCGCCGCCGCGAGGACGACTCGGTCGTCGCCGTCGACTCGAGCGGGCGCGAACATCACCGCGGCGCTCGAAGCCCTCGTCGCCCGCGCCGAAGCCGCCGCGAACGATCTGCGTTCGCTCGCTCCGATCCTGGAGCGAGCGGCGGAGATCGGACGCCTGCGGGAGCGCTGCGCGGAGCTCGAGGGCCAGGTCGCCGGGTCTTGATCGGCTCGGCGGTCAGCTGGCCCTGGCCGAAGAGCAGGCCGAGCGGGTGATCAAGACCCAGACGGCCACGGAAGCCCGGATCGCCCATGCCGGCGAGGACGTCGAGCGGCTCCAGGGCCAGATGAGTGCCCTCAGCGACAAAGTAGAAACCGCACTGCTGCTCCGGGAGCAGGTCGAGTCCTTCCTCAGCCTTCAGGGTCCGCTCGCGGCTCTCCGCACCGATGCGGACACGCTCCGGACCCAGCTCGAGCGAGCTGGCGGAGAACGTCGCCCGGATGCGGACCCAGCACGACGATGCCCTTACCGCCCACCGGCACACCACCTCCCGGCTGGAAAACTTCGATCAGGACTTCCAGGCTGCCACCGGCAAGCTGGAGGACGTGGTCCGCCGGGTGCAGTCGGTCGAGCGCGCAGATGGAGCCGATCAACCAGGCCTCGACCGCGATTCCCGACGTCCAGCACCAGCTGGCCGTGCTCAAGGCGTTGGCCGACCAGGTCGCCCAGAAGACCACCATGCTGGAGCAGGAGCGTGAGGCGGTTGACCGGGCCGCGACCCAGATCGCCCAGCTCACCCGCATGGACCGGGAGCTCGACGCCTGGCTCCGCCGGCAGGAGGAGCAGATCCGCCGGTTCGGTCCGATCGAGGCCAAGCTCACCGAAGTGAAGACGATCCAGGACAAGGTCCTGTCCCGTACCGAGGAGCTGCAGTCCACCTCGCAGAAGATCGAGGATGCCCAGCAGTCGGCCCGCCAGGCGCTCACCGATCTGCGAGGAGCAGATGCGGAAGAGCAGCGAGGGCTTCGAGCTGGAACACCGGAGTCTCCACGCCGTGAGCGAGCGGATTGCCGACCTGCGCAAGGCCGTCAAGGAATGCGAGGCCCGGTTGGGCGAGCTGGATGCCGCCAGCCAGGGCACGGCGGCGGTGCAGAACCAGGTGCGCAACGTCGGCGAGCAGATCGCCGATCTCGCCAAGGAAGTGACCGCACTCTCCCAGGAAGCCGCCCGGGCCAGCTCGCTGCGGCAGGATGTGGGCCGGCTCGACTCGCATGGCGACCGATCTCGCGGCCCGGATGCGCCGGCTGGATGAGATCAGACCCGGCGTGGAGCAGGCGGTGGAGCAGCTCTCCACGCTCAAGGGAACCCGCGAGCTGCTGGCCGACGGTCTGGAGCAGATGCGGGTGGCCTATGAGGAGATGACCCGGCTGCGCGAAGGCCACGGGGAGACCCAGGCCTGGCTGGCCAATGCCGACGTCTGGACCCGGAAGGTCCAGACCCAGGTCAAGGAGCTCAGCGCGACTGGAGCCGGCGGTCGAGCGGATCCGCGTCGAGGTGGAGCAGGTCAAGGGCTCCATGGAGCAGATCGAGTCCAGCCGCGAGATGGTGCACGAGGTACAGCGCGGCCTGCTCGAGGTCGGCACGCTTGAGCGGTGAGCTCAAGGACCGGACGGAGGCTTGCGCGGCCGGATCGAGGCGGCCGAGTCCCGGTTCGGCCAGCTGGCCAAGCAGGCCGAGGGCGCTCAGCGGCTGAACGATACGATCTCGCGTGGTCACCACGTCGGTGGAAGACGCCGAGCGCCGGATGGGATTGGTGGACGAGTCGGTTCGCGGGCTGGAGAGCCGTACCCAGCAGATCGATCAGGTGGAAGAGAAGATCCGGCTCCTGGGCCAGGAGCTGGATCAGCGGCAGGGCGCGCTGGACAAGGCGACCGAGCATCTCACCCGCGCCTCAGCCCTGCGGAAGGAATCGGCGGAGGCCGCGCAGCGGATGGAGGACATCACCCGGACGGTCAGCGCCACGCTGAGCCAGGCGCAGGAGCAGGCCGGCAGCTCTGCAGCGGCTGGCGGGCGAGCTGGAGACGCGGGCCGCCGCGCTCAAGTCGATCGACCGGCAGCTAGCCCACTTCGAGGAGCTGCTCAACAAGTGGGAGTCGGCGCAGACCGAGGCGGCCAAGGCACTGGAACAGACTCTTGCCCGGCAGGCCGGCGTCGAGGCCATCGAGGCGCAGGTCAAGCACGTCTTCGACCTGGCCGAGCGGACCATCGAGGACGTCCAGACCATCGGGTCGGCCCGCCGGGAGATCGAGGAGACCCGGGCGATGCTGCAGGCCACTCAGGATCAATTCAAGACCACGGAAGAGACGCTGAAGGGCTTCGAGTCTCGGAAGCGCCAGCTGGAGCGGGCCGAGCAGCGGCTGGCTCGGGCCGAGGCGCTGGCGCTGGGGATCCGCGCCACGGTCGAGTCGCTCACTGCCCAGAAGACGGTGGTGGATCACGCGATGGAATCGGCCGGCGCGCTTGGGTTCCAGATGAAGCAGGCCGAAGCGCTGATCGGCGCCCTGCGTCGGGAGCGCGATCTGGCCTGCGACCTCAAGGCGGCCATCTCGGCGCTAGGCGAAGAAGGCGAGGAGAGTCGCGGGCAACGGTCAGGTGCGTCACCAGGTCTGAGCCGGCAGCTTGTGAAAAGGCCCGGGAGTGATCCCGGGCCTTTTTTCTTGCTGAACTTTTGTGCCTAATCGGTGGAGCTTTTATTCCTCGTCTTCCGATCCGACTCCGACAGCGGCAGCCGCTTCGTTGATGCCCGACTCGCCAAGCTGAGTCAGCGTTTTGTCGGTGGCCTCTTCCTCTTCCAGCGTCTGCTGCAGCAACCGCACCGCCTGGTCCATTCCCAGCAATTCGGCGTACGTCCGGAGACAGCCGTAGGCGGCAATCTCGTAGTGCTCGACTCGCTGAGCCGACGCAATCAGCGCCGCGTCGATGACCGGTCCCTCGCCTTCCTTCTCGATTACCTCTTTGCCTTCCTCTATCAGGCCCTGCATACCCTTACAGGTCTTGCCCCGGGCGGACTGGCCCACCTGCTGGAAGATCTGCTCCAGCCGCTGAACATGACCTTCGGTTTCCTTCAGGTGCTTGGTAAACGCCTGCTGCAGCTCCTCTGATTCAGCCGCCTTTGCCATCTTCGGCAGTGCCCTGACCAGCTGCTTCTCGGCGTTGTACACGTCTTTCAGCTCCTCGATGAAGAGCTTTTCCAGCGAGTCGAGACTCATGAGTTGCTCCTAGGGGTATTTCCCGACTTTTTGGCCGCGTCCTTGGCCTCGTTCTTTACCTTTTTGGCGCCTTCCTTGACTTGGTCCTTCACGTGCTGACCTGCCTCCTGCACCACACTCTGGAGCTCGGGCTTGTGCTGCTCGATTTCGGACTTGACCGTCTCCTTCACCTGCTGGCCGGCCTCAACCGCTGCGTCCTTGGCCCGCTCGATGGTCTCCTCCGCGCGATCGACCAGCTGATCCCGGGTCGAGCCCATGATCTCGTCTTCCCGTTGGGTGCCCGGGAGAAGCAGACCAAGCGCGAGACCTACAACGGCTGCGCCGACGGCCAGGGCAAGGGGATTCTCCTCTGCCGCGTGCTCCAGATTGGTCTTGATCCGCTTGGTCTGCCAGCGCGCTTGACCACTGATTTCGTCGATCCGCTCACCCGCGCGCTCCTTGAGCTCGCTGGCGCGCTCGGCTACTCCGCCGGCCGCTTCGCTCACCGAGTCCTTCACGCCGCTTACGGCGCCGCTGACCTTGCCACTTACACCGGAACCGCTCTGCCAGCTCCGACCCTGTCGCCGCTCGGGGCCGGTGTATGCGTACCGCGCCATCCGGTCTCCCGACACATCGCTGCTGGAGCGCTGGGTGAGCAGCCAGGTTACCCCGGCGCCCACGGCAATGACCGGCAGCGGGTTTTCCCGGATCACTTCTACCAGCCGGGAGCTGGTCCGGCGGGCCTGCTCGCCAACATTGGACACGGCGCCGTGAGCGGCATCCTTGATGGCGGTCTTGGCCTCTTCCTTCAGGTTGCTGGGGCTCAGCTTGTTGCCCAGCTCGTCGATGTCGCGGCTCAACCGGCTGCGAGTCTGCTCGATCTCCCGTTCAATCTCCTCGGGACTCTTGTCACCGCGGGTGTTAAAGTCCGAGCCGACCTCCTGGGCCGCCGGCTCATAGGCGAGGTCGCGATTCTGCCGTTCGTACTCACTCATGACCGTTGCTCCTTTGCCCATTGGACGTCGTCTTTGATGGACTGGACGTCATCTTTGATGTTCTCAACAGAACGCCGCGGTGCGAGCTCCACTCGCTTCAGCTCCTTCAAACCGCGCTGTAGCATGACATAACCAATGATGGCGAGAATTCCGCCCACGATCAGAGCGGACCAGGCCAGCGAAATGTTCGCCAGGTCCCTGACCGCGAGGATGAGCGCCGCCATGAGGGCAAGGCCCCCCAGGTAGGCGACAAATCCACCGGCACCCACCGAGATCAGATTCGTGGTGAGCTTGGACAACTTTTCGGTCATTTCCGTGCGGGCGAGCTGGACCTCTTGCCGGACCAGCAGCGTCATGTCCTGGGAGAGCTGACCGAAGAGCTCCCCAATGCTGCGTTCCTGCCTAAGCTCCGGCATAGCCGCCTCCGTATCCGCCCTCGCCGTACCCGCCGAAGCCCCGTTCAGACCTGGTATAGCCGGCGCCAATCTCCCGCCCGAACCGCTGCCCATCGCCGTAACGACCGCCCCGGCGCTCGGAGCTCTTGAGGAAGCGGGCGCCGATCAAGCCGAGCACCAGCGCGCTCCCGATCAGCAGAGCAGGCTGCCGTCGGGCCAGATTCTCCAGGTCCTGCCGCATGGCCCGAGCATCCTTGTTGCGGAGGTAATCCGCGACTTGCTCCACCTGGCGGGCGACGGTGTCGGTAATTCCCGCGATCCGCTGCTGATCTTCGGAGCGGAGGTGCTCGGTGGTGCGCCGCAGCGCGTCGGCCATGGTGCCGAACTGGTCGGCAAACTGGTTCTTGCTCTCACCCAGGCTGCTGCTCGCCCGATCCCGAGCCTGCTGGAACGTGTTCTTGGCCTGATCTACGACTTGGTTCTTCACGTCCCGGATCTGGTCCCGAGCGTTCCCGCCGGACTGCTGGCCGGAGGTCTCGGCTCGGGAGCCGGGGGCTTGGGTATTTGGCGTCGTCATGTGGTACTCCTTTGGCTGACAAACCGTCACAAGAACCAGCCGCCGAACGCGGCGGGACTGAGCGATCGTGTGAAGTCAACAAAAAGCTTCCATAGCAGTTATGCTGCCGTGTCACAGATCACGGTTCTGAGCTCAAAAAAGGCGGGGTCCGGAGCTGCGATCCACTCGGACCGGCCTCGGACCCCGCAGACCTGCTGCTGCGAGAATTCGCTAAAACGTTCTGCCGCCGCGACCGATCCGATCCTCTTCAAACTCGGCCATCTTGTCGGTGTCTACGTCGTGCTGGCCGGTGATTCGGTGCCAGGCATCCTTCACCGCATCTTTGACACTCTCCCAGGTCCCCCGGCTCCCTTCCTTCCTTCGAACTTTTCCCACCCGGAGCGCAGATCCGTCTCCACATCGTTCCACTTCCGGCCCAGATGGTGCTGGCCGGACTCGAAGCCGTACTGGTAGGCAGGACGGAAGTCTTCGTAGTTCCGCCCGGTGGCGTAGGGGCGCGACGTGAAGTTGTTGCGCCACCAGTTGTCTTCGTCGTTCCAGGTTCTTATTCTGCGCCATCGTATCCTCCTTGGTTGAGGTACCCTGAGTCCAAGGACTGGTAGACTAGCGCAAGGCAGGAGGGAGGTCGTGATCCTCGTCACTTCATTCAGAGCTTCAGCACGATCCGCTGCAGCTCCTCGGCGGCAGCGGGGCCGGTGGGACTTCCTTCTTCATGCTTGAGAAAGACATAGGCTTCGTTCCATGGCTGCTCCCGTATTCGAGCGGCCCAGGCGCTCAGCTGTGACGTGTCATAAGCGATCCGCCGAAGGCGCAGGTAGCCCCACGCGGCTGTTGGCACCAGCGGAGCGCCCTCTCCTTCATCCTCGTCGACCGCCACAAGTGCCATGTCCCGGTCGCGGAGCAACTGATATACCTCCTCGTCGAACCAGGATTGGTGGCGAAACTCCATTGCGGCGGGCCACCGGCGGGGCAACCGGCTCAAGAAGCTCTGCAGCCTGGCGGCGTCCTTCTTGAATGTGGGTGGGAGCTGGAAAAGCGTGGGGCCCATCCGCTGCCCCAATGGGTTTACTGCCTGGAGGAAGTACTCGAGGGACCCATCCTCATTCTTGAGACGGCCGTTGTGGGTTATTCGACGGGAGGCCTTCATGACGAACCGAAACTCGGGCGGAACCTGGCTCGGCCCACGAGGCAAGAACTCGATCGGAGGGAATGCGATAGAACGAGTTGTTTACCTCGACCGTGGAGAACCGCGCGGCGTAATACGGCAACATCTCATCGGCCGGTGATTTTGGGAGGATAGAAGCTCCCTTTCCATTCCTTGTAGGACCAGCCGCTGGTGCCGATGTGGAAGTTCATGATGAGTCACGAGTCACGAGTCCGCAGTCGCCAGTCACCAATTGTCTCGGGCAATTTCGGCAGTTGAGTCGAGCGACTGAGCTGGCGGCTCAAGACTGGTGACTGGTGACTCCTACTCCACCAGCCGCTTATACGCCCGCAGATGCCGGATGGCTTCAGTCCGGCGGCCGAGCTGGTCGTAGAGGCGAGCCAGGTTGAAGTGGGCATCCGCAAAGCCGGCGTCGGTGTCGATAGCCTGCTGGTAGGCGGCCAGAGCATCGCGCCAGCGACCCAGCTCCTCCAGCGCGGTGCCCAGATTGAACGGGGCCGTGGGATCGGTACTTCCGGCTCTGATAGCGGAGAGGTAATGCTCGAGTGCTTCGTCGGTGCGGCCGGCCAGCTGCAGCAGCCGGCCGAGGTTCACATGCGCGTCGGAGAGATGCGGATTCTGCGTCAACGCTTGGGCATAGGTCCGGAGGGCCGCCGCCGGGTCGCTGACCTCGAGCTCCAGAGCTACATCGAACAACTCCCAGGCGTCCGGAACCTGGTGCCTGGCCCGGGAGTGAGGCGGCAAAGACGTGGCAGCATGGGCGGCCGGGACCTTCGGCGCCGATCCAGCGAAGTCGATTTGGACCTGACCGGATTCCGGATTCCAGGCGGTTCCGCCCTCGTGAACCAGGACGTTGTCGCCATCAGCAATGATCCGGATTTCGCTGAGAGACCGGCCGCTGGGAAGGTCCCGGGCAAGCCCGCATAGCGCGGTGCGGATCCGGCGCAGTGGGATCCTCGCCTGCGCCAGCTCTCGGGCGGTGCGGAGAAGCACCAGATCTTGAAAGGAGAAGCGGTAGCCGTTGCGGGGGCCGCGCTCGAGAGTGAGGAACCCCGCCCGAGCCTGGGATCGAACTTGAGTCTCGGACAGGCCCAACAACCGGGCCACATCGCGAGTGGAGAAGGACTCCATGAGCCAACAATTTACGACACTCCGGCTCGATGGAGAACTACCCCCGTCCTGCGGCCTTTCTCTTCCTGGGAGCGGCTTCGGACTCGTCGGACTTGGAGGGAGCCCGCTTGGCGGGCTTCATTTCATCCGTGCTGGCGCCCTTCTTGGCCAGACTGGCCTTCAATGCGTCCATCAAGTCGATGATCTTGGTCTCCGGCGGGGCCGCGTCTGCCGTGATCTCCTGGCCCTCGACCTTGCTCTGAATTGCCTCGAGCACACGCTCCCGCACCGTGTCGTGATAATTCTCCGGCCGGAATTCGTCGGTAGAAGACTGCTCGATCAGCTGCCGTGCCAGCGCGAGCTCCGCTTCCTTGACCGGAGTCTCCGGGTGAGGGACTTCGGCAACCGGCTTCAGTTCGGCCGCGTAGTGCAGCTGCTCCATTACCAGCACTCCGTCCAACGGACGAACGAGCACCAAGTGTTGCTTGCCTCGGGCGGAGTACTGACCGAGAGCCGCGCGGCCGGTCGCCTTCAGCGCCTCGCCCAGCAGCCGGTATGCCCGGTCTCCACCCTTGTCGGGTCCGAGATAGTAGACCTTATCGAGGTACATCCGGTCTACCGCGTTGAGCGGCACGAACTCGGCGATATCGATGGAGTTGGTGGCCTTCTCGTCGAGGGCCTTGATCTCTTCGGGAGTGAAGGTGACGTACTGGCCCTTGGCAAACTCGTAGCCCTTGGTGATCTCATCCCGTCTCGACAACGCCGCCGTCTTTGGGACAGATGTACTGCTGCTTCAGCCGGGTACCGCATGACTTGTGCAGCATGTTAAAGCTGACCGTCGCTGACGACTCGCTGGCGGAATACAGCGACACCGGGACAGAGACCAGCCCGAAGGAGATGGTGGCGTTTCCGATTGATCTGGGAGGCATTGGGACCCATATACGCTGCAAATCGGGAGCCCGCAAGGAGCGGCCCTTGAACCGAGCAGTGAACTAGTTGACTCTCAGACAGTTGCCGAGATCATCTACATTCGGCATGTCGCGCCGGCGCATCACGCATCGCGCGGCGAGTCTCTTAACTTTCCTCGATGCCTTCGTCACCTGATCGCCTTTCGCCCTACCGGGCCAAGCGTTCGCTCGACCGCACGCCGGAGCCGGCAGGTTCCGTTGGTGAACGGCCGGAAGCCGGGGGAGTGTTCGTGGTTCACAAGCACGCCGCACGCCGGCTGCACTACGACCTGCGGTTGGAGATGGAAGGGGTTCTCCGCTCCTGGGCGGTGCCGAAGGGCCCTTCCTACGACTCAGCCGACAAGCGGCTTGCTGTCCTGGTGGAGGATCATCCCCTGGAGTACGGGGATTTCGAGGGGCTGATTCCAGAGGGCAACTACGGGGCTGGTGCGGTGATTGTATGGGACCGGGGGCGGTGGGTTCCGCTCGAAGATCCGATTGAAGGCCTCGCCAAAGGCAAGCTCCTGTTCGAGCTCCAGGGAATGAAGCTGCGAGGGGTGTGGACCCTGGTAAAGCTGAAGAAGGGGGAGAACGAGTGGCTCTTCATCAAGGAGCGCGACGGATACAGCGCTTCCGCGGCGGGTCTCTCCGAGCAGTCCGTTCTCTCCGGTCTCACCGTCGAAGATCTCAAGGCGGGGAGAACTCCGGCCCAGGAGATCAGGACTGAGCTCTCAGGTCTGAGCGTGCCCCAGCGAGACGTGGATGCCGCCACCCTTCGTCCCATGCTGGCGGAAGCGCAAGAGAAGCCGTTCAACGCTCCGGGATGGCTCTTCGAGCTCAAGCTGGACGGCTATCGGACACTGGCGTCTCGAGACCGGACTTCGCGGGTGCTGTCGCGGAACGGCAACGACCTATCGGCCTGTTTCCCGGAGATTGTGCAGGCGCTCAAGGCGCTGCCATTCGAGCGAGTGCTGCTCGACGGTGAGCTGGTGGCACTCGACGAACAAGGTCGCCCCAACTTTCAGCGTCTGCAGCAACGGGCACAGCTTCGGAGAGCACTCGATATTCGCCACGCGGCGGTGGACTGCCCCGTGACGTTTTACGCCTTCGATCTGCTGGCTTTCGATGGCTTCGATCTTCGTGGGCTGCCGTTGTCTACCAGAAAACGGCTGCTCCAACGCGTAGCCCCGCTGGCCGGCGTCATCCGCTACCTGGATCACTTCGAGGACGATGGCATTGTCCTCTACCAGCAGGTTCAGAAGCTTGGCCTCGAAGGGATCGTGGCTAAGCGTGGTGATTCGCCGTACAAGAGTGGCAGATCCCCCGTTTGGATAAAAGTCAGGACCCGGCGCACCGAGGATTTCGTGGTGGTGGGGTTCACCGAGCCCAAGGGGAGTCGGAGTGGATTCGGCGCCTTGCACCTGGGGTCCTATCACAATGGAGAGCTCCGGTATAGCGGGCGGGCCGGCAGCGGGTTCAGTGAGAAACAGCTCTCCGAAGTCCGGCAAACTCTGCAGTCGCTCCTTCTCGGAGAAGCCCCTTGCTCGGGGCCGTTGCCACAGGGCGACGGTACCAGGTGGGTAGAACCTCGACTCGTCTGTGAGGTGGAATACACCGAACGCACCGAGGAAGGGCTGCTCCGGCAACCGGTGTTTCTCCGCTTCCGCGAAGACAAGAGGCCGGAAGAGTGCGTTGCAAGCGGGGAGGAGGGGAAGCGGGGAAGCGGGGACGCAGAGGCCGAACCCAGGCGCAAACCCACTCGGGCGAAGACCAGTGAGAACCAGGAGCGGAGTGAATCGGCAGCCGCAAGCGAGACCCAGTTCACCAATCTGAAAAAGATCTTCTGGCCGGAGGAAGGGTACACCAAGGGAGATCTGATCGAGTACTACCGCAACGTGTCCCGCTGGATTTTGCCGTATCTCATCGACCGTCCGGTGGTCCTCACCCGCTTTCCCGACGGGATTGCCGGGAAGTCCTTCTTCCAAGTGGATGCTCCGCGCTTTGTTCCCGAGTGGATCCGAACCGAACGGCGCTGGAGCGAGCAGGCCGCGCGTGAGATCGATCATTTCGTGTGTGACGACGAAGCCTCCCTGCTGTACCTGATAAACCTCGGCACCATCCCTCTCCATATCTGGAGCAGCAGAACCGCCGATATCCAGCATCCTGATTGGTGTGTGCTCGATCTGGACCCGAAGGGCGCCCCGTTCACCGATGTGGTCACGGTAGCTGAGGTGGCACACGCGTTGTGCCAGGAGATCGGGTTACCCTGCCTGGTCAAGACCAGCGGCTCCTCAGGCCTCCACCTGATGATCCCGCTCGCCGGCCAGTGCCTGCACGATCATGCGCGCACGCTGGGTGAGCTGCTGGCCCGACTCATTGCCGCGGAGCTTCCTGAGATAGCGACGCTGGCTCGTCAGGTCTCGCGGCGAGAAGGCAAGGTGTATCTCGATTACCTGCAGAACGGTGCCGGCCGTCTCATCGTGGCGCCGTTCAGCGCACGGCCGCTCCCCGGAGCCCCCGTTTCCATGCCGCTCCAGTGGGCGGAAGTGACTCCCCAGCTGAACATCAAATCTTTCACCATCGCCAACGCTTCGGACCGGATGCGGAAGCTGAAACGCGACCCGCTGCGCGAGCTTCTCGATTTGCAACCGGACATCGGCGCTGCGCTGGAGCGGCTGGGGAAGCGATAGGTGACCACCGAAGCGGCGGATCTCCGGCTGCATGTCTCTCCCACCATCGGAGACGTCCCAGCCTTTCTGCTTCGTCCTCCGGACGCCTGGCTGCTCTACGTCATGGCCCATGGCGCCGGCGCTGGCATGCGGCATCAGTTTCTCGAGCGCATATCAGCATCCCTCGGCGCAAGGGGTGTAGCGACATTTCGCTACCAGTTTCCCTACATGGAAGCCGGCCGCAACCGGCCCGACCCGCCACCGGTTCTCGAGGAGACGGTCCGGGCAGCGGTCACGAAGGCCGGCGAGATCGTTCCCGAGCTGCCCATTGTAGCGGGAGGTAAATCTCTGGGTGGGCGGATGACTTCTTCCGCCGCAGCTACCGCTCCACTCGATCGGGCCCGGGGGCTGGTGTTTCTGGGCTTTCCGCTGCACCCTCCGGGGCAGCCCGGCACCCGCCGGGCGGATCACCTTCAAGCCGTCGATGTCCCCATGCTTTTTCTCCAGGGAACCCGCGACGGGTTTGCCCGGCTCGATCTGATCACGGATGTCACCAGCCGCCTGAAACCGCTCGCCACCCTGCACCTGGTGGATGGGGCCGATCACTCGTTTGGCGTCCCCAAGCGGGCGGGTCGATCTCAGGACCAGGTCATGGACGAGCTGGCCGAAGCCATTGTCGGCTGGGCTCGCGCGCTCAGCGGGAATGCCGTCCGGGCATGAGCTTCGAGCCCACCCTCCAGCAGCGCCGTGCCATCGAGGCCCCGCTCGGCCCGGTGCTGGTCATGGCCGGGCCCGGGTGCCGGCAAGACCTACTGTTTGATCTGTCGGATCCAGCATCTCATCCAGAAGCTCGGAGTTACACCTCGCAGGATCCTGGCCGTCACCTTCACCAACAAGGCGGCTGAAGAGATCGCCCTGCGGCTCCAGCGAAGCGCGGGGCTATGCCGCGGAGGACATCACTCGGGGTACGCTGCACGCCCTCTGCTTCAAGGTGCTGCGGGACTTTCCCGAGCAGTGCGGCCTTCGCCCGGGCTTCGGGGTGGCGGACCAGGAGTACCAGCTCGGGGTGCTGAAGCGATTGCGGGTCCCGGAGAAGCGACGGGCCCAGGTGCTGGCCTTGTTCAGCCTCTATCGCTTGCAGGGCCGGTCTGCTCGGGGAACGCGGCACGGCGTTGCTGGCGCGCTACCAGGAGCGCTTGCGCGATCGCAATCTGGCCGACTTCGACGATCTGGTCGTCCTGACCGAGCGGCTCCTCCGAACCGATCCCTGCCGCGGCAGCCCAGCTCCGCGGCAGGTGGGACTACGTGCTGGTAGACGAGTTTCAGGACTTGAGTCCGGTGCAGTACGGCGTCGTTCGGCAGCTGGCCGAGGGACATCGAAATCTCTTCGGGGTGGGCGACGACGAGCAGGCGATCTTTTCCTGGGCCGGATCGGACCCGCACATCATCCACCGGTTCCGCGACGATTTTGGACTCACCCATCCCATCGTGTTGGACCGGAACTGCCGCTGCTCGGTGCAGATCTTCGATGCCGCAAAGCGGCTGATCGCCTGTAACCCTCGTCTGTTCGAGAAGCAGATCGAAGCCACCCGGGACTCACGATTCGACGTGCAGGTGGAAGGGTTCGATACCGATGAGGACGAGGTCGCCTGGCTGATCGAGGATATGCGGCGAGACCAGGCCGAGCACGGTGCCGGGTGGGGGGACATCGCGGTGCTGTATCGGTCCCATCGCCTGGGGCGGTACCTGGAGGAGCGGCTGGTCTGCTCCGGAATTCCCTGCCGGCTGGCCCAGGGACACGCTCTCACCGACGACAAAATTGTCGGCTGGGTAATCGCCTCGTTGCAGGTGATCCGCGTCCCCTGACGATCCGGTTCGGCTCGGAGTTCTGGCCGAGCATGCCCTGCCGCCGGCTGTCCGGCAGGAGGTGGCGAAGAGCTTCGTTCGGGGAAAGGACCTGGTGACCAACCTCAGGACCTTTGCCGCCTCCCGTCCCCGCGGCGATGCGGATTCCAGGCGAGTGTGGCGGCTCATCTATCACCTCGAAAATCTTCGAGGCATGGCGCGCTCGCATCACACCCTTCCCGGGCTGGTGGACGAGCTGCTGACCCGGCCGATCGGAGCGGGCCGCAATCCCCTCGAGGAGCACCACCACGACCTGAGCGATCCGGCAGCATATCCGGGTGCCGCGTTCCTGGCGGGTCAGATCAGGCCGCGCGGTTGCCGCCGGCCAGCGGATCAGCGTGGAGCCGAGTGGGGGACTGGAGATCCCGCTGGTGGCCATGCTGCGGGCGGCTGGGGTGTCTCAGGCCCAACGGCTCGCCGGCCAGGAAGGCTCCGCCGCTTCCGACCTGGTGCTCAGGCCGGCTGAGGGCAGTGGGGGATGGCCGATCCGGCTGTTCAAGGCGCTTCAGCTGATCCAGACCCGCGGCCTCAAGAGCGACTTCGATGACTTCGTCGCCTTCGATCTGGAGACCAGCGACTTCGATATCGAGACTTGCGAGATCGTGGAGATCGCCGCGGTGCGGGTGCGTCAGCGAGTGGTGGTGGAGCGCTTTCACAGCCTGGTCGCCTGCTGCCGGCCCATCTCGGCTCGGGCAACCGAGGTGCATGGATACACCGATCAGGATGTGGCCGAGGCACCTTCGCTGGATGAGGTCTGGGCCCGGTTCCGCGCGTTTGTGGGCACCGATCTGCTGGTGGCGCACAACGGACAGGAGTTTGATGTCCCGGTGCTTCGCCGGCTCTGCCGAGACCTTCCCGGCATCGACGACCTGGTGTTCTACGACACCCTGCCGCTGGCTAGGTCGCTGGTCGAAGGCAGCGCCAAGCTGACCGAGCTGGCTGCCCGATTCAACGTAGAGGTTGGTCGCGCGCACCACGCCTTCGATGACGCCTACATGCTGGCGGGAGTGGTTCCCGCGCTGAACGAGCTGCGAATGAGACGGGCCCGGAAGATCGCGGCGGTCAACCTGCTCGACCAGCTGGGCCTGGCCCTGGCGGTAGATCCCAGTCGCGGAGACGGAGAGGAGGAAACTCTGCTCCGAGATATCACCCGGCCCTTCACCCTCGGCCGCTACAGCGATTGCCTGGAGAGTTACGCCGCAGAGGTCGCCATGGGCGTCGTCGCGCCCTCGATCGAGGAGGTAGTCGAGCGACTGGGCGGTCGGGCGCTGATGGAGCGCCTCCGGGCCGAGCGAACGCGTGTCGGAGCGCTATCCCGTGGCGGTCGAGCGGTCTGCGGGTGCTGGTACAGGCCAGCACCGGAGAGTCGGTGGCCCACCAGATCGATGATCTGCTGAGCCGAGCGGCGCTTTCCACCAGCGCAGGAGCAGAGACCCACCCGGATCGAGTCAACCTACTGACCCTCCATTCGACCAAGGGGCTGGAGTTCTCCCGGGTGTACATCGTCGGGGTCGAAGATCAGCAGCTGCCCGGATGGAAGGCTCTGGAAGAGAACATGGAAGCCGAGATCCAGGAGGCCAGGCGCCTGCTGTATGTCGGTATGACCCGGGCCAAAGACCGGCTGGTTCTCACCCGGTCCCAGCGTCGGGCAGGCTTGCCTACCGGCGGAAGCCTTTTTCTTGCCGAGGCGGGCCTGATCGGGCACCAGAGTGGCATACCTCCTGCATTAGCCGCCCCCGTCACGTCAAGGTAGGTATCCAATGAGGCTCGTCGCTTGTGCCCTGCCGCTTCTGGCCGGGGCTCCGAGCGTGATGGCTGCGCAGGTCACAATCGCTCTTCCTCGGGTGCAGCGTCCGGTGGTCCGGGCGACGCTTGGACCAATCGCCGTAGTTGCAACAGTTGGCGGACGGGGCGTGAGCGTTCGTGCTACACCGGCCGCCACCCACCCGACAGCTCCCACCCGTACTGCAGGCGAAGGGCCATGCAACCGCCGCCGGCGTTCTGGCCACGGCCAAGCGCTATCTGGGGACGCACTATCGTTATGGCGGTGAGAGCCCCGTGTCCGGCTTCGACTGCTCGGGGTTCGTCCAGTATGTGTTCGGTCGACACGGTGTCAGACTGCCGCGCACTTCCCGAGAGCAGGCATCAGCCGGTAACCCGGTATCTCTGGACGTGGCGTCGCTCCGTCCCGGCGATCTCCTTCTCTTTGCCAGCACCGGGACAACTGTCAACCACGTGGCGATCTACGTCGGCAACAACAGAATTCTTCACTCTGCTGCGGGGGCGGGTGGAGTAGTGTACGACGATCTCACCAGCGCCAGGGGAAAGTGGTACCTGCAGAGGCACGTGGCCTCGCGCCGAGTCCTCTAAGGAGGTAAACTCACCTCTTCTTCTCCGATCATCCTGATCTCCATAGATTGATTCGGGTCGCTGTCACTCGCCCGGAGCCTGCCACCATGCCTCGCATCGCGCCACTCGAGATCGAAGCCGCGCCCGCCTCATGCCAGAGCCGCGGCCGAAGCCCACGTTCGCAATCATGCCCGGATGACCAACATGAAGCGCACGCTGCTTCACTCGTTGCCCGCATTCGAGGCGCTGATGCAGTGGTATCCTCTGCGCGACGCGGTCCAACCCATTCTGGGCGAGCGACTGACCACCCTGTTTGCCCACGCGATTTCCTCCGAAACCGATTGCCTGATCTGCTCCACCTTCTTTCGCCGGATGCTCATTCAAACCGGCGAGAACCCTGACCGCCTCAAGCTGGATGAGCGGGAAAGCGCGGTGCTCGACTTCGGCAGGGCCCTGGCGGTGTCTCCCTTTAAGGTGTCCGACGAGGTATATCAGCGACTCGCGGCTCACTTCACCCCGGCTCAGATCGTGGTACTCACCGCATTTGGGGCGCTGATGGTGGCAACCAACGTCGTGAACAATGCGCTCGACGTGGATCTGGACGAGTATCTCCAGCCCTATCGCAAGGGCGTACGGGAGAGTGCGGCCGGCATGGGTCAGCAGAGCTGATGGGAGAGTTCGCCGGAAAGGTCGCCTTCATCACCGGCGCGGCACACGGGCAGGGAAGGGCGACCGCGCTGGCGCTGGCCCGAGAGGGCGCCCGGATCGGCGCCTTCGACATCGCTCGTCCGCTGAGCTATCCGGGCTATGACATGGGCAACCGCGACGACCTGGCCTCGCTGGCGGAGGAGTGCCGGCGGCTGGGTACCGAGTGCCTCACCTTTCAGGGCGATGTGACGCGACGATGCTGCGATTACGGCGGCGGTCGACGCGGTGGTGTCTCAGTTCGGACGGATCGACGTTCTCTTCAATAATGCCGGCATCTGTGCCTACGGCCTGGCTCACGAGCTGACTGAAGAAGCGTGGGACACCATGCTCGACATCAATCTCAAGGGGTCCTGGCTGGTGGCTCGTCGGGTGATTCCGGTGATGATTGCTCAGAAGGCCGGCGTCATCATCAACAATTCCTCGGTTGCGGGACTCAGGGGGATGGGCCGGCTCAGTCATTATGCTGCCTCGAAGTGGGGGCTTACCGGCCTGACCAAATCGTGGGCCATCGAACTGGCGCCGCATGGCATCCGGGTTAATTCCTTGCACCCGACCGGCGTAAATACCCCGATGAACGACGGGCTGGCCGCGCTGGAAGGGCTCACCCCGGCCCAGATCGCCGAACGTTCGGCCGGCAACCTGCTGCCGGTTCCCTGGGTCGAGCCCGAGGACGTAGCCCAGGCGGTGCTCTACCTGGCTTCGGACCGTGCCCGCTATATCACCGGCGCACCCCTGATCCTGGACGCCGGCCTGCTCAGCCGCTGAGAATCTCCCGCCCCGGCCAACGGCAGTTATGTTCCAATGGTGTAAAGTCGTTCCGTAGCCGCACTCTTCGCGCTTCGGTCGCGCGCGCTCGAGGAAGAGATGTACGCCACTATTCGTCAGGTACAGTCCCAAGAACGGCGCCGTCAACAAGGCTTCGCTGGAGCTTCTGCGCCGCCAGATTCACGATGAGTTTCTGCCCATCCTGCAGCAGATCCCCGGGTTCAGAGGGTACTACGTCCTCAGCGTGGAAAACCGGGAAGTGCTGACCCTGAGTCTCTACGACACGCTGGAAGGCTCCGCCGAGTCCAGCCGGTGCGCTGCCGAGTACACCCTGAGAAACCCACTGGTGTTCGAGCTGGGAAAGCCCGAGGTCACCGAAGGAGAAGTGCTTACCGGCGCGACCGCCGGAGCTCCGGCTGAACCGGCTGGAGCTGCGGCCGCCACCGCGCTCGCCTTGTGGTACGAGGAATCACGGGGTATGCTTCTCTCGGCACCGGAAGGGTAGCCGACCTGACTCAACCCTTCCTGCTTCCAGGGGGCCGGCACTGGCGCCGGCCCCTTTGCTTTCTCTCTCGATGGGGGCCCCTGAATGACTGAAGTGAAGCTGAGTGACGAGGACAGCTTGGAGCGCGCGCTCAAGGTTTTTAAGCGGAAGCTTCAAAAGTCCGGTCTCTTCGGCGAACTCAGACGGCGCCGGCACTACGTAAAGCCCAGTGAAGCTCGAGCCATCAAGAGTGCAGCTGCCCTGCGGCGCAAGCGGAAGAAAAAGGTGACCAGCGATTCCTGGTAGAGGATGCTGATCGTCCCCGACAGAAAAAAGATCCGGAGCCAGGTTGGCTCCGGATTCGTGCTTTTGGAGTGGGAAGTACTTGCTAGACCGCAGCGCTCCGTCGAGTCATGGCGCCCGCGAGCATCTCCGACACGTAGCCCAGGATGGCTCCGACTACGAGGGCGATGATGGTCTTGCTCCAGGCTGCCGTTGGCGCCGACCACCACACTGACCGCCGTGGCGGCACCCAGGAACGAGCCCGGGATGAAGGACAGAGCCGGGATCTTGGCTTGAAGAACCATGAACAGCGCCGCCACTCCGACCAGGACGGAGAGTACCGGCACCCCACCCCCGAACCTCCCCCAGGCGGTCAGCGCCAGAAAGGCCCACAGCACTCCGGAGAGATTGGAGGCGATGGTCTTACTCAGTCCGGTGGTCTTACCGCCGGCAGCGAAAAAGCACCCCCACGCCACGATACCAGCCCAGACGGGCAAGGCTGCCACCCCCAGCGCAACGTACGTCCATCCGGTTATCAGAATTCCGATGCTGATGGCAAGTGCGACGAGCACGTCCATGGGCCACCTCCGGCGGAAGGGGACTGCAATGGTCGATCCCGTCACTCACAGCGGGGAAGGACCGGACGTAACACCTTGAACTCGTGCGGTGGGAGTGTTGGCTAGGCTACCACTCGGATCCGTAGGCCGTCAAGATCGACGCGGTTTCCGCCTCATCGCTTCTCGACCTCGGCGCGCAGGCGGAGCAGGGCGTCTTCGGTGGCAACCAGCTCGGCGCGGGCCTCGTTGAGGCGCTGCTGCTGGCTCTGAACGAACCGGCGATATGGGCGCTATGGCCTCGTTGATTCGGGCGCTGGACTGCTCCAGCTCCAGATGCACCTGGCGGGTGAGAGCGTCTTTGAGGCCCGATCGGAGCTCGGAGATCGCGCCGCTGGAAGTCGCGCTGGGACTGGCGGCGCTTGCGGGGAAGGACGTAGAACCCGCCGACGGCCAATGCCGCTGCCAGGAGAATGCCGGTCACATCGGCCGCTGCGCCGGTAACTACGGTGACCACCATGGTTCCCAGCCCGAGCGCACCGGCCTCGGCCAGCGCGGTGGTGGCAAAGGCGCCCTGAATCTCATTGGCAATGGTTCGCGACTCGGCTTCCCGGTTGTAGCTCCCCACCACCTCGCGGGAAACCCGCCCGATCGAGTCGAGCAGCGCCTGGCGGTTGTAGCCGAAGCTGGGACCGACATCGCCGATCATGCCCTCGCGGTGTCGGGTGAGCTGCCGCCGCTCGATGTAGCCGCTGATGTCCTGCCACAGCCGGAGATTCCGCTCCACGATCCAGTCGATGACCCGGCCGACCTCCTCCTCGATCGACTCGCGGTGTCTCCCCGATGACCTCCCGTTCGAATGATCGCTTGACGCCCTCGCTGTCCATCAGGCTCCTGATCCGGCCGATCCGGATGGTCTCCTCGAAGAATCGCGATCCCCCGGCGTCTCCATCTCGCCGAGCAGGACGTCGAGCCGGGCGAGTCGGGGCTCGAAGTCGCGCAGCATCTCCTGATGAAAGAGTGCGAGCTGCTGGTCGATGTTCTGGATCGCCTCGACGTCCTGGGCCAGCAGCTTGAGCCGCTCGAAGGTGGCGTCCTTGTACTTGGAGGCCAGACGCAGCCCGACGTTGAGCGGATTGAGCAGCTTCAGCCGGACCCGTTCCTGCTGGTCCAGCGTATTGAGAAGGTAGTCCTCGACCGCTCGAAGCCGCTGCTGCTCCCACAGCTCCTGGACGGCTTTCCGACTTCCGACTGTGCCGCCGCCCCGGGCCTCCAGCGCCTGCCGCGCACTCACGGCGAAGATCTCCGGGGTTTCACCCAGCAGGGCTCGCGGCATTCTCTCCGACGTAACCGAATGACCTCCTCGCGCTCTTCGGCCCGGGCAGAATGTCGATCTTGTTGACGATGAAGACGATCTTCTTGCCCCACTCCCGGATCTGCTCCAGGAAAGTCGCGCTCGCTCTCGGTAAAAGGCCGGTCGGCCGAGGTGACGAACAGGACCAGGTCGGATCGGGGAACGAAGTCCCGGGTCAGTTCCTCGTGTCGGCGAATGATGGCGTTGGTGCCCGGGGTGTCCACGATGTTGATCTCGCGAAGCACCTCGGCGGGATGGGTACGCTCCAGCAGGTACGCCTCGCGGAGCTGTTCGGTGATCTCCGGACCGTGCCGGAGAACGTTGATCCGATCGGTGGTTGGAGTGACCCCCTCGGGCAGTACCCGCTCACCCAGGAGGGCGTTGATGAAGCTGGATTTCCCGGAGTTGAACTCGCCGGCGATCAACCAGCAGGAAAAGACCAGTGAGCTGCTCCCGGGCTTCCTGGAATCGGCGCAGATCTTCGGCGGCGACGTCCGACGCCGAACCGCTCCAGCGCAGTCGCCAGCCGCTGCAGCAGCTCCTGTTCTCGCACCCGGAGCTCCTGCTCTCGCTTGGACAGGATTCCTCTTCGCGCCAGCAGCCTGCCGATCACGGTGCCTCCGGGCACGGGGTCAGTTAGCGGACTCAGACAATGGTGCAGCTAGGAAGGCGCTGGGGTAAGACTTCACTTCATACGCTTGAGATAGCCTGCCACTTTCTTGAGGTCGGCAAAGAACTCCCGTCTTGCCTCCTCCCGAGCTTCGGCTGGGGCCCGGAGCACCGCCGACGGATGGACCGTGGCCACGACGGCCTCGGCAAACTCTGTCGGGATCGGCCGCCCGCGATCCTGAGTCACCCGGAACTGCTTTCCCAGCAGTGCTTGCGCCGCGGTGGCCCCAAGCGCCACTACCACCCGCGGCTTCACCAGACGGATCTCCTCCTGAAGCCACGGATTACAGGCGCGCACCTCGGCGGCGCTGGGCTTCTTGTGCAGCCGGCGTCCCCGCTCGATCACCACAAACTTGAAATGCTTCACGGAATTGGTGACGTACACCCGGGTCCGATCGATCCCGGCCTGCCTCCAGCGCCGCATCCAGCAGCTGACCCGACGGACCGACGAAGGGATGACCCTGACGATCTTCCTGATCCCCGGGCTGCTCGCCAACGAGCATCACCTCCGCTGTGCGCGGCCCCTCACCAAACACTGTCTGGGTGGCGTTGACCCAGAGATCACAGCCTCGGCAGCCGGCGGCGGCGGCTCGCAGCTTGGGCAGCGTGGCGTCGGGCGGAATGAAGTCGGCTGCGGATCCGGTCGAGAGCGGTGTGCTGCTCGCGCGCTGAGGACACATGCTGAGATGCTACATGCCGAAAGCAGCAGATGAAGTGGCGCGGGTCACTAGCGGAGTCGCAAATGCAGGCGTATCATAGACCAGGCGAGATGTTTTCGGTTCGCCATCCCACATACAATCGAGTCGTCCGGCAGGGGTATGCTCCTTGCGCATCAGCTAGGGGACGCAGCGCAACTTCATGCGCGAATGTCCGTTGACAGCCGCCGAGAGGAGCTTTCGAGGCTCCGGCGGATAGGCTCTGTACGGTCAGCTCCCCGGCGGAATCCATGAATCAGCCACCCAGCAGGCTTTTGATGGCACTGGCGCCCTCAGTGTGCGTGGCGCTGAGCCTCCAGGGTTGTGGCGTGTCCACCTCTACCGTCGATCTCACCCCCGGTCCGGAGCCGATCGAGCTCACCATCACCCCCGAGGTGATCCAGGCCGGGGGCTGGGCCGAAGTAAAGGTGGTTAGCCCGTCAGCCGACAGCATCGGCATCGAATCTTCCAACGGACTGGATCGCTACTGGGAACGTGGATCTCAGATTGCGCGCCAGGCTGGACAGCGACTTCGGAGACAGCCTCCCTCCCATCAGCTATGCGGTGCGGGAGCACGGACATCTGTTCAATGTTTTGAAGAAGCCGATGAAGGTGGTGGTATGCCGGAAGAGCTATTGTCGGGAATACTATCACGAGATCGCCATCCAGCTGCCGGAGCGCAATGAGCGGTCGGTGGCGGTCACCGGAGGCTGGAGCAGTGCCTTCACCAAGCGGGCGGTGACCAGCGCGGACAAGTCCGTTCTGCTGAAGGAAGCGCTCAACCACACGGTCTGGAACCTTCAGGCCGAGGTGGCAACCGGGAAATTCAGCGGCAGACTACAGGGCTTCTACGGCGCCGACGAGCGAGGCGGGTCTCTGGACCTGTCCCGGGAGATCAGCAAGATGGGCGAGGGGATGAGCTATGGCTTGGCCATGCACGTCTCTGCCACCCACGCCGAGTGGTTACCCACTGACCGGAACGCGGTGCTCACCAAAGGCACCGCCTATCGAGCCAGCGTCGGGCCCAGCATCATGGTCAAGGGTCTCACCGCCAGCTCTCAGCTGGGCATTTACACCGATGGACGGGAAACGCTGCAGGAGGTGAGCACGTTTGTCTCGCTCAACGGTGGTCTTACCGAGGTCCGGAGCCCGGTGACGGTAACCCTGGAGAAGACCTTTGCCTTTGGCGGCGAACCCATGATTCCCCGCCGGAGTGATCAGCTGGAGAGACTGACGCTGGGTCTGGACATCGTCAGGAACTTCGCCGTTCGGTTCGGGATGACCACTCATCGGAGCTCCTGGCCGACTGCAGGATCGGGCCAGCGATCTACGGGCCAGTGAGGTCTACTACACCATCGGTGGGCAGTATACGCTAAGCTGGTAACTGAAAAGCACTTACAAGACATCCCCTCAGCAATTATGAGCGGGAGGAGGCGGAGGCCGAAGCTCGAACGAGCTTCGGCCTCTGTCGTTCAGCGTGCGCCATGCGACGGCGGAAGGCGTCTCAGGCAGTATGTAAGGGTCTGAGAGAACAGCAGCTGGCATATCGGGACTGCTTCCGACAGGGAACCGGCTGGAGGCACTGAATGTTAGCTGTAACAGAGATTCTGTCGTTTCCAGCCCCTGAAGGGGGCTCAACTGGATGGGAGCAGCGAACGTGGCAGGCACCAAGAAGACACGCCGTCGGTCGACTCGCCCTGCGGCTCTGGCCCGAGCGGTCGACGAGGGACGTGAGAGCCTCGATTTTTACCTCAAGGAGATCAGCCGAATTCCTCTGCTTAACGGTGGAGGAAGAGACGGCGCTGGCTCGGCGTGCGTTCAAGGGCGACGTGGAGGCCCAGGAGCGCCTCGCTCGGCACAACGTCAGGTTCGTGGTATCGGTGGCGAAGAAGTTTCAGAACCGCGGTGTTCCTCTCATGGATCTGATCGGGGAAGGGAACGTGGGTCTGATGACCGCCGCCCGGAAGTTCGATCCCGACCGTGGCGTCAAGTTCATCTCCTACGCCGTCTGGTGGATTCGGCAGGCGATTCAGGCGGCTATTGCACGGCATGGGCGGCCAGTACGGCTGCCGCTGAACCGCACCGCCGACCTTACCCGGCTGGGAAGGGTGACCACCCTGCTGACCGAGAAGCTCGGGCCGGGTGCCCACAACCGAGGAGCTGGTCTCGGCCACTGGGCTGACGCCTGAAGCGGTGCGCTCGCTCGGTGCGCTTCACATCGAGGCGCTGCGTCTGGATCAGCCCATGAGAGAAGGGGAGGATCGGGGCCGGTTGGACCGATTCGTTCCTCTCACCCAGGAGGGGACCGACGCCTCCACCCTGGCGAGCAGCAGAACGCACGATCTCGAGCTGGCACTGGCGGCCCTGCCACCGCGCGACGCCAAGGTGCTCCGGCTGTATTTCGGCCTGGATGACGGCAACAGCCGGACTCTGGAAGAGATCGGCCGGATGATGGGGGTAACCCGGGAGCGGATTCGTCAGCTTCGCGACCGGGCGCTCCGGCAGCTGAAGGAGGAGCACGGCGACATGCTGCGGGAGCTGGCAGCCTGACCTCATCTCATCCGGAACAGAAGGCCCACCTGATCATCGGGTGGGCCTTTTACTTTGTGCCCTCCAAGACCGAGAGCACCTGCTCGAGCTGCGCCTTGCCGGGCAGAACCCCTTGTGCCATGGTGCTGGATCCGCCTCCTCGCCCGCCGGCCATGCTTACCGTCCCCTTGAGAACGCTGGCCGCATCGATACCCGAATCCGGCGCAGCACTCAACAGCACGGAGGGAGGAGCTTCGATGGCACCGATGAAGACCGCTCGCGGCAAGCCGGCAAACGCCAGAGCCAATCCTCGAAGCTCATCCAGCCCGCCGTCCGGCAAACGAACGGTGGCTCGCCGGATCCCCGCTGGATCGGGCTGAGCCGAGGCATATAGCTCCTGCGCACGATACCGGCTGAGATCGGCCTCCAATTCTCGCTTAGCAGCCGAAAGCGCTTTGACGTCCGCCCTCTGGTTGGCTACGACGCGAGGTAGCTCCTCGAACGAGCTGGAAAGCTCGGCTGCGAGGTTGGACAGAACATTGAATTCCATGCGACTTCGCCCGACCGCTCTGAGCCCGCAGAGAAACTCCAGCCGAACTCCCTTTCGCACCCGCTCCACCTTGCGGACAAGGAGAGCGCCGATTGCGCCGGTCGCCGTAACGTGGGTACCGCCGCATGCGCTCCGATCCAGTTTTCGATGCTACGATTCGGATGGTCGCCAGAGCGGCTGGACGGCTTCCTCAATCCGGTGGCCGAGCTGGCGTCCTCGAACGTGACCGTGACGGGACGGTTCTCGGCAATGATCTGGTTGGCCCTCTCCTCAGCCTGGGCGACCTGTTCTGAGCTAAGCTGGGGGGTATCCAGATCGAGGGTGGAGGTGAGCTCGCCCAAGTGGACCGAGGTGGTGGAGTAATCCCAGAGATCGGCCAGAACGGCTGATAGAAGATGTTGTCCCGTATGCTGTTGCATGTGGTCCAGGCGGCGAGGCCAGTTCAGTTCGCCCCGGACCAGCCGGGCCCGAAGCCAAGGGCTCGACCAGAACGTGGGCCACCCGCTCGCCCTCATCGACCACTTCGGCCACGTCGATCCCGTCCAGCTGGCCGGTATCGTGGAGTTGGCCTCCCGAAGTGGGATAGAAGGCCGTGCGGTCCAGATAAATCCGCCTTCCCTCCTCGGCTCGCTCCACGACGGAAGCCTCGAAGTTGCGCAGATACGAGTCCAGGTAGTACAGCCGCTGCGTCACGGAAACCGAGTCCTGAAGTGCGGTGCTGGCCCAACTCTAGGGTATGTCTTCCAGATTGAGAATAGAGGAGGTTACTGCCCACCGGACAGAACGGGAAGCACGGCGGGAAGGAGGGATTAAAGGGCTCGAATCGAGGTGTCAACCGGGACCGTGAGCTGGTCGAGAACCATCCTCTGGATCTCTTCGGCAAACTCAAGAACGGCCGAGAGTTGGAAGGCCAGATCGTGGAGCTCCGCGGGCGCCATGGCCGGGTCTTGCCCCAGAGCGGCGGCCTGCTCCTGCAGCATCACCAGTCCGGCGTGGGCAAACGCCATCCGCTCCCACAGCGGGAGCACCAGATCCAGCTGGTTGGTCGATAACGCCGCCGTGGTGTTCTCGAAGTCACCCTCCAGCGGGCTGATGAGCCGCGCCAGCTGATCGGCCAGTGCCCGGGCCCGCTCAGCACTGGCCGGCTGCAGGGTGTCGGTGGCAGCGAGAATGGCCACCGCCCACTGCTGAAGCTCGCCGTATTCCTCACCCAGACTGGCCAGGGCGGCCCGGCTGGTGTCGGGCCTCAAGCTCGATGGGAGCGGGGGCCAGGCTGCCGAGGGTGAAGGTCAATGCCGCCAGACCCGAGAGTGCAAGAATTCGCAGCAGAAAGCCTCCGAGTCCGGGAGGGACAATGCAATGGGCGGAGAATGTGTCTCCGCCCAATCTCTAGTCCCGCGATCCCTCTGTCTGTGATGTTGGCTACGCCGGCGATTTTCAGATGTATCCCTCAAAAATGAGAGTGTCAAGCAGTGTGGCTGCCCCAGCCGCGGAGGGCGCGCACGAAGTCGTGGAGCACGAGAAATTTTTCGAAGAGGATGACGCCTTTGCGCTTTCGGCCAAACTCACCAAACAGGTCGCGCAGTCGTGCCGCGGCGGGTCACATAGAAGCGGAACGTTTCGGCGAAATCTTCCTGCGGGATGTTTGGCCGCGTAGGCGCTGACGTGATTCGACGGCGCAATCGCGATCCTGCGCCGCTGAAAGTACACCCAGGTATTGTCCATGCCGCGATACGCCTTGTCTACCTCGCCGAAGGCTCGGCGAAACTGCCGCGTGCGGGTCCACTCCCAGTGATGATAGAGGAAGCTGTGCCCCAGCTCGTGGGTTATCAGGCCAACCAGCATGGTCCAGGGGATTTCGTCGCGCCGGCGCTTGCCGACAACATAGCGCTGCTCGATCTCGACCATGTTGGGATACTTCGGATCGACCCCCGAGACGCCCGGGCGGAGCAGTATCCGGTAGCTCCAGTCCTTGATTCTGCTGACCAGGAGCAGACGGCGCACCCGGGTCAGCGCGCGCGGAATCAGATCGCGACCGGTGGAATCGCCGCCGCACCAGGGGCAGGCTGTTCATCAGGTCGTCCACGCCCCGGCCGCAGTGGGGGCAGGTCCCCTCGAACAACGCCTCCTCGTTCCAGTGTTGCGGCCGGCTGCACCAGGGGCAGTACTGCATGGGATACTGCACCCCACCGCCGCAGCCCCAGTCGCATCGGGCGTCCATGCGGAATCCGCTGCGGAGCTTTGAGCGGCTCCTCGCTGGAATAGCCCTCCTCGTGGATGTTGGCGCCGCACCAGGGGCAGCTCGAGAACTTGTCGGACACGGCCCAGCCGCACTTGTAGCACTCCGCTCCGGTCAGGCCGCCTTCGTCTCCCCAGCGGTACGCTCGGCCGCACTCGGAACAGAATCCCATGTAGCGCTGAACCCGGTGTCCGCAGATGCAGCGTACATCCCGGGCCCACGCGCGAGCGCGCCGCCTACGTGCGGTCATACCGGGCAATGGCGGCGTCTACAATCCGCTGGATGAAGTCACAGTATTCCATCCCCGCCTTGGCGGCGGCGTTGGCCATGTCGTGGCCATAGCTGATGAAGGGGTTCGCGTTGGCTTCCAGCACCCAGACACCGCCGTCATCGGTCAGCCGGATATCGAGACGGCCATAATCCCGCAGCCACAGCGCGCGATAAGCCATGCGGCAGGTCTCGGTGATTCGCTCGCGCACCGCCTTCGAGAGGGGACGCGCCAGGACGTTGCGGATTCCCTTGCGCTCCCGGTAGGCCTCGTCCCACTTGGCGAACTGGGTGGCGATCCGCTCTTCCGGGCGGGTCTTCCCTTTATCGAAAACCATCTCCGTGATGGGCAGGATCTCCAGGCTGTCGTCATTACCAATGATGCTCACGTAGAGCTCGCGTCCGTCCACGAACTCTTCTGCGATGGCGCCCTGGCCGAAGCGCTCATGGATGAACGCCACCCGCTCCACCAGAGACTCCTGGTCCTGCACCACCGATGCCTGGGCAATGCCGGCGGAGGCGTCGGTCTGCAGCGGCTTGACGATCAAGGGGAAGGTGAGCTTCGGGGTGCGGTCGACTTGCTCGTGCAAGCGGTAGCTCACAAAACCCGGCACCTGAATTCCAAAGTAGGCCAGCACCTTTTTACTGATGGCCTTGTTGCGGGTCATCTGCAACGCGAGGGGAGGAGCGCCCGTATAACGGTAGCCCTCCGCCTCGAGCAAGCCAGGGAGGAGGTACTCCAAGGATTCATCGCCCCGGAACGCTTCGGCGCCATTGAAGACCAGGTCGGGTTGCCAGTCGCCCAGAGTTACGTAGCAAGTACTCCAGGTCGTCCCTCACTCCAAGGAGGCGGACCTCATGGCCACACTCCAGGAGCGCATGGGCAATCTGGTACTCCATCTCCGGCTCGTCGGCTTTCCAGCCCGCAACCTCGCGCTCCATCTGGCGAGCGTGCTCGGGGTGGTCCCAGCCGGAGTAGGGAGTGTCAAAAACAACGGCGACGCGCATAATGTGTAGCAAGATTTCCGGGCCCGGCCCGTAACGCCAGGCCAGTCCTGCTGTTGCCCCTCCAAAATCTCCTCGCGAAATGCCCGCTCACCACCGCGGCGCTGGGCGGTAAGTGTTTGTCGCGCAACGTAGTCAGCAATGGCTCACCGATTGCTCTTCCGACAAGGCAGAGAATCACTTCTTGCACAACCGCTAACCTATCGAGCCAATCGCATGCACCGACGTCTGAGCTGGACGCTCGCTTTCTGTGCTCTGAGCAGCCTCACGGCCCGCGTCGCGGCGCAGGACCTCACGGCCGTAGAGCGGCTCGGAGTTGACGATTGGTATCGGAAGACGAGCGACCGTACGGGCGATGGCGAGTGGGGTATAGCCATTGGCACGATGGGTGGGCGCGTGCTCTGGAGCGTGAATTCCGAGCTGCGAGCTGATTCCGGCATCGACCGCCAAGCTCTTCACCGTCGGATTCAGCCGGGCACGCGCCGGCGGCGGGGCCCGCATCTCGACCCGGATCATTGGCCGCGGCACTCTGGACTCGACCACCGGCCGCTGGAGAGGTAGCTGGCAACTCGAGCTGGGTGGCGACCCCACCCTGGAGCGATCCGGCCGGGAGGGGCCCACTCTGCGGGAATTGGCCCGCCAGCTCCGGGCCCGTGGCATCACCCAGCTCGAAGGTGCGCTGGCGCTGACCAGCCGGACCGGTCCCGCGGCTTCCCGCTATCCCGCGGTCTGGTCGGCCGAGTTTGTGGGCCAGCTGTATGCCCCCCCGGTGGGGCCGGTCACCCTGCACGAAAACACGATTTCACTGACTTTCCGTCCCGGTCAGGATGTGGGATCGCCTCCCACCCTGGTGTCAGCCTACCCTGCCGGGGTCGACCGGCTGGTGCGCATGAGCGCCACAACGGTGGGCGGCAGCCGGCGTCGGCTGGTACTCACGGCCGACCCGGATGGAGGTTGGACCCTGGGCGGAACCATCGGGATCGACTCCCGCGCAGCCGGGATATCCGCGGTCGCCCATGAGCCGGCCAGTGTGCTGGGTTATGCCTGGGCGGCGGCACTCGACCGCGCCGGAATCCAGTGGGTGAACCGGAGCTCCCCGCCCGTCATCGGGCCCGGCATTCCGGCGGTCCTCGCCAAAGTGGAGTCGGCGCCCTTCGACAGCGTGGCGGTCGAGATCAACCGGCGGAGCCTCAATATCGGCGCAGAGTTAGTACTGCAGTGGGCGGCTGCCAGCCAGACCTCAGGCCCCGCTCTGTTGAACCAGCATGTCCGCGACGTAGTGGGACCGCAGGCCCAGATCCGGCTGGTGGATGGCAGCGGCCTGAGTGAACTGGACCGGGTCAGCCCGATGACCCAGATGCTATATCTGGCCCGATATCCCCAACTGCGTGGCGCAGAACGCTATCCGCTGCTGCTGCCGGCCAACGGAATTGGCACGTTGAGGGGTCTGCGCTACGGTATGGGTAAGGGTGTGGTTCACGCCAAGACCGGCACTCTAGATCGGGTAGCTACGCTGGCGGGATATCTGGGTCGGCCGGACGGCGTACTGGTCATCTCACTCATGTATAATGGCCGCCGGACCCATGCTGCCCGGGCTGCTGAATGGGAGCTCTTCCGTTTGCTGGGCGCCGAAGGCGTAAACCTGAGCGGCGCACTGGAGACCCAGATGGGCGGCACCACGAACCGTGACGACGAGACCCAAGATGCGGCCCGGGTTGTGCGGTGAGTCTGTGAAGTCGCGCGCCCCTGGTGCTGTGCACCGGGACTGCGCATAATCTCTCTCCCCCAAACCGCAGCAACTGTTACTTCGGAGCAGGTATGGATTCAACGGCCCGGCAGGCCAGACTCAAACCCGAATTCGCCGAACTCTACCCTCCGCTCACTGCCGGGGTGTGGGAGCCTGCCGCCGAAATGGGTGCCCGCGTGCTGCTCTGGCAGTTGCAACAGCGTGGCACCGAAGCACTGGGAACCCGCCTGCTGGATGAACGCCACTTCGACTTTCGGGGCGGCTGGCACCGGGGGCAGGAAACCGATCTGCGGACCCGGGTGTGCGACCCGGCTTTCAACGGGCCGTTTTAGTACTGCTCGATCAGGGCCTTGGCCAGCCGCTCGAAGCCTCTTCTTAACAGCGACCGTTTTTTCCACTGCTCCAGCAGGATCTCACGGGAGCGGCCGTAATCCTCGATGAGTCCTCTCTCCATGGACTGTGGCAAACTCCTTGTCCGCGATCCCGAGCACGTTCTCTTCATTGAGCTCCATGCTGCGCTCGTCCATGTTGGCGGATCCCACGATCGACCAGGCGCTGTCGATCAGCACGGTCTTCGCGTGCATCATTGCCGGCTGATACTCGAAGATCCGCACGCCACCCTCGAGAAGCTCCTGGTAGTAGCTCTGCCCTGCGGCCTGAACCGGTATCGCATCGGTATGGTTGCCCGGCACCAGCACCCGCACGTCCACTCCGTTCCGCGCCCGATCGATAACCGCTTTCCTCAGTCGTTTGTCCGGAATGAAGTAGGAGTTACTGATCCACAGCCGGTGATGCGCGTTGATGAAGCTGAGCCAGAACAACAGGCGAATCGGCTGCATCGCGTCTGAGGGGGAGCTCACCACCGAAAGCCCGCAGGGACCGTCGCCAGGCGGCGCGTGAGGAAAGAAACGGGGCCCGACCAGCACCTCGCCGGTACAGTAGACCCAGTTCTCGGCGAAGGCCGATTGAATCCCCGCCACCATCGGGCCGGTAACCCGGGTCATGCTGTCCCGCCACTCGTGCTTGTTCGTCACATTGCCTTTCCACTTCTTGGATATTGCGGCCCCTCCGGTGAAGCCGATCCGACCATCGATGACGGTCGCCCGGCGGTGCTCGCGACGGTAGAGCCGCGCCAGGTTCCGCAGGGCAAGAGGTCGGAAGCGGACCACCTTTACTCCGGCCCGCTCGAGGTCATCCCGGAAACGCTTCTTGAGCTTGGATCCTCCAAACCCATCGATCAGGAGACGCACCTCGACACCGTTCCTGGCTCGGTCCTTGAACGCATCGATGAACTGCCGGCCAATCTCGTCGGGCTCGAAGATGTAGGTCTCGAAGTTGACCGTGTCCTTAGCCTCCCTGATTGCCTCGAGCATAGCCGGATAGAACCCATCGCCATTCTGGAGGAGCTTTACATCCCCCCCGCGAAACAGCGGGGAGTTGAGAAAGCCGGCGGTCCACTCCACAAACCGGTCGGACCCGGGATCGGCTTCGAAGCCCATGGTGTAGTCGTCGCTGGGCCAGTCGGGAAAAAACAGCGCCGCCATGACGCTCACGAAGGCAATGAGGCCGATGATCATGAGGGCCCAGCCCCACCAGGGCAGATCGGAACCGAAACCGAGCAACTCACTCATGTGAGGGGACCGTTGGGGTGAAAGTCGATGCGGCCAAGCAGTGGATGATGATCCGAGCCAAACACCCGAGGACCCCGGTCCTGTGGGTGCTCGTCCAGCCGATGGACCCGGGCCTGCCGAATGAGTCCGGGACCGTCCCGCACCAGAAGGTAGTCCAACACCAGCCGGGGCAGGGCGTGGAAGGTATGGCGCCACGACGGCGTCGAAGGCGGGACTCCGAAGGTGTATCCGGCGTCGGTGAGCGCCCGCCACGCCTTCTCATATCGGCCGCGGCCGAGGTTGAGGTCGGCGCCGAGCACCACCGTGCCGTCCGGTATCGCACTGATCAGGTGGCGAGCCTGGCGCTCCCTTCCGCGGGTGCCCAGCCAGCGGTGACCCGGAGGGCCGCGGGGGTCGAGGTGAGCACTCACTACCCGAAGTCTCCGACTCCCCAGCGAGAGCTCAGAAGACACCGCAACCCTGCGTTGCAGCACCAGCGGCAACTCGATCGCATGAGTGTCGATGAGAGGCAGCGTCGAGAGAATGGCGTTGCCGCGATCGCTTGGCAGCACACCATTTCTCATGGAGGGCGCATAGCGGAGATTCATTCCCTGAGCCCGAGCAGTTTCAACCACGTCCTCCTGGGGGCCTAGTTGCGCGGTCAAAACTCGACCAGCGGGACCCGAAGTGACTGGGGGAAGGGTGGGGTCGCTCCGGTAGGCTTCCTGGACCAGGACCAGAAGCGGGAGATCCGGCTCTGCGCCGAGACGCACGAAATCTCCCTGGCGAATGCGGGAGATCACCGCCTGCAGCCTGCCTCGTCCAATCCACACATTCCAGCTCAGCACCACCAGGCTCTGCGGTTCACCCCCGGGCGGCTCCGCCAGATCCAGGGCGACCGGCGCGCCGACGTTTCGTCGCCAGCCCTCCAGTCTGAGCCGCTGGTCGTGGTGATGGGGGATCAGGGTGAATTGGGATGGAACTGCCAAATGTTTACCGCGCGACCTTGAGCCGGTTGTTGACCTCCCGAACACCGGTGACGGAGTTCACGAGGTCCTCTGCCAGCCATCTGGCATCCCGGCTGTCGATTGTTCCCGTGAGCGTGACTTCGCCGCTCTCGACGTGGAGCTCGACCTCGCTGGCGTCAAGATCCGGATTATTGGTGAGCAACTCCCGGATCTCATCGTAGATCTTGTCATCGGAGCGACGCTGGAACTGCGATCCCCTCCCAGCTTGCGAGCCACCCGGCTTTCGCCGCTCCGACCCACTGCGGCCATCCCCCCAGGTCATCGGCAACTCTCCTTCAGTGGTCGAGACTATTATGCGAGCCCAGCGGCAAGGAAGGTAGAGGCCAAGCCTTGGCGCCACGTGTATGTTCTACCACTTCAAAGCCGTGAGATAGCCACTCTCCTGGAGTCGACCTGATGAAGGCCACAGATATTCGTCGCGGACACGTCATCTACTTCGAAGGCCAACCCTGTCGGGTCATGGAGTTCACCCATCGAACCCCGGGAAACCTGCGAGCTTTCGTCCAAGCCCGCATGCGCAACCTGAATTCCGGCGCCACCTTCGAGCATCGCTTCAGCGCCACCGAATTCGTGGAGGAGGCCCGGCTCGACACCAGGCAGATGCAGGTCCTCTACCGGGACGCCAGGGGAGTGCACGTCATGGACGCCGACAACTATGACCAGTTTACCCTGGACGAGGAAACGGTCGGAGACCAAGCTCAGTGGCTGGAGCCAGGCATGACCTTTCAGGCCGAGTGGCTGAGCGGCCGCCCCATTGCAATCGAGCTGCCGGCAGTCGCTGAACTGGAGGTGGTGGAAACTGCGCCGGTGATGAAGACCGCCACCAAGACCGCCAGCACCAAGCCAGCACGCCTGAGCAATGGCGTGACGATCCAGGTTCCCGAGTTCATCAGCGAGGGGGAACGGGTACGGGTCAACCCCAGGGAGGGGATTTACCTCGAACGCGCGAAGTAGCGGGCCGTCGGGCGTTATCGCCAGTGACTAGATTGCCCAGCATGGACGCGATAGCAGCCATTACCTCTCGTACCTCTGTCCGCCGCTTCCTGGACCAGCCGGTTCCTCGACACCTGATCCAGCAGCTGCTTGACTGCGCGGTCAGAGCACCCAATCACAAGCTGACAGAGCCCTGGCGGTTTGCGGTTCTCACCGGTGCGGCCAAGGACCGCTTCGCCGAGATCCGAGCGCGCCACCGGCTCAAGCGCTTCAGCGATCCTGCGTCGCCCGAGGCGCAGGCCGCGGCCGAAAAGGTGCGGCAGGACGCGCAAGTTACCCCAGCATATATCGTCGTCATGGTGGCTGTGAGCTCGGACGAGATCACCCGGGAAGATGATTACGCCGCGGCAATGATGGCCATTGGCAACCTGATGACGGCCGCTCAATCGTTGGGGCTGGGCACCTACCTCCGAACCGGCGGAGTGATGCGCGATCCGGCCCTGCTCGAGCTGGCCGCTGTGCCCGATGGTTTCCGGGTGGTAGGAGTCATCTCGCTGGGTTACCCGGCCGAAGCCGATGCGCCCCGGCGCCGGCGTTCGGCAGCGGAGCTGACTCAGTGGTTTGACTGACCCAGCAGCCGCTCGATGGCCTGCGCATCACGGATGGCAAATCCTTCCCAATCGTTGTTGAAGTAGAGATAGACCTCCTTCCCGGCGTTAATGAGCGACCGAATCTGGCCGCTCCAGCTCTTGAGCTCCTGACGGGTAAACCCTCCGGCCGGCTCCTGTCCCCGGTGCATCCGGATATAGGTGAAGCTCGCGGTTGTGATGCGGTCTGGATGAAGCCCGCCACCAACCGGAATGCAGAGCGCCACGCCATGCTCGGCCAGCAGTCGATAGGTGTCGCTGGTATGCCAGCTCGCGATGCCGGAACTCTACCACCCACTGGCGCCCGGGTTGGAGCAGCTGAAGGAACGCCCCCAGCCGCGGAAGGTCGATCTGCTGGTTGGGGGGGAGCTGAAACAACACCGGGCCCAGCTTCGGCCCCAGCAGCTCCGCCCGCTCCATGAGGAGCGCGATTTCGTCGGCTACGTCCAGCAACCGCTTGATATGGGTGATGTAACGGCTCGCCTTGACGGCAAAGCGAAACCCCTCAGGAGTGACCTCGCGCCAGCGGAGAAACATCTCCGGGGTGGGCAACCGGTAAAATGGATTGTTCAGCTCCACGGTGGGAAAGCGGGCCGCATAATAGGCGAGCTCGTCCCGCTGTTTGAGCTTGAGGGGGTAGAACACGCCCTTCCGCCAGTGGCGGTAGACGTAGCCCGAGGTGCCGATCCATACTTTTGCCCGACCGGACATGTGACAATATACCGTTGCAGCCGCGCGAGTTCGGGGGTAAAATTGCGAGCCCTCTCCCCTGAGGGGCCGAAAACTGCCGGGGTGAGTCACGTCACTGCCCCAAAACCCGAGGGGTGACAGCCTTTGAGGGCTGGATGCCACAGGCCGGCCTGGCCGCGTAGGACGTGGGCCTAGGCCAGGACGACTTTTACATCTACTCGGAGGGACAGATGAAGACCGTACTCACAGCATTGGCGCTGGTCGCCGGAATAGCCGCCTGCAACAAGGGGGGCACTGATTCCGCGCGAGTCGGGGAATCGGCCGACACCATGGTCACTCCTCGGACCACGCAGGACACCACGATTGTGACCAGCGACACCACCGTGCGCGCGGACACCACCGTGAAGGAAGGGGAAATGAAGCATAAGGACAGCACCAAGCACTAGTCACGTCTTCGGGCGCGATGGTCTTTGGGCAATCCGCCCGCCGGCGCCGGGTAACCGGCGCCGGGCAGGTTCCCCCGTAGGCGTCGAAAGGCTTATCATCTCCCTCGTGTCCTCGCATCCCCGCTCATTGCGCTCCGAGCAGATCCTGCTGTTTGGGCGCAATTTTCTTAAGCATCCCAAAATGCTCGGCAGCCTGATACCGAGCTCTCGTTTTCTGGTGAACCACGTGCTTTCGCAAGTGGACTGGAATCGCGCTCGGGTCTTCCTGGAGTACGGCCCGGGGGTGGGCACCTTCACTACGGAGATTTTGCGCCGGATGCGACCGGACGCCGTGCTGGTAGTGCTGGAGACCAACACGGACTTCGTACGATTCCTTCGCGCCAAGCTGCAGGATGACCGGCTGCACGTCGTTCATGGCTCGGCGGCCGATGCCGGCGCTGTACTGGCGCGGCTCCAGCTGAACCGGGCTGATTATGTGATCTCGGGTATTCCCTATACCACGATGCCGCCCGAGCTGCGAGAATCGATTTTGCGCACCACCCATGCGGTGCTCGATCCCAACGGCGCATTTCTGGTATATCAGTTTACCCGGGCCGTGCTGCCCGCACCTGCAGCAGGTCTTCGGCTCCGTGTCTCAGGAGTTTGAGCCACTCAACGTGATGCCGGCCCGGCTGTTCTATTGCCGACACCACGTTGATAGAAGCTCAGGCGATGGAAACGGCCGGCGGGCTAAGCGTTCCGGGCCACCGAGGTCTCTTCAGCCTTCGGCGCCTGATCAGACTGCGAATGCCAGATCTGCTCGATCGTCCGGCTGATCTCGGGCAACACATCCTCCCGAACCGGCAGACCATCTTCCCGGAGAAAGCGCACCACGGCCCCCGGGATGACGTTGTGAAGCAGAGTCACCGCGTGGGCGTAGTCGGAAAAATGCTGCCGAGCCAGATCCGCTACCTCCTGCTCGCTCAATGAGAGGGCGGTGGTGTGAAGCATGACGTATCCTACCGTAGCCAGGCTGAAGGCCGTGTAATCGTCGCGCAGGTTCTTGGCCAAACCCTCTTTTCTCACCAGATCAACCGCAGCCGCCCCGAGGCCTAGCAGGATGGAGCCGGCACGCTTGATCGCGTCGGCCGCTCCCTTTGCACCTCGCCGATCACTCAGCTCCTTGAGGTCGGAGATGTGCTGTTCCGTCTTCCGGAGCAGCTGCCGGAGGTCACGGGTGACCTCAGGATAATCGGCCAAATCCTCCAATTGTCCGCTGACTGCCTTCTGGATGTGCTCCTCCAGAGACAGCATATCGGTGATGTAGCTGTTGATCGCTTCGTCCTTGTCACGCGCCACGTTAACCTCCAGAACAAGAATGCAGGTGAATTTTCGAGGCTGGTATAATGGGTCGGGCACAGGCGATCATCTGTGCCTACCATCACGTTAAGGAGTACGAGTGATGAGATATCTGGGCGCGCACACGGTCGCGAATGGAGGCATCAGCATGGCCGCGCTCCGGGCGGGAAGCGCGGGTATGAAGGCGCTCCAGATCTTCACCGCTCCGCCTCAGTACTATGGCGACAAAGCCACGATGAAGCCGGACCGGGTCCAGCGGTTCCGAACGGCGCTCGATAGCGTTGGAATTGCCCCGGAGCAGGTTGTCGTTCACGCGGCCTACGTTCTCAACACCGCTACTGAGGATCCGACCAAGTCGGCTAGAGCGCGGGCCGGTCTCACCAAAGAGCTGGAGCGCTCCACCGCACTGGGTGTGGGGGGGATCTGCTTTCATCCCGGCGCCGCCATCGGAGGAGACCGTTCGGCCGCCGCATCCCGGGTTGCCGAGGCCATTACCGAGGCTTTGGAAAAGGTAGCGGGGCACACCCGGGTTCTGGTCGAGAACACGGCCGGAGCGGGCACCACGATCGGCCGGACGGCGGAGGAGATGGGCGCCATCCTTGCCGGCGTTCCTCAACGGCTCAAGCACCGCACCGGCTACGGCTTGGATACCTGCCACCTGTTTTCGTCGGGACACGATATCACCCGGTCGGAGGCAGAGTTCCGGAGAATTCTCGACCTGTTCGAGGAAGCAGCCGGATGTACTCCCTCGTTCTTTCACTTAAACGACAGTGAAGGGGCGCTGGGATCGAACAAGGATCGCCATGTGCTTATCGGGCAGGGCAAGATTGGGAGCGAGGCGTTCCGGTGGCTCCTTCGGGACAAGCGGAGTGAAGGCATCCCCCTGATCCTGGAGACTCCACAACAGCATTACGATATCCCCGATGACGACCCCTCCGCCGATCCGTACGATCTCGCCATGATGAGTCTGCTCGCATCGCTCATGTAAGCACTTGGCTGGCAGGTCGCCCGGCCCAAGGCCTCCGCTTACCGACGAACAGTACCCTACGTCTCGCGCCGCAAGCTCTTACCTCGCAAGCCTCCAGCCCTTCGACGCCTGCCTCGACAGCACTGTGCACCAGCTTCTTGCGTAAACCCGGCCCCGGCGCACGCTCAATTGCGAAAGGGACCGGATCATTTCTTACCTGTCGAGTGGCTCAGGTTGGACCCAGCTCAGGAGGCCCAGCCGGGCGTTTCTGACCTTGCTGGCGGCGGCAGGCGTTTGCCGGCGCTTTGCTGCTGACGCCCAACGTTGAGTTTGCGGTGCCTTCCATTGCCAGCGGGATCTCGGCTCACCCGCTGATGCTCGCGGCGCGGCGCCGGCGCGGCAACCAGAGTTCCCGTCGATAGTACCACGTGGGAACGGGAGGTCGTCGCCCGCTACGATCATCTACCCCTAGCGCAAATTCTCAGCAACTCGGCCGACCCGGTAATGGCCAACCGGGTGGCTCGGGCAATCGTGAAGGAAGCGCGGGAGCTGCAGCTTTCGCCCAGCCTGCTGGCCGGCGTACTGCTGACCGAGAATGCCCGGTTGGAGCCGGAGACCGTGAGCAATCGGGGCGCGGTTGGATTGATGCAGGTGATGCGGTTCCATGCGGGGGTCTTCGACTGTGATTCCGACGACCTGCTCCAGGTCGAGGCAAACATCTGCCACGGCGCTCGGGTTTTTGCCAGCTATCTGAAGCGAACCAGAGATGTGCGCTCAGCGCTACTGCGCTACAACGGATGCGTGAAGACCAGAGCAACTCCCAGCTGCCGCCGCTACCCGGGAAAGGTCCTTCGCCAGGCCGACCAGATCAGGCACCAGTTACTGCTCTATTTGCCGCGGGAAAAACTCAGCAGCATTGGGACCTCGTCGCCGGCGCTGTGAGATGAAGCGGCGTGAAATCAAAACGGCCCCGAAGGGCCGTTTTTTTGTTAGCTTGCCTGAGGCGTATCGTCGGAAGGAGGCATTCCGGCCCGGCTTTCCGGCCTCGCTTCCTGATCGGCCGTGCCTTCGCGGCCCTGACGAAAGCCGCCTCGCTGAAACCGATCCCACTGATCGCTGGCGCGCCGCCGCATATCGGAGGCTGCGCCCTGGACCCGGGAACGCACCGGAGCGGCCCGATCGCTGGTAAGAAAGTAGGTGGCAGCTACACCGGCCGCGAGCGCGACAATGGTGCCGAGCGGACTCGAGTCGTCATCCTCTCCGCTCAGATCGATGTCTCGAATTCGGTCTTTGGCTTTGGTCCAGCGCTCCTCCACGTCTTCCCATTCCTCACCGGCATCCTCCCGCAGCTTGGCCAAACGCTCTTTCGCCCGTTTCCGAACCTTGCTGCTCGCCTGTTGCACGTCTTCCAGGCTGTCCCCTACGCCCTCTCCGAGGGCCGCCAGACGTTTCCGCAGCAGCTTTCGAGTTTTGGTTCCAGGCTGAGGCGCGGCCAATAAGCCAATGCCCACCCCGAGGAGCGTGGCGAGAAGAAGCGAGCCGGCTCCGGTTCCCCTCCGGTCACGAGCATCGAACCAAGGATCGAGCGGGTCGCCGCTCCCGCGCTGTGGTGAGGCCATGAATCCCCCAATCCCGCCCGGCAGGGGGCGAGCGTGATTGAACCGGATTGGTTCCGGATCTGCCAGTCCGGAACGTGGTAATCGCACACTAATAAATACCCCAGAGGAGCGAAACGTCTTGCATTACACAGTCTGAGGTCGAAAAACGCACCAATTTGCACTGCCACCAATCCGGTGCCCCGCTGCCTCCCTGCGAGCTCGGGAGCCGGAGATGGCGGCAGGAGCTCAGGACATAATGCCGCAAATTGATTGAGCTTACCAGTCCGGCTTCAGTCCTATTATGCCGACAGCTCAGGGCAATCCCGAAATAAGCACGGAATTGGCACCCCGACCGGCCAATCCCCGGAGCGGCCGGCAAGGCCGTTCGATCCTTTTTCCCCGGGCCTGGACAGCGTGCCAAGTCCCACGAACCACCGAGTGTGAGCCATGTACCTCGTCGAACTCCGGCCGGGCAAGGAAGAACTCTATCGATCCAGCGACGAGCTCGCCTTGGCCATCCGCAATGGCGATGTAGACGCGCGCTCCCGGGTCTATCATCGGGCCACAGCCAAGTGGATCTCGATTACTCTGCATCCGCAATACCGGGCGATAGTTGCGGCCGCGAAGGAGGACGGAGGCAGCCGGCCGCTCCGACGGGTCTGGGGCATGCTGAGCGGCGGTAGTCGGTGAACCGGGCCTGCCGCCACAGCAGCAAGGGCCCGCGAACGGTCCCACCATTCAATACCGCTGGCGCCGGCCCCTCGCGCTGGGTATCTCGGCGCTGCTGCTGATGTCCGGCATCCAGCTGGCCTTTTCCGGACCGCGGCCTCAGTGGGGCAAGTCCGGTCGAGTTGCCGTGGTGACTAAGCCGGCGCAGAGCACTCAGAGGGCAGTGCCGGCCGAAAGAACGGTTCAGGAGGACGCCGTGGGCGACGAGACGGCCAGCGGGCTGGTGTCCCTGGCCAGCAACAGCACCGTATGGGACGAGCCGGCAGATAGCCTGGAAACGGACAACATCGAGCCGAGACCGGCCAAGCCGTTGCTGCCTCGCGCGCCGATGATGGGCTCCAACTCACTGCAGGACGCGTTAGCCCCAGGCGCCGCCACCCCCGCCGCAAAGAATTCCCTGCAGGGCCTCTTCAGCTCGCTACACTGCCGCGCACGACGCCGCGCAGAGCCGGCTGGAGACGGGTATGCGAGTCGCCCGGCTGACCAAGATGTTTGCCGCATCACGGCTGAGCCCCGACGGCGGCATCACCGATACCCGGATGAGCCTGGCAGGTGCAGCCAACATCATCAGGGTGTACCGGCAGCAACAGGCGGCCATCGAGAAGGCCTATCAGGACACGGTAACGTCCCTGGCGCGGCAGCAGAGCTGGTCTCCCCGCAAGGTGCGCCAGTGGTATTCGCGGCCACCGAGAAAGGAAGCGCCAACGCTCGAGCTGATCAGCGGCTCGCTGGTATCCAGCTTTGACAGTCTTCTGGGAGTACTGAACGCTCAGGCGGGGGCCTACAAGATCCGGGGCACCGCTATCGCCTTCGAGGATCCGGCGGCAAGTCAGGCCTACGGTGCGTTGCGGCGGAAGATCAAAGAGCAGATCGACGCCGCCGTAGCGGCCGGTGGTGCCACCTCTCCGGGTGTGACCGGTCTCCTGCTGCAGGCAATCGGAACCACCTCGTTACCGCGGGAGACCTGAAGCAGAAAGCTCGTCCCGTAGTACCCTGCCAGGCACCTCACTCATCGCCCGCTCGGCCAGCACCCGCTCGCCTCGGGCGATAAGTGTTTGTGCCGCCTCCTGGGGAGAGACGCCGCGACGGCGGTTCCCGTGGTGGTCGGTTGCCAGGAGATCTACCAGGCCGGCGGCGACCATCTGCCAGGCCAGCTGCTCCGAGCCCGGGCTCGAGCCCTGGTAGTGCCCGGTGAGGCTGCCCACATTGACCTGCAGCATGGCTCCCATCTCCTGCCACGAGCGCATCACGTCGAGTGGCTCGTGCCCCGGCAGATAACGATATCGTTCCGGATGAGCGATCACGATGTGCCGACCGGCATCCGCCGCTTCTCGCACCACATCGTTGTGGTTGCCCTGAAGGTCGAACCCGAACTCTACCAGCAGCGATCTCCCGGGAAGTCCCACACCATACCGGCGCACCACTCGTCGAAGCGACGCTGCGTCGGGCGCCCATATTTCCTGGCCCAGCCAGAGCTCGGGCAGATCGGTCCGCCCACCGGCAGCGGTGGCGAGCTCGTCGAAGGCCCGCCGCTGGCGTCCCAGCTCGCGGTCCACGTCCGCGGAGGTGGCCAGGTGGGGAACGAGCAAGTGCGGCGTGGTGACGACGGATCGTACGCCCTCGCGGTAGAGTCCGGCCAGCGACTCCAGCGACTCGGCCACGGTACGGGTGCCGTCATCCACGCCGGGGACCAGATGGCTGTGCAGGTCGATGATGGGAAACGCGGCTTGGCTCTGATCGGTCATGCAGCGAGTCTAAGGCAACGATCGGGCCAGCAACAAGGTGGTCCGGCCGAGCGGAGGACGTGTAGTCTTCAGCACGCCACCATCACGAGCGGAGTCTTACGTGAGCACGGCTCGACGCACCCACGGGTTTCGCGAATCGGTTATCAGGGGGATGACCCGGCTTGCCCGGGAACACCGGTCCATCAATCTGGCTCAGGGGTTTCCCAACTTTCCGGCCCCGGAGCTGTTGAAGGAAGCGGCGAAGCGGGCGATTCAGGACGACATCAATCAGTATGCGATCACCTGGGGTGCTCAGCGCCTCCGCGAAGCGCTGGCCCGGAAATACCACCATTGGTACGCGATGGAGGTCGATCCGGAGCGGGAGATCACCGTAACCTGCGGCGCAACTGAAGCGATGATTTCCGTTCTGTTGGCCCTGGTGAATCCCGGCGATGAAGTCATCGTGTTCGAACCGTTCTACGAAAATTACGGGCCGGACACCATTCTGGCCGATGCGAGCCCGGTGTACGTCCCGCTCGAGCCCGGCCGCCCGCTGGACCTCGACCGGCTGGCTGCGGCGTTCTCTGCTAAAGACCCGAGCCATCATCATCAACACTCCCAGCAATCCGGCAGGCAGAGTACTGACCCGAGCGGAGCTGGAGGCCATCGGAGAGCTGTGCATTCGACACGATGCAATCGCGATTACCGATGAGATCTACGAGCATATCCGTTTCGAGGGAGATCACATCCCCATCGCCACGCTGCCGGAGATGCGAAACAGAACGGTCACCATCAGCGGGGCTTCGAAGACCTTCAGCGTAACCGGGTGGAGAGTGGGTTGGATCATCGCTCCGCTGGAAATGACGGACGCGATCCGCAAGGTACACGATTTCCTGACCGTAGGCGCGCCGGCGCCGCTGCAGGAAGGAGTGGCGGTGGCTCTTGATGAACTGGGACCCGAGTTCTACGACGGGCTGGCCCAGAGCTACCGCGCTCGCCGAGACCTGCTGCATTCCGCACTCATCGAAGACGGGCTTCCGTTGTACTCCGCCGGAAGGGGCGTACTACATCCTCTCGGATTTTTCCGGACTGCGCGACCTGGTACCTTCGGGTCCCCAGCTCGACGACACCGGGTTCGCGGTGTGGCTCTCCCGGGAGATCGGCGTGACGCCGGTGCCCGGCTCCAGCTTCTATCCGCCAGGGGCGAGGCCAGAGCACCGTGCGGTTCGTGTTCTGTAAGACCGACGATGTTCTGCTCGAGGCCACTCGGCGGCTCCGCACGCTTCCTTCCCGGACTGGTGCCTCGGCGGATCGGCCGCTCGAGCCAGCCACCCGCAGCGGACTGCAGCGCTGACGGCCGGCTCGGTGCCTGAATCGACCCGGCCACTCGCCCTGGTCACCGGCGCGTCGGCCGGGATCGGCAAGGAATTCTGCCGGCAGCTGGCCGCCGCCGGCTACGACCTGATGGTTGTAGCCCGGGATGCGGGTCGGTTGGAGGCCTTGCGGAGCGAGCTGGAGCAGCAGGCAATATCGGTGGACGTTTTTCCGGCGGATCTCACGCGGGACGACGATGTGACTCGGCTGGTGGGATTGGTCGCTGCCTCGCCGAGGCTCGAGCTGCTGGTGAATAACGCCGGGTTCGGCACTCGGGGAACCCTCGCGGATGCAAGCCCATCGCAGCAGGAGGCCATGCTTCGTCTGCATACCATCGCTCCGATGCGGCTGAGTCAGGCGGCGCTGCCGGCGATGCTCCAGCGGGGCCGGGGAGCGATCATCAACGTTTCATCCGTGGCATCCTTTGTCTACTCGGCCGGAAACGTCAACTACTGCGCCACCAAGGCATATCTCACCAACTTCAGCGAAGGACTGGCCGCGGAGCTCCGGGGCACCGGAGTTCGGGTTCAGGCTCTCTGTCCCGGCTTCACCCATTCCGAGTTTCACGAGCGGATGAAGGCTGATGCCAAGCCGATACCCGGATGGATGTGGCTCTCGGCCCGTCAGGTGGTGAGATCCTCGCTGCGGAATGTGCGGCGCCGCGGGCCAGTGGTGTGTATCCCCGGCCTGCGTTACAAGCTGATAGTATTTGTGCTCCGCCACTTACCCCGTTCCTTCATCGGCTGGGCATCCCGGCATCGGTCCACCGGGATGTGAGATTGGTCCTTTCTCGGGCCATCAGGCTTTCCGCGGACCATTCATTTGCGTTGCCGCTCCCGGCAGGCTTGGACACAGCAGTGATCAAGGAGGAGGGGCCGACTAGGTGCAACTACCTGCAGTGTAGGTCAAATTCGGCAGCACGCTTCCAACACCCCCGGAGACACCGGGGGTTTTCTTTGAGCTCCACTCCACCTTTTCGGCCTTAAGACCGATACTCCCGGGTGAGGACGGTGCCGGGCTCTCTGACCGCAGTGGCGTTGCTCTTGCTGTCTGGAACCACCTTCGCCTATCCAATCAGCGTCCCCCAGGTCGAGCAGGAGGTCGGATGAGGTACATCGCGCTTCTCGGAATTTTGGCCGTCGCGGCCACCGGATGTAGTCGCAGCAAGGCCGAGCTGGCCAAAGCACTGGCGGAGTCGAAAGCCGCGGAGGCCCAGAAGGACAGCCTGCTGACCGAGGTTCTCGAGACCACGCAATTCGTCGGTGACCTGAATAGTGAGCTGGCCAAGGCAAAGGCCGTCGCAGTTTCGGCGGAGGGCGCCGATCGCGGTATGCCCGGTGCGCAGCTCGATCGTGAAGAGCGCAAGGCCACGCTGGAGCGAATTCAGCAGGTGATTGCGCGGCTCAACGAGAGCGAAGCCAAGCTCACCGCCACCGAAAACCGGGTCAAGAACGCCAAGATCCGCAACGCGAGACTGCTGGCGCAGATCACCACGTACAAACAGACCATCGAAGACCTCAAGACAGCCGCCGAACAGCAGCGCGCCGAGCAGGAGGCGATCATTGCCGATCAGCGCAATCAAATCGCCAATCTCTCCGGTCAGGTGGATGAGTTGAACGTGCAGGCCGCGTCCCTGCGCGATACGGTGGGGCATTTGACCGCCTACAAGAATCGGGTCTACTACGCGGTCGGAACCAAGGATGAGCTGCTGAAGAATGGGGTCGTGATCAGGGAAGGGAAAAAGTTCCTCTTCTTCGGAGGGACCCGCCTGGAGCCGGCGCGTAAACCCAACCTCGATGCGTTCACGATGATCGACAAGACGCAGACTGTCTCCATATCGCTTCCCCGTCCGGACAAGCACTACAAGATCATATCCCGGCAAAGTCCCGAGTACCTGACTGGCCGGGTGACGGAGAATGGAGAGGTCGAGGGCGTGGTCGAGATCGCGCAGCCTGAAGAGTTCTGGTCGGCGTCGAAATACCTGATTCTGGTCGAAAACTAGACGTACTCTCGAGGGCAACTGTGGCGGGAGACGGCGAGGGCCGTCTCCCGCTACTTTTTTTGCACGGTTGTGATGCACATCACAAAGTCTGACATGGGTTTACAAACAAATTTGTCAACATTCTCGACATATGTTGATGACCTTGAAAGTCCCTGCCGGCGCATCCCATGTATCGCCGCGGGTGATGCGCAGCACGGCTAACTCGGGGACGGCGTCCATATTCACCTTGTTACCGATCCAATCAACTCTTCCTCCCGGAGGTAATTCGTGCGGAACGTCACACTTGCCCTTGCATTCGCTGCGGTCTGGACCCTCAGTGGCTGCAAGAAAACTGGAGATGGCCAGTACGAAGTTCAGAAGCCCGTGGTGGGCACCGAGACCGACACAGTGAACACGCCGACGGTCGAGACCGGCACGGTAAAGGACACGGTCACCGTCCCCAAAGTCGAGAGCGAGAAGAAGGAAGTCACGGTCCCCAAGGTTGAGGTCAAGAAGCCCAATCAGTAGCCGCTCTCCGGTTCGCCCTCTCCAAAATCCAGCGATATATTGCCGACACCGCGGGGGACACACCGTCTCCGCGGAGTCTGCTTTTCAGCTCGAGTTTCTATGTCACGGCTGATCCCACATCTCATGCTGTGGGCGACGGCTGCGGTTGCGCCTTCGCTGGTTGCCGCCCAGGACCGGCTCGCCATACGGGCCGGCCGACTGGTAGACGTCGATCGCGGCGAGGTCCGCCGGGACCAGGTGGTGTTGATCCAGCTCGGAAAGATCGAGGCCATTCAGCCTGGCTCCGCTCCTCTTCCCTCCGGCATTCAGGTCATCGACCTCAGCCGCTACACCGTGCTCCCGGGCTTGATCGATTGTCACAGTCATCTGATCGGTGAGGCCACCACCGTCGGATGTGCTACAGCCGCTCGAGCGCTCCGAGGCCCAGGAGGCGTTCAGTGGAGTGCGCAACGCGCGGGCGACACTGTTGGCGGGATTCACTACGGTGCGTGATGTCGGGACCTATCGAGCCTTCGTCGACGTTGCCCTCAGGGACGCGATCGACGACGGTACGGTGATTGGCCCGCGAATGAAGGTGGCCGGAGCCTACGTGACGGTTTCGACCGGTGCGGGAGAGTTGGTAGGCGCCGCTCCAGACGTGACCATTCCCACCAGTTTTCGGTTCGGCGTGGCAAACTCAGTGGACCAGGTCCGGGAGCGAGTTCGCGCCATTCTGAACGGCGGGGCCGACTTCATCAAGATCCTGGCCACCGGCGCGGTTTTTACCCGGGGCACCAAGCCCGGCGTCTCCGAGTTTACCGAAGAGCAGATCCGAGCGGCGGTGGAGCAGGCCGCTGAGTACGGCACCTTCGTCGCCGCCCATGCCCACGGAGCAGAAGGGATCAAGCGAGCGGTGCGCGCCGGCGTCCGGTCGATCGAGCACGGCTCGCTGATGGACGATGAGGCGATCGCCCTGATGAAGCAGCGCGGCACCTGGCTCGTCGCCGACATCTGGAACGGCGATTACACCGACAGCGTAGGACGAGCCGAGCGGTGGCCGGAAGACATTCTGCGCAAGAATACCGAGACCACCGAGATTCAACGGGCCGGGTTTCGCAAAGCGGTTGCCGCGGGAGTCAAAATAGCCTACGGTACCGACAGTGGGATCTATCCCCATGGACTCAACGCCATGCAGTTGCCTTACATGGTGAAGTACGGCATGACCCCGATGCAGGCCATTCGCTCGGCCACTCTTTCCGCTGCCCAACTGATGAGGTGGCAGGACAGCGTGGGCTCCATAGCACCCGGGAAGTATGCCGATATCATCGCGGTCGAAGGCGATGCGTTGGCCGATCTGAGGAGTTTTCGAAAGGTTGCCTTCGTAATGAAGGGCGGAGTCGTTTACCAGCGCCCGTGAGGAGAATGTGAGCAAACGTATCGGCAGGAGCCGGTCACGCATATCCGGCCTGACATTCGTTGGGATCTTGCTGGCTGTCACCAGCGTTGCGGCGCAGACTCCGGTGCTGCGCAAGCTGACCCTGGACGACGTCTACCGGTTTCGGGAGGTCAGCGCACCGGAACTCTCCCCCGATGGTGGATGGGTCGCGTATGCAGTGGGAACCGCTGACAGCGTCAAGGATCGCACCTCCCGCGACCTCTTTATGACCAGCTGGGATGGGCGGCAAACGCTGCGGCTTACCACCTCTCCTTCGAGCGAGGGCACCCCCCGCTGGAGCCCGGACGGCCGCTACCTGGCGTTTCTCTCGGATCGGGAGGATCCGCACGAGGTGCAGCAGGTGTGGCTACTCAATCGGCAGGGAGGAGAAGCCGAACGGATCAGCAATCTGCCGGGCGGAGTCAGCCAGTATGCCTGGTCGCCCGACAGCAAGCGCCTTGCCCTGATCGCCAGTGACCCGAATCCCGATACCGCAGCAACGGGGAGCGACACCAGCACACGGCGGACTCCGCCGATCGTGATCAACCGGTTCCAGTTCAAGGAGGACGAGACCGGATATCTGGGGAAGCAACGGGACCACCTGTATGTTCTCGATCTGGCGAGCCGCAAGGCAACTCTCCTGATGCCGGGCAGCTACAACGAGCTGGCCCCATCCTGGTCGCCGGATGGGAAGCGTATAGCGTTCACCAGCAAGCGCCAGGCGGACTTCGACCGCACCAACAACTGGGACATCTATGTGGTCGACGCGCACTCCGGGCGCCACCCCTACCCAGCTGACCACGTTTCCGGGTCCGGACATGGACCCCGAATGGGGTGGCCGGGCTCCAGCCTGGAGTCCGGACGGAAAGTATTTGGCCTACGTGCAGGGAGGGTCGCCCAAGCTGATCTATTACGCGGGTCAAAAGCTGGCGGTGGTTCCGGCAGCGGGTGGACCGGCCAAGGTGCTGACTCCCACTCTGGATCGAAACGTTCTCTCCCCGCGGTGGTCGGCCGACGGCTCCAGCATCCTGTTCCTCCTGGAGGACGACCGGATCACTCAGCTCGCCAGCGTTCCGGCTCAGGGAGGCACGGTACAACTGCTCACCAAGGGACGCCGGCTGGTGAGCGACTACTCCGCCGTGGGCAGTCGGGTCACGGTGCTCGCCAGCACGCCTGGTGCGCCCGCTGAGGTGTTTGCCCTGGACAACAGCGAACTGCGGCCGCTATCCCGGCAGAATGACGGCTGGCTTCGCGGGGTCCAGCTGGCGCCAGTGGAGGAGATCTCCTTTCGGAGCCGGGACGGCACGGCCATCAATGGATTTCTGGTGCGACCGATTGGGTTTCAGCAGGGGAAGCCTGTTCCCACTATTCTCCGAATTCATGGCGGGCCGGTGTACCAGTTCTCCAATGAGTTCGCCTTTGAATGGCAGCTGTTCGCTGCCGAGGGGTTTGCCGTGGTCGCGGCCAATCCGCGGGGCAGCTCGGGCCGGGGCGAGAAATTCTCCACCGCCATCTGGGCTGACTGGGGAAACAAGGACGGCCAGGACGTTCTCGCTGCCGTAGACTACGCCGTGGCGCAGGGAGTGGCGGATTCCACCCGTCTGGGGGTGGGAGGCTGGAGCTATGGCGGAATTCTGACGGACCAGGTGATTGCGCGAGACCAGCGATTCAAGGCGGCAATCAGTGGTGCGGGGCAGGGAAATGCACTTGCCGGGTACGGTACCGATCAGTACGTCAGAGAATACGAGGCGGAGCTGGGAACACCGTGGGGAAACACCGAGGCCTGGCTTCGGGTGTCCTATCCTTTCCTTCATGCCGACCGGATCGTGACGCCAACTCTCTTCATGTGCGGGGACAAAGACTTTAACGTTCCTCTGCTCAACTCGGAGCAGATGTATCAGGCGCTGAAGAGTCTGGGCCGGGACGCCGAGCTGGTGATCTACCCGGGGGAGTACCACGAGATCAAGAAGCCGAGCTACGAGCGGGACCGGCTCCAGCGGTACGTGGAGTGGTATGGCCGACACCTCAAGACGCAGGCAGAGCAGGCGGCAACCCACTAGGCCGCGATTCCTGATTCACCTTATCCGGCTCCCGGTCCTGGTGGGCACGCTGGTAGCCGCAGTTGCGAGCTGCGGCCTGATCTTCCCGCATCACCACCCAGCCCCCAAATCGTCGTCGGACCAGCCAAGCTCCGTGCTGGTGGAAGTCGAGAGTCACAACTGGAGCGATATCACCGTCTACTTGATGGCCGGCGGCCTTCCGCAGCGCCTGGGTATGGTCACGGCTCTGGGCGCGGCCAGCTTCGATTTTCCCTCGCAACGGCTCAATAACAGCGCCGGCGTCCGGTTACGGGCCCTGCCCGTTGCCGGCCAGCCGTTTACCAGCGAAAACATCCTCGTGGTCCCGGGCCAGGTGATTACCTGGACTCTGGAAAACAATCTCGACCGATCCAGCTTCTCGGTGTACTAGCGCAAGCTGTGCCTTCCTCGCTGAAACACTTCTTGGATATGGGCCACAGAGGCGGTCCTGGTACGCCCGTTCAGTCGACTCTCTGGACCGTGGAGAACAACCTGGAGACTTCCGATTTCAGGTATACTGACCGCCGTCCCGTGGGTCGAATGCTTGCCGCAGTGCTGCTGGGAGTTGTGCTGGGAGGCGGGCCTGCATGCGGATTGATCTTTCCGCGCCACTCTGAGTCGAACCGGGATGAGCAGAAGACCGAGACGGTCCTAGAGGTGGAGAGCCATCACTGGAGCGATATTGTGATCTATCTGGTGAACGGAAGTCAGGCGCAGCGGCTTGGGATGGTGAATGGAGTGAGCACCAACCGGTTCATCCTTCCCTACCGTTATATCGCGAGCGGTGGCAGACTCCGGCTCCGGGCTCATCCGGTCGGAGGACAGGAGTCGTTTACCAGCGAGGATGTTTCGGTTCAGCCGGGTCAATGGGTCAAGTGGATCCTGGAGAGCGACCTGCGACGCTCGTCGTTGGCGGTGTATTGAGGGAGTCCTCAGTCCCCAGTCGTCAGTCGTCGGTTGTTAGATCTCCCGGCGGGGCAGCGGCAGGTTCACGCCGGTCCCATAGGTGACCCCGCCCCTGAACCACTCCCGCGTCGGGAAGATGGTTTCGGCAGCCCGCTGGTATTGCCGAATCAGTCGGCGCGTGTCGCCCAGCCGGTGCCCGGTCATAAAGAGCCAGAACCCGCGCTCCGCGAACAGCTGATCGACGGCCGCGAGAGTATGAGGCCGAGCTGGGCAAGCCGTGGAGCAATACCGATGCCTGGCTCAGCGTGTCCTACCCCTTTTTCCATGCCGACCGGATCGTCACCCCAACGCTGTTCCTGTGCGGTGAGAAGGACTTCAATGTCCCGCTGCTCAACTCCGAGCAGATGTATCAGGCGCTCCGGAGTCTGGGACGCGAAACCCAGTTGGTGATTTACCGGAAGAGTTCCACCAGATTAGTAAGCCGAGCTATGAGCGAGACCGTCTGCAACGGTATCTCGCCTGGTATGGATGACACCTCCAGCAGCCGCAGGCCACGGAAGCGGCCACCCATTGATTGACCGGGTGAGTGTGGCCGGCATCCTGGCCACGGCACTTCTGCTCTGCTGGGGTTGTGCCCATCACGGACAGCATGCAGCGGGAGCCAGGAACGGCGAGATAGTGTTAGTGGTGGAAAACCACCACTGGAACGATGTGGTTGTTTCGGTGCTGCACGACGGTATGGTCGATCGGATCGGTATGGTGCAGGCGGTCAAGACCTCTACGTTGGTCATTCCAAGCCGGCGTCTGGGGTCGACCGGCCTCATCCAACTCCGTGCGCATGCCGTCGGTGCGCCCGACGATCATACCAGCGAGAGCTTCCCGATTCAGCCAGGGCAGGAAATACAGTGGACCCTGGAAAGCGATCTTTCCCGCTCGAGTATAGCGGTGCACTGATGGTCTACCTGTACGACTGAAGTTCGGGCGCTGGTGAGCCTTCTCCAGCGCCCGTTTCGCTGCTAGGGGCAGGGGTTCGGGTCGTTCCAGTTCCGGAGCGGGCCGCCGTCCGGAATACTGGTGTTGGCGTTGCGCTCACTGAGCGGGTACTGCAGTCGGCCTGGAATGAACCCGGATCCAGGAGCAGGAGCCAGGGCGGGAAGACAGGTGCGGCGGTAATCGTTCCAGGTCTCCGGGTTTTGAAAGAGGCGGATGTACTTCTCGGTCATGATGGCCTGAAGCAACGCCGGCCCACTCACGCCTCCGCCGACGGAAGGCAGTCCGGCGTCGGCGCGAACGGCGTCCAGACTGGCACGTGCAGTGCCGTCGTCACCAGTCTGATTGGCCGCTTCCGCAAGAATGAGCTGGTTTTCGGCCCAGGTCGCGAGCGGCTGCTGAAAGCTGGGATCCAGGTGCACGGAGCTGAGCGGCGATGGTGAAACGCCGATGTCATCCCCCGGATCAGCCCCGACGAAGTCACCATCCGAGTTGGGATCGAAATACTCACTCAGACGTGAATCGCCGGTGCTCTGCAAGAGATCCAGCAAAGCCTTTCCTGCCGACAGATAGTCCTGCCACTGGGTGGTGAACTGGAAATACACGTTGCTCTCGGTGGAGGCTGAGCTGTGATATGTCAGGTAATCGCCGTCGGGGCTGGCGATGCCCGCGGCGGCCTCGGTCAAGGCAGCGGTGTACGCGGCGGGGCCAACCCGCTCCACGGTGTGGAGGTAGTAGCGGGCCTTCAGGGTATGCGCCAAGGCCGTCCATTTTGCCAGGTCGCCGCCATAGACCAGGTCCTCAACGCCTGGAGGGCTGCCGCCGGGATTAACGGTATTCATCGAGGCGATCGCCTGATCCAGCTTTGCTTGGAGCGCAGCATACACCTGATCCTGCGGATCCAGAACCGGGGTTGGGAAGGTCGAGTCTGCCGCCTGCGAATACGGAATGTCTCCCCAGGCGCTGGTGGCGAGCCCCATAAACCAGGCCTCGAGAACCTCCGCCACCCCGGCATACGCCAAGTTGCCGGAAGCCAGCGCCTGGTTCTCCAGTTTCCGAATATCCAGTAGACCACCGGGACCGTAGAGCTGGCTCCAGGGGATGAAGTAGTCATCATCACCCACGATATAAACCCCCAGGCTGTTGTACTGCAGCCGGGTACCGGCGCACTGCTGCATCCAGATGCAGATGGTGCGGCCGAGGTGACCCTCGATGATGCCCGACAGATTGGTCTGCAATCGCTACCAGCAGATTGGCGTTGGCGGCGGTGACCGGCCGATTCGGATTGTCGGATAGTTTGGGACCGGTTAAGGAAGTCGCTGCAGCCGACGATCCCCAGCCCGGCACCGAGAGCGAGTAGCGCGGTCGTGAAATGAGTGCGCATGGCGGAATCCCTCGAGTGGGGTCGGCGGCTGTCAGCGGTTTAGGGTCGCCGAGAACACGAACGAGCGAGTCTGGGGATTGTTGAACCAGTCGATGCCCCGCGCCCCGGTGTCGGCGCCGGAGAGGTTGGTCTCCGGATCGGCTCCGGTATAGTCGGTCCACACGGCGAGATTCCGGCCTGCCACGCGCACATCGATGCTGCTGAGGCCAAGCGTCCGCTGCACAAAACCACCGGTGAAGGTGTATCCCACCGAGATCTCCCGCAGCTTGACGAAGCTGCCACTCTCGTAGAACGGCTGGCCGAGGAAGGTGAAGGTGCTGTAATAGTTCTGGAACCAGTTCTGATCGAGCACCGCGCTGGTCCCCACTCCTGGGCCGGCCACCGCACCGGGCATGAAATCCTGTCCGAAAACGACGTTCTTTCCCCGCAGGTCGCCCGACTCCTTGGAAGTCCCGATCGCGTTGAGCGCGCCTCGGGTCCCGTTGTAGACCAGACCTCCATGTCGTACATCAACCAGTCCGGATACCGAGATCTTGCCGAACCGAAGACCGGTCCGCACCGATCCGGTCCACTTGGGGTTGGGGTCGCCGATGATCCGGCTATCAGGGTCGAGCAGAGGGTAGCCGGCACCAGCGCCGGCGTCGCCACCGGTGTTGCTATACGATGCCGTCATTGATGAACAGCGCGTTCTGGCTGTTGGCGTCCGCACCGCAGAGATCGTCCACATTCACCGTATTGGAGGCTCCATCCAGAATGGTGATGCCGCGGCCACAGCGGATGTAATCGTAGTCGCGGAACGCGCCGACGGGCTGCCCGACTTCGGCCACCGATATGGCGAAGCCGCCGACCCCGCCGTAGTTGACGAACTGCGGTCCCGCCAGGCTTACCACCCGGTTCCGGTTGGTGGAGAAGAGAAAGCCGAGATCCCAGGAGAAATCCCGCCTGGTGATGGGCCGGATGTTGAGCGCCCACTCGGTGCCGGCGTTGCGGATCTCCGCTCCGTTGGTGGCCACGTTGATGAACCCGGTGCTGGCGGCCACCGGGAAGCGTCAGGATGACGTCTTTGGACTGGTGCGCCTGTACCAGGTGAAGCTCAGGTCCGCGATGTCGTTGAACAGCCCCAGGTCGATGCCCAGCTCGAGCTCACGGGTCCGCTCGGGCTTGAGCTGGGTGGCTCGGGTGGTGTCGCTGAACAGACCGCCGAAGCCATTCTGCGAGGCGGTGAGGTTTCCTCCCCACCCGTCCTGGAAGGTGCCGCCGCTGAGGAAGGTGAACACGGTGAGGTAGGGATTCGGCTGGGTGCCCACCTCGCCATACGCTGCGCGAAGCTTGCCGTACGTGAGAGTCTGCCGCCCAGGTCCGATCTGCTTGGTGAACTGCCAGGCGGCGCTGGCGCTGGGATACCAGCTGCGCAGGTTGTCCTGACGCGAAGCTCGAGGCCCCGTCGTAACGCAGCCCGCCTTGAGGAAGAGCTGGTCCGAGATATCCAGCGTGCCCTGCCCGAAGTAGCCCTACGAGGTCCGGACCTTGGTCTCGTTGTCGATCGGGGGAAGCTGGCTCGCGGTGTTGGTCAGCGTGAACGGCTCGGGCGCGAGCAGACTGTTGCCGACGCCCCCGAGCTGACGCAGGCTCCGGGTGTTCAGGTTTTGTCCCAGGGTGAAGCTGCCGCCCAGGCTCGGGCTCAGCTTGTAGGTGGCCGTGCCGGTCAGGTTGTGGTCAAACTGCTGAGTGACCAGGTTGACCTTGACCACCTGGCCCAACGGGTTGGGAATATTGGAAGAGGTCTGCGGCTGCCCCTGCAGCCGGTCGTCGCCGGAGTAATCCACGCCGAGCGTGTAGTTGAACCGGAGCCAGGACCGCGGGACATAGTCCAGATTGACGTTGCCGAACACCCGGTCGGCCATGGCGCTGCTGACCGGAACGTTGGCGGTGAAGAACGGGTTGTCGTACCCTCGGCTCGGTCCGAACGAGGAGGCCGACGGATTGGGGAACCGGTAGGAGCGGTGCATGCCCGGTGACCGGATCCAGATAGGTGCGGTTATCGAACTCCGGCGGGCTCCGCCACGCACCGAGCATGCATGCCGCTGAAGTTGCTGCCCTTCTGGATGAACCGGCCGTCGGCATTGGAGTAGGCGACGTTGCCCCCCAACGGTGAAGTTGTCGCTGACGCGGTGGGATCCCTTCAGCCGGAATGAGTACGCGCTGGTAGGAGTTCTGGGGTCCGACGAAGGTTCCGTCCTGATTGGTGTAGGACCCTGAGAGATAGAACAAGGTACGGTCGTTGCCCCCGGAGATCGTCAGCGTGTTGTCGGTCATGACGCCGGTCCGGAACACTCTCCCGGGCGTGATCGAATGTCGGCGTGCCACCGGGCAGTGCCGGTCCCCAGCTGTCTCCCGTTCCCTCGCAGTCGACCGCACCGCCGGGCACGCAGGGATCCGAAGTCGGTACGCCGAGGCTGTCGGCGTCGCCGTGCCCATAGGCCGTCTGGAGCGCAGGGAAGCGGTTCACGTCGCTCACCGACAGCGAAGAGGTAAGCGAGTACGTCGTCGCGCCGGGATGACCCCGCTTGGTGGTGATGAGAATGACGCCTTGGCCGGCCCGGGCACCGTAGATCGAGCCGGCGGCCGCTCCCTTCAAGATCTCCACCGATTCGATGTCGGCTGGGTTGAGGTCCGACGCCCGGTTCGGCGACGCAGTGCCCTGCTGGCCGCCAAAACCGGTGCCATCGAACGACGTCGTGGTCACAGTGGAGTTGTCGATGGGCAGTCCGTCGACGATGAAGAGCGGCTCCCCGGTGCTGCCCAGCGTATTGGCCCCCCGGATGCGAATGGCTGTCGAGGCGCCTGGGTCGCCCGCGGTGGAGGTGACCTCCACGTTCGGGGCCTTGGCCGAGAGAGCGGTTACGATGTTGGGTTCGTTGCTTCGATTGATTAGGGACGAGTCCACGCTGTTGCGGACGCTGCCCAGCTTTTCGACCTCTGATACCGTTCCTGCTCCGGTCACCACGATCTCACCGAGTTGTAGGGGATTTGCCACCAATCCGAAGTCCTGGACGTTTCCCGTGGGGTCGAGAGTGATCTGGGCAGTGGTGGGTTTGAAGCCGATGGCGCGAACAGTGAGCGCAACTTGCGCACCGACGTGCTGACCGGGCACCAGTAAGCCGTAGCTTCCGTCGGTGCGCGACGTGGTGCTGAGGCCGAGGTCCGGGATGGCAATCGTGGCTGCGGGCAGCGGAGTGCCATCCTCTCGGGTAACGTGACCACTCACCGTGGTGGGTTGCTGGGCGGCGAGCGGAATGCCGACGGTGAGCAGAGCGGCGATGAAAAGAAGCTGACGACAGGTGGGCACGATTCGTCCTCCGGACCGGGGGTGGAGGGATGCTGATCGGCTTACTGGGCACAGCGGAAAGCGTGATTTTTTCAGGTGCGGCGCGTCGAAGCATGGTGACGCGTCAGGCAGCATTGTACGGCGCGGGGATGGGGGCGTCAATACTCTACCTTCCGTCTACCGGTGGCCGAGGTGCATGGTATCTTCGTGAGGGCGTTTCATTCCGGAGCAGCGCTGGCCGCCCGGAGGTTACCACGCGGTTACATCCTTTCGCCCCGGGTGTGTCTTCTGCTTCTTGGCACCTCGCCCAGCTGCGGGGTTGCTTACCTCTCACCCTCCCCGGTTTTCCTCCGGTCCGGTTTTCCCCGCAGGTCTCGGTTCAGGTCACCAGTCACAACTGGAGCGACATCACCGTCTACTTGATGGCCGGGGGCCTTCCGCAGCGCCTGGGTATGGTCACGGCTCTGGGCGCGGCCAGCTTCGATTTTCCCTCGCAACGGCTCAATAACAGCGCCGGCGTCCGGTTACGGGCCCTGCCCGTTGCCGGGCAGCCGTTCACCAGCGAAAACATCCTCGTGGTACCGGGCCAGGTGATCACCTGGACTCTGGAAAACAATCTCGACCGATCCAGCTTCTCGGTTTATTGAAATCCATGGTCGTCCTTCGCCGAGTGCTCAGCTTCGGTGTGTTGCTTTCAGCGGGCGTGGGCTGTGGTCTTTTTTCATCCCACTCGAAGGGCTCCTCCGGATCGAACGACTCCTCACTCGACTCGGAAATCCTGGTCCTAATCGAGAATCACCACTGGAGCGATATCGTCATATACCTCATGGACGGCAGTCAGTCGCAGCGATTGGGAATGGTCGCCGGGCTCAGCAACGGGCAGTTCACATTTCCCTTCCGCAAATTGACCACAGGAGGAAACGTCCGGCTGCGGGCCTATGCGGTCGGCGGGTCCGGCTCCACTACCAGTGACGATCTTCGGATCCAACCCGGCCAGGGGGTCAAGTGGATCCTGGAGAGCGATCTCGACAGATCATCCCTCTCAGTGTTCTAGCTGAGAGCTGAGCCTGGGAGTTCGCAGCTCCGAGCTCCCAGCTCTTAGCGAACTACGCATCCCGGTTCAGGCAGCCTCCACCTGAGGTCGGCACGTTCGGATTGTTCTGCTCTCTTCGTGGCAGCGGGCAGGTTTACGTCGGTTCCATATGTGAGGCCGCCCTTGAACCAGTCACCGGTGGGAAACACCGTTTCCGGGTCGCGCCCGTACTGCCGAATCAGCCGCCGCATATCACCCAATCGATGTCCGGTGGCGAAGAGCCAGAACGCGCGCTCAGCGAACAGTTGATCGACCGCATCATCGACGTTGCCGGGGGTGGCCAGCGGGTCCAGCCCTACCAGGGCGCGGAGATCGTTCAGTCGCTGGGTCATAGCAGAGTACGCGCCGGTCTGAAGCTCGCTCTCGGCAATGATGAGTTGGGCTTCGGTGTAATCCGCCAGCGGTGACCGATGCGTCGAAGCCGGAATACTTGCTGGGAAACCAGCGTCTCCGTGTTGTTGTCCGACGCAACCCCGGAGTCACCGGTGACCCGGACATCTGCCGGCGGAGACGTAGGGCAGCCCGTTGCCGCCCTCCTGGATCCTCCACGCCGAACTCTCCGTTGTTGAATGCCTCGAACATCGCCATTGTGTAATGCGGCGGGCGTGGTCGAGTGCTCGGTCTCGTACAGGAATTCGGGAGGCACGCTCGCGACGGCGGCAGCCGCCTCGGCAAAGCGCCCCTGATCCAGCAAGGCCCGTCCGAGTCCGACGGATGCCAGTGAGTGAATCGGGTCGCCGGCGACGATGCTGGGATGAGCCAGTGCAGTATTGAACCGCAGGATGGCCGTGTCCAGGACCTGAGCCGTCGTCAGCGGCGTTCCGAAGCACGATCTGATCATTTTCTATATCGGCTGACCGTGACCCCGGAGCAGAAACCTTCCGCCAGCATGGTGTACACGTACCCGGACAGCGAGTGCATCTCCGGAATCCCGGTATCGGCATCCGGATCGGTGCCGAACGACTGAAGGGCTACTGCGGCGTCCTCCGCCGCGCTCCGGGCCCGATGCAGCGACTGGTACAGCTCAGCCAGTCCTGCGGTGGTGGGCTGAGTCAATCCGGAGATCGATCTCGGTCCGGCTGGGGATGAATCCGGGATTCACGAACTCGTCGGCCAGGATGCCGCTCAGCAGGACGTAACCATCGGAGAAGTCGTTGGAGTTGCTCGGGTCGGTGTTCCCCGGGATTCCCACCGGCTGGAAATCACCATCCTTAGCCAGGTGAAGATGCTGATGGCCCCCAGTCGCTTGGTGGCGGCCCCGGTCGGGAGTGTCCAGATCGTCCGACCCGACGATGTTGGGTGGGTCCGTGTCGAGGAGCCCGCACGCGGCCACTCCGCAAGGAGCAGCGGGACTGCCGAGGCGAAAAACCGGGCGCTGAATTTTATCAGGATACATTGCTGTGGTCTCCCGGTCAGAAGCCAAGGTTCACTCGCGCGACCCAGTAGCGGACCTGAGGCTGCGAGAAGAAAGTCGGTGGCGGCGAAGTTGCTGGAGCCTTCCCGTCCTTGCCCGAAGCCGTTCACCTCGGGGTCGATTCCGCTGTAATCATCTATGGTCAGAAGATTGCGGCCACTGAGCGTCAGGCTGAGGCGGGATGTCCGGAGCGCCCGGGCGATGTTGTCGGGTGCATTGAAAGTGAGTGACAGCTCGCGCAGCTTGATGAACCACGCCGGCTCGAAGAAACCCCACTCGGTGAAGCCGTTGGGATCTCCGTAGGTGTATGCCGCAGCGGCTGCCTGATCCTTGAGGGGGGCGGTGGGGTCGATCAGCGCACGGCAGTAGATGAGCGCCGCCGCCGCAGCGGAAGGAGTCGGTGCCGTTCTCGATCCAGTGCCCGCCGCGATAATCGAACAGCGCTCCCACGTTGAACAGATTGCGGAAGAACGAGACAGTGCGGTCCGCAGGCCGAATTCCCGAGTGGGAACGGCCGACCCGCGGAACACGGCCGTGTCTCCGATCCTGATATTCGCCCGGCTCGATGACGCCATTGCCGTTGGCGTCGCTGAAGGAGAGAATGGGCCGGTCCCAGATGCCACCCAGCGGGTAGCCCTCCACATGCCGCTGGATGAACCCGAGGGTGATCGGGGCCACTCCTTCGCCCAGGTCATCCAGATTGTTCTTGTACAAGTGAGCCGCTGAACGTCAGATCCCAGGCAAAATTGGGGTGGTCGATGATGCGGGTATCCACCCGCAGCTCGATGCCCTGATTCGACACCTGACCCAGATTGAAGAACTGGGTGCTGGTGGTTCCCAGCGAGGGCACGATCTCACGCTTGATCAGTGCATCGCTGGTCTGCTTGTAGAAATAGGTTGCCTCGAGGGTCACCCGGTTGGAGAACAGCCCTGCATCGAAGCCGGCTTCGATCTCTTGCGACAGCTCCGGCTTGAAATCGGCATTCCCCAGGTTGGCTATGGTAACGCCGCTGCCCGACACCGCGTCCTTGCGCACGGCGGACTGACCATAAAAGCGAAGGGCATCGATGGTTCCGGGCTGCTGGGTGGACTGGCCATACGCGGCTCGTAGCCGCAGGGTGTTGAGCCATCCCCCGGCCTGCTGTTCGCGGGCCACCCAGGAGGCGCTGAGCTTCGGCAGGGGCTTGGTATCGAAGTTCTTGCCGAAGGCGCTGTTATCATCCAACCGGAGGCCGGCGGTGAGGAAGAGCCGGTTCCGAAAGCTCATCTGCTGATCGATAAAGCCGCCGGCTGATCTGCTCTCCACGTAGTCGTCGGAGGCGTCGGTGGTTGCCGCGCCGAAGATCGATTCAGTGCCCCGGGCGAGCCCCTGTCCCTGGGAATAATTGCTGGTGTTAAGGTTCCGGAAATATTGGCCGCCGACCGCGGTTCTTCCGCTCCAGGCCGAAGTGACCTGATAGCTGGCCGCGGTGAACAGATCCACCGACAGCTGCGACGCCTGTCCCCGGGTAATGTTGAGCTGACCCTCGTTCTCGGTCGGGTAGGCGAACGGATTCACTTCGCCGGTGGGCCAGAACTGGGTGTCCTGCTTATTGGTCACATCGTAGCCGAACGTAGCTCGGGTGCTGAGCCAGTGGAGCGGCCGCCAGTTCGCGGTGAGCCCGCCGGTGAACCGGCCGATGCCCTGACGGTTCCGCTCCGCAAAAATCTCGGCCGGGTACCAGGAACCACCCCCGATTGATATCCTGGGGCAACCCGCTGCCGTCGCCGCTGCCGATCACCGAATTGAGGGTGTTGTCGTTCTCCAGCAGGTGCAGCTGGCTGGTGAGATAGCCGAGCGAGAGCTGCAGATCGGCGTTGGACGCGACCTTGGCGCGTCGCGTTGGCCCGAAGGCTGAGCTTGTCCAGCTCAGTTGGGCCGGACCTGCTCCTGGGGAATGTCGTCGTTGGTGGCCTGGCTGACCGAGTCGAAGTCGAAGCCCCGCATCTTGTAGACGCCGACCTCTCCCTCGTATTCGGCGGAGACGTAATAAGTGGCCGCATCGGTGCCGCCGGCAACGTTGAGTCCGTACTGCTGGCGGTGTCCCGGGGAGAGCGGACGCTGGGCTTGGTCGTTCAGCGGATTGTAGGTGTCGATCCGGCTCTGCACGCAGTCGCCCTGGGCTTGAGCAACAGGGTACAGCCGGAGGCATCACCAGTAGCCGGGTCGAAGTTCGGATCGGCCGAGCGGCCGAAGTAGTTCGTCCGGTAGGTGTTCTGGTCGGTGACCGCTCCCTGTTCGACGAACGCGTTCCAGCGAGGTTTCCCAGCCACCCCCCTCTTGGTGGTGATCAGAACCACGCCGTTGGCGGCTTGAATGCCGTACAGCGTGGCGGCGGACGGGCCTTTCACGATCTCGATGTTCTCGATGTCGTCCGGGTTCAGGTCGTTGATGCGCGAGGTGGACTGGCCGCCGATGTTGTAGGCATACCCATTGGGCTCGAGCATCGATCCTGACGCCGTCCACGTAGTAGAGCGGTTCATTCGACAGTGACACGCTGTTGGAGCCCGCGAATCCTGATCTTGGTGCCGGTACCGGTGGCGCCGCTGCTCTTGAGCACCTGAACGCCGGCGGCTCTTCCACTGAGCAGATTGGTGAATTCCGTGATCGGTGCCTCTTCTGCTATTTGCGCCGCCTGGAATGGTGGCAATGGAGTTGCCGATCTCCAGCCGGCTCTGCTGGCCGGTCGCTGTGGTGACGAGCTCATCGAGCTGCACCGGCGACAGAGTCATGGCGAAGTTATGGGCCACGATCTCGCCCGCGGCGACCTGGACCGTGTCGGCCGTGGGCTGGTACCCGAGCCGCAATACCTTGAGCTGGTACCTGCCCGGTGCGACGCCGCGGATGGTGTACTGCCCGTCCTGGCCGGTGGTTTCGACTCGGTTCGGTCCCGCCAGGACCACACGCGCAGCTTCCAGCGGCTGGCCGGTGGTGGCATCGCTCACCTTTCCGGCTATGGAGCCCTGCTGTGCGTGTAGGCTGAGGCTGACGCCTGCCAGGAGGGCACCGAGCAACAAGTGCACGCGCATGCCCGTACAAGTGGCAAATCTCATGGGGCTTCTCCTTCGAACAGAAACAGCCAGCTGGTCGATTGAGGTGATCGGTGCTTCAACTATTGGGAATGGAGCTGCGGTTAGAAGAGCAACGTCGTGACCCGGCCAGGCCACGGAGCTGTCCCCGCCAATGTGCTAAACCACCGTAGTTCTGTCAAAGTGTGCCGCTTGACGCCCTATTCGCCGGGTCGTATTTACATAGCTATTCGTTCACCGTCCCAACTCCCGCCCGACATCCCCCACGGAGGTCTCTGTGCTGAGACACCTCGTCCGAATCGTGGCTTACGCATTCACCCTGGGTTGCTTCGCTGCTCCGCTTGCGGCGCAAGCCGGAACCATAAAGGGGACGGTGAAAGACAGTAGCGGAGCACCCCTGGCAAACGCCTCACTCACCATCGAAGGCAGCACGGTCAGGGCTACCAGCGGTAGCCAGGGGGACTACGAGCTGAGGGGGGTACCCACCGGACAGGAAACGGTGCGGGCCCGCCTCATCGGTTATGCCTCCTCCTCCGCTATAGTAACCGTAGTAGCCGGGCAGACGGTGCGCCAGGATTTCACTTTGGGACGAAATGCGGTAGAGCTGGCTCCCATCGATGTCGTCGTGGGCTCCCGGGCGCGGCACACCGCGGCCGAGGAGCTCGCGGTACCGGTGGATGTCTACACCTCCCAGGACATTCAAGAGCAGGGCACGACGGAAACGAGCCAGGTGATCGCCTCGCTTTCCCCCTCGATCAACTTCCCCCACCAGACGGTAACCGACGCGACCGATATCGTCCGTCCGTTTACGCTGCGGGGCCTCTCGCCCGATCACACGCTGGTGCTGGTGAACGGCTGGCGCCGGCACCAGACCGCGCTGCTCAACACCTTCCCACTCGGCTCTCCGGCAGGGTCGAGTGGCGTCGACCTGAACGCCATTCCCTCGAGCTCCATCGAGAGAATCGAAGTGCTGCGGGATGGGGCATCCTCGCAGTACGGGTCCGATGCCATTGCGGGCGTGGTCAATATCGTGATGAAGGAGGGGCAGTTCACGCCTTTCATCAATACATCCGCCGGCCGCTACTTCACCGGCAAGGGCTTCAACGATGACGGCACCACCGCGGATGTGAACGGCGGGGTGGGTTTCAAGCTGGGCCGGGGTTCGCTCGGGTTGTTTGGCCAGTTCATGAATCGCGAGCCTACCAACCGGGCCTTTCCGGACGGTGGCCTTCAGGACCTGAGTGGCGTCACTGATTCCGTCGATGTGAACACCGGCGAAATCCTCGAGAAGCGCAATGGCGTGCCTCAGCCGGTCAACCATCTGGGAGACGGGCTGGAGCGAGACCTGTTGTCGTTTGCCAATCTGCGAATGCCGCTGGGCGAAAGCGGGAAATCCGAGTTCTATGCCTTCGGCGGGTTCAGCAATCGGGTGGGGACCGGGAACGGGTATTACCGCGCTCCCCTCAACAACCGGAACTGGCCGGCGATCTACCCGAACGGGTTTCTTCCGGAGTTTCGTCCCAACGTGAACGACTACTCGGCTGCCGGCGGATTCCGCTCCAATATTTCAGGCTGGTCGCTCGATGCGGGCGCTTCCTACGGGCGAAACACCTTCGATTACAACCTTAAAAATACCCTGAACCCCTCTCTCGGTCCTTGCCTGGAAACCGCCTGCGCTCCCGGGCTCGACGGCGTTCTCGGCACGGCGGATGACCCCGGGATACCAAATCAGACGGAATTCGACGCCGGCAGTCTCAGACGCGGTGAATTTCTCGTTGGCATCAACCTGGTCAAACCCATCGAGTTCCTCCTGCCTAACCCGATCAGCGTGGCCTTCGGTGGGGTGTTTCGGCACGAGAACTACGAGATTGTGGCGGGAGAGACCGCGTCCTGGATCAACGGGGGGCACCTGTCCCAGGACAGCGTGAATACGCCGGGAGACCTGGCCCCCGCCGGCTCATCGGTCTTCTCCGGGTTCTCTCCCACTGACGCCAGTAACAATTCGCGCGACAACGTGGGAGCCTATCTCGACCTGGAGTCGAATCTCACGAAAGGGATCCTGGCTAACGTCGCCGGCCGGTACGAGCACTACAGCGACTTCGGGTCCCGGGTAACCGGTAAAGCCGCGCTCCGGTTCCAACCGGGCAAGAACCTGGTGCTCCGCGCCGCGGCGAGCACGGGGTTCCGGGCGCCGAACCTGCCCCAGAGCTGGTTCAGCCACGTCACCACCAACTTCATTGCCGGGAGCCTGGTGGAAATCGGCAATTTCCCAGTGAGCAACCGGGCCTCCCAGATCTTCGGGGCCCAGCCGCTCAAGGAGGAGACGTCGGTCAACTTCAGTGGCGGCCTGGTTTTCTCTCCGAGGGACAACTTCATCCTCACGCTGGACGTGTTCCACATCCAGATCAACGACCGCATTCTGCTCGGCGCCACCTACGATGCGGGAGACAGCGTGGTCGCCCGAATTCTGGCCGACTCCGGACTCACCACCATCGGGGGCGTGCAGTTTCCCACCAACGCGGTGGACACCAGAACCAGAGGGGTGGACCTCACGGCGGATCTGAGACTGCCTGCGGGGAACGGCACCCTCGACCTCAACGCCGCGGTCAACTACACCAAGAACGAGCTCACGCACGTCGAAGGTCTGCCCCCCATTCTGGAGGGGACGGGCACGTCGTTTACCGGCTCGCTGGATCTGATTACCACCCTGGCCATCACCGAGGAACGTCCCGATTGGCGTGCGACGTTCACCCCCACCTGGTCGCAAGGCCGTTTCCATGCGCTGGGCCGGGTCTTGTACTATGGCTCGGGACGCTCAGCCGAGTTCGGGGGAGTGGCGGCGGATACCTTCGACCCGCGGACGCTCTTTGACGCCGAGGTGGGCTATCGGTTCGACCAGGTGAACATCTCCGTTGGGGCCAGGAACCTGTTCGACACGTACCCTTCGAAGATGCAGGATCTGGATAACAACAACGGCTATACGTTCCCCTGGGCAGTCGCTTCGCCCTTCGGCTACAACGGCCGGTACGTGTACGCCAGAACTGAGATCCTGCTCACCCGATAGCTCGATCGGCTGGTTATGACCCAAACCTTCGACCTCATCGTCATCGGCGGTGGCCACAACGGCCTGGTCACCGCCGCCTACGTTGCCGGTACCGGCGCCGACGTTCTGGTGCTCGAGCGGCGAGAGGTCCTGGGTGGCGCCTGCGTTACCGAGGAGCTGTGGCCCGGCTTCAAGGTTTCCACCGCCGCGTACGTGAACAGCCTGCTTCGGCCCGAGATCATCCGTGACCTGGAGCTGAAGCGCCACGGCTTCAAGATGCTCCCCCGCAATCCGTCGTCATTCACCCCGTTTCCGGATGGCCGTTCACTGCTGCTGGGTCCGAACAAGGCGCAGACTCACAGCGAGGTCTCCAAGTTCTCCACCAAGGACGCCGACGCTCTGCCCAAGTACGAGGCCATGCTGGAGCGGGTGGCCGCGTTTATCGAGCCCACGCTGACGCAAACCCCTCCGAACCCATGGTCTTTCCGGCCCGGCAATCTGGCCAAGCTGGCCAAGCTGGGGATGAGCTTCGCTCGGCTGGGCAAGGATGGCCAGAAGGCCATCGAGATCCTGACCGGAGCGGCCACCCCCATTCTCGATCGGTGGTTCGAGTCCGAACAGTTGAAGGTCACCCTGGCAACCGACGCAATCATCGGTGCCATGGCTTCTCCCTCGATGCCGGGAACCGCGTACGTCCTGTTCCATCACGTTATGGGAGAATGCGACGGGATCAGGGGAGTCTGGGGCTACGTGCGGGGCGGCATGGGAGGCATCAGCAACGCCATTGCCTCGGTTGCCCGGGAGCGGGGCGCGCAAATCAGGACCAACGCCGAAGTCAGCCGCATTCTGGTGAAACGGGGCGAGGCAGTCGGAGTAGTTCTCAAGGATGGGACCGAGTTTCGGGCTCGGCGCGTTGCCTCGGGCGCCGACGCTCACGTCACCTTCCTCAAATTGCTCGACCCGAAAGAGCTGCCGGACGACTTCGTCCAGGACATCCGCAATATCGATTACAGCAGCGCCAGCCTGAAGATCAACATCTCTCTGAGCGAGCTGCCCGACTTCAAGGCGGTCCCGGGTACTGAACCGGGGCCGCAGCACCGGGGGACCATTCACATCTCGCCGACCATGCAGTACATCGAGCGGGCCTACGACAACGCCAAATACGGCTGTCCTTCGGACCATCCCATCATCGAGGCCACTATCCCGTCGGTGCTCGACGATACCCTGGCCCCCCCAGGCAAGCACGTGATGTCGATGTTCACCCAGTACTTCCCCTACAAGCTGGCCCCCGGGCTCACCCTTCAGGAAGAAAAGGAGAAGTACGCCGAGCGGTGCTTCGATCTGATGAACGAATACGCGCCCAACTTCCGGCGCTCGGTGCTGGGCCGGCAGGTGCTCACGCCGGTGGATCTCGAGCGGCGATTCGGGCTGACCGGCGGCAACATCATGCAAGGCACCATGTCGTTGAGCAGTCTCTCTTTCATGAGACCGGTGCCGGGGTACGCCGACTACCGGACGCCGATTCGCGGGCTGTACCTGTGTGGCGCTGCCACCCACCCCGGTGGTGGGGTCATGGGCGCGTGTGGGTATAACGCCGCCCGGGAGATCATGCGAGACATGCGGGCTCGGCCGGTGAGGAGGCCCAACGGGCCTGGTTGAGGAGTCCACCGTCGATGGAACGCACGCTGCACCGCGACTACTACTTCTCGGATAAGATTTTTCAGCAGGAACGGGAGCGAATCTTCCACCGGGAGTGGTTCTGCGGTGGAAGAGCGGAGCAACTGGCCGAACCCGGCGACTACGTGGTGCTCGATGTTGCCGGGGAAAGCGTGATCGTGGTACGCACCCGCGAGGGCCGGCTGGCGGCCCACTATAACGTGTGCCGGCATCGGGGCTCGCGGCTGGTTCCGGAGCAGAGCCTAGGCACCTTCTCCAGCAGCATTCGCTGTCCCTACCACTCCTGGACCTACAATCTGTCGGGCGAGTTGCGGACGGCTCCCTACGTATCACCGGAGGAGTGTGACAAAGCCGGGCTCGGCTTGTTTCCGGTCGGGGTCGAGGTCTGGGCCGGATTCTTCTTTCTGAACCTTTCACCGGAGGAGTCCGCCTCCCGAGGCTACACCCTGGAAACCCAACTGGCTGCCGTTCCCGAGCGGCTCAGCCGGTATCCACTGGCCGAGCTTCGGTCAGGACATCGGATCACTTACGAAGTACAGGCCAACTGGAAGGTACTGCTGGAGAACTACAACGAGTGCTACCACTGCGGTCCGGTTCATCCGGAGCTTTGCCGGCTGGTTCCAGCGTTCAGAGAGGCCGGTGGATCAGCTCTCGATTGGGACCGGGGCATACCGCACCGGGAGGGAGCGTGGACCTTTACCGAGACCGGTACCTCGAACCGGCGTCCCTTTCCCGGCCTGAGCGCCGACGAGCAGGTGCGCCACAAGGGCGAGCTGATCTATCCCAACTTCATGATCAGTCTCTCCGCCGATCACGTGACGGCATACACCCTTTGGCCGTCCGGCCCGAGCCGCACCACGGTGGTCTGCGACTTTCTCTTCGACCCGGGTGAAATCGAACGCCCCGGTTTCGATCCGGCGGATGCCGTCATCTTTTGGGACCGGATCAACCGGCAGGATTGGGCCATCTGCGAAAATGTGCAACGCGGCATGCAATCGCGGATGTTCCAGTACGGGTTCTACGCTCCCATGGAGAGCGCCAGCCTCGACATTCGCCGCTATGTGAACGAGAAGCTCGCCCCGGATGACGCCGCCAACCGAGGGCCATGAAGCAAAATTACGAGTACGTAGTCCTCGGGCTGGGTGGCTTCGGCAGCGCCGCGGCGTACTGGCTGGCGCGGCGAGCCGGCGGCGAGGTGCTCGGCCTGGAACAGTTCGAGCTGGGCCACGTTCGGGGAGAGTCGCAGGATCATTCCCGAATCATCCGGCTCTCCTACCACACCCCGGGATATGTCGAGCTGGCCAAGCACGCCTACCGCGCCTGGGCTGAAGTGGAGCAGGATGCTGGCGAGCAGCTGATTCTTCGGACCGGCGGATTGGACTTCGGTCCCCGAGTCAGTGCCATACCCCTCAGCCATTACGCCGACAGCATGGCCGCGGCTGGAGTGCCCTACGAGACGCTCGACGCTCGAGAGATCATGCGCCGGTGGCCGGCGTTCCAGGTTTCGGACGACATCCACGGCCTCTATCAGGAACAGAGCGGCATCGCCATGGCAGCTCGAGCCAACGCCGCGCATCAGCGGATGGCACGAGCCCACGGTGCAGTGCTTCGGGAACGAGCTGACGTCCGCTCGATTCGCCCGCGGGACGGAGAAATCGAACTGGACGTGGGTGGAGACCGAATCCGCTGCCGCCGGTTAGTGATGACGACCGGGGCATGGTCCAACACAGCGCTGGCCGCCTTCGGCTACCGGCTGCCACTGACGGTCACTCAGGAGCAGGTGACCTACTTTGCTTGCCCTCGACCGGAGGATTTCCAGCCCGGCCGTTTCCCCATCTGGATCTGGATGGACGACCCCTGCTTCTACGGCTTTCCCATCTTCGGTGAGGCCGGTACCAAGGCGGGGCAGGATGCCGGCGGCAGAGAGGTGACGGCCGAGACCCGGACCTTCGACCCGGACCAGGCGGCGCTGCGCCGGGTGTGCGACTTCCTGAGCCGACATATCCCCGGGGCCCTGGGCCCGATCATCTATACCAAAACCTGCCTTTACACGCTCACTCCCGATCGCGACTTCGTGCTCGATCGCCTGCCGGATCACCCCGGCGCCCTGGTAGCGATCGGTGGCGGGCACGGCTTCAAGTTTGCCTCAGTCGTCGGGAAGATCCTGGCCGAGCTGGCCGTGGACGGCCACACCGGGCACGAGCTCAGTCCCTTCCGGATCGATCGCGCAATTCTTCAGCTCGAGAACCCGCCCAAACACTACATGGTGTGACCGATATCGCCGCAACGGGAGCCGAGGAGCACCCACAGCTCCGCCGAGTCATGGGGTTCCGCGATCTGTTGCTGTTCTATCTGGTCACCGGCTTTACCGTTCGATGGATCAGTACTGCAGCGGCGGCAGGACCGAGCTCCATCGTGGTCTGGCTGATGGGGTGCGCGGCGTTTTACCTGCCGCTCATGTTTACCGTGCTCGAGCTCAGCTCCCGGTATCCCAACGAAGGCGGCTGCTACGTCTGGAGCAAGCGCGCCTTCGGGGAGTTTGCCGGCTTCATCACCGGATGGACGTACTGGACCTGCAACCTTCCCTACTTTCCGGGGTTGTTCTACTTCACCGCATCGGCGGCGCTTTTCCTGGGCGGCCCGTCATGGCGCGGCCTGGCGGCAAGTCCCCTGTATTTCATCGCCTTCTCCCTCATTGCACTGGGAATCGCCGCTGGGCTCAATGTTCGCGGCCTATCCGTCGGCAAGTGGCTGCATAATCTGGGTGCCGTAGGACTGTGGGTGCCCGGAGTCCTGCTGATGGCTCTCGGGCTTCTGGCCTTCCTGCGGTTTGGCTCGGCCACCAGGTTTTCGCCGCGAGACGATGCTGCCAAGCACCCACCTCAAGGACATCGTCTTCTGGTCCACCATCGCGTTTTCCCTCAGCGGGCTGGAGAGTGCTTCCATGCTGGGAGAAGAGATTCGAGATGCCCGGCGGAACATTCCTCGAGCCCTGCTCGCGGCCGGAGTGCTGATTACCGCCCTCTATATCCTGGGGACCGTAGCCATGTTGGTGGCTCTGCCGCAGCAGCAGATCCAGAGTCTCCAGGGCTTCATGCAGGCCATCGAGTCAGCCAGCAGGCGCCTCGGCCTGGTCTGGCTGGTCGCACCGATTGCCGGGCTCATCGTCCTGGGTGGGCTGGGGCAGGCCGGCGCCTGGTTTGCCGCCGGTGGAAGGCTTCCATTTGTGGCCGGAATCGATCGGTATCTGCCGGCTGCTTTTGGTAGGCTGCACCCGAAGTACAACTCGCCCTACGTGAGCCTGATGAGCCAGGCGGGTATTGCGGCGGTTTTCATTTTTCTGGGCCAGGCTGGTACTACGGTGAAAGGCGCGTACGACGTGCTGGTCAGCATGTCCATCATTTCCTACTTCATTCCGTACCTTTTGATGTTTGCCTCCATGATCCGGCTGCAAGGTGAGCCGGCAGGACCTGAGGTTATCCGGGTACCAGGCGGCCGTCGGGTGGCGATTGGGCTGGCAGCTCTGGGATTCACTACCACAGTGGTTACGATTGGCCTGGCGCTGATCCCCGCCGAAGACGATCCGAACAAGCTGCTGGCGGTGAGCAAAACCGCGGGCCTCACGCTGCTGCTCGTCGCCACCGGCTCACTTGTGTACGCCTGGGGCCGGCGGCGACGCGACTGAGCTCAGTCCTCTTCCAGTTGAACCCCCGCTGAGCCGAGCGACTTCAGTACCTCACGGTCGAACTGCACCGACAGGCTTTCCCGCTTCGAGTATGGCCCCGGCCGATAGGCCCGCGACTGGACGCCAAGCTGGCTCTGCTCGCAGATGTGCCAGTCCTGCCGGTTGGTCATGTCCCAGAACTGGATCCCGTCCTCAGGATTGTGCTCGGGATTGCTCAACGTGTCCGGATGGAAAAGCCAGGAGCAGGAGATCCGGGTACGATCTGGCGCCTCAGGCCACAATGTGTGAAACATGACATAGTCGGGATGCAGGCTCAGTAACATGTTGGGGAAAATGGCGTAGTAGTACACCCGGTTGAGGTCTTCCTCGGGCAGATCTCCCACCATGAGCCCACAGGAGCGGCCGCTCATCGTCAAACTCTGATGACCCTCATTGATCACCATGAACCCGCCGGTAAAGGGCCCTTCGATCAGGTCGTTCTCCCCGCTGGTGGGGGGCGTCAGCTTGGCCAGCGGCGGATGTACCGGTCCGCAGTGGTAACACTCGGAATAATTCTGGAACAGGAGCTTCCAGTTGGCTCGGACGTCGTACTCGATGGTCCGCGCCACGGCGAGATTGGGCAGGTTGAACCGGCTGAAGCGTCCGATCAGCGGCTGATACGCTTCGCTGAACGCCTCAGGATCTTCCGCCAGATTGACGAACAGGAAGCCTTCCCAGGATTCGATCCAAACTGAATGGAGTGGATAGTCGGACTTGCTGAAGCCCTCGATGTCCCCTGAAGAAGGCGCACCGATGAGACGCCCGTCGAGCGAGTAGGTCCAGGCATGGTAGGGACACTGGATCGTTTCGGAAAACCGCCCGGTGTGCTCCTCGCAGAGCCTGGTCCCCCGATGGCGACAGACGTTGTAGTACGCTCGGAGAACGCCGGCTTTGTCGCGCAGCACAATGATGCTTTCCGGCCCGATCTGCTGCAGGAAATACTGGCCCGGCTCCCGGACCTGGTCCTCCCGACCGACGCAAAGCCAGCGTCGCATAAAGATCTGCTCGAACTCCGCTGCAAGCACCTCAGGTGCAACGTAGTAGCGGCCGGGGAAGGGTTCTGGCGCCGCCAATAGCAATCTGGGTCGTCTTGAGAAATTGGGTCACCATACCCTCGATAGATCCGTATGGCTGAAGTATGGCCGAAGGCTCAAACCGGCGGAAGGCGGTATTGATGCGGATTACCGGTAGATGGTGACGTAGGTTGTGGCCCACGCTACCGCCGAGCGATACTCTACAGCACTTGGACCAACATGGGTATCCACGGTTGACGGAGGCAACATGATGGCGATCAAATCGATAGTACCGATGCGCTGGCTGGCCGCGCTCGCAGTAGCTCTGCCGGCCACCGGTTGTCTCGCGGCCGCTGCCGCCGGAGCCGGTGCCGGGATCTACCTGACTTCCCGAGGTGCGGAGTCGCTCATTGACGGGCCTATCGATCAGGTCGCCACCCGGGCGCGCACTGTCATGAACGAGGAAGGCATTGTTCCGGATGCTTCGAGCACCGAGAATGGCGGGCAGAACCGCGAGCTCAAAGGCAAGAAGGGCGATCTGGACGTGACCATCCAGATGGAGCAGAAGAGCGACAAGACCACCAGGGTCGAGGTCACCGCCCGCAAGAACCTGGCAGAGTGGGACAAGGACTACGCCCAGCAGGTGCTGCAGCGTATCGTGGAAAAAGGTTGATGAGACTCAGCTGGCACAGCTGAGAAGTTAGGCCGGGGTCACTACTCCCCGGCACTCACCCAGCCCGATCCGGACCGCACCGGCCCGTTCACAGAAGGCCCGCAAGATCACCTCGTCTCCGTCCTCGAGGAACTTGCGGGTCTCTCCATTTGGGAGCGCCAGCGGCTCTGCTCCACGCCAGGTCAGCTCCAACAGACAGCCCCGGGATTCTCGAGAGGGGCCGGAGATGGTTCCGCTGGCGAACAGATCGCCGGGACGGAGATTGCAGCCATTGCTCGTGTGATGAGTAAACATCTGCGCCATGGTCCAGTAGAGATCAGCCAAACGGCTCCGACTCAACCGGACCGGCTCCAATCCAGCCTTCCGCATACCCGCCGACCCGAGGTAAACCTCAACGACGGCGTCGATACCACCACCAGTACGATCGCGCTCGGAGTCGAGGTGCGGCAGCGGGCGGGGGTCACCCGCGGACCGCCGAAAAGCCGACGTTCGATACGGCTGCAGCGCCTCGAAGGTGACCACCCAGGGTGAGATCGTGGTGGCAAAGCTCTTTGCCAGAAACGGCCCCAACGGCTGGTATTCCCAGGTCTGAATGTCCCGGGCAGACCAGTCATTCACCAGGCAGAGCCCGAAGAGGTGGTCCTCGGCCTGATCGAGCGGAACCGGTTCTCCCAGCTGATTACCTGGGCCCACAAAGCACCCAATTTCCGACTCATAGTCCAGTGCCCGGCTCGGCGCATACACCGGAACCTCTGCCTCAGGATTCTTGATCTGTCCCCGGGGCCGGCGGACCGGGCTTCCGCTGGGGACGATGGACGAGGCGCGCCCATGATACCCGATCGGGATCCACTTGTAGTTCGGCAGCAGCGGGTTGTCCGGCCGGAACATGCTGCCCACGTTGGTAGCGTGGTGAATCGAGGCGTAGAAGTCGCTATAGTCGCCGATCTGGGCTGGGACCAGCAGCTCGGCTTCGGCCATCGGAACCAGGATCCGTTCGCCTAGTCGCGGCTGATAAGAGGGGAGATCCGGAGGCAAGCAGGCCGCTGATCTGCGCCGTAGATCCGACCAGTACTGCCGGCCCAAACCCATCAGCCGATTCAGCGAGGGCTCCTGGCACGCCGAGGCCAGGGTGCCGTCTGGAGTCCTCAGCGCCTCAGCGGATGCGGTGAGGTCCAGAATCTGATCGCCAATGGCTACGCCGATCTTCGGTGCCTCGGCCGGGTCCCGGCGAAAGACCCCGAACGGCAGGTTCTGAATTGGGAAGTCCGGGTGGCCCTGAGCAGATTCGACCCATGAGGTCAGTCCGGGATCATGGGTCTGATTCACGCCTGAGGTACTCTCGAGTGAAGCAGGTGAAGACCGTAGAGCTCTTGCAGCGGCTCGGTAAAGGAACAGGAGCCGAACGACACCATGACCTGCTCACGGGTTTGCTCCAGATCGGCCTAGACCCACCCGATGGCCATGCCAGGATATCGCGTCCTCCTCGACTTGAAATGCTTCGAGCGAGCCTTCTTCCAGCACCTGTTCTGCGCTTCGTTGGTCCAGCCCTAACCGGACGAAAGCCGCGGCAAGAAACAGGTTCAGGAAGCCGAACATCGTGCCGCGCGGGACTGTCGGGGGCATAGGTGAGTGGATACTCGGCCCTGAAAGCGTGATGCAACCCCGCAGTAGCCTTGAACGGTACGGCGGTCCGAACACAAGTTCACGATGAACCGCGCCAAATCCGCGGCGTGGGGAAAGGCGCTCCGATTCGGTCCCGCCGGTCCGCACCTTGGCCCTGCGGCCCGCCCGGTTGATCAGTCCGGATCAAATCTCCCGGGTCGCCAGCGATGGGGATTTCGATATATGCTTGCAGATGCCGGGGCACTCGATCCAGGGCATTCTGCACGCACCGGTGGAATCGGCCTTCAGCTCGACGCTGTCGATCACGGCAACGGCATCGCCCCGGGATTCGCTGCGCCGGTTGAATTCGGCGACCGCCGTCAGATCCCGATCCAGATCCGCTGCCAAGGAGCGCAGAGAGCCGCCATGCCGGAGAGCCAGGCCGGGTCAGGTGAGGCTGCGCGGCCGCCTCGAATTCCCCCAGCCGCTGAGCCGGAACCACGAACCGGCCCAGTGCCCAGGAGCTCCGATCGCTTATGTAACGGGCGAAGTTGTCGACCGCCTCACGCATGCCGAGCCCCGCGGGAGGAAACAGTCCCGCGTAGTCGATACTGTGGCGCAACAATGCGTGAATGACACTCATGCTGATCATTATAGCGAAAGAAAGGCAGCTGGGGCATGACTATCGCAACCGTCAACCCCGCAACCGGGCAAATCATTCGTACCTTCACGCCGCTGTCAGAGCCGGAGCTGGATGCGCGTCTGCAGTGTGCCGCTGATGCCTTCCTCCGCTATCGCCGTACCCCGATTGCTGAACGAACCCGCCTGTTGCAGCGCGCTGCCGAGATTCTCGATGCGGACAAGGAGAAGTTCGGCCGGATCATGGTGGTCGAGATGGGCAAGACTCTCAAGGCAGCCGTCGAGGAAGCGGAAAAGTGTGCCTGGGGCTGTCGTTACTACGCGGAACAGGCAGAGCGCTTTCTGACCGACGAGGTCGTGCAGACCAACGCCAGCCGAAGCTTCGTCACCTATCAGCCGATCGGACCGGTCCTGGCCATCATGCCCTGGAACTTTCCGTTCTGGCAGGTATTTCGCTTTGCCGCTCCGGCGCTGGCCGCGGGAAACGTGGGCCTGCTCAAACACGCCTCTAATGTCCCTCAGTGCGCTCTCGCAATTCAGGACATATTCCGGCGAGCGGGTTTTCCGGAGGGGTGTTTCCAGACCCTGCTGATCGAGACCGATCGGGTCCGGCGAGTCATAGAAGACCCGAGGGTAGCCGCCGCAACCCTCACCGGCAGCACGGGGGCCGGGAGCCACGTGGCCAGCGCCGCCGGAAAACAAATCAAGCGCACCGTCCTGGAATTGGGCGGGAGCGACCCGTTCATCGTCATGCCCTCGGCCGACCTGGACGCTGCGGCTCGCACCGCCGTCAAGGCGCGCACCATCAATAACGGCCAGTCGTGCATCGCGGCCAAACGGTTCATTGTCGCCGAACCCATTGCAGACGAATTCGAGCGCCGGCTGGTGGCGGGGATGGAGAAGCTGGTGGTGGGCGACCCGATGGATCCTGCAACCGATGTTGGCCCCCTGGCGAACGAGGCCCAGGTCAGGACGCTTGCCGACCAGATTTCGCGCTCCGTCAGTCTGGGGGCCAGGCTGTTGACCGGAGGGCGGCGGATCGACCGGCCTGGCTTTTACTTCAGTCCCGGCGTCCTCACCGGGATCACCGAGAACTCACCGGCTTACCGGGAAGAGGTCTTCGGTCCGCTGGCATTGTTGTTCCGGGTTAGAGACATCGACGAGGCCATCCGGTTGGCCAACGATACCGAGTTTGGCCTCGGTGCCAGCGCCTGGACCCAGGTTCCGAAGGAGCGCGACCGGTTCGTGGCCGAGCTGGAGGCGGGTCTCGTCTTTATCAATGCCATGGTGGCGTCAGACCCGCGGCTTCCGTTTGGGGGGGTGAAGCAATCGGGCTATGGCAGGGAGCTGAGCCACTATGGAATCCACGAGTTCGTCAATATCAAGACCGTCTGGGTCCAGGATGAGCGCCCAGGGAGCTCGCTTCCGGCCGCCTTAGCCACTCCGAGTAGCCCCTGTGGGCTGCCTCACTGACGCTGGCCCGAGCGGACCGTTACACTTCTGTTACCCCTCAGGAAGCAGAGACTGGCATCCCACCCACTGGGAAACGGACCGATGTATATCGACCCCACGACTGGAAGCCTCGTGCTCCAGTTCATTGCCGCCGGCGTCCTTTCTGTTCTCGCCATGGTCGCCCGGGTGCGCGAGGCAGTTAAGTCCTTCTTTCGAATGCTGGTTCCCCGCCGCCGTCGATGAGCTGGCAAGCCGTAGAGGGGTCGTTCCGGGATCCCAGCGGCTTCGTCTACACTCGAGACGGCACTCTCTTCCGCCAAGTCAATAGCGGCTTCCGCCAGACCTTTGAGGCGTTCCTCGCCTCGGGGCTTTGCGAGGAGCTGGTGCGGGACGGATTCCTGGTGCCTCACGAACCGGTGGGTCTCGAGCATTCCGCGACGCCCGAGGCTTATGCGGTGCTCCGGCCGGAGCGCCTTCCGTTCGTCTCCTACCCCTACGAATGGTCCTTCGGACAGCTGCAGGACGCCGCTGCGCTGACCCTACAGATTCAGGAGAGAGCCCTGCGCAAAGGGTTCACCCTGCGGGATAGCAGCGCGTACAACATTCAGTTCCAGGGCGGCCGCCCGATCTTCATCGACACCCTCTCCTTCGAGCCTTGGGAGGAGGGAAAGCCGTGGGCGGCGTACAAGCAGTTTTGCGAGCATTTTTTGCTCCCGCTCACGCTGATGAGCACGACAGACATACGCTGTGGAACGTTGTTGCGCACCTATGTAGACGGCATCCCTCTGGACTTGGGCAGCCGGCTTTTGCCCCATCGGAGCTGGACGTCTTTGAGTGCCGCGCTGCACATTCACCTCCACGCCTGGGCCCAGGGACGATATGCCGGTTCGGCCGTGACGTCGGCAGCCAAGGGGAAGAGCATGAGCCAACGCTCGCTCCTCACGCTGGTCAAGAATTTGAGCACTGCCACCCAGCGCCTGTCCTGGCGCCCCTCGGGCACCGAATGGGCCGACTATACCACGGATAACAACTACAGCGATGCGGCCAGTCGATCGAAACGCGAGATGGTCGTGGCGCACCTCGCGGCAGTAAAGCCGAAGACCGTATGGGATCTGGGAGCCAATACCGGGGAATACAGCCGGGCCGCCCGCGAGTTGGCCAGCTATGTGGTGTCTTTCGATGTCGATCCCGCAGCCGTCGAACGGAACTATCGGCGGGTTCGATCGGAGAAGGAGACGGGCATCCTACCGTTGCTGCTCGATTTGACCAATCCCTCGCCAGGCCAGGGCTGGGCCGGCCGGGAAAGACTGTCGCTCGAAGAACGGGGTCCAGCCGATGCCGTACTCGCATTGGCGCTGGTGCATCACCTGGCGATCGGGAACAACCTGCCGCTCGAGCGTATTGCCGCCTATTTCCGCCGGTTGGGGCGCCACCTGGTCATCGAGTTCGTGCCCAAGAGCGATTCTCAGGTCTCCCGGCTGTTGCTCAGCCGGCCGGACATCTTTCCTGGTTACACCAAAGAGGGATTCGAAGAGGCCTTCCAGCGACATTACCACATACAGTCCGTGGCCCGAGTGGCTGATTCGGAGCGTTGGCTGTACGCCATGATCGCTCGCGGCTCGGCGGAGTCATGATCGGCCGGCTCAAGCCATGGTATCCGTTTTTCTTTGCGCTCGTTCCCATCCTCAATATTCTCACCCGAAATCCGGGCGGTTCTCGGCTCGACGACATAGCCGTGGTGATGGCCTGCGCGCTGATCATCACGGGCGTCGTGTACCTGGTGGCCACACTCGCGCTCCGGAGAGCGCCGCGCCCCCTGGTGCCGGCCGCGGTGCTTGCCGTCGTCCTCCTCGTCTATGGGAAAACCGCTCTGGGTGGTCTCAGCCGGCGGGTTGCCGGAGTGCCTCCGGTGGTAATGCTCGCCGCCGTCTGCGGGATCCTGCTCCTGGGCCTTTTCTGGCTGGCGCGGCGGCCCAGCGCCCTCGACCGAGCCAACACGTTTTTTACCCTCACCGGCTTGCTGATGGTGGGCTGGTTGGGATTTCGGCTGGTAACCGACCTGCTCCACGCCCGTTCGGTGGTGCAGCACAGCGTTCTGGCCCGGCAGCTGGCCCGGCCAATCCCGGCCGGCGTATCACCCGCTGCGAAGGCTGCCCAACGGGACGTGTACCTGATTGTCCTGGACGAGTATGCCAACGCTGGCGTCCTCCGCGACGTTCTCCTGTTCGACAACCGCGTGTTCGAGGACAGCCTGCGCCACCTGGGCTTTACTATCCCTGGATCGGTTCATAGCAACTATGTCCACACGCTGCTGTCATTGCCTTCGCTGTTGAATTTCAGCCACCTCACCCCGCTCACCGACGAGGTAGGCCGCCACTCGACCGATGCTACTCTCCCCAATTACTTGCTGGAGAACAATCGGGCGGTGGCTTTCTTCAAGCGGCAGGGGTACCGGTTTCTCTTCTTTCCGTCGCAGTGGTGGCCTTCAACCGTCCGAAACCGGAACGCAGATTGGCAATTCGACGCCTGGCCTGGATTCAACCCGGCCCGTGCTGCCACGCGCTCCGATCTTCGCCGCTCTCTGCTCGCGACTACGGCGTTTGCCTTCCTCAAGCGGGATGACCACTGGGATGCGGACTACATCCGGCGTACTTTGAGCCGGCTGGAGCAGGTACCCACCCAGACCGAGCCGACCTTTACGTTCGCTCATGTGGTGAGCCCGCATTGGCCCTACGTCTTCAGGCCGGACTGTCAGGTATCCCGGCAGACGTCGGTTGACGGTCGGGTCGGGCGAAGACAGGCGTACACCGGGCAACTGCAGTGCCTGAATCGGATGGTCCTTCATACGGTCACCGAGATCCTTCACCGCTCGAAGGTGCCTCCGATCATCATCCTCCAGGGCGACCATGGAACCAACCTGCTGCGTTACTCCGATGCGAAGTCCGCATCCCTGGTGAGTCCGGCCCAGGCTCGAGAGCGGTTTGGCGCTTTTGGCGCCTATTATTTACCGGATGGCGGAGGGCCGTTGTTCGCGGACAGCGTGTCTGTGGTGAATGTCCTTCAGCGAATTCTCAGCTACTACTTTGGTGCCTCGGTCCAACCTTCGGCGGATGACTTCTACCTGTCTCTGGAACGAACGCCCTACGATTTCGTGAAGCTCGATCCGGTATCCTTGAGGCCACTTGGTTTGGTGGCATCAAGGACTCACTGAACGCCGTTCCTGACCTTATGCCGTTGGGCCACCACGACACAGCCCCCAGGAGACCAAGAGCTCGCATCACGATGGGAGCGCTTGGGGCAATCCTTCGGCGCTCAGTTGCTGGCTGGTGGAACGACAATGTTCCCCGGCTGGGCGCCTCCCTGGCGTATTACACCCTCTTTGCTCTCGCCCCGATCCTGATAGTCGCCATCTCCATCGGCGGCCTTGTCTTCGGCCCCGAGGCCGTGCGGGGCGAGATCGTGGGCCAGATTCAGGGACTGATTGGGCGGGAGGGTGCTGAGGCGGTCCAGTCCATGCTGGAAGGTGCCTCCCGGCCGAGTTCCAGCATCGCGGCCACTGTGGTCGGCATCATCACCTTCTTTCTTGGTGCCACCGGCGCTTTCCTGGAATTGCAGACAGCCTTGAATGCCATCTGGCATGTCGAGCCCAAGTCCGATGGTAGCTACTGGCGCGTGCTGGTGATGCAGAGAGTGATCTCGTTCGGGCTGGTGGTAGCGATGGGGTTCCTCCTGCTCACTTCATTGCTGGTGAGCGCGGCCCTGGCGGCGATCTATCGCTACCTGGGCACCGCGTTTCCCGGCGTGGTCGTGCTCTGGGAGGCGCTCAACGTGATTGTGTCTCTCACGGTGATCACGCTGCTGTTCGCCTTGATCTACAAGGTGCTGCCGGATGTAAAACTGTCCTGGAGAGATGTCTGGGTTGGGGCTCTGGTGACGGCTGGGCTCTTCAGTATCGGAAGGCTGGTCATCGGTCTCTACCTCGGTACCGCCAGCATCGCCTCCACCTATGGTGCCGCGGGCTCCGTCATCGTCATTCTGGTCTGGGTGTACTACTCGGCCCAGATCATTCTGCTGGGCGCGGAGTTTACCCGGGCTTATGTAGATGAATTCGGCCGTCGTCCACCGGCGGAAGAGTATGCCGAAAAGAAGACGACAAAGCCCGGAAAGGTCTGAATGGCCCCGCGGTTCTTCCCCACCTACCTATGCGTCCTTCCCATCAGCTTTTCGCCCTCCGGCGGGGCATAGGACCGCAGGCGGTCGAGGAGCCCGCCGGGGTCAGACTCGACGATGATCGCCTGCCGGTGGGCTTCGGTCAGGAATCCTTCGCGCACCGCGTGGTCCAGAAAGCCGGTCAATCCATCGAAGTATCGCTCGACGTTGAGGATGCCGGCTGGCTTCGAGTGAATCCCTAGCTGGCCCCAGGTCAGGACCTCGAAGAATCCCTCCAGCGTTCCTATTCCACCGGGGAATGCTATGAACCCGTCGGACATGTCGGCCATCTGTGACTTCCGCTGGTGCATCGATGCCACCACGATCAGGTTACGGATGCCGGTATGGGCCGCCTCCTTCTCCATCAGCTGCTGGGGAATGATCCCGGTGACGTGACCGCCGTGCTCCTGCACCGAGTCGGCCAACTCTCCCATCACCCCGACACTCGCCCCGCCATACACCAGCTCGATGCCCTGTTCGGCCAGAACCCGGCCCAGCTCGCGGGCCGCCACCCCATACGCCGGCCGTGATCCGGCATTGGTCCCGCAGAAGACGCAAACTCGATTGAGAGTGTCGATCGGCCATGATTGGTTGCCTCGGGCGCGCGGGTCGACTATTTCAACAAGAGTAGAGTCTAGAGGGCTGGAGTCCAGAGTCTAGAGCCGTACACGGAGGACACCAATGGAACATCGCGCGCTCGGCCGTCAGGGCCTGGAGGTATCCGCCCTGGGTCTCGGCTGCATGGGGATGTCGGACTTTTACGCCGGCCGGGACGACCACGAGTCTATCGCGACCATCCACCGGGCACTCGATCTGGGTATCGATTTCCTGGATACGGCCGATATGTACGGGCCGTTTACCAATGAACGGCTGGTGGGCAGGGCCATCCGCGGCCGCCGGCGAGAAGCCATCGTGCTGGCCACGAAGTTCGGCAACGTGCGGGGTGAGGACGGGCAGCTTTCTGGGCGTGAACGGGAGGCCGGAGTACGTGCGCCGGTCCTGCGATGCTTCGCTGCAGCGGCTGGGAGTGGATCACATCGATCTCTACTACCAGCATCGGGTGGACCGCCCGGTGCCGATCGAGGAGACCGTCGGCGCCATGGCCGATCTCATCCGCGCAGGGGAAGGTCCGCTTTCTCGGTCTCTCGGAGGCTGCTCCGGCTACCATACGGAGAGGACATGAGGAGCACCCCATCTCCGCGTTGCAGACCGAGTACTCCCTCTGGACCCGGGACCCGGAAGACGAGGTGCTGCCCCTCTGCCGCGAGCTGGGCATCGGCTTCGTGCCCTACAGCCCGCTGGGCAGAGGGTTTCTTACCGGACGTTTCCGCACCTTTGAGGATCTGCCCGAGGACGACTATCGGCGCAATTCCCCCCGCTTCCAGGGCGACAACTTTCAGCGCAATCTCGATCTGGTGCAGAAAGTGGAGGAGATCGCCCGCCGGAAGCAGTGCACCCCGGCACAGCTCGCGCTGGCCTGGCTTCTGGCCCAGGGCGACGATGTAGTTCCCATTCCCGGAACCAAGCAGCGCCGCTATCTGGAGGAGAATACCGGCGCGCTCGATGTCCAGCTGAGTGCCTCAGATCTCCAGGAGATCGAGGAGGTTGCCCCGAAGGGCGTGGCCGCCGGCGAGCGTTATCACGAGGCCGGCATGCGCACTATCAACGGCTAGGCGCCTCTTACTCCTCCTCGAGGTCTCCGCGCGGGTCGGAGATCGCCTCGACAATGCGGCCCACCTCCTGGTCGCTGGCGGCTCCGTCCTCTCGGGCAATGTCGGCCTGGGCGACGATGCCGACCAGTGCTCCATCCTCGTCGACCACGGGCACCCGGCGCACCAGACTGGCCACCATCACTTCCCGAACGGTCTCCACTTCGTCGTCCGGGCCGCAGGTCACGGGTGAGGGTGTCATCAACTCGCCAACCCGCACTTCGGGACCCCGTCCTTCCGCGACTCCCCGAATTGCGAGGTCCCGATCGGTGACGGTACCTACCAGGTTTCTGTTCTGCTCGCTCTGAATTACCGGGATCGAACCACAATCGTGCTCCCGCATCAGAGTCGCCACTTCACGCGCGGTGCTTGCCGGCGTGCACCATGCGGGATCAGGAGTCATGATATCGCGTACTCTCACCAGCTCCTCCAGGGTTATGGACGCCTCCAATGTGGGGTCTCTCCCCAGGCCCGCCGTGACCTGCGTAACTTTCTCCTGGCCATGCGCCTCCCCGGCACCATTCTCCAGGGCATCCTGGCTCGCGCGGCACTCACATTCCTTCGGATTTGTCTGGGGGGAGTGCTTGTGCTGCAGGGCTGGCTCGGATCTCAGCAGTATGAGGCAGGCGGCCTTGCCCTGCTTGCATGGGCCGAGTTGTTGGTGGGAAGTACTCTGATTCTGGGACTGCTGACCCGTTTATCCGCCGCCGGCGCGCTTCTGATGCCGCTCCAGCCCCTCTTCAGCCAGGAACTTCAGCTCGGGGCTAATACCGCCATCGGAGCTGGCCTGGGGCTGCGTGGCGCTGGCCTTGATCATCGGAGCCGCCGGTCGAACCTTCGGTCTCGACGCACTTTTAGCCAAGCGATGGGCCCGTTCGCCATTCTGGTAAGCCGCTCTATTCCATTTCGAGCACGTCCAGAATGAAGGCATACTTGAACGCCAGCTCCCGCAGGAGATCGTAGCGGCCGGAGGCGCCTCCATGCCCGGCACCCATGTTCACCTGAAGCAGCAGCCGGTTCTGGTCGGTCTTGGTCGCCCGGAGCTTCGCGGTCCACTTGGCTGGCTCCCAGTACGCCACTCGTGGGTCATTGAGACCGGCCGTCACCAGCATGTGGGGGTAGTCCTTTGCGGTGACGTTATCGTAGGGCGAGTACGACCGGATGTAGGCGTAGGCTTGCGGGTCCTGGGGATTTCCCCATTCATCGTACTCGATCACCGTCAGTGGCAGCGAGGCGTCCATCATGGTGTTCACCACGTCCACGAAGGGCACCTCCGCCACCACAGCGTGAAACAGGTCCGGTCGTAAATTGGTGACCGCACCAATCAGAAGGCCGCCCGCGCTGCCACCGTTGATCACCATCCGCTGAGAGTTGCGTGTACCCCTCGGCAACGAGGTGCTCCGCCACCGCAATGAAATCGGTGAAGCTGCTTCGTTTGCTGAGCCGTCGCCCCGCCTCATACCATTGGCGGCCCAGCTCCTCGCCTCCCCGCACATGCGCAATGGCTACCACGAACCCCCGGTCCAGAAGGCTCAGGGTATTGGACGAGAACGCCGGGTCGTAACTCAGACCATAGGCTCCATATCCGTTCAGCAGCAGCGGCCGGGTACCATCCAATTCCAGCGGAGTCCGGTACACCAGGGAGATCGGGATCTCGACTCCATCCGGGGCCCTGGCGTACAGCCGCTCGCTTCGATACTGGCTCGACTCGTACCCACGCACCTCGGTCTGCTTGCGAACCGTCCAGGTATGCTGGGCCAGGTCGTAATCGACCACGCAGCTCGGGGTGATCAGGGAGGTATAGGTGAAACGAAAAAGGGTAGTGTCGAACTCCGGGTTGGCGTGAGACCTTACCGTGTAAACCGGCTCTGGAAACCGGATCACGTGCTCCGATCCCGTGGTGAGATCCAGCACCCGAATACGCGTCAGTCCGCTCTCGCGCTCATGGACGACGAGGTGATCCCGGAAGGCATCGGTAGAGTCCACCTTGACCTCCGGACGGTAGGGAAGCACTGGCGACCAGTGTTCGCGTGATGGGTGCTCTACCGGAGTTTCCACCAGTCCGAAGTTTTGCCCGGCATAATTGGTGGTGATAAAGAAGCGGTCGCCGTGGTGAGTGACCGAGTATTCCTTTCCGCTCTCACGCGGCTGAATCACCCTGAAGAGCCCGCGCGGATCATCCGCGCTCGCGAACCATACCTCCGAGCTGGAGTGGCTCGAGAGGTCCAGCAGCAGGTATCGTCCGCTGCGAGTGCGGCTGATATCGAGATAAAAGGAGGCGTCGCGCTCACAGTAAACGAGCTCATCTTCGTGCTGCGACCTGTCCCAGGTGATGCCGGTACAGCTGCCAGGGTCGGCGGGCGGCATCGAGCACGCTGTAGAAGATGGTTCGGCTGTCGTTGGCCCAGGCCAGACGATGAGAGGTTCGGTGAAGCTGTTCACCGAGGTGCTCACCGGTAGTAAGGTCTTTAATGAAGATGGTGAACTCTTCGGCCCCGCAGGTATCGACCGAATATGCCAGCAACCGGTGATCGGGGCTCACCTGCATCATGCCGATTCGGAAGTAATCCAGGCCTTCGGCCAATGGATTCTGGTCCAGCAGGACTTCTTCGGGCCCGTCCTGACTCAGCTGCTTCCGGCAGTAGATCGGATACTGACCTCCTGCCTCAGTCCGGCTGTAGTACAGGTAGTGGTCCAGGTGCTCGGGAACCGAGAGGTCCGTCTCCTTGATGCGCCGTCGCATTTCCTGGAAGAGTTGCTCCTGCAACACTTCGGTGTGCCGCATGACCGCTGCGGTGTGCCGGTTCTCCGCCTCGAGATAAGCCAGCACTTCCGGATCATGGCGATTGCGCAGCCAGTGGTAATTATCGATGCGGGTGTCCCCATGGGTGATCTCGTGGTGCGGCACGATTGCCGCCACCGGCGCGATCGCGGGCTGGTGGGGAGCAACAGCATCAAGATCGGAATAGTGCAGGGGGCGGCGGGCAGGAGCGAGCGCCGATGCCAGAGTACGACGAGGGTTCGACATCCAATACTATCAGTCTCCGACCGCGGATACAGCCGGACAAGCGTTCAGTGGACCACCGAGAATTGGGTCCTAGCGGTGAATAACGACGCTCCTTTTAGGCAAGTCAAGTCCAACGTAAGTCTAAGGGCGAGAGCTACTTAGAGCGCCAAGCGCTACCCATCGCAGATGGTCTGGTGTCGGCCCGGAGCAGCGGTGAACTCGCATCTGTAGGACATACCGCCAGATAGCACGTGTCATCCGTCAGGGGCTGCAGCCGCGCACGTCCTTCTGCTCTACGAAACTCCAGGATTTCGGCTTAACTCCTTGCACCACAACAACGTCCACCGGCTGAGTCAAGCTCGAGGCGGAGAGGCAGTTGGGCCCAGGGCTGGTTTCGCGGACCTCGACCCGGAGCTCACCATTTGTTTGGGTTACCTGGTTCACCGCAATCTCGTAGCCGCCGCTGGGTCGCTCGCCGGCCGCTACCGCAATCACGATGTCTCGAGTGAAGTCCACCGCCGGCCGGTCGCCTACACCCAGCTCAGACCAGAACTCCGCCCACGTATTGGCTTCCTGAATGACCATCCGCCTGGCTTCCCTGATTCCAGTGTGGCTCCACTCTCCCAGGCGGCGGATCTCGAGATTGGTGGCGTTCTCGTTGGCACCGTAGGGCGCGTAGCCCTGCTGGGCCCGAGCCGTGTCCTGGACTGGCTGGGAAGCGGGAGTTGAATCAGCCGGTGACTGCAGGGTTGAATCGGGAGTGCCCTCAGGCTCCGGCGCCAGGGAGACTGGAGTGTCGTTCCCGGATTCTCCCGGCGACACTCGCATGGTACCGCCACCGCAAGCGGCCGCCAGCCAGACGAGCAGGACGTTGCGTGGGTGCATAGGTGCTCTCGGTTGTTGAGGTAATCAACGGTGCTGTTGAACCGATTGCCAAAGGTACGGCGAAGATGTGCCCGGCGCGAACCGTGTCATCGCATTGCGGGAGTGATCCTGATCACGGGTGTTGCTGGGCTGGACGTGCCTCGATTCCCGGGGCATCATATCACGTCGTTTTCTCTTCCGCCGTGTTGACTCACCAAGGAGAGCCTGATGAGCCTCGTCGATCGCGTCAAGCGTATTCTGATGTCTCCCCGAACCGAATGGCAGGTCATCGACGCAGAGCCTACCACGCCGGCGCAACTGTACACCGGCTACATCGTTCCGCTTGCCGCGATCGGGCCCATCGCGCAGCTGATCGGGTACTCTGTCTTCGGCATTTCGGTGCCGTTCATGGGCACGTATCGGGTACCGATCGGCTCGGCCATCACCAGCGCGCTGGTTACCTACGTGCTCTCGCTGGCCGCCACGTACGTCCTGGCTCTGATCATCGACGGCCTGGCCCCCACCTTCAACGGCCAGCGCAGTCAGATCCAGGCCCTGAAAGTGGCCGCATACTCGAGTACCGCAAGCTGGGTGGCCGCCATATTCCATCTGATTCCGGGCCTTCGTCTGCTGACCATTCTTGGCCTGTACAGCTTATACCTGCTCTATCTGGGTTTGCCGGTTGTGATGAAGGCTCCGCGGGAGAAGGCTGTGGCGTACACGGCTGTCGTCATTCTCGCTGCCATCGCGCTGTTCATGGTCATTGGTGTGATCGCTGGGCGCTTCATGGCGCTGCCTACCGCCGGGATGACCGTTCCCTGAGCGCCACGGGCGGGTCCGCGTCTTGCATGAGGGGGACGCGGATCACAGCCCGGGTCGGTCGAGCGGATTAATGTGAGCACTGGCCCGGCGCATAAGCCGGTTGCTCGTCATGAGATCCGGCGATTGAACGAGAACCCAGGACGCCCAATGACTCCTCGCTTTGGTTTCATCTCGCTGGCTCCGCAGCGCTCGCTCCTCCTCGGCGCCGGCCTGGCTGTCGGACTCCTCAGCTGCGCCCGCAACCCCGTTACCGGCAAGAGCGAGCTCGCGCTGGTCTCGGAATCGCAGGAAATCCAGATGGGCCAGGAGGCCTCGAAGGACGTCGCTCGAACGATCGGCCTGTACAAGGATCCCAAGCTCGAAGCCTATGTGGCGGGGATCGGTAAACGGATGGCCGCGGCTTCCGAGCGTCCCAACCTGCCGTGGGAGTTTCATGTCGTAGACGACGCTTCAGTCAATGCGTTCGCCTTGCCCGGAGGCTTCATCTACGTCACCCGTGGGCTGCTGGCATCCATCAATGACGAGGCCGAGTTGGCCACCGTCGTCGGTCACGAGATAGGCCATGTCACCAACCGGCACTCAGTGCAGCAGATCAGCAAGCAGCAGCTGGCTCAACTGGGTCTCGGCGTCGGCAGCATTCTGTCCTCCGACATCGCCCGCTTTGGTCAGCTGGCCAGTGCCGGCCTCAGCGTCCTGTTCCTGAAATACGGCCGTGACGCCGAAAACCAGGCCGACCAAGCCGGCTTTCGGTATGCACTGAATCAAGACTACGATGTGCGGGAGATGACCAAGGTCTTCGAGACGCTGGATCGGATCAGTCAAGCCAGCGGAGGCGGCAAGCTGCCCGAATGGCTCTCCACGCACCCGGCGCCGGAGAACCGGATCCAGCATATCGAGAACATGCTCGATACCCTCCACCGAGACCCCACCAAAGGGATCGTCAACCGTGAAGGATATATCCAACACGTACAGGGCATGACCTACGGGGTGGATCCCCGGCAGGGCTATTTCGAGGGTACCCACTTCTATCACCCTCAGATGCGGTTCCAGATGAGCTTTCCCGATGGATGGCAGGTACAGAATACCCCATCGGCGGTTGCATCAATGAGTCCAAACCAGGATGCCATCATTCAGCTTGCGCTCGCGGGACAGACCCCGCCGCAGCAGGCCGCGCAGCAGTTCCTGTCGCAGCAAGGCATACAGGCGGGACAGTCATCCACCTCGAGCATCAATGGCCTCCCGGCGGCGTCGAGCTACTTCCAGGCGCAAACCGACCAGGGATCCATTCAGGGGATCGTATCGTTCATCTCGTATGGCGGAGCCACCTTCGGACTGATGGGGTATACGCCGGCCGGAAAGCTCAGCACCTACGATCAGGCTTTCGTGAGCGCCATCAAGAGCTTCGGTGAGCTGAAGGATCAATCCAAGATCAACGTCAGCGCGGCCAAGGTCGAGCTGGTCAAGCTCGATCGCTCCATGTCGCTGGAGCAATTCAACAGCCAATATCCCTCATCGATTTCCGTGCAGGAGCTGGCGATCATCAACGAGATAGAAGATCCAGCGACGCCGTTACAGGCTGGACGAACGGTGAAGCGGGTCGTGGGAGGAGTTAAGCCCGCCTCCTGAGCGAGAGAAGACTCAGTCCGGGAGCCGCAACAGCAGTCGATCCTTGCTCCCGGCAGTCTTTGGTTCGATCTGGGCGAAGATTGTGATATTTGCCGTGCTGGTTGGGCCGCAGGAATAGGGGACCAATCCGCGCACCTCGATCTCTGATCCATCCTCTTCCAGAGTCCAAGATCCTGCCCGGCGGCCAGTCCCGGCCGCCGTGCACCGGCCCAGTACCCGGACGCGTCGTCCCAGCAGGCTGTCGGCCGTCAATACCTCGCCGATCCGGACCAGCGGCGCCTGATCCGGGCGTACTGGAACCGCCTCAGCATCAGGTAATCCGCCGGTACCCTTGGTAGCAGGGTCCACCGGAGCGGGGTTGAGCGTACCCGGCTGCGCAGCCGGATCGGATACCGGTGCGGGACTGCCGGGGTTCTGAGCCGCGCCGCCCCGGGGACCACAGCCGGCGAGGAGGAAGGGCAGGAGTATCCAAGCGAGGGAGGTACGGCGACCAAAGCAGCGGGGAAATCCCCGGCAGGGAGCTAAGTCAGGACACACGCCGGGTCTTACGCTTCATGAAATCCATCAGAATGAATTGCCCCAGGGTCATGGTGTTGGTGAAGTAGGCCTTTCCCTTGCAAATGGACGCCACCTGCTTCACGAACTCCACCAGGCTCCGGTCTCGCGCCAGCATGAACGTGTTGATCATGATTCCGGAGCGGCGGCAGTTTGCAACCTCGCGGTAGGTGGCCTGCAGGATCTGGGGATCCAGCCCCATGGAGTTTACGTAGATCCGGCCATCCGACATGGTAAGAGCCGACGGCTTACCATCGGTGATCATGATGATCTGGCGCATGTCCTTCTTTTGGCCCAGCAGAATGCGGCGAGCCAGTTTGAGCCCTTCGGCGGTATTGGTGTGATAGGGGCCGACCTGAGCCGTCGCCAGCGCGCTCAGAGGAATTTCCTCGGCTGAATCATGGAACAACACGACGCGGAGACTATCCCCGGGATATTGGGTTCGAATCAGGTGCGTCAGCGCGAGGGCAACCTTCTTGGCCGGGGTGAACCGGTCTTCGCCGTACAGAATCATCGAATGGGAGCAGTCGAGCATCAGCACGGTGGCCGCTGAGGAGCGATACTCGCTCTGACTCACCATTAAATCGCCATACTCGATGTTCAGCGGCACGCCGAGACCCTCGCGCGCGATCGCATTGGTGAGCGTGGCGGGCACGTCGAGATTCAACACATCTCCGAATTCGTACTTCTTGCTGACCCCTTCCGCTTCCACCCCGGTAGCCAGGTACGGCGTGTCGTGCGCGCCGAAGCTCGATTTCCCGACGCTGCCCAACAGGTTTTTCAGTGTTTTGTACCCGAGAAAGTCGATGCCCTTCTCAGTGAGGTTGAACTGGACCTGTTGGGCCGCAGAATGAGCCTGTCCTCCGGGCCCGAACATCGACTGATAGCCCTGGGGTACCTGGGGGGCCTGGCTCACGTTGAGGTAACCCTCGTCCATGAGGCGTTGAACGATGCGGTCGAGCAGTTGGCTCAGCTGCGCTTCGATCTCTTTATCCCGAGCCTCGTCGCCCGTGCTTTCGCCCCGCAGAACCTTGAGCATCTCCGGCGTGAGCTGGCCTGATTCCATGAGAGCCTGGAGGATTGCCTGCCGCAGACCTTCGAGGGATCGCTCACCCTCGCCCATGTCGTCCTGCCAAAACGAGGGAGAGTTGCCGGCAAAGCCAGACTGCAGCAGGAAGTCGCTCAGCTGATCGAGCAACCCCTGCAGGTTGACCGTGTCGGCCAGCTCGGGATGGTACTTGGAGTAGGTGGTAAAGCGCATGGCAGTTGGAGTCAGGAGTCGGAAGCTAGGAGCCGGAGGCCGCCAGGGCCAAGGCTCATCCTAAGGTTAGCGAACTGGCAGCCGGAGCGCTGTGACGCAACACCGCTCCCGGCTCCCGACGAAGGTTATCCAAAGCTTATCCCACCCTTGCCGTATCCAGGCTCCCGCCGCTCCGGCTTTGCCCGGCTATAGCCCAGCTCCTCGCTCCGGCTGATGCGCTTCTGGGAGGCCAAACCCTCCAGCACCAGCTCGCATCCGGCTACCTGGCGGGCGGCGTCCTTTGATCCGGCGAGACCGAACTCGGTGACGGTCTCAACCAGCCCTGGAACCACGCTGAACCCCTTGAGACAAACATCGGATCGCTGGTCGCCCGAAACCTTCAGGGCGCCTCCCTGGTCGAACCAGGTCACGATTCTGCCCAAATCGGCGCCGCCCATTCGCTCCTCCAGCACTCGGCCCGCAGCTCGCCGGATCAGATCGCGGGCGATGATGTCGCCGCCCTGGAGCTCACCCTCGTATTCCAGTTCCAATTTTCCGGTGATGGAAGGAACGGCAGCATAGATATCGCTGATCCGGGGAACGACTTTCTCTTCTCCCAGCGCGACGGTTCTTCGCTCGGCGTTGCTGATGGTGTTTTCCAGCGTGCTGATCGGAAGCCGCTGACTGACGCCGGAGCGCTTGTCTACCCGTTTGTCTTCCCGAGCCTCGAAGGCCACCCGCTCGATGACTTCGAGGACAAAATCCGGTATGTCGAGCGGCTTACCACCCCGGCGGGTCCAGGCTTCCTGAGCCGTTATCTCCATCCCGAGCTGTACCGTTCTCGGGTAGTGGGTGATGACCTCTGACCCGATCCGGTCCTTGAGCGGAGTGATGATCTTGCCCCGGGCGGTATAGTCCTCGGGATTGGCGGTGAAGGCGAGCAACACGTCCAGCGGCAGCCGCACCGGATACCCTTTGATCTGGACATCACCTTCCTGCATGATATTGAACAACCCCACCTGCACCTTGCCGCTCAGATCGGGCAATTCGTTGATGGCAAAGATTCCGCGGTTGGCGCGGGGCAGCAGACCGAAGTGCATGGTCAGCTCATCCGAAAGCAAATGCCCCCCGCGGGCCGCCTTGATGGGGTCCACGTCGCCAATCAGGTCCGCGATGGTCACGTCCGGAGTCGCCAGCTTCTCCACGTAACGTTGCTCCCGTTTGAGCCAGGCAATCGGGGTGGCCTCGCCACACTCCTCCAGGAGCTCGCGGGCGTACTTGGAGATCGGGGCAAAGGGATCGTCGTTGACCTCGCTCCCCGCAATGATAGGAATCTTCTCGTCCAACAGCGTCGTAAGGTCGCGGAGAATGCGGCTCTTCGCTTGGCCTCGGAGCCCCAGCAGGATGAAATGATGCCGGGCCAGTAAGGCGTTGATAATCTGGGGAACGATGGTGTCCTCATACCCCACGATGCCGGGGAACAGTGGCCCACCAGACTCGAGACGTTTAAGAAGATTGCTCCGGATCTCTTCCCGGACGGTGCGTCCCCGCAGCGGAGCCTCCGCCCACCGGCTATTCTTGAGTTCACCTATGGTGCGTGGCTCGATCATGATTGGATTCGCTCACGAACGGGAAACAATTGGCAGTAGAGAAAATTATCTGATTTCATGAACTGGTTGGCTGACCGGTAGCATGGTTGATCTTGACAAAGTGATGCTGCGACGTAGCTTCGCCGTCGCGTCTCTGTCCGGCGACAGCGACGGCCGTGGACCCGGTTCATTCACCGCCGACCGACCTTACAGGGAGTGACGATGAAGACGATCCTGGCGCTAACCGCGGTTCTCCTGCTCGCAGGCTGCGAAAAGAAGGCCGCCACCCCGGCGGCCGATACGTCGGCTGCCGCACCGGCTATGTCCGACACCGGCATGGGGATGACTCATTCGGACTCGACCATGGCGCGGGACACGGCCAAGAAGTAGCGGATCACCCGTCCAGATCCTCGGGGCCAAAGGGAAGCGCTACCACGGTGGCTGGTTGACCCCCAGCCACCAGCTCCTCGCCCACCCCAACCTCCCGGCGAATCAACCCTAAGCCAATCGCTCGGTCTTCCAGCCTGAGCGTCGATCGTACGCTTCCTACTTCCCGCTCTCCCTTCTGGATCGACCGATTGTCGAGCGGCTGAGGCCTGCGCCACCGAAGTCCCCGCAGTTCCCGATTGGTGTGCCCGCGAAAATGCAAGCGAGCGACGGTTTCCTGGCCGGTATAACAGCCCTTGGTGTAGGAGACTCCGCCGATCTGATCGTAGCGCACCTCCTGAGGCAAGGTGCGCTCATCTATCTCGGCCCCCAGTGCGGGCCAGCCGCAGAGAATACGGGCGGCATGGAGGTCGCGCTCGTCACCTTGAACCGCTCCCGCCGCCACCAGTTTGCCCGTCAGCGCCGCAATGGCCGGCTCCGCCCCAACCGCGAGCGCGACGAATGGCGCCGTCTCAGGGGCGAGGGCCAACGCCACCGGGCTCACCTCGCCGCCAACCGAGGCAACCCGGCCGGTAGCCTCCGGGAGCGGAACCCCAGAGGAAGCCAACGTCTGAAAACCGTGTGCCCCGAGTAGCCAGGCGACTCTCGCCTGGTCGGTCTGATCGGCCACTTTTGCCAATCGGGGCGGCAGTTGGCGCCGGAACAGCTCGAGCGAGGGCTCCTGCCCCGAGCGCGGCGCGATCAGGGTAATGGCGTCCGGCTGACGCAGTACCCAGTAATCGACCACCACCGCGCCCTTGGGCGTCAACAGGGCCCCATAGACCAGGCTGTTGTCCCCCGGCTTGACCAGATCGTTGGTGAGCAGGCCCTGGAGGCAGCTGAGAGCGCCCGGGCCATGGACCCGGAAAACCGCGGAGTCGGTGGTGACCACGACCGCCCCGTGACGCACCTGGGCCAGGCGGTTACGGTCCAAGGTCAGATCGAACTCAGACATGGGCCCAGGGTAACTGCGACGCTTCATGGCCCACGAAGTCTCGCCAGACGAGATCGGCCTCACGACAGAGCGTTTCGGGGTGAGATGTGGTCAGCATGGCGCATCGCATCCCAGCGGCCCGTGCGGCCCGCAGACCGGGAAGCGAGTCTTCCAGCACCACGCAACGGCCGGGTGCGAGCTCGAGCATTTCACGCGCGTGATTATAGCCGGTGGGATCAGGCTTGCAGACGGCGACGTCCTCCGCCGCCACGAGCTCGGCAAAGTGAGGCCTCAACCCCACAGCCTCCAGGATCGTTTCCAGCTCTCGCCGCAATGCTCCCGACACAACAGCCAGCTGGAAACCCTCCAAGGCGGCGTTCTCGATGAAATCGGCCACGCCGGGCACCAGGCGCACCCCTCCGCTGATGGCTTGCTGATAGAGGGCATGCTTTCGTGCCACCGCGTCCCGAACAGAGCGGTCATCGTGCGGACGGCCCATTCGCTCGAAGGTGAACCGGAAGCACTCCCGGTCATCCAGGCCGAGATATTCCTTGTAGTAGGCATCCCGACTGAGCGTAAAACCGTACTCGGCCAGCGTCGCGGTCAGAGCGTCGCAATGCTGGGCTTCGTCGTCGACAATGACACCATTGAAATCGAAGAGGATACCGGAGGCCATTGGGTAAGGTATAACGGGGTAGCAGGTGAGAAGTAAGAACTCAGCGGGACCCCTTGCAAATTTCGACGGACCTTGATCGGCCCATTACTCGGCCGGGTAGTATCCCGCCGTACTGTATGACAGATCCAGGAGCTCTACCGGATGCGCCACCCCGATCGGCAGGTCAGCCGCCCGAAGTCCCGCGCCTATCTGCATGATGCACCCGGGATTCCCGGTCACTACCATCTCCGGGCGGGGATTTGCCGCCTCGACTGCCGCGATCTTGCTGTCGAGGACCATGCGGGCCATGTGCGGTCGGAGCACAGAGTAGATCCCCGCGCTGCCGCAGCACCGGTCGGCGCCCGGCAGCAGCCGGAGACGCAATCCGGGTATTGCCCGCAGCAATGCGAGTGGAGCATCGTGCACTCGCTGGGCGTGTTGGAGATGGCAGGGCGCATCGTAGGCGACGTCGATCTGCAATGGGGCGCCGGGCCGGGGCCCGCGATCAGCCAGCAGTTCCGAGACGTCACGAACGCTTGCGCCCAGCCGGGCGGCTGGCTCCGTTCCCAGCAGATGGCCGTAGTCCTTGAGCAACGCGCCGCATCCGGCGCTGTTCACCACCACGAAATCGGCCTGATCAGCCAGCGCTTCGACGTTGGCCGCTGCGAGCGCTCGCGCCCCTTCTCGGTCTCCCGCATGCTCGTGCAGCGCTCCACAGCAGACCTGACCCGCCGACTCCACCACTCGATATCCATTCGCTTCGAGAGTCCGCCTCGTCGCCGCATGGACATGCCCGAACAGTGCATCCATGACGCACCCCCGGAAGAGGGCGACCGTAGGGGAAGACGACGTGAGCGAAGGAGAGGGGGAAGGTGCAGGGGAAACACCAGATTGAGATGGAGGAGTGATCTCCGACCTCAGTACCCACTCGGGCCGCTCCTTCATCTCAGCACTGGACGCCAACATTCCCATGCCGAATCTGAGGCGGCCGGTACCGGCAACAAGCTGGGGCAGGCGGGTGGCCCGAAGCGCCCGAGCGGCTGAGAACAACGGTCGCCACAGTGCGCGATAGCGGAACACGCCGAGCACCGTCCTGGCCAGGCTCGAGAGGCCGCGTTGGGCATGCAGCTGCTCGCGTGCGGCCTCGAGTCCCCGGCCGTACCCCACGCCCGAAGGACACGCGGGCTCGCAGCCTCGACAACCCAGGCACGCATCCAGGTGGTCGGCCAGGGCGGCATCGTCGGCTCCCATCTCACCCCGCTCCAGGGCGCGCATCAGGACGATGCGCCCGCGCGGGCTGTGCCCTTCGTCGCCGGTGACCAGGTAGGTGGGGCATGCCGGCAGGCAGAACCCGCAGTGCACGCAGGGATCCAGGGAGGAGTAGTCAGGCATTGTCCGCCCCCTCCAGGGCGACATTCAGGCACTGACCCGGATCAAAGGTGCCCCGGAGGCGTCCCACAATCTTCCCGACACCTTCGCGGTACGCTCCGAAATGGCCCAGGGCGCGCCGGATGACCCAGGGGGCGCGCTCCAGCGTCATCGGTATCTCACGCGTCGCTGCCGCGCGCCGAAGCCCCCGCAGCCGTTCCAGTGGTGCATCACCGGTCCACCGGATCATTCCCTGACCTGCGCCGGCAGATACCAGCCCCTCGTCCAGATCATGGGCCAGCAAATCGATGGCCTCGTCCAGTCCGTCGCTCAGCACCCCCAGTCTCAGGGTGACGGGGCCACCCAGAGTTCCCCGAGCCACCGTGCTCCAGAAGGCTGCCGTCCGATCGGCCGGGAGCTGCTGCCAGCTGAGCTCGGCTGAGGAACTGAGCCGGCGCACATCGGCCTGAACCGCGGCTTCCGTCCCCACGAACCGGGTTGCAAGAACCCAGTCAGGCTCGGCTGCGAGCGCCGGTGAGAGCAGCTCGAGCGTGGCGGGCAGCAGATCGGCAGCCACTACGTCCCGCGCTCCGGAGGTCAACGCGTCTCGGGCGCCTCGGGCCAGCAGGGTCACATCCGCCCGGGGCAGCGCTCTGAGCCGCAGATGGACCTCGGCGATGATGCCGAAACCGCCGAATCCGCCGACCTGCAGCTTCGTGAGATCATAGCCGGCGACGTTCTTAACCACCCTGCCGCCGGCATTGACCAGGCGCCCATCCCCGGTGGCGACGCTACAGCCGAGCACATGATCCCGGACCGGACCGAAGCCGTGCCGCAGGGGGCCTGCCGTTGCAGTAGCGATGACCGACCCGATGCTCCGCTCCGGCCGGCCGGGAGGATCGAGCGCGAGCCACATGCCGTAGTCGGCCAGTCGCCGGCGTAGCACCTCCAGGGGAGTTCCGGCTTGCACCGTCGCGACCAGGTCCGCCGGGCTGACTGAGACCACTTCCTCCATTCCCCGGGTGCTCACCACCAGGTCGGCTGGAGCGTCAGATGAGAGCCAGGTGGCTCGACCCTCCACCCGAATCTTCCAGCCTTCTTCATGAGCCAGCCGGCACACCAGCGAGAGCGCGTCGGGCGAGTCGGGAGTAGCCCGGGGCATTCCCTGGGGATCCCGCTCGACTCCGGTGGTTCCCAGCAGGGCTCGCAGCCGGCCGAAGATCACATCGCTCATTGTCGGGTGCTCCGCACCGCAGTCCACTCCCGACAGGCGTGCACCGGTACCACCTTCCCGGGATTGGCCAGCTCGGCCGGATCGAACGCTCGACGGACCGCCTGCATGGCGGCGAGGGTCTCGGAATCGAAGATCCAGGGCATGTAGTCGAGCTTATCGTTGCCCACCCCGTGCTCGCCGGTGATGCTCCCGCCAACCGCGACACAAGCCGCCATGATGTCCCGGCACGCGGCACGAACCCGCGCGGCGACCGCCGGGTCGCGTCGGTCGAAGCTGATGTTCGGGTGCAGGTTCCCGTCGCCAGCGTGAAAGACGTTGCTGATGGTGAGATCGTAATGCCTGCGGATTCCTTCGATCTGGTCCATGATCGCCGGAAGGACGGAACGAGGAACGACGGCATCCTGTACGGCGAGGTCTGGAGCGATCCGGCCCATGGCGCCGAAGGCCTTCTTCCGCCCCTGCCAGAGTCGCGCCCGATCGGCCGGGGTCGAGGCGCTGCGCACGTCCCGGGCGCCGCATTCGTGCAGGATCTGCAGCACAACGCAGGCTTCGGACTCGACCGCATCGGTTTGGCCGTCGAGCTCAACCAGGAGAACCGCGGCGGCGTCGGTGGGATACCCCGCAGCGTAAATCGACGCTTCTACCGCCGCGACGCAGGCTCGGTCCATCATCTCCAGCGCAGCCGGCACGATGCCCCCGGCGATGATGGCCGACACGGCCTCGCTGGCGGCCCGCACAGTCGAGAAGTCGGCCAGCATGGTGCGGACGCTCTCCGGAATTCGCTCGAGCCGAACGGTGATCTGGGTGGCGATGCCGAACATTCCCTCGCTGCCAACGAACAGTCCCACCAGGTCGGGTCCCCAGGGCTCTCCCTGGTCCGAGCCCAGGCGTGCGGTGGAGCCGTCAGGCAAAACCACTTCGAGAGCCATGATGTGATTGGTGGTGACGCCATACTTGAGACAATGAGGACCGCCGGCATTCTCCGCGACATTCCCGCCCACGGTGCAGGCTGCCTGGCTGGAGGGGTCGGGCACGTAATACAACCCCAGGGGAAGCACCGCATCCGAGAGCCGGGCGTTGACCACGCCTGGCTGCACCACCGCTCGGCGGTGAGCCGGATCGACTTCCAAAATCCGGTTCATCCGGGTGAGCGCGATGAGGACCGCATCGGGGTCCGCCAGGGCCCCGCCACTCAGCCCAGTGCCGGCCCCCCGGGCGACGAAGGGCACGCCAACCAGATGCAGCAGCCTGACGATTTCCCGCACCTGCTCCGGATTGGCGGGCATGACCACCACGCCGGGGGTGGACTCATGGGTGGGAAGACCATCCATGGCGTAGGTAGCCAATTCGGCCCGCCGGTGGCGGACCCATTGGCGTCCCACGATTCGACTGAGACTGGCGAGAAGCGATTGATTCATGAGCTGGTGAAAACGTCCGGAATCGTGCCGCCCTTGCCGTTGGTGTGGGCGCGACGATGTACGGTGATCCCTTTCTCGACCGTACTGGTTCAGGACCGGGAGCAACATCATCAGCGCTTTCACCCGGCCCGCAGTTGAGCGTTCGGCCAGCAGGCGCTGCTTCACTCCCAGGTCGCACTCGATACTGCCGGCGATGTGAAAGGAAAGACCGGCGGGATCCTCCGGGAGGGTCGGCTCCTCCGGCGGCTCATCGTTCAGTTCCCGAAGGCCGCTAAGATAGATGGTGGAGAGGTCCCGCAGCGCCGCGATCTCCTCGCCGGTCGGCTCGCTGCCTTTCTCGTCGTCGAATCCCTGAACCATGGCGACAAGGTAGGGAAGTGACTCTTCGAGCATGTGGCCGACCACAAATCGGGTCCCTCCCACCACCACGATGTTCGATCTGCCATCGGGCAGTTCCTGATTGAGCCGCACTTCGGCGACACAGCCGATAGCTCCCGGGCCGGGTGGCTCGGCTCCCTCACTGGCCGGCGTGATCCCGAACCGGCGATCGCCCGCCAGGCAGTCGGCCAGCATTCGCCGGTAGCGGGGCTCGAAAATGTGGAGCGGCAATGGAGTCCCGGGGAACAGCACGACCGAGAGTGGAAACAGGGGCAGCCGGAAGGGCATAGCGGAATTTAGCGAGGAAGGGGGGAAGCGGGGATGCAGGGAGCTCGGGCAGAGTAGGGAAGACGAAAAACAGAGGCCGACGGATTTCCGCCGGCCTCCCTTACTTCCCCGCTTCCCAGCGTCCCCGCCTTCTTTACGCTGCTCCCCAGAATCCTCGCAGGGCGCGGACGTCTGGCGAATCCCGCAGCTTTTCGAAGGCTCGCTCCCGGATCTGGCGAATGCGTTCCCGGGTCACTCCGAGCAACGCTCCGATTTTCTCCAGAGTCAGGGCCTCCGACCCCTCTTCCAGCCCGTAATAGAGGGAAAGGATTTTCCGCTCCCGCGGGGTGAGATGGCGCTGGAAGATACGGTCGATGAACTCGCGCTGGAGACGCACGTCGGTCATCTCCTCGATCTCCACCCCACCGGTACCGGCCACCCGTTCGCCGAACGTGCTCGCCCCGCGGTCCTGACGCTCCACTGGAGCATCCAGCGAAACCTCGGTCGAGCTCATCCGGTGAGCGGAGCGGATGTTGTCCACTGAGTCGTTGAGGGCAATTGCGATCTCCTCGTCCGTGGGCTCCCGCCCGAGCTCCTGAGCCAGGAAGCCCTTGGCCCGGGACATCCGGACCAGCGCCGAGTTTTGATTCAGGGGTATGCGCACGCTGCGGGTCTGTTCTGCCAGAGCCTTGAGCACGGCCTGACGAACCCACCAGACGGCATAGGAGATGAACTTCACGCCGTGATCGGGGTCGAATTTCTTGACCGCCTTGAGCAACCCTTCGTTGCCGATGGCCACCAGTTCGGAGAGGTCGAGTCCGTGGCCCTGGTACTTCTTGACATAGGAGATCACGAACCGGAGGTTCGCGGTGACCAGCCGCTCTGCTGCCGCCTCGTCGCCGGCGACGGCTTTGCGGGCAAGCCGCTTTTCCTCGTCCGGATCCGAGATCATGGGGAGCTTTTGGATATCGAGCAGGTATTGATCGAATGCGCCGGAAGGAGCAGAGCGGGCAAACGGGCGGGCTTTCCCGGTGCGGACATGCGTCATAGACAACCCCGGCAGAGGGAGCGGGATACATTTTTGTGAAGCGGTGACCGACAAACGGAGAGGATTGTGCGAAGAATATAGGAAGTTCTGCTCACGCGGTCAAGCAAATTTGAATTTCCACATCACAAATTGTTTTTTAGCAACCGCTTTGTTATTTTGTCCACTAATAGTCAATGGTTCGGTTGATAACTGAGTGCATAAAGTGCTGCAAGTTGTTGCACCTAAGCGCCTTCAGGTTCTTTAACCCCGAATCCGCTCAGCTGCCGACCAGCGTTTTCACTACCCTTTCCAAGTCGCCGAGAGGAATTGCAACGGTCCAGCCGCCGGCGGAATGCATTCGTCCCACACCGGAGGCCAGCGCACAATGGATTTCGGTGTTTCGGTTCTTCTTATCAACTGACATCCTGCGCAGGACCGCCGCATAGTCGAGTGACTCGGGGAGTCGAACCGGGAGGCCGAGCCGCTCGAGCAGAGCTCGAACTCGGGCAGACAGACCAGATTCGGCCACTCCCATCCGCTCAGCCAGGGCGCACTCGGCCACCAGTCCAAGCGCTACAGCTTCTCCATGCGACAAGCGGTAGTCGAACGCTGACTCCAGCGCATGAGCCACCGTATGCCCTGCATTCAAGATAGCCCGCCGCCCGGACTCGCGTTCGTCCTCGCTGACCACCTCTGCCTTGATCTCTACGCTGCGGCGGACCAGGTGTGCCAACGCCGCGGGATCTCGGCGGAGAATGTCTTCAGCGGCAGATTCGATCCACTCGAAATACGACTGATCGGCGATCAGCCCGTGTTTCACCGCCTCCGCCAGTCCGCCTCTGTATTCCCGGTCCGAAAGGGTGGCCAGGGTTTGGGGATCGGCGATAACCGCCACAGGAGGGTGGAATGCTCCGATCAGGTTCTTCCCCCGCGTGGTGTTGACCCCAGTTTTTCCGCCCACCGATGCATCCACCATGGCGAGCAGGGTGGTAGGAGCGAGCGCGTAAGGAACTCCCCGCATGTAGGTGGCGGCGACAAACCCCGTAAGATCGCCCACCATGCCGCCACCCAGTGATATCAGGCCGCTGTCCCGTCCAAAACCTTTCTCCAGCAACTCGTCGGACAATCGGGCCCAGCTCTCCCGGGTCTTGGACGCTTCGCCGGGTGAGACCTGAAGGGTTGCGCCGCTCCACGCGGGGGGTCCAAGGCTCCCTTTTTCAAACAACTTGTAGACGGCGGCATCCGCGATCAGCGCAATCCGGCGATCCGGAAGATGTTGCTGGGCAAGCTCGGCCAGGCGACTCAGGATGCCGGGCTCCACGTACACCGGATAGCTCCCCAGCTGGTGTCTTACCCTGATAGGCTGTGATGTCACCGCTGCTCCGTTGTACGGCCTACCAGGTGGAATCGGCCACTCCGTCCCTCCGATTGGCCAGGCGGGCAAGGGTGAACAGCAGATCGGACAATCGGTTTAGGTAGAGTCAGGAAGAGCTGAGGCACCGCTTCGGTGTGCGTCAGATGAACGACGCTCCGCTCGGCTCGGCGGCATACCGTGCGAGCGAGGTGCAGTGCTGCAGCGATTCCGGTTCCGGCCGGCAGCACGAAGGCCCGGAGCGGGGGTAGCGACTTGTCCGCATCATCCATGATCTGCTCGAACTCGCTGATTCGGGCTGGGGAGAGTGAAGCCTTCTCCAGTGCCTTGCGCACCCGCTCGGGATCGGGCGTGGCAAGATGCCCCCCGATGGCGAACAGGTCACGCTGGATCGACTCGAGCAGTTCGTCGAAGAAACTCTGGTCCGCCGCCGCCCGGACCAGGCCGAGGCTGGAGTTCAGCTCGTCCACATCGCCATAGGCCGACACGCGGGGTGATCCTTCGGGACCCGGCCACCCCCGAACAGGCCGGTGTCTCCTTCGTCTCCGGTGCGAGTGTAGATCTTCACTGGCCACCGCCAACGCGCATGCTCATGGCGGACCAATGTGCCGGGTCCCGTCGCGGCGCGAAAGGGCTTAAGCTTCAAGGCTACCGACGACAAATACCTGATGAGGAGCAATCGTGGTCGAGCATGAGCTGAGAGACATCTCCATCATCGGCGGCGGACCCACCGGGTCTGTTTGCGGCCTTTTACGCCGGGATGCGGGGTGCCTCCGCCAGAATCATCGACGCCCTGCCGGCGCTGGGCGGGCAGCTCATGGCGCTGTACCCGGAGAAATACATCTTCGATGTCGCCGGCTTTCCCAAGGTGCTGGCCAAGGATCTGGTGCGGGACATGGCCGCACAGGGGCTCCAGTTCGGTGCGACCACTCATTTGGGCGAGATCGTTACCGGCTTGCGGAAGGTTGAAGACGGCAATGGCGGGCGGCATTTCGTGCTGGAAACGTCCGAAGCTGACTATCCGTCCCGGACCATCATCATCGCAGCCGGGATCGGCGCCTTCGAGGCCCGGAAGCTGGGAATCGAGGGTGAGGACCGCTACGAAGAGAAGGGACTGTACTTCAAGGTGCTCGATCCCCGGCAGTTCACCGGGCAAACGGGTGCTCCTGGTCGGCGGGGGCGACTCAGCCTTTGACTGGGCGGTCAACCTTCAGGGTGTGGCCAAGTCAGTCATGCTGATTCACCGCCGCGACGGCTTCAGGGCCCATCAGGCCACCATCAATCAGGTGCAGGAGCTGCAGCGGATGGGGGATGTGCGAGCTTCGGACCTTCTGGGAGGTCAAGGCGCTGCATGGAAACGGGAAGGTCGAGCGGGTCACCATCTTCAATAACAAGACCAAAGAGGAGGAGACCCTGGAGATCGATGCCGTGATTCCCCTGCTCGGCTTCCATTCGGATCTTGGCGCAATCAAGGAATGGGGGCTCGAGACCGAGAAAGCGGATATCAAGGTGGACCAGGTAATGGAGACCAACGTTCCCGGCATTTACGCTGCCGGCGACATCACCAGCTATCGGGGAAAGCTCAAGCTGATCGCCACTGGAGCGGCCGAGGCGTGCATCGCGGTGAACAATGCGGTGCACCGGATCAACCCCAAGGCCAAGGTCAATCCGGGCCACTCGTCGAACATGGCGATCTTCGGCCAGAAGGACGATTGATCCGCAATACCGCACCGCTTAACGCTTACTTCCCGCCCTTGCCCAGCTCGACCACCACGCTGTCGATCGCATTCAGCATGACCTTGCTGCTCTCGGCGTGGTGGTTGGCCTCAACCGAAAAAGTCAGGCTTTTCCCGCCGCCGAGTTCGATGTAGCCGGAAAGCGACTGAACCCGAGCAATGCTCCCGGTCTTCGCGCGCACCCGCCCGTTCAGCGGAGTGCCCAGAAAACGGTTGCGGAGCGAGCCGGCCAGACCGGCTACGGGTAAGGCCGCCGCAAAGGTGGCGGACCGCGGATGCGTTCGCATGAACCGAAGTACCTGGGTGAACGCGAGCGGGCTCACCAGGTTGCTGCTGGAGAGACCCGACCCGTCGCTCAGCGAGAACTGGGTAGAGTCCACCCGGATCGAGTCGATCAGAAAGCGGCGCTCCACGGCAAGCCCCTCCGGCCACGATCCGGCCTTCCCGAACTGCCGGCCGAGCTGCTTCAACAACATCTCCGCAAACCAGTTCTGACTGGTATTCAGGATCGGAAAGATCCAGTCGCGGAGCGGCCGGGACAGCACCTCCGCGAGGGGGGGAGATGCTCGGAGGTGCGCATACAGCAATGAATCGGTCGTGGAACGGGTGGTGCCCGTGACCGCGATGCCCGCATCGGCCAGGGCCTGACGGAGGGCTCGCGCGGCATAGAGGTTGGGATCGGCTACCGCGAAGGATTCGGTGCGACGGGGGTTGTCGAGCGCCACAGTGCCTTCGGCCCAGATTTGCAGCGTTCCTGGCTGCCGGAAGAAGCGATCACCTATATCCGACTCGCCGCCCGGAGCCACGGTCAGCGTTCGATTCTCGAATCCGACGTCGCCCAGATCCGGCGTAATCGCAATGACGGCCGGCGCTCCCGACGGCCGGTCCCGGCTGCCAGTCGAAATCGATGCTGTTGTCATGGAACCCCAAACCCGACACCGGCGCCGCATACCACCAGTTGAGGTCGAACGCCTCCCAGTTCGGATGCACCAGGGTGGGCTCGAAGTAGCTGCCGTCGCCGACCACGTCGCCCGACACGACACGAACGCCCTTGGCCCGGAGTCCCTCGCGCCAGCTGGCGCACCCGGACGAAGGGATCGACGTCGCACACCCCGGCCAGGGTGCTGTCCGCGGCGTAACAGCGCTTGTCCATGGTGGGTCGCCCCGGCCGTAGAGCACCAGGTCTCCCTGCAGCACCCCGCCCACCACCGGGCCGCCGTAGACGCTGGTCTTGACCCGCCAATCCGGGGGAAGCAACGCCGACGCGACCGCGCTGACGATGAGCTTGGTGTTGCTCGCCGGGATGAACAGCCGGCTCTCGTTGCGGCCATAGACCAGGCGGCCACTCTGATCGAGCAGCGCGATTCCCCAGAGCTGTCGGTTGAAGGGCAGCGTATTCAGGCGGGCGTCAATGCGCGCCGGCCGGGCTTTGCGGCGAGGACGGGAAAGACGGGAAGGAACGGCGAATAAGACAGGAGGACAAAGAACGCCGTACGTACAGCATGTACGGCCTTAATCCGATCCCACCTTTTCGCCACCTTCCCGTCCTTCCTAATCATACGCCACCCGCGGATCCACTCGAGCATAGAGCAGGTCGGTGATCAGGTTTACCAGAACGAAGACCAGGCTGAGAAAGAGAATGCTTCCCTGAACCGCAGGTAAATCGCGCTTGTCGATAGCGGTCAGGACGTAGCGTCCCACGCCGGGCCAGGAGAAGATGGTCTCGGTCAGGATCGAGCCGGTGAGATAGCTGCCGAAGTCCAGTCCGAGAACGGTGAGGACGGGAAGCAGCGCGTTGCGAAACCCATGGGACAGCACCACCCGCGTCTCCAGCAGACCCTTGGCACGTGCCGTGCGCACGAAGTCGCTCTGGAGAACCTCCTGCATTGCAGCGCGGGTCATGCGCGACAAGAATGCAACCGAGCGCATCCCCAGTGTCAACGCCGGCAGGATCAGATAGACCAGGCCTCCCGAGCCTGACGGCGGCAGCCATCGGAGATTTACCGCAAAGATCAGAATCAGAATCAGTCCGACCCAATAGACCGGAAACGAGATACCCAGATACGCGCCGAAGGCCGCCACCCGGTCGAGCACGGCGCCCGGTCTCCAGGCGCCAAATATGCCGATGCTGATGCCGGTCAACGCTGCGAACAGCATGGCCGCTCCAGCCAGGCGGAGCGTTGCCGGAAAGCGCTGCAGCAGATCGCGCAGGATGGGACGGCGGGTGATGTAGCTGGTGCCCAGGTCACCCCGCAGCACGCCGCCCAGGTAATGCGCGAACTGCTCCGGCAGAGGATCGTCCAGGTGCAACTCGGCTCGCAAACGGGCGAGCGTCTCCGGGTCGGCCCGCTCGCCCACCATGGCTTGCACCGGATCGCCCGGGGCGACGTACAGCAGCAGGAAGGTGACGATCAGGACGCCGAGCAGAGTGGGAATCAGGAAGAGCAGCCGCTGAAGCAGAAAGCGACTCATCGGGCTCGCTCCGCCTCCGTCCAGCGTTGCCCGGTGAAGACCAGGGGAAGCTGCCAGCCTCGTACATCCGGCTGCATGGCCCAGACATCCACCGGAAACCAGAGAAAAATCCAGGGCGCCAGATCGAAGACCCGCGCGTCGATGGCGCGGGCCAGCCGGACGTTCTCGGCGCTGTCGGTCGTGGCGCGGGCTCGGGTGATCATCGAGTCCAGGGTGGAATCGGTCAGGAAGGCGTAATTTCCACCGGGGCCCTTGTTGCGGGAGTGAAAGAGGGGGTAGTTGAAGTTTTCCGGGTCGGGATAGTCGGCCCACCAGTCGGTAAGGAAAAGGTCGGCTTCGCCGTGGCGCACGGCCTCTCTCGCGCTGGAGGCGTCGCGCTCCACGATCTCGGCCCGGATGCCGACCTCCGCCAGGTTCTGCTGGATCGACTGAGCCAGTCGCGCGAGCTCAGCCCGCTGGGTGCGCCAGAGCTTCAGAGGGAAACCGGCGGGGTAGCCGGCTTCCTTCAGGAGCCGCCTGGCCTCGGCCGGATCGTAGGCATAGGGCGTGCGGGTGGAATCGTAGCCCGCAATGCCGGGCGGCAGAGAACCGGCGGACCGGACACCCCGATTCATGAACAGGGTACTCAGCAGGGTCGGTACGTCGACCGCGTGATTGAGCGCGCGACGGACTCGGGGATCCTGGAGCGGGCCTCGCGTGGTATTGATCGCCACGTAGTACTCCCGGATCACGGGACGCCGCTGCAGCTCCTGGCCGTGAGCTCTGCTCCCAGCGCCGGGTCTCTCCGATGGGTACCTCGACAACGCTCAGGTGGCCGGACTCGTATTCGGCGGCCTGGGTCAAAGGCTCAGGGATGATCCGTATTCGCAAGCTGTCGGACCGGGGGGCGCCGCCCCAATACGTCTCGTTCCGGGCCAGCACGATCGCGTCGTCATGAGACCAGGAGACGAACTTCCAGGGACCGCTGCCGGTCGGTTTCTGATCGAAATCCTTTGGAGTGGGGCTCGGCACGACTGCTGCTACGGGCATGGCGAGCAGCTTGGGAAATACGTTCAGCGGCTCTTCCAGAGTCAGGACGACCGTAGAGTCGTCGGGCGTGGCGATCCCGTTGACTTCCTTGGTCTGGCCCGAGGCATAGGCCCGGGCACCCCGAATCGGATACAGCGGCCAGCTGCGTCCGCCGGTGGTGCCCGGTGCGAGAGCCCGCAGCAGCGAAGCTCTGACATCGGCGGAACGGACGGGACGACCATCATGGAAGCTGGCGTTGGTCCGAAGATGAAAGGTGTAAACCCGGCCATCGGCACTGGCTTCCCAGCTGCGCGCCAGTCCTGGTTTCAGCCGCGCATCCGCGTCGAACTGGGTCAGGTTGTCGAAGAGAAGGGTAACGACCTCTCCGGTGGGCACGTCGGTGGACAAGGCGGGATCCAGCGATCGTGGATCGTAGCTGAAATAATAGTCGAGGGTTTTCCCGCCCCCCTGGTCACCACAGGCCGGCAGGACCAGAAGAGCAGTGAGCAGAAATCGGCGCATGGTGAGTTGGACGGACCCCTCGCGGCAGATGGGAGCGGCAGGCGCAGACGGCGCAGCGGCGGAGCAAGGGGACGCCGCCGATTCACCAACGTTGACACTGCAACGTAAGGTGGTCAAACTACCGGGCTTACGCCATGCCGTCAATCTGGTCTTGATGGGCCCACAGGTCGAGAACCCTCGCCCAGGAGTGCGGCATTCCCCTCTCGTCGCATCGATCGCACCACCAACGCCTCGTCACCCACCGTTGGCTTCAGTGCCGGTGACCCCAGTCCCGCTTCGGCGGGCTGGTTCTTCTCCTCGGCCTGGTGGCGACGCTCGGCTGGACCTCGGCGGCACTGGCTCAGCAGCCGACGCAGCGGGTGATTCGACAACTCAAGTTCGAGGGGAACCAGGCGATCAGTGATGAGATTCTGGCCGCCGCAATCGTCACCACCAACTCCAGCTGGTTTGCCCGCGCCTTCCTGTTCCGCTCGTTCAAATTCCTCGGAACCAAGCGGTTCTTCGACGAGGAAGAGTTCCGGCGGGACGTCGTCAGGCTGAGCGTGCTGTACAAGCGGAGCGGCTACCCCGATGCGGTGGTGGATACGCTGGTGCAGTCGAACCCCGGAGGATGTGTACATCACTTTCCGGATCAATGAGGGCAATCCGATCCGCGTCACCCGGATGATCACAACCGGCCTGGATTCGCTGCCGCCCAGGTTGCGTCGCTCCGTGCTGCTCGACCTCCCCCTCCAGGTGGGCGATCCGTTCAACCGCTTCGATATGCAGGCCAGCGCCGATTCGGTGATCCGGCGACTGCGAGACCGGGGCTATCCGGCCGCCGCGGTATTCACCGCCTTCGAAGTCGAACCGGGAGGCCAAGAACGCATCGGTGACCCTGGATGCGGAGCCGGGAACCCGGGCCGTCATCGGACGGGTCGAGGTCATCGGAGCGAAACGAGTCGACACCACCGTCGTTCGGCAGCTCCTGGTCTCCCGCAGCGGCCGGCGCTACTCCCAGGAAGAGCTGTTTGAAAGCCAGCGCAATCTCTACGAGTCCGACCTGTTCCGTTTTGCCACGGTGAACATCGACTCGGCATCCTACCATCCGGGGGATTCTACGGTGCCTCTGGTGGTGCAGGTGAACGAGAGCAAGCCGCACCGGGTTCAGAGTGGAGTGGGTTATGCAACCTATGACTGCTTCCGCGGCTCGCTCGGGTGGACCACGCGTGATTTCCTGGGCGCCGGCCGCATTCTCGATCTGACCAGCCGGGTCTCGAAGGTCGGAGTGGGCGATCCCGTGGATTGGGGCCTCGACCAGAACATCTGCGCGACCTCGCGGGAGGATAAGGTTGGGTCGGCGAAGGTGAACTACTACCTGGGGGCCTCGATCCGACGGCCGGCATTTCTCTCGCCCAACAACGCCATCACCGTCTCGCTGTTCGCCGAGCGCCGATCGGAGTACAAGGTCTACCTGCGGCAGGAAACCGGCGCCAGTATCGCGCTCACCCGCACCACCCCGCGGCGGCGAAATCCGCTCTCGCTTACCTATACCATCTCGTACGGAAGAACCGAGGCGAGCGCGCTCAGCTTTTGCGGGGTATTCGGCGCCTGCACCGCCGACGTGGTGGAACCCCTGCGGAAGAGCTTGCCTCTCGCCACGCTGACTGCGCTGGCGACCTTTCCGCGGATCAACAGCCCGATCGATCCCTCTCGTGGACGCATCGGATCGCTGGAGGTCACCTACAGCTCCAAGTACATCGGCTCGTCCAGCTCGCAGCAGTTCACCCGTATAGCGGGGGGAATGTCCTGGTACCGCCCGCTCTCCCGTGATGCCGTGCTGAGCTGGCGAGTGCGAGGCGGGCTCATCTTCTCACCCACGCTGGAGGTGGGCAACGTTTCCGGGGCATTCATTCCACCGGACCAGCGGTTCTATGCCGGAGGGCCTAACGACGTACGGGGATACCAGCGGAATGAACTGGGGCCGGTGGTCTATGTGGTGCCGGTCGCGGGCATCCGCGGAGATACCATTGTCGCCGACTCGGTGAGCGTCGCGGCCACCGGCGGAAATACCTTTGCCTTGGGGAACGTCGAGGTTCGGGTGCCTTCACCCATCTTCAGCTCGCGGCTGAGATTTGCGGGCTTTGTCGATGCCGGAATGGTTTGGCAGCGGGAGGGGCCGCCTTCCGAGCGGAAGCTCCGGCTAACACCCGGAGTCGGCATCCGCATCGCCACTCCACTGGGGCCCGCGCGTCTCGACGTGGCTTACAACCCCTATGAGCTCCAGCCGGGCACGCTGTTTCAGGCCGATACCCTGGGGAATCTCACTCCGGTCTCCGGGCAGGGCGCCTACGTGCTGCCTCGCGATCACCGGTACACGATTCACATTGCGGTAGGGCAGCCCTTCTGATGCGGCGTCAGCTCGCCCGCTTCCTCTTCGTGTTCGTCATTGGCTCCCTGGCCATGGTGCTCGGGGTGGTCACGTCCATGACCCTGACCCCGCCGGGACGGGACCTCCTGGCCCGCACGGTCTCACGGATGTTGGATCGGATCGTGATCGGATCGGTGAAGGTGGGCTCCATCTCCGGCTCCTTCATCTACGATCTCACCTTGGAAAACCTGATCGTGCGCGACACCAGCGGAGTGCTGCTGGCCAACCTGCCCCGGGCCCGGGTGAGCTACCGGCTGCCCAATCTGATTGCCGGGCAGGTGGTGCTCAGTGGCATCCAGCTGGAAAGTCCAACCATTCAGCTGATCAAGCACCGCAATGGCCGGATGAACTACGAGGAGGTGCTGGGCATCGGGAAGGGTTCGAAGGGAGGTAAGTCGCCGCTGGTCGAGTTCCACAACGTCCGGATGACGGACGGCACCCTGCGGATCGCCTTGCCATGGAATCCTCCCCGGACCGCGGTCACCGAGTTTAGCGTGGATTCCGCGGTGCGGGCCGAACGAGCCAAGCCCGGCCGGGTGATCGAAGACACGCCCGAAGGCCGGAGGCGGGTGATTCAGCTTTCCGATTTGGCCACCAGGATGTCCCGGCTTCGGATTGCCACCCCCGACCGACAGCCGTTCACCATCGATCTGGACTCACTGGCTACACGGGTGAACGATCCGGGGGTCACCGTTCGGGACGCAGTGGGCCGCATTCGGATTCGGGGCGATAGCGCCGTCTTCAGCCTGAGTACCGGAGCGCTGCCGGACAGCCGGTTTTCCGGCGGCGGCGCGGTGACCTGGCCGCGCGATACCATTCTGTTCGACTTTCAGGTAGTCTCGCCTCACGTCAATCTGGTGGACCTCCGCTGGGTGTCGCCGGGATTTCCTGCAATGACAGGCCGAGGCGTGCTGGCCGCACGCTCGGAAACCGGAGCCCGGACGGCATACGATCTCCGCGATCTACACCTGCGAGGAGTCCTGGGCCAGGTGGATGGCGACCTGGTCACGATCACCGACAAGCGGCGCGGGCTCGGCGTTCGCGACATGAATCTGCGGCTCACCGAGCTCGACCTGGACGCTGCCCGACCCTACCTGGACACCCTTCCGTTTGCCGGAACCGTCACCGGGAAGCTGGCCGGATCCGGATTCCTCAATGCCATGGATCTGACCCTGGAGTGGGCTTTCCGAGACGCCGCCGTTCCGGGAAATCCGTTGACCACCATCTCGGGCGATGGCGGTGTCGGCACCTCGCCCGACAGCGGGCTGACGTTCACCAACTTCGAGGTCAGGCAGTCCGACATCGATCTGCGCACGGTCCGCCGGGTGGCTCCGGCCGTCATCCTGCCGGGCAGGGTTATCGCGGTGGGCACGCTCAACGGACCCTTGCACAACGTCGTGTTCAACGGCACGGCACAGCATCAGGACGAAGACCGGCCGCCCAGTCTCCTGGAAGGGACGGTGCACCTGGACAGCCGCTTTGACGTTCTCGGGCTGGGCACCGACGTGAGCCTGGACCCTCTTTCCTTTGAGGGAATTCGGCGAGCCTTCCCGTCGATGAAAAGTCGCGGGGAGGTGCGGGGACGGTTTCGCAGTCAGGGCAACCTCGAGCGCCTGCTGGTGGATGCGGCGCTCTCCGGGCAAATCGGAACGATCGAGGCACAGGGCTACGCCACCGTACGACCGCCAAATTGGGGAGCGGAAGGGCTGCATCTGAACTTTACGAATCTGGATCTGGCATCGCTGACCGGACGGCAGATTCCTTCCCGGCTCAACGGAGAGCTGACGATCACGGGAAGGAGCGATACGCTGAATGCGCCGGAGGGAGACCTCCGGCTCGCGCTGTCCACCAGCAGGGTTCGCGAGTGGACTCTGGACAGCGTCAACGCCACCGTGGGCGTGCACGACAGCGTGATTCAGCTGGATACTGCGTATGCCCTTTGGAAGGGAGCACGAGTCGGGGGCAGTGGAACGCTCGGGTGGAGCGCTCCTCACGACGGCCGCATGGCATTCAGCCTGGCCGCTGACAGTCTCATCGCCTTCGACTCGCTACTCCTGGCCGTTACCGGCCAAACCCGCGGCAGCTCCCCGGACAGCCGGCCACTCGGCGGGACCGCCCAGGCGCAGGTGCGGTTGGCCGGCAGCCTCGATACGCTGGAGATGAGCGGCGATCTGCTGGTGCAGAAGCTGGAGTGGCAGCGCATCGCCTCACCTCGCGTCACCGGCACGTTCAGCTGGATCGGCGGTCAACGGCCGCAGGTGACCGCATCCGTTGGATCCGATTCGGTCAGCGCGGACAAGTGGCTGTTCCACGGCCTCAATACTCGGGTAAGCGGCTGGGCTGACTCACTGGAATGGAGAGCAGGTTCAGGGATCGGAACCGATTCCCGGCTCGATGGCTCGGGCCGCTGGTGGCGTCACGAGGCCACCCAGGTGGCGATGTTCGACAGCCTGGCCTTCACCCTGCCGGTGCACACCTATCGGCTGGACCAAAGCTTTGCGGTTACCCTGACCGATTCTGCGCCGGCGATCAGTCCGCTAACACTACGCGCGACCGATGGCTCGGGCATCGTTCAGCTGGGAGGGCGCGTCCCCGGCAGCTCGGAGGGCTCGCTGGCCCTGACGATTCTGGGAATGGACCTGCACGACGTGTACGGAGTGCTGCAACGTGACACCGCCGCGGTCGGCGGATTAGTCGGCCTGGATGTCCGGATGGGGGGCACCGCTCAGGCGCCCACCCTCCGAGGAACCACCACATTGAACGGAGGAAGGTTCGGCGATTTCCAGGCCCCCTTCCTGGAGGGCGTGGTGAATTACGCGGGCCGAAAATTGGAGGCCAATCTGCAGCTCTGGAGGACGGGCGAAAACGTTCTCCGGATCGAGACCAAGCTTCCCTTGGACCTGGCGATCAAAGGCGCCGAGCAACGCCGGGTGGCCGGCCCACTCAGTGTCCACGCTCGCGGCGACAGCGTGGACCTCGGCATCCTCGAGGCGTTGACGCCTGCGGTGAATCGGGTGAGGGGCCTGCTGGCGGTAGATATGAATGTCGGGGGCACCTGGGAGAAACCCGAATTTGCCGGTGGACTCCAGATCAGGAATGGGGCCATGTCCCTTCCAGGGCTGGGCGTCCGGTATGATGGCCTGCAAGGGCGAGCTCGCTTCCAAGGCGACTCCCTGGTCATCGACAGCCTCTCGCTGAGGAGCGGAGGAACCCTGGCGATCACCGGCTCGGTACAGCTGGCAAACTTCTCTCACCCCGAGCTCGACCTCGCCTTTCAGGCAGAAGCCTTCCGGGCATTGGACGTGAGAAACTTTCTCACCTTCACGGGGACCGGCCGTCTGGGGCTGCGGGGCCCCTTGTTTGAGGCCACCCTGGGCGGCGATCTGACCGCCAACAGCGGAGTTCTCTACTTTGCCGACCTGGTCAGCAAGCGCATCATCGACCTGGAAGACCCCACCATCTCCGACCTGGTCGATACGACGCTGCTGCGAAGTCAGAATCTCAGCATTGCCGCCAAGTTCCAGAACCGGTTCCTGGACTCCCTCACCATTCAGAACATGCGGGTTGTGCTCGGCTCCGATGTGTGGCTTCGGTCGAACGAGGCGAACATCCAGCTGGGCGGTGAAGTGCGGCTGAGCAAGACCGAAAAGACCTACACGCCTTCAGGCACCCTGGACGCGCTCCGGGGCAGCTACACCCTCCACATCGGTCCGATCACCCGTGACTTCACGGTAGACCGAGGATCGGTTCGATACTTCGGCGATCTCAATGCCGGCCTGGACATTCGGGCAAGCCACGTGGTTCGCGCTGTCCGGGGTGAAGAAGTTCCGGTGATCGCCAACATCACTGGGACGCTGTATGCCCCCAAGGTGACGCTGGAAAGCACCTTCAATCCCCCGATCTCGGAAACCGATCTGGTCTCCTACCTGGTAACCGGATATCCAGCCAACGAGGCTGCCCGTTTGGGGCAGACCGATTACCTCCAGACCGGGTTGTCCTATTTCTCCAGCGCGCTGTCGAGTGAGCTGGAGCGCGCACTGATCCAGGATCTGGGCGTGCCGCTCGACCTGATCGAGATCCGGCCGGGTGTGGCCCACGGTCGTGGGGTGCAGTCGCTCACCCAGCTGGCCGCGGGGTGGCAGCTCGGCAGCAAAACCTTCCTGACGCTGAACGCCGGCTTCTGTCCCGAGAATCTCGGGCAGTTCAGCTACAACAATCTGGGCGCGAGCCTGGAATTCCGGTTCAGCCGCGAATGGAGTCTACAGACCAGTGTGGAGCCTACCCTGACGTCCTGTCGCAAGGACTTCGGAATCCTTACCACGAACACGTATCAGATCGGCTCCGATGTTAAATGGGAACGGGAGTTCTGAGGGTGACCCGTTCGTTGCTCATCGCCAATCCGGCCGCGGCGCGGACCGCGCGCGTGAGCATCGACCTGGTGGCAAACACGCTGAGGAGCGGCGGCTGGGAGGTCGAGGTGCTCGCCACCACCGGCCCGGGCCACGCGAAGGAGCTCGCCGAGTATGGCGTGGCCAGCAAGGTGGACATCGTTGCGGTGTTCGGAGGGGACGGCACCACCATGCAGGCGGCGGCCGCACTGGTAGGGACCGAGGTGCCGCTGGGCATCATTCCTGGGGGGACCGGAAATCTTCTCGCCGGCAATCTCCGCATACCACCATCCCCTGCCCGCGCGGCGCGGGCCCTGCTCAGCGCCCGGCCTCATCCGCTGGATCTGGGTCGCATGGAACGCCCTGGCGGATACCAATACTTCGCCGTGGCCTGTGGGGCCGGGTACGACGCCCGGGTGATGGCCGCAACCCTGTCCCAGCACAAGCGTCGGTGGGGAATGGGCGCCTACGTTGCGACCAGTCTCCGACTCATCGCCAGTATTCAGAGCAGCCTGCATGTCATCACCATTGATGGCGTGAGGTACGAAGTGCATGCCGCGATGGTATTGGTGGCCAACTGTGGCGAGGTGATTCCCCGGGTGGTTCGCCTCGGTCCCGGGATCACTCCCACCGACGGCCTGCTCGATGTGGTGGTGGTCCGAGCCGATAATTTGCCCCAGAGCCTGCGGGTAGTCTGGGACCTCCTTCGGATCGGGCCGGCCACGCTGGGCGATGCCACATCCCTCGGCCACGCCCGGGGCCGGGAAATTCAGGTCGAGGCGGAAGAAGTCCAGCCGGTTCAGCTCGATGGCGAGCCGGGCGGTGAAACGCCCTTTACCGTGAGCGTCGTTCCCGGGGCCATCCGGATCCTGGTTCCCTCCCGTAGCAAGGCCATGGCGTAGCCACCGTGAGTGACTAATTTTTGGGGGGCTCCACCCCTCAGCCCTGGGAATTCATCATGGCCGGCTCGGTCTTGCTGATCGATGACGATGTCGATGTTCTACGCAGCATAGGGAACTACTTCGAGCGCTTTGGCTATGAAGTAACCCGGGAGCTCAGCGGCGAGGCCGGACTCGCCACCTTCGATCGCCTGCGTCCAGAAGTTGTCATCCTGGATCTGGGATTGCCGGGGATGGACGGGATGGAGGTTCTCGAACACCTGCGCCAGCGGGACGCCTCGGTGATTCTCCTGACCGGGCAAACCGATGTGGCCACCGCCGTTCGCGCTATGCAGATGGGCGCCGAAAACTTCCTGAGCAAACCAGTAGACATGGAGCACCTTGCCGCCGCTACCGCCCGGGTGGCCGACAAGGCACGGCTCCGCCGAATCAACGAAGCCCTGCTGGTACAGAGTGCTCCGGGCCATGGGCTGGATTCCCTGGGCGCCTCCTCGGGCATGCAGGACTTCGCCCATCAGGTGGCTCTGCTGGCCCAGAGTGAGCGGACCACGGTGCTCCTCAACGGTGAGAGCGGAACCGGTAAGGGCTGGGTGGCCCGGATGATTCACGACCTCAGCCCGCGTTCCAAGGCCCCCTTCGTGGAGGTGAACTGCGCGGGACTCAACGCCACCTTTCTCGATTCCGAGCTGTTCGGCCACGAAAAGGGCGCCTTTACCGACGCCAAAGATCGCAAGCAGGGTCTCTTCGAGATCGCGGACCGGGGAACCATTTTCCTGGACGAGATCGGCGACCTGGCTCCCGAGCTTCAGCCGAAGCTGTTGAAGGTTCTGGAGACGAAGACTTTCCGCCGGCTCGGCGGCACTCGCGAGATCACGGTGGACGTGCGTCTCGTGGCCGCCACCAACAAAAACCTTCAGGCCGAAGTCGAAAGCGGGGGTTTTCGCGAAGACCTGTACTATCGCCTCAGCGTCATGCCCTTAACCCTGCCGGCGGTGCGGGACCGTTCCCGGGAGGACCGGCTCGCGCTGCTGACCAGAATCATGGGAGACCTGCAGTCGGAGTTGCCCGAGGGGCCGGGCGCTCTGTCCAGCGAAGTGCTGGAGCGGCTGCTGGCGTATCCCTGGCCGGGGAACGTGCGGGAAATGCGCAACGTACTGGAGCGGGCCCTCATCCTGGGACGGGGGCAGCCCGCCGTGAGCGTGGAGCATCTGCCGGGAGAGTTCCGGGCTCGGCCAGGAATAGGAGACCGGCGGCACACGCCGCTCAGTCTCGAAGACCTCGAGCGGCAGCACATCGAGCGCACCCTCAAGCACCATGCAGGCAACCGGACCCGCGCCGCTGTCGAGCTCGGTATTTCCCGGGCAACGCTGATCAACAAGATCAAACGCTACAACCTCACCGCCTAGAGCCTCCATGCCCGAGCTCAACGAACACGACGCGATGACCTGTCGCGCTTGCGGCCGGGAGGAGCGCGCCTCCGAGGGGTATCCCTGCGCCAACTGCGGTACCTTCCTCTGCCTGATCTGCAACTTTCGCGGAGTTACGCTGTGTCAGGATTGCTCGAAGAAGGCGCCTCCGGACAAGAGCGCATGAGACCGGTTCCGTGCCCGCAGTCATAGCCCGGGCCGCGCTGGCGCCCGTATTGGCGCAGCCCACCGCCCGCGCCGAACAGGTCACCCAGCTGGTTCTGGGAGAGACCGCAACTGTGCTGGAGCGGACCGGCGAATGGAGACGGGTCCGGACCGACGCAGACGCCTACGACGGGTGGATCCATCTGGGCTATCTGTCCGAGGTGGAGGATCCGGCTGGCGAGGAGTGGCGCTCCCAGGTAAACGCCTGGAGTGAAGGTGCCACGCTTCGAATCGGCGGCTCCGCGCTTCCCATTCCGCTGCGCGCCCGGGTCATTCTGGATCGTGATGTGGTTCGCCTGCCCGATGGAAGGCAGGGACGGGTGGTGGGTGGCTGCATTCGAGAGCTCCAGCAGAGCATATCCGGCGCTCGCGCCAAGGCGCCGGAACGCTGGGCGTTCGAGCATTTCTGGGGTAGTCCCTACGGTGGGGCGGGGTCACGCCCTGGGGCGTCGATTGCTCCGGCCTGGTTCAGACCACCTTTGCCGCGCGAGGCGTGAGCCTGCCCCGCGATTCGGCCCAGCAAGTCACTAGCGGAACGTCGGTTCCAGTCGACGCTGTTCGCCCGGGTGATCTGCTGTTCTTCCGCGGCGAATCCACCGCGTCCATTACGCATGTGGCCTTTGCCGGCGAGGCCGACACTCTGGTGCATTCCACGCTCTCCTGCGGTGGTATGGTAGTGGAGCCCTGGCTTCCTGGGAGCCGGGCGGCGTCGCTCCGCGAGCGGCTGGTCGCGGTGCGGCGACTGGAGGAGAGGTGAGTGGGGTGATGCCGGCTAGAAAGCTGGTCCTCTTTGATATCGATGGTACCATCCTCTTGAGCTCCGGCGCGGGACGCCGCGCCATCGTCAGCGCCATTGCCGAACATATCGGCGACGCTGGTGCCCTGGGCCACATACCGTTCGGCGGTAAGACCGATCCGCAGATCGTGGCTGAGCTGCTCGCAGCAGCAGGACACCAGGAACCGCCTACGCCCGACCGGGTCGATGGGATCTGCCGGCGTTATGTCGAGCTGCTGGCCGATGAGCTCGACCGGCCGACCACGCGCACCCATGTCATGCCTGGCGTTCACCAGTTGCTCGATCGGCTCGAATCGGAGCAGGGAGTCGTGCTGGGACTCCTTACCGGCAATCTCCTCCAGGGAGCCCGACTGAAGCTGCGGGCCGCGGGAATCGATCCCCGCAGATTTCAAGTCGGAGCCTACGGGTCGGATGCGGCCCATCGGCCCGACCTGCCACCCATTGCCGCGCGGCGGGCCACACGCTACTTCGACCGGGAGCCTCGAGGAGACTGCGGTCGTCATTATCGGTGATACCCCGGCCGACATTGCCTGCGGCAGCTGCATCGAGGCTCGAGCGATTGCGGTTGCCACTGGAGACTATTCGGTAGCCGATCTGCAGGCCTGCGGACCCCATGTGGTCTTCGAGGATTTGGCCGACACCGAAAGCGTGCTGCATTCCATCCTCGCCTGAACCCAGGCCACTGTGGTGACCCGACCTCCCGCCTCTACTGAAACCTGGATCGTGCCCGAGCTGGGACCCTCACTGGGCCGGCTGAGCGATCCGCCCTCCACCCCGGACCACTCCGGCGCACTCGGCGTGGTGCTCGAGGACATTCGACTGGAGCTGGTCAGCGGAATATTCGACATGGCCGGGGCGGCCAGGTCGTTCATGGCGGCGGGCGACCGCCAGGGTGCCATAGCCTCGCTCGGTCGGGTCGGCTGGCTGGACCGCTGGGAGCGGGCAGTGGCGGCAAGCGCACAGCGGCTAGCCGACGTGGTCAACGCGCGCATGCGCGCGGCCGCCGTCGAGTCCCGGCTCCCCGAGCGACGGCTGCAGCCACTGCTGTTGACGCCCGAGGATATCCGCGCGATCGGCTCGCGACTCGGCAGTGGGGGTGCCGGCTTCGTCAGCGCGCTCGACGCGCTGGAGCAGACCGTTCCGGCCGCTTCGGCGTCGGGCGCCCGCGGCCGTATGGGGCAGGAAGAATGGCAAGTCGCGCTTGCCACTGCGGCGCGCCGGCTCGAATCCGCCTGGCTGGCTCTGTCCGAATCGGCCTGGCGAGAGCAGGAGCGCTGGAGGCAGGACATCGAGCGGGTGAGAACCTGGAAGCGGCCTACCTTGGCCACTCTGGCTGACAACGGCTCTGGTTCTGCTGCTGCTCGGCTACCTCGGACTGGTGTTGGGCGGTTATCTGCCGGTGCCCGGAGCCGCTGCAGGGGTTGGCCGAGCTCTGGTGGAATCACCTGTGACCTTCGTTGGAGTGGGGATTGACCTGGTGGATCTCCAGCGGATCCGCGACCTCCTCGCGGACAAGGGCGAGCAGGCAATGAACAGATTCTTCTCCGATCACGAGCGCCAGTATCTGGCCAGTCGCCCCGACGCGACCGGACACGCGGCAGCCCGGATCGCGGCCAAGGAGGCCGTTTACAAAGCCATGCAGTCCCTGCCCGGGGCGAGAGGCGTCGGCTGGCGGGAGATCGAAGTATCCCGGGATGCGGAAGGACGTCCGGCCATTCGCCTTCACGGGCTGGCAGCCCGCATTTCTCAGGAGCGAGGCGGTCTTGCGCATCAAGATCTCGCTCACCCACTCGGCCCTATCGGCCGGCGCCATTGCTATTGTCGAGGCTCCTTAGGGCCGGCTCATCTTTCAATTCCGACCATCTTACTCTAGTTTGAAGCAGCGATTTCAAACTGGATGAAAATGATTCTCAGCGCGGCCGCCCTGGTTGTCTCCGCCCTCGCCGCTCCACTCCAAGCCTCTGATTCCGTCCCGGACGTCGCACCAGCAGTTCGCCGGGTCGCCGCTACGGCACAGCTGGCGTCTCAGGAATACCGGGTTGGGATCGTCAACGGCCGGGTCGTTTCTCAAGCCGAAGTGGACGAAGCTCGGCTGTTCCTTCAGGAGTCTCGGCGATCGGCGGCCCTCCTGCCTGCCAAATTCCGCCTCAGCACTATAAGTGGTATCGATTCGCTGATAGCCCTCGTGAGTGCGGCTGGCTCCCCCGACTCCGTGGATGCTCGAGTAAAGCGGCTTACCACCTCGCTATCGACAGCGCTCGGCGTTCCGCTCGATCAGGTGCCAGCCGGAGGCGCCGTCGCTGGCTCGAGGCGCCGAGGTCTTTCCGCACCAACTGCGCCTCATGCCACGGGGAGCTTGGCCGCGGCGACGGGCCGATGGCGAAAGGGATGGAACCCAAACCCGCCGATCTCTCGGATGCGGCCGAGCTCCGAGATCAATCGCCCCTGGATTATTACCGCCGAGTGAGCATCGGTGTCGTAGGGACGGCAATGCCGGCCTTCGAGACCAGGTTGCCGGCGGAAGACCGCTGGGCCGTTGCGCTCTATGCCAGTGTGCTTCGCCTGCCCAATGACTCGGGGAGCGTTCCCGCCCGCGCTTCAGTCCTTTGGAAGTACCGGCCGCATGTCCGACTCCCAGCTGCTCGCCGCTCTCGGTGAGCGGAATGACGGATCAAACGGTCTCGCCAGGGTGGCGGCCGTGCGCCGATTTCGGGCTGATGGCAGCGCCGCGGCCGATGCCCGGGTATTCACCCAGGTGCGAGCCCAAATTGAATCGGTTTATGCCCTGGCTCGGACGGGGGACACGTCCGCGAGCACCCGGGCCTTCGACGCCTACATGACGTTCGAGCAAGTGGAGCGGCCAGTCCGAGCCAAGAATCCAGGGTTGGCCGCGGACCTGGAGGCCGGATTTGCGTCCTTGCGTACCCGAGTGGCCGGAGGTGCCACCGGCGCCGAGCTGGACCGCATTCGCCGGCAGCTTGACGCCGACCTGGAAAACGCCGAGCGGACACTGGCCGACCAGCCGTCCGCACTGAACCTCTTCGTACAATCGTTTGTCATTCTGCTGCGCGAGGGCTTCGAGGCGATTCTGCTGGTCGGCGCCCTGATGACATTTCTCGCCAAGATGGGGGCGGCCCATCGCAAGCGCGACATTCACATCGGGGTAGGTGCCGCGGCGGTGGCCAGCCTCCTCACCGCATTTGCGCTGGAGACCATCTTTCACCTGACCTCCGCCAAACGCGAGGCGCTGGAGGGCCTGACGATGGCCCTCGCTACGGTGGTGCTCTTCTATGTGAGTTACTGGCTGCTTTCGAAGATGGAGGTGGCCAAGTGGAACCACTTCGTGAAGAGCAAGGTGCAGGACGCGCTGACCAGCGGCTCCGGTCTCGCGCTCGCGTCGGCCGCGTTTCTGGCGGTGTACCGCGAGGGCTTCGAGACGGTGCTGTTTTACAAGGCGCTGTTCGTCACCGGCGGTTCACCTGCCGCCACCATGCCTATCCTTGCCGGAATCCTGCTCGGGTCGCTGATCATGGTCGTGGTCTACCTGGCCATCAATCGCTTTGGCCTGCGGCTTCCATTGAAGCCCTTCTTCGGGGTGACCAGCGGATTTCTGTACTACATGGCATTTGTCTTCGCCGGGAAAGCCGTGGCCGAGCTACAGGAGGGCGGCATGATCTCGACCACCATCGTTCTTGGTGCGCCCCGAGTCCCCGCGCTGGGTATTTACCCTACCGTCGAGTCGCTGCTGGCGCAGGGTGTCCTCGTCGCTCTTCTCCTCCTGGCCCTTGCCTGGACCTTTGTCATCGAGCCCCGTCGGCGCCATCGCACTGGATCGGCGCTACCCGAGCCGCTGCGCCGGGAGCCTGCTGTGGCGATTCCCGCCCCAGTTCCCCCGGAGGCAAGTCGCGACCTGCTCCGTTCTCTGGAGCGGATGGAAGCGGACTTGAGCGAGATGCGCTCCGAAGTCGAGCGGATGAAGGGAAACCTCACCGACGCGCCCGAGTCGCGCTCTCGCAAGACCTGAGTGGAGTTCACCACCGCTGATCTGTGCGATGGATACCCTGAGCTGGTGCAGGTTGCCCAGCCCGAATTCCGGGAGTATGGCGGCCTGGCGAAGTTCAGCGGCCCGATCGAGACTCTGAGCGTCTTCGAGGACAACGCGTTGGTTCGGCAGATCCTGGAGACCGATGGCGGGGGCCGGGTCCTGGTAATCGACGGGGGCGGCTCGCGTCGTTGCGCGCTGGTGGGCGGGCGGCTTGGGGTCGTGGCTTACGAGAATGGCTGGGCGGGACTGGTCATCAATGGCAGCGTGCGGGACACCGCGGAGCTCGAGTCAGATTCCCGATCGGAATCCGGGCCCTCAACAGCGTACCGCTCCGGAGCGGCAAGGAGGGAGCCGGCCAGCGGGGAGGCCCGCTCAGCTTTGCCGGCGTGGCATTTGTCCCTGGCTCATTTCTTTATGCCGACAGCGACGGGATCGTGGTGGCCGAGCGAAACCTGCTTGCCTGAGGCTCCGAACAGGGAAATGCAAACGGCCCGTCATCTGACGGGCCGTTTGCGTAAGTGAGTGGTAGATCGCCCCCTGAGTTTACGGAGACGGGCCGAAGTGCCCGCTCCACCCTTCTTCGACCTACCACCTTTCGTGTGAAGCCCTTGAGCTTCCCGGGCATTAGTAAAGCAAGGGCGGTGCCATTTCGGCTCATCTATCCTAAGCAGCCACGCACTATGAGACTTAGGCGGAAAAGTCCGAGCGCTGCTGGAGTGCAAAAGTCGTAAAGATGCTGTACGGAAATTCGAACGTTTGAGCTAAGTGCTACTTACTGGCAGCTTATGCAAGGCGGCTAAATTTTTGACGGCGCCGGCTTCCTGCCAGTTTCCAGGTAGAAGCCGGGCAGGGGGCCCTCTCCTCTTCTCCAAAGCGTCAACAGGGCTGCCCCAATCAGCACCAGGATCACGCTGGTGAGCTGAGCCAGGGTGAAGGGACCCAGAAACCGGTCGTCTTTGGCCCGCACGATCTCAACCAGGAAGCGCTCCACCCCTGCAAAAATCAGGTACAAGCCGAAAAGCCAGCCGATCGGCTTGCCCTTCTTCCGCAGTACCCAGAGAACGGCGAAGGCCAGCAGCATGGCCGCCACTTCGTACAGCTGAGTGGGATGGACGGCGAGAACCGTGGATGGGTCGGTGCCCGGCGGGATCGGGACTCCAAAAAGTTGGTGCAGATTCCCGGCGGTTGACGGAGGCAGCCCGTCGGGGAATCGCACGGCCCAGGGCAGATTACTCGGTCTTCCATAATCGTCATTCACCAGAAAGCAGCCTACCCGGCCGAGCGCATAGGCCGCCGCCAAGGCTGGAGCCGCGATCTGCATGGTCCACCGAAGCGGCACCTTCAACCGCCAGCCATTCAGGATCACCGCAAGAGCTCCGCCGATGAACCCGCCGTACCATACCAGACCGCCGCGGGAGAAGAGGGCGCCGGGGTCTCGGGTGAGCGCGACGTACCAGAGTTTGGCCCCGATTATTCCACCGATGACGGCCGCGGCCACCATGTCCGCGGCGTACTCCTCCCGGAGCTCCCGCTCGCGAAGCTGGCGTGCGATGAGCCAGCCTCCCATGAGAAAGGCGACCATCAGCATCAGCCCGTATCCCGTGACCTCCAGCGGGCCCAGGTGGACAATGAACGGGTAGATCGTCATCAGACTAATCCAGGTGAGTGGAAGGTCAGGCCAGGAAGTGGAAGATCGTCGCGAGGCTCGAGATCGAGGCCGCTCCGTTCGCCCCGAGCAAGCCTCCAGGCTCCCGCCGCCGCGATCATGGCCGCATTGTCGGTGTTGAGTCGCGGTGAAGCTACGCTGACCCGGGCTCGTCCCGCCAGTCGCTCTCGGAGCTGGGCGACCAAAGCGCGATTACAAGCCACGCCGCCTCCGACCATGGCCCGGCCGTAGCCACTCGCCTCGACCGCATGCGCGGTCTTGGCGACGAGTACCTGGATGGCAGCATCCTGAAATCCTCGTGCGACATCGGCCGGATCGATCGGGGAGCGGATTGCCGCTGGAGTCGTCCCGGACTGTGCGAAGCACTGCCGTCTTCAGGCCGCTGAACGAGAAGGCGTAACGGTTGGCGCCCTCGCGATCGAGCTCCTGGAGCATTGGACTGGGGAAGCGAAAGCGCCCGGGCTGACCTTCCCGGGCCAGCCGCTCGATCGCTGCTCCCCCCGGATAACCGAGACCCAGGAGGTTGGCCACTTTGTCGAATGCCTCGCCCGCGGCATCGTCGAGGGTTTGTCCCAGCAGGCGGTACTCACCCCACTGGGGAACGTCGAGCAGCATGGTATGGCCGCCGCTCACCAGCAGTCCGATGAATGGAGGCTCGAACTCAGGATCTTCCAGGGTGGGCGCGAAGAGGTGTCCCTCCAGATGGTTGACCCCGATCAGCGGGCGATCGAGACTGAACGCCAGCGTCTTGCCGTACATCACGCCGACCAGCAGGGCGCCCACCAATCCGGGACCGGCGGTGACCGCTATGCCGTCCAGATCGTCGAACCGACAATCGGCTTCTCTCAGGGCCTGCTCGACCACGGAGCCGATGGCCTGGACGTGCGCGCGGCTGGCCAGCTCGGGAACGACTCCGCCGAAAATGCGATGGACATCTTGAGAGAGGATGATCAGCGAGGCCAGCGAGGGCACACCGTTCTCCCAGCGGACCACCGAAGCGGAGGTCTCGTCGCAGGAGGTCTCGATGCCGAGTACCAGCCCGGCCATTCTACTGTCCAGTCTCGTCGAGTAGTCGCGTGATCAGCGCGCGATTCACCGGCGAGTTCCAATCGTGGGCCCCGATCACGCGTTTCACGATGACGCCGTCACGATTGAGCAGGAAGCTCTCCGGAACCCCCGTTGTCTGATAGATCTGCTGCACCTTGGTGCTCCGATCCTGGAGCAGGTCGAAGGTGAGACCGAGGTCCTGGCCAAAGGCCCGGACGTCCTCGGGTGGTCCCTCGTCGATGCTCACGGCGGCGATCTTGAATCCATGCGGAGCGAGGGAGCTGTATAGCCGCTCCATGGCGGGCATTTCGATCCGGCAGGGCTCACACCAGGTGGCCCACACGTTGACCAGCGTTACCGCTCCCCGGTAATGGCTTCGCAGAGTGACCGAATCGCCGGTGGCGAGATCTACGGCGTGAAAGTCCGGCGCCCTCGTGCCGACCGCGACCTGCTCCACGTCTGGCCCGTATCTGGTCAGGATGGTCGCGCCGATGGCCAGGCTACTCACGATCAGGCCAACCAGCAACCAGGGACGGGTCATGGAGCTAAACCCGAACCGCACATTGCCGCTTCAGCTCGCGGACCGCCTGAGCGGGATCGGAGCTTCCAAACACGGCGGTACCTGCCACGAAGGTATCAGCGCCGGCGCTCCATGCCTCTCCGATTGTCTCGACGGTGATGCCGCCGTCTACTTCCAGCGAGGCCCTGCTGCCACGCTGATCCAGCAGGCCGCGCACCCGCCGGATTTTTTCAGTGGAGTGGGGCAGGTAGCTCTGGCCCCCGTAGCCGGGGTTTACCGACATAACCAGAACCAGATCGATGTCATCCTGCAGCTCATCCACGATGCTGACCGGCGTCGAGGGATTGAGCGCCAACCCAGCCATCATCCCGCGTTCCCGGGCGGCGGCGAGATGCCGCTGCACGTGGACCGTTGCCTCGGGGTGGATGGTGAACACGGTGGCTCCGGCTTGGGCGAATTCCGCCAGATAGTGCTCCGGCCGCTCCACCATCAGATGCACGTCGAGCGGCAGGTCGGTGATCTTCCGAAGGGCACGAATGATTGGTGCGCCGAAGGTCAGATTGGGAACGAAGTGTCCGTCCATGACGTCGATGTGCAGCCACTCAGCGCCACCAGCGACGACTTGTTCCACTTCCTCTCGAAGGCGTCCCAGGTCGGCGCTCAAGATGCTCGGTGCAATGACGACGCTCATGGCGATATCAGCCTCGTCGCCGCGACTGACGACCAGAGCAACCGCGCTGCCGCGGGGCCGCCCGATTCCTGCAGCGGGCCGGGTGGCGAGAACCACTCCCGCCTCGCGTCCACCGGCCGTCGAGTCCACCGCTCCCACCCGCACGCCAGCGGCCGTCAGGATTTTGCTGGCCTGCGGCACGTTGAGTCCAATCACATCGGGAACGGCCACCAGCGTGGGACCGGTGCTCACCACCAGCTGGATCACCGTATTGGGCTTCAGCACTGTGCCGGGAGGAGGGTCCTGCCAGATCACCGTACCCGCTGGGAAGGCATCGCTGGGGCGCTCCCCTTCGATGCGGGGCCGAAAGCCGAGGTCGGTCAGCTTCTGTCGGGCTTTGGATTCCGGCATCTCCAGCACCCGCGGCAGTGAGTGATTCTTGCTGAACACGGATCCGGGCGTCAGCCAGAAGACAGAAATGCCGTAGCCAATAATGAAGGTAGCCAGAATCAGCCCTATATCGCGGAGAAAGCCGCGCCAGGCAGCAGACTTCAACAGCGGCACCCCTGACGTGACGTGTCGGCGGGCTCTCATCCTGTTCGCCGAAGCCGGGCCGCGTACGCCCCGTCCATGCCGTGGAGCTGCGGCAGAATCAACAGATCTCCCTCGGGCGAGCACAGCTCGGGCGGGAAATCCCGGGCTGGCTCGCGGCGAAAATCCCGATGCGCTGTCAGAAAATGCTCGACCTGGGCGACATTCTCCTCCCGCTCGACTGAGCACGTCGAGTACACCAGCAAGCCGCCAGGTTTCACTGTGGCAGCTGCGCTGTCGAGGAGCTCGGCTTGGAGATCCACGATGTGCTTCAGCGCCTTCGGCGATATCCGCCACCTGGCATCGGGGTGGCGAGCGATGGTGCCGGTACCCGAGCAAGGCGCGTCGAGCAGAACGATGTCCAGGGGCCGTACCGGCGGTTGCCGGGCGTCCGCTACGATGACGTGCTCACGGCCGGTGCCGGCTCGCCGGACGTTGTCCCTGAGCCGGCGGACCCGGAGAGGACTGATGTCGCCGGAGACCACCCGGGCAGCCCGCCGGCCTAAGGCGATGCTCTTTCCTCCCGGAGCAGCGCATGCATCGTAGATGGTAGCTTCGGGCGGCGGATCCACGAATTGCACCAGCAACGCCTGAGCCGGATCCTGGATGACGAAGTTGCCCTCACGATATCCCGGCAGCTCGGCCGGACGGGTCCGGTCTACGATGAGGCCTGCGTCGTACGCAGCGGGCTCGAATTCCAGGCCCGCGCTTGTTCCAGGCGGCTGCCAGATCGATCAGAGATTGGCGGGCAGGCTGGGCGACCAGCCGCGGACGCGAATTGTTCCATTGGAGCAGCGCCGCGGCTTGTTCCTGGCCGAAGGCATTTATCCATTTTCGGACCAGCCACAGCGGGTGGGAATATTCGCTCGCCAGCCGCTCGGCAGGGCCCTGGGGAACTGGGAGGACCTCTGGTCCTGCCTGGCTGAGCCGCCGCAGCACCGCGTTGACGAACCCGGCAGCTCGGGCTCCGCCACTCTGTTTGGCCAACTCGACACTCGTGTCCACCGCGGCATGGGCAGGGACGCGATCGAGCGTCGTGATCTGATAGGCTCCCAATCGGAGGATGTCCTGCAGCTCGGCCGCGACATGGGTCCAGTCCCGGTTCACCAACCGGGCGAGCTGGGCGTCGAGCGAGCTTCGTTGACGGAGCACCCCGGCCGCGAGCTCGTGGGCCAGCCGCCGATCGGGCTCGGTCAGCTGATCGATCCCGACACTCAAGGCGGCTTCGAAGGGGAGGCCGTCGCGGACCTGCTCCAGAATCTCCAGTGCTGCCCGTCGCGGCCGGATACCGGCCGACTCGCCCATTGCACTCACCCGGGAGGGCAGCTGAGCTACTCCAGCATTCCCTGAGTGGGACTCGAAGGCATCGCGATCTTCGCGGCGAGGCATGCGCCCGGCGAGAAATGCCAGGCGGCCGGCTTCGACGGCGTATCGCATCGCGGTGGCCATGGAGACGGGATCGTCCGCCTCGGCCAAGGCTGTGTTCATCAGAATGCCGTCCACTCCCTGCTCCATGGTCAGGCATGCATCGGAAGCCGTGCCCACCCCGGCGTCGACGATCACCGGCACCGAAAGCCGCCGCTTGATAGTCCTGATGCCGTAAGGATTCAGCAGACCGAGACCACTCCCGATGGGAGAGGCAAGCGGCATCACCGCGGCGCAGCCGGCATCTTCCAGCCGAAGAGCGGTGATCAAGTCGTCATTGGTGTAGGCCAGCACCGCAAAGCCCTCCTTGGCCAGCGTGCGAGCCGCGCTCAGCAGCCCTTCGGTGTCGGGGAGCAGGGTCTCCCGATCACCAATGACCTCGAGCTTGATGAACTCGTTGAATCCGGCCTCCCGGGCCAGCCGGGCGTAACGCACCGCCTCGTCGGCCGAGTAGCAGCCGGCAGTGTTGGCCAGGAGGAAGTATTCCTCGCCGGAGAGGTGGTACAGCATCCCTTCTTCTTTAGTCCGGTCGAGGTCTACCCGGCGGACCGCCACCGTGACGATCTCGGCGCCGGACGCTTCGATGGCTCGGGCCATTACCCGGTTGTCCCGGTACTTGCCGGTGCCCACCATCAAACGAGAACGGAATGCGCGTCCGCCTATGGTGAGTGGAAGATCGGTTCCGGCCGGGGTGGAGATCGTGCTGGTCATCTGAGGCATCCTTGGTTTCGCAGCGATACCCGAAAGATAACCGGGCAACTGGTCACCCTCCGCCGACGAAGTGCACCAGTTCCACGCTGTCTCCCGGGCTGAGCGGGGTGGTGCTCAGGTTCGCTCGACGAACGATGGACCGGTTGAGCTCGACCACAACGGTCCGAGGGTCCAAGTCGAGATGCTGCAGCAGATCGGCCAGGCTGGAGGGCCCCGGCACCCGGCGCCGTTCACCGTTGAGGATGATGTCGATTTCGCTCATCGCTGATTGGCCCAGGGTTCCAGTAAGGCGAGTGTCGCAGCTGCCGGATCGGAAGCGTGCCAGAGGGCAGCGATGGCGGCGACGCCATAGGCACCGGCCGAATGCGCCTCCCAGGCCCGCTCGGGCGTAATTCCTCCGATCGCGATAACCGGCACTCCCAGATCGATGACCTGGCGCAGCAAATCCAGCCCCGCCGCGCGCCTGCCCGGGATGTGAAGCGGTGGGATAGATGCTGCCAGCCACAAGAAAATCTGCGCCTTCCTGAACCGCGATGGCAGCTTCCTCCCTGCTGTGAACCGATCGATCCGATCCAGCCTTGACGCCAGCACTCGTCGAGCGTCGGCCGGGCTGATATCATCGTGCCCCAGCTGCACGCCTTGGGCGCCCAGGCCGGCGGCGATATCGGGTCGTCCGCTTATCAGTACGGCCGCTTCAGGTGGCCGAGACAGCGCCTGCAGCCGGCGCGCGGCGGCCGTGAGAAAGGCCGCGCTCTCACCCCGGGCCCGGGCGTGCAAGGCAACCGCCGATCCGCCGGCAGCGATCGCCGCCGCCCGGATGCCCAAATCGGGATGGGAGAGCAACTCGGCGTTGGTGTAGGCATGCACCCGAGCCAGTGGTCTCATTCGAGACGCTGGCCCGGAGAGACTCCACGGCCTCGGACCCACGCGTCTACCCGCAAGCCGGCCGCGCCCTGCAGGCTGAACCTCCTGGACCGCAATGGCTCCTCGTCCGCCCGCCACCACCAGCCGTTCTCCCGCCGAGAGAACGGTTCCAGGCTCCCCGGTCCCAGGCACCTCCCGGGCGCCAAACAACTTGAGTGGACCCCCATTCAGCGAGGTCCACGCGCCCGGTGCCGGGTCGAAAGCGCGAACCTGGCGCACCAGCGTCGTCGCATCCAGCGTCCAGGACAGCCGAGCCATGTCCCGGTCGATTTTCGGGGCGAACGTGGCACGGGTGGGATCCTGCGCCTGAGGGCGGGCAAGCCCCGCGGACATCAGCGACAAGGCTTCGATCAGCGCTGTGGCTCCGAGCTCGGCCAGACGGGCGGACAGCGAGCCGGCGGTCTCATCGGACTCGATCGGAGTGCTGACACGGTGGAGCACGGGACCACTGTCCAGGCCGGCCTCCATCTGCATGATACTGACTCCGGTCTCGGTCTCTCCTTTCAGGATGGCGTGTTGCACCGGAGCTGCTCCCCGATACCGGGGAAGCAGAGAGGCATGCACATTGATCATCCCTCGCGACGGTATGGCCAGGATCTCGGGCCGCAAAATGTGACCATACGCGACCACGATACCGAGCTCAGGTTCCAGCCGGCGAAGACTGGCGGTAAACACGTCGCCGATCGGCCGAACCGGCTGTAGCGTGGGAACGCCTTCGGATTGGGCGACAACCTTCACGGGAGGGGGGACGAGCTGGGACCGGGAGCGTCCCTGAGGCTTGTCGGGTTGGGTCACGACGCCGGCAACGTCGAAGCGGCTCTGGAGCAGCGCCTGCAGCGATGGCAGGGCAAACTCCGGCGTCCCAAAAAAGACGATCCGCATCAGTCCGACCGAGCAGATGCTCCGCTGACCTCCTTGGTAAATCCCGCGTCGTCCTTGTGCTCGCGTCGCCACTTGGCGAGCAGCATTTGCCGCCGAACCAGGCTCAGGTGGTCGAGAAAGAGGATCCCATCCAGATGGTCGATCTCATGCTGAATGGCCCGGGCCTTGAGGCCGATGGCTTCCTTCCGGTAGGGCCGTCCTTCGGCATCCAGCGCCTCGACCACCACCCGGTCCGGGCGGGTGACATCGGCATAGATGTCCGGAATCGACAGGCAACCCTCCTCGGCCGATGCCCGTCCCTCGGTCTCCACGATGCGGGGATTGACCATGACGAAACGCTCGTCGTCCACGTCCACCACCGCTACTCTGCGGGCAACCCCGACCTGGTTGGCCGCCAGTCCTATGCCCTTGGCGGCATCCATGGTCTCGAACATGTCGGCAATCAGCCGCCGGACGTCCTCATCTACCGACGGCACGACCTCGCTATGCTGCCGCAGCACCGGTGAGCCGAGGAGGTGGAGTTGCAGCAGGCTCACGCGGCCGGACCTGCCACAGCCGCGCTGTTACCCACCCGCACGATTCTCGACCGCTCCACCACAACGGTTGCGGTGCCGCTCTCGACCGTCACCCGCACTTCCTTGAGACCATCCGCCTCGATCTCCTTGATCTCCCGAACCCGGCCAATGATCCCTCCGCTGGTCATTACCTCATCGCCCTTCTTGAGCTTGGTCAGCAGCTCGGCGTGCCTTTTCCGGGCCTGTCCCGACGGACGCAGAATCAGGAAGTAGAACACCAGACCGATGGCTGCCATCTGGAGCACGAGGACTGAAAGGCCGCTGCCCGATCCGGTCTGTAACATCAGGTGTTCCTCCCAGCGTGGTAACGGCCGAGCCACTCGCGGCTCCACCGGTCGAAAGTACCGTCCAGGATATGGGCTCGGGCCTGTTCACCCAGTCGCACCAGAAAGCGGATGTTATGGATCGAGATCAGGCGCAGGCCCAGGATGTCCTCGACCACAAACAGGTGCCGCAAGTATCCGCGCGGGTAGGTGGTGCAGGTCTCACAATCGCAGGCAGGGTCGAGCGGCTCCACTGACCCCTTGAGCGCCGCGCCCTTCACGTTGAGCCGGCCGGTCTCCAGCCAGGCGGTGCCATGGCGGCCGTTTCGGGTGGCCGCCACGCAGTCAAACAGGTCGATCCCTCGAGCGATTCCCTCCAGCAGATCCGGCGGGAATCCGACGCCCATAAGATAACGGGGTATTCCAACCGGCAGCACGGGATGAAGCAGCTCCAGCACGCGATGGAGAACCGGTTTCGGCTCACCCACCGAGAGGCCTCCGATCGCTACACCGGTCCAGGGACCTCGGTGCAACGTGCCTTCCAGCGAGCGGAGCCGAAGCTCGTCGTGCACCCCGCCCTGAATGATGGGCCAGAGGGTCTGTGGGGAAGCGGGGAAGTGGGGAAGCGGGGATGCATCCTTCACGCAGTTAGCTCACACTGTCCAACTTCCCCGCCGTCCCCGCTCCCTGCTTCCCCGCCAACTCCTCATGCTTCGCCTTACACCGGTCGAGCCAGCGTAACGTTCGCTCCATGCCTTCGCAGGCGGATTCGAACGAAGCCTGCCCGGGAACCACGTGATCGAACGCCATCGCCACGTCGGCCCCGAGCTGCCATTGAATCTCCATGACCCGCTCGGGCGTGAGCATTCGGAGGGTGCCGTCGATGTGGCTCTGAAATTCGACGCCGTCCTCTTCGATGCGCCGAAGTCCTTCGAGTGAAAACACCTGGAATCCGCCCGAGTCGGTCAGCATCGGGCCGCTCCAGGTGGTGAAGCGGTGGAGTCCGCCCATGGACTGCACCACGCCCTCGCCCGGACGCAGGTGCAGGTGATAGGTGTTGCCCAGGATGATCTGCGCTCCGGTTCGGCGGACATCACCCGCACTCAGTCCGCGAACCACGGCGTGGGTGCCCACCGGCATGAAGGCTGGGGTTTTCACCGGGCCGTGGGGGAGAGTGAGAGTGCCCGCCCGGGCGAAGCCCTGAGTGGCCTCCAGGCAGAACTCGAACATCAACGAGCCGAAGCCAGAATCCGGTCGATCTGGCGCCTATGCACCAGATCATGCGCTCCCATGAGCCGCAGGATGTGGCCTGCGCTCTCCGGTCCGCGTTCGCTGTGGATTCCAACGCGCTGGAGCTGATCGGGGGTCAGTCGGCTCCAGAGTCGCAGATTGGCGATTCGGAGCGAGCGGAGTTGATCCAGCGCGGCGGCGAGCGGCACCTGGTCGTACTGAAATTCTCGGGCCCATCCATCCTGGTCGTAGCCCTGAAGCGGTGGGGAATTCTCCGCCACCACCATCCGGACGCGGTATCCCGCCACGAGATCGCTGTCGGCCAGATGCTGGACCACTTGAATGACCGACCATTTGCCCGGAGCCTCTGGTTTCCGGAGGACGGGCTCAGGCACGCTCGCAAGCCGTCGGCTCGAGCCAGGGCAGCAGTTCCGCCATCACCGCGAGCGGATCGCGGGTGCCGAGAAGGTCCAGCAATGCTCGGACATAGGCCTGGGCCGCAGCCGGAGCATTGCCCGCGGGATTGGAGAAGGTCACCGAGAGCTCCGGGTCAGATGATCACCATCGCGTCGCCGTACGAATAGAAACGGTAGCGTTCCGCCACGGCATGACGGTACGCCGTCAGGATAAGCTCCCGGCCGGCAAAGGCGGATACCAACATGAGCAAGGTTGATCGAGGCAGATGAAAGTTGGTGATCAGCCGGTCCACTGTGCGGAAGGTATAGCCCGGCAGAATCATGAGCCTCGTTTCGGCACACCCAGCCTGCAGCGTACCATCGGGCAGGGCCGCACTTTCGAGGGCACGAACGACGGTGGTGCCAACCGCCCACACTCGGCCACCCTGCGCCCGCACCTGGGCGACGCGCCTGGCGAGCTGAGGGCCGATGTCATAGCGCTCGGGATGCATCTGGTGCCGCTCCGGATCGTCCACCTCTACCGGCTTGAAGGTGCCGGGCCCGACCTGAAGGTCCAGGCCTTCGATCAGAACACCGGCCTCGCGGAGACTGCGAAGCAGGGATGGTGTGAAATGGAGTCCAGCGGTGGGAGCGGCAACGCTCCCTTCTTCCTGGGCGTAGACCGTCTGATAGCGGACCTCATCTTCCTGATCGGCAACCCGCTCGATATATGGGGGAAGCGGCAACCGTCCGTAACGGGTCATGGCTTCCTCGGCAGACAGTCCCAGAAAGCGCACCAGCCGATTTCCATCGGCGAGGACTTCCACCGTCTCTACCACTGCGTCCTGCCCGAGTTGCACCCGTTTGCCGGGCCGGAGGGCAGCCCCCGGTTTTCCCATCGCGATCCAGGTACCTGCCGGTCCCGGCTGAATAAGCAGTATCTCCGCTGGTGCGCCGGACGGCCGCGTGCCCAGCAGCCGAGCATGCCGTACCCGGGTGGTATTGAGCACGAGCAGATCGCCGGGGGGGATGAGTCGGGGGAGATCGGCAAACTGTGCGTCGTCGAGCGCAGTCTCGTTGCCGGCGGTGCGTCGCACGACCAGAAGCCGACTTCCACCCCGGTCGGACGATGGTTTCTGGGCGATCAGGTCGGTCGGAAGGTGGTAATCGAAATCGGAGGTCTGGAGCCGCTCAGCCGTCAAAGATGGTCGCTTGCACTGCGGGGGGCTTGAGTCCGAACCGGCGATAGGCCAGCGCGGTTGCGCACCGGCCGCGAGGGGTGCGCTCGAGAAAGCCCTGCTGAATCAGATAGGGCTCGTAGACGTCCTGCAGGGTACCGGCATCTTCGCCCACGGCCACAGCCACGGTCCCCAGTCCCACCGGGCCCCCGCCGAATTTCTCGATGATGGTGCTGAGAATCCGGGCGTCCATGTCGTCCAGCCCGAACTCATCCACGTTGAGCCGCGCGAGGGCCGAAGCGGCAACATCAGAGGTTATGCTGCCATCGGCTTTAACCTCGGCGTAGTCCCTTACCCGGCGCAGCAGCCGGTTGGCGACACGCGGAGTTCCCCGGCTTCGGCGGGCGATCTCATCGGCCCCAGCCGGATCGATCGGCACGCCCAGAATTGCGGCCGAGCGGGTGACGATCTGGCGGAGCTCCTCCGGGGGGTAGAAGCTCAGCCGCTCGACGATTCCGAAGCGGGCTCGCATGGGCGGGGTCAGCAAGCCGAAGCGAGTCGTGGCCCCAATCAGGGTGAATTTCTCCAGCGTCATGGGAATAGTCTGGGCGTGGGGACCCTCGGCAATCCGGACGTCGATCCGGAAGTCCTCCATGGCGGCGTAGAGAAACTCTTCGAGCGCCGGCCGGAGACGGTGAATCTCGTCGATGAACAGCATGTCTCCGGCGGTGAGCGACGTGAGCAGACCGACCAGGTCGCCTGGCTTCTCGAGGACGGGGCCGGAGGTGGTGCGGAGCTGCACGCCCATCTCCCGGGCCATCAACATCGCCAGGGTGGTCTTTCCCAGGCCGGGAGGCCCGAAGAACAGGATATGATCGAGGGTTTCCCGGCGCTTCTTCGCGGCGTCGATGGCAATCTGGAGCGATGCCTTGACCTGGCTCTGACCCACAAACTCATCCAGCCGTGAGGGCCTCAGGGCTGCGTCTGCGCTGCTTTCCTCGGGTATTGCCTCGGGGGTGGTTATCTGAAGTCTCGTCATGGCAACCCTCAGTCCTCTAAGCGCGCCCGCCAACGAACCGGACGGCTGTCGAGCTCCACCACGTGTTCGGCGTGACAGGTGACGCATCGATCCGCGGTCTGGGTTGTGCGGAGCGGAACCAGCTTCCGATTGGTAGCACCGCAGCGGGTGCAGATCCATTCGGCCGTCGTGGCCGGAGTCACCATTGGCTATACGGCTCCACGAGAAGGAGTGAGTTGCTGCAGCGCCCGACGGATGAGCTGAGGCGTCTCCCGCGGCGTCCCTTCGGCCAGCGCGGTGCGCACTGCGTCATCGGCCGCCGCCATGCCGTAGCCGAGCCCCACCAGTGCCCGCACCGCATCCTCCGAACCTTCAACGCGGGGGAGCTTGGCCTCCACCACCACATCGCTGAATCGATCCTGGAGCTCGAGCACCAACCGTTCCGCCTTCTTCCGGCCGATGCCGCTCACCGAGCTGAGTGTGGACAGGTCCCGAGCCTGAATGCTCCGAACCGTGCGTTCGGGACCCAGCGCAGACAGGAGGGCCAGTGCCAGCTTGGGCCCGAACCCGCTGGCACTCAAAAGGTGGCGGAACACCAGCCGCTCCACCGAAGTGTCGAACCCGTAGAGCGACCAGCCGTCTTCCTTCACCACCAGCTCGGTGAAGAGACTCACCCGGGCGCCCCGGGATGGCAGGCGTTGGGCGACGCCGACCGGCACGCTCACGGCATAACCGACACCACCGTCGGTTTGAACCACGAGCGATTCGCCATCGCGCTCGGCCACGAGTCCGGTCAACGTGGCGATCATAGGCGGCTCGCTCCGTGTTGGGCGAACACGGCACGGCGGGTGGCGATCATGAGGTGGGTAAGAGCCACGGCGACAGCATCGGCAGCATCTTCCGGCGAAGGAGGGGCGCTGAGCCGGAGGAGCTGCGCCACCATGTAGCCCACCTGAGGCTTCAGGGCTGCGCCTCGTCCTACAATGGCTTTCTTGACCGAGGCCGGAGAGTACTCCGCAAGGTCCACCCCGGCGAGCTCGCCGGCCAGCAGGATCACTCCCCGCGCATGACTCAATACCACCGCGGTGCGAACGTTGCGCCCGTAAAAGGCGCTTTCGACAGCCAGTGCTCCAGGAGTGTGGCGGCTGAGCAGCTCACTGACGCCCTCATAGAGCACGCGAAGGCGGACTGGAAGCGGGGCCCGAGACGGGGCGGTCAGCGTCCCGCATTCGACCAGCACGGGATGCCGGCTCGACCCGTCTTCGACCACCCCATACCCCATCACCGCGGTTCCCGGATCGATGCCGAGCACCCTCACTGGGGTGCCCTCAGGCTTCCGCCTCGGCCAGCTGCGCTGCGTCGATATCGAAGTTGGAGAAAACCTTGGAGACGTCATCCAGCTCTTCGAGCACGTCCATGAGCCGCACAATACGCTCGGCGTCGGCACCTTCCACCCGCACCGTGTTGCGGGGGACCATTGCCAGCTCGGCCGAATCCATGGTGAACCCGCGGCTCCGCAGGGCATCCTGGACCGCGTGGAGCTGTGAGGGAGTGGTGGTGACGATGTACTGGTCGCCTTCGCGGCCGAAGTCTTCAGCGCCACTCTCCAGCGCCGCCTCGAGGGCACCGTCTTCATCGTGGCGGGCGGCGTCGAGATAGATCTGACCCTTGCGGTCGAACATCCAGGCCACCGAATTGGAGGCACCCAGATTTCCACCGTTCCGGCTGAAGGCGTGACGGATTTCCGCCACGGTTCGGTTGGGATTGTCGGTGGTGGCCTCGATGAAAATGGCCGCTCCTCCCGGGCCATATCCTTCGTAGGTCAGCTCTTCGTAAACGCTCCCCTCCAGCTCGCCGGTGCCCTTCTTGATGGCGCGGTCGATGTTTTCCCCCGGCATGTTGACCGCTTTGGCCGCGTCGATCGCTGTCCGCAGGCGAGGGTTACCCCCCGGATCGCCGCCGCCACTCCGGGCCGCCACGGTGATCTCCCGGATCACCTTGGTCCAGGACGAAGCCCGCTTGGCGTCGGTGATCGCCTTTTTCCGTTTGATCTGCTTCCACTTGCTATGGCCGGCCATGAGCCGAACTCCTTCGAAACAACGGATGGGAGGTTGCGAAAAGTGGTGCGGCTGGGGAAACATAAGCGGCGCACCCGCTTGCGGCAACGAATTCACTCCGCTAGTGCTCACCCCTCTATGCTCAAAACCCGACTTCTCCTTTCGGTCCTCTGCGTAGCGCTGGTGGCCTGCGAGTCCGAGTCACGCAAACCAAAGCCTCCTGCCTTCCAGGACGCTTTCTCCACCCTTCCGCTTCCGCCCAATCCGGAGCTGGTCTCTCAGGTTGGCGGGGCCGGGGCCCTGCAGCTCACCATTCACACGCCGACCGATGAGAGGGTGGTCACCAACTACTATCGGAAGCTGCTCACTCAAGGAAAGTGGCGGCTGGTCAGCGACATGAAGGGGAAGGATGGGGTGACCGCGCTGTACGCGGAGCACGATGGCCCACCGCTGTGGGTGAGGATCTGGCGGGCTAACGACCGTTCGGGCACGATGGTTCAGCTGACCGGTGCCGCTCTGGAGAAGGACTCGACCGCGGGGCAGCCAAAAACGGATAGCGCCGGCAACAAGAAGCCGCGAAGCTAGACGTCCCTCCGGAAATCAATCAGGGTCGAGCATGTCGACGAACCGCAGCCAGCGCGGATAGAAGTAGAGATCCACAAACCCCGTCGGCCCATTGCGGTTCTTGCCGACGATGAGCTCCGCCGCGCCCTCCACGCCCTGACCCGGGCGGTACATCTCTTCCCGATAGATCATCAGCACGACATCGGCGTTCTGCTTGACTGCACCGAAGCCGCCCAAGTCGTCCAGGGTAGGGCGGGGGTCGGGACGGCCGGCCCGGTGTCCCGGGAGCTGAGCCGTGACCAGTACTGCCAGATCCCATTCCACTGCGAGTGCCTTCAAGGCTCGAACCGCGAGCGCCACCCGTTCCTGAAGCCGGCCGGCTGATCGAGGCGGGGTGGTGAGCTGAAGTGAATCCACGATCAGCAGACGACGCCGCGGGACGATATCGACGGCCAATCGCACTTCATCGAAGCTGGAGCCGAGCAGCGGCCGTACCAGAAGCGGAGCGTTCCGCAGCCGCAGTGCAGCAGCCCCGACCGCAGCCCGGGCCGAATCATCCAGGCGCCCCTGCCGTAGATCATCGATGCTGCTGCGGCCTTGGATTGCCAGAGCCCGCTCGAGCACGCGATCGGGACTCATCTCACCCGACAGGTACAACGTGGGTATCTGCGCGGCCGCGGCTCGGATCCCGATTTCCAGAGCCAGCGCCGACTTTCCGCTGCCGACATCGCCGGCCAGGACGATGAGGTCCTTCTGCCGCAGTCCCCCAGCCAGCACCTTATCGAGCGAAGGAAAGCCGGTGGGGACAGTGTCGGCCGCTAGGCTCTGGCTCGAGTGTTGATCGATCTGGCTTACCAGCTCTTCCAGCATCGAATCCGAGCCGCGGCCGACGCGTTTGGTGGGACGGGGCATGATTAAGTCTCGCCTCTGATCTGCTGTTTGGCCTGACGCACAGCCAAGGTAAGGGCCTCCGCTGCCTCGCTGCCCTCCGTCTCCCGCGCCGGCGCAACCAGCTGGCTGAGGATCTGGGGAATAGTTTCCGGCCGGAGATCCCGGAGCTGGCCGACCGCTGCCGCCAGTGCACGCCGCAGGGGCGAGGGCATCGCTAAGCTCGAGAGTCTTCGTTCCAGAGCCTGAACCCGGCGGCGTTGGGCCCGTTCCTGGGACGCCCCATCCACCAGAACATCCTGGGCCACCCTGAGGGTGAGCCACAGGGCAAACAGGCCGCCCCGCTTAGGGCCGCGGCCCGTTTGGGTCAGCAGCGAAAGCAACGCGAGGGTTGCCGGATCCCAACCGTTTACAACACGGTCCGGCATAGCGCCTCGTGCACCAGTTCCGGAGTGATGTCCCGCAGACAACGATGATGCCCCAGAGGACAGCGGGGGCCGCCCTTGCTGCTGCAGGGCCGGCAACCCAGTGGTGAGCTCCAGCACGCTTGCCCGCTTGGTGTAGGGAAAGAATCCGAACGGCTGGACGGTTGGCCCGAAGAGCGCCACCACGGGAGCGCCCACCGCGGTGGCCATGTGCATTACCCCGGTATCGCCAGACACCACGGCGGAGGTTCGTTGGAGCAGAGCTCCCGTTTCCTGCAGCTGGAACAGCCCTGCTGCATTGTGCACTCGACCGGGAGCCATTCGAGCAAGCACGGAACCTAGAGAGGCGTCGTCGGCTCCCCCGACCACTATGACCTGGCATCCCTGCGCGACCAGGCGGCGGGTCAAGCCTTCCCAGTGCTCCAGAGGCCAGCGCTTGGTGGCATGAGCCGCTCCGGGGGCCATGGCAACTGGACGGACCATGTCGGGGATACCCGACTGCTGGAACCACTCGAGCACCCTCCGCTCAGCTGTCGGATCCCAGAACAGATCGGGCGGTCTGCCGTCCGGCTCGACGTCCAGCGCTCGGGCTGCCGAGAAGTATCGTTCCGCCACGGGGCGAGGATCTCGGTACACGTTCCGCTTGGCGTGAATCAGGATGGCACGCGCAATTCGGTGTTTCGGGTAGCTCGACCAGTTGCCGGGCACCAGGAGCCGGAGCGCCCGGGAACGCAAGCTGTCATGCAGGTCCAGCAGGTGGCTGAAGCGGTGGCCCCGGAGCTCCGCGGCAAGGTCACCCAGGCCGCGATCGCGCGATATCCCGATCACCTCGTTGACATGGGGGTTGGCGCTCAGCAGGGGAACGTATGGTTCCTTGGTAAGAAAGGTGATTCGGGCCGAGGGGTGGCGGGATCGCAAGGCACGCAGCAGCGGCGTGGTTAGCAGCACGTCGCCGATGGAGCTGAAACGCACGGCGAGAATGTTCGGCGAAGAGTCGGAGTCGGGCACGCGTCAAGGTACTGCGTGAACGGTTAACGGTAAACGGTGAATTGAATCGTACCTGTCTGAGGTTCACCCTTCACCGTTCAGCGTTTCCACCTATAGTTTACGACATGCCCCGTCCCAAAAGCATTCTCTGGGTGGACGACGAGGTCGAAAGCCTCACGTCGCACATCATGTTTCTGGAAGAGCAGGGATTCGCGGTCGAGACCAGCACGCACGGTGACGATGCGCTGGTTTTGCTCCAGCGGCAACCCTACGGTGTGGTGCTCCTGGATGAGCAGATGCCGGGCCGCCGCGGCCTCGATCTGTTTCAGGCCATCCGGGCCATCGACCATGGCATGCCCGTGGTGATGGTGACCAAGAGCGAAGAGCCCGATACCCTCAAGGATGCGATCGGCGCGGAGATTTCCGACTACCTGATCAAGCCGGTGAATCCCCGGCAAATTCTGTCGGTGGTCACCCGGTTGCTGGAGGGCGATCGGATCCGGCAGCAGCGGCTCTCCCGCGACTTCGCTACCCGTTTTCGTGAATTGGAGGCGCGGCGCGGCGGGCCCCTGGCCTGGCGCGAGTGGGTGGAGCTCGTGGTGGAGCTGGCCGAGTGGGAGGTCCGGCTGGGTCAGGCGGACGAGCCCGGGCTGCAGGATGCGTTGCGCACGCTGCAGGAAAGTCTCCGCCAGGATTTCGCGCGGTACCTGCAGCGAAACTACGCCAACTGGCTGCACGACGGGGGGAGCGACCGTCCGCCTCTGTCGGTCGACATCGGAGCGGAGTTTCTCCGGCCCGTGCTGGACCTGCACGGCCGGGCCATGCTGGTAGTGGTAGACTGCCTCCGGCTGGATCAGTGGGCGATGATCCGGCCGCTGATCAGTGCGCGATTCGACATCGAGACCGCGCATTACTTCTCGATTCTGCCGACGGCTACGCCGTTTGCCCGCAATGCGATCTTCAGCGGACTCTTTCCGGCGGAGATCAAGGCCCGCTATCCGCACTGGTGGAACGACCACGAGGACGCCAGCCTCAACGCTCACGAAGCCGAGCTGCTGAGCGAGCACATGCGCGAGCTCACGGGCCGGTCCGTCCCCATCCACTACGAAAAAGTGTTCACGGCGGCGGACGGCGAAGGTTTGCTCAAACGCCTTCCCGCCCATCTGGCGCAGGAGGGCGTGACTGCGTTGGTATTCAACTTCATCGACCAGCTCACCCACGGACGGACCGAGAACTCCACCCTCTTCGAAGTGGCCCGCGACACGCCGGCGCTGCGCAACCTGACCCGCACCTGGTTCGAGCGCTCCCCGCTGTGGGACGCGCTCCGGGAGGCGGAACGGCGGGCTGTGCCTGTTCTGCTAACCACCGATCACGGCTCGATTCACTGCCATACGCCGGCCACGGTGTTCGCCAAGCGGGACACCACGTCCAATCTCAGATACAAGTTTGGTGACGATCTCCGGGCCCAGGATCCCGACTCCGCCCTCGTCGTGGATGATCTGTCCAGCTTTGGTCTGCCGACCCGGTCGCCCGGAACCCGGCTGCTGCTGGCCACCGGCGATCGTTTCTTCGTCTACCCGACCAAGCTCCGCGAGTATCAGGCGCGATACCGGGGCGCATTTCTCCACGGCGGAGTTTCGCCGGAAGAAGTTCTCCTACCTATCGCCTTGCTGACCCCCCGACAGGGCTAGGCGTGCGTACCGAGCTCCGGCTCCTCCGACTGGTCCGGCCCTACCGGAACCTTCTGGCCCTGGGCCTGATCACAACCTCCTTGGCCTCGCTGCTCGATGGATTCACGCTCGTTATTCTGATCCCCCTGCTGAAGCACCTCTTCGGCACCGCCGGCCAGCTCCGCCCCGCGTCCACCCGGCTGGAAGCGCTGATGGACAAGCTGGTCGAGCCCCTGGTGGCTGGACTCGGTCCGGGTCAGGCAGCTGGCCGGTTAGTGGTGCTCCTGGCTTTGGCGCTCTTGCTGAAAAACGTCATGAGCTATGCCTCGTCCCAAATCTCGGTGCGAGCGCAGGAAGGGTTGGTGCGGGACGTGAGGTCGCGCCTGTTCTCCCATCTGCTCACGCTGGAGATGGATTTCTTCCAGCGCACCCGAGCCGGTCAGCTGATTTCCGCCATGATCACGGAGGTGGACCAGACCAAGACCGTCATCACCGCTTCCCTGCTCTCGCTATTTCAGAATCTGGTGGTGGTGGTAACCACACTGTTCATCCTGAGCCAGATTTCGATCCGGCTTACCCTTCTGACGCTCGCGTTTGTTCCGCTGCTGGTGCTCGGGCTGCAGATACTGCTGCGCCGGCTCCGAAGCCACGCCCAGGCTCGGGCCCGGGAACGGGGAGAGATCACCGCCACCATCACCGAGCGGCTGGGCGCCATCCGGCTGATCCGGTCGTATGGTGAAGAGGAACGGGAAAGCTCCCGGTTTCACGCTCAGGCCGAGCGGTACCGGAAACGGGTCATCCGAACCCAGCGTTTCTCTTCGCTGACCAGCCCGCTGACCGAGATCTTCTCCGGATTTTTGGTCATTCTGATCATCTGGGCCGGAACCAAGCCTGGCCTGGTAGGGCTGCAATCGGCACTCGCGCCTGAGGCGATCATCGTTTTCCTGATGGCCGCCCTTAAGCTCTCCTCCCCGCTCAAGACCATCGCCTCTTTTCCGGCCTCAATGGCGGTTACCCTGGCCAGCGCCGAGCGGGTGTTCGACCTGCTCGATCAACCCCCCGCCGAGCTGGAGGCACCCGGAGAGGAGACGGCCAGGTTCGAGCGCGAGATCGCTTTCGACAAGGTCTCCTTCCGGTACGGCAACGGAGAGCTGGTGCTGAGCGATGTTTCCTTTCGAATGTCGCGAGGCAAAGTCGTAGCTCTGGTCGGGCCATCCGGGGCGGGGAAGACGACTGCGGCCGACCTGCTGCCCCGGTTTCACGACCCCACCTCGGGGCAGATTCTGATGGATGGCGTGCCGCTTACCAAGCTGACCCGGCGCTCACTGCGGGCTCTCATGGGAGTAGTGAGTCAGGAGACGGTGCTGCTCAACGACACCGTTCTGGCCAACATTGCGTACGGCTCCCCCGGCGCCACCCGCGAGCAGGTCGAGGATGCCGCACAGGCGGCAAATGCTTCGAGCTTCATTGCAGCGCTGCCCCATGGCTACGACACCATGCTGGGCGAGCGAGGAACCCGACTCTCGGGCGGCCAACGGCAGCGGATTGCCATCGCCCGGGCGCTGCTGCGTGATTCTCCCATTCTCATTCTGGATGAGGCCACCAGCGCTCTGGACACCGAATCGGAGCGACTGGTGCAGCAGGCCATCGAGCGACTGATGCACCACCGCACCGTACTGGTAATTGCCCATCGGCTGGCAACCGTTCGCAATGCCGATGAAATTGTGGTGCTGGAGGCGGGACGAGTGGTGCAACGGGGGACCCACGAAGAGCTGTTGCAAACCAGCGGACTCTACCGTCGGCTCTACGACCTGCAATTCAGGAATGAAGAACCGGCAACAGCAGAGGTCTGAGTTGGAGGCGTGAGTCAGCTCGTCGAGTGACCCTCCGGCAGCGTCCCTGACGCCAGATAGTGTTGGTACATCCGCACGTACTCCTCCGCCATACGGGTATGGGTGAACCACCGCTCCGCTCGCCTCCGACACGCGTGCGGGTCGAGTTGATCGATCGCGCCCCGACCAGCGATCAGCTCCTCCAGAGTGTCTCCCAGCGCTGCCTACTTCCTCTGAGACGATCTCGGGCAGCGCCCCTCGCCTGGTGCCGAGCACTGGCGTTCCGCTCATCATGGCTTCGACCAGGGTGAGGCCGAAAGGCTCCTCCCACAACGCCGGCATCCAGAGACAATCCGCCCCGGCGAGCAACGCCGCCTTGCGCTGACCGTCCACGGAGCCCACAAACCGGAGGGAGCGCCTGAGGCTCGGTCGCCGCCAACCTCCGGCGACGATCAGCTGCTTCTGAGCGAGCTTGGCTCCGCTGATGGCCCAGCGATATCCTTTAGCCCGATGCAATCGACCCAAAAACAGATCGTAGCCGGATTTCTCGGCTCGAAACGTGTACTCGGACGGATCCAGCCCATTGTACACAAACGCGCTTCCGCCATGCCGCCCGGCATGGTCGGCACTCAGGAAGATTGTGTTTGGCGCGGCCGAGGGCGGCGAACGATTTCCATGAAGCGTAAAGACGTGGGGTTGAGCAGGGAGTCGAGCCAGCGGGGCGTGCAAATGCAGGATGTCGACGGTGTCGGGGACGAAGCGGGATAGGTCGAAGCGCGAGTCAGCAAGATCCGTCGGTCGCAGCTCAACCAGCGTGCCTTCCGCGAGCTGCGAGCCGGCGGGCGCCAGCAGCGTGACCTCGTGCCCTAGCTCCGCCAGGCCGCGAGCCAGCCAAATCACAACTCTCTGGGTGCCGCCATATCCTCGGACCGGCACGACACTATGGGTGTACAGGGCGACGTGCATCGGCCCGCAATGTATTGCCGCATTGCCGATATTTCGATTGACCAAAGGAGTCTGAGCCGTGGCCGGTTCGGTGATGCAGGTATTGCATCAGGGAGGCGGAGCCGGGTCAGTCGCCTCCACGTTGCACTTGAGCCTGGGACTGGAGCAGGCCGGCTTTCACGTCCGCTTTGTCTGCCCTCCCCACTCCGAGGTTGAACGCCTGGCTCGGGCCGGAGGTCTCGAGGTTCATCCAGTCTCGCTGGAGCCTGGAGCGCGCCGGGCCAACGCCGCCAAACTGGAAGATCTCCTCCGGCGCGTCCCGGTGGATCTCGTCAATTCGCAGAGCTCGAGGGATCGGGCAGCACTGGCCTGGCTGGCGTTGACGCGGCGACTGAACGTCCCCTTGATCGTGACCCGGCGGCAGATGCCTCGGACCATGGTGGTGGAAAACTGGCTGGTCAGCAGGATGGCGACGCGAGTGGTGGCGGTGAGCCGGCACGTCGCTGAAGCGCTGCGCCGGCGCGGTACCGGCCGAAACAAGCTGGTGGTCATTCCCAACGGCTTGATCGTCAGCCGGGTGGACGTCCCGGCTGACAACGGCCCAAATAGATCGAGTGGCGGGACCGGATCGGATGGGAGCCTTCCCGACCTACCCTGGGGATCATTGCTCGGCGGAAGGATCAGGAGGTTGTGATTCGAGCTCTTGGCAGGGTGTCCACTCCGGTTCGCCTGGTGATGGTGGGTCTCATGGCTGACACCAGGCTGAGTCGGCTCTTGGTGCGGCTCCCAGCCCGACACGCCGTGGCGATGCTGCCCTTCACCACTGAGGTCCGGCCGCTTTATGAACTGTTGAACCTGGTGTTGCTCCCCTCGCGCATCGAAGGCTTGTCTCAAAGCCTGCTCGAGGCCATGGCGCTGGGCAAGCCGATTGTCGCCTCCGCAGCAGGGGGGAACCTGGACCTGATTACGGACGGCGTGAACGGCCGGCTGGTTCCTCCTCGGGACAGCGCAGCGTGGGCCCGCGTCATCGAGGAGCTTCTCTCCAACCCGGCGGCCGCGAAGCGTCTCGGAGAAGCCGCGCGGTACACCGCCCGGGAGGAGTACACGTTGGAGCGAACGGTCGAGCGCACCGTTCGTTTGTACTGCTCCGTGTTGGCGAGAAGTTGATATCTTGGTGAGGTCCGCGCCTCGTCGCTGAGTTTTTATCCGATATCTGCGGAGCTAGCTGTGGTCAAGATTTCGGGCTTTACCATCGTTCGGAACGCCATCAAACTCGATTTCCCGGTGGAGGCCAGTATCCGCTCGATCCTGCCGATCTGCGACGAGGTGGTAGTGAACGTGGGACGTTCCGACGACGACACGCTTGCCCTGATCCGGTCGATTGGTGATCCCAAGATTCGCATAATCGAAACCGAGTGGGACATGAGCGGCGGAAATTCCGTGCTCGGGCTCGAGACCCACCGTGCCATGCGAGAATGCGCGCACCCATGGGGGATCTACATCCAGGCGGATGAAGTGCTGCACGAGTGACGGGGCGCCGGATCTGGCAGCCGCCATTCAACGGTATGACGGCGACGAGCGGGTGGAGGGGCTGCTGGTCCGTTACGTGCACTTCTATGGCGGGTTCGACACCGTGGCCACGCACCGGCGGTGGTATCGGCGAGAGGTACGCGCGGTCCGACTCGGTCCCGGGCTGGATGTAAGGCCTTATCAGGGGGCGCAGGGCTTTCGGATCGGGCCGGAGCACCGGAAGATCCGAGCCCGGCTCACCAGCGCAGAGATGTTTCACTACGGCTGGGCTCGTCCCAGCCAGGCCCTTCAGGAAAAGCGGAAGCTGGGACGGACCATGTATCCCTGGCGGAACGCCGACGAGAGCCAGCCCCTGTTGGCCTGGATTCCTGGCCTTCGCCGATTCAATGGCAGTCATCCTGCCGCGGCCCGGGCCTGGATCGAGGCCCGCCGGCACGATCCCAAGCGCGTTATTGAGTCGCGCCGCTTCCGGTTGCGCTTCATCCGGTACTACGTCTCCAGCTTTATCGAGCGACTAACTGGCGTGAGGCTGTTCGAATTTCGGAACTACAAAATCGTCGGAAGGGGGTAGTCTTTTCCCGCCAGCAGGAGTTGAAGCCGGTGGGCATAGGTATGTGAGGCGAGCGCATGAGCCCGACCTGCCCGAGCGATGCGGTCCCGCTCTTCTGGCCGCGAGAGATACTGCCGGACCAGCTCAGCCGCATGGCTCGCGTCCCGATACCATGCGCAGTGATGGCCATCCCGGGCAAAGCTTTCGATTCCCTCCACATGACGACCGAGGTAAAATCCGCCGCAGCCCAAAATCTTCCACATGCGATTCGACGCCGAGAAGCGGTCTCGATCCTGCCCCGGGTAGGAGCTCGCGCCCAGCGAAATCGCCGCGCCCCGGACGACCTGGGCCAGTCGGCGGCCGTAGACTGGCCCGCCGGCAACGGGGAGGTCGGCGGGAGCACGATCCCATCCGGGACCTCGGATCTGCAGCCGGCTCACCGCCGCAACCGCGCGCAGCACCTCGTACCGGTAGCTGGACTGCCCCGAGCCCACGAACGACGTGTCGCAGTGGTAGCGTCGTGGCGCATTCGTCGCCGGAACGTCACTGTCGGGGTCCACCCCTTGGGGCAGGAAACCCACCTCGCGCCACGCCCGCCGATTTGTACGTCTCCAGTTGCCCGAAGTAGGTCACATACATCTTGCTGACCAATCGCCCAAGGCTTACGACCTTGTCCTTAGGTTCCAGATCGAAATACCAGAAGACCGAAGGTCTGTTCCGCAGCAGCCGGCGCAGGGTGGTCTCACCCACCTCTATGGCATGACGGGTAAAGATCAGAAAATCCGGGTTGAAGGCGTCGGTCAGGCGTCGGACGATCCGGGAAGAGAACGCGCCGGTGTAGCGGCTCCAGCCAACCACATTGATCAAGCAGCAGTCGTGCCCCAGGGCGCGCGCCGCACGGATGATCGCGAGCTCGGTTCTCCGGCGGCCGCCGGCGCCAAGGACTGTTATCCGCATCCGGTATTATAGCCCGATGCGCATCGCCCTCATGACGTCCGTCAAAGGCTGGCGCGGCTCGGCAGCAAGCTATGCCAAGCTCGCTCTGGGCCTCATTCATCGTGGGCATGCCGCACACCTTATCGCCGCGTCGCAACGCCTGGCAGCCAGATACGAGGAGGAGGGGCTTCCAGTCACGCTGATTCCCGCCCGGAACACCGGACCACTCGAGATCAGAGCCCTGTCGCGCGTTTTCCGAGGATTGAAGGCGGACGCCGTCGTTGTCGATACGCCCCGGGATCTGAGATTGTCCGCGTGGGCCGCACTGCTCCACCCGGCGAGGATCGTATACCGATACAACTTGAACTATCGTCCCGCGCGGTCACACCTGGCCGATCGTCTTTACCTGCGAAGAGTCAGCGCTTTCGTCTTCCAATCGCGCTTCATTCAAGACGACGCCCTACGCCAGCTGCCCTGGATTAAACGGCTGACCCGGTTCCACATTCCAAATGGGTACGACACCGTTCGGTTTTCGCGTTCGCCAGCGGAAGGAGCCGCATTTCGCCGCCAGTGGGACATACCGGCGAATGCTCTGATTGTAGTGACCACCGCCAAGCTCGAGCGAAACAAGGGACACGAGATCGCTATCGAAGCTCTCAGTAAGCTCCACCGGAATGGCCGGGAACTGATTTATGTGATTTGCGGCGACGGTTCTCGGGATGCGGCCTTGCGGGCATTCGCGTCCCAGCTTGGCCTGCCGGTTCGTTTTACCGGCCTGCTCGGGGTTGATAGCGTCATTGCCGCACTCTCGGCCGCCGACGTGGTGCTGCACCCCTCGGTACAGGAAATCTTCCCCAACTCGGTCGGCGAGGCCATGAGCTGCGCCTCTGCCGTAGTTGCCGCGGACGCCGGTGGCACCGGCGAGCTCCTCGGCCGCGATGGGAGGACCGGAGCCCTGGTGCCGCCGGGAAATTCTGAGACAATGGCTGGTGTCGTGGGTGAACTGCTCCAGGATCCCAGCAGGCGCGCCAGTATGGGTGCGATGGCGCGGCAGCGGATCGAGGTCGAGTTCAGCCTGGACCGCATGGTCGCCGGGTACGAGGCGGCACTGCGGCAGGTGGCCGGCGAGCCGTGAATGACATCCGGTGGTTCGCACCCAATCAGTACACCAGACTGGTCGCCTCTGAGCTCCGGAAGCACGGCTTGGTTGTAGCGCTTGAAGGATCTGAGCCCGCGCGGGTCGCTCTATCAATGAGCGGCACAACCGCCCAGAGCGCCTGGCGGTATTCGCGTACCTGCGGTTGTCCGCTGGTGCTGTTTATCTGGGACCTTCCTCCGGCAGCCACCGCGTCCGGATCGTACGATCCCGTCTGGGCGATGGGTCGGAGCTTGATTCGCATTCCGCGCTTCAGGGGAGGGTTCGCCAGGCGGGCCGGCTACTATAGTAGGCTCCGCTACATTGCGCGCGGAGCTGCCGAGGTATGGGCGCCCAGCAGTATGACGGTCGAGCTTCTGAAGTCGCGCTTTGATGTTTACTCGCGCCAGGTCCCGTACTGCTATGATTCCGCGCGATTCATGCCGGCGAAAACACCCCGCGATCTCCCGCCGACGTTGCTGACGGTCGGCCGATTCAAGCGACACAAGAATCAGGAAGCAACTCTGCGGGTCGCCCACCGCCTGGGAGACGACGTGCAAGTGCGATTGATCGGGATGGGCCCCCAGGCTGAGCCGCTCGAACAGATGGCTCGCTCCTTGGGGGTTAAATGTCGAGTCGATATCGGGGCCACTGACTTTGCCGTCGTCGATGCCTGCCGGCGGGCGCGAGTCGCCGTGTGCCCCAGTCGCTTCGAAGGATTCGGTTTGGCCCCGCTGGAGGCGATCGCCTGCGGCACCCCCGTGGTGGCTTCCGACATTCCTCCCCACCGAGAGTTTGTCGGGACGGCGGCTCGCTTTTTTCCCCTTGATGATGACGATGGACTCGAAGCCGCTGTGCGGGGCGCCCTGAACGGGGAAACTCCCGATCCTGCAGGACTGGGATCGCTCACGATCCCGGCTGCCGCTGAACGATTCAGGTCGGGATTGCGCGCCCTGCTGTAATGGAAAAAATGGGTCCGCAGCTCCTCCTGAGCTACGACTTTCCTCCAATGGGAGGCGGCATCGCTCGGTGGATGGGGGAACTGGCGAAACGCTACCCTTCGGGCAGGCTGATCGTGTCCACCGGGCAATTCGGCGAGGGCGACTTGGGAGACCAACACTTCGTCAGCTGCATCGATCGCCTGCCGGTGCGCTCCAGCCGGCTGCGCAGCGTGCCGGGAATCGTGCGCTGGTCACGACGAGCTGGGGCATTGGCGAGAAGACACCGGGCGGAGTTCGTCTGGTGCGGTAACCTGAAGCCGGCGGCATACCCCGCCAAGTGGGTCAAGACTCGGGTGGGCGTACCCTACGGAATCCTTCTGCACGGTGGAGACCTGCTGACTCTGCGGCATCAGGTCAGCCGGTCTTACGCCAAGCGTCGCGTGGCGCGCGCTCTCCTCGATTCCGCGGCGCTCTTGGTGTGCAACAGCGGCTATACCGCGGGACTCTGCCGCTCGGTTCTTAGCGACCTGGGTGTGACGGCTCCAAACGATCGGGTGCACACGGTTCCCTTGGGAACCGACCCAGAAGTATTCCGGCCCGGGCTCGGCACAGGCGAGGTGAGGCGGCGCTACGGGCTCGCCGGGGGTCGATGGTTGCTTTCAGTGGCTCGGCTCACCCGGCACAAGGGCATCGACGTGGGGATGCAGGTACTGGCTCAGCTCGCCCGGGAATATCCGGACCTCGGGTATGCAGTGGTAGGAACCGGCGACGATCTGTCGGAACTGGAGAGCTTGGGACGCGTGCTGGGAATTGCCGATCGAATCAAATTCCTGGGCCAGGTTCCGGAGGCAGATTTGCCCAAAGTGTACAACTCTGCCGAGATCTACCTGGGATTATCCCGGATCATGCCCGAGAGAGTAGAGGGCTTCGGCATTTCGCTGGCGGAGGCTTCTGCCTGCGGTTTGCCGGTGATTGCCGGAATCAGCGGCGGGATTCCCGAGACGGTAGAGGATGGAGTGAGTGGGCTGTTGGTGAGCCCGGAGCAGGTGAACCAAGTGAGTGCGGCGGTCCGATCGCTGCTGAACGACCGATCGCTAGCTTCGAAGCTCGGTGCGAAGGGTCGGGAAAGAGTCGAGCGGTACTACAATTGGGATCGGGTTGCTGCAGAGCTGGCCCTGCTGGGACACGAACACGGGACCCAAGCTCCGGTCCCGCAGCTGGGGTGACGAGCGACAGGATGGTCCCGACTCCTGCGCTGGCCGCGGAATACGACCGCCAGTACCTGGCCTGGGTCCGGCGCAAGGGCCCTGAGGCGCTCGACTTAGAATGGCGTCTGCAGCATCTGCTGTGGAGGCAGCGAGTTCTGCTCCGGCGCTATCCGCCCGACCGCAAGCAGGTGCTCGACTACGGGTGTATGGATGGCATCTTCACCATTCGGCTGCAGCAGCTCGGAGGCGATGGCGCATGGCTATGATGTCTCTCCAGCGGCGATAGCTCAGGCCGAGAAGTTTCGGGGGGAGTGCTCAGGGCCTCGGTTTAGTACCGTCCCGCCAGCTCCTCGGCAGTTTGATATCGTGTACTGCAACGAGGTGCTGGAGCATATCACGGACGATCGCGCCTTCGTCGGTGAGGTGACGCGGTTTCTGGTGCCAGGCGGAGTTCTGGTGGGAACGGTCCCGATGGGACGAGCGTTTTGGGACCCCGATCATAAGCGGGCCTACGACGAGGCTTCTCTTCACCGGGCTCTGGCCCCGTGGGGCGCGGTGCGCGATCCGGCGTTACTACCGCACTCGACTTCGGAACTCTCTTCCCCTGAATAGGCGAGGAGCTGCAGTATTCATCTTCGAGGTCAGGCCGCTGAGTCTTCCGGACGCACGCTAATCGCGTAGGTAGGACAGTTCAGTACGTACGCGCCATCGATGGGAGACCAGGTCTGAACCGGGGTAAGCACCTCGGCCTTTCCCCGGGCGTCGAGCCGGAACACCTGGGGTGCCTGAATGACACAGCTGCCGCAGCCAACGCAGCGCGATTCGTCCACCAGAACCCGGAGCCGCCGGGTCGGGTGCATGCCTGAGGTAACGCCGCTGAGTCGGGTGCCCAGCTGGTCCAGGGTGCTGGCGGCAGCCCGGTAGCCTGCCTCGATCAACTCCGCAGTCTTGTCGAACGCGAACATGGAGATGTGCTCGACCCGGGGCTGCACCAGCACCAGGGGCGGACCCTTCCAGTCCCGAAGCTGAGCCTCGATCTGGGTCTGCATTACGATCTCGAGTCCCCGGATGTAGGTAGCGGCAAACCCATGGGTCTCGATTTCGGAGCGGAGCACGCTGGTAGCCGCTACGTTGATAGCGAGGATCGGGCCCTGTCCCAGCGATGCGGCCATCCGGACCGGCAGGTTCTCAACGACCGCACCGTCTACATAGGCGCGGCCATTGATCTCCATGGGGGGAAAGATCCCCGGCAGAGCACATGAGGCCGCTACCGCATCGGCAACGCGGGTGCTGCGGAGCCCAGGAAGGCCCCACATCACCTGCATGCCCGAATGGAGGTCCACGGTGTTGATCAGCAGGCGTCGGGGCAGGTCGTTGAAGGTGACGTTGCCAACCAGGTAATCGATCAGCTCCTGCAGCGGTTCACGGCGATAGAGAGCGGGGGCGAGGAGACGGCGAAAGGCGACATCGGCGCGAGCCACCTGGAAGACGTCGCGCCGACGGACCAGACGGGCACGGGCCTCCATCTTCGGGGTTGGCACTCCGGCGGCCCACGCGGCAGCGATCAGGGAGCCAATGCTGGAGCCGACCACCAGGCTGGGCACCAGGTCCCGCTCTTCCAGGGCGCGAAGGACCCCAATGTGGGCCAGCCCTTTCAGCCCACCGCCGCTCAGGACCAAGGTAAACGGACTATCGGGTATCACCGGCCAGCTCCCCCAGAGGTTTGCGACATCGCACCGGAGCGGAGCTAGTTTGCAAGAATCATGCGCCGTATGGGCATGAGCACCGGTGTGACCGATCCCCGGCCACTCGACCTCCAAGGGGCGTAACGCACGTCACAGGAGCAGGATGCGACAGAGTCCCCTGGCTGAAAAGCTCCAAGCCGACCGATTCTTCCAGCTGGGTGTGCTGTTTGTTATCCTGGTCGTGGCAGCAGCCGTGCTCGCCCCCTGGGTTTCCCCTCACGACCCGCTCAGCGGCGATTTGCGGGGGGCTTACCTGATCTCACCCGGGTCCCGGTTCTGGTTGGGCACGGATACGCAGGGACGTGATGTCCTCAGCCGCGTCCTCTACGGCGCCCGGCTGTCGTTGTCCGTGGGACTCATCTCGCAATCGGTCTCGGTGACCATCGGTGTCTTGCTCGGCTTGCTGGCAGGATATTACGGACGTTGGGTCGACGCCCTGGTGATGCGCCTGGCCGACATCACCCTCGCCTTCCCAACTCTGCTGCTCTTGATCGCCGTAGCCGCCGCGGTAAAGCCCTCGCTTCCCGTTGTATTCGTAGTGATCGGCGTCGTAGGGTGGGCCGGCATGGCGCGACTGGTCCGGAGCCAGGTGCTGGTGCTTCGTCGCTCCGAGTTCGTGGCTGCCGCCCAGGCGCTCGGCGCCCGCGACCGGAGAGTCCTGCTTCGCCATCTTCTGCCCAATGTGCGCACCCAGGTGATCATAGCGGCGACGTTGGGGATCGCGGGTGCGATCATGGCAGAGGCTGCCCTCTCCTTTGTGGGACTGGGAGCTCAGCCCCCCACGCCGAGCTGGGGAGCCATGGTGGCCGATGGGCGGGACCTGCTGCGAGTGGCTCCCTGGATCTCCTTCGCCCCCGGCCTGGCCATTGGTATCGGCAGTGCTGGGCTTCAATCTGGTGGGTGATGGACTGCGTGAGGCCTAGGATCCCCGCCTCCGGAGTGAGCGATGAGTCCCGCGACTCATGTGGCTCCAGAGTACGACGTGGCCGCGCTCCGCCGACGGGAATTTCCCTGGACCGCGGAAACCGTCTACCTGAATCACGCCAGTGTGGGTCCTCTTCCGGAGCGCACCAGGGTTGCCCTCGAAGCATTTAACCGCAAGCGCTCCGCTCCATTTCAGCTCCCCGATCGCGATCTCATGCATACGCTGGCCGAGTCTCGCCGTCTCTCGGCCCAGCTGATTGGCGCATTGCCGGAGGAGATCGCGCTAACCCTGAACACGGGGTTCGGGCTGAGTCTGGCCGCCCGGGCCCTTCCGCTCCGGGCCGGAGACATTGTCCTTACCAGTGACAAGGAGTTCCCCGCCAACGTGTATCCCTGGATGCTCCTCAAGGAGAAGGGGGTGATCCTCGAGCTTGCCCCCACCACGCCAGAGGGTTGGCCGGATGAGGATTACCTGGTGGAGCGGCTCCAGGACCCTCGAGTGAGGGTCCTGGCTGTATCGCTGGTCCAGTTCAGCAACGGCTATACTGTCGACCTGGCCCGGCTCTCCGCCGCCACCCGCGCTGCCGGGACGTATCTCGTGGTGGACGCCATCCAGGGCGTAGGCCAGATCCCGGTGGATGTGGGGGCAACGCCGGTGGACCTCATGGCCTGCGGGGCGCAGAAGTGGCTGCTGTCGCCCTGGGGATCCGGGTTCGTGTATGTGCGTCGCGAGCTGATCCGCCAGCTGACGCCGGCCATAACCGGGTGGATGGCGTACGAGGGCACCGACGATTTCAGCCGGCTGACCCAGTACAACGACACGCTGCGCGGAGATGCTCGTCGATTCGAGCTGATCACCCTCCCTTATCAGGACTTTGCCGGCATGAATGCCTCGCTTGAGCTGCTGCTGGACCTGGGCATTCCCCGAATTCAACGTCACCTCTGCGCCTTGCAGCAGCCGGTGCTCTCGTGGGCCGCCCGGAGTGACGCCCGGATCGTCTCACCCCAGGGCGAGCGAGCGTCAGGGATCCTTTGCATCGCGCCGCCCAACGTGGGCGAGGCGTTCCGGGCGCTGAAGGCAGCGCGAATCATCTGCAGTTTGCGGGAGGGTGCTATCCGGCTCAGCCCCCATGCCTATAATGACCAGAGCGATATGGGGCGCGTCGTCGAAGTGCTGGAGTCGCTATGACTGCGTTTACCGACATGTTGAAGGATGGGTACGGCGGCGATGAGCCGGGCCTGACCCTGGGCGCTGCCCTGGAGGGAACCCGGATCTACCAGCAGCCGAAGATCCGCCTGCCGCTGGCCATGGCCAGCCGCCACGGCCTGATCGCGGGGGCAACCGGAACCGGCAAGACCAAAACCCTGCAGCTGCTCACCGAGCAGCTGTCCCGCCAGGGGGTTCCGGTCTTCGTGGCCGACATGAAGGGGGATCTGTCCGGGCTGGCCATGCCGGGAATTGCTGACGAACGGATTCGGGCGCGAGCAACGGACACCGGGTGGGACTGGAAGCCCGAGGGCGTGCCGGTGGAGTTCGTCAGCCTGACCGGCAAGCTCGGGGTGCAGCTTCGGGCGACGGTGAGCTCGTTCGGGCCGTTGTTGCTGGGCAAGGTGCTGTCGCTGAACGAGACCCAGACCAGCGTGCTCACCATGGTCTTCCGGTATGCGGACGACAATCATCTTCCGCTGCTCGACTTTCCCGATCTGCGCTCCCTGCTTCAGTTTCTCGCTTCCGACGCCGGAAAGTCGGCGCTGGACCAGTACGGTGGAATGTCCACCGCCACGGTGGGCGTGCTGCTCCGCAAAATGGTGGAGCTCGAGGCCCAGGGAGCCGGACAGTTCTTCGGCGAGCCCGAATTCGATGTCAAAGACATGCTGCGGACCACCTCGGAAGGGCGCGGGATTGTGACCTGCCTGGAACTCCCCGATGTGGCCGACAAGCCCCGGTTGTTCTCGACCTTCATGATGTGGCTGCTGGCCGAGCTGTACCACAACCTGCCTGAGGTGGGTGACCTTCCCCGGCCGAAGCTGGTGTTCTTCTTCGATGAGGCCCATCTCCTGTTCGAGGAGGCGCCTAAGGCGTTCCTCGAGCAGGTCGAGCAGGTTGTGAGGCTGATCCGGTCCAAGGGCGTCGGCGTGTACTTTGTGACCCAAACTCCGAAAGACGTACCGCAGGACGTCCTGGCCCAGCTGGGAAACCGGGTGCAGCATGCACTGCGGGCGCATACGCCCGACGACGAAAAGGCGCTCAAGGCCGCAGTGCGGACCTTTCCCAAGACTTCTTTCTACGATCTGGCGCAGACACTCACGTCGCTCGGAATCGGTGAGGCGGTGGTGACGGTGCTCGACGGCCGCGGCGTACCGAGTCCCGGTGGTGGCGACCCGGCTCATTCCGCCGGCTTCACGAATGGCCCCGCTCACCCCGGAAGAGCTCCAGGCCGACATCCGGCAATCGGATCTGATGGCGGAGTATGGCCAGCCAGTGGATCGGGAGAGTGCGCGCGAGATTCTCGCCGCTCGGATGGCTCGAGCCTCGCCCGGCGGAGGCAACGCCAGATACCGCCCCCCGTAGCAGATCGGCGGAAAAGAGCCATGGCCGAAGTGGCGGGCGACGTGGTCTCGTCCTCGGTGGGCCGAACGGTGGTGCGCGAGGTGGTTCGCGGACTGTTCGGCCTGCTGGGCGCCAAACCCCCGCGACAGAGCTCGCGCCGCTCAAGCCGCTGGTAGAGGGTCTGCTCAGGGCAGCAGCACCAGCCTGACGTAGTTCTTTTTGCCCTTTCGCAGAATCACGAACTGGCTCTCGGGCGGGCCCCGCAGCTGGTCGTCGGCCAGGTGGAGGTCCACGGCCTCGATCGGCTCGTCGTTGAGATAGAAGCCTTTTCCCTGGATGCCACGGCGGGCATCGGCTTTCGAGCTGGCCAGACCACTGGCAACCAGCAGATCGATCACCGGCATTCGTTCCCCCAGGGCGGAACGGGAGACTTGTCGGGTCGGCATCTCGGGGAGCACGCCCGTCCAACCCCGATTGGGTCCTCCCCTCGAACAATGCCGCGCTGGTACGGACCGCCTCCTCCGCAGCATCCTTTCCATGCACCCGCTGAGTGACATCGAATGCCAGCTTACGTTGGGCCGGCTCGCTTGCCGGGATCGGCGGCCTGGGCTGACATCACTTGCCGAGATCTCATCCAGAGGCAGGAAGGTGAAGAGCTTGAGATAGCGTTCGACATCCCGGTCATCGGTGTTGATCCAGAATTGATAAAACTGGTACGGGCTGGTTTTGGACGGATCCAGCCAGACATTCCCTGCCTCACTCTTGCCGAACTTGCTGCCCGAGGTGTTGGTGATCAGCGGAAACACCAGACCGTAAGCCTGCCGGCCCTCGCGTTTGCCGATCAGCTCGATGCCGGCGGTGATGTTGCCCCACTGGTCGCTGCCGCCGATCTGCAGCTCGCAGCGCTCGGCCCGGAACAGGTGCCAGAAGTCGTAGGCCTGAATGACCATGTAGCTGAATTCGGTGTAGCTGATCCCGGTCTCCAGCCGGCTTCGGACGCTCTCCTTCTGCAGCATGAAGCCCAGGGTCAGGTGCTTACCGGTGTCGCGGAGGAACTCCATCAAGCCGAGGGGCCGAAGCCAATCGGCATTGTTGCTCAGCCGCGCCGCGGTCGGTTCCGCGCTGTCGAAATCGAGAAAACGGCTCACCTGGCGCCGAATGGCTTCGGCATTCCGATCGATCTCCTCGATCGGCAGAATCGGCCGCTCGGACCGCTTGCCGCTGGGATCGCCGATCATGCCGGTTCCCCCACCCACCAGCACGATCGGCGTGTGGCCGTAACGCTGCAGCCAGGCTGCGCCGATAATGGGAACCAGGCTGCCCACGTGAAGCGAATCGGCCGTGGGGTCCAGGCCGACGTAAGCCGTAAGCGGCCCCTGCTCCAGTCGCTGCTCCAGCCCGGCGGTGGCGTCCTGAAGCAGGCCCCGCGCCGTCAAAGTTTTGAGCAGTTCGTTCATAGGACGTTCATGGTACCCGCTGGAATCGAGCATAGCAATTGGCTAGCTTGCGCGTATGACCCACCCACAGGATCCGCCTGATCCTCTGGATCCATTCGATCGGCACGTCGACCCAGCGCCACCGCGGGAACCTCCGTTCCGGCGCTTCGGCCGCCCGCCGGTGAAGTCCGGAGGCTCGCCCCTGAAATCGCTCAAGGGGTTTCGGCTGTCTCCGCGAGCCCGGCGGAACATCCTGGTCGGGTTACTCGCCACCCTTGCGTTTGGATTGGCATTCCTCGCCGCGGCCTGGAGTCGGGCATGTGCCGGGAACACCTGTCCGTCGATCGACGAGCTGGGCGGCTATGACCCGAACCAGGCCTCCAAGGTCTATGCCGCAGATGGACGGCTCATCACCGACCTGGGGCTGGAGCGACGAACCGTCATCCCGCTGGGAGAGATGTCGCCCTATGTGAAGGCGGCTTTCCTGGCGACGGAAGACAAGCGGTTCTATCAGCACCACGGGATCGACTGGTACCGGGTCTTCGGCGCCATCAAGACCAACATCTTTCAGCTGCGCTTTGCCGAAGGGTTTTCCACCATCACGATGCAGCTGGCCCGGAACATCTGGGACGAAGACATCAGTGGGCGGGACAAGTCGGTCAAGCGGAAGCTGAGGGAAGCCCACGTCGCCCTGGAGATCGAGCGCAAGTATCCCAAGGACAAGATCCTCGAGATCTACCTGAACCAGATCCCTCTCGGGAACGGCGCGTATGGAGTCGAGGCGGCATCGCAGCGCTACTTCGGGAAGTCGGTTCGGGATCTGAATGTCGCCGAGGCCGCAACGCTGGCGGCCATCCCCAAGGCTCCGTCCCGCTACAACCCTCGGCGAAATCCCAACGCCAACGTTCAGCGCCGTAACACCGTGGTGAACCTGCTGCGGGACAACGGGCTCTTGAACACGGAAGAGGCGGAGCGGTGGAAGGCCTACCCGCTGCTCCTGTCGTCCCACTCCGATTACAGCGGCGTGGCGGAATACTTCGTGGAGTACGTGCGGCAGCAGCTCGAGGCCCGATTCGGCCGGGATCTGTACACCTCGGGCTACCGGATCTACACCACGCTCGATCTCGACATTCAGCAAGCGGCGGAGCGCGCGCTCGAGGCTCGGCTGGAGGCCATCGAGAGCGGGGCCGACGGGAAATTCCCTCACGATACCTATCGTCAGTATCTCGAATCCAAGAGCGACAACAACGACGACAACAGCCGGAGCCCCAGTCCCTATCTCCAGGGTCTGGTCGTCACGCTCGAGGCCAAGACCGGCTACATCCGGGCTATGGTAGGCGGGCGGGACTTCGAGGACAGCAAGTTCAACCGCGCCACCCAGGCGCTGCGTCAGCCGGGCTCCACCTTCAAACCGATCGTCTATGCCGCCGCGGTAGAGGCGGGGTATCCCCTCTCCCATGTCATGGTGGACGATCCGCTCAGCGTAGAGCTCGACCCCGCCCAGCCGCCCTGGGCGCCGCAGAACTACGACCTCGAGTTCGATGGTCCGATGACGCTCCGGCGGGCGCTCTACCTCTCCCGGAACATCATCGCGATCAAGCTGGGCATGGAGGTGGGAGAGCAGGCGGTGATCGCCGAGGCGCAGAAGTTCGGGCTCACCACCCGGGTGCCGGCGTTCCCTTCGATTCACATCGGCTCGGCCGATGTGATCCCGCTGGAGATGATCGCGGCCTATACCACCTTTGCCAATCTGGGCACCCGCACCATGCCCAACGGCATACTCCGGATCGAAGACCGGAGCGGCAAGATCGTTTGGCAGCCGCCGATTCGTACCGCAGCCGTCATGGATACTCTGCACGCCTGGCTCATGACCGACGCGCTGCGCGATGTGGTCCGGCACGGCACTGCGGTGGGATCGGTCGGCTCCCGGATCAACTTCCCGGCGGGCGGAAAGACCGGCACCACCAATGACGGATTTGACGTCTGGTTCATCGGCTTCACCCCGGAAATGGTGACCGGCGTGTGGATCGGCTTCGATCAGCCGCAGAAGATCAAGGGCAATGCGCAGGGAGGTGTCCTGGCGGCACCGGCCTGGACCGCCATGATGCGCGAGGTGTACGAGCGGCGGAGCATACCTTCCGCCTGGTCTCGGCCCGCGGGACTGACCGCCCTGGACGTGGACAAGACCACGGGTTACAAGGCGACACCCTTCTGCCCCAAGGACGTCCACTACATCGAGTCCTTTATTCCGGGCACCGAGCCGACGGCGTTCTGTCCGGTGCACTCGCCCTTCGGCTCGATGGGTGGGGTGATGGGAGGTAGCGGACCCGATGCGGCACCAGCACCGGGAGCGGTTCCAGCTGTGCCGCCGGCCGGCTCGCCGGGGACGCCGCCTCCGCACTGGCGGCACAGCGACGAGTGGTGGTACGGCGGGAGTTATGGGGGGAGCTGGCCCGGTTCCCAATCACCCGCACTGAGGTGCGCCAGCGGCGGATAGCCGCAGGCTGGGTTCTTCCCATAGTCGGCGCGCCGATCGAGCGTGGCGCAGTGCTGGTTGATGCTCATGGCCGAATTCAGTCGATCGGTCCCGATCACGTCGTGCCCCGGCCCCCCGGCGTGCCGGCCTCCGACTTTCCTGACGCTGCACTCCTTCCCGGCCTGATCAACACCCACACTCACCTGGAACTCACCGGCTTCGAAGGCCAGGTGACCGATCCGGAATTCCCCGCCTGGATCCGAAGTTTGCGGCAGCTCAAGACCACCCGACACCCCGACGGTTACCTGCAGGGCGCCCGTCGGGGCCTGGCCGACTGCTACGCGGCCGGCGTCACGACGATCGCCGACACCGGAGATTCGGGTTCCGTCATCAGGGTGCTTGCCGAGGCAGGCGGCTCGGGCATCGCGTACCAGGAGGTTTTCGGCCCTCATCCCGCTCAGGCTGAGGACAGCCTGGCCGGCCTCCAACGCCGCGTCCAGGAGCTTTCCCACCTGACCTCGTCCCGGGTCCGGATCGGAGTTTCTCCCCACGCGCCCTACACCGTAAGCGCGGCACTCTTCAGGTCGGTCGCCGCTTGGTCGAAAGAGGAGCGCCTTCCGCTGGCCGTGCATGCCGCCGAGTCGCCGGAAGAAACCGAGTTTCTGCTGGCAGGCTCCGGGCCTTTCGCCCAGGCATGGCGAGAGCGGAATATTCCGCTTCCAGATTCACTGGGTATAGGCCCGATAGCGTGGTTGTCGAAGCACGGGGTACTATCTCCGCTGACACTCTGCATCCACGCGGTGCAGCTCGGGCCGGCAGACATTCGCGTCCTGGCCGACTCCGGCGCGGCCGTGGCACATTGCCCGCTTTCCAATCGTGCCCACGGCCACGGCACGGCTCCCATCGCCGCCATGATCGCGGCCGGTGTTCGGGTTGGGCTGGGAACCGACTCGGTCGTGAGCATTGGCCGCCTCGATCTGCTGGCCGAGGCGCGCATGGCCGGACAGCAGGCAGGACTCACGGCCAATCAGCAGCTGGAGCTTTGCACCATGGAGGGCGCTCGAGCTCTCAACCTGGAGGCGGAGGTAGGAAGCCTAGAGCCGGGAAAATGGGCCGACTGCACCGTGATCAGACTGCCCCACACCGGTGAGACTCCGGCCGAACGGGTTCTGGCCAGCTCGCAGAATGACGTACTGCGAACGTATGTGGGTGGAAAGGAGGTGCACCGGTCCGAATGAAAACCCAGCGGCAGGCGGCAATCCTGCGGGTCATCCGCGAACGCCGAATCGAGAGTCAGGATGACCTGAAGGACGCTCTGGCCTCCGTTGGTATCGTCGTCACCCAGGCGACGCTCTCCCGCGATATCCGAGAGCTTGGCTTGGCCAAGCTGGCCGATTCCGGAGGGGCCTACTACGCGCATCCCCATAGGGGTGCGGTGCGGCCCGAGCTGGGTCAGGTTCTCCCGACGTTGCTCGTCAGCGTCGACGGAGTGGGACCCTTTTTGATATTGAAAACGGCAAGCGGTTCAGCGGGCGCCGTGACTGAGGCTCTCGATCAGGCGGGTTGGACTGAAATCATCGGCACCATTGCGGGCGATGATACCGTGTTGGTTATTACGCGAAATCAGCGTCTTCGGAAGGCGATCGCCAATCGAATCGAGGCGCTGGTGCGGTAGCCGGCGCCAGGCTGTCCAAGGGTACGATGGTTTGGACCTTACCATTCGGTGCCAGTGGAATTTCGCTGACCAGCTCGAGCTCCACCTCCAGGCTTCCACCTAGCTTACCCTGCAGACTCAGGCGAATCTGTTCGAGACTGCCGTCGCTCCACTCCCCGGTGGGAACCAGGAGTACGCGCAGGCGCATCGCTGGCAAATTGTCGAGCCTGCCAACGGCGGACCTCCCGAAACGGCGAAATACAGGAGCCCACCACGGCCGAGTTGAGCATCCGGCCGTCGGTGGTTCGAATCGTGTGCTTGGTTCGTCCGACGACCGGTCCGATCAGGCCGAGACCGCGGCCACAGGGGCAAGGGCCGGGAATCCGGTAGCCCAGGTCTCCGATTCGATAGCGGATGAGCGGCTGGGCAAAGCAGTTCAGCTGAGTAATTACGATTTCGCCGACGGCCCCGTCCGGAACCGGTGTCCCATCCACGTCCACCACCTCGACAATCTGAACATCATCGTTGAGGTGCAGTGCTCCTGGGTACTGAGGACATTCCCACGCTACCGGACCGATTTCCACGGTGGCGTACACGTCGAGCGGACGCACCCCGAAAGCTTCCTGGCAGAGCCGCCGACAGCGGTCACTCAGCGCCATAGCGCTGCTGTAGACCAGGCGGGGCTGGATGTCCCGCACGCGGGCCTCGAGCACCGCTTCCGACAGGTCCTCCAGAGCAACGGCGTAGGAGCTGATCATGTGCGGTTGGACCCGGCGGAGGAGACCGATCTGCTTCTCGACCGGGTCGAAGCTGGAGAGCTGGTGCAGCGGCGGAAGCACACCCAGGTGGCGCAGCATCGCCACCGGTCCCTGCTTTCCGATGGGCCGGCCACTCCCGATGTTCACCTGGCGATCCCGCCGGCGACGCCCGAAAGCCACAAACAGCCGATCCCAGACCGCGGAAATCTGGGCCTGATCGCGGTCGGTGCGGAAAACCCGGTGCGGCTCACCGGTGGAGCCCGAGGTCACCACCTCGAAGCCCGCGTCGTTCGCCAGGCCGGCCCGATCGAACTGTTCCTGCAGGATGGGCTTGGTCAGGAAGGGGAGCTGCTGCAGCACCGCTTCGTCGTGGAAGTCGTCGAGCTGCACTTCGGCCCGGGCGAACGCTTCCCGGTAATACGGAACCTTCCACGCTCGCTCGGCCAGGCGATGAAGCCGGCGCGCACGAAGCTGCCTGAGACGCGCCGGTGAGCTCCACTGCTCAGCCCCGCGGCGCAGGGCAGCGTTGTACAGGTGCCAGAGATTCGATATTGAGATAGCACGAAAATAGACAAGCCAGTTTCGTGCGCCAAGCCCCGCCTCAGGAATCGCTGCCGGTTCCCGTGGGTGTCAGTGGGAGGACCGTCTGGAACTTGCCGCTCGGAGCGAGCCTGATGTCATCTACCGGCAAGATGTCATAACGAAAGGCGTTCCCCAGCCTTTCCTGAAAGCCCCGGTGGATGGCGTCTTCGCTGGAGGGAGACCAGCCGTTGCCAGGGATAATCAAAATGAGAAGATCGCGCGGCCCGGTCTGCCGCACCTGATACCGTTTGATCTCCGGAATGGCTCCCATAATAGCCGATACTACAACCGTGTTGAGCATGCGGCCGTCGGGTGAGCGGATGGTGTGCTGAGTGCGACCCAATACCGGGCTCATCAATCGAAGGCCGCGGCCGCAAGGACACGGCTCTTCCCGGAGGCGGGTCATATCGCCGATCCGGTACCTGATCAGGGGCAGGGTCAGGCAGAGCAGCTGGGTGACCACTACCTGGCCCACCTCTCCGGGAGGGGCGGGGTGACCCTGCTCGTCCAGTACCTCGATAATCTGGCTGTCGTCGTTCAGGTGCAGCGCCCCGGGCTGAACAGGACACTCCCAGGCTATCGGCCCAACCTCGTTGGCGGCGTATACGTCCAGGGGGCGCCGGCCAAAGGCCAGCTCGGCCAAATTTCGCCCTCGCGGACTCAGGGCGGTGCCACTGGTGTAAAGCACGCGGGGGCGGAGGTCCTGGATCCCGGCGTCAATTACAGCCTCGGAGATCAGCTCCAGGCCGATGCCATAGGCGCTGAGCAGCTGAGGCTTCACTCGCCGGAGAATTTCGAGCTGATGCTCCATGGAATCGAAGCTGGAGAGCTGGTGCACCCGGAGTATGCCGAGCTTGCGCAGCAACGCGGCCGGCCCTTTTCGCGCCACACTTCTCCCCGAACCGATGTTGACCTGGCGGTCGAAGGGCCGCCGGCCATAGGCTCGGAAGATCCGGGCCCATGCGGCCGACACCTGAGCCTGGTCTTCAACCGACCGGTAGACCCGTAGCGGCTGCCCGGTGGACCCCGAGGTGGCGACCGTCACCAATTCGGGCGATACCGCGCGGGTGAGCAGATCGGTGCCCCGCTGCTGGAGGGTGGCTTTCTCCAAGACCGGCAGCTGGGTGAGGATCCCGTCTTGGGTCAGATCTGACTGCTTCAAGCCGGCCGAGGCGAAGGCCTCCCGATAGTACGGGGTTTCGGCGGCAGCCCCGATCAGGCGGCGTAGCCGGAGACGCCTGAGTTCGGTCAGGCGATTTGGGGCAAACCATTGCTCTTGGCCTCGGCGACGAGTCTCCCGCAGGAGCTCCCAGAGCCCAGCTACCGATCCCACGTGACCTCCTTGGAGCCTATACCGTTCCCTTGCTCCTGCAGATGTCGCTCATTACGATACGATATCGCTGTGAGTTAGCCCACATTGGTCCGGGACTTGCGGCTGTGCCCGCCTGCTACGTAAAAAATCCGGCGCAACCGCAGCGGTAGCGGTACGGCCTCGTTCACGACATTGGGAGAAGTCGCGTGCGGTGTTTGGCGTTGAACGCCTCGTTTGAACCGCTTACCATGGTCCCGGTGCGGCGTGCCCTCAGGCTGGTCATTGAGGGAAAAGCCGAGATCGTCGAATCGGATGACGGCGACGTTATCCGAAGCGAACGACTGGTTCTTCCCAAACCTGCAATCATCCGGCTCGTCAAGTTCGTCCACGTTCCCCGCCGCTTCCGTCGTCAAGTCACCAACACATTCCTCTTTGCTCGAGATGGTTACCGCTGCCAGTACTGTCATCGGGGGCAATTGGATCTGCGGCATCGGGAGTGCCTGACCCGGGATCACCTGGTCCCGCTCTCGCGCGGCGGTGACAACGACTGGAGCAATGTGGTGACCGCCTGCAGCTCCTGCAATACACGAAAAGGGAACCACCTCCCGCAGGAATGCGGCATGCATCCGGCGGTACCTCCACACGAGCCGCACTTCGTCCATCTCTCCTGGGCAGTTCGCCGACTCTCCGTCACCCAAGCCAAATACATCAAGCTCTTCTATGGGGAAGAGGCGCTGCGGGCGTTGGGCGGGACGATTTAGCGGAGTTTCAGCGCACCGTAAAGGCAGGACTTCTCGCTTCCAGTCTCAGGCTGGGGAGACCCGCGAGTCGGAGCAGGAATCGGGTGGCTTCGCGTCCCAGCGCATCACCTAGATTTCCACCCCGGTCATCGGACTGGCCGCCCAAGTCTCCCGCCAGAATATCGTTCCAGCTCATCCAGGTCCGAGTCTGACAGCGTAGTAACCTGGAGACTTCCCGCGTAGTAGTAGCGGCCCGGCTCGGCCGGTCTCACGTTGACCTGATAGGCAAAGGCCAGCGCGGCGCCCAAGGCGTCAATCGTCGCGTAGCGGCGCTCCTGGCGGGCTCTCCCGACGAAAGTGACCAGAGTGTACTGGTCCAGTAGCGGCTCATGCCGAACCAGGACGTCCCATTCGGCCTGCCGCTCGAAGCTATCGAACCAGGCGCCCCGCGATCGCCACACCTCGACTCGATAATGCAGACGCACGGGCAGCCCTGACCGCAGGGCGGAGAGCCAGCGGTTGTTTTCTTCCAGCATATTCTGCGAGCGTACGATGGGAGCTCGGGACCCGCTGGGAGCGGAGTCCGGAGCCAGTGAGATGAGCAACCGGATGTCGCCCGACTCCTGAGCCGAGAGCGGCAAAGGCCCCAGAGACAGACACCCGGCGCTCACCAGCGCACACATTCCCCACCGAAAAAAGCGGAGCAGCCGATCAGGCGAGAACGACACTAGAAGCGGCGCTGCAGCCTAACGGTAAACTTCACCGACTCTCCGGAGGAGAGGCTCTTGGCCAGGTACGCCCCGATCTCCCCGGCATCGAGTCCCACCCCTACGTCGAGCGCCCACTCGCTCAGAACCGGAATCCGGTTGACTGGCACCTGGCCCGGCCCATCACCAGCAAGCCAGGACTTGCCGGCGTCGCTCAGAAAAACCAGATCTGCCTCTTCGATGCCGATGAACCGGCCGGGCTTGTTGGCCCCGCGGTCCGGCATTCGGTATCCCAGATTGAGCTTCAGGCGGGTACGCACTTCCACCTGGGTGGCGATCGACCGGTCGCAGAGGGCCGGCTGGGCCGGATCGTTGAATTCGCTGGGCGCGCAGGTAAAGGCTCGAAAGTCGAACCCGGGCAACAGGTCGGTCCCGCCGAGGGATAGCCGTCGCTGCAGTGGCAGCCGATCTCCCGCGATCCAGCCGTCGGCCCGGACCCGCGCGTTTACCCGAAGCGCCGGTGTGAGTCTGGCGTACCGCCTGAGGTCGAAGGAAAGCCGGTCGGTTCCATAGCCACCTCCCGTTGGTGGCGTGGGGCGCACCACCGGTGGCAAGGCTACCGGGGCGATGTCATCGCTGGTGAGATGCTCGTAACGCCCGCTCAGCCACCAGCCGGTGGTGGGCAGGTCCCGATCGTTGCGGGTGTCGAACTCGGCGAGAAAACCGGTGCTGAAGAAGTGGCCGTCGTCGATCAGCGGATTGCGCCGCCAGCGATCACTGTTGCGAAACAGCGACCAAGGGTCGCTCGCCCGGACCGATGACTCCGCGTCCCAACCCAGGGAGAGCTCCAGCCGGAGGGTGGAGATCGGCAAGACGTAAGCCGAGCCCGAGATGCCTTTCTGCTCGTAGTAGTCGCGATAGTCCCGCTGAAGCAGAAATGACGCCCATCCGTTTTCCCCGATGGAGAGAGGCTGGTCTTCGATCGGCTCGACTTCACTGTACAGCCGGCCGCTCAGACCGAACTCGGTGCCTCCGGCGAAGCGCACATCGCCCCGGACCACATAGCCGAAATCGCTGCGCGAGTCGGTACTCTGGCCCGCGGTCCGGAGGATGCCCCGGATGTCGAGCCGGGTATAGATGCTGGGAGAGGGACGGTATTCGAAGAGTGGGCCGAAGTGGACCGGAAGCCCCTCGATTCGGTTGTAGGTGCCGCCGGTGGATAGCGACAGCGTGGTACGGACCTGACCGGCTTGAAAGGTCGCACGGGCGGTGGCGATCTCGCCCAGCGGCCGCCGCCGCTCTCTCAAGGTGAGCAGGCCGTCACTTCCCCTGACTACCGGTGCGGCATCCCAATACACCCGTTCCGGACCGGCATGCTGCACCTGCTCCGATCGGAGCAGCCGACCACCTACGACCAGGATCTCCCCCTCCACCGCCGATCCGGGCAGCAGGTACAGCGTACCATTGGCGACCGCGACTGGTCCGGCGACTCGTCCCGCAATCCTCAGGGATCCGCCATAGAGGGCGAGTTTCCCGTCGATCCTGGTCCCGGCGGGAATGGTGACGTCTCCCTGCATCCGGGTGGTGGCCGAGTCGTTGTAGAAGGCGATCAGGTCAGTGACTACATCGGCCGGTGGGCCGCCGCGCACGAACGAATCGCTCGGCCGCGCGTTGGGGTCGATGACGATAACGCTGTCCTGAGCCCACACTGGCCCGGCAAGCGCGAGCAGCAGCCCCGCGATGGTCAGACGCATGAAACGGGTCTCGCGGCTGAAGGGATTTACAGCTCGACTTCGGCGCTCTTTTCCACGCCCAGCCGGCGCATCCGTCGATAAAGGTTGGCTCGGTCGGTCTGAAGGATCCGCGCAGCCTCGGCCATGTTTCCCTGCGCCTGAGTCAGCGCGGCGGTGATGAGCTCCCGCTCGTACTCGTCCAGCGCATCCGTCAGAGAACGGCCCAGCACGGCCGACGGCTGATTCACCGGAGCCGATGAGTTCCCACCTCGGAGCACCTCGCGGACCGCGGATGCATCGATCACCGGTCCGCTCAGAATGCTGAGACGTTCGACCAGATTGGCCAGCTCCCGTATGTTGCCGGGCCAGGAATACTCCGACAGGGCGACCAGCGCCGCCTCGGTGAAGCTCACGGGGTGGCCTGGCCTGACCCGCTCCGCCAGATGGGCCACCAGGGCAGGGAGGTCGTCCAGCCGCTGCCGCAACGGAGGAAGCTCGATCGGGAATACGTTCAGCCGGAAAAAGAGGTCTTCCCGGAAGGCTCCGTGTTGTACCGCGTCGCCCAGCTGTCGATTGGTAGCTGCGATAACCCGGGCATCGATTCGGGTAGTGGCTTCAGCTCCGATGCGCTGCAGCTCACCCGTCTCCAGAGTCCGGAGCAGCTTGGCCTGAGCCTCCTGGCTCAGATCGCCGACTTCGTCCAGAAACAGGGTTCCACCGTGGGCCAGCTCGAAGCGCCCCAGCCGGCGTTCGGTGGCTCCGGTAAAGGCCCCGCGCTCATGCCCGAACATCTCCGACTCCACCAGGTCTCGTGGAATCGCCGCACAATTGACGGTGATGAAGGGCCGGCCTTTACGGCGGCTGCAACCGTGAATCGCCGCGGCTACGAGCTCTTTCCCGGTACCGGACTCGCCGGTGATGAGCACCCGCGCTTCGGTGGGGGCCACGCGTGCAATGAGAGCCCGCACCTGCTGCATGGCCGGGCCTTCTCCGATGAGGGTGGCCCGGCGGCCCAGCTCTTCCTGCAGAGCCCGGTTCTGCGCCCGAGTGCGATTGAGCTCGAGCGCTGCGCGAACCGTGACCAGCACCGCCTCCGGGCTGAGCGGCTTCTCCAGAAACTGGAAAGCTCCCAGCTTGACCGCGCGGACCGCATCGGTAAGCTGGGCCTTGCCGCTCATCATGATGACCGGTGCTCCGGTTCCGCGATCCCGCAGCTGAGTGAGGGTTTCCAGCCCGTCGGGTCCGGGCGGCATCAGCAGATCGAGCAGGACCACGTCGGGGTCGATCTCGTCGAGCAGCAACAAGGCGGAGTTCCCGTTGGGCGCCTCGGTCACGACGAACCCTTCGGTCCGAAGGAGGGCTCCAAGCATCCGGCGAATGTTGGCTTCATCGTCCACCAGCAGGACCTGAGCCCCGTCGCTCATGTCGGCGCCATCTGCACGACGAACGTGGCTCCGCCGCCGGGGGTGTCGCCTACCTGGATGGAGCCGCCATGCATCTCGATGGTCTGCTTCACCAGGGCGAGACCGAGACCGGTTCCTCCGGACTTGCCGGTGCAATACGGGTCGAAGATGCGCTGGGCCATCTCCCGCGGAACACCCGGACCGTGATCCCGGATTTCGATCCGAACTCCCCCGCCATTGTACGGCGCTGCCACGATTTCGAGCTCGCCTTTACCTTCGCACGCTTCGGCGGCATTGCGCAGAATGTTGCTGAACGCGCGGCGCAGGGGATCGTAGTAGCCGAGCAGCACCGGAGTCTCGGGGTCGAGCTGCAGCCGTGCGGTCATGCTGGGGGGGAGTGAAGTGCGCGTGAGCTCGGCCAACAGCTCGGTGAAATCGACTGGAGCCGCCGGGCCCTCCGGCAGACGGCCGAACTCGGTGAACTCGCGGGCGAGCTGCTCGAGACGATCCGACTCGGCGGCCAGAACGTCGATGGCCTCAGCCTGCTCGGGCGCGGCCGACCGGCTCAGCTGAGCTATAGCGAGACGGATCGGAGTGAGCGGGTTACGCATCTCGTGGGCAACCCGTCTGGCAGTCTCCCGAAATGCTCGCAGCCGCTCCGCCTCGATCTCCTGCGTTCGGGCTCGCTCGAGCCCGCCGGCCATTTCCCGGAGGGCCGTTCGGAGGGCGGCAAACTCGGGAGCGCCCCGCCTCGGGCGGTCCGGCGGGAGCGGCTCCATCCGACGGATATTCCCGGTCCATCCGATCAACTCTTCGATGGGGCGGCTGAGCTGGCGAGACAGGTGCCCGCCGAATCGCACCGACGCGTACAGGAATGCCCCGCCCAGCAGCAGGATGAGAATACCGAGTCCAGCGTAGTAGTACCGGTTGAAGGTGTCGGCACGCTGAAACTGGCCGATTGCGGTGTTCAGCTTGCTCGCGTGATCGGCGAGAGCATGGCGTTCCTCCGGCTGGAGCCTGGTGGAGTCTATGCTCCGCAGCAGGACCCGGCCGGACTGGGCCACGCCCTCGATGGCGTCGCGGGGACCTGGCGCCTGGGTTGTTGAACGCAAGGTCAGACCCCACCCAAGCATGGCAAGTGCGGTTGGCACTGCCCCCAGGCAGATCAGGATCAGCAGGATTCTCTGGTGGAAAGAGAGTCGCATCTCGCCTCATAATAAGCCGTACTCCGATACCCAGCCGCTCCGGCAGCAAGCCCCAACAGGGCTCCCAGCCACTCCGAAAACGGGGCCGGTGGGTAGCCCGTCAGCAGCGGCACCAAGCCCAGCCCGAGGGCAACCAGTAGAAGAGCAGCGCCCCACCTAAGGAAAGGTCTCCTCGAGACGTTCCGCGTCCAGTACCCCAGCGGGAGGAGCCAGGCGGTAAGCCAGGCCATCGTCAGAAGGGAGGTCTCCCGACCATAGGTGTACCGAAAAGGCGCCAGCAGGCTCCACCCGAGGCTCGGGCCGAGTGCCTGCCTGACCCGATGGCTCGAGTCGGAGCTGGTCCATTCTGCCTCCAGGGCGGACCCTTGGTCCCGCGCCACCAGGGTGAGCTCGGTGCCGGCTGGCGAACGCAAGGCCCCAGGAATACGGAGGGCGGGCCGTCCCAGGCGAAACAGAGATGATCGCATCGGTGGTTGGAACGCGAGGTCTCCCCGGTTCGCCTCGACCGCTACTACCGAGCCCCGGGGACCCAGCACCTCAACCACCGAAGACCACTTCCCGGATTGGGCGGATCGCAAGCGGAGCTGCAGGTCGAAGCGCCCACTCTGGACGCGTTGCGCCATCTCAGGTGTGACAGGCTGGGAGTCGGTGGGGATCGGAACACCCGAAAGAGTCGCTGAAAGGACCTGCCCGTCGAACCGCGGGTGTCCGAAGACCCGGCGCGCCCAGAATCCCCTCAACTCATGAGCTGGCGCCCAGGGCTGAAGGAGAAGTGCGCTCCCGAGCTGAATGGTCAGCCACAATGCACCCCAGCAGGTGGCCAAGCGGACAGCAGCGCTCCTGCTCGGCCGCAGCAGCTGGCTCCGGTACGACGCGACCACAGCGCCGATCAGGCTGCCAAGGGTGTTCGTCAGCACGTCGCTCAGACTCGCGTCCCGTCCGGGCACGACGCTCCCTTGCAGGAGCTCGACGCTCAACGAGACGAGTGCACCAGTGACAACCACAGCCCGCGAGGGCAACCCGGCCAACCGGAGGCCGAGTGCAAAAGGAATGAACAGCAGAACATTGTTTATCACGTCCTGGCCGCCATGATCCCCACAGATCAGGCACCACCATGGGGTCAGGCGGGCAGCCAACTCTTGTTGCGGGATGGGCACCAGGGTGGTTCCCGCAATGAAGAACAGCCCGGCGCAGGCCAGCAACCGTCCTATCAGACGCGACATATGCTGGTGTGGAGGAAGGGGCTGCCGAAGTCGCCGGCGAACCAGTCCGGGGCTATCCGGCCGCCCGGCGGTCGGCCCGCACGATCACCGGTGAACCGAATCGGCGGGTAAGACCGAGCCAGCGGCCGGGCACTTCGGCTGCCCTGCTCAGAAGTGATTGGTTGGCAAGTCGGTGCAATACCATTGGCAGGAGAAATTGCGGCTGCTCCGCATGCACCACAAAACCGTTATCCGCAAAGGCAGCACGGATTTCCCGGGGCGAAAACGTCATGAAATCGCCGGGTATTCAGCTCGATTCTCCTTCTTGACCTCGAAAAATCTCTCGGCGACAATGTTGACGCTGCGTAACGACGGATAATCGACGAGTCACCGAACGGGATGCGACCCGACACAACTCACCTATCAACCCGGTCCAGTCGACGCTGTGAGGCAGTAGCCGCAAACAGACCACCGCATCGAAGGAGCGGTCGGGGTAGGGGAGCGCCCGCAGGTCAGCCACCTCGAACTTGCACCGTCCGCCCGAGAGCCACGGCTGTAATCGGGCATTACAGGACGGGTCGCTCCCGGCAACGGTGACTTCGTAGCCCGCCTCGAGGAGCGGTGGCGTGATCTGGGCATGCCCGCCACCCACGTCCAGAATCGAGGCCCAACCGGCAAGGCGCCGAGAAATCCGAGGGTGATTCTGGTTTGCGTCTCGATGAACCAGCGGCCCTACCGCGCCGGTAAAGCGGCGGGCATAATCTTCCGAAGAGGTGCCGATATCGGCGTCCTCCACCAGGCCGTTATCGTGCCGGCGCGGCATTGCAGAGCCCCCTCTGCCTTGTTCGGTCGGCCGTTCTCATTCATAACCGGAAGCTAGGGCTCGAAAAGAGCCTGTCCACCGGAGCTGACATGATCACCCGCTGGCTGGACCGGACTGGAGTCACTTACAATCCCAGCGGATTTTGATGCACTACTCTGAGTCGATTGGAACGGATGATGAGGATTTTGGTGACGGGCGGAACGGGTTTTACCGGGACTGCGCTAGTGCACCGATTGCTGACGGCATGGGGCATTCGGTCGTGGCGCTGGACTATAAGGAAGGGCATTCAGTGTGACGCTCTGCGCTCTCACGGAGCCGAGGTGCTGATTGGGTCGGTAACTGATGCGGCGGCGGTAGAGCGGAGCATGAAGGGCGTCGAATTCGTCTTTCATCTCGCCGCGGCGTTTCGGGAGTTGAACGTGCCGAATTCGTTCTACGACGAAGTGAACGTGGAGGGAACCCGGATCGTCCTCCATGCCGCCCGGCGAGCAGGCGTTCGCAAGTTCGTCTACTGCAGCACCTGCGGCGTCCATGGCAATGTCGAGCACCCGCCGGCCGATGAGGATGCTCCCATCCGACCGGCCGACTACTATCAGCGTACCAAGTACGAGGCCGAGCCCCTGGTGAAGCGCGAGGCAGGAGAGATGGAGGTGGTAATCCTCCGCCCTGCCGCCATCTATGGTCCGGGCGACCCTGAGCGCTTCTTCATGATCTTCCAGCGGGTAGCCAAGGGCACCTTTCCGATGTTCGGCTCCGGCCGCACGCTGTATCACCCGCTCTACATCGACAACCTGGTGGACGCGTTTCTCCTCTGCATGCCTCCGGGAGTCGGAAGGGGCGGGAATATCTGATCGCCGACGAGAAGTACTACCCGATCGAGGAGATCGTACGCGCGGTGGCCCGGGCCCTGGATGTGCCGGTTCGAATCCCGCACTATCCCGTTCTTCCGGTTGTGGCCCTGGGTCACGTGGTCGAAAAGTTCTGTCGCCCGTTCGGCATCACCCCTCCGATCTTTCCCCGGCGAGTGGACTGGTATCGCCAGAACCGGGCGTTCGACATCTCCCGGGCGAAACGAGAGCTGGGCTACCATCCCCGAATCGAGCTCGATCAGGGTCTTCGGCTCACCGGAGCCTGGTACCGCCAGATGGGATACTTCTGACTGTCTTCACTTGATCCTGCGTAGGCAGTTCGGCAGCTCGGTGACCCCGCACGCTACGTTCTCTATCTCCAAGCCGCCAAATTGAGCCCTGCTTAAAGATTTTCTCGCTGGTGCGGGAATAGTTCGTCAACGTCGTCGCAGCGGATCACGGTTGCCCGAACCCCGAATCCGGCGCTTCTATCAGGCCTTTGGCGAGTTGGGACGGCGAGTAAATGGCTGAGCTATGCCGGCTCCCGTTTGAGAATCCGGGAACCGATTTCCGAGGTGAGGTGGCGGAGGGCCATGCTCCCGTACCGACCGGCAACGGCCGGCTGAATCCAGCACAGCCCGCCAAGCAAGCTGAGCGTCACGGCACCGGTAATGAGCAGAAGGAGGAAGGGTCCGGCTCCGGCCGCGGTCAGTCCCAGGCGGAGGGCATACGCGATGGCCGCCGTCAGCAGCCCCAAGCCGACGCCCGGCGCCTGCGAGTGGGCGTACTCACGCCAGCTTGCACCCAACAGGTGGAGGCTCATCGCTGCCCCAATGAAGTAATTCAGCGCTATTGCCAGAACCACTCCCGTGGCTACGCCGGTCAACCCGTAGCGGGTGCCGATCAGGCTGCCCACGATGACCGCGAGGGCATAGATGCCGTCACGGACGGTCCGGTTCCGCATCCGTCCCAGCGCGCCATCCAGGCAATAAGCCATGAGGTACACGTTTCGGAGCATGATGCCCGCCGTCAGAATCTGAAATGGCACAATGGCCGGGGTCCACTTGGGACCCAGCACCACGGCCACGATCTCCGGCGCGGTAACCACCATCAGGGCTCCGAGTGGAGCGCTGATCATCCCCAGTACCGCGGCGCCGGTGAGGTAAGTGGATCGGAGTCGCTCCGGCTGGCCCTGGAGCCGGGACATCACAGGAAACAGGACCTTGGTGACGACGACAGCGAAGTAGGTCACCAGGATCATCATGAGCTTGAAAGCCCGGCTGTAGTAGCCCAATGCAAGGATCCCGAGTACCCGGCCGACGACCAGGTTGTCGCCTTGGCCGGCGCCGTAGTTGAAGGCGCGCGCCAGAGTAAAACCGGAACCGAAGCGGAGCAGTTCGCGGATCTCCGGCACCGATGCGTGGCCACTTGGGATGGGGTTGAAGCTTGAGGAGGGCGGCGGAGCGGACCAGGTTCTGGCCGAGGGTGCTGCCGACGATGGCCCATACGCCAAATCCCAGAGCAGCAAGCACCAAGGCGGGCAGCGCGTAGCCCACCATGAAGGCGGCGACCTCCACCCACATGAGTCTGCGCCAGGCCAGACTCCGTTCGCTCAGGCCTTGGGCCACAAAGCTCGGATTCGACAGAACAAAGGTGAAGCTGAGGCCGCGGATGATTGGAGTCAGAGCCGCATTCCCCAGCAGCTGGGCGGCCCACGGGGCGGTCAGCCAGACTGCAGCGGTGGTGATGAAGCCGATCAGCACTGTTGCCGTGAACCCGGCGCGGATGATTCGCGGCGTCAGCTCCGACCGCTGGATTAAAGCGGGGCCGATGCCGAACTGGGCGAAGATTGCGGCGAGACCCACATACACCGCAGCCAGCCCGGCCAAACCATAGTCTGCCGGCGTGAGCAAACGCGCCAAGACCGCGGTCACCACCACCTGCCCCACGCCGGTGATCATTGCTCCGGTGTACTGGGTGCCGACCCCGCTGAGGGTCGAGCTGATGAGCGCTTTCTTGCTGAGAATGTTGCTCACGTGCTCCAATCGCGTCTCGGGCCGTAGCTCCGACGGCACCGATAGAGGTTGCTATTTTCGACGACAGGCAACGCAATGTATCGCCAGAGGAATAGGGCTGCACTCCTTCCCTGCTTCGACTATTTCCGCTGGGATGGCAAGGTCGAACAGCTTCGCTCGGGGCTTTTTCGCAGAATCAGCCACGATCTACGATTCCCCGCAGAACAATCCTGATCCCTACCTGAGCGACTACCAGCACTTTCACATGGGGCACCTGATCAATGGGTGGGCTCAGTTTCTGGATCCACGGGGACGGGGAGTAGAGGCCTTTAACCTCGAGGCGTTTCTGACTAGCCTGCAGTAGCGCAAGCGGGGCTCTGCCGGACCATGCTGATCGAACGGCAACGGCGATTTCAGTCTGCTGCAGGCCCAAGGCGGGCTGCTGGGTGAGCCCAACATCTGTCGGTTTTATTAACGAGTCGGCGTCCCATGACGCTTCACTGGAAAGCAAAGGATCGTCCATGAACGTTTTCATCTCGGGAGGGTCCGGATTCGTCGGAGCCCACCTGGTGCGCAGGCTGTTGGACCGGGGCCACCGGGTTACCAGCTTGGACAAGTCACCCGGTCTTTTCGATGACGAGCTGCGTTCCAAGGGAGCTACCCTGCTCGTGGGATCGGTTACGGAGTTCAACGATGTCGCCCGGGCGATGACCGGCGCGGAGCTGGTGTATCACCTCGCCTCGCCCTTCGGAGACATCCTCCAGCCCGATTCAGCCTACTGGGACATCGAAGTGAATGGCACCCGCAACGTGATGAAGGCGGCGGAGCACCTCGGGGTGCGACGGGTGGTTCACTGCAGCACTCAAGGAGTTCACGGCATCATCACTCGGCCACCAGGCAACGAGGACTCGCCGATCGCTCCTCGAGACTACTACTGCTACAGCAAGGCCGAGGGAGAAAAGGTCTGTCGTGAGTTCATGGCCAAGGGCATGGACATCGTTATCGTGCGCCCCACGTCGGTCTATGGCCCGGGCGACACCAGGGGCTGGCTCAAGTTGTACCGGATGGTTGCGAGGGGCTGGTTTCTGATGATCGGGAGCGGCAGGACGATGAACCACCCGGTGTATGTAGAAAATCTGGTAGACCTGTTCGAGCTCTGTGGCACGTCACCAGCCGCCAAGGGCCGGGTCTATCTTGCTGGAGATGAAGAGCCGGTCACGCTGAATGAGTTGGTCCGTGCGGTAGGGGCGGCTCTGGGATCCAACGTGCGAATCATCCGTTTTCCCTGGTATGGCATCGCCTGGTTTGCCGCCACCGCCGTGGAGGTGGTATCCAAAGCCTTGAGAATCAGGCCGCCGGTTTTCCGCCGCCGGCTCTCCTGGTTTCGGACCAACCGGGCCTTCCGAATTGACCGAGCCAAGGCTGAGCTGGGCTACTTACCCAAAGTTCGACTGAGCGAAGGCCTTTCCCGCACCGCCTACTGGTACCGCAAGGCCGGTTACTTGACTGCGGCGAGCCACCTGGTTGCGTGGGTGTACTAAGGCTCAGCCCAATACCGATGCGGTTGGTCGAGACGCGCTCCCCGGGAGAGTGGCACTCGTGGGGGGTGCTCCCCGGGCATCCAGATACATGCGGCTCCACATCTCGGTGAGAATCAGAGACCAAAGCCGGTAGACTCGCTCCTGAGAGTACGGCTGGTCGGCGGGGCGGTCGCGGAGGCGGGCGATGTAATCGGGATCGAACAGGCCTCGTTCGATCAGCGCGGCTCGCGAGAGCAGCCGTTCGGCCATCTCATCCAGCACCGCGCTTAAGTGGAGATCGTGCTTTAAACGATTGAAGCTCTTTCCATAGTTGAGAATGGAGGCCGGCAGGAGGCCCGCGCACGCCTTCCTAAGCACGTATTTCTGGGTACGACCCCTGATTTTCAACCGGTCGGGAATGGAAAAAGCGGTCGCCAAAAAATCGGGGTCTGTGTGATGAGCGTTGAACCGCACCCCTGCTGCCGTGTATAGCCGCTCCACCGGAGATTGATACGGCAACACCAGGAATCCCTTCCGCAGGAACTGGCTCAGCGGCTGGTCTCCCTCGATTCGAAATCCCGCTAGTGGCTCCACCGTCGCCGCCCCTTGTACCTGGGGGGCGGGGAAATCGGTGCCCCTGAAGTACAGAGTCTTCAGGGCGCGGCCTCCCAGGCCTCGAGGCTCCACCCCCCGCACAGTGTAGTCGTAAAACTCCCGAAGCGGTCCGGCTGCCGGCGGAACATGGAGCGCTACATCCGCTACTCGATGTCTGGGCAGTCCGGCAAACAGCCCATCGAAGCCGAAGCCGGTGAGAATCAGGTCCACATGTCGCGCGGCTTCCCGTGCGGCCACGTAGAGGTACGCGATATCCTCCCGCCCGATGGGCTCCTCCATGTGCCAAACCATCCACGGCAACAGGTCGGGCAAATCATCCGGATCGAGGATGAGTGGGTGGTGGTGCGTTTCCAGTTCCTGGGCCACCCGGGCTGCGTTGATCAGCTCTTTATCATCGGGACCGTAGCCGGCGCTGAAGGTGTGGATCTCCTTGTCCGGCGCTACATGCCGAGCTCCGGCGGCCATCACTGCAGAGTCCAGGCCTCCGCTGAGCGAGATCCCGATCCGCTGATAGGGCTCGGTTTGACGGCGCAGCGTTTCAATGAACGAGGCTCGCAAGGAAGCGACGTGGCGATCCTCGTCCTGGTGCAGTACCCGAATGGGAAGGTTCCAGAATCGGGCGGTGGTCAGCTTGTGAGGCTCGATGGCGACCCAGGTGCCTGGGCTGACCGGATAAATCCCTTCGAGACAGGTGGCACCAGGCCGTACCCATTTGGTGGACTGAATGACCTGAATGGCATCTCTGTTGGGTCGTGCGGGCACGGCGTCGATTGCCAGCAGCGCCTTGTACTCGCTGGCAAAGATCACTCGGCCGCGATCGAGCGTGAAGTAGAGCGGGGCATACCCGATCCGATCGCGGCCCAGCAGGAGCTGTTCTCGGCCCTGCGTCCCAGTAGGCAAAGGCAAACTGCCCTGCGACATCCTGCAACGCCTCTGTCCCCCGACGGGAGATGAGCTCAAGAAGCAGGGGGCCATCCGCGTCGGGTGCCGGCGCCATACTCGAGACACGGTTCAGGTGGCCGGCCAGTGCTTGCCGGTTGTCGATAGCGCCGTCGAACACCAGGTTGGCCCCCTGGAGCCCGTCTACTGTGCTCCCGGTTCCGCGTATACCCAGATGTATGGTGGGAGAAAGAGACCACTGAGCGGATCGGGGGCCGCGATGCGCCAGGCGCTCACCCATGCTGGTGAGCTCCGCCTGATCTGCATCACCCACGATTCCGTAAATAGCTCCCATGTCGGCTTGCTCCGGCGAGAGATGTCCGGCTAGGCCGAAGCGACTGCCGGGGGAAGCTCGGCTGCGGCGCCTGACTTCCGCAGCCGAGCCCGGACGATGAGCTTGTAGCCTTGCTGCAGGGGTAACAGGGTATCCATTCGCGCCACCGTCCAGAGCACTGGATATAGAAGCGACAGCATCTTGAACTGCTTCTGATGCTGCTCCATGTCTCCCCGAGTCACGACGTTCCCCTTATTCGAGGCTCCCGGCTCGGGTTTTCTCCGCTTTAGGGTCTCGAGCAGACCGTTGATGGCAGTATCGATCAGCTCCGAGAACGTTCCCGAGTAGGTCTCCGCGCGCTCGATTTCAAAATCAGGTTCCAGCAGACGGCGCAGCCCCGTCAGGCTGTACCCGGGGCGAAGATGGCCGTGCCATTCGTCGGTCAGGCCGATCCGGTGGCGGACGCGATTCAAGAGAGAGTGCGGCTTGAGATGGGGGACGTTGACGATCAGCACGCCTTCCGGCTTCAGGATCCGCCGCAGTTCCCGAACAAAGGCGGCATCGTCGGGAATGTGCTCCAGAAAGTCTACGATCACGATTTGATCGAAGGCATTGTCGGCAAATGGGGCCGTCTCGCCGGTGAGCTGGTAGACATCCTCCCGCACCAGATCCCGGATCGATGCCACCGTTTCCGGATTCAAATCGGCGCTGCACCAGCGGCCCCCCCGACGACGCAGCAGATAGCTGATCACGCCGTTATCCGCGCCTATATCGAGGCTGGTCTTGCCGGCGGGGTTGTCCAGCAACGCCACCACCCGGCGATACTTGGCTTGCTTGAGCACCGAGCGGTTGAACAGCGCTATGGCCCAGTCTGCGTGCGACTGGTCCGTCACGGCAGGAGGGTCACGGTGCAGTGACGGGAATCGAGGCCGGAAGCCTGAGGTGGCGCAGGGTTACGTACAACGCGGTAACAGCCCGAAGCAGCCAGCCGAAGCCCACGCCGTAGATCACCCCGGCCAGTCCCCAGCGGAGTCCCCCAAACATGGCGGCCGGAACCGCCAGGCCCACGGAGACCCAGCCAAAAACATTGACCAGCGACAGCTCGGCCGGCGTGGCAAGGGCCGTGACTGTGGACTTGGTGAACGCGTTCATGATTTTGGCCATCCCACTGATCAGTGCCGCAGATCAGTAAGGCACTGTCGAGGTGATACTTGCCCTGGAAGAAGCGAGCGCTCGATCAGCGGCGTGACGAACCAGATTGCAATAGAACCGGCCACTACCATCGCGCTGACCAGCTTGGCCTCGTGCGCGATCAGCTGCCGCCGCTGCGAGCACATTGCTCGCCACCCGTAAACGGGGAAGCAGGGTGTAGCCCACCCCCATCTGGAGAACCCGAAAAAGCGACCCCGCGATAGCGGCCAGTACCCCGTAGGTGGCAAGGTCGCTGAGCGGGAGCACATGCGGTATGACGAGGCGCTCCAGCTGTATCAGAACCAGTCCCGCCGCATTGAGTCCGGCGAAGGAAAATGCCTCCGTCCAGGGGAACCAGGTTTCTCTCGCCGGTTTCATGGCCCGCTCGCGGAACAGCACGATCCAGCCCGACAGCGCCGCCAGCAGGAAGCCGAGCCCTGCGATGACCAGTGGAAGCCAGGCCTGCCGGGCGTGCGACAGGATCACCGCTCCGGCGGCAACCAGCAGAACGAGATTGGGGCTCTGCGATAGTCCCAGGGATATTCGCGTATCGCCGCTCGCTCTGGAACTGAGCGGCCGAAACCGCCATGGCTCCGCCCGCCACGGTTGAGACGAAGAGCACCAGCAGCATGAGCGGCGACATCTGGTAGGCCAGCTCGGCCACCATCACAAAGATCAGCCCCGACCGGGATGGCCGCGGTAAGCGTACGGCGCAGGAGCGCGGGTCCGGCCTCCAGGTGACGGCGATTCACGATGCCATCGACACCCGCGGGTGCAAGCGAGTAGCCCAGGTTGGCCAAGGCAATGACTAGGGTGAAAAGCGCGTACTCAGCGGTGGGAAGTAGCCGGGCGAGCACCAGGTTGGCCCCGGCGAAACCGAGGCCCGACGCTCCATAAATCACTACGCTTCGCAGCGTGGGACTGTACCACAGCTTCTTCACGCGCCCGCCCCACTGGCCTTGGATTCCATCATGGTGTAGAACGAGCCCAGCTTGCGATGCGCGGCCTCGGGGGTGAACTCCTGTTGCACATAGGCCTTTGCCTGGCTGGCCAGACGTTCACGCAGCACGGGGTCGGTGAGAAGCTCCGCCAGTCCGTCACCCAGGGCTTCAGGATCGGGCTCGACCAGGTACGCCGTTCGATCGTCCAGCACCTGGGTGTGAGTCCGCAGGCGGGTGGCGAGTACCGCGGTGCCCGAGTCGAGATAGGAATAGATCTTCATCGGAGTGTTGAGGCCTTTAAGCCGAGGGGAGACCAGCACATCGGCCCGCCGGAACAGATCGTCCAGGTCGCTGATCGGCCGCTGCCCCAGGAAATGCACCCGACTGGAGATACCCAGCTGCACCGCCCGCCGGCTGTAATGGGCAATGTCCTCCTGCAACCCTCCAACGATTACCAGATGGGCGTTCGGCACCCGAAGCAGCGCGTGACGGAAACCTTCCAGCAACAGGCCGATGCCCTGATAGTGCTCCAGATTTCCCACGTACATCGCGATCGGACTCTTTCCGTCAACCCCGGCGGGCAAGACGCCTTCGGAGTGCCCGTTCCCCGAATGGCCATTGTCGGGAAGCAGCAGAGTCGTGTCCTCCACCCGGCCGATCGGTTTGTCCGGTGCGTGCCCGTGAGCCACATCCTCCAGTGCCGCGCAAACGGTGAGGACGCCCAGGCTGTGTCTGACCGCCACCGCCTCGCACCGGCGTAGGGTGGCGAAGGCGAATTGCAGCCCGGGATACGCGTCTACCAGCTGCTCCGCCAAGGATGAGTCCATATCGTAGACGTACGGGATGCCCGCCAAACGCTGCATCGCTGCCGCGATGAAGGCTGCCTCCTCGACCGCGTGGATCAGGTCGTAGCTGTTCCGTCGGACCATCCTCAGGCACTTCACGAACATGAACAGGTCGCACACGACCTTTTTGACCGAAAATCCTGGCCGGATATTTCGGATGCCGAGCGGCCGCGCAATCCGGTGAATCCGGCAGTTGGCGATTTCGACATCTTCACCTTCGTGGAAGGTCAAGAGGTCGATCTGGTGTCCCCGGGAGCTCAGGAATTCGAGCACCCGCCTGACCGCCAGCGGAGTACCCCGCGCCTGGAAGAAGGGATGGGGGGCCAGGACCAGGATCTTCACCCGATCGGCTCCATGACGGCCACAGGGTGCTGCGTTCTGTTCATCACCTCATCCACCTCCGCGCCCTGTCGGATCGTGTCCCATCCCAGTTCCGCGCCGGCCAGCCGCGCAATCTGGGTAACAGTTTCCCGGTCGGGTCTGCCGGAGTTTCCCAGATTGCTGCGCCGGAAGACGATATCACCGAGCTTTACCGCCATCTCCTCGTGCACAGCCCTCCGGACGTCGGAGGCAGTCACCGCTCCGTCCGTGCCCGCCAGCGCTAACGGCACCTCGGTGGTTCTGCAGGCCGGCGCTGTCCTGCCCAAATCGCGGAACACCCAATCAACCACCCGCTCGGCCACGCTCCGGGCAGTAGTGTACTTGACCGGTTCCACCGAAAAGAGGTGCCGGACGCCATTGGTGGCGCCATGATTTATAATCCGGGGCCGCTCCGCCAGCCCCATCCTCCTACCTCTCTCAGTACTCCCCTTGAGCCGGAGCCAGCCCCACTGACAGCCCACGACCTCAGCGTCGGACAGCTCCAAGCCGGGACAAGCCTGATTGAATTCCTGCAGCAGACTCGTGCTACCCTGATCCGGGCTGGCGTGGCCCTCCCCGGCCGGCGCGTACCAGGTTCCCAGCAAGGTGCTCCCTGGCTGCGGTGCGGCAAACAGATAACGCTTGCCGCCCCCAACCGGGTCCAAATCCCGGCCGGTTCGGGATCTCGCTCCGATTGCTACGCTGCTCAGGACCCGATCGACCCGAATATTGACCGCCAAGGCGTGCCCGGCGGTGATGGCTCCCGGTGCCCTTCCCAGAGTGCCTGAGATAAGACTCTCCGTCCAGGGTCCGGCCGCCACCACGACCGCACGGGCTTTGACCTCAAACTGGCTTCCCTGGGCCAGATCGGTGACCTGGACCCCTGCGGTCTGCCCGTGTCGAACCAGGATTCGATCTACCCTGAGATAATTGACCGGAACCACTCCCCGTTCTGCGGCAGAGCGCACAAAGCTGAGGGTAAGTCGCTCAGGGTGCCGGAGCCGGCCATCGTACCAGAGGGCTCCGCCGGTAAGTCCGTCAGCCGGAAACCAGGGGAAGAGCCGCAGGCATTCGCTTCTGGAGATCAGCCGGCCGCCAGGAATGGCCTCCTCGGGACGCAGGTCGCGGTTCCGGGTACGAGAGATCAAATCGTTGAGCAGGAGAGCGGTGCCGAAGGCCGTGCGGCCCTTCCCTCCCTGATAGGTCGGAACCAGCACCGGTAGCGGCTCTACCAGCCCGGAAGCGATTCGGAGGAGGGCGGAGCGCTCCCGGATCGAATCCAGCATCCGAGGCAGATCTCCGCGCGCGAGATACCTGAGCCCGCCATGGACGATGCCGAGGCTATTCGCCGATGTGGCTGCCCCGAAGTCGCCGCGGTCCACGAGGGCCACGGTCAACCCACGCAGACAGGCGTCCCAGGCGATGCAGGCACCCTGAATGCCTGCGCCCACGACCAGAAGGTCGAACGTTCTCTCGAGGAGTCTAGAGAGGTCGCGCCGCATGCCTCATAAAGGTCGATGTCGGGAGCCCCGGCCGGAGGCCCCTGCAGGTCGACATCATCACTGAAGGCTAACGACGCTCAGGTCCGTTCGCGGACCCGGTAGGCTCGCCGATGGGGTGCACGCAGATGGACGATGATCTCACCCACCAGGCCCAGCCCGATGAGCTGAACTCCGAGCGCCACCAGCAGAACTCCGAGCAGAAGAGCCGGCCGATTGGCTATTCCCTGTCCCTCTACCCTCTGGATCAGCAGAACCAGGCTGATAACAGCTCCCAAGGCGAGAAAAACCGATCCCACCAGCCCGAAGAATCGCAGTGGCTTCTCGGTGAACTTGGCCAGGAAGAAGAACGCCCCAATGTCGAGCAGACGCCGGAAGTACACCCCAGGCCGATATACCCGAGCCCGGGCATCGCTGGGGTGCTGCGGCAGGGGGACCTCCTCGACTCGATAGCCCTCCCGGAGCGCCATCGCCGGGATGAAGCGGTGCAGGTCGCCGTAGAGCGGAAGCGCTTCCGCCACCGAGCGAGTCATCGCCCGTACGCCGCACGCCATGTCGTGGAAGCGCTGCTGCGACACGCCCCCGACGATACTGTGAAAGGCCCGCGACTGCATCCGATTGAGCCAGCTGTCCAGCCGGGGAGAGCGATTAGCTACCGCCATATCGGCCCCGCGCTCTACCGCATCCAACAGCGGTCCGATGCCTTCGGGGCGCACCTGGAAATAGGCCGGCAGCGTCAGAATCAGCTCGCCCCGACTCCGCTCGATGCCCAGCCGCAGCGCCGCGGTTTCGCCGAACTCACGGGCAAACCGGAGGATCCGGACGTTCTTCTTGTCCCGGGTGAGGGCCACGAGTTCAGCCGGGGGAGTGATCCGCCCATCGAAGACAAAGACGAACTCGTAGGGCTGCTGGCGCGCGTCCAGCACTTCGGCGAAGGCGCGGTACATCGCTGCCACGTCGTCCGCGCGCTCCACCACCGGCACGAGGACGGACATCAGATCGGCTTCCGATTGGTGCACCGTGGACGTGGTGGACATTGGCTCCATCAGGATACCGGGTGTGCTCATGTCAGCGAATCTCCGCGGCAGCTGGAATATCGTTCGTACCGGTCCGCTCGCTGCTGAGCGCGACTTCGGCGACCAAGCCGAGCATGAAGAGATAGAAGGCCACCCCGATGCTCAGAAGCCCCGCTCCGGGAAACACGAGCGCGTCAGCCTTGTCCGCCCCAAAGTGGGTGAGACTGAAGAACCACATGGCCCCAAACACGAGAGCGGCCCCCAGCGCGGGCAACGCCGCCAGCGCGAAGCCGACCAGCGGACGGGACCGGAACGTGGTGATCATCTTGAGAGTCAGCAGGTCGACCAGCACCTTTACCGTTCGCGAAATTCCGTACTTGCTCTCCCCAAATCGCCGGGCATGGTGACGCACCGGCATCTCGGTGATCCTGGCGCCCACGCTGGCCGACAACGCAGGAATGAAACGGTGCTGCTCCGCGTAGAGTGAGATTCGGTTCAGCAGGTCGCGCCGGTATGCCTTCAAAGAACAGCCGTTGTCTGTTATAGGCACCCCAGTGAGCCGGCGAATGAGCCGATTGGCTACCCAGGAAGGCACCTTTCGCAGCAGCAGCTTGTCCTGCCGCTGCCGCCTCCAACCGCATACGAGGTCGTAACCCTCATCCAGCTTGGCAATCAGAGCTGGAATGTCCCGCGGATCGTTCTGGAGGTCTCCATCCAGCGAGACAACAACCCGTCCTCGGGCATGGTCAAAGCCGGCCATCATAGCTGCGGTCTGTCCCACATTGCGGCCCAACCGAAGTCCCCGCACCCTGGGATCTGCCGCCGCCCCCTGAATTTGGATCCAGGTATCGTCTCGGCTGCCGTCGTCTACCAGGATCACCTCGAATACGCCGGCATACGTCTCCAGGGCTTGGAGGATCCAGTCCACCAAAGGGCGCACGTTCTCCGACTCGTTGAAGAGCGGAGCAACCACGGAAAGATCGGGACTGCTAGGACCGGGCGACTGGGGAGTTACCAAAACCATACGGACTGATCGCTCTTGGCTGAACCGGAAAGGTATGACTCAAGACCCTGGCATGCCAGCAATCGCCGTTCCGTCAGGACCCAGCCGAAGCACGTGGGTAAGTTGTTGATTCACAACGGGAAGGAAAGTCTTTCCTAGCGAGACAACAGGGGCGCGAGCCCGACTGCGGCAGCTTTGTGGCCCCGGAGCAACGGCGAGAAGGGAGTGAAGAGGCGGAAATCCAAGAGGAAGCCTACCAGCCGCCCCGACGCAGGAGGATGACCGGCACCGTCTTCACCATGATCCGGAAGTCTTCGGCCACGGATTGACGCCGGATGTACTCCAGGTCGTAATGCACCTTGGTCCGCACATCTTCCAGCGAGCGGTCGTAGTGATGATTGATCTGGGCCAGTCCGGTGATCCCCGGCCGGGCCCGCTGCCGCAGCGGATACTCCGCGATGTGCTCCCGCAGCTCGGCAAAGATGGTGGGCCGCTCGGGGCGGGGACCCACAATGTTCATCTCGCCCCGGAGCACGTTGATCAGCTGGGGCAGCTCATCGAGGCGGTACTGGCGGAGGAGCCGGCCGATGGAGGTGACGCGGGGATCGCCCTGCTGGGCCCACACGGCGCCACTCTGGTGCTCGGCGTCCACCCGCATGGTGCGGAACTTGTAAATCGTGAAAGGCTGCCCGCCCAGGTTCCTCTCCCGCCGATGATTTTGGGAGCTGCGAGCGTTGGTCCTGCGGTCTAAACCGACTCTGACCTGGGTATAAAGCACGGGCCCGCGCGAAGTGAGCCGCACCAACAGTGCGACCAGAAGCATGACGGGCAGGAGAATGATCAACGCGATCAGCGCCAGGATCAAGTGGACGCTGCGCCGCAGCCACGCCGGGCTGGAGGATTCCGCTAGCTCGCCCCGGCTCCAGTCACGGTACTGATGACGAGGAAGCGGTGACTCGAGACCCGTGACGGCAGGAATCGAGGGGTTGCTACTCCGAATGCCCGGCATCGCAATTCCCATGATGGCGCTCGACGAGAGGAAAAAGTTGAGTGATCGAAACTGCCAAAAGAGGATCCCTCTGCGTCAGCGTGTGACCAATGGCCGGAAGATCTCCCAAACTAGCCTAACACGCGCCGAACGGGACCCCTGTGATGCGACTCACGAGACATCATTTCACACGGTACTCAGTTCTGCAGCCGACGCTTGGCTGGGGGACGTGCCTCTGTGAGCAGCGGGTCGGGCGACTCGCCCAATCCAAAGCTGGCCAGGCGCTGGCTGAACTCGGAAAGATCCACTGGGAGCTCCGCGTGCTCCGTAGGCTGGAGATCGTCCTGATCCTCGTCGGACGGCGGAACGTCAGGCAGCGGCTCAATCGGCATTCGTGTATAGCTTCCGAATGAAAGTTCGGCTGGAACTACCGGGGGTGGCCGCCCTTCTCTTCAAGGATGGAGCCGAAAAACAGACCGGGTACACAACGGGAGAATCGGGCGGCGTCGAGGCAGCTTAAAGTCTTTTATGCAAAGGGCATGGCCTGCTGAGCCTGGTCCCTCTAGCCCAGCCGGGCCCGGTTTGCTCCGTTGCTGCAGCACCACACAGTGATCGGCTTCATTGCCACAATCTGCACGGTGTCAAGAGCCGTGGCATCCCAGCATCCAAACTGTTGCGTAGTCACACCGATCAGAGCGGGAGTGTGCTGCAGCAGCAGACTACAAACTTCTGTGGTATAGAGCGTTAACCAATTGCCTCGAAAGCGCACGACTCCTGCTACCCGGCTGTGAGCCCCGGTGGTTGTCCTTTCAACTCTCTCGCAAGAAGTGCAATGGCCAATCGAGACAAGGCTGCCTCCCCCCCGCTAGTTCTCATCGCCAACGATCAGGAGTGGTCGGCCCGATCGCTCGAGAGCATTCTGGGCCCAAGTGGCTACTCGGTGGTGCGGGCCTATACCGGGCAGCAAGCCTTGGAGCGGGCCAGGACCGCACAGCCGGATCTGATCATCCTCGATGCCCAGATGCCGGACATTCACGGCTTCGAAGTTTGCCGGATGCTCCGCAGTGATCCCCGCTTCAGTGCCACCACGCCAATTGTGATCACCACGTCAGGACCGTCAGGACGCACCCAGCGGCTCGAGGCCTATCGAGCGGGCGCCTGGGAGTTTCTGGGGCAGCCTCTGGACGGGGAGTCGTTGCTGCTGAAGCTGGGAACCTTTCTGCAATGCAAGCTGGAAGTGGATGCACTTCGGGAGGAAAGCCTGCTGGACGCGGGCACCGGCCTGTACAACATGCGGGGCCTGTCCCACCGGGCCCATGAGATTGGAGCGGACGCCTTTCGCCGCCGTGACCCGCTGGCCTGCGTCGTCATCTCTCCCGAAGCAGAAGAAAGCGGCCCCGGTGAATCCTCGGACGAGGAAGTTCAGCGCATCGCCGAGCAGGTTGGACAGCTGCTCAAACGAGCCGGCCGCGCCTCAGATGCAATCGGCCGTCTGGGTCATGCGGAATTTGCGGTGATCGCGCCGGCAACTTCGAATGAGGGGGCCCTCCGGCTGATCCAGCGGCTAGGAGGGAGCATCGAGGGCTCCCCCATTCCCGTGCGAGGAGGCGAGCGATCCCTCAAGGTGCGGGCCGGATACTGTGCCGTACCCGACTTTGCCGAGTCTCCAGTAGATGCCGTGGAGCTGCTCCTCCGAGCCACTACCGCGCTTCGCGAGCTCAAGCGAGACGGCGACGCCGAACAGGTGAGAGCCTTCGATCAGTCGCCGCTAAGCTACCCTACCTGAGCACCGTCCCTACACCTGTTGTGTGGAACCCACGATCCGACATCCGGTTAGCGTTCCGATCTGTTGACCGGAGCCATCACGTGCTTGACTTTTGCCTCAGGTTGTGGTAAGAACGTTACTACTCCTGTCGCTCCGGGGAGCAGCTGGTTCGCCCGGATGGCGGTTTTGAGATCGCCCACACTGCCGGGTCAACCGATCCGGATCTGAGTTCAAACCGACCGCGTGAGCGGTCTGCCCCGGAGTCACTGGATGGTCAGTCCTCTCGCCCAAACCGAGCGGAAGGTCATTTCCGCTTCCGACAGCAGCGCCCGCGATCCGCTATCCATACCCAGCGAAGTCAAAGCCAGCATTCGCGTCCTGGTAATCGACGATGAGCGAACCCTCCGGGAGAGCTGCGCCAGCGTGCTGCAGATGGACGGCTACAATGTCACGCTGATCGGTCGGGGGGAGGAGGCTCTGGAGACGGTGCGCCGGCGCAAGTTCGACATCATTCTGGTCGACCTCTATATGTCGCAGGTCTCCGGCCTGGAGATCCTGCAGGCAACGCTGGAGGCCTACAAAGACACCATTGTCGTCGTCATGACCGGTAACCCGAGCGTCACCAGCAGCATCGAGGCGCTTCGGGCCGGAGCCTGGGACTATCTGCCCAAGCCGTTCTCCGCCACCCATCTCCAGGTGCTGATTGGCCGGGCCTCCCATGCCGTAATGATGTCGCGGGAAGCCCAGGACCTCAGGGTCCAGCTGATGAAGCAGGTCGGTCACAGCGACAAGATCGCCCTGATCGGCATCTCCCCTCTCTTCCGCAAAGCGGTTGACCTGGCGCGAAAGGTTGCGGGGACCGATGCCTCTGTGTTCATCAGCGGGGAAAGCGGTACCGGCAAGGAGGTCATCGCCCAGTTCATTCACCAGAACAGCCGGCGGGCCAATCGGGCGTTGGTGCCGATCAACTGTGCGGCCTTGCCCGAGCCGCTTCTCGAGTCGGAGATGTTCGGCCACCGGAAGGGCGCCTTCACCGGGGCCGACCGCGATAAGCCGGGACTGTTGGAGACCGCCAACGGGGGCACGCTCTTCCTCGATGAGCTCACCGAGATGACGATGCCGCTTCAGGCCAAGCTCCTCCGGGTCATTCAGGACGGGGTGGTCCGGCGGGTGGGTAGCGAGCAACAGGACGCGGTGGTAGACGTCCGGTTCATCTCCGCCACCAACCGGGAGCCGCAGGAAGCGGTGGATGAGGGAGTACTCCGGGGCGACCTGTTTTACCGGTTGCGAGTGGTGCCCATCAAACTTCCGCCGCTGCGGAAGCGCCCGGAGGACATTCCGCTCCTGGCCAATCACTTTCTGACTTACTATTGGCAACGCCATCGCCAAATGGGCGACCGGATTCCCCGGTTGAGCGAGGCCAGCATCGCGTTCTTGCGTTCACGACCCTGGCGGGGCAACGTTCGGGAGTTGCAGAACGTGATCGAGCACGTCGCGGTATTGGCGGAGCCGGATCAGAACATCCAGCCGAACGACATCCCGGTCTATGACGACGGGAACGAGTGGCCGGCTGAGACGGTTGCGCCTGCCGGAGTCATGGACGAGGCGTACCATCCGGCCAAGGACCGGGTGGTCATCCAGTTCGAAAAGGAGTACTTGACTCGCCTGATCAGCCGAGCGGGGGGGAACATGTCCAAGGCCGCGCGCCTCGCGAGCATCGACCGGACGACGTTGTACCGGTTGATGGACAAACACGAATTCCAGCGCGACGACAGCCCCGGGTCCACGGCGTGACACCTGAGACGCTCCTGCCCGCCTCGTCGAGCGGAGAGCGCCGCCGGGCAGCCCAGGAGCCACGGCGCACCGGTCCACGCCTGGGACCCTAACGGACCTTCCGCTCCCGTCGCTCCCGTCCTCTGGGATGCGTTGCGCGATTCCGTGTTGTGGGCAGAGGCCGAATGGGAGCGAGTGGTCGAGCACGCCGCTGGAGCCGAGGAGGCCACGGCTCACCTCGCCCATCTCAGCGCCGCGATTCGACAGGAGGCAACCGGGACCTCCGGCGACCTCAGCTCGGTTCCCCGCAACGCGCTCTCTCGCCGATTGCTGGGGCTGATCCGCAGTGCCTTCATCACCCGCGTCCGCAGCCTCCCTTCGCCCGACCCAGCCCAGCTGCTCGGAGTGCTTCATGCGATCGAGGCTGTGGCCGAGCATCTCGAGGCGGACTGGTCACAGCATTTCACTGACCGGCTCTCCGCTCCCGATGGGCTGGAACTGGTAGTCGAGGTGGCGCACGACCTGCGCTCACCCCTCACCTCCATTCTGTTCCTGGCGGAAACCCTGCAGCGCGGTCGGAGCGGCTCGGTCAATGCGGTTCAGGAGCGGCAGCTCGGCCTGATCTACAGCGCCGCCTTTGGGCTCAGCTCTGTGGCGAGCGATGTGATCGAGCTGGCGCGCGGCGGCGATCGTCTGGTGGATCTGGATCCGATTCCGTTCTCGGTGAAGGACATCCTGGAATCGGTTCGCGACATTGTTCAGCCGATTGCGGAAGAGAAGAACCTGCAGGTGAAGGTTACGTCGCCCGAGGCCGATTTCCGCATCGGACATCCGGTGGCCCTCAGCCGGGTGCTACTCAACCTCACCACCAATGCCCTCAAGTTCACCGCTGAAGGTTCGGTGGAGGTAAGCGCGGTTGCCCGGAACTCCCGCTGCATCGAGTTCTCGGTTCGAGACACCGGCCGGGGCATTCCGCCTCAGTCCATGGCTACCCTCTTCGAGCCCTTCCGGCGGCGACAGAAGCCGGGCGAATACACCTTTTCCGGTTCCGGGCTGGGGCTTTCCATCTGCCGAAAGCTGGTCGAGGCCATGGGATCGGTGCTGCAGGTCGAGACGGCTCCTGGCTATGGGACCCGGTTCTATTTCGCCCTCGATCTTCCGCCTGCCGGTGAGACACAGTTCGGTTGATCTCCTTCGGTCCCCTCGATAAATTCTTCCAGCTAGCCGATATGGACGCACCGGGTGGTCCCGGGCCGCGTCCCTTCGATGCTGGCACGACCCTGGGATGGCATCATTGCACGGCCGCCGTGGCTTGCACCCGTCGTCCGTGAGAGCCGCCCACCCCCGGCGCAGTCAAGCGAGAACCAAAGCGGTTCTGCTCCGCGCCTTCACAAGAGGTCTCCCGGCCTCGTGAGCTCCCGATCACTGCCGCATGCCGGCCCGGTGCGGCGAGGGGGCTCGCGCAGGAGGTTGGCCTGACAACCGAGCGTCTCGTGAACCGACCGCTAATTCGGCCGGGCCGACATCTGAGTCAGCCCCCCGTCCATGCACCGCACGCCGCCCTCCTGATTGACTTCGACAACGTCACGCTGGGCATTCAGAAGGATCTCACTAAAGAACTCCGCACGCTGCTCAACAGCGACATCATCAAAGGCAAGGTGGCCGTACAACGAGCCTATGCCGACTGGCGCCGCTATCCTCAGTACATCGTTCCGCTTTCCGAATCGTCCATCGATCTGATCTTCGCGCCGGCGTTCGGGTCCAGTAAGAAAAACGCCACCGACATCCGCCTGGCTATCGATGCCATAGAGCTGGTCTTTACCCGTCCGGAAATCGGGACCTTCATCCTGCTCTCCGGAGACAGCGACTTCTCCACCATGGTCATCAAGCTGAAGGAGTACGGGAAGTACGTTATCGGAGTGGGGATCCGGGAATCGGCCAGTGATCTGCTGATCCAGAACTGCGATGAGTACTACTCGTACAACGATTTGGCGGGTCTCACCAAGGAAGTGGACACTCCCTCCACTCAGCGGGATCCGTGGGAGCTCGCGGGGGAGGCGGTTGCGCAGATGGTCCGCAACGGCGATGTGATGCGCTCCGACCGGCTCAAGCAGGTGATGCAACAGATCGATCCCAACTTCGACGAGCGCAACGCCGGGTTCAACCGCTTCAGCAAGTTCGTCATCGAGGCGGGTCATCGGGGCGTCGTCCTGATCACCAAGCTGGACAACGGGCAGTATGAAGTTGCCCCTGGCGCGGGCGGCCATGCGCCGGGTGCGGAACCCGCAGCTCAGCCAACGGCCGAAGTAGGACGGGAAGATGGTTCCGGCCGCGTGCGGGGCAGGGAAGATGCAGGTCGGAGCCGGCGGGGACGCCGGGGACGGGGTGGACGCGATCGTGCGGGACGGGAAGGAGCACCACATCGCGATCGCGTGAACGGAGGCCCCCGACCCGACGGCGCGCGCGCTCGCGAGGATCGGCCGGAGAGCGGCCTCACCCTGGCGCGAGCCTTTCAACTGATGTCCCAGGCTCTTTCGGAGTTTCGCTCTCCGGTGGGCCAGGAAGCACTCCGGCTGCGGATGGTGGCCATGCACGGGCGGGAGGACGCTCTACTCGATGCCGGACGTTTCCCCCGGCTGTTGAGACAGGCTAACGACGCTGAAGTGGCCGACGTCCGAAAGGTCGGCGACGACGACTACGAAATTTCGGCGCAAGGTGGTTCGACCCGCGCCGCTCCACCTGCCGCTCCCGCCGAGGAGCTGCAACCCGCGGCGCCCACCTCCGAGACAACTCAGGATGCCGGCACTCCGGGTCAGCGGGAGAACGGCCAGCGGTTCGGGGTACGGTTCCGTCGGGGCTCGAGAGCTCCGAGCCGGGGCGGCGAAATCCCCCTCATCGGCGTTGTCCGGATCGAGTCTCCGATGGAGCAACCACAAGCCAACGCGCCCGATGGTACGCCAACAGCTACCGACGTTGAAGCCGAGGTTTCCTCGGAGACGCCGGTCAAACGGCCGCGGCCGCGGCGGCCTCGGAAGCGAGCCGCTGTCCCGGCTAAGGAGCCTGCGGTGGCTTCGACTACCGAACCCGCCGCCGAAGGCTCGGCAGAGCCAGCTCCCCCCAAGCGGAGCCGAACGCGCAGCCGGAAAAAGGCGGAGTGAGCCGGGTCCGACGGGCAGCCACGCTGCCCGTCTCTTTTTTTGTTCGTCCCACCGAGCAGGTTGCCGCCGAGCTACTGGGAATGATGGTGGTCTCCACCGTGGGGGGGAGGTCGACAGAGGGCCGGATCGTCGAGACCGAGGCCTACCTCGGCTACGATGACCCCGCCTCACACGGCTATCGGCACCGGCGCCATGCGCGTAACCAGGCCCTCTTCGGTCCCCCGGGCTTATGGTACGTCTATCTGTCGTACGGCATGCACTGGTGCGCCAATCTGGTCTGTCAGCGTCGTGGACTGGCCAGTGCAGTATTGCTCCGTGCGCTGGAGCCAGTCGACGGGTCTGGAAGTGATGCGCCGGCGAAGACGAGGGGTGGAGACCAGGGAGCTATGCTCGGGACCGGGAAAGCTGTGTCAGGCACTGGGGATTGATCGCTCACTCGACGGCAGCAGAATGGCGCGGAGCTCCGTGATCGTGCGCCCACCAACGGAATGGGAGAAGCTGCAGGTGGCGGTGACGCCCCGGATCGGCATCACCAAGGCAGCAGACTGGCCGCTCCGCTTTTATGTGGCGGGATCTCCCTGGATCTCCCGAAAAGAAAAAGGCGGAGGGTCGCTCGACCCTCCGCCCGGAAAACGCGGGAAGAAGTATTAGTAGCCGCCGCCGCTGGGTCGTTCGCGCGCATTGCCCAGACCGAAGCGCAGGCCGGCAGTCAGCGTATGGGTCATTCCCTTGTAGAAATTACCCGAGCTGACGATGGTGCTCTTGTCTGGGCCATCCGCGCTGAGGAACTGCACTGACGGGGCGCTGGTCACCTGATATTGTCCGAACGCGCTGAAGTGGCTCACCCGGAAATTCAGTCCGCCGATGAGCGAGCCGAAGCCCGAGCTGCCTATCGTCTTGGCGATCCCATCATCTGGAGTGTGCCCCACGGTGTGCATGATGCCCACGCCAACTCCAAAGTATGGCGTCGATCGGCCCCTTGATGGGGAACGCCATCAAGGCGGCGGAGTACTTGCGCATGCGAGTTCCAGTTGACTCCAAAATCGTTGCTGCTGCTGACGTTGCCGGTGCTGTCGAAAACCGCCACGTTGTACGCGCCGAGCTGATCCGAGCCGAAGGCCTGCTCCACCGAGAGCAGCAGACCGGTGCGCTTAGCCACGACCAGCAGGTGAACGCCACCAACCGGCTTGGTGATATGTCCTTCTAGCGGGGTCTCGAAGTTCATGACGCCGCCCTGGCCGCCGACGTACCACTGAAAGGTGCCGTTGCCCGGCTGCTGAGCCGAGAGTTGGGCCGCCCCCAAGCCGAGGGCCAGCGCCGCGACTGGGAAAATCCGGGTGACCATACGCATCAGACTGCCTCCGTAGAGTGTCTGCACCAGGACCTTCCTGGCGCTTACCGGTGCCGCTTCGCGCGGTACGTCAAAATGCGGGAACTCGTGCTTGGACTACGGGAGAGGGGAGGCGGTGGCGGGTTGAAAAGCCCCGTTCTACAATGCTGGCTGGCAATGACTTACGTTACTCTTGCCAATCCTCCCAGGCCCGTCGGGAGGGCGGAAGTGCAAGGAGTGGGCCGGGTGTCATGAGGAGGGTTAAATCAGCCCAAGCTGCTTTCCCACCTTACGAAAAGCCGCCAGAGCTTGGTCCAGGTCGGCACGGGTATGGGCCGCCGAGATCTGGCACCGGACCCGCGCCTGCCCCTGAGGAACCACGGGATAGCCGAAGCCGGTCACAAACACGCCTTCCTTCAACAGGAGATCGCTCATCCGGATGGCCGCAGCCGTCTCGCCCAGGATCACCGGAATGATCGGCGTCTCGCCCGGAAGCGGCTGGAAGCCCAGTCCGAGGAGCTGGTCGCGGAAGTAACGAGCGTTTTCCCGTAAGGCAGTGACGAGCTCCGGATGCTGCTCCAGGTACTCGATGCTGGCGAGCGCACTGCCGCGACGGTGGGCGGCAAGGCGTTGGAGAAGAGCTGGGGCCGCGCGCGCTGGGTCAGATAATCACAGACGGCAGCTGACGCGGCCACGAACCCGCCGGCGGCCCCTCCGAGTGCCTTGCCCAGGGTGGAGGTGATCATGTCGACCTCGCCCAGCACGCCGAAGATGCTCCGCGGTCCCCCGCCCGTGCTTGCCCAGGACGCCGGTGCCGTGCGAATCATCCACCACCAGTACCGCCTGGTGCTTGCGACAGAGCTCGATGAGGTCGGGCAGCTTGGCGATCGCGCCTTCCATCGAGAAGACGCCGTCGGTTACCACCATCTTCACCCGGCGATCCCGCGCCGCGGCCAGCTTTGCCTGAAGATCGCCCAGATCGGAGTGCTGGTACACCGCGCTCTGGCACTTGGTGATGGCCTTGGCCAGCCGCACGGCATCGATGATCGAGGCATGGTTCAGCTGATCGCTGATGATCGATGTCCTCCTGGGTCAGCAGAGTTGCGGGCACCGCCTCGTTGGCGTTCCAGGCGCTGACGAACCAGAGTGATGCCGGGGTCGCCACCAGCCGGGCGCAGGCGGCCTCGAGCGCGCGGTGAATGGTGAAGGTGCCGCAGATGAAACGGACCGAGGCGGTGCCGGCGCCAAACCGGTCGAGCGCAGTCTTGCCCGCAGCCACGACCGACGGCTGATTGGAGAGCCCGAGGTAATTGTTGGACGAGAGGATGATGACCTCGCCCCGACCCTCCATCCGAACCCGGGCCGCCTGCGGGCTGTCGAGAAAGTTGAGCCGCTTGTAGGTGCCGTCCTGGATGAACTGCTCCAGCTCGGGCTCGATTCGCTGTTCCAGCGGGTTGGTCATGAGCCGACCTCCAGAATCACCTTGCCCGCCTGGCCATCCTTGATCACCTGGATGGCGTCCCCGATGCACTCCAGCGGAAATCGATGGGTGATCACCGGCCGGGGATCGAGCTGGCCGGCGCGAAGGAAGCGCCGCATCTGATGCCAGGTCTGATACATCTTCCGGCCGGTCACACCGTAGAGGGTGAGCCCCTTGAAGATGATATCGCGGGCAAAATCCACCTCCGTGGTCCGGTTGGGCGTGCCCAGAAGGTTCACCCGTCCTCCCATTCGAGCCGCCGCCAGGGCCTGAGCATGCCCGCTGGGATGTCCGCTCATCTCGCAGACCAGATCGACGCCATCTCCCCCGGTCAGCTCGCGGACTCGAGCCACCACGTCGTCGGTTCCGGGATTGAGCGTGACCTGGGCGCCCATCGCCCGGGCGAGCTCGAGCCGGGTTGGGTTGAAGTCGCTGGCGATGACCAGGGATGCCCCGGCCGCCCGCGCCACTCCCACCGCGAAGCACCCGATTGGGCCGCAGCCGAGCACCAGCACGGTGCTGCCCGGAACCTGCGCCTCGAGCACCGTGTGGACTGCGTTGCCCATGGGATCCATGATGGCGCCGATCTCGGTGGGGATGCCGTCGAGTTTCATGACGTTGGAGGCGGGCATGACGATGTAATCGGCGAACGCGCCGTCTCGATCCACCCCGATGATCTGGGTCCGCCGGCAGAGGTGGGCGTCGCCCAGGCGGCACTGGAGACAGTGTCCGCAGACGACGTGACCTTCGGCGGTGACGAGATCGCCCACCGCGAGCAGGTTGTCCTGCGCCGCTTCCTGGCCCAGCTGGGTGATGTGGCCGGCAAACTCATGCCCGATCGACGACTGGCGGCTTGAGCCGGTTGCTGGCCCAGCTGTCCCACTCCCAGATGTGAAGATCGGTGCCGCAGACACCGGCGTGGTGAACCTGGATCAGCGCCTCAGTCGGTCCGCAGGTGGGAACCGGCACATCGCGGAGAACAATGCCGGGACCGGCGGACTCTTTGACCAGGGCGCGCATGGGGGAGGAATATAGGAAGGTGAGCGGGAAGGCGGGCAGGACGGGAAGGTTCAATCGGCTAACACCATTGCCGGCTCCACCCGCACCGCGCTGATCTTGAACTCGGCGATCTTGGCGTAGGGATCGAGCCGGGGGTTGGTGAGCAGGTTGGCGGCGGCTTCCCGGAAGTGGAACGGGATGAAGATCTGTCCCCGGGCCTGACGATCGGAGAGGCGGGCCCCGATCAGCATCGAGCCGCGGCGGGAGGTGACGCGGACCGTGTCTCCCTCGGCAATCGCCGAGCTCGAGGGCGTCCCGCGGATTGATGTCCACCACGGGAACCGGCTCGCGCGAGTCCAGTCCGGTCGAGCGCCGGGTCATGGTGCCGGTATGCCAGTGGTACATCTGGCGTCCGGTGTTCATGATGAACGGATACTCGTCGTCGGGCAGCTCCTCGGGGGCGACGTACTCCACCGGAACGAAGATGCCCGGCCGTCCGCGGTGGGGAACGCATCGGCAAACAGGAATGCGGTGCCCTTGGATTCCCGGGTCAGGACCGGATACTGGAGTCCGCTGCCCTTGCAGTCCCTGCGTAGGTCACGCCGCGCCACGAGGGAGTCACCGATGCGATCTCCCGCATCACCGTCCTCGGGGCCCGACCAGGTGGTTTTGAGACCCGAGCCGGTTGCTGAGGTCGATCAGGATGTCGAGGTCCCGTCGGGCCTCGCCCGGCGGATCGAGCGCGGCCTCGGCCAGCTGAATCCGCCGCTCGGTGTTGACGTAGGTGCCGGTCTTCTCGGCGAAGGACGAGCCGGGCAGCACGACGTCGGCCCAGCGGGCGGTCTCGGTGAGGAAGAGGTCCTGCACCGCCAGGAACTCGAGGCCCGCGTACCCATTCCTCGGCGTGGGCGATGTTCGGATCGGAGATCACCGGGTTCTCGCCCATGACGTAGAGACCGCGAATGGGGCTGTCGTCCCGGGTCATCTCCGTCACCATCATGCCGTCTTCCAGCGACAGCGATTCCTCGGGCACTCCCCACGCGCGCGGCGTACTCCGCCCGGTTGGCCGGCTCGGTAACCGGCCGGTAGTCGGTATAGGCAAACGGGATGCGCCCACGTCGCTGGCGCCCTGCACGTTGTTCTGTCCCCGAATCGGCATCATCTGGGCACCCCACTTCCCGATCATTCCGCAGGCCAGCAGCAGATTGAGCAGGCTGGCCACGATGTCGGTACCGGTGGCGTGCTGGGTGAGGCCCATGGCCCAGAGCGTCGAGGTGCGGGGGCCCCGGGCATACATCTCGGCGGCCTGGCGGATCGTCTCCGCGCGGGATGCCGGTGATCTTCTCGCCCATCTGCAGGGTGTAGGGCCGCACCGCGGCCTCTACCTTGTCGAACTCGCGGGTGCGCTGGGCGATGAAGTCGGGATCGGTGAGGCCGGCGTCGATGATGTGATGCAGCATGGTATTGAACAGGGCCACGTCGGTGCCGGGCAGCATCTGCAGATGGATGTCGGCCAGCTCGGCGAGCTCGACCCGGCGCACGTCGGCGACGATCAGCTTGGCGCCGCGGGCCACGGCGCGCTTGATCAGCGCGCCGAACACCGGATGGGACTCGGTGGTGTTCGCGCCGGCGATGAAGATGACGTCGGTAGCCTCTTCGATCTCGCGCATGGAGCCCGAAGCCGCCGCGGTGTTGAGCGCCCGGTTCATCGCCGACACCGAGGTCGAGTGGCAGAGCCGGGTGCAGTGGTCCACGCTGTTGGTCCGGAACGCGCCTCGGACCATCCGCATGAACGCGTAGTTGTCCTCGTTGCTGCACTTGGCCGAGGAGAGCGCGCCCAGCGCGCGGGGCCCGTGTTGGTCCCGGATCCGCAGGATCTCCTGGGCCGCGAGACTCAGCGCCTCTTCCCAGGTTGCCTCGCGGAAGGCGCTGTACCAGCCGGCGGGCGTAGCCACGCGGTCTCGCACGTCGTCATCGCCCAGCCGCGGAACGCCGGTGAGCGGCGGCTTGCCGATCTGCCGGAGCGGCGGCCGGGGCTTCTTCCGCTCGCCCATCTCCTCGATGGTGAGCCACGGCCCTTCCCGGTGCCGGGGCCACTCGCCGGTCCAGACCCAGCGGCCGTCCTGGAACATCCAACCCTTGCGGATGAGCGGCGTGGTGAGCCGGTCCCGGTGCTGGGGAAAGTCGTAGCCGAAACGGCCCTTGACGCAGGTGGAGCCCTGGTTGGGCGTGGCCTCCTCGATCCAGGGCGAGGTGACCCGCATGACGGTGTCGTCCTTGACGTGGAGGTCGAGCTGGCATCCCACGGCGCAGTAGGGACAGACCGATCGGACCACCCGGTCCGGGGTCGCGGAGCGCATCGACTGCCGAAACGCTGCTTGGGAATGAACTCGAAGATGGCGCCGGTGGGACAGACTCGCACGCATTCGCCGCACCAGGTACAGCCGGCATGGTCGGGGTCGCCGTCGCCGCCCACGATGATCTGCGCATGCTCGCCCCGCATGGCGACGTCGAGAACCCCCACCTCCTGGATGTCCTCGCAGGCCCGCACGCAGCGGGTGCAGAGGATACAGGTGCTCATGTCGTGCTGGATCATCACGTCGCCGGGCCGCTCGTCTCCGGTGCGCAGCGGCAGCTCGTGGTGGGAGCGCACCGGCACGTCGTACTGCACCACGTAGCGCTCGAATTCGTTCCGCGGATGCGCCCGGCTGCCATTGCCTCCGGCGACCTCGCCGGTGGTATCCGTTGCCGCCGTTCGATCCATGAGGAGCTTGGGTGAGCAGGTGCTCGCCGGGATAGCGCTCCAGCAGGAAATCGAGCACGCCACGCCGGCTGTCCACCGCAGCCTTCGATTCGGTTTCGACCACCATGCCGTCAGCGGCGGGCGTAGCGCAGGCCGGCAGCAGCTTGTTCTGGCCCTGGACCGAAACCAGGCAGATCCGGCAGTTCCCGACGATGGGCAGCTTGGGATACCAGCACAGCGTCGGGATATCGATACCCACGGTGCGCGCCGCTTCCAGAATGGTGGCGCCGGGTTCGAAGGGGATGGATTTGCCGTTGACCGTCAGGGTAGGCATTGCAACCGTTTCGAGGTGTTGATAAGTCGAGTTTAGACGGGAAAAGTGCAGAGCAAGTCAGACGTCATCCCAGTCGCCAGACCCCATTCCAGGCGCAGCCGAAGGATCTTCAGCTGGCGACTGAGACTGGCGACTGGCCCAAACGTACAAACACCCCCGAACCGGAGCTCGGGGGCGTTTCGGCGCGCCGCATGCCCGCAGTAAAGCGGGCTGGTCCTACGCGGCGTGCTCGGCGGGGACCCTCTGATGCCAATGAAGCTCTACCGCATCGTCATCGTCGGTCGCCCAGACATAGGCCCAGAAACGTACCGGCTTGGGCTGCGGGGCGCCGCTCCGAATCACAATCCCCAGCGGTTCAGGCTGGGCCACGACGAAAGTCCTTCGGGTCACGGTCCTCTCCTTACCAGGGGGGACCACAGTGCTCTCAGTAAAGCACCGACCGTGCCGAGGGGAGTGCGGCCGTATGTTGAAGCAGGGAGCGTAACTTCAGTTGTCAGTTCGGAGGTTTTGCCGTGTCGGTCAGACGCAGGCGGGCAGCTAGGCCGTGTCTCCGGGACACGGCTTGGAGAGAATCAGTCCGGGAGCGTTCTTCGCGAGAGTGCCTCGCTTGCGCCGCTTGATCTCTTCCTGCTTCCAATCGGGATAGAGGGAGCGAAGCGCGTCCGGGGCAATGGCGGCGCAGGTGGGCAGCAGCACGTGGACTCCGCCGGGGCGGCTGCGTCGCTGCAGGTCGGCGACCAGTCGGTTGCGGCACGCGCTTCTCAGATCCAGCAGGACACCCGGATCTAGAATGACGATGTCAAATCCTTCCAGAAAGTTGAGGAACTCCGGCAGGCAGGGATCGAACTGCGTCACGTAGCTCTCGAACAAACTGGAGAGAGCCTCCGCCGCCATTCGCGACTCCACCCGTTCCACGCGATCCCAACTCGCCGGCCAGGAAGGTGACCGCTGCATCGTGCGCCGCCAGCAGGTAGGTGGTCGGCGCGGCGGCGCTGCCCACCACCAACGCCGAGTCCTCCGGTTCGATTCGAGGAAGAATGGCCGTGAGCGGGGCAGTGAGGGTCGAGCCCCCAGTGGGTTGGCGTGCGCTGGGCCGCCCGCAGCTTCAGGAATTGCTGGCGCCACCGCCGGTACGGCCTGAGCGAGAGCCGCTTCATGATCAGCCGGTCGACCGATTCCAGCATCAGCACCTCGGTCAGGACGAACTGACCCTCGGAGGTCGCCTGCAGCTCGGTGGCCGCCTCGTCGCCCAGACGGAGCAGCTCGTCTCTCCCGATCGAATTCTTGTAGCCCTCGATCCGCTGGAGGATGTACTCCTGATAGTGCTGCTTGTCGGAGTAGGGCGACCGCCGCCGCCGTGAGGCCTGCCGGACCTGGATCGCGCTCAGCATGGCTCGACGTGTACCGTGACTTCATCCAGCTGCAGAGTGTCCCGCAGCCGGTCCTCGACCTGGTCGGCAATCAGGTGGGCGCTGGTCACGTTGGAGCTTCCATCAACCGCGATGGTGAGCTCGGCAAAGCGGCGGTCGCCGGCATGGCGCGATCTGATGGAGTAGGCCGAAACCACGCCCGTCACCCCTTCGGCCTCTCGCTGAATGGTGGCCTGGTCCAGTGCCCGCTCATCCACCAGGGTAGGTATCGACCGGCGGAGAATCTGATAACCGGCTCGGCCCACCAGTATGGCCACGATGAGAGCCAAAGCGGGATCGGCCCACTCCAGACCGGAGCGGGCCAGGAACAATCCGGCGAGCACGCCGAGGGTGATAAACACGTCGGTGCGGGTGTGCAGCGCGTCGGCCAGGAGCAGATCGCTGGCAAGCCTGCGCCCGGCCCGGGTCTCGAACCAGACCACCCCGATGTTTACCACCAGGGTAAAGACGAGCAGCGCGAGGGCCGTGCTCGAGACGCTCACCACGGGAGAGCCGGTAATCAGACGGGCGATGGCTCCGCGAACCAGTTCGAAGATGGAGAGCGCCAGGAGGAGGGCGATGAGCAGGGCGCCGAGGGTTTCGAACTTGGCATGTCCATAGGGATGGTCCTCGTCGGGCGCCTTGGCGGCTACCCGAACCACGAAGATGGCGAAGATGTTGTTGGCCGAATCGACCGACGACTGCAGGGCATCACCGAATACCGCCAAGGAATTGGTGTTCACCCCAACCGCGAATTTCACGATGACCACAACGATGTTGGCCAGCAGGATGCCGCCCAGGACCCGGCGTACCCCGGACGATTTTTCCCGAGAGTCTGCTCCGCTGGGCATGGTGCAAGTTGGGAAAGGTGGAGAGTAAAGTCTAGAGCCTGGCGTCTCTCAGGCTGAGACGGCTCGCAACACCGCTCCCTTCAAGTACCCGGTCTCCGGGATAGTGAGCACTTCCGGATGATCCTCTCCCTGGCCGAGAATCTGCTCCAGCACGACGCGCGCGTCCGCTGTCGCCCGCCGCTTCACTCAGCATGCCGAGGAACTGCGGCAGCCGGACGTGGAAGGAGCAGGAGGCGGTCAGGAGAAATCCCCCCGGTGCCAAGGAGCCGGAGCGCGCGCAGATTGATCTCGCGGTACCCCCGAAGCGCATCCGGCACCGACGCGCGTGATTTCGCGAAGGCCGGCGGATCCAGCACGATGGCGTCGAACCGCTCCCGGGCCCGCTCCATCTGCCGGAGCGTCTCCGGCACGTTGGCCTCTCGCCATTCGATGTTGGCCAGTGCGTTGAGCGCCGCGTTGGCGGCGCCGCGCTCCAGCGCCTCATGGCTGGAGTCGAGCGCCAGCACGTGAGCGGCCTGCCGAGCCAGGTGCAGCGCGAACGAGCCGTGATAGGTGAAACAGTCCAAGTGCCCGGCCGCCCGGTAGCATCAGGTCGTCCAGCCAGGAGCCGGTTGGGCCGTTGATCCAGGAACGCGCCGGTCTTCTGGCCGTGCCAGGGCGCGGCCAGGTAGCGCACCGTGCCCCTCGCGCACCTCTACCTCCTCCGGAACGGTTCCGTGGACCAGCTCCGGTACCAGCGTCAGCCCCTCGCGCCGGCGGACCGGAACGTCGTTTCGCACCAGAATCCCTTCCGGCTGCAACACCTCGACCAGAGCCGCGATGATCGGGTCGCGCATGGTCTCCAGGCCGGCGGAGAGCACCTGAACGACCAGCCAGCGGTCGTAGCGATCCACCACCAGCGAAGGCAGTGCATCACCCTCGGCGTGCACCACCCGGTACGCTGTGGCATCGATGCTCTGCCGGCGGGAGGCGGCCTGCGCAATCCGCTCGCGCCACCAAGCCGCATCAATCGTGCGCTCACTTCGCTCCAGCAGCCGGAGCCGGATCTCCGATGACGGAGAGTAGAGGGCCTGTCCCAGAACCTTTCCCCGGGCATCCTCAACCCTGACCAGGCCGGCGCTCATCGGGCGCGTCGAGCACATCGCTGCGGTAAATCCAGGGATGACCCCGAACCCAGCGCTCCGCGCCGCGGGGGGTCACCCTGGCGACGGTCACGCCCGGTCGGGCCGCAGAACCGTGGCTCCTCGTAGATAGCAATGCTTGATTTCCGAACGGCTGCGAGTGGTATAGGCGTGAACCAGAAGTCGAATGCACCGGGGCAGTGAGCCGGGAACCGGAATCTCCGTGGCATGCAGCAGGGCAACGATATTCCAGCCGAACTCTTCGGCCGCGCGAGCGGGAAACGCGGCGTCCAGATCTCGGGTGACGGTGAAGAGGGCACTGACGATGTCGTCCGGCTCGAGGTTGTTGGCGTCGATCAGCGCCCGCAGCAGCTCGTCGGTGGCCGACAGAATTTCGCCGGCATCGTTCCGGCTGACGGTAGTGGCTCCGCGGATTCCTTGAAGGCGGGCTGGAGACGGCATGAGACATAATGTAGCGTCGCTCCTCCGCCTGATGATGGTGACGGACGATCGGCTGGTGCAGGGAAGAGACCTGCTGCAGCTGGCCCGTGCGGCCCAGCGAGGCGGGATTACGGCGTTACAGGTAAGGCTCAAACAGAAGACCGCACGGGAGCTGGTCGAGCTGGTACGAGCGCTGGTGGCCGGGCTGGACGTTCCCGTGCTGGTCAACGACCGTCCCGACATCGCCATTGCCGCCGGGGCGGCTGGGGTGCATCTCGGGCCCGACGACGTGCCGGTGAATCTGGCCCGGGCCATCGGTCCGCCGGGTTTCCTCATCGGTGCATCAGTGGGGACTGAAGCCGAGGCCGCTCCCGCTGCCGAAGCCGATTACTGGGGCGTGGGCCCCTGGCGCGAGACCACGACCAAGGGAGACGCCGGGGCCGCGCTGGGCACAGAGGGCTTTCGGAGGGTAGTAGAGCTGGCGCGAGGCAAGCCCTGCATTGCGATCGGCGGCATCAGACCGGTGGACGTGGGACCGGTGGTATCGCTGGGGGGAGCCGGGGTGGCGGTGGTCTCGGGGATACTCGGAGCCGGCGACACCGAGGCCGCGGCGCGGGAGTATCGGGCTAGGTTTTCTGTCTGAGTCTTCGAATGGCTTTGAGATGCTCGCTGTAGGTGCGAGAGAAGACGTGCCGCCCGTCCGGACCGGCCACGAAATAGAGATAGCGCACGTCCGCCGGGTACAGCGAAGCCTCGATGCTGCGCCGGCTGGGCGAGTTCACCGGGCCCGGAGGAAGGCCGGGATTCAGATACGTGTTATAGGGCGAGTTGAACTGATAGTCCTTCTCGAATAGCCGGGTTTTCCGCCTTCCCCGTTTCAGACTGATGGCGTACTGCACGGTGGGATCAGCCTGGAGTGCCATGCCGATCCGCAGCCGGTTGCGGTACACGCCGGCAATGGTTTCGCGTTCGGCGTCGACCCTCGCCTCTCCCTCCACGATGCTGGCCAGCGTCACCAGCTCCAGGCGGGTCATCTTGAGGGTATCCAGTCGGGCATCCCAGGCCGGCTTCCACTCGGACTTGAAGCCATCAGCCATGATCCGCACCAGCTGTCGCGCGGTGAGGTCGGCCGGCAGGACGTAGGTCTCCGGCCGGAGAAAGCCTTCGAACGAGGGAACCCGCATACCCAGCAATTCGCTGGCGGCCTGGCTGTCGCGTGCCGCCACCACGAAGGAATCGCTCCGGAGTCCCAGCCGCTCGCCGGCCAGCGCCGCCACTTCCTGGATCGTCAGCCCTTCAGGGACGGTGAACCGGAGCGCCGCCTTCTTCCCGTGCGCCAGCATGGTGAGCACGGTCCAGGGAGAAGTACCAGCGGGGAATTCGTACACGCCCGCGTGGACCGAACGTTCCACTCTCCTGAGCTTGGCCATCAGCTTGAACCAGCCCGGATGGGCGATCACACCGTGAGCGGCCAGGCTGTCGGTAACGGCTCCGAACGAGGCGCCGGGAGGAAGAATGACCCGCGCGGGCTTGGCAGAGGAGCCGCAGGAGAGGACGGAGAAGACGGAGAGGACGGACAAGATGGAGAGGGACCTGCGGTTCGACTCTCCTCGGAATGAACCTGGGGTGTTCACTCTACGTCCTCCGAAATTCCATAGCTACTCTTCTCCGTCTTTTCCGCCTTCTCCGCCTTCTCCGCCCTTTCCTCCGCGCATCCAGGAAATGCTGCAGCATCACGGCTGCTGCCAGCGCATCGACCTCCTTCTTGCGGCCCTTGGTGGACCCGCCCTGCTCCCATACCGCTGCCAATGCCCGAGCGGTGCTCATCCGCTCATCCCATAGCTCCAGGGGAAGACCGGTGCGGTGGGCCACGGCCTCAGCCAGCGTCCGTGCCGCAATCGCGCTCTCCTCTTCCCGGCCTTCGGGAGTCAGAGGAAGCCCTGCGACCAGGCCCACGAGGTGATAGGGAGTAGTGAGGTCGAGCAGGCGGCGCATAGGGAACCGCTTGCCGGCGCGGCGGACCAAAGTCTCCAGGGGTGTGGCCAGGGTCTGAGTCTCGTCGCTGAGCGCCAGCCCAATCCGAATCTCTCCCCAATCGATGGCCAGGATCCGTCCGGTGGTTGGAATCATCCCAGAATGTAAAACGGAGAGGACGGATCGCCCCTCTCCGCCCTCTCCGCCCTCTTCCGCCCTCTCCGGCCTCTCTACTGCGCCATCGTGGCGAAGAACTCCTTGTTGTTCTTGGTGCGCTTCATCCGTTCCAGCAGAAACTCCAGCGCCTCCACCGGCGGCATGTCCGCCAGGAAGTTCCGGAGCAGGTACACCCGGTTGAGCTCGTCCTTGTCCATCAGGAGCTCCTCCTTCCGGGTGGAGGTCCGCTGAATGTCGATGGCGGGATAGATCCGGCGGTCGGCCAGGCGGCGGTCGAGCACCAGCTCGGAGTTTCCGGTGCCTTTGAACTCCTCGAAGATGACCTCGTCCATCCGGCTGCCGGTGTCGATCAGCGCCGTTGCGATGATACTCAGGCTTCCGCCCTTGTCGATGTTCCGCGCGGCCCCGAAGAACCGCTTGGGCTTTTGCAGGGCGTTGGCGTCCACACCGCCGGACAGGATCTTGCCCGAGTGCGGCACCACCACGTTGTGGGCCCGGGCCAGGCGGGTAATGGAGTCCAGAAGGATCACCACGTCCCGGCCATGCTCCACCAGCCGTTTGGACTTCTCGATCACCATGTCGGCCACCTGCACGTGACGGTCGGCCGGCTCGTCGAAGGTGGAGGAGATGACTTCGGCCTTGACGTTCTCCTCCATGTCGGTGACTTCCTCCGGCCGCTCATCGATCAGGAGCACGATCAGCACGATCTCCGGATGATTCTCGCTGATGGCATTGGCCAGCTTCTGCATCAGGATGGTCTTGCCGGCCTTGGGCGGCGCCACGATCAGGGCGCGCTGCCCCTTGCCCAGCGGACTGAGCAGATCGACCACCCGCATGGACAGGTCGCCGTTCTTCCGCTCCAGCCGGATCCGGGCATCGGGATACCGGGGACGCAGATTGTCGAAGGCGATCCGATGCTTGGTTTTCTCCGGCTCCTCGAAGTTGACCTGCTCGACCTTGAGCAGAGCGAGGTAGCGCTCCCCCTCCTTGGGCGGCCGGACCTGACCCATGACCGTGTCGCCGGTGCGGAGATCGAACCGCTTGATCTGGCTGGGCGAGACATAGATGTCGTCGGGACCGTAGAGGTAGTTCCAGTCCTGGCTTCTCAGGAACCCATAGCCCTCCGGCAGGATCTCGAGCACGCCTTCACCGCGAATGACGGTGTCGGAGTCCAGCAGAGACTGCTCGATCCGGAAAATGAGGTCCTGCTTACGAAGGCCCGAGTAGTTGGAAATGTTCAACTGCTCAGCCAGGGTGTGGAGCTCAGCGACGGACTTCTGCTTCAGCTCAGCGATATCCACGAGGGGAACTCCAGGAGCGGGCTGGCTCGCCATAGGACGGGCCTGACGGGGAAGTATGTGAGTGCAAGATCCAGCGGGGTTGTACTGTGTATGTAGTGGCCCGTCAACTGGGCCGGGGCTAACGAAAAGGTGTGTAGACGGGGAGTTTCCAAGTGACCAAGAAGCAACCGAAAGTAGACACTTCCTCGCCTAGAGTCAAGAGGGACACCCTATTGCGGAACGTTCCCTGGAGATACAATGTTCCGGCCATCCAGTACAACCCGTGTTTTTCAACGTCTCTGCTCTCCTGGCGTAAGGCCACGATGAACGATACTGAGCGGCTCAGTAGGCTACGCCACGACCTATCCAATCCGCTGTCCGCCCTGCTTGCCGAAACCCAACTACTCCTGTTGAACGAGTCGAAAATCGATGCCGAGACGGTCGCGAGCCTGCGGGAGATCGAGGCGCTGGCCATCCGGATGCGCACCATGCTGCGGGAATTGTAGGCCGGTTCGTCAGGCCGGAATGGGTAACACACTCGGATCCGGGTAGGAAGCGACGAATGCCTCTACGGCCTCAGGATCGAGCTGTGTGCCGGCCACTTTGCGAAGCTCGCCCATGGCCTCGACCGGAGGCCGGGCCTCCCGGTAGGGCCGCCGCGTGGTCATGGCGTCAAACGAGTCGGCGACCGCCACAATGCGCGCTTCGATCGGGATCTTCTCTCCCCGGAGACCGTCGGGAAAGCCCCGGCCGTCCAGCCGCTCATGATGCGAGCGCACGATCTTGAGAACATCCGGTGACTCGTGCGCCAGGGGTGAGAGCATTCGCTCTCCCAGCGCCGGGTGCTCGGTGATCTGGCGGAACTCTTCCGGGGTCAGCGAAGTCGGGTTTGTGCAGGACCGCCTCGCGGGTCCCGATCTTCCCGATGTCGTGCAGCTCCCCTCCGAGCCGAATCCCCTCCAGTCCCTGCCCGGTGAATCCCAGCCGGGACGCGGTGGCGACAGCGTACTGGCTCACCCGCATCGAGTGTCCCCGGGTATAGGCGTCCTTGGCCTCCAGTGCTCGGGCCAGCATCTGCACTCCCTGGAGAAACAGCTCCTGGATCCGCGTGGCCTGGGCCTGGACCTGTTGCTCCAGATGCTGCTGGTAAAACCGGTTCTGCAGCACCAGCGCCCGCTTCTCCAGCGCCCGACTCACCCGGGCCTGAAGCTCGCTGAGAGAGATGGGCTTCAGCAGGAAGTCGGCCGCGCCGAGATGGAGGCAGTCCACCGCGGTTGTCGTCTCACTCATGCCGCTCAGCATGATGACCGAGCTGTCGGGGAATTGCCGGCGCACCGCCTCCAGGAAAGCCCATGCCGTCCAGCTCGGGCATTTTCATATCCGAGATGATGAGCGGGATCTCTCCGGTCTTCTCCAGAACCTGAAGTCCCTCGCGCCCGCTGCAGGCCTCCAGGCAATGAAACCCCTGAGCCTGAAGCATGCGGGACAGCGAGCGACGAACGCTGGGTTCGTCATCGACGATGAGACAATTGGCGCTGCCGGCCACGACCGGCATCGCACCTTCTGCGGCGTGTGGCATTGCGGCTATGACCATTGGGTGGGATGATGGGATGCCACGAACATCCAATCAACGGACCATCACTGTAAAAGGCTCTGGTCGGATTGTCCACTGTCAGAGATATTGGCAGCATTGTGGCAGCGTACGGCAAGCCTGCTCCAACTAGGCTAAATCGCTTAGTTTATGAACATGAACGACTCGTTCGGCGCCCGATCCAAGCTGACAGTAGGCCGGCAGAAGCTTTGAAATCTTCCGGCTCAGACGCTCTGGCCCGGAACGGAATCGACATCACTCGCCTGCCGTACTCCCTCCGCATTCTCCTGGAAGATCTGCTCCGAACCGAAGACGGTGTCACCGTCACCCGGGATGATATCGAGGCGCTGGCCGGCTGGTCGCCGGCCAACCCCCCGCTCCGAGAGATCGCCTTTACTCCGGCCCGGGTGCTGCTGCAGGACTTCACCGGGGTTCCCGCGGTGGTCGATCTGGCCGCGATGCGCGATGCCATGGCCGAGCTGGGCGGTGATCCCGGCCCGGATCAATCCGCTCCAGCCGGTCGAGCTGGTGGTGGATCACTCGGTACAGGTGGATGCGTTCGGGACCTCCCGCGCGTTCCTGACCAACGTCGACCTCGACTACCAGCGCAACCGCGAGCGATACCAGTTTCTCCGTTGGGGCCAGCGAGCCTTCGACAACTTCCGCGTCGTCCCGCCGAACACCGGGATCGTCCACCAGGTCAATCTCGAGTATCTGGCCCGCGTGGTGTTCACCTCGGATGAGAATCCCCACGCCCGAATCGGTGAGCTGCCTCAGGCCTACCCGGATACCCTGGTGGGCACGGACTCGCACACCCCCATGATCAATGGTCTGGGGGTGCTGGGTTGGGGAGTGGGAGGGATCGAGGCCGAAGCCGCCATGCTGGGACAGCCGGTCTCCATGCTGATACCCGAGGTGATCGGATTCCGGCTGGAGGGGCGGTTGCCCGAGGGGGCCACGGCGACAGACCTGGTGCTCACCGTGACCGAGCTTCTTCGCCGCAAGGGCGTGGTGGGCAAGTTCGTGGAATTCTACGGGCCGGGCCTCGCCAGCCTGGCGCTGGCCGATCGGGCCACCATCGGGAACATGTCGCCCGAGTACGGGGCCACCTGCGCAATCTTCCCGGTTGACGAGGTGACCCTGCAGTATCTCCGGTTTACCGGCCGCTCCGAGGAGCGGGTCGCGCTGGTCGAGGCCTACATGAAAGAGCAGGGGCTCTTCCATACGGCCAAGTCGCCGGAGCCGGTGTTCACCGACACCCTGACGCCTCGATCTCTCCAAGGTGGAGCCCAGCATTGCCGGCCCCCGCCGTCCCCAGGACCGGATCCGGCTCTCCGAGGCCCGCCGCTCGTTCCGTGATGCCCTGCCCAGTCTGCTGCCAGCCGGCACCAGCCTGCCCGGGCAAAGAGGCCGCGAAGGGCTCGAGTGAAGGTCCGGCCGCGGTGGGTGTCTGGGGCGAGGGCTCGCCCGAATCGCCGTCCACGCGCGCGGTCATGCTGGAAGATGCGGCCGAGGTGCTCGACCACGGCTCGGTGGTGATCGCGGCGATCACCAGTTGCACCAACACCTCCAATCCTTCGGTGATGCTGGCAGCCGGTCTCCTCGCCAAGAAGGCGGTGGAGCGGGGTCTCGAGCGGAAGCCCTGGGTCAAGACGTCGCTGGCTCCGGGCTCCAAGGTCGTGATGGACTACTACGATCGGGCGGGGCTCACCCCCTATCTGGACCAGCTGGGCTTCAATCTCGTGGGCTATGGCTGCACCACCTGCATCGGCAACTCGGGCCCGCTTCCGATCGAGATCTCCGAGGCGATTCAGCGGCGGCAGCTGGTGGCCTGCTCGGTCCTGTCCGGCAACCGCAACTTCGAAGGCCGGATCAACTCCGACGTGCGGGCGAACTACCTGATGTCACCACCGCTCGTGGTCGCCTTTGCCCTGGCGGGCAGGATCGACATCGATCTGCGCGAGGAGCCGCTGGGCCACGATCCCCAGGGCGATCCGGTCTATCTCCGGGACATCTGGCCCAGCTCGGCCGAGGTGAACAAGACTCTCCAGTCGTCTATCCAATCCGACATGTACCGCAGGAGCTACGGCGCCGTCTTTGCGGGCGACGAGCGATGGAACGGGCTGGAGGTGCCCCAGGGCGACCGCTTCGAGTGGGCCCCGACGTCCACCTATGTTCGGCAGCCGCCCTACTTCAAAGGCATGTCGAAGGAGAGCCCCACATCGGTGGACGAGATCCGGGGCGCGCGAGTCATTGCGGTATTGGGCGACAGCGTCACCACCGACCACATCTCGCCTGCGGGGAGCATCAAGAAGGATTCTCCGGCGGGGCGCTATCTGATCGCTCAGGGCGTGACCCCGGCCGACTTCAACTCCTACGGCTCCCGCCGCGGCAATCATGAGGTCCTGGTCCGCGGCACTTTTGCCAATACCAGAATTCGGAACCGGCTGGCGCCGGGCACCGAGGGTGGCGTCACCACGTACCTGCCGACGCGGCGAGGTCATGTCGATCTACGACGCCGCGGTACGGTATCAGGCTTCGCAGACGCCGCTGTTGGTGCTGGCCGGCAAGGAATACGGCTCCGGCTCCAGCCGGGACTGGGCGGCCAAGGGCCCGGCCCTGCAGGGAATCCGCGCCGTGATCGCCGAGAGCTACGAACGAATCCACCGCTCGAATCTGGTGGGGATGGGGATCCTTCCTCTGCAGTTTACCCCGGGGCAGTCGGTCGAGAGTCTGGGGCTCACCGGACGTGAAGTGTACGATCTGGAGGGCCTCGCCCATGCGATCGAGACCGCGTTTGCCGCCGGGCGCACCCTGGTGGTGAACGCCCGCAGAGACGACGGCACCGCCGTTCGCTTCGAGGTCACCATCCGAATCGATACCCCGCAGGAGGTGCTGTACTACCAGCACGGCGGAATCCTGCAGTACGTGCTGCGGCAGCTGCTGTGGGGACGGCAGAAGGCCCGGGCCATCGGACCGGGACCCTCCACCACGCCGGAGTCGCGGCCCAACGCCAGGAGAGTGGACGAGGGATCGAAGGAGTCGTTCCCCGCCAGCGACCCGCCGGCGTATTAACAGGACGGGAAAGACGGAAGGACGGAAGGACGGGAAAGTTTGCGATTGGGCGGGTAGGCCTGACATCTTATACTTCCTCTCACCCCACCCTTCCCGACTTCCCCACTTCCCATCTTCCCCGCATACGGAGCACAAATGCCCGGAGTGCAGGCCCGACTCAAGGAAGAACACCGGCGCAGGTATCTGGACCTGGATCCGAAGCTGTGGTATCAGGTGGTGCCGATCTTTCCCGGCGTGACCCAACGCATGGTGAACATGGCGGGAGAACGACTGGCGCGGCTGGCGACGCCGCGTGGGTTTGTTACCCTGCGGGCAGAGCACCTGGAATTTCGTCCCGCCGAAAGCGAGGCGAAATCGCACTCAGCGTGACGGGTATTTAGTGGGAGACCTGGCGGATTCTGGTCTGGGGCCGCTGATCCAGCATCGATCTGACCTTGGTGGCCAGAGTTCCCGGCGTGAAGGGCTTCTGCTGAAAGGGAGCTCCCGGGTCGAGTAACCCCCGCTGCACCACGTCGTCGCCGGTATAGCCAGACATGAAAAGGATCGGAAGGTCCGGTTCGAGCAGCGCCAGACGCTGCCCGAACTCCCGTCCCCCCATCTCCGGCATGACTACGTCGCAGATAACCAGATCGATGCTCCCGGGATACCGCTTCAGATAGTCCAGGGCTTCGACGCCATTTCTGGCCTCGATCACGGTGTAACCATGATCTCTGAGGCCGCGAATGGCCAGGTTCCTCACCACATCCTCGTCCTCGATGACCAGCACGCTTTCGACCCCGTGCTCAGCGACGACGTCGCGGCCTGGCTCGTGAGTGACCTTTCGGTGCTCTCCGGCCACTGCCTCCGGGAGGTAGACCTTGAAGACCGTCCCCTGGCCCGGCTCACTGTACGCCCAAATGAACCCGCCGCTCTGCTTCACTATGCCGTAGACGGTCGACAGGCCGAGACCGGTCCCCTGTCCCACCGGCTTGGTGGTGTAGAAGGGCTCGAAGATTCTGGCCTGCACCTCGGCGTCCATCCCGCAGCCGTTGTCGCTGACCGCGAGCATGACGTAGCGTCCCAACGGAATCTCGACCCCGCCGTGGCGTTCGCCGTACGCAGCGTCCCACACCGCGCTGCTGGTTTCGATGGTCACCCGGCCATGGTCCGTCAATGCGTCCCGCGCGTTCAGCACCAGATTGATGAGCACCTGCTCCAGCTGCCCCCGGTCTGCCCGGATCTGGCCCAGCTCGGGAGTCAGCCGAAGCTCCAGCTGCTTGTCTTCGCCCAGGGAACGCCGCAGCATCTTTTCCATCTCGAGAACGACTGCGTTGAGTTCGACCATCTGCGGCTGCAGGTATTGCTGCCGGGTAAAGGCCAGAAGCTGGCGGGTAACGTCGGCCGCGCGGGTGGCCGCCCGGATGACCTCATCCATGTCGCTGCGGCGGGGATCGTTCTGGTCGAAGGTGCGGATGACGAATTCGCTGAACCCGATCACCCCGGTCATCATATTGTTTACTTCGTGAGCCACTCCTCCAGCGAGCTTGCCGGCCGCCTGCATCCGCTCGGCCCGGCGGAGATGCTCCTCCACTTTCTTCCGCTCGGTGACGTCGCGGTAGATCCCCCGGATCACCGATGGGCCACCGTCCTTGAAGGTGCAGCTGAGGTTTCCCTCGACCGTGATCGGCAGGCCGGCTTTCGGGACGAACACCAGCTCGACGTGGTCCAGGCGCTCGCCGGCGAGCACCCGCTCGATCACACCGGCGTAGTGCTGCCGGCTATCGGGGTGAAGAATGTCGGAAAGCTGCAGGTTCCCGATCTCGTCTGCCCCGTACCCCGTTCCCTGCTGCCAGGCGTGGTTGGCGTAGAGCAGCACACCGGCTGGGTCGACCATGCAGACGAGATCGCTGGCATTGTCGAACAGATCGCGGTAGCGCTCCTCGCTCTCCCTCAGGGCGGTATCGGCGCGCTTCCGCTCGCTCACGTCCCGGGCGTTCAGCACGATGCCACGAATGGTGGGGTCGGTCAGCAGGTTGGTGCCGACCGCCTCGAGCCATACCGGGGTGCCGTCGCTCCGGCGCAGACAGAACTCGAGGGGATTTGTCCCGCTGAGAGTGCTGTCGCCGTTCTGCAGCAAGGCCCGCAGGTGTTCCACGTCGTCCGGCGCGAGGTAGTCCATGAGGCTGGTGCCGACCAGCGACGCGGGGGAGTAGCCCACGATCCGCTCGGCCGAATCGCTGGCGTAGAGGATCGAGCCGTCGGGGGCGACGATGGTCACCAGGTCTGAGGAGTTCTGCACCAGAGAGCGGAATCTTCGCTCGCTGGCGGACAGCGCCGACTCGGCTCTGATCTTTTCCGCGCGCGCTCTCTCGCGCTCCAGCGCGGCTTCGATGGCAGGACCGATTCGCGCCAGATTGCTCTTCAGCAGGTAATCGGTCGCCCCGGCCTTCATGCAGCCGACGGCGGTCTCCTCGTTCACCGATCCGGTGACTATCAGGAAGGGAATGCTGGGGGCCCGCTCCCGGGCCAGCGAGAGCGCGCTCATTCCGTCGAACTGAGGCAGGGTATAGTCCGACAGAATCACGTGAGGCTGAAAACCGTCCAGCTCCTGGAGGAAGTTGTTCCGCGTGTCCACCCGGCGGGAGACAAACGGGACCCGGGCCCGCTCGAGCTCGTATTCCACGAGCTCGGCGTCCATCGGCACGTCTTCCAGAATGAGTATGCGGAGCGGATCTGGCAGCATCAGGGCCGGGCTGGAAGCGTGAGCGGAGGGCCGGGTACCAACTCTCCGCTCGCTGTTTATCTTTCAGAGTCAGTCTGAAGTGTGTTCACTGCCGGCATTAAGTCAAGCGCCAACCGCCGGCTACGCATTCTTTCAACGCATGTGACCTGCCTCACAGCCGCCGCTCGCGGAGCGTACACAACTTTGCTCACCCCCTGCTTCAGAATCAGGCCCTTCAGGAGTTTCCATGCCGACTGAACAGTCGACCGTAAACGGTCGCACGACCGGCAACGGACGGAAGTCCAAGCGCCGGTCGAACGGCCGCCTTGCGGTCAAAGCCGGTTCCGATGTTCTGGATACCGATCAACTCCTTGCGGTGCTTACCGCGGTTCGCAAGGGCGACTTCTCGGTCAAGATGCCGATGTCTCAGGTGGGTGTCGCGGGAAAAATCTCCGACGCCCTGAACGACATCATCGATCTCAACCGGGAGACCGCCCGCGAATTCGAGCGGGTGAGCCAGGCAGTCGGCAAGGAAGGCAAGATCACCCAGCGGGCGCACCTGCACGGGGCCGCCGGAGCCTGGGCGGCATCGGTCAACTCGGTCAACACCCTGATCGGCGATCTGGTTCAGCCCACCAGCGAAGTGGCCCGCGTCATCGGAGCAGTGGCCCAGGGAGACCTGTCGCAGTCGATGTCCCTCGACATCGAAGGCCGGCCGCTCATGGGCGAGTTCCTCCGGATCGGCAAGACGGTGAACTCGATGGTGGACCAGCTCAGCTCGTTTGCCTCCGAGGTCACCCGCGTGGCTCGCGAAGTCGGCACCGAGGGCAAGCTCGGCGGGCAGGCCCGGGTGAAGGGCGTGGGCGGCACCTGGAAGGACCTGACCGACAACGTGAACAGCATGGCCGGCAATCTCACCGCGCAGGTCCGGAACATCGCCCAGGTCACCACCGCCGTCGCCAATGGCGACCTCTCCAAGAAGATCACGGTGGACGTAAAAGGCGAAATTCTCGAGCTCAAGAACACCATCAACACGATGGTGGACCAGCTGAATTCCTTTGCCTCCGAGGTGACTCGCGTGGCTCGCGAAGTCGGTACCGAAGGCAAGCTGGGCGGTCAGGCGTATGTGAAGGGCGTGGGTGGCACCTGGAAGGACCTGACCGACAGCGTCAACAGCATGGCCGGCAACCTGACGGCGCAGGTCCGAAACATCGCCGACGTCACCACGGCGGTGGCCAACGGCGACCTCTCCAAGAAGATCACGGTCGACGTGAAGGGCGAAATTCTCGAGCTCAAGAACACCATCAACACCATGGTGGACCAGCTCAACTCGTTCGCCTCGGAGGTCACCCGCGTGGCCCGCGAAGTGGGCACCGAAGGCAAGCTGGGCGGCCAGGCGCAGGTGAAGGGTGTGGCCGGTACCTGGAAGGACCTGACCGACAACGTGAACAGCATGGCCGGCAACCTGACGGCCCAGGTCCGAAACATCGCCGAAGTCACCACCGCGGTGGCCCGAGGCGAGCTGAACAAGAAGATCACGGTCGACGTGCAGGGCGAAATCCTGGAGCTCAAGAACACCATCAACACCATGGTGGACCAGCTGAGCTCGTTCGCCTCCGAGGTCACCCGCGTCGCCCGCGAAGTCGGCACCGAAGGCAAGCTGGGCGGCCAGGCCGAGGTGGCCGGCGTGGGCGGCACCTGGAAGGACCTGACCGACAACGTCAACTGGATGGCCGGTAACCTGACGGCGCAGGTCCGAAACATCGCCGACGTGACCACCGCGGTGGCCAACGGCGACCTGTCCAAGAAGATCACGGTGGACGTGCAGGGCGAGATCCTCGAGCTCAAGAACACCATCAACACCATGGTGGACCAGCTGAGCTCGTTCGCGTCCGAAGTCACCCGCGTGGCCCGTGAGGTCGGTACCGAAGGCAAGCTGGGCGGTCAGGCCCAGGTGCGTGGTATCGGCGGCACCTGGAAGGACCTGACCGACAACGTGAACTCGATGGCCGGCAACCTGACCGGCCAGGTCCGCAACATCGCCGACGTGACCACCGCGGTGGCCAACGGCGACCTGTCCAAGAAGATCACCGTCGACGTGAAGGGCGAAATCCTCGAGCTCAAGAACACCATCAACACGATGGTGGACCAGCTGAGCTCCTTCGCGTCAGAAGTGACCCGCGTGGCCCGCGAAGTGGGCACCGAAGGCAAGCTGGGCGGCCAGGCGCAGGTGAAGGGCGTGGGCGGCACCTGGAAGGACCTGACCGACAACGTGAACTCGATGGCCGGCAACCTGACGGCCCAGGTCCGAAACATCGCCGAAGTGACCACGGCGGTCGCCCGGGGTGAGCTGAACAAGAAGATCACGGTGGACGTGAAGGGCGAGATTCTGGAGCTCAAGAACACCATCAACACCATGGTGGACCAGCTCAACTCGTTCGCGTCGGAAGTGACCCGCGTGGCCCGCGAAGTCGGCACCGAAGGGAAGCTGGGCGGCCAGGCCCAGGTGAAGGGCGTCGGCGGCACCTGGAAGGACCTGACCGACAACGTGAACTCGATGGCCGGCAACCTCACGGCCCAGGTGCGTAACATCGCCGACGTGACGACCGCGGTGGCGCTGGGGCAGCTCAACAAGAAGATCACGGTGGACGTGAAGGGCGAGATTCTGGAGCTCAAGAACACCATCAACACGATGGTGGACCAGCTCAACTCCTTCGCCTCGGAAGTGACCCGCGTGGCCCGCGAAGTCGGTACCGAAGGCAAACTGGGCGGCCAGGCCCAGGTGACCGGCGTCGCCGGTACGTGGAAGGACCTGACCGACAACGTGAATTCGATGGCCGGCAACCTGACCGCCCAGGTCCGCAACATCGCCCAGGTGACCACGGCGGTGGCCAACGGCGACCTGTCGAAGAAGATCACGGTGGACGTGAAGGGCGAGATCCTGGAGCTGAAGGACACCATCAATACGATGGTGGACCAGCTCAACGCGTTCGCCTCCGAGGTGAGCCGAGTCGCGCGAGAAGTCGGCACCGAAGGCAAGCTGGGCGGCCAGGCCTACGTGAAGGGCGTGGCCGGCACCTGGAAGGACCTGACCGACAACGTGAACTACATGGCCGGCAACCTGACGGCCCAGGTCCGCAACATCGCCGACGTGACCACCGCGGTGGCCCGCGGCGAGCTGAACAAGAAGATCACGGTGGACGTGCAGGGCGAAATTCTCGAGCTGAAGAACACCGTCAATACGATGGTGGACCAGCTCAACTCCTTCGCCTCGGAGGTGACCCGCGTGGCCCGCGAGGTCGGTACCGAGGGAACACTGGGAGGCCAGGCCCAGGTAACCGGAGTCGCCGGAGTCTGGAAGGACCTGACCGACAACGTGAACTCGATGGCGGCCAACCTCACGGCCCAGGTGCGCGGCATCGCCAAGGTGGTGACCGCCGTGGCCAACGGCGACCTGAAGCAGCAGCTCCGGGTGGAGGTGAAGGGCGAGATCGCCACGCTGGCCGATACCATCAACTGGATGACGGAGACGCTGGCCACCTTCGCCGATCAGGTGACCAACGTGGCCCGCGAGGTCGGCATCGACGGCAAGCTGGGCGGCCAGGCCAGGGTGCCGGGGGCGGCCGGCATCTGGCGCGACCTCACCGGCAACGTGAACCAGCTGGCCGCAAACCTCACCACCCAGGTCCGAGCCATCGCCGAGGTGGCCACCGCCGTGACCAAGGGCGACCTGACCCGGTCGATCGCGGTCGAGGCCCAGGGCGAGGTGGCCGAGCTCAAGGACAACATCAACGAGATGATCCGGAACCTCCGCGACACCACGCGGAAGAACATGGAACAGGACTGGCTCAAGACCAACCTGGCCAAGTTCAGCCGGATGCTGCAGGGCCAGCGCGACCTCGGCGCCGTGTCCCAGCTGATTCTGTCGGACCTGGCCCCGCTGGTCACCGCGCACCACGGCGTCTTCTACGTGGTGGAGCCCTCGACCGAGGAGGCCACGCTCAAGCTGCTGGCCAGCTACGCCTACAACGACCGCAAGCACGTCTCCAGCGAGTTCCGGCTGGGCGAAGGCCTGGTAGGCCAGTGCGCCGTCGAGGGACGGATGCTGATCATCAACCAGGTTCCTCAGGACTACATCCAGATCAGCTCCGGCCTGGGCGAGGCGCCGCCCCGCAGCATCGTGGTGCTGCCGGTGCTCTTCGAAGGCGAGGTCAAGGCGGTGCTCGAGCTCGCGACCTTCGACCAGTTCGACGAGATCCGGCTCACCTTCCTGGAGCAGCTGGCGGAGAGCATCGGCATCGTGCTCAACACCATCGAAGCCAACATGCGGACCGAGGAGCTGCTCAAGCAGTCGCAGGCGCTCACCGAGGGTCTCCAGTCGCAGCAGGAGGCGCTGACCGAGACCAACAAGCGGCTGGAGCAGCAGACCCGCTCGCTGCAGAAATCGGAGGACCTGCTCCGGAACCAGCAGGACGAGCTGCAGAAGACCAACCTGGAGCTGGAGGAAAAGGCCCACCTGCTGGCCGGCCAGAAGGCCGAGGTGGAGCAGAAGAACAAGGAGGTGGAGCAGGCCAAGGTGGCGCTGGAGGAGAAGGCGGAGCAGCTCGCCCTCATCTCCAAGTACAAGTCCGAGTTCCTGGCCAACATGTCGCACGAGCTCAGGACCCCGCTCAACAGCCTGCTGATTCTCTCGCAGATCCTGAGCGAGAACGCCGACGGGAACCTCACCAGCCGTCAGGTCGGTTTCGCCCAGACCATCCACAGCTCCGGCTCCGACCTGCTCGACCTGATCAACGACATTCTCGACCTGTCGAAGATCGAATCCGGCACCATGGCGGTGGACGTGACCACGGTGTCCTTCGCCGAGGTGCGGAAATTCGTCGAGAGCACCTTCCGCCAGGTGGCCGACCTCAAGGGACTGGAGTTCGACGTCCTTCTCGAGCCCAGCCTGCCTCCGGCGCTGCAGACCGATACCAAGCGGCTGCAGCAGGTGCTCAAGAACCTCCTCTCCAACGCGTTCAAGTTCACCGAGCGGGGCAGTGTCTCGCTCCGGGCCCGGGTGGCGACGGAGGGCTGGAATCCGGAGCAGGAGATGCTGAACGCGGCCAACACCGTGATTGCGTTCTCGGTGACCGATACCGGCATCGGCATTCCCAAGGAGAAGCACGGCGTCATCTTCGAGGCCTTCCAGCAGGGCGACGGCACCACCAGCCGCAAGTACGGCGGCACCGGCCTGGGCCTCTCCATCAGCCGACAGATCACCCGGCTGCTGGGCGGCGAGATCAGGATCGAGAGCTCACCGGGAGAGGGCAGCACCTTTACCCTGTACCTGCCGTTGATCTATCCGGCGCAGCCGGTGGAAACTCCCTCGGTGGATGAGGACTCGGGCAACGGCATCGGCCTGGTGGTCGAGCCGAAGCCGGTGCTCACGGCCAGCTCGCGGGTGGTGCTCGCTCCGGTGGTGGAGCGGGCGATCAACGACGACCGCGCCACCGTCGAGGAGGGCGATCGGATCCTGCTGATCGCAGAGGACGATCCCAACTTCGCCCAGATTCTGCTCGATCTGGCGCGAGAACGGGGCTTCAAGGGACTGGTGGCCCAGTCGGCCGACCGGGCGCTGGCGCTGGCCCGGGAGTATCAACCCACCGCAGTCACGCTCGACCTCAGGTTGCCCGACGCCGATGGATGGACCATCCTCGACCGGCTGAAGCACGACGCCTCCACCCGGCACATTCCGGTGCACATCATCTCGGTGGAGGAGAACTGGCAGCGAGGGCTGCGGCTGGGCGCGATCGATTTCATGACCAAGCCGGCCACCAAGGAATCGCTCTCCGAGGCGCTCACCACGCTGCACGACTTCGTGGACCGGCCGGTCAAGCGGCTGCTGGTGGTGGAGGACGACCAGGCCCAGCAGCAGAGCATCGCCGAGCTGATCGGCGATGGGGACGTGGTTACCACCGCGGTGAGCACCGGGGCGGAGGCCCTCGAGGCGCTGCAGCGGGAGGCGTTCGACTGCATGGTACTGGATCTCGGTCTGCCCGATATGACCGGCTTCCAGCTGATCACCCGGGTCAAGGGCGAGATCGGGCTCCGCAAGCTGCCGACCATCATCTATACCGGGAAGCAGCTCACCAAGCGGGAAGAGGCGGAGCTGCGCCGGATGGCCGAATCGGTGGTGATCAAGGACGCGCAGTCGCCCGAGCGGCTGCTGGATGAGACGGCGCTCTTCCTCCACCGGGTCACCGCGCGGCTGCCCGAGTCGAAGCAGCGCATGCTGGAGCAGCTCCACCGCACCGATCCTACGCTCACCGGCCGGAAGGCGCTCATTGTGGACGACGACGTGCGCAACATCTTCGCGCTGACCACCTTCCTCGAGCGGAGCGAGATGAAGGTGGTCTACGCCGAGAGCGGCAGGGACGGCATCGCCCGGCTGCAGGACACTCCGGACGTCGACGTGGTGCTGATGGACGTCATGATGCCGGAGATGGACGGCTACGAGACCATGCGCGCCATCCGGGAGATGCCGCGCTTCCGCAACCTTCCCATCATTGCGGTCACGGCCAAGGCGATGAAGGGCGACCGGGAGAAATGCATCGATGCCGGCGCGTCGGACTATATCGCCAAGCCGGTTGATATGGACCAGCTGCTGTCGCTGCTGAGAGTATGGCTGTACCGGTAGGCGGAGGGGCGGGGCAGGCGGAGAGGCGGGGCAGTGAGCACTCCCTGCAATGACGGAGCCGCGACGCCCGGCCTCAGGCCTGCCGGACGTCCCCGCTCCGACTCTCCGCCTGTCCGCCCGATCCGACGACCGCGTCAACATTCTCCTCGTCGACGACCAGCCCGCCAATCTGGTCGCCCTCGAGGCCATGCTGGAGGATCTGGGGCAGAACCTGGTCCGCGCCGAGTCGGGGCGCGAGGCGTTGAAGCGGCTGCTGAGTGACGACTTTGCCGTGATTCTGCTGGACGTGAAGATGCCGGAGATGGATGGGTTCGAGACCGCCGAGCTGATCCGGCAGCGCGACCGCTCCCGCCACACCCCGATTCTCTTTCTCACCGCGGCCGACACCACCCAGACCCAGGCGGTTCGGGGATACGCCGTCGGCGCCGTGGACTACCTGGTCAAGCCGGTGGTGCCGGAGTTCGTGCGCTCCAAGGTGGCAGTGTTCGTGGAGCTGGCGAAGAAGAACGAGCTGCTCCGCCGCCAGGCCGCCTTACTGGCGCAGAGCGAGCAGGCGGCGCTGGAGCTGGCCGAGACCCGAGCCGAGCTGGTCCGGGAGCTGGAGCACAAGAACCGGGAGCTGGAGAGCTTCAGCTACGCCGTTTCGCACGACCTTCGCGCTCCGCTCCGAAGAATCGACAGTTTCAGCCGGGCCATTCTGGAGAGTCAGGGAAAACGGCTGGATGACGAGGGACGCAAGTTCCTGAGCCGGGTCCGGGAGGCCAGCCAGCAGATGTCGCAGCTGATCGACGACGTGCTGTACCTCTCCCGGGTTACCCGGACCGAGCTGCGGGACCAGGAAGTGGACCTCAGCGCGGTGGCAGAGCTGGTGCTGAGCCGGCTGCAGGAAGGCGCAGCCGGATCGGCAGGTGGAGGTGAAGATCCGGCCGGGAGTGGTGGTGACGGGGGACGGCCAGCTGTTGAAGATCGCCCTGGAGAATCTGCTGCAGAACGCCTGGAAGTTCACCGGCAAGCAGCCGGAGCCGCGGATCGAGTTCGGGGTGACCCAGACCTCAGGCGAGCCGACCTACTTCATCCGGGACAACGGGGCCGGCTTCGACATGACATACGCCGCCCGGCTGTTCGGCCCCTTTCAGCGGCTGCACTCCCAGCAGGAGTTTCCCGGGAACGGCATCGGGCTGGCCACGGTTCAACGCATCATCCACCGCCACGGCGGGAAGGTGTGGGCCGAAGGTCTGGTGGGGCAGGGAGCGACCTTCTACTTCACCCTGGGCCGCGCTCGCTCCTGACCGTCGACCGCCAGCTGTCGTTCGCGCCTTGCCTTGACGATCCCGCAGCTGTCGGGGGAATGAGGCTCGCTGACCGGACACTCGCGGGCCGGCTTGTGCACCACGAGCTCGGGCGGGACGGGGTCTAGCGCGGCGGCCTCGGGGCGAGGGAGCCGGGCCGGGCGAGCGCCTCACTCACCTTGGTGAGCAGCTCGTCGCGAGTGAAGGGCTTGGCCAGGAAAGGCACGCTCAGCTCGGTCAGCCCGTGCTGGGCCAGCACCTCAGCCGGGTGAGCGGACATGTACAGCGTCCGCTGACCGGGCCAGCGCTCCTGGATTCGCCGGGTCACCTGGACGCCGTCGAGAAGCGGTAGAATCGACGTCCACGATGACCAGCTGGACTCCTCCCTTTGCCGTTTCCAGTACCTCGATCGCCTCTTCGCCGCTCTCGGCTTCGAACACTCGAAAGCCCCATTCGGTCAACAGCCGGTGCGCCATGCGGCGTACCGTCGGCGTGTCGTCGACTACCAGGATGCTGGGGGCGCTGCGAACATCGGGGAGTAGGGTCATGAATCCATCTGCCTCCTGCGACGGGCGCGGCACGCCGGCGCCGCGCCCCGCAGGAGAGCAAGCACTACTGGTTGCCTCCGGTAGTGTCAGGTCCGGCGCTGACGGTGTCACCCTTGGAGGTGACCGGCTGGCCCTGATCGGGACGGGTCTTGGTGACGCCTTTGCCCAATGTCGACTTCCCGGTCTTGGTGTTGGTCACGCCCGACTTGGTCTGATTGCCCTTGGCGGAATCGGATCCAGTACTCGAGCGGCTCATGTTCCCGTGCACTCGCGGCGCATGCCGCGTTGGCGGTGTCCGCTCGATGCCCTGGCTCATGTCGTGCTGTCCGAGCTCATGCCGCGGCTCATGCCGGTGTCCGAGCTCATGCCGCTGACTCATGCCGCTGGTACCACCGCTCGGACATGGCGGTGTCTGTGGTTGCCGCTCCGCCCTGCATGGTGCCGGTCTCAGTACCGGTTCCTGCTGCTGAGTTGTCGTTATTTCGCCTGTCCCCGCCGCAACCAACCATCAACGCCGCGGTAAGGGATCCCAAAAGCCAAGGAGCGCATCTCATACGTATCACCTCTGCTGTTCGCCGGACGACTCGCGCCTCCACCCCACCCGACCTCACCCGGCGAACGTAGTGTAGCTGCTGGCTTCAGGACGTGATCGCAGTCACTCGTCCGGATCCGCCTCCTTGCGATCACGACGTTCCTCGAGCCGGGTTCGGCGCTGATCGTCCTGGCCACCGGCGGAAAGCCGGCCGCGAAACTCGAAATGGTCGCCGTCCAGAATGCGATCGCGGGCGGAGGGGGCGCGACCGTTGGCTGATTTAGAGCGCCAGCACCAGATCAACCATGACAGTGGCGGGCTGCCACTCACCCGGCGGGATACCCGGATAGAGATGGGCGGAGCTCGATTTGAGGAGCGCCTGCCGCACATCGGCGCGCACGCGACGGCCGGCCTGCACTCCTGCTCGGGGGGGTTGGCTCATGAAGTCGGTCCTCTCTGGTTCCCCTGATCGGCCTCGGTCTGGGTGGGAGGGAACGTGCGGGGCTCGGCGCTGGCGTCGCTCAGGCGACTGGCGCTGGCCGGTAATCCCTCGGGCCGTTCCGATGCACCGCGATATTCGAAGTGCTCCTGATGCAACAGACGGGGTCCGGTGATGACCCGGCGCCGTGATGGGTCCTGATAGATCAGCTGGGTGACGTGCCGAATCAGGTTCTCGACCGGCAGCCAGACCCCCGGCTCCAGGCCGGGATACAGGTTGGCGTGCTGCGGCTTGAGTCTCCCTTCGCGTCCGCGCTTTGAGCTCATTCGATCTCCTCGCGCCGCCCCACCAAGGAGCGGGAGGCGGCAGTGATCAGAAGCCGGATTGTCGGCGAAGATCTGAAGTTAAGCCAGCCCCTAGTATACCCCCCCGTACCCCCGGTAAGAAGAGCGCCCCACTCTCCAAGAGACTGGGGCGCTCATCCCGCTTATTGCGCTGTTTACCTACCGGTTGCCTCCCTGACCGCCACCGCCGCCACCCCAACCACCGCCGACCGCCGCCCTGTCCACCGCCGCCACCACCACCTCGTTGACCGCCGCCGCCGCCACCCTGGCCTCCGCCACCCTGGCCGCCGCCACCCGGGCCACCAGGACGACCCGCCGCCGCCACCCTGACCACCGCCGCCCTGGCCACCGCCACCGCCCGGACCACCGGGACGCCCACCACCGCCGCCGCCGCCTTTCTGCCCGCCACCGCCACCGCCGCCACCCTGTCCGCCGCCACCACCAGGTCCTCCGGGTCGACCACCGCCGCCACCACCGCCACCCTTCTGGCCCCCGCCGCCGCCTTGTCCGCCGCCACCGCCCTTCTGACCACCACCGCCACCCTGGCCGCCACCTCCGCCGCCAGGTTTGCCCCCTTCACGATTAGCCATGCCTCGACTCCTTGAGGAGGGCCGCCGCGGAGAGCGACGGCCTTGAGTTCGGGGTGTGGATGCTGACTCCGACGACCACGCCCGCTCGGAGTGTCACAACCCCGGCCCGACAGGGCGAGGAAATATATGTAGTTGTCGGGAGACGAGGGGAGTGAGGTTGCTCACAGCGATCCGCCATCGAGCACCTGTCGCATTTTCTGAGCGAGCTTCACCGGAGACAGGGGCTTCTCGAGAAATGGGACTCCGCTCTCCAGCAGGCCGCGGCGAAGGACAACGTCATCGGTGTAGCCCGACATGAATACCACCGGCAAGCCGGGTCGGCTCTCCCGCAGTCGCCGCGCCAGCTCGCGTCCGCCAATGCCCGGCATTGCGAGGTCGGTGAGCACCGCATCGACCCGCGACCCCTCTGGAGACGAGATCCAGCGCGGTCTGTCCGTTGGCCGCCTCCATTACTTCGTATCCCGCCTCGGACAAGGAGCGCCGGGCCATCTCCCGCACCAGGGGATCGTCCTCGACGATCAGTATCCTTCCGCCTGCAGCTCGGCTCGGCTGCTCCGGCTCCGCGGGAGCCGGAGCGCTCGCCGATTCCCGCACCGAAGGGAAATACAGCTTGAGGGTCGTTCCCATGCCGGGCTCACTGTAGGCCCAGATGTTTCCGCCGGTCTGCTTCACGATGCCGTACACCATCGCCAGGCCCAGGCCGCTTCCCTGTCCTACGGCCTTGGTGGTAAAGAATGGCTCGAACAGGTGCTTCATGGTTTCCTGATCCATGCCATGGCCGGTGTCGCTGACGACCAGAGCGGTGTACGTCCCCGGAATGATGGAGACGCCCGGACGTCGGGCGGTGTACTCGTCGGTCAGCTCCACCTCGCGGGTCTCGATGGTCAAGGTGCCGCCGTCGGGCATCGCGTCCCGGGCATTGATCGTGAGGTTCAGCAGGACCTGATCGAGCTGGGCCGGGTCGGCCCGTACCGGAGCCGCCGCCGGATCCAGCCGGAGCTCCAGCGTCTGCTGTTCGGTCAGGGTGCGGCGGAGAATGGGCTGAAGGTTGTTCAGCACCGCATTCAGATTTACCACCTCTGGCTTGAGGATCTGCCGCCGGCTGAAGGCGAGCAGCTGCCGGGTGATCGACGCGGTGCGCTCGGCGGCCTGCCGGATGTAGTCCACGTCCTGTCTCACGGGCTCGGGCAGGTCCTTCCGGGCCGAGAATGAAGCTGGCGGCGCCCAGGACAACGGACATCTGGTTGTTGGCTTCGTGGGCCATGCCCCCGGCCAGCTGACCCACGACCTCGATCCGCTCTGCCTGTCTCAGGCGGTCTTCCGCCTGGCGACGGGCCGTGAGATCCAGGACGAAGAACACGGCGTCGGACATGTGATCGGCCAGCCGAGCTCCGCCAACCAGGACGGGAACCCGGGTTCCATCCTTCCGCAAAAACTCCTTTTCGTACGGAGTGCATGAGCCCCTGAGCCGGGTTTCCTCGGTGGCCTTACGGTCCGCCTCTTCGTACCCCGGCGGGGTGAGACGGCCCTGGCGAAGCACCCCCTGGGCCAGTTCCTCTCTGGTATAGCCCAGCATGTCGAGCAGGACATCATTGGCGCCGGTGATCAGCTGGCCGTTCCAGAAGGCAATACCGATCATGCCCGACTCGAACACGCTGCGAAACCGGGCCTCGCTCGCCTGAATGGCGGACTCGGCCTGTCGATTGATCGTAACATCCCGCTGGGAGCCCCAGGCGCGCCGCAGTTGTCCCTCGGATACGAATCCGATCAGGTTGTTCAGGAAGTAGCGCTCGTTTCCCTCGCGATCGACTTCGTGCGATTCGGCGTCGGTCAGGCGATACCCGCTCCGAATGAATGCGCGCAGGTACTCCAGGTTCTGCGGGTCGGAGCGGGGCATCATGTCACCCAGTCGTGCGCCGATCAGCTCTCCGGCCTTGCTGTAGCCGTACATCTGGGCCAGGGCGTCGTTGCACTCGGCCAGATAGGCGTGGGTATAGAAGCGCTCGATC
>CAWGVB010000012.1:0-256421 GCA_963825815.1 uncultured Gemmatimonadales bacterium | reverse complement strand
GCTGTCGTACTTCTTCGACTTCGTCCTGCTGGACTCGCGGAAGATCGCCCGGAAGCGCTCGGCGTAGTGCTCGGCGGCGTCGCCGGCCTCCTCGCGCGCGTCGGCGGGTCGCCGCGGCGGACGTACTCGCCGGCGATGATCCGGTCGTACTCGCCCGACTGCGGACCCACTTCATCAGCTCCTGACACGCGCTTGACCGGGAACGCGTGGGTCTGGCCGAGCTCGATGCGCATGCGGGCGAGCTTGTCCCAGCCGGGCTCCCACTCCTCGTACTCGCTGGCCTGCTGGACGAACGCGTCGAGGTTCGAGCTTGCGCGACGGCAGCGCCGCCGGCCATCACCATCAGCGTGCGGCAGGTCACCAGCGGGTCGCGGTTGACGAGCGTCGCCGCGCGGTCGCACGACAGCTCGGCGGCGCGGAACCACTCGAGCAGCGCGAGCCTGACCGCCGAGCAGCGGCAGCCCGGCGAGCAGCGGCAGCCGCGCCGCGGCCGCGCAGCTGCAGCAGGATCATCAGCGCGGTCCGGTAGAGCACGTGGTCGGACAGGATGTGGCCCGGCCTCGTGGCCGAGCACGGTGCGCAGCTCCTGCCTCGTCGAGCAGCTCGACCGTGCGCGAGTTGACCATCACCATCGGCTTGCCCGGCGCCGATCGCCGCCGCGTTGGTGAACGGGAACTGCGTCAGGTAGAGGTCGGGCATCGCTCGGGAGGTCCAGCCGCGCGCAGGCCGCGCGGTGGTCGCCCACACCTCCGGCAGCTGGTCGGGCGCCGAGCCGCACCGAGCCGGCCAGCAGCTCCTGGCGCAGCGCGCGCTCGTAGCCGAACTCGATCAGCTTGCGCACGACCATGTCGAGCATCGGGATGCGCTTGCAGCGCCGCCGTCGCCGCGCGGTCGGCCGGGATGCTCGTACGCCTTCGGCGAGATCTCGTTGAGGCGCTGGTCCTCGGGCAGCGTGGTCGGTCATGCGCACGGCAAGCTAGCGGTCGCTCGCAGCCGGATCACCAGCCGCAGCCCGCTCCAGGTCTCGTCGACCGCGCAGACCTTGTTGTCGACCAGCCGGTCGGCAGCGCGATCTCGCGCACGACGTCCTCGGTGATGTCGGTCGGGACCTTCGACGCCCGCTTCGGCCAGGCGATCCACAGCCCGGCGGCCGGCTCCATCAGCGCGCGCAGCTCCGGCAGCCGCCGCTCGAGGTCGGCCCGCTCGGTGTGGAAGGACACGATCACGTCGGCCGTGCCGCGCGCCCGCCGGCGCGACTGCGCACGCCGTCGGGCAGCTCGCCCAGCGTGCCGCGCTCGAAGCCGTCCGGGCGCGCCGAGCAGCAGCACGCGGTGGCCCGGCTTGATGCCGAGCTTGCGCGGCAGCGGCGTGCCGCTAGTAGCCGGCGCTCACGCGCGAGAGCCTATTTGGCCAGCGCGCGCTCGATGTCGCGGTCGGCGGCCTGCAGCGCCTGGCGCGCGAGCGTGTCACGTCTCCAGGTCAGCGCGGCGCGCACGTCTCTCGTAGATCGCCGCGGCAGACTCGCACCCAAGCACCGCGGGGCGGTCCTCGGGCCGCGCGGTACGGCTGGCCTGCTCGAGCGGCACGGGGCGCGAGCGACCTCGATGCCGCGGCCCGTGGAGAGCCTGCCGCCACGGGCTCCTCGTCAGGTCAGGCGACCGAGCCGGCGGACGCGGCGTCCCGGTCGCGCTCACCCAGGTGCGGACCCTACGATGTGGCTCGGCGCAGGTGATGAAGTCCGTCGAACGACCAGTCGCGGCGATCGCGGTTCTATAGCGCCTTCTTGGCGTCCACGCCGTCGTCGCCGTCATGAGCACGGACATGCCGCGAGCTGCGCCCCCCTCAGCGGCGAACGACGGGGAGCTTCGAGCCGCCCATTGAACCTGGGTTGTGCCTTGACCTCGAGCCGCTGCTGCCTCGCCTCCAGGCGGACGATACCGAACACCAGTGATCCGCGTAGGGCCGAGTTGTCGCATGAGGACGTCGCCGTTCGCCGACCCTGCCGGATGCCCTTGAACTCCTTCCCGCACCGCGCGCCTCTGCCAGAGTGAGCGGTGCCAATGCCTGCGTCTCGGGGTGACGTCGCGAGGCAGGCGCAGCGGCGATGATCGCGGACATGACAGCGAGCAGCAGCAGGGCCGGCCGAGCGCTATTGACGGAAGTCAGCGTTCGACCGTCCACATCCATACCCGCTCCGCATGCCGAAGTACCGCGCAGCGCGAGATGTTCCGGACGCCGGATCCCGTGCGTTGGTTTCCGTGACCGCTACCGGGTCGGTGACTGATCGCGGATGCTCGACCTCGGCCGTCGCTGGACCTGCGCCCGGTCGTTCCAGCCGATCTTCGACCTGCGCGACGGCGCGTCGTCGGCTACGAGGCGCTGTGCGCGCGGCCCGGCGACGGCGCGCTCGCTCCGCCCAGGCAGCTGTTCGCCGCGGCGCGCGCGAGGACCGCGTCGCCGAGCTCGACCGCGCGCGCCGCGAGGCCGCGCTGCGCGCCGCCGACGGCCGGGCTGGGCGCGCCGTTCGCCCTCTTCCTCAACGCCGACGCCGGCGCGCTCGAGCTCGACCTGCCCGATCTCCCGCGCGACCGCGCCGACGCTGGTCATGGAGGTCACCGAGAGGCGCTGACCGAGCGCCCGGAGGCGGTGCTGCGCACGCTGACGCGAGCTGCGCACGCGCGGCTGGGGCATCGCGCTCGACGACGTCGGCGCCGACTCGCGCTCGCTCGCGATGATGCCGCTGCTCTATCCCGACGTGATCAAGCTCGACCTGCGGCTGCTCGCCGAGCGCGTCGCCGCGAGGACGTCGCGCGCGTCGTGACCGCCGTCGGCGCCGAGGCCGAGCGCCGCCACGCGACCGTGCTCGCCGAGGGGATCGACTCCGAGGAGCAGCTCGCGATCGCGCGCGCCGCGGGCGCGACGCTCGGGCAGGGCTTCCTGCTCGGCGAGCCCGGGCCGCTGCCGGACCCGCTGCCCGAGCCACCGGGCGCGCCGCTGCGGCTGGCCGGCGCGGGCGGCGACCCCTCCGGCCCGATGCCGTACGAGCGGGTGACGAACTGGCGGCGGCCGACGCGCGGCCCGCTGCGAGCTCGCCGAGCGCGCGGCCGGCCTGCTCCTCGAGCGCGCGGCCGGCTCGGCGAGACCGGGATGCTGCTCGCCGCGCTCGCCGACGAGCGCCAGCGCGACGCCGTCGACGCGCTACGTCGGGCTGCCGACGCGTCGCGTTCGTCGGCGTGCTCGGCGCCGGCGACGCGTTCGACGGCACGCGGGGTGCGCGACGGCGCGCTCGCCCGGACGACCCGCTGCGCGGACCGACGGTCGCGCTCGGCCCGGCTTCGGCGCCTGCTTCGTCGCCCGGCGCGACGGACGGCGACGAGTGGGCGTTCGCGACCTCCTACGACCGCGAGACGGTCGTGGAGTGCGCGCTGCTGCTGATGGCGCGGATGGAGCCGCCAGCTAGTGCCGCGCGCGGCGACCTCGGCGATCACCTTGGAGAGCTGCGCCGCCCTGCCAGGCGAGCGGCGAGCGCCCGCCTCCTCGGAGACGCAGCTCGGCGCCCGGGATCGCCTCGGCGTAGCGCTCGCCGACCGCGTACGGGTGCTCGGGGTCGACCTCGTCGCGGCTGGCGACGACCACCGCCGGCGCTCGATCGCGCGAGCTCCTCCCAGGCGCTCGAACGGGCGCGAGCGCGGCACCGCCTGCAGCGCGTCGGCGAGCGCCTCCGGGTGCTCGTGGGCGGCGAGCCGCTGGTGCAGGACCTGTCGATCGTCTCGCGCCACGCCTCCGGCACGCCGCGGGTCGCCGTAGGCCTCGACGAAGCCCTCGACGCCGCCGTTGCGCAGCCCGTCGGACAGCGCGTCCCAGCGCTCCAGGTCGCGCGGGCGGCGCCCTCGGGCGTCGTACGCGGGCGTGATGACGACGAGCCCGGCGACGCGGTCGGGGTGGTCGAGCGCGAACCGGACGATCGTGTGCGCGCCCATCGAGGCGCCGGCCAGCACGGCGCGGTCGATCCCGCGGTCGTCGAGCACGGCGAGCAGGTCGCCGCGCCAGCCGCTCGTAGCCGTAGTCCTCCGGGCCGGCGCCGGCGACGAGCGGCCGTGGCCGCGGGCGTCGTAGGCGACCACGCGGTGGCCGGCGCGCTCGAGCGCCCGCGAGCCCATCACCACGTAGCGGCGGGTCGCGGTCAGGCCGTGCAGCAGCACGACCGGGATGCCCTCGCCCCGCCTCCTCGCCCGGCGAGCGCCACGCCGTCGCGCTGACGGTGAAATCGCGCACGCCCGGTCATCCTACGAAGCGTGATCATCGACGCCACCGAAGCCACCTTCGAGCACGACGTCATCGAGCGCTCGCACGAGCTGCCCGTCGTCGTCGACTTCTGGGCCGACGTGGTGCGGGCCCTGCCGCCGCTCGCGCCGGTGCTCGAGAAGGCCGTCAACGAGCGCGACGGGCAAGGTCGCGCTCGCCAAGGTCGACACCGACGCCAACCCGCGCCTCGCCGCGGCGTTCCGGCATCCAGGGCATCCCCGCCGTCAAGGCGTTCAAGGACGGCAAGGTCGTCGTCGAGTTCATCGGCGCGCAGCCGCCGGCCGCGGTCGACGCGCTTCCTCGACGGGCTCGTGCCCTCCGAGGCCGACGCGCTGGTCGAGTCGGGCGGCGAGGACGACCTGCGCCGCGCGCTCGAGCTCGAGCCCGCGCCGCGCCGACGCCGGCGTCGCGCTCGCGCGCATCCTCGCCGCCCGCGGCGAGCGCGACGAGGCGCTGGCGATCCTCGCCGAGTTCCCGGCTCCTTCGCCGCCGACGGCCTGGTGACGCGGTAGAAGCCGAGGCAAGGGGGTTGCGGTCATGCCGCGGCGGCTTTGTATTAGCGTGATGGGCTATGGGCGGTCCACAGGTCGCATCCGAGCAGTTCGTGAGCCTTCCCCGGAGGTAACTGGCGTATGATGACTCTCGCACTGGCGCAGGTCGGCGCATCCCAGGAGTGGGTAGGGCCGGTCGCTGCGATCTCGCTGGCCGTTCTGGCGCTGTCCTTTCTGGGCCTGGCGGTGGCCGTCGCGGTGGCGGCCTTCAAGGTCGCCGGGCAGGTCCGCAAGGTGAGCACTCTAGTCGACGGGTTGCAGGACGACGTGGCCCGCACCCTGAAATCCCTGCGCCGCCTGACCGAGCAGGGCCAGGATCTTATGGTGCTGGTGCGGCACGAAGCGGGTGCCTTTGCCCAGACCGCGCGCCGCCTCCGCCGCAAAACCGTTCGGGCAGCCGACCGGATCGAGGTCAAGCTGGAGGAGCTGGAGACCCTGTACGACGTGGTCCATGACGAAGTGGAAGGCGCGGCCCTGGATGCCGCCGCCGCGCTTCGCTCGGTCCGCCGGGGGAATGGCATGCTGGGACGGGTTCGGCGCTTCCTGGTGCCGAGTCGCTGATGACGTTGTCACGCCTCTCGCTCGCCTGCGCGGGCGTGGGGCTGCTTTTCCTGCTGCTTCCGCCCGAGGTGTACGCCTGGACTCCAGGAACCCACATCTACCTGGGCGAATCGGTCCTGGCCAATCTTCCCCACTTACCGGCCGCTGTGGCCGATCTCCTGCGGGCGTTTCCTTTCGATTTTCTGTACGGCAACATCGCGGCTGATTCGTCCATCGCGAAGCATTACGCCCCGCTCGGCCGGCACTGCCACTACTGGCATGTGGGCCAGGAGATTCATGATCTGGCGCCGAGCGACGCGCTTCGAGCGTTTGGGCTGGGCTACCTGAGTCATCTGGCAGCCGACACCATCGCCCACAACTACTTCGTACCCCGCCAGCTGATGCTCACCAGCAGCACGGCCGCAGTGGGTCACTCCTATTGGGAAACCCGGGTCGAAGCGCACCTGGGCGACGCCTACGCCCGCGCGGCCAAGGACGTGATTCTGCTGGACCATGCGCCGGCTGATGCGCATCTCGATCGAATCATTGCACCCACCATCTTCAGTGTGCGTACCAACCGCCGCCTGTTCCGAGGCATGGTCCATCTCACCGAGACGACCAGCTGGCAGCGGGCCAGTCAGGTGGCCCGGGAGTACAGCCGCTGGCCTTTGACGGATGAGGATGTTGAACGCCACTTGGGACTCTCCTTCGATTTCATGATGGAGCTGCTCACCGAGTCCGTCTCGTCGGCCCGGCACCTTGACCCATCGGGAGAGCGGCCGCTGAAGACGGCGAAGGAAATGCGGCGGCGGGTCATTCGCGAGGCGGGCCGGCGGGACACCGCCGAGCTGCAAGAGGCCGCGAACGAACACTTCGGGCTCCCCCAGCGGCCCCTCGTGTTCTGGAGCAGGATCTCCCAGAAGCTTCCCTGGCGCGCGCCCGAAGGCAGCGCGCCGTCCCCAAGAAGCTCGTGAGCGGCTGACCGCTGAAGTCTCCCACTTCGGCGGCCGGCGACAAACCAGCACTTTCCGCCTCCCTCACTGGGGCGCCTGCGCGATCGCGCTCTATTGCCTGAGGGCCGGACCTGTTTACGCCCAGGACTCTCTTCCACGTCCCACCTGACTCACTGCCCCGATTCAGCATCGACGCTGAGACCGGCCTTACCGAGGGCAGCCTTGGCTGGATCAGGGTGACACCCGCAGCAGGTGTCACCCTGAACGGAGGAGAGGCGGCCGGCGAGCCGCTTCACTTCGAGCCGGGAGGAGCGAACACTCTTCGGGCGCTGGTTGGAGTACCGGTCGAAGCCGGGGATTCCTTCGACGTGACGCTGTTCCTGCGCGGACCCGATTGGAGTGACACCGCAATGGCGTATCTACCGGTGCGCCGGAGCGGCTATCCCAGTGAGGTGCTGAAGGTGGCCCCCGGCTTCGTCAAACCCGACAGTGCCGCGGCCGCCCGAATCCAGTCGGAGATCCTGAAGAGTCGCCAGGTCTCGCGTCGCTCTCAGTCGCGAACCCGGCTCTGGGCCGGCCCCTTTCGGCTGCCTCGGGCCAGCCGCATCACCAGCCCGTTCGGAACCGCGCGCGTCTTTAACGGCGAAGTGCAGAGCCGTCACCTCGGGACCGACTTTGCCGGTGCGGTGGGAGAGCCGGTCCTTGCTGCCGGCAGGGGGATTGTGGCGTTGGTGGCGAACTTCTATCTGGCGGGCGGGACCATCTACCTCGATCATGGGGGCGGGCTGGTTACCGCCTATTTCCACCTGAGCCGGGCGTATGTCCGACAAGGACAGATGGTAAGGGCGGGGCAACGCATCGGCGCTGTGGGCCGAAGCGGGCGGGTGACGGGGCCGCACCTCCACTGGGTTGCTCGATACGGCACCATCTCGGTGGACCCGATGAGCCTGCTCCAGATCTTTCCGGTTGTACCCTAGCGCGAAGACTCGCTCTGCGCGGTTTGCCGCAGCCGCTGTTGTAACAACGGCTGAACCCCCTTCGGATCGGCCTTCCCCTTGCTCCGCTTCATCACCTGCCCCACAAAAAACGCCATCAACTTGCTCTCGCCGCTGCGAAACCGGCTGACTTCGCCCGGATGCGCGGCCAGCACCTCGTCCACCCAGCCGGTGAGGGCGCTCTCGTCACTCACCTGAGTCAAACCCAATCGTTCCGCCACGGCCGCCGGGTCTTCAGTCGGCGGCCAGAGCCAGCTCGGCGTACACCCGTTTAGCGGCCTGGTGGCTCAACCCGCCGTCACGAACGAGAGCAATAAGACGGGCCAGCCGTTCCGGGGAGACCGGGAACGCGCCCCGCTCATTGTAGGTGGTCATCACCTCGCCCATGATCCAGTTGGCGGCGGTTTTGGGGTCGACTCCTGCCCGCACGACTGATTCGAAGAACTCGCGCCAGCTCGGGCTCGCTGGTGATCACCCCGGCGTCATAGGCCGGAAGAGCGTACTCGGTTTCCAACCGGGCTCGCTTGGCCTCGGGAAGCTCGGGGAGCGCAGCACGTTGTTCGTCGATCCACGCCGGCAGGAGCACGAGCGGCGGCAGATCCGGATCAGGGAAGTAGCGGTAGTCGTGGCTCTCTTCCTTTGAGCGAATCGGCTTGACCTGACCGGTTCCCGCATTGAACAGCAGTGTCACCTGATCCACCCGTTGGCCGGATTCCAGCAGGGTAATCTGCCGGGCGCGTTCCGCCTCCAGCGCCCGCTCGACGTTGGCGAAGGAGTTCATGTTCTTCACCTCGGTCTTGGTTCCGAGGCGCGAATCGCCCGGCCGCCGGATAGAAATGTTGGCATCGACTCTGAGACTTCCCTGCTCCATGCTGCAGTCGCTCACCCCGGCGTACACCAGGATCTGCCGGAGCGTGGCCAGGTAAGCTCTGGCCTCGGCAGGGGAACGAAGATCCGGCTCACTCACGATCTCGGCCAGCGGAATCCCCGCTCGATTCAGATCTACCGCGGTTTTCCCGGGAAAGCGGTCGTGCAGCAGCTTGCCGGCATCCTCCTCGAGGTGAAGTCGGGTGATGCCAACCCGCATTCGACCCCGTTCGGAGGAATCGAAGCTGCACACTGCCACCGGTCGCCAGCGGCTTGTCGAACTGGGAGATTTGATAGCCCTTGGGCAGATCGGGATAGAAATAGTTCTTGCGGGCAAAAACGCTGGTCTGGTGCACGGTGCATCCCAGTGCCAGGGCCGCCCGGGTTCCCAGGCGAATGGCCTCCGCGTTCGGTACCGGCAGCGCACCCGGCAGACCGAGACAAACCGGGCACACGTTGGTATTGGGAGGATCGCCAAACGTGGTGCGGTCGGCGCAGAACATCTTGGTGCGCGTGCGGAGCTGCACGTGCACCTCCAGTCCAATCACTGTTTCCCAGGCCATCAGCGGACCTCTGCTTCGGCGGGAATGGCCCGCTCCAGCGCAGCGGCGGCGGCCAGGAGCCGCTCCTCGTCGAAGGCCGGTGCAATGAGCTGGGCGCCGATGGGCAGCCCTTCGCTCCGCCCGGCCGGGATACTCACCGCCGGCAGCCCGGCCAGGTTGATGGGGCAGACGAAGATGTCGGCCAGATACATCGCGACCGGATCCTCCGTCTTCTCCCCCGCCTTGAAGGCCGGGGTTGGCGTGGTGGGAGTGAGCAAGAGATCCACCCCGCTCGTCGAAGGTCCGCCGAAAATCATCCGCAATCAGTGATCGTACCCGCTGGGCTTTTCGGTAGTACGCATCGTAGTATCCGGCGCTCAATACATAGGTGCCCACCAGAATTCGTCTTCTGGACTTCGGCCCCGAACCCCTCTCCCCGAGTAGCACGGTAGAGCGATCGGATGTCGCCCTCCGGGCCGATCCGGCGGAGCCCATATCGTACTCCATCGTAGCGCGCCAGATTTGCCGCCGCCTCGGCGGGAGCGATGATGTAGTACGTCGGCACCGCATAGGCTGAATGCGGTAGCGAAACCTCCCGGATCTCTGCGCCCAGCTCTCGCGCCAGTTCGATGGTGCGGGTAAGCGCGGCTCGCAACTCCCTGGTGGAGATCGGCCGGGAAGTACTCCCGCGGGAGACCCACGGTGATGCCGCGCAAATCCTGGCGCGGCTGGGGCACCGGCATCGGCGGTCGATCTACGGCAGTGGCATCGAGCGGATCAGGCCCGCTGATCGACGCTCAGTACCCGGCCGGCGTCCTCCACCGTGCGGCCGAAAACCGAGATACAATCCAGCGACGAGCCGAATGCCACCAGGCCGTACCGGCTGACCCTCCCATAGCTCGGCTTGATACCGACCACGCCGCAGAAACTGGCCGGCTGGCGCACCGAGCCGCCGGTCTCCGATCCGAGCGACGCGGGAACTACTCCCGCCGCTACCAGCGCCGCCGAACCTCCGGAGGATCCTCCGGGCACGCGCGTGGGGTCCAGCGGATGTTTGACCCGCCCAAACGCCGAATGCTCGGTGGAGGAGCCCATGGCGAACTCATCCATATTGCTCTTGATCCCGACCAGCGCGCCCGGCGCTGCGCAGGCGCTCGACCGCCGTCGCGTTGAAGGGCGACCGGTACCCCTCCAGTATCCGCGAGGCACAGGTGCTCGGCTGCTCCACGGTGACGATGTTGTCCTTGAGCGCGATCGGCATTCCCGCCAGAGGACCCGGCTCCGGCATCGCGTCCACCCGGGCCGCCTCGGCATCGAGCAGCTCCTGCGACCAGTCCAGTGTGGCGTTGAGGGACTGGGCCGCCGCCAGCCGCTTCCCGGCTCTCGTCAGCGCCGCCCCGCTGCCCCGCTGCCCCGCTCGTCATGCGTCCTCCATGGCACCGTGCCGGGGTACCAGGAAGAAGCCGTCCTTGAACTCGGGTGCCAGTTCCACCGGGGCGCGCGCCAGGGGCACTGCACCTTCGACGTCCTCTCGAGGGCTGAGCTGCGGAAGGGCCCGGGAGAAATGGCTCCGCCATGTGATCTGCCGGCACCTCGTCGAGCTGCGCGACATAGTCGACTATCCGGTTCAGCTGTTCCACTAGACGCTCGAGCTCGGACTCGGGCACCGCCAGCTCTGCCAGCTTGGCGACATGCAGCACTTCATCTCGGCGGATGGTCATGCACTCTCCCAGTCGCGTTCCAGCCCGGCATAGGCAACCAGCAGCTGCTTCACGCCAACTTCCTGGTCGTCGAATGCCACCGACACCTTGAGATCTCGCCCGGTGCCCATGAGTCCCTGAATAGTCCCGCTGCCGAAGCGCCGGTGCCGAACCCGTTCGCCCTTCACGTAACGCGGCGTGTCCTGTGAGGCCTCTTCGGGCGGACTGTCGGACGGGCGGACCGCCGGGCTCACGCCCGATCCATAGCTGGTCCAGCCTCGCTCTCCCGACCGCCCGTCCGCCTGACCGCCGGTCCGCGCGCCCCGCTGCCCCGCCGACCAGTCCGGCGCCCACAAGCGACGTCGTCCGCCGTTCTTCCACGATGCCGGGCGGTATGGCCTTCAAAAAGCGGGATGCTATTCCGGGGCGGAGCTCGCCGCCTCGCCGCCGAGCCCGGGCCCACGTCAAGTAGAGCTTGTCCTTGGCCCGGGTGAGGCCAACGTAGCAGAGCCGGCGCTCCTCCTCGAGTCCACTGGGTTGTTCCTCCGCTCGGGCCAGCGGAAAAAGTCCGTGCTCCATGCCGCTCATCACCACCACGGGCCACTCGAGCCCCTTAGCGGTGTGCAGCGTCATGAGGGTCACCCCCTCCTCCTGGCCCAGCACCGTATCGGCCGAGGAGAGCAGCGCGGCCTCTGCGAGGAACCGCTCGAGTGGCGTTCCTGACTCGTCATCCTCAGGTGGCGCTTCCTCCGACCAGTTGGCGGCGCTGGCCACCAGCTCGCGGACATTTTCCCAGCGGTCGGCTCCTTCCGGTCCTTCGGCCAGAAGCACGTTCTCGTAATTGATGGTCCGGATGACATGCTCCAGCAAATCGGCGGGCGGAAGGTGCTGCAGTTGCGCCGCTGCGTCGATCAACCCGGCAAAGCCGCGGAATGCTTCCCGGACGACTGGGCCGCAAATCCGGAATGCGATCGGCAATGCGGGCAGTGTCGAGCAGCGGCTTGCCCCACTGAGTGGCATGCCTATCGAGCGTGGCCAGACTGGTTTCCCCCAGACCCCGGCGGGGGACACCGACGGCTCGGAGAAAGGCCTCGTTGTCCGCGGGATTCGCGATCAGGCGCAGGTACGCCAGCAGGTCTTTGACTTCCCGCCGCTCGTAAAAGCTGATGGCACCGATCAAACGGTAGGGTACCCCGGCCCGCCGAAAGGCTTCCTCCAGAGCGCGCGATTGGGAATTGGTGCGGTAAAGCACTGCCATTTCGCTATACGGACCAATCCGAGGCGGCACTTCGCTTCTGCAGCTCGCGAACGATCCACTCGGCTTCGTCCCGCTCGTCTGCGGCCGCAACCAGCGTTACCGTCTCGCCACCGCGGCGGCGGGTGGTAAGTGTCTTGCCGATTCGTCCGCTGTTCTCCGCGATGACGCCGTTGGCCGCATCCAGGACGATCTGGGTCGAACGATAGTTCTCCTCCAATCGGATCAATTTGGCCCCGGGAAAATCCTTGAGAAAATCCTGCATGTTCCGGACGTCTGCGCCTCGCCAGCCATAAATGGACTGATCGTCGTCTCCCACCGCGCACACGTTGCCGTGCGAGCCGATCAGGCGGATGAGCTGGTATTGCGCTCGATTGGTGTCCTGGAACTCGTCTACCAGGATGAAGCGAAACCTGTTTTGGTACGCCCGGAGCCGCTCGGGGTGCTCGCGGAAGAGCTTCAGGGGATGGAGCAGAAGGTCGTCGAAGTCCATGGCGTTCGCCGCCTTCAGCGCCGCTCCCAGAGCCCCGTACACCTCGGCTGACACCTGAGCCAGTCGATCGAAGCTGGCTCCGTTGGCCAGATCGGCCGGTGACACCATCCGGTTCTTGGCCGCTGAGATGACCGACTGCACCGCCCGGGGCGGGAACAGCTTGGTCGAGTGCCCCTGCTGTTCCATCAGCCGGCGGATCAGACTGAGACGGTCATCCTCATCGTAGATGGTAAACTGGCGGGTAAAGCCCAGCAGTTCCGCCTCCCGCCGCAGAATCCGGGCGGAGAGGGAGTGGAACGTCCCGATCCACAGCCCGGAAGGGTCCCGATTCAGCAACCGCCCGATCCGGTGCTTCATTTCTCCGGCGGCTTTGTTGGTGAAGGTTACGGCGAAGATGCGGTCGGGAGGCACGCCGTGCCGGTCGATCAGGGCGGCAATGCGCATGGTGAGGACTCGCGTCTTCCCCGAGCCCGCCCCTGCCAGCACCAGCAGCGGCCCTTCGACATGCTCCACGGCTTCCCGCTGGGCAGGGTTCAGCGCGGGCTCGAGTTGCGTAGGCGAAGCCTCGATCACGTCTCCCGTCCTGCCAGCGGCACTCGAATGGCAAAACAGGTTCCCCGCTCCACCGGCTCCAGCATCAACACACCCGCGTGAGCGTCTTCCACCACCCGCCGCGAGAGCGCAAGCCCGATTCCCCAGCCACCCCGCTTGGTGGTAATGCCGGGCTCGAACAGTGTCCGGCGCAGCTCCTTGGCCACGCCCGGACCATCGTCAATGACGCGAATGACACCCATATGATCCTCGGCTCCGACCCGCAGGATAATCGTACCGGGCCGGCCTTGCAGCGCATCAATTGCGTTCTTCACCAATGATTCGAGCGCCCACTCCAGCAGCACGGGATCGCCCAGAACGGTGGGGCCTGCTCCGGCGGCCTCCACCCTGAGCTCGATCATGTTGGCGTGTCGCGGCAGCCTGGGTCGGAAATAGCCGGCCACCCGGTCGGCCAGAGCTCCCAGTCCAATCGGCTCGCGCTTGGCCGGGTTTCCGATCCGCTCGAAGCGTTGTGCCACGCGATCGAGGCGTTCGGCATCGGCCGAAAGGTGATCGGCCAGCCCGGGTGGTGGCGTGGCGTGCGAACGCACCCGCTCGATCCATCCCTGCAGGCTGGTCAGCGGGGTTCCCATCTGATGGGCGGCTTCTCGCGCCATCGCCACCCAAAGCCGGTCGCGTTGAGCCGACATCGCGCTCCGGTAGGCAAACACCGCCACCGCCACCATGACCGCGATGGTGAGTCCCTGCAGCACCGCCAGCGCAATCAGATTGCGCTGGGCCGGAAGCGGCCCGTAATGCACCGTGCCGATGGCCGCGTCGCTTATGGGCGGATTTTGCCGGTCGAGCCGCGCGGCGTATGCCTTGACCCGCGGATCATCCAGGGCCGCCTCGAACGGCAAATTTGCCGCCGCGGTAACCCGTCCCGTCCGGTCGGTTACTACCAGCGGGAGTCCCAGCGATCGCACCTGTTCTCCCAGGCGGAGCAACGCCTCGGCTTCGGCTCCGGCCCGGGGATTGTTCAACCCGCCGAATACGCCGGAGTAGAGCCGGCTGGTGGCCGTGGCGTCGGCTTGAAAGTGCCGGAAGATCAGGATTCCAGTGCCCAGACTCAGCGCGGCGAGCAATGCTACCAGCGCAGCCACCATGGTGGGGGCCAGTCGCTGCAGCCGGTCGCTACGCACAGGGAGTCAAACGATCGACGCCCATGTAGGGTACCAGCGCTTCCGGTACCCTGACTGACCCGTCGGCCGCCTGGTTGTTCTCCAGCAGGGCGATGATAGTGCGGGGAAATGCTACGCCCGAGGCATTCAAGGTGTGCACCAGTTCGGGCTTGGCTTTGGGGGCCGGACGATAACGGATGTTCGCCCGGCGGGCCTGGTAATCCGTGAAGGTGCTCGAGCTCGACACCTCGAGCCAGGTGCCCACCCCTGCGGCCCAGACCTCGAGATCGTAGGTCCGGGCGCTGGCAAAGCCCGTGTCCCCCGCGGCAAGCTCGATGACGCGGTACGGCAAACCGAGTCGGCGCAGCACAGCTTCGGCGTGCCCGGTAATCTGCTCATGCTCGGCGGGTGAGTTTTGCGGCTGCACGATGCGCACCAGCTCGACCTTATCGAATTGATGGACCCGGATGAGACCGCGGGTGTCCTTCCCGTGAGAGAAGGCCTCCCGGCGAAAACACGGGGTAAAGGCCACGTAGGCGGCCGGCAAATCTTTCAGCTCGAGAATCTCCTCCCGATGGATGTTGGTAACCGGGACTTCCGCCGTGGGAATCAGAAACAGGTCGTCGGCCGGCGACGCGTACACCTCCTCCGCAAACTTGGGGAGCTGGCCCGTGCCGGTCAGTGCGGCCCGACTGACCAGATACGGCGGAGCCACTTCCTGGTAGCCATGCTCTCGAGTATGGAGATCGAGCATGAAGTTGGCGAGGGCGCGAATCAGGCGGGCCCCCGCCCCGGTGTAGAGCGGAAAGCCCGAGCCGCTGATTTTCACCCCGGCGGGAAGATCCAGGATGCCAAGCGACGTGCCCAGCTCCCAATGGGGCCGCGGAGTAAAGTCGAACACTGGGGGATTGCCCCAGGTGCGGAGTACCCGGTTGGCCGAAGCATCGCCATCGGGCACCTCATCCAGCGGGAGATTGGGCAGGGAGAGGAGCCGCTCGTCGAGCACTGCCTCCAGCTCTCGCAGCGCCGGATCGAGCGCCCGAACCTCCTCACCCGATGCCTTCAGCTGCTGCATGAGCTCGTCGGCTGGCTCTCCTGTCCGCTTTCGCCGGGCGACTTCATCGCTGGCCGCGTTCCGCTCCGCCTTGAGAGATTCCACCCGGGTCAGCAGCTCGCGCCGCTGCCGATCCAGCTGCAGCATCTCATCCAGCAGCGGGCCCAGCGAGTCGTCTCTCCGTCGCAGCAGGCGGGCCCGAGTGCCCTCGGGATCCTGGCGGAGACGCTTGATGTCAATCACGACTAGTTGTTGGGTAGGCCGGGCTGGAGGCCCTTGAAGCCGCAGTTGTCGTCGGTGAGAATCCGAAAGGTGACGCTTCGGGCCACGTCGTCGAAGGAGACGACTTCGAGTTTGCCGTACTTGGGGAGTCCCAGCGACACGCAGGTCACCCGCCCCCTCACCACATAGCGCTCCCCCACCGCAATCGCGACGACGGAATCGGTAGTGTATCCGTTGCTCGGAGCCGTCGTGATCCCCTCGAAACTCTCCGTGCTGGCCTGGAGCCCCGGTTTGACACTGGCCAGGCTGTCGATCCCAAGCGTGGCCCGAGGGAGAAACACGTGCTGGCCGCCCCCCTCGAGGTTGTACGCAAAATCGAAGTCGACGGACAGATCGGTGCGGACTTGACGGCTTCCTTCGAGCGCGTAGGCGCTGGCGGTGCTGACCGGGGTCTGCTCCAGCGCGTACAGCGTTTCGGTCCGCTCCACGTTGGTGATCGTGGGATCGGGAAGACCGTTGTTGTCGCTGCAAGCGGTCACGGCCAGCAGCAGAATCCCTGCTCCGAAAAGTGATTTCATAGAGCCGGAAGGTTAAGCGTCACGGGAAGAGGAATCAACATTTTTTTCTTGACTTCGCTGGAGGCGACTCCTACGTTCCGGGCAATTTTCCCGCCTGGAGTTGACAATGGCCAACCTGACTGAGCTCGTGCGGGGCCTGGTCGAGCGCGACGGTGTGGAGGCTGTGCTGGTGCTGAGTGCGGACGGGTTGCCCATCGAGCACGCTGCCCGTCAGTCCTTCGACCCTGACTCCCTGGCCGCCCTCACGGCCACGCTGGTGCAGTACGCCACCCGGCTGGGGCTCGGCGCCGGTCGCGGCGCGCTCCGGAATGCCGTCATCGAATATGATCGCGCGCTCCTGATCGTGGCCCATATCGGGGCCGGAGACTGCCTGGCAATTGTGGCAAGCGCCGAATCGGATGTAGGGCCGATTCTCCATGATCTCGGCCAGCATCGTCCCGCACTGGCCGCGTTGCTCTAATGACTGCCCCGCTGCCGCGCTGCCCCGCGGCCCCGCTGTCATGAGATGGGCGGTCATTCTCGCGGGCGGCTCCGGGACCCGGTTCTGGCCCCTGAGTACACCTGAGCATCCCAAACAGCTTCTCCCACTGGCGGGCTCCAGTTCCACCGCCGAGGAGGCGGTCGAGCGGCTAGGGGGTCTGATTCCGCGAGAGCGGATACTCGTTGTGGCCGGTCCGGCTCTCGCGCCCAGGCTGGAGCAGAAGCTCCAGCTCGTCTCCACCAACATGTTGATCGAGCCGAGGGCCGCCTCCACCGCGCCGGCGTTGATCTGGGCCACCTGGGAAGCCCTTCGGCGCGACCCCCAGGCTGAGGTTCTCTCCCTGCATGCCGACTGGGCGGTAGGTGATGCCGCGGCATTCCGTCGCACGGCAGACCTCGCGCTGACCACCGCCCGTGAGCACGATCGGCTCGTCACGGTGGGCGTAGTGCCGTCTCGCCCGGAAACAGGCTACGGTTACATCGTCCCCGGTCCTGCCCTCGGCAACAGCGCCCGCATGGTGGCGCGGTTTTCCGAGAAGCCCGACGCCGCCACGGCCCTGGACCTGATGGCCGCCGGCGCGCTGTGGAACACTGGGCTCTTTGCCTGGACCGCCGACAAGTTGCTGGCCGAAGCGGAGGCCCATACACCCGAGGTGGCGCCGTACCTCGGAAATCTTCGCTCGGGCGACATCGCGCGGTTCTTTCGGGAGGTCACCCCGATCTCGATTGACGTGGGCCTGCTCGAGCGAAGCTCTTCCGTTGCTGTGGTGAGTGGAGCGTTCGCCTGGGACGACATCGGCACCTGGCAGGCACTCACCCGGGTCAGGCCCAAGGATACCAATGGAAACGTCCTGGTGGGGCGCGCCTTCGCTCACAACACCGAGGATTGCATTGTGTGGGCGGAGCGTGACACCGTGGTCCTCAGCGGCGTCCGGGATCTGATCGTAGTCCAGGCCAACGGCAGAATTCTGGTGATGCCCGCTGAACATGCCGCATCCATGAAGCAGCTGCTCGACGCGCTTCCGCCCGCCATTCGAGACACTGGCTCGTGACCGCCTTATACCTGCTCGAGCCGGACTCGCCCGGTGCGGCGTGGGCCCCCTTTGCCGGGGTCCGGCCCATCGCGGAGCTCCGCGCCGGAATCTGGCGGATCCGGGAACGCTGGGAGGCGGCCGCTGGGGAAGACGCCACGGCTCTGCTGGGCGACCACGCCGCCGGCTTTTCGGAATCAGACGAGCCGTCGGTACAAACTCCGCGAAGCATTGAGGGCCCGGCGCTGATCGCGGCCTCCTGGTTCGCTCCTACCGGTGTTCCGCTCGATCCCTCGCCCGGAATTCGGCGGTTGACCCACAGGCACCAGAGCGTGGGTTGGCTGATTGCCTCCGGCGAGCGCTGGACCGGGCCACACGATCAGGGATCGGCGCTGGAGATCGAAGGCGTTCTGCTGCGGGGGACCTACGATCTGCTCACCGCTCTGGAACAGCTGCTCATCGCCGACTGCGCGGACTTTTTGGCTGCGCCGCACGGGGGAGTACCCGAGGGAAGTCTGGTCCTCGGCGATCCCACGCACGTGATCTCTCTGGGCGCCACGGTAGAACCCGGTGTGGTGTTCGACGTGCGCCAGGGCGCAGTTGTGGTGGATCAGGGAGCGGAGGTAAGGAGTGGCACTCGGCTGGAAGGTCCCATCTATGTGGGGCCGGGCACTCGGGTGCTGGGCGGCTTCCTCCGTGGTTCGGTGTTCGGACCGGAATGCCGGGTGCGCGGTGAGATCTCCACCAGTGTGTTTCTGGGCTACGCCAACAAGAGCCATGACGGGTTCGTCGGGCATAGCGTCATTGGCCACTGGGTGAACCTCGGAGCCGGCACCACCACATCCAACCTCAAGAACACCTATGGCCCGGTCCGCCTGGAGGTCGACGGCGAGCGAATTGAAACTGGACGGCTCAATCTCGGCAGCCTGATCGGTGACCACGCCAAGACGGCAATCGGCACCATGCTCGCCACCGGAACTGTCATTTCCGCGGGGGCCAACGTGTTCGGCCCGCCCAGCGCGCCCAAGTACATCCCTCCCTTTGCCTGGGGCTGCTCGGGTGCCGAACGGATGTCTGAGGATGGATTCCTCCGAGTTGCCGAGCGGGTAATGGCCCGGCGTAACGTCTCGTTCTCGGCTGACCGCCGGGAATCCCTTCGGCTGGCCTATCAGCGGAGCGTCCGGTGATCACGCTCTACATGCTCGGCTCGGGCTCCCGGGGCAACTGCTGCGCGGTTGAGTCCGAAGGCGTCGTGCTGTTGATCGATGCCGGTTTCAGTGCCCGCGAAGTCGAGCGGAGAGCCGAGGCGGTCGGGTTGGATCTCAGTCGCGTGGCCGGCATCGCACTCACCCATGAGCATGGCGATCACAGCCGGGGGGCGCTCGGGCTCACCCGGCGACTCCGTGCGCCGGTGCTCACCGGCTCGGGTACCTGGGCCAGGCTTACCATGCTGCACCAGGAAACGGAGCATCGATTGCTCGGTCTGTGCAGCCGGGTGGAGCTGGGACCGTTTCAGCTGGAGGCGTGCTCCACCAGTCACGACGCGGCCGACCCCCTCGCCATTGTGATCCGGACAGCGGATGGTGCCAGCGCGGGATTCGCCTACGATCTGGGACGGCCGACTCTTGCCGTGCGATATCTGCTGCGGAATTTGAGTGCGATTGTGCTCGAGGCGAATTACGACGAATTACAGCTGAGAACCAGCGACTACCCTGCGGTGGTGCAACGACGGATTGCCGGCTCGGCGGGGCATCTCTCCAATCGGGCTGCTGCCCAGCTCCTGCGCGAGCTGCATCACCCTGGCCTCTCGATCGTAGTGCTCGCCCATCTGAGCGAACACTGCAATACGGCTTCCGACGCTCGCGCCGCAGCAGCGACCGCGCTTCGACGCTCCGGTTTTCTGGGAGTGTTGCATGTGGCCGACCAGGACAAGCCGCTTCCGCCTATCCCGGTCGCTCACATGACGGGCATCCAACTGGATTTGGCGCTGTAGTCCGTGACTACTTGCTGAGGGGGATGCCGAAGCCCAGCGACAAATGCACGTCGTTCTGGGTCTGCTTCTCCTCCAGCGTGTTTTCATCGACGAAGGTCGTGCCGTAGATGTAATCGTCGGCGGCAACGTAGAAATTGAGAAAGCTGCCGAGATTGAACCCTACTGTTGCTCCCACCACTCCGCCGACGTCGCTCTTGTCCTCGAGATTGGCGTAGGCATCTCCGCCTCGCTTCACCAGACTGGCCCCCGCGTTGAGACCGAGCCAAACCGGGCTGGTCCAGGGGATGACCTGGAAGCTGGCCCGCGCCGACCCAAACAGCAGATTGGCGTCCGTTTTGGTCTCGTTGTTGTTGAAGGTGAATCGGAGACTGCTCGGCACGTAGGATACGGACGTCACCAGACCTAAGCGGGTGCCGAAGCGGTAACCCAGACGGCCGCCCACTGCCACCGCCACTTCCTGCTTGAACTCCTGGCCTTGAGCGGCTTTGACCAGTTCCGTGGTTGGGATATAGGCCCCGATCGTAGGAGAAAGAAACAGCTGGGCTGCGAGCGGTGAACTCATGGAGAGTCCGATGACCACTATGGTGAGGCTGGCGCGAAGCGATGCAGGGAGCACGGGGCGGCTGTCCTCTCAGTGATGGGTCGAAGAGATGAATGGATCTGGCTGGCCAATAGTATCCAGTACAAAGCGGCGGCCGTCTAGTCCGCCGTCATCTCTGTGGACGCAGCTCGCGGTCTGGTTTTCTCACCACGACACCAGGAAGGAAGACTTAGGAGGGTCTGCTCAGGCGCTCACGGTGGTATCGAGGATGGGATCCTCGCACTGCCAGGTCGCGCGGTCAACCGCGTATCCGTTCCGAGTAAGCAGTTCGGAGCCGGCCAGGACGAATCCAAACAGGACCAGAATCAGCGCTATGGTGTGAGCCAGTCCGCTGCGCACCTTCCAGGAAGCCATGGCAGCCCAGATTCCTGCCACGATCACGGTGGTTACCGCGCTGAGATAGCCCAGCAGGGGAAATCCGCAGGAGCGATTGTAGGGCCACCAACCCATGGTCACCGCGAGGCTCAGCGCCAGTGCCACCCGAAACCACATGCCGAGCATGCGCCGCTGGGGACTCACCTCAGGCCGGGGAACGATGTTCATCGGGCCAAAGCCATTGGACGAGCGCGTTGCCGGAGTGCGCGGGGGCTCCGGCTGTCCCTGAAGGCCAGGCAGCTGGGCCAGAAGGCGGTCTACCACGCCCGCCATCGGGTCGTGCTGTGGACCCCGCGGGGGTGTCGGCTTCGGCATTGGGCTCCAGGGCAGATGGGGATGGCAAGCGCTCGATATCGCATGGCATGAGCCATACCACCCCCCGAGCTTCCTAAGTCATTGCTGGAGCCTCGAGCCTCCACCCCGGCGTGCGATCTTCTGCAGCACTCGACCAGCGGATGCAGTTGGGCTGGAAACGAAACGCCCCGGGTTTCAACCCGGGGCGCTCGATTACGACGTTGGCTGCGGTCGGGATTAATACATCCCGCCCATGCCGCCGCCCGGAGGAGCCGCTGGAGCCGGCTTGTCCTCCTTCTTCTCGACCACAACGCATTCGGTGGTGAGCAGGAGACCCGCGATGGACGCCGCGTTCTGCAGCGCGGTGCGGGTGACCTTGGTCGGGTCGATGACGCCGGCCCGAACCAGATCCTCGTAATTATCGGTCGCGGCGTTGTAGCCGAAGTTCTTCTCCTTCGACTCCTTCACCCGGCCGACCACGATCGAGCCCTCGGCGCCCGCGTTCTGGGCGATCATCCGAATGGGCTCCTCGAGCGCCCGGCGAACGATCTCGACGCCGATCTTCTCGTCCTCGGTGCCCTTGAGCTTGTCCAGTCCCGCCTGAGCGCGGACCAGCGCGACACCGCCGCCGGGCACGATGCCCTCTTCGACTGCGGCGCGGGTGGCGTGCAGCGCGTCCTCGACCCGAGCCTTCTTCTCCTTCATCTCGGTCTCGGTGGCGGCGCCGACGTTGATCACGGCCACGCCGCCGGAGAGCTTGGCCAGCCGCTCCTGCAGCTTCTCGCGATCGTAGTCGCTGGTGCTCTTCTCCACCGCGGCCTTGATCTCGTTGATCCGGCCCTGAATGTCGTTCTCCTTGCCGCTGCCGTCCACGACCGTGGTGTTGTCCTTGTCGACCACCACCCGCTTGGCCCGGCCCAGATCGTTGAGGGTGGCGTTCTCCAGCTTGAAGCCGAGCTCCTCGGAGATCACCTGGCCACCGGTCAGCACCGCGATGTCGCGCAGCATTTCCTTGCGCCGATCGCCGAAGCCCGGGGCCTTGACCGCGCACGACCTTCAGGGTGCCGCGCAGCTTGTTCACCACCAGCGTGGCGAGCGCCTCACCCTCGACATCCTCCGCGATGATGAGCATGGGCTTGCCGCTCTGGGCCACCTTCTCCAGAACCGGGAGCAGCTCCTTCATGGCCGAGATCTTCTTGTCGTGGATCAGGATGTAGGGGTCGTCCAGCACCGCCTCCATCTTCTCCGGATCGGTGACGAAATAGGGCGACAGATAGCCGCGGTCGAACTGCATGCCATCGACGGTCTCGAGCGTGGTCTCCAGACCCTTGGCCTCCTCGACCGTGATCACCCCGTCCTTGCCGACCTTCTCCATGGCCTCGGCGATCAGGTTGCCGATCTCCTTGTCGTTGTTGGCCGAGATGGTGCCGACCTGGGCGATCTCCTTCTTGCCTGCAGATGGAACCGAGAGGGTCTTCAGCTGCTCGACCACGGCCTCGACGGCCCGGTCAATGCCCCGCTTCAGCTCCATGGGATTGGCGCCGGCGGTGACATTCTTCAGCCCTTCGCGGAAGATGGCCTGCGCCAGCACGGTGGCGGTGGTGGTGCCGTCGCCGGCGAGATCGGAAGTCTTGGTGGCGACCTCCTTCACCATCTGCGCGCCCATGTTCTCGATCGGATCGCTCAGCTCGACTTCCTTGGCCACCGTAACGCCGTCCTTGGTGACGGTCGGGGAGCCGAACTTCTTGTCGATGACGACGTTTCTGCCCTTGGGACCGAGGGTGACCTTCACCGCCTCGGCCAGCTGGTCCACGCCTCTCTTGAGTTTGGAGCGGGCATCGGTGTTGAATTGAAGCTCTTTTGCTGCCATGTCTATTTCTCCTGATAGGATTCGGGTAGGTCGGGTGCCGACCCGTACCCGTCGGTTTAGCTGATCTTGGCCAGAACGTCGGATGCCTTGATGATGATCACTTCCTCGTCGCCCAGCTGAAACGGGGTGCCGCTGTACTTCCCGTAGATCACGCTGTCGCCGACCTTGAGATCCATCGGTACCCGCTGGCCCTTCTCCACCCGGCCGGGCCCGACCGCGATCACTTCACCCTGGGTCGGCTTTTCCTTGGCCGTGTCCGGGATGTACAGACCCCCGCGCATGGTCTCCGCCTCATCGGACGGCATGATCACGACCCGATCCTCCAGGGGCTGGAGCTTGAGGCTGGGCTTGGCTTTGGTAGCAGTTGCCATCGGTACGACCTCCACCACTGGTTGGGTTGAGCGGCGTAAACCGCTGGTATAATAGGGGTTGGCACTCTTGATATGGGAGTGCTAAGACCCGGAAGATAAGAGCAAAGCTCTTGCTGTCAAGCCGCTTGTCTCGCGCCCAGCCTAGGCAATCGAGGTGCCTGGGAAACGCGTCAGGTTGGCAGATTTTATCGCGTGGTGATAACGCCAAGGCAGGCCGGACTGCCGCTACGGTCGGTGTGTTCGTCCCCGCAGTAACCCTGGCCTCAGTGGCTTCCCTGCGGAATCAGCCGCCGAACTCCCACCCAGCGCCGGTACCACCAGCGTCCATACGGATCCACCGCACTCAGCGTGCTGATTTGGACCCCCTTGGTCGCGCTGTGAATGAACCGGCTTTGTCCCACGTAGAATCCCACGTGCGTGACCGGTCCGCCACGATTGGAAAAGGTGAGCAGGTCTCCCGGCCGTAATCGTTCGAGCTTTCGGTCCACCTTGCTGCCCTGTCGGGCTTGATCCGTGCTCCGCCGCGGAAGCACGATCCCGTGCTTGGCGTAGGCATACTGAATCAGGCCCGAGCAGTCGAAGCCCTCCCCATTCTCACCGGTTCCGCCGTACTCGTAAGGCCGGCCCATCGCCTCAGTGGCGGTAGCGATCACCGAATCGGCGAGGGTGAGTGGCGCGGTTTGGGAATCCACCGCCAGCGGCGGCGGCGCGTCATGCACCAGGGGAGACGGGACCGTCGAGGAGGACGGGCGCACTGACGGAGGGGAAGCGCTCGGGCCTCCCAGATGAATGGCCATACCGATCGCCAGCTCCACACCGTTGCTGCCCGTCAACGAGAGTCCTCGCCAGCGGCCCTCCGCTCCCACGGAGAGGAACGAGAGGGGAAACAGGTCGTATCCTCCACCCAACGACCAGGAGCCCCAGGGATCGGAGAAGTCATTCGAGGTCTCCGAGCCCATCCCCCCACTCAGTCCGCCAACCAGATACGGGCCGCCCTCTCGTTTTCTAAATGCGGTGAGATCGGCACCGATCCCGGCCAGTCGTCCCGCATTATCCTGGAGCCGTCTCGTCAGATCCCCGTGAAGCTGAATTCCAACGACGCCCGCGAGAGGCCGGCTGAGTCCGAGTCGGTAGGTGGCCCACTCGGTGGAATCCCAGAAGTGACCGACTACGTATCTCTGCGGCCTGCGCCTGCACGGAAGAGCCCCAGGCGAATAGCCCGAAGCTCAGCGTCACGGCAAGCCGCCAATTGGCCAAGGACCTCATGGCCTGCGGCGAACCTCCGCCTCCCGCACCGGCCGGCCGGTTCGCAGGTCCACCCGATACGGAGTGACCGGCCGGCAGTTGGTCCACAGCATGGCGCGGATCGTCGAGTCGTTCACCACCGTGGGAGCTTCTCCGGTATAGAGGAGCGGAACAGGAAGGCGGCGGCCGTCGCGTCGGATCTCCAGCCCCCGCTCCACGCAGGACTGGCCTTCGAGGATCGGGCCGGCCGCGACAGCGTGAACCAGATCTCGACCCCGCGCGCGGGTAGATGTCGCCAGAGAGTCTTGCGGCTCCGCGACCTTGCCTGCGCTGGTTTTGGTTTGAGCTCGCTCGGTTCGCCCGCACGCCGAAAGCCATGCAAAAGCCCAGAGCAACAGCCTGCCGTACTTTCGCCGGATCATGGAGATCAGGCCGGGTGGAGACGGCTCGGGCTCGGAGATCTCTTCGGGCACCTCAGGTACCACGGAAAATTCCGTGGTGTCCGGAGTCCCGTCTGCGGTAACCGCCAGAACTTCTCGCACCTCGGGCGACCGTCGCAGATAATGAAGCCAGCCGATCAGCGCCGCGAACCCGGCTAGCCCACCGCAAACGGCGGTTACGGCCAGCCCCCGCACCGGATCGTCCAGGTTCATCGCAAGGAGCGCGCCCGCGACCGCCCCGAAAAATGAAGCTGCCCACGCCAGGAATGGTGTGAGCAGCCAGCCGAAGATGCGAAAGAAAAGTCGGACCCAGCGCATCGGGTCAGGTGCGGCGCTTCCCGATACCAGAAATGAGCGTGGCCAGGGCGAGTCCGGGAAGAAACGCCACCGCGAAAGTCCCCAGTCCCCAGTGCGCCCCGGGAAATCCCAGGAGTGTTGCGGCAGTTCCGATCAGCACCGCCAGACCCAGTGACGGTAATGAGTCGCCTGCCCTACCGACGGGCGTCCGTTGCGATTGGTCTGATTGGCCAGGAGCCACGCCCCCATCCAGGGGATGAATGTTCCCACCATCCACCAGACGGGATGGTACCACCAGTTGCTCCCACCGCCGATTTCATACCAGCGATTGGTGTAGGTCCCGATATTCTGCAGCAGCACGACATCCACCAGGAGAAACACGCCAGTCGCGCCCAGCCCGATACCGGCAGCGCCGGCAATTCCCTCGATGGTGCGAGGCCGGGTCCACAGGCCCGGAAGCATGCTGACGGCGGCCAGCCCTGACGATCAGGATGATCCCGCAGACGATGGTCTCCACCACCCCGCCGAGCAGCCGCGAGGCCAGGGAGAACAACAGTACCGCAATGCCCTCGAGCAGGCCGAGCTTGACCGAGCCCGCCACGATGGCGGGAACCCCGGTGAGGTCGTAATCCCGGTTCAGCTCTGCCGTCGAAGTCATGCCCTCTCCGTATCAATCGGGGAAGCTCAAGTATACCGGAACGGCTGGGGAGCGGCCAAGGCCTCAGGCTGCCCACGCAAGTGCCACGGCGACGTCGGTCACCGCCCAGGCGAGCAGCGCCTGGTACATGCCGCGCTGGTGGTCCCGGGTGGACATCCGGCTTTCCCGGCGGATCCAGGGCACCAGCACGAGCGTCCAGGCCAGCGCCGCCAGCGCCAGCACAGACCAGCGCCAGCTGTCGTCCTGAGACCACCCGCTCGATCGTGCCGCCAGTCCGAACAGAACGAAGGCGACGACCGCAGCAGCTTGGGCCACGATCAGACTCTTTCGCCGGCCCAGGGAGAGCGCCAGGGTACGATCACCCCGGCGGGTATCCTCCTCGAATTGATAGATCTGGGTCAGGGGATAGAGGGCGGCGAACAGCGGGCAGAAGGCAAGCAGAATCAGTATTCCCGACGTCCCAAGCGGCAAACCCGTAGCCGCCCATCCGGCGTACGGCGTCAGGCTGCCGAACCCCCACATGTTGATGAGCCAGTCGGCTCCGGGCACGGCCTTCAGTCGGAATGGCGGAGCGGAATACAACACGGAGAGCAACACACAGATCGCATAGGCGAGCAGGTACCCTCGCGGAAGCCGGAAGGCTCCGATCAGCCCGAGCAGCATCAGCCCGAGGCCAAACCCTGCCAGCCCGCGCGGAGGTGAGGGAGGCTGCCGCAGGTAGGCCACGTCTCCCTCGTCCCGGTCGAACGCACTGTTGAATGCGAGGGTACCACCGTTCAGGCAGATCGACCCACAGCGCGATCCCCAGGACACCACTCCCCAGCCGCTCGCTTCTGAATGCGTTGGGAGCGCCCACCGCCAGCAAATATCCCAGCGTCGTGTGCGCCGCGACGATGGGCCACTCGGCCGGTCGGGTGTGCAGCAGATAGTCGAGCCGGCTTCCGAGCAGCCGGTATCCTGCCCGCCTCGGCCAGCTCACCACTCCAGACCGAGATGTCCGGCCGCGATCCGAAGTCCCCGCAGGGTGAGGTCCGGATCGGTCAGCTCGATGCTGGTAGTCAGCGGAGCAACGATGGACGCCAGTCCACCGGTAGCCACGACCCGCGGGCGGGTGCTGCCGGGCCATTCCTCCATGATCCGGCGGATCATACCGTCCACCGCGTCAGCCGCTCCGAAGAGCACACCAGCCTGAATGCATTCCTCCGTGCGCCGGCCGATCACCCGGGCGGGAGGCCGCAACTCGGTGGCCGGCAGCTTGGCGGCGCGCCGGGTCAGCTGGTCGGCAGAGGTACGGAGGCCGGGCATGATGGCCCCGCCGATGAACCGGGCATCGGCCGTCACGCAGTCGAACGTGGTGGCGGTGCCGAAGTCGACCACCACCCCATCCGATCGAAACAGCTCGACCGCGGCGAGCACATTCACGATCCGGTCGGCTCCCACGGTCAGCGGCTCGTCCACGTCGAGTCGCACCGGCAGCGGCGATCGCGCATCCACCGCGACCCCGGTGCAGCCGGTCGCGAGCGCGATGCCATCCACGATGCTCTGCGTTACCGTTGGCGCCACCGATGCCAGGCAAACCGCCCGCACCTCATTGGGTGAGTGGCCGCTCTGGACCAGGAAGCCGCCGATGGCGCTGCCCCACTCATCAGGGGTCCGATCCGGATTGGTAGTGAGCCGCCAATGGGCCTCCAGCTCACCGCCCTGGAACAGCCCTACCGTGATCTCCGTGTTGCCGATATCGAGGGTGAGCAGCATGTATCACCGAGTGGGAGAAACGTCCGCCAGCTCCACCGAGCCGTGACGCAGGGACACGTGAGACCCCTGCGGGGTACGCACCCGCAGTGCCCCGTCATCGTCCAGGCCGGCCACAATGCCGGCCAGGGGCTCTCGAATTTCCCGCCCATCGAGCCAGCTTCGCGCGGCAAAAAGCTCGAGCTCCGCTGGAGAAAGTCGCTCTGCGCCGAGATCCAGCGCGCGAATAGCGGCCGCTACCGAATGGAGCACGGTCTCCAGCTGGATGTCAGGCTCCAACTCCACCAGAGAGACTGCCGTCTCCCGGAGCTCGCCCGGCACCGGGTTTCGAACATTGAGTCCAACACCCACTGCAATCCAGCCCAGGGCTGCTCCCTGCCATCGCGCCTCGCACAGAATGCCACCCAGCTTGCGCCCATCGAGCATAAGGTCGTTAGGCCACTTCAGGCGCACCGGTGTGGGCACATAAGGATCCAGGGCCCGTGCTACCGCCAGGCCTACCCGAACGCTCAGGAGCTCCAGTCCACCAGTCGATGGTGGACGGTACAGCGCACTGAGCCAGAGTCCGCCGGGCGGTGAATGCCACGGCCGGCCCCGCGAGCCCCGTCCCTGGAGCTGCTCCGTGGCGACCACCATACTTCCGGCCTCCGCGCCTCGCTCCGCCAGCTCATGGACCAGGTCCATGGTCGAAGCCACTCGCTCGTACTGGTACATAGCCGCTCTCACGTCAGCTTCCCATCAGGAGCAGCAGGACCCCCAAGGCGATCCGATACCAGGCAAACACCCGGAAGCTGTGCCCCGAGACAAATCGCAGCAGCGCCTTCACCACCACCAAAGCCGAGAGGAAGGACACCCCGAACCCGACCAGGAACATGGGAACATCCGCCCTGGTGAGGGTGGACCAGCTCTTCAGCAGATCGTACCCGGTTGCCGCGAGCATCACAGGAATGGCCAGAAAGAAGGAGAACTCGGTAGCCGCCACCCGGCTCAGCCCGAGGGCATATCCTCCCATGATCGTTGCCCCGGAACGGGAAGTTCCCGGCACCAGTGAAAGCACCTGGGCCAGCCCGATGCCAAGGGCCGATCGGCGAGGTACCCGGTTCACGTCATCGATTATTTCTCGGGGAGACCAGTGCTCGATCAGAAGGATCAGTACCCCACCGGCGATGAGGGCGGCAATCACCACCTGCGGATTGAACAGCCGGGCCTTGATCCAGTCGTGCGCCAGAAACCCGATGATCGCCGCTGGAAGAAAAGCGATCAGCAGATTCAACAGAAAATGCCGGCTTTCCGGGTCTCTGCCCGCCGAAACGACGGCGCCGGCCAAACGCCGGCGATACAGCCATACCACAGCCAGGATGGCGCCGAGCTGAATAAAGATGTCGAAGGTCTTGGCTCGCTCGTCCACCAGTTGCAGCCAGTTGCTGACCAAAATCAGATGGCCGGTGGAGGACACCGGAACGAACTCCGTGGCGCCCTCCACCAGGCCCAGCACCGCGGCCTTCCAGAGCAGATCAGGCGGCACGGATCTGAATCAGGCCAGGACTTCCTGATAGAGTGACTCATACATCGGAACGATGCGGTCGGCCGAAAACTGCTCCGCCTTGGCCAGGGCCGCCTGGCGCATGGCCTCGTGGCGCTCGGCATCCCGCAGCACCTCGACCGCGCGCCGGCCCATCGCTTCCACGGAGCCGACCGGCTCCAGGATGCCGTTCACCCCGTCGTCGATGACTTCGGGCAAGCCCTCCCGCGCGGCTGGCCACCACCGGCGAGCCGCAGGCCATCGCCTCCAGCGCGGCCAGCCCGAAGGATTCGGTTTGCGAGGGCAGAACGAACAGATCGCTTCCCTGCAGCAGCGAGGCCACCGGGTCCAGCCGCCCCAGGAACCGCACGTCGCTGTCCACCCCCAGCTCCCGTGCCTCGTTCTCGGCATCCATCCGCTCGGGGCCATCTCCGATCATGATGAGCGTTGCCGGCATGGCCCGCTGGATTCGGGCAAAGACCCGGACCACGTCCTTGACCCGTTTCACCTCACGAAAATTCGAGACATGGGTGATCAGCTTATGCCCGGCGGGCGCCAGACGGTCTCGGCATCCCGGCTCGCCGGGCCGGTACTCCTGCAGGTTCACAAAGTTGGGAATGACCCGTATGTCGCAGCTGCCGCAGCCGAAAGCCCGGTAGGTCTCATCCCGCAGATACGTCGAGACGGCCGAGACGGCATCGGACTGTTCGATGGAAAACTTGGTAATGCCGTAGAAGCTCGATTCCTGGCCGACCAGGGTGATGTCGGTGCCGTGGAGAGTGGTGATCACCCGGAGCGGCCATTCGCCATTCAGCATCTCCCGCGCAAGGTACGCGGTAGTGGCGTGGGGAATGGCGTAATGCACGTGCAACACCTCGAGCCGTTCCCGCAGGACCACCTCGTGCTGCTTCGAGGCGAGCGCCAGGGTATAGGGGTAGTGATCGAAGAGCGGATAGCGGCCCATCCGGGTTTCCACCTGATGGAAATAGACCCGCTCGGCGTATCCCCGAAGCCGAAAGGGTGAGTCATAGGTGATGAAGTGCACTTCGTGCCCGCGCCGCGCCAGATCCAGGCCCAGCTCGGTGGCCACGGCGCCAGATCCACCGTATGTGGGATAACAGGTGATGCCGATTTTCATCTGAGTTGCGAGCTAGGAGTCAGGAGCTTCTTTCCCAAAGCCGCGATCTCGGCCGCCAGCTTCTCCGGCGGGCGGGTGGCGTCGAGAGTCGTCACCTGACCGCTGAGCTGATGCCGAAACCAGGTTTGCTGCCGCTTGGCATACTGGCGAGTGTTGATGGTGATTGCCTCGGCCACCGAGTCTCTCGCTCGCGCCCCGTGCAGGTATTCCACCGCTTCCTTGATGCCGATCCCATCCAATCCCGGGGCGTTCGGCGGGTGTCCCTCGGCCAGCACCGCCGCGACTTCCTCGATCAAGCCGCGGCGGACCATCTCCTCCGCCCTGCGGGCAATTCGCCGATGCAACACCGGCCGGGGAACCGTCAGCACAATGTACCATGGATCGAGCGAGCCCTGCGCACGGGCAGCTTCCTGCCAGTAGGAAAGCGGCCGGCCGCTGAGCAGCGCCACTTCGATGGCCCGCGCGGCTCGTTGGCGGCCGCCTCCGCGAAAGCCGGGGTCCAGCCGCGAAGCCCAGCGGAGAAGCTCGATCGGCTCCAGCCGAGCGGTCCATGCGTCGAGCGAGCGCCGTCGCGCGGGATCCAAGGCCGGCTCGGTGAAGAGGCCTTCAGCCAGAGCCCGCACGTAGAGTCCGGTGCCTCCGACCAGCATCGGCTGCTTGTCGCGGCCGCGTACATCGGCCAGCCAGCGCACCGCATCCCGGGCAAAATGACCGGCGCTGTACCGGCAGCCGGGCTCCACCACGTCCACGCCATGATGGGGAGCGCGGGCCCGCTCCTTGAGCGAAGGTTTCGCGGTTCCGATGTCCAGCCGGCGGTACACCTGGCGGGAGTCGGCCGAGATGACCTCGAGCGGCCAATGAGCGGTGAGCGCCAACGCCACCGCCGTCTTCCCTACGGCTGTTGGACCAACCAGGACGGGAACCTTACCGCCGACCAAACCGGCGCTCCAACTCCTCGCGTGGTAGCTGTACGATGGTGGCCCTGCCGTGGACGTCGTGGGGCGGAAGATCGGTAGCAAACAGGCGAAGCAGGAGCTCCCGCATCTCTCGCTCACTCAGGCTCTCGCCCGCCTTGACTGCCGCACGGCAGGCGTAGGTCGCGGCGAATCGCTGCAGACGATTGCTCCATCCGCCGAACCGGCCTCGAGCCAGATCGGCCACCATCTCACGGAAACAGCTCTCGGCGTCGAACCGGGGGTGAGGAGCCGGCACGGCATGGAGCACCACCGTCCGTCCTCCGAATCCCTCGACCTCGAAGCCCACTCGGCTGAGCTCCTCCCCATGGGCGTCGACGGCGTCGAGCTCCTCATCGGTCAGCTCCACGGTGAGCGGCAGCAGCAGCCGTTGCGCCGGAGCCCCGGCTCCGCTCAGCTGAGCCATGATCGCCTCATACAAGACCCGCTCATGAGCCGAGTGCTGATCAACGATGATGACGCCATCAGGACCCTGGTACAGGATGTAGGTATCGAAGACCTGGAGCAGGGGCGCGATGAAGCCGGGCGGGCTCTCCTGTTCCAGAGTGCCGGAAGCAGCCGGCGGCTCGGAGAAGAGCTGGTCCAGCTCGAGCAGCTGCGTACCGGGCCCGTCTCCCATCGCCCCCGGTGATCTCGGAAGTCCTCGCCAGTCTCCTACCGGCACCGCTGCCACCAGTGCCCCCAGAGATGCTCGGACGGACTCTTCCACTACTCGCTCGACACCGATTCGATCGCGGAAGCGCACCTCCAGTTTGGCCGGATGGACGTTCACATCCACATCCTCGGGTGCGACCTCGATTCGCAAATACAAAGAAGGCCGGTCGCCGGGATGGATGGCGGCACGGTATCCCGCCTCCGCGGCACGGATGAGAAAGGGATCCTTGAAGGGCCGGCCGTTCACGAACAGCTGGGTGCGCCGGCCGGTGGGCTGAGCGTCACCCGGCCGCTGAATGAATCCGTTCACCCGAAACGCACCCGCCGCGTAGCCGACCGGGACCAGAGTCCCTGCCAGATCGCGTCCCCACACCGAAGCCAAACGCTCGGTCGCCTCCTGATCCGCGGGAACCGCCAGGCGGCAGGTGCCATCGACGTGGAGCTCGAAACCGGTGTGTGGGTGGGCCAGGGCGAGTGTAGCAACCGCTTCGTGAGCGGCCCGGGTTTCGCTGGCGACGGAACGAAGAAACTTGCGGCGGGCGGGAGTGTTGTAGAACAGTCCGCGAATTTGAACCGTGGTGCCCCGCTGCCGGGCCACTGAGCTCACCCGGTCCAGCCGTCCCCCGTTGACGCTCAGCTCGGTTCCCTCACCGGTGCCATCGGTGGTGCTCAGCGTAAGGCGCGACACCGAGGCTATCGCGGGCAGCGCTTCGCCCCGGAAGCCAAAGGTGGAAACGCCGACCAGGTCCGCCGCAGAACGGACTTTGCTGGTGGCGTGCCGATCGAGCGCGAGTACCGCGTCTTCCCGCCCCATCCCGCTGCCGTCGTCGCTGACTTCGATCCGGACCTTTCCCCCGCTCTCCAGCTCGACCCGGATGTGACGAGCTCCGGCATCGAGCGCGTTCTCCACCAGCTCCTTCACCACGGAGGCTGGACGCTCGACGACTTCACCCGCGGCAATCTGATCGGCGACGGCGTCAGGGAGAATGGCAATGCAGCGTGGCATTCGGGCAATTTACCCGCTGATTTCGGCGATCGCGTCTGCCGTCACCCAGCCCTCGGCCCGGCCCGAGCGAACCAGCACCCAGCCGCGATCGTCTCTCACCATCCGCACCGCGGCGCCGGACTCGAGTGGACCGACGGCGGGAGCGCGGCCATGCGGTGACAATCGCATGGTGGTCTGGTCCAGTACGACCGCAACCGGCCTGCGATACCAGACGCGTAGCCCGAGCCCGCCCAGCGCTGCAACCGCCGCGAAGATCAGGAGCGCCGACCAGCGGTCGCGATGTCGCGGCCGCAGCACCCAACCGATCCAGCCGGCAAACCAGGCCAAGGCCCCCGCCAGCAGCAGCTCTTCGGGGGTAACCGGAGGTGACCAGAGCATCCTGGCTGAAGTCACGTCGGGAGCCGGCGTGAGACGCAGCGCCCGAAGCACGTTCGGCTCGCGCGGAGCCAGCCGCCGAGCCTGAACCCACGCGGCGGTGGCCCGGCCTTTGGCGCCGAGCCGGTAGTAGGTGGCTCCGAGGTCATACCAGTGCGCTGCGACCGTAGGCTCCAGCGCGGCCCGTCGGCTGAATCCGTCAGCGGCAGCCTGGAGAGCTCCCGCTTCATACAGGCCCTCGGGCGGCGGTGGGGCCTGCGCGTACATGCCGGCACTGAAGAGCCCGAGCAGCAGGACAATCGGGGCAACCCGTCCTCCCCACCCGCGCAACGAATCGCCCAGGCGGCGTACCAGCTCTTCCACCTCCTGTACCAGAGCCTGGTCTTCGGCAGTCTGCCCGGGAGGACCATAGCGCCGGGCCAGCAGCCGCTCCCGTACCGCTGCTACCCGTGAAGCCGTCTCTCCATCTGCTCCCGCCGCGCGAACCGCGGCGGCGAGTCCCACTCGCGAACGCTGGTCCGGATCGGGCACCAGTCCGCGCACCGACCTGGTCGAGCCGCTCTTCCGCAGCCCTGAGCCCGGTCTCGACCACAGGCCGGACCGCCGCACGTCGCCGGAGTGGTCTGCCTCTGAGGTTGATCAGGATCGGGGGGATCAGGAAAATCACGATCCAGCCCCAGTCAGGAATGTTGCGCGCCATCCGCGAGGCCAATCCGGGCGAGCCGGCTGGCAGCAAGCCGGGCGGCAGCGCGGTTGATGCCGGCGCGTCGGTTGAGGACACCGGCAACGATGCTGCCGGCAGCGCGGCTAAGCGGTACCCGCGGGCCGCCAGATCGTAGTACCCGTAATTCACCGCCGGTAAGCTGAGCGGACCCGCTGAGTCGGGCACCACCAGATAGCGGAAGGTCTTCACCCCGCCGACTCGTCCCTCGGTCGTGGTCACCTGTTCCTCGACCCGGTCGACGTACGCCCGGACATTTCGGGGCCAACGAATCTCGGGCGGTGGCCAGAGTGCGGTGTTGCCCTCACCCGTCAGCCCAAGCTCGACCGCGACCCCTTCACCGGCGTGCGCCGTGGGAGGCGTGATGCTCCGCTCCAGCCGAAGCCCGGATCCCACTGCGCCGTTGAACCCGGCGGGTCGCCCGGCCGTGGGCAATGGGCGCACCAACAGCGTTTCCGGAAGACTGGACAGGGCAAAGCGTTCTTCCTGACTGAAGAACTGGAGGGCGAGCGGGGTGCTGTACTTGAGGACGGCGGGCGGTACCACGATGGTTCCCGCGACGAGGGGGAATACCACCTGGTGGGCCACGAACAGGTCGTAAGCGCCGCCGCCGATATTCCGGGTGGCGGCAATGCCGGCGGGGGCCGACTGGGGATAGCTCCAGACTCCGTCGATGACCGGGGGTTGCAGCGTCGGCGGCCGCCGCAGCTGCAAGCGGAGGTCGCGAGGAAACCAGGCCGCCGTTACCACATCGACCTGCTCACCCACGCTCACGCTGTCGGCGGAAACCACCAGCGCAACCGCGGCCTTGCCTCGGGGCGGCGGCGGAGCTCTCTCCAGGAGCGTGCGGAGCCGCGGATTCAAGGCAGGCGCAGCGGCCACAGGATTGGGTTGCACGTCCACCACGATCGCCGCGGCCTCGGTGACCAGACGGCCCTGAGCCGCTCGAGCAGGGCCGATCTGCCATCGGCCGGGCCTCACGGCGCGCAGCCGCATCTCCAACACCGTGGTTCGGGTTGGGCCGGACGAGAAGGAGACTTCGGTGCGTTCGCTGCGAGAGATGATCTCGAAGCCGTTCAAGGGCGCAACTGTCAGATCCATCGGATCCGACGAATGACTCACCGCCTGGACGGTGTAGAGAATCTCCTCGCCTACCGCGACGTGGTCCTCGTCGACCGACACGTGAAGCTCGGGCGCTCCCTGGAGCAGCGCAAGAAAAACTAGCGAAAGACGTCACCAGTCCTTCACTCCGGCAGCAGAGGCTCCGTGCATCCGCCGCTGCTGCTCCTCCCGGGTCTCCCGCTCGCGCCGTTCCATCGAGTTGAGAATCTGCTCGGCCTGGCTCTGGCTCAGACCCCTGCTTGGTTGTTCCGCAGCGGCCGGCTGGCGGCGTCTGCGGTTGCCGCCTCCGCTGGACGGCGGCTTCCCTCCGCCACCTCCGCCGCCGCCACTTTGCTGGGCGGCGGAGGCGGCTGACGGCGCTCGGCCAGCTCCAGATTCCATTTGGCGCGAGCCGAAGAGGGCTGCAGCCGCAATGCCTCGCGCAGCCGATCCGCTGCCTGTCCCAGCAGCTCCCCACGTCTTGGCGGTATCGGCCCCGGACGCGAGCAGCCCGACCAGACCCAGATTGTACAGGGCGCGATAGCGGAGGTCGGGATCCAGCGACTTGGCGGCCTGCTCCAGTGCACCGCGGGCGACCTCGAATCGGCCGGCCTCCAGCGCCGCGGTTCCGGCGTTGTAGAAGGCGGTATCCCGGGCGGTGCCACTGCCGGCCTCCTTGAGAAATTCGGCCGCCGCCCGGCGGGATCGCCCGCCGCCATCGCGCGAGTCCCCGGGTCGGGTCGCTGCGGCCGAGGCGGAGCTCCAGACACAGCAAGCCCGCCAGACCGACCAGCGCGGGACCGGGGCGGACCAGGGTGTAGCCCAGGAGCAGGAGTACGGCCGCCAGCGCCGGGATCCAGGCTCGGGGGACCAGGTCAGCGGTTCGGGTCTCCGAGGTGGGGCTCCGTTTCATCGCAGCGACGACGGTCGCGCACCGCGCCGGCCTGATCCGGCAGCTCGTTGGGCACCAGCGTTCCCTCCGCGGCATCCACCATAGCGCGGAGAATGTCGTCCCGCCGCTGGGTGCGCACCACGTTCCCCTCCTCGTCCTGCTTGTACTCCAGCAGGGTGCCCGCGGATCCCGGATCGGAATACGGGTCGGAAGGGCTCGGCCTTCGGCCACCACGATCAGATGGACGCCGGCATCCTTGAGCGCTTCGGCTGCGGCCACCGCTTCCGGCAGCGTATCGTGGGCCTCTCCGTCGGTGAACAGCACCAGCACCCGGTCGGCCGCGTCGGTGGCGGCGCCGAGCAGGCCGGTCCCCTGGGCCAGCACCGCGCCCAGGCTGGTGCCGCCCTCGCTCGCGAGATCGGGATCCAGCGCGTCGAGGTACATCCGGACCGCACCACCATCCACCGTGAGCGGCGCCAGGATATAGCTCCGCCCGGCAAAGGCGATGAGTCCGAGCCGGTCGCCCTCCAGATCCTGAATCAGCCGGCGCGCTTCGCGGTCCGGCCCGCTGCAGCCGGCTCGGCGCCACGTCCTCCGCCAGCATCGATCGGCTGATATCCATTGCGAACACCAGGCTCAGCGCGCGGGTCTCGGTCTTGACCTCGGTCCGCCCCGCCCGCGGACCGGCCAGGCCAATTGCGGCCAGCAGCGCGCGAGCCCGACGACCAGCGGGAGCCCAGCCGCCTCGGGCTCGCGCGAAGCGGCCCAGCGAAGGCGACCACCGCCGCGCCAGCCGGATCCGCTGCCGCCGGGCGAGCCAGGCGCCCACGCCGCACGGCAAGACGCCACGCAGCGGGGCCAGAAACAGCAGCAGCGGAGCGTCGAAGGTCATGGCACCCGCACCACCAGCGTGGTGCCGAGCAGCAGCTCGAGCGCGAGCGCGGCCAGGCCCAGCAGGATCAGCGGCCGGGTGGTCTCATCGTATCGGGTGTAGCGGGTGACCTGGATCGGGGTCTTCTCCAGCGCATCGATCTGGCGGAAGATCCGGCTCAGGGCCTCGCTGTCCTTGGCCCTGAAGTACCGGCCGCCGGTTTTCTGCGCGATCTCCTGCAGCAGCGGCTCGTCGATCCGCACCGGCAGCAGCTCGTAGCGAAAGCCGCCCAGTCCGCGGCCGGTGGGAATCGGCGCCTCGCCGATGGTGCCCACGCCGATGGTGTAGACCTTGATCCCGAACGCGGCGGCCGTCGCGGCCGCGGTGCGGGGATCGATCAGCCCCTTGTTGTTCTCCCCGTCGGTGAGGAGCAGCACCACCTTGGATTTGTCCGGCGCCCGCCGCAGCCGATTGACCGCGGTGGCCAGTCCGCTGCCGATGGCGGTGCCGTCTTCCAGGACTGCCGATCTTGAGATCCATCACCGCCTGTTCGATGACGGGATAGTCCAGGGTGACCGGCACCTGGGTCAGCGCTTCGCCGGCAAAGGCCACCAGACCGATCCGGTCGGCGGCTCGCCCGCGAATGAATCCGACCGCCTGCCGCTTGGCCACCTCGAGCCGGTTGGAGGGCGCAAAGTCCTCCGCCAGCATGCTGCTGGAGATGTCGATCGTGATGACGATCGCGATGCCTTCCTGCTTGATCTCGACCGTATCGCCGCCGATCCGCGGGCCCGCGGCGGCGAGGCCCAGCGCCGCCAGTGAAACAGCTCCGAAGCATCGGCGGCAGCCTGACCCACCAGCGACCGCCGGTTGGCTTGAGCCGGAAGCGTCACGTCGCTGTAGCGCGCGGCCGGTACGTCCCGCCGCCGGCGCAGCCACCACCAGAGCGGGAGCGCCAGCAGGAGGAGCAGCAGCCAGGGACGGGCGAGACTCACGCCGCCTCCCGCAGCAGGCGGTCTCGCATCTCCAGCGTGGAACGGGAGAGCTCGAGCGCTTCGGGTGAGCCGCTGTGGCCGAAGCGGGCATCATCCAGAGCGCGCAGCAGATCGCCCAACTCGTCCAGCGGCCAGTCGGGACGCGCGGCAGCGAGCTGCGGCCAGGAGCCGCTCGGTGTCGAGCCCGGAATGAGCCGCCGCAACCCGCTGGGCCAGCGCGGTGCGAAGGCGAACCGCGGCCACGTTGGCCACGGCGCGGTATTCTCCGTCGTCGGCCCAGCGGTCCAGAGGCGGCTCGGGCAGCTCCGGCAGGGGCAGCGCGGCCGGGCACGGGCTTTCCCCGCCGCCGCCACCAGAGATGGACCGGCACCAGGACGGCAAGCGCGAGCAGCCAGAGGATGATCAGCGGGACCGGGCTCGTATCGCGGCGGGTAACCAGGGTCGCCCGGGGCTGCGGCGGAATCAGCGAATCAGGAACTCCGGGAGGCAGCACGCTCCGGACGGCGATGCGAACGGTTTGTCCGGCAAGCGAGTCGACCTTGCCTCCGGGGCCCAGCAGCAGTGGACCGGGAAGCTCGACCTGATGGGGTCCCGGCGGTCCAGATCACCACCGGATAGCTGATCCGCGCGGAGTCGCCGGTGATGACGACCCGGGGCCGGCCGAGCAGCTCCACCGGGTCGGCCGGATCCCAGTCCGACGCGCGCACCACGTAGCCGGATGGCACCGCAACCGAGCGGGTCAGCCAGATCGTGTCTCCTACCGTCGGCTGGGGTCCCTGCAGCAGCAGAGCGGCGAGCGCCAGCGGAGGCGATCATGCGCGATGGATCCGGCGGGCTCGCTGCGCAAAGGCGCGACGGAGCGGAAGAGCGTAGTCGCTGCCGGTTTCCAGACGAACCTGGTCCGCGCCAGCCGCGGCCAGAGCGCGCGGGCCCGCTCCTCCCGCCTCCGCTCTGCCAGGTGGGCCACCCGGCGCCGGACATCGCGGCTCCCGGTGTCCACCAGCACCCGGCGACCCGACTCCGCATCCATGATCTCGATCCAGCCGGATTCGGGCAGATCGTGCTCCCGCGGGTCATCCACGGTGATCGCCACGACCTCGTGCCGGGCGCCCAGACGGCTCAACGGCTTCTCCCAGCCTTCGGCAATGAAATCGGAGAGCACGACCACGATACTCCGGTGACGCAGCAGCCGGCTGGCATAGGACAGGCTGGCGCCGAGGTTGGTTCGCCGGCCCGCGGGCTGGAACGCCACCAGATCCCGGATGACTCGCAGCGCATGCCGCCGGCCCTTGCGAGGCGGGATCACCCGCTCGACGGCGTCGGAGAAGAGCAGCGCTCCCACCCGGTCGTTATGGTAGGCCGCGGCCAGCGCGAGCACCGCTCCGACCTCCACCGCCAGCCCTGCCTTGGTCTGCGGCTCGCCGAATCGGGTCGAGCCCGACTGGTCCACCACCAGCATCAGGGTGAGCTCTCGCTCCTCGGTGAAGGTCTTGACGTACGGACTCGCCAGCCGGGCCGAGACATTCCAGTCGATCGCCCGGAAATCGTCGCCGTGCTCGTAGGCTCTGACTTCCGCAAACTCCATCCCCTGCCCCCGAAAGACCGACCGGTACTCCCCGGCAAACAGCGACCCGACCAGCCCGCGGGTGCGGAGCTCGATCGACTTGACTTGTTTGAGGATTTCGGGAGTGACGGGATTGTTGTTAGTCACGAGTCGCGAGTCGGAGTCGCGAGGTAGTGATCCAGAGGCCAGCTGCAGATTCGTCCGACTCGCGACTCGTGACTCGCGACTCGCGACTCGTGACTCGCGACTCTCTCACGGCACCCTCACCGCGCCCAGCACCCGCGTCACCACATCGTCCGTCGTCACATCCTCGGCTTCCGCCTCGAAGGTGAGCACGATGCGGTGGCGGAGCACGTCGGGAGCGAGAGCCCGCACATCTTCGGGCACCACGTAGGCCCGCTCCCGCAGGAAGGCGTGCGCCCGGGCGGCCTGGGCCAGCGCGATGGACGCCCGGGGAGACCCGCCGAACGCCACCAGCGGCTTGAGGTCTGTGAGACCGACCAGCCCGGGGTCGCGGGTCGCCCGAACCAGGTCGACGATGTAGTCCACCACCTTCTGATCCATGTACAGATTGGCGATGGCCTCGCGGGCCGCCAGGATCGTCCTCCGGATCGAGCAGGCGCTCCACCGCAATCTCCTGACCGCCACTCATCCGCAGCAGCACTTCCTTCTCTTCATCCCGGCTGGGATATCCCACCCTGCACCTTCAGCATGAAGCGGTCGAGCTGCGCCTCCGGCAGCGGATAGGTGCCCTCGCTCTCGATCGGGTTCTGGGTGGCGAGCACGAGGAACGGCTCTTCCAGAGGATAGGTGGAGCCGCCGATGGTGACCTGGTGCTCCTGCATCGCCTCGAGCAGCGCCGCCTGGACCTTGGCCGGAGCCCGGTTGATCTCGTCCGCCAGAATGATCTGGGCGAACAGCGGCCCCTTCTTGACGTGGAAGTCCTGGCGACTTCTGGTTGAACACCATGGTGCCGATCACGTCCGCCGGCAACAGATCGGGCGTGAACTGAATCCGGGAGAACGAGGCCTGGATGATCTCCGCCAGGGTACGAACCGCCAGCGTCTTGGCCAGGCCGGGAACGCCTTCCAGCAGGATGTGCCCCCCGGTCAGCAGCCCAACCAGGAGACGCTCCACCATGGCGTCCTGGCCGACGATGCGGCGGGAGACCTCCTTCAGGATCCGGGGCACCGGCAGCATCTCGGCCGGCTTCTTGGACAGCTTGGGCGCGCTCATCTATGCGTGGCTCCGCGGGATCGATTGTCCCGACGCCCGCCGGCCGGTGGCGGTTTCATGGTCGGGATCGAGTTGGATGGCCCGGTACAGTGCTGCCTCCTCGCGTGGAGTCAGGGGGCGATAGCGGCCGGGCGGCAGATCGCCCAGGCGTACCGGACCGTAGGAGAGCCGGGCCAGCCGGTCAACCTTGAGTCCCATCGCCTCACACCAGCGGCGGACGATCCGGTTTCGCCCTTCGTCCAGCGTCAAGTCCAGAATGCTCCGGCCCTCCGTGCCCGGGCGAACCTTGACCTCGCTGGGCACCACCGGGCGGCCGTCGATCACCACCCGCTCCCGCACCGCCTTCGCGATCTCCGCGGTAGGACGGCCGTGCACCAGAGCGGTGTAGCGTCGGGGAATATGGTAACGCGGATGGGTCAGCCGGTGAACCGCCTCGCCGTCGGTGGTCAACAGCAGGAGCCCGGTGGTCATCACGTCGAGCCGGCCGACGTAGGTCAGGGCGGTGGTGTCCGGGATGAAGTCCAGCACCGTGCGCCGGCCTTCTTCGTCCTTGGCGGTGGTGACCACCCCGAGCGGCTTGTGGAACGCGAGCCACCGGCGCTCCCGCATCTTCACCGCGCGATTGCCCACGGTGATCTTCTGGCGTGCCGGGTCCACCTTCATGCCCAGCGTTGCCGTTTTGCCGTCGACCCGCACCCGCCCGTCTTCGATCAGCTTCTCAGCCGCCCGGCGGGATGCGACTCCGGCGCGGGCCAGCGCCCGCTGGAGCCGCATCTCACTCACGATTCCGCCTCGACGTACGCGGCCGCGTCGTCGGAGCCCTCGGCCACCGCACGATGCGGTCTCAGCGCGATGGTCAGCTCCTCGGCCTTGGGCAGATCGGCCAGGTCTCGCAACCCGAGCAGCTCGAGAAAGAGCGGCGTGGTGCCGTACAGCAAGCGGGCGGCCCAGCGCTTCGCTCCGTCCCACCACCTCGATCAATCCTCGCTCCTGCAGCGAGCGCAGCACCCCGCCGGCGGAGACGCCGCGGATCTCCTCGATCTCGATTCGTCCTACCGGCTGGCGGTACGCGATGACCGCGAGCGTCTCCAGCGTGGCGGCGCTGAGCTTTGGAGTCCGGACCGAAAACTGGGCCCGCTCCAGCGCCGCGGCGTGGACCGCCCGGGTGAGGATCTGATAGCCTCCAGCCAGCTCGACCAGCTCCACCCCATGCTGATCGAAGTCGTAGTGCTCCCGAAGCTGCTCCAGCGCTACCCTGACATCGGCCACCGTGGCATCCGGATCGAGTGTTGCCATCTCCTCGGCAGTGATCGGACGGCAGGCGGAGAAGAGCGCGGCTTCAAGCAGCTGTGCGAGCGGAGTCACGGGCAATCACCATGGGTGAGAAAGGGGTGGGCTGCAGCAGCCGCACGCTGCCTCGCTTGGCCAGCTCCAGCAGCGCCAGCAAGGTGGAGAGCACGTCGACGATGGTGGGACGGGCACCGAGCGCGTCGAGCCAGCGAATCTCCTCCTGCTCCGCCAGCAGCGTCTCGATCCGGCGGGTGGCGCTCTCCACGTCCAGCGGCCGCGCCACTACCCGATGGAGAACCGGGAACGGAATGCCGGCCAGGACCCGCTCCACCGCGGAGAGCAGATCGAGGATCTCGACCTTGAGCGGCGGCGGCGGCTGGGCCGGTGGTGGCGGCAGATACCCTCGGGCGAAAGCTCGGAGCGGCGCTCGGCCGCCCGGCCCATCCAGACCGCAACCTCGCGGATCTGCTGATACTCGAGCAGCCGCCGCACCAGCTCCGCCCGCGGATCCTCCCAGCCGTCCTCCTCCGGGCGGCGGGGCAGCAGCATCTGCGCCTTGAGCCGCACCAGCCGGCTGGCCATGTCCAGGTAGTCGGCGGCCTGATTGAGGCCCAGCTCGTGGATGGCCTGGAGAAACTGGTCGGCGATTCGGGCGATGGGGATGTCGGCGATCTCGAGCTGCTCTTCGCGCAGCAAGTGGAGCAGGAGATCCAGCGGGCCGGAGAAGGCCTCCAGCTCCACCACGAAGCCGGGACCGGCTCCGAGCGCGGTGGTCGGGGCCTCGGAGACTGGAGCGGTCATGACTGAAAGATGTTCCATCCGTCACCTACGCTGAACGGGAGAATGATGTGGAGGAGAAATCCCATTCCCTTGAACGCGGGTGTCAGCAGCAACGCCATGACAGGCCGAAACAGAAACATCAGGGCAAAGATCGGGAGATAGCCGAACCGTTGGAGCCCGCGGTACCAGCTCCCAGCGCGCGGGTGGCAACGCGTGGTAGAGCAGATGCGAGCCGTCGAGCGGCGGAACCGGAATCAGATTGAAGAAGCAGAGGACCAGATTGAGCCAGATCCCGTACACCAGCATCCGCTGCACGGTATCCAGCACCGGGGTCATGCCGCTCAGGGCCGGCGCGAGCATGCCGACCAGCACGAAGCACCACCGACCAGACCAAGGCCAGGATGAGATTGGTGGTCACCCCGGCAGCCGAGACCAGGATGTCGCCCTTGCGATAGTTCCTGAACTTGCGCGGATTCACCGGCACCGGCTTGGCGCCGCCGAAGGTGAAGCTCCCTCCCGAGCCGAACCAGAGCAGGGCCGGAAGCAGAATGCTCATCCAGGGATCGATGTGCGGAAGCGGATTCAGGGTCACGCGGCCGAGCATGTAGGCGGTGTCATCGCCTTGCCGGAGCGCGACTGCCGCGTGGGCGTATTCGTGAGCGACCATGGCAAAGACCAGCATGGGAAGCGCGAGCACGAAGTCGCCGAGTTGTCGATCCAGGGAACCATCCTATGCGAGGCCGCCGAAGGTTAAACGGACCTGAAGGGCAAAGTCAAAGTCGTTCGCCGCTTGACCTTGCAGTGTCACAGCTCTATGTTTTCGCTCTTCAACACGCCGGACCTGTTTCCGGATGAATCCTTCTTCTGTCTGAGGTTGCCGTGCCCCGAATCAGGTCTGCCGCCAAGCGCATGCGTCAAGGTCGCGCCCGAGCCACCCAAAATCGTACTCAGCGGAGCCAGCTCCGTACCGCGCTCAAGCGGGTGCGCACCGCCACCGGCGACGAGGCCAAGGCCGCCTACGCCGACGCGATCAAGCTGCTGGATCGCGCCGGCCAGAAGAGCATCATTCATAAGAATGCCGCCGCCCGGCAGAAGAGCCGGCTGGCCAAGCTGGTCGGGGCCAAGAAGCGTGAGCGGTGAGCAGGACAAGCAGTGAGCGGGGGCAGGCAAGTAAAAAGATGTGAGACAGGGGCGCCGCCGACGTTCACGTGACCCCCTATGTCAGCTTTTGCAGTCACCGCTCACGCTTGTTGCTGTCACCGCTCACGCTTTTCCTTCCCGCCTCTCACACCCCCGCCAGCTCCGCCCCGCACCGCTCGCAGTACCACTCCGTCGGCCGGTTCAGCGTGCCGCACTCGCCGCACTTGAGTGTCTTCGCTACACCGGCAGCCGCCTTGCTCACCGTGGGAATGGTTTGTACCGCAGGCTCCTGAGTCTTGGGCGGAGCGCTCGTTGCGGTGGGCGCCGCCATGCCAGGATTGCTGGGCCGTCCCCGTGGTCTCGGTTCCTCGTCCGAAACCGACTTCAGGAACTCCAGCTCATCTCCCGCCGGCGCCGCTTCCGCTGCCGGTCTCGCGGCCTTGGGCGGGGCGTACCGGCTCGAGTCATCCACCGGCTCAGCGATGTTGGTCACCATGGGAGCCTGCTCGACCACCTCGGGGCGCGGCGCGGGCCGCGGTGGCTGAGACGGCGGCGGGGCACTGGATCCGGCGCTGCGCGGCGCGCTGATGACGCCCTGGATTCCGGTGAGGCGGGTGATCTCCGCTCCGATGCTGCGCAGGCGATTGCGCAGCTGCTCGATCTCGCGCCGGCTGTCTTCACTGACGCGGCGCCACTCGTCCTCCGAGTACTCTCCCACCGAATGACGGACCTCCGCTTCGGCCAGCGCCTCTTCGGCCGCCCGCCGCTGCCGGTCGAGCTCCGCCTGAGAGGCGTGATGCCGTTCCAGCTCCTCGCTGATCGGCGGCCCCGCGGCCCCGCAGCTGCTCCATGACGGCCTGCAGCCGGGCCTCGTAGTCGCCCCGCACCCGCTGCCGCACCGCCGGCGGAGCCTTGTCGCCCGAAGCATCGAGCTTGTTCAGCCACTCCTCGTACTGTCTGCGCTGCTCCAGCAGCTCCTCGATCGTGGCTTCAGCTTCCTGAATTGTCTTGTTCATGGGAGACGTTCCTCTCATCCGGTCTACGACCAACGAATTCGGCCCTCTGCCGATGTGGCCTCAGCTGTGTGCGCCAGGCCGGGCGAACCGGAGGCCCGGCCGCGAGCAGTTCTATCGCCGGCAACCACGCGTTTGGGGATGCACGTCATCAGGGGATGATCTCCAAATCTAATTGAGTGCTCGGCCCGCGGTACCCGGTGGGACAACGATCTAGGGAATCGACCTCATCCAGATCGTCAGGCATTCGCCTCCAGCCGGTAGACCACCTGGCCCCGGACAATCGTGAGCTCGGCTCGGCCGGTCAGCCGGCGTCCGCCGAAAGGCGTGTTCCGGCTCCGGGAATAGAATCGGGCCGGATCCACCGTCCACTGTGCCGCGGGATCACTGATCGTGACGTCGGCCGGAGCGCCGGCGCCAGCGACCCACCCGGCAGGTTGAAGATCCGGGCCGGCACCGTGCTCATCCGGTCGATCAGATCGCACAGCGTCAGCACTCCGGTTCCGACCAGCTCGGTTACCGCGAGGCCGAACGCCGTCTCCAGCCCGATGATGCCGTTGGGCGCGTCATCGAATTCGCGCTCCTTGGCATCGTAGTGATGGGGAGCGTGGTCGGTGCAGATGGCGTCGATGGTTCCGTCTCTGAGTCCCTGGCGGATCGCCTCCCGATCCTCCGGCTCCCGGAGCGGCGGGTTCATCTTGGCGTTGGTGTTGTAGCCCTCGCACTGCTCGTGCGTCAGCGTGAAATGATGGGGACACGCCTCAGCGGTCACCCGGATCCCCTTCTCCTTGGCCCGCCGAATCAGCTCGACCGATCCGCGGGTCGACATGTGACAGAGATGCACGTGTCCGCCGGTGTGCTCCGCCAGGAGAATGTCGCGGGCCACCATGATCTCTTCGGCCGCCGACGGAATTCCCTTGAGCCCGAGCCGGGTGGAGACGATGCCCTCGTGCATGGCGCCGCCGGCCGACAGCGTGGGATCTTCACAATGATCCGCCACCGGAATGCCGAAGGTGCGGGCGTACTCCAGCGCAGTGCGCATCAGATGGCTCGACACCACCGGCTTGCCGTCGTCGCTGACCGCCACCGCCCCTGCCCCGACCAGCTCGCCGAACTCGGCGAGCTGCTGCCCTTTCTGACCCAGAGAGATCGCGCCGATGGGATACACCCGTGCCTTTCCCGCGCGCTGAGCCTGGCTCACGATGAATCCCACGGCCGCCTGATTGTCGGTGACCGGATCGGTGTTCGGCATGGCGCACACGGCGGTGAAGCCTCCCGCCGCCGCCGCCATCGACCCGGAAGCCACCGTCTCCAGGTCCTCCTGTCCCGGCTCCCGCAGATGCACATGCAAGTCGATCAGGCCGGGCGTCACCACCTTCCCGCTGGCATCGATGGTGAGTGCGTCATCCGGCGAGCCCAGGCTTCGGCCCACCGCCGGCGACCTTGCCGTCCTGCAGGTAGACGTCGGCGACGCCATCGGCTCCGCGCGCCGGATCGATCACCCGGCCACCGCGGATCAGGATCGGCCTCACCGCTGGCCCTCCCCATCGCTGGCCCAGTCCGGCGCTCCGCCCGCGAGCAGGTAGAGCACCGCCATCCGTACGGCCACACCGTTGGTGACCTGCGGCAGAATCACGCTATGCGGTCCGTCCGCCACGTCGCTGTCGATCTCCACTCCTCGATTCATCGGTCCGGGATGCAGAATCAGCAGGTCTTTCGGCGCCCGGGCCAGCCGCTCATTGGTCACCCCGAAGACCCGGTTGTATTCCCGAAGGGACGGGAGAAATCCGCTCTCCATTCGCTCGAGCTGAAGCCGGAGCACGTTGAGCGCATCCGCCCACTGGATGGCGTCTTCGATCCGCGGCAGGATGGTGACGCCCAGCTCCTCCACGTGCCGCGGCAGCAGCGAGGCCGGGCCGCACACGCCCACCTCCGCGCCCAGTTTGATGAGGCCCCAGATGTTGCTCCGGGCCACCCGGCTGTGCAGGATGTCGCCGCAGATCGCGATCTTGAGTCCCTTGATCCGGCCGAACCGGTCGCGCAGCGTGAGCATGTCGAGCAGTCCCTGGGTCGGATGCTCGTGCTTTCCGTCGCCCGCGTTGATCACGTTGGAGCGAATGCGCTGCCCCAGGAACTGCGCCGCGCCCGAGGCGCCATGCCGGATCACCACCATGTCGATCCGCATGGCTTCGAGGTTCTTGGCGGTGTCCACCAGGGTCTCGCCTTTGCTGACCGACGAGCCGGCGGCCGCCACGTTCACCGTATCGGCGGAGAGCCGCTTCTCGGCAAACTCGAACGAGATCCGGGTTCGGGTCGAGGCCTCGAAGAACAGATTGACGATGGTCTTTCCCCGGAGCGCCGGCACCTTCTTGATTGCCCGCTCGCTCACCTCCTTGAACGGCTCCGCCGTGTCCAGGATGAGCTGGATCTGCTCGGCGCTGAGCGGCTCCAGGCCGACCAGGTCCTTCCCCAGGCTCGGCGCGCTCATCCTGTCACCTTGAGCGCAGACGGTGTCATCCTGAGCGCAGCGAAGGATCTCTTCTCATTTCCCTCTCACCAGCTCAACCGCGTCCCGTCCATCCAACTCGCTCACCAATACATCCACCCGATCCCCCGGCGTGGTACTCACCGTCGTGCCTACCACATCGGCCTGAATCGGGAGCTCGCGGCCTCCGCGGTCGATCAGCACGCAGAGCAGGATCCGTTTCGGCCGGCCGAAGTCGGCGCACTCATCGAGCGCCGCCCGCACGGTCCGGCCGGTGTAGAGCACGTCGTCTACTATCACCACAGTGCGGCCATCCAGGTTGGGCAGGCTGGTCTCGCCCACGACGGGACGGGGGCCGATGGTCTGCAGATCGTCGCGATATAAGGTGATGTCCAGCTTGCCGACGGGGAGATTGGAGCCTTCGGACGCATCGATGAGGCGCTTGAGCCGGCCGGCCAGCTCCACCCCCCGCCGCTGAATGCCCACCAGGACGAGGGTCTCGGTGCCCCGGCTTCGTTCAACGATCTCACTGGCCATGCGCGCGAGAGTCCGACCGAAGGCGCGCTCGTCCAGGAGTGGGGTCCGAGAGGGCATCGAGGCGGGAAGCTAGCGGGGAGACTGAAGCGGCGAAAGTCGGGGCGCTAAGAGATTCGGAACTCTTTACCACAAAGTCACAAAGGACACAAAGGATTGTCAGCCGATTGAGCTCGCTGAATCGGAATCTCGACCATCCACCAAAAAAGTCCCCTCGGGTTGTAAGACAAGGGCCAAAATCCGGTTCACCCTTGCTTCCAACCCAGCGCGCTTCAGCCGCCAACTGTGTAGCCCTGATCTAGCGGCCGTAGGTCACCTGCTCATTCTGCAAGCGATCTGCTTATGCAATTTGCGTTCTGCGTTCCCCGATCTCACGCAGTATCGCACTGAATGCGACTAAGTTGGCAGCACTATTTGACTCCATCCCCCGACTTTCGAAAGCAGGACCTGTTGTAGACGCTCATTGATCAGACTCTGGTTGCGAGCGCCTGTTCGCGCGCTACTCGGCCATCGAATAGCTCAACCGAACGATCCGCCTGTGCCGCATAGCGCGGATCGTGCGTAACCATGCAGATGGTCGCGCCGTCGTGATGTAGCTGCTGCATCAGGTTCATCACCGCCTCGCCGTTCGACGAATCGAGGTTCCCGGTGGGCTCGTCAGCGAGGAGAATCGCCGGGTCGCCCGCCACTGCACGTGCCACGGCGACGCGCTGCTGCTCACCCCCCGACAGCTGCGTTGGGTAATGCCTCGTCCGATGGGACATCCCTACCTTCTCAAGTGCCCCCGTCACACGGCGCCTCCGCTCGGCGCTAGACACGCCCCGATAGACGAGCGGCAGCTCGACATTTTCGTAGACCGTGAGATCGCCAATCAGATTGAAGGCCTGAAAAATGAATCCGATCCTCCGATTCCGGATCCGTGCCCGTTCGGCGCCGCGGAGGTTCGCGACCGGCTCCCCCTCGAGGATGTACTCACCCTCGGTGGGCGTCTCGAGCAGCCCGAGGATTGAGAGGAGCGTCGTCTTGCCGCTACCAGAGGGCCCAGCAATCGAGATGTACTCGCCCCTCCGGATCTCGAGGTGAACTTCCGAGAGGGCGTGCGTCTCCACTTCCTCGGTATAGAACACCTTCGTGATCCCCTGCAGTCGGATTAAGGGAGTATTCTTGATCGACACAGGTCGGTCTCCCAGGTTTAACCCTCAGATCAGCGCTTTATCTTCACGCGGTCGGCGTTGTCCCATTGCGATATGTCCGACAACACCACTGAATCACCCACGCTCAGTCCACCGAGGATCTCGATCAGGTTCACCGAGCTCCGTCCAACACGGACCTGCACCCGCGTCGCGTCGTGTCCGGCCTCTGAGATCTTGAACATGCCGACCGTGCTGTTCGGCTGCCCGTATGCGGGACGACCTGTGTAGAGCACGTTTCGAAGGCGCTCGATCTCGATCGTCCCGTCTACTGAGAGGTCGGGTCGCGCGCCCGCCGGCAGTGGACCGTCGAGTGCAATGTCGACTGCGACGGTGCCGTTGATCGCGTTCGGATCGATCCGGACAACCCGCCCGGGAATCATGCCGTTTCGTGTGTCGATCGATGCCTGCTGGCCGACCGCAAGGTCTTTCGCCTGCGTTTCCGGAATCTGCAGCGCCGCCTTGAGCTTTCCGGGCTGAACCACTTTGGCCAGCACCGTCCCGGCCACACCCACTGCCCCAGCTGCAGCGTGAGGTCAGACACCACACCCGAGTCGCCGGCGCGCACTTGGAGAGACCGGACGACGTTCCGCTGAAACGCAACTATGGCCCGCAGGCGGTCGAGTTGCGACCGCTGTACGGCCAGCTGCGAGTCGATCGTTTCGGTCATCAACGCGAGGCGCCTTTGTTCGATCCTGTAACGGGTTTCCAGCTCCGCCGCTCTGTCCTTCACAAGGGCAGCCTCGTTGACGGCGATCACGTGCTGCCCGATCAGCGAGTCCGCCACCATCGCTTGGCGCTTTGCGTCCGCGTACGGCGTGTGCGTAGTGGCGACCGTGCCCTCCTGGGTCAGCCGTTCAGTCTCGAGCTCGGTACGGAGGGCCACGAGCTGCGCCTGTGCCGCCGTTAGTTGTTGCTCGGCCTGAAGCGATTGGATTTGGACGTCCGGATTGGAGAGTTCGAGCAGCACGGTTTCCGGCCGTACCGACTGCCCCGGTTGCGCCAGTACCCGATCGACGCGGCCAGCCGAAAGCGCTGTGACGAACCGAACATGCTCGGGCACGAGCGCACCCGATCCTCGCACCTCGCGCAGCATATCGCCCCGGCGCGCCGCGTCCACCCAGAGAGTCGCCCGGTCCACGCTGGGCGCAGCAGGCTTCAGGCTCCCGAGCGCCGAGTGCAATGACGGACACGATGGCTACACCGATCCCCCCTTGCACCAATCGAGCACCGTTACTTATGGGCGCGCGGCGGATATCCAAGACGTTCCCGCCTCTCCTCGTGCCGAACAAGCGCCAGGCCTCATCAACGGCGGCCGGATTCGTCACTCATACCGCAACGCCACCAGGGGGTCCACCCTTGTCGCACGGCGGGCAGGCAGATAGCACGCCGCCAGCGCCGCCAGCAGCAGTAACAGAGTCGCCGAGCCCAGCGTGAGCGGATCGGCCGGCGCTACGCCGAACAGCAGCGACGCTAACAGCCGTGTTCCCCCGAGCGCCGCTGCAAAGCCGAGTGCGGCTCCGACAAGCGCCAACTCCATCCCCTGGCGGACCACCTGGAGGGCCACAGTGACGCCGTCCGCGCCGAGCGCCATGCGAATGCCCATCTCTCGAGTCCGTTGCGTGACGTGCGTGCCCATGACACCGTAGAGTCCCGTGACCGCGAGCACCAAGGCGATGGTTGCGAGCACGTCCAGCAGTGCCGTGTTGAAGCGCGGTCGCGCCAGTTCCCGCGCGAGGAGTTCATTCATGCTCGCCGCGCTGATCACCGGAACGTCGGGGTCGATCTCCTTGATCGCGGTCCGTATCGAGGGCAGTAGCGCCTCCACGGTCGACCGGGATCGGATGACCAGTATCGTCGGAACAAAAAACGCTTGGTCGGCCAGAGCTTGGAGGTCCGGGACATAGACGCTGGCTCGCACGTTCAGCAGGTCACGATAGCGCGTGTCGTCCACGACACCGACGACCGTCCGCGAGGGACCGGGATCATCGGGCGGGCCAAACTTCAGCCGCCTCCCGATCGCGTCCTGACCCGGCCAGTTATGACGCGCCACGGCTTCACTCACGACGACCACGAGAGGGGAGCCGGCGTGGTCCTGTGCTGACAGCCCTCGCCCTCGCTGAATCGCCAGCCCCATCGTGCGGAAATAGTCCGGCTGCACTGACACGTAGTCGAGCCACGGATTCGCAGCGGCTGCTTGGGCGTCCTGGCCGTCAGCGGAATAGCTCACATCGATGCCGCCGGTCAGGGAAAATGGCAGATGGGTTACCGGGCTCGCGTCGACCACTCCAGGCGACGCTTGCACGCGACGCACGAGCTGGTCGACGAGGTCCCGTACCTGCTGGGTGCGGGGATACTTAGTGGGCGGGATCCATGGCCGGACGAATACTAGGCCCTCCGTCGAGAACCCCATGTCCACGCGCGCCAACAGCAGCAGGCTTCTGGTAAGGAGGCCAGCCCCGGCGAGGACAAGCAGGGCGAGACCGATCTGCCCTACGACCACGATTCTCCTCCACGCGCTGACTGACACGGGTTGAGTGCCGGCTCGAAGCACCTGACTAAAGTCGGCTCGGGCCACGTTGCGGGCTGGGGCCAACCCGCCCACAATGGCCGCGACGAGCGATGCGCTGAGTGCAAATGCGAGCGCCGCCGCGTCGATGCGCAACTCATCCGTGCGCGGGAGCTCCGGCGGCGCGATCGCGGGGAACACGTGCAGCACCCCCGCGGCGAGGAGCACCCCGGCGACGCCCCCGATCGAAGCGAGCACGAAGCTCTCCGTGACCAGTTGTCGCACCACTCGCGCCTGCCCCGCACCGACCGCCGATCTGATCGCGAACTCCCGCGCCCGTGCCCCGCCGCGCACCAGCAACAAGCTGCCGACGTTGACGCTCGCAAGGGTGAGCACCAGCAACGCTGCCGCCGACAGCACGAGGATACCGGGGCGCACGTCGCCGACAATCAGGTCGGTGAGGGGGTGAACCACTGCCCGCCAATCGCGGCCCTCTGGGACGAGCCGGGGTAGCGCAGTGTTCACTTCCACCAGCGCCTGGGCTGGCGCCGCTCCGGGCCTGAGTCTGCCGACGAGATCAAGCGCCATCTGAGTCCCAGGGCTCTCCCACTCCGGCACTTGCAGGGCGAGTGTGGTCCAGAAGTCCGCCCCTCTGGGTATTCGAATCCTTGCGGAAGGACTCCCACGATTGTATGAGCTACACCCTTGAGCCGGAGCGTCTTGCCCAACACGTGAGGATCGCCGCCAAAGGCCCTGCGCCACAGGCCGTAACTGATGACCAGTACGTGGGGGCCTCCTACCATGTCATCCGCGGCGCTGAGCACCCGGCCGAGTACCGGCTTCACGCCGAGCACGCCAAAGAAGTCCCCGGCGACGATACCGCCGCGGAGGGTCGTCGTGGCCTCGCCGACTTCTGCGGCCATGGACCAGGCTCCGTTGTAATCGATGCCGGCCAGGCTCTCAAAGGCTCCGCGGCGCTCTCGCAACGCCGCGAAAGTCCCGTAGGAGAAGGGCAAGTGCCCGTTTCGTGACTTCACGTCTTCCGCCCAGACAACCACGAGCTGCTCCTGCTCCCGCAAGGGCAGTCTGCGGAGCAGCACTCCGTTCACGACGGTGAACATCGCCGTCGTAGAGCCGATTCCGACGGCGAGCGTGAAAACGGCGAGGATGGTGAAGCCCGGGCTCTTGCGCAGCGTGCGGATCCCATAGCGCAGGTCCTGCTGGAGCGCATCGAGCCACCGCGCACCCCACGCGTCTTGGCTCGCCTCTTCGGCGACCCCGACATTCCCGAACGCTCGGCGGCTGGCGGCCGCTGCGGCCGCGGGGGCTCATGCCCGCCTCTCGATTGGCTTCCGTACGGAGTGCATGGTGGAGACGCATCTCCTCCTCCAGTTCCTCGCGGAAATGTTCTCGCCGGAATAGGAAGACGAAGCGGCGCCAGAGCTCGCCGGCGGTCATTGTCATGTCGGGTTGAGGATCAGTGAAATGGCTTCTGCGACGCGTTGGTACGTTGCGATGGCCCGTTCGAGTTGCTTCCGGCCGCTGCTCGTGAGGCGATAGTAGCGCGCGCGGCGATTCTCTTCCGTCCTGCTCCACTCGCCCGCGATCCACCCCTTGACGAGCATGCGTTGCAGTGCTGGGTAGAGGGATCCCTCTTCGACTTGCAGGACGTTGGCGGACGTTTGCTGGATTACGTCAGCGATGGCGAAACCGTGCATCTCACCGCCCAACGCCAACGTCTTGAGAATGAGCATGTCCAGCGTGCCAGGCGGGATCTGGTCCCTTTGAATGTTAGGGCTCATAACATAGACAGTCTATGTATCTCGGGGAGGCGCCGTCAAGAGCCGTGTATCGAGCGAGGTGGACGGCCTAGGGTCGCGACCCTCGGATGCTTAGGACCGCCACTTCGGGCTGAGACATCTGTGGGGAGAAGCCTTAACGGCGTCGGACTGTGGTATTCCTGGCTGTGAGCGAGAGCCTAGGGGGCTCCGGCCCAACAACGAACAATGGCCACCGGAGGGGATCCCGCTCTACCAACCAAGTCGACATACTGACTCAGGAAAAGCGATCCCTGGTGTCCTTTGTGCCTTTGTGGTGAGCTGACTTGTCACTCAGGCGTGGGTTCCCGCTCACGCTCGTCCCTTCGCTGCGCTCAGGGCAGGCTCTAGTCCCGCTTACGCTTTTGTAGTCGCGGTGGTCAGGACGGACAGGGAGGGATTCGAACCCTCGATACCCTTGCGAGTATGCCACCTTTCCAGGGTGGTGCCTTCAACCACTCGGCCACCTGTCCCGAGCCATTGCAGGGCGGCAACTTAGTGCTCTCAGAGAGGAAGATCAACGTGAGTCTGACCGGTGAGTGACGCCTACATCAGCGCCGCCGTGCGCACGCCGGTGGGACGAGCCGGCGGGGCTCTGGCCGAGGTGCGCCCGGACGATCTGGCGGCGCTCGCGCTGCGTGGAGTGGTGGAGCGCGGGCGCATCCCTCCCGACCGGATCGACGATGTGATTCTGGGTTGCACCAATCAGGCGGGCGAGGACAACCGGAACGTAGCCCGGATGGCCGCACTGCTCGCGGGACTACCGGTGGAGATCCCGGGCCAGACGGTGAACCGTCTCTGCGGATCCGGCCTTCAGGCGGTGGCCTCCGCGTCCCACGCCATTCGCGCCGGCGAGGGCGATCTCTTCCTGGCGGGCGGCGTGGAGAGCATGACCCGGGCGCCGTACGTGATGCTGAAGAAGGGTCGAGCCTGGGACCGCACTCCGCCCGACATCGCCGACAGCACGGTTGGCTGGCGTTTCGTCAACCCGCGGATGCATGCGGCCTGGACCATATCGCTGGGTGAGACCGCCGAGCGCGTGGCCGGCTCCTACCGGATCAGCCGCACCGAGCAGGACGAGTTCGCGCTGGAGAGCCAACGGCGAGCCGAGTCGGCGGTGCAGGCGGGAATGTTCGCCGAGGAGCTGATCCCGGTGCCGGTGGGTGCGCGGCCGCGAGATCTGCCGGGACGAGGTGCCGCGATCCGGTGTCACCCTGGAGCAGCTCGCGCAGCTGAAGCCCGCGTTCATTCCCGAGGGCACGGTGACGGCGGGAACATCGAGCGGCATCACCGATGGGGCCGCGGCGATGTCGGTCGCCAGCGGCGGCGCCCTGTCAACTCTGGGGCTCGAGCCCCTGGCCCGCGTGGTGGCAACGGCCGTGGCGGGGGTGGACCCCAGCTGCATGGGACTCGGTCCCATACCCGCCACCCGGAAAGCGCTCCAGCGCGCTCGCCTGACCGTGGATCAGCTGGACCTGATCGAGCTGAACGAGGCGTTTGCCGCCCAGGCCATCGCCTGCATCCGCGAGCTCCAGCTCGATCCCGAGCGGGTAAACGTCTACGGAGGAGCCATCGCGCTGGGCCATCCGCTCGGCGCCAGCGGCGCGAAGATTCTCACTACCCTGATTCATGCGCTCCGGCGCACCGGGGGCAGATACGGCCTTGCCACGATGTGCATCGGAGTGGGCCAGGGCATAGCAGTCATCGTGGAATCGACGAGTGCAACGGCAACGGCAAAATAGGCGCCCTCCATCCCGGGGCGTCAGCTCGCCAGTCGCCAGTCTCTAGTCGCTCTCGCTAATAGCTAGTAGCTAATAGCTTCTACGCCTACGGCGTAGCCGGTTCCAGCTCGGGTCCCAACTGCCACAACAGGAAGCTGTAGATGTCGGCCGCCTCATTGGCCCGCTGGTCCGTAGTGAGCCCCATGCCGTGCCCCGCGTCGAATGCAACTCGGAGCAGGACCGGACGTCCCGGAGCGCTCCGCTCCTGCAGGACCGCCGTCATCTTGGCCGGCTCCCAAGCCTCCAACCGGGAATCGTTAATCCCCGCCGTCAGCAGCACCGCCGGATAGCGAACCCCCGCCCGCACGTGCTCTGTGGCATCCATCTCTCTGAGCGCGTTGAACTCCTCTTTCTTGGCAGTGGTGCCGAACTCGGGAATGTTTCCCGGACCGTTCGGCTGATGCTCGGTCCGGAGCGCGTTCAGCACACCCACTCTCGGCACGGCCGCGCGGAAGAGATCGGGCCGCTCGGTGATCGCCCGGCCAATCAGAATTCCCCCTGCGCTGGTACCGGTCCCGGCCAAATGTTCCGGCGAGGTATAGCCTTGCTTTACCAGATACTCTGCACAGGCGATGAAATCCTTCCAGGTATTCGGCTTGTTGGTCTTCTGTCCGGCCCTGTGCCAGGCTTCCCCGTACTCCCCACCACCCCGCACGTGCGCCACCGCGAACACCCCGCCCCGCTCCAGCCAGGCGAGACGCTGCGAGCTGAACGATGGATCGTAGGTGACGCCGTGGGAGCCATAGCCGTCGAGCAGCAAGGGATGAGACCCGTCACGCTTCAAACCCTTCCGGTACACAATGGAAAGCGGCACCCGTACTCCATCGTGGCTGGGCACCTCGACCTCGACTGACTCGTAGTCGGACATATCGACCTTTGCCGGATCGAGAAGCCGCGTATCGCTCGGCTGCCCCTGCCCTGGTGTGTAGTGATACCAGAGCCGGGACCGGGTCCAGGATTCCAGTGGGAAGATGACGCCCGGCCGGCGGCGATCGGTGTAGATCGCCTGAATCGCCCCGTCCTCCGGCAGCGGTACCGCCGCGCCGCCTCTCCCGCCAAACGTCACCCGCCGCAACCGGCCGAGTCCGCCGTCCAGCTCCTTGACGTAGAGCGCGTCGTGGGCGACCGCGATGTTGGTCAGGACGCTCTTCCCTTCCGGCACGATCACCTCCGCCCGCGCCAGATCGGGTGCGTCGGCCCGGATCCGGAGAATCTTGAACCGGGGCGCATTCTTATGAGTGAGGAGATAGACGTCGGTACCGTGGAAGTCGGCATAGGTGACCTGGTCCTCCACGTCCACCAGCTTGCGCCAGGTGGTCGCCGCACCGCGCAGCTGATCGGCCCGGGCGGCGTACAGCGTGATCTCGTTCCTCACCCCGTGGAAGATGAACGCGTAAACGAAGGGCGAACCCTCCACTGGAACCACAATTGGGAAATCATCGGGCTCCACCTTCACCGACGGGTTCGAGCCCGGCGCCAGAATCATCGAGTCGCGCGCGACCGGCTGGCCTACCCTGTGGCGGAATGCGGCGCTATTCCGGTAACGAAGGTCAGGGTTGGTGTCTCCCGCCTGACTGAGCTGGGTGTAGTAGAACGCCTGGTGGCCCGGCTCCCAGTTCACCGCGCCGAACTGTACCCGCGGTATAGAGTCCGGAATCAGATGGGCTTTCCCTGGATCCATCAGGTACAGCATGGTGTGCTCCGAGCCACCGAGGGAGGCGCCATATGCCACCAGCTCTCCGTCCGGCGCGGGCACGACATAGTCGATGGCCCAATGACTATCGGATGGCTTGGGGAGGGTACCAGGGTCGAGCAGCAACCGGTCGGACTTCGCCCCGAGATCCCGGACGTAGAGCTTGGGGACTTGCTCGCCAGGGGCGAGCTTGAGATAGAACCAGCGCCGGTCGGCCGGGATGACCACGGAAACCGAGGTTGTGATGTCCGCCAGCTCCAGGAGCCGAGCCAGAAGTCTGGGCCGCTGGGGCAGACTATCGAGCACCTCCCGGGTGTAGGCGTTTTGTCGGCGAAGCCATTCCATGAACTCCGGATTCCGGTCCACTGGCGGCTCCATCCAGCGGTACGGGTCTGTGATGACGGTACCGAAGTAGGTGTCGGCCACCTCGCGCTTGGGCGTCAGCGGCGGAGCTGACTGAGCTTGGGCAAGGCGCAGGGGAGCCGCGGTCAGGCACAGCAGGAGAGCCGTGAGCGAAATAGAAGGAGGGCGAGTCGTCATGAGCCACTCCCGAAGGAGGTTAAACGGACGGTGAGGACAAAAGTGCAGGCCGGACCCATGATGCATGGGTATCTTTCCACTATGACCACCACCGCCGCCCGCCGCCGAAGGTTCCACGAGCTGCACCAATCCGGCTGCTTCGTGATCCCGAACCCTTGGGACGTCGGCAGCGCGACGCCGCTAGCGGAGCGCCTCTCGCAGCACCCTGCCCTGCGACCCGTTCGGCGCCCGGATTCCGAGCAGCGTCGACAGCGTCGGCGCCAGATCCGCGACTCCTACCACCTCTCCATACCTCCCCGGCTTGATCCCTGACCCAAACAGCAGCAGCGGCACGTGCGTGTCGTATGTCCACGGTGAGCCATGAGTGGTCCCCTCCGGCCGGGCACCCGGCAGCAGATACGGAGCCAGAACGTAGAACACGTGGCCGCTCCGCTCCGGATCGTAGCTCAGCTCCGAGCGCGAGTGGTTGCCGGCGGCGCGCTGCTGCGCCAGCTCGGCGCCGGTGAGCACCTGCGCCACCCCCGGCACCGCCTGCACCGCCTGCTTTGCCACCAGCTCGGCGTCCTCCAGTTTGACTCTCGCGATCCTCCAGGGCCGGCAGATTCAGATACAGGTAAGGCCAGCTCTGATTCATGACCCAGTTGGGACGCTCGACCCAGCCCGGCGCCCGCGGCGTGCCGAACCGCGTTCGCAATGCCCGCTCTGCGGCATCGGCGATCACCGCGGGATCGATGCGGCCGGCATTGGTGCTGGGCCGCTGGGCGCGCAGCAGCTCGGGAAGCGGGGCCACGCCGTGATCGGCGGTGAGGGCGATAACCAGGTTGTCTCGCCCCACCTGCTGCATCAGAAACGTGAAGAACCTCTCCAGCAGCCGGTCGGTCCGGATGGTGATGTCCATGATCTCATGGCTGTCCGGCCCGTAGCTGTGGCCCACCAGATCGTTGGCGGAGAAGCCGATTGCCAGCAGGTCGGGGTCTTCATCTCCACCCAGGTGCTCGGCCCGGACCACCTCAATCGCGAAATCGACCAGCACCTCGTTCTCGAACGGAGAGGTCTCGAACCCCTCGATGAAGCTTTTGCTCGAGGCGCCGGTTGCAAGCTGATGGGGAAAGGTCCGGCCCATGCCTCCGATGTCTTCCTCCGCCGCCACATTGTCCGGGCCGGCGATGGAGTAAGCCGTGGCCGGCAGGACGTGGTCCCAGGTGCGCCCCTGGTATTTGCTGATGGCCCCGCTGCTGTTGAATCGGGTTACGTAGGGCGGCAGCTCCTTCATGTAATAGGTGGAGCTGGCCACTACCGTGTCCTCGGTCCAGTAGGCTGCGTCGGCCAGGTGGCCTCCCATCATGATCGCCGATCGGTCTTTCCCGGCGATGGCGATCACCCGGCTGCGTCCTCCGGTGGCCCGCTTCAGCTCATCCCCCACGGTGGAATCCCGAAGATTACGGGGCGAGCGTCCCTCCGAGCTCGCGCCGATCAGCTTGGCAGTGCTATCGAACGCACAGTATTCCGCCCGGCGCAGCGCCGGGTTGTACCACGCATTCGCCACGATACCGTTCTTGTTGGCGTAGCTTCCGGTGAGGATGACGGCGTGCCCCGGACAGGTCTGGGTGATGCTGTACTCGTACTGCGCCTGGCTGAACTCGGCGCCCTGGCTCAGCAACAGATTGAACCCGCCCGGGCCGAAGTAGCGCCGGAACCGCTGCAGGTAGTCGGGACGAAACTGGTCGATCGAGATAATCACCAGGAGCCGGGGCCGCGTAGCCTGGGGGAATGCATCGGGGGCCGATAACAGGCCGATTGAGGCCGCGAGCAGTCCCGCCCGGAAGAGAGATCGCTTCATCATTGGCTCAGCCGCCGCTCGAATTCCTGTCGCGCCTGCGCAATCAGGTCCAGGGTCGAGGCTTTTTCCGCTTCGCTGTTCCACCCGGTGTTCGCCTGGACGCCGGCCCGAAGCCGGTCCAGCCAGGCGATGAAGTAGCGGGCGTCTTCGTCCGATCGGATCGGCTCTTTATTCACGCTCACGTAGATCGGGCTGGTTGTCGCGTACGGGTAGACATCGAGCACCGGGTACTCCGGTGCGTTGGCCCGGGCCCTGAGCAGGTACCAACCGCTTCCCTGCTGCGGCAGCTGCACCTGGGTGGACACGCTGGTCCGCGTCTTGGGGAGCGGGATCTCGGAGACCACCGTTCCGTTGCGCACGATCTCCAGGTGGTCCACTGGGACGAATGACCGGAGCGTCACCCGAGCCACCAGCTGCTTCTGCTCCGGCCGCACCGTCACCTCATCACCCAATCCCCTGCCTTCCAGGCTAAAGCCGAGCAGTGGGCCGTTCGTGGCAAAGCTTCGTCCCGCCTTGAGCGCGCGCAGCCAGCGACCCCGGTCTAGCGGCGTCCCGCTCCGAACGAACACCCGATTGAGCCCCACCGGACCTCTCAGCGACGCGAAGTTGGCCATTGCGTCGGTGCCCGCTCCGGCCGGCAGGTGGAAACCGCAGTTGAGCAGCTGATACCACACCGTGGCCGTGGCCACGTAATCGTCGACGAATCCCAGCGCCTCATAGTAGTCCACCTTGCCCAACGCGACGTCCACCGGCAGCTCATTGGTCAGCGGTTTGCTGGAGTCACCCGGTTCGGGATGGCTGTCGAACGGATGAACGTATCCGGTGACCCCGCCCTGCTGATGTGCCAGATCCATGATTGCGGCATTGGTGGGATAGAGGCTTGCCGCCGCGGTGTTCACATATCCGGAATACCCGGGCAGCAGAATGTTTCGGGTGAGTCCCAGAAGACCGACGTGCCCCCAGTAGCTGGTGTGGTACTCCTGATCGTGGGCGATCAGGGTCCTCCGGCTGAGAGGCCGGGTCGAGCCGGCCGGAGAACCAGGAGATGTCTGGGATTCTTCCTTCCTTGTTCACGATGAGGTTCTCCACCAGGTGGAGGTCCTCCGCCCGGGCCTGCGACGCCAGGCGTCGGGGCGTGTTGCGGTAGTTGCCGCCGTAGTTCATGTGGATGTGAAGGTCTCCGCTGTACCAGCCGTCGGCCGGCAGATTCGCCAGACGCCTGAGCACGATGCGAACCGGAATCACGAGCACCGGGCTTTACCTGCAGCGACCGCCGCTCCACCCGATACTCCGGACCGCGTGACACCTCGACGTCGACTCTTCCGGTGGGCACGGTGACCCGGGACCCGCCCGTGCTGTGGAAGTAGCCATACTCGAAGGGCCGTTCCCCGCGGTCGAAGCTATCGTCCGCGTGCATCCAGGCGTCCTCCGGTCCGTAGCTGCGGCCGTCGCCTCCGGTGACCGAGACCCGGGCCGGAACGGACGCGCCCGGCACGCATCCACTACCGTCAGGCCGAGTCGGCCCGTCGGCTGGAGATACTTGCGCACCGGCGACCGCAGCGCCTCGATCGATCCGCCGGGAACCGTCACGATCCGAATCCGCAGTTTCCCTCGTCATTGGAGACGTACGCGATGCGGCTTCCGTCCGGCGACCAGCGTGGCGCGGTGGCGTCGCCCTCGCCGTAGGTCAGCTGAAACGGATCACCGCCGTCGGCGGTCATGACCCAGAGCTGGTTCCACTGCCCGCCGAGATAGGAGCTGTAGACCACCCGCTTGCCGTCCCGGCTCCAGTCCGGTCGTGCCCTCCAGGTGGTTTCCTCGTAGTGAATCTCTCGGCGCGGCGAGCGGCTGCGGGCAGCCATCCGCCAGAATCCACCGGAGCCCCAGATGTGTCCCCGGTTGGAGATCAGGATCAGTTCCTGTCCATCGGGCGACCAGGTGGGCGAGAGATACTGGTCGTAGGCGCCATAGTAGTAGCGCGGGAGGCCGGCCATCCCGGTCCTCGGTGATCCGCTCGACCGCCGTGCCGTCCGCTCTCCCGCAGCCGGGGTGATGAAGACGTGCCAGCGGCCCTCGTAGGCGCTGGAGACGTAGGCGATCCGCTTTCCATCGGGAGACCAGCGCGGCTCCACGTTGACCGCGCCGTTGGCTGACCAGCGGCCGGCTCTCGCCGCTTTGCAGATTCAGCAGACGGAGCTCGACCGCGTCGTTGCGATACGACGCGTACACCACCTCGGCGCCGTCGGGAGACCAGTCGGGCTGATAGTCGTAGCCGGGACCGGAGGTGAGCTGGCGGGCCTCGTCGCTTCCGATTCGCTGGCGCCAGAGCGAGCCCTGCATCGAGTAGATCAGCTCCTGCCCGTCGGGAGACCAGGTGACACTGCTCGGGCCGCTGGTCAGCTGCGGCAGGTACATCTCCCGGTAGTAGTAGCTGTGGGGGACCTTGATCTGCCGCAGGACCGGCTGCCGCTGAGCGATCAGGGCCGCTGGTGCCGCCGCGGATGCGGAGAGTAGAACCGCCAGCAGTAGGTTGAGACGCATGGATATCCGAGGCGAGGATCTCTGCAGGCTGGAGCGTTTCAGGCAACCAGACCTGGCGCCGCCGGCCGCGCCAGTACGCTACCCCGCCGATGACCACGAACAGTGCTGCCCCGCCGATCACTTTCAGCCGAAACAGCCAGGGCTCTGCCGTGTCCGTGGGTGGTATCGTCGCCACGACCATGGCGCCCACGGTGAGCAGGAGCCCGCCATCCCGGTCACCGCCGTGACCGGCCTCCGCTCGTGCCATGGGAGTGACTCCGTTTGCCGCTCCTGAAAGCTCGTCCTCAGATAGGAGATGAACAGGTAGAGATAGGGAATGAAGTAGATCAGCAGCATGGTATCGAGCAGTATCAGGTAGGCCCGTTCGACGGTCGTGCCCTTGCCCAGCACCGACAGCACCAGGAACACGGTAGCGAGCACAGCCTGGGTGAGGATGGCGACGTAAGGCGTCTTCCATCGCGGGTGAACCCGGCCGAAGGCGGGCGGGAAGTATCGGTCCAACCCGATCACGAACGCCACCCGGGCCGGCCCGGTGAGCCAGGCGCCGACGCCGCCGATGTTGCCCACCACATAGAGCGTCGCGGCCAGCGGAATCAGCCAGGCCAGACCCACCGAAGTCCCGGGCGCCGGCGGCCATCGCCTGAAAGAACCCCGAGACGATGTGCACGTCGGCGCTCGGCAGGAGCCAGAGCAGTGAGGCGGTTCCGGCGATATACAGAAACGCGATGAACGGAGCGGAGATGTAGATGGATCTCGGGAGCGTCCGCCGGGGGTCCTTCACCTCTCCCCCATCACGGCGCAGAGCTCCAGGCCGGCATAGGCAAAGGCAATCGAGGCCCACAGGTTGATCTGGGACATGTCGCCGAAGTGCGGCCGTACCGTTTCCCAGGTGATCGGTGTTGCCGACGCCCGGGTGAGCATGGCGTGAAGGCCGAAGCCCACCAGCACCGCTCCGGGGATGTAGGTGCCCAGCGCTCCGAGATTCTGCAGCCACCTCCCGGTCTTGAGTCCCACGATGTTCAGCCACACCGCCAGCCAGAGCGAGGTCAAGGTGGCGACGAAGATGTAGGTCCAGTTGTCCATCAGACCGGTGTCGCCCCGGCCGATCACGTAGGTGCCGATGGCGGCGGTCGACATCAACAGGTTGGGGTAGTACAGAATGTTGTTGACCCAGTAGGTCCAGCCGCAGAGAAATCCGTGGCCCTCGCCGAACGATCGCTTGGCCCAGAAGTAGATCCCGCCTTCATTGGGAAAACGGGCGGAGAGATAGCTCACCGCCAGGCCCTGGGGAATGAAGAAGAGCAAGGCGGCGAGCACCCACATCGTCAGCGAGCTGGGGCCCGCGGCCGCGGCCGTGGCGGTCCAGCGCAGGCTGAGGATCGCCACGATGTTGAACAGCACCACGTCCCGAAGGGTGAGCACCCGCGGGAGCTCGACCTGAGTCGGCGGTGCGGTTTCGATTCTACCCTGTGGTAGAGCCGTCACCATGAGGATGTGTCACCTGAGCTGGAGTACCCGACGCGAAGGGCCTAAGCCTAACGCCTGAATCATCCCTTGAGATACAGCCCTTGCGGATCCAGCACTTCACGCAGCAGGTACAGCTCCCGCTCGGAGGGCGGTTCCACCTGATGCAGGCGGCTCCGGCAACGAAGCGACCACCCAACGTTTGCGGTCACATCGGATATGTCAACGCTGGGGTACAGGGCGGAGAGCACCAGCTCACCATCCGTCGGGTCGGCTTCCAGAATTCCCTTGTCGGTCACCACTCTGGTGGGGCCCGCTCCCGGCATTCCCAGCTCCCGCCGGGTTCGTCCCTTGCTCCGAAGCCCCGGGCTGGTCACGAAGTCCACCGCCTCCGGAAAGCCGCGCCGCTCCAGCCGCGCGATCACCACCGTTCGCCGGGCATGAATCGCAATCTCCGCGGCGCCTCCGCTTCCCGGCAGACGGACCGCCGGCCTTGCGTAGTCGCCCACCACCGTCGTGTTGATGTTGCCGTAGCGGTCGACCTGCGCACCACCCAGAAAGCCCACCTCGATCCGCCCGTTCTGCAGCAGCGACTGAAACACGTCGGCCATGCTGCACACCATCAGCGAGCCGGTGACCAGCGCCGGATCGCCGATCGAGACCGGGAGCCGCTCGGGCACGGCACCTACCGCGCCGGACTCATAGATCAGCACCAGGTTCGGCGCGTGGGTCGCGCGGGCCAGATTGCAGGCCAGGTTCGGCAGCCCGATCCCCACGAACACCACCTCGCCATCGCGCAGCTCGCGAGCAGCGACCGCGGTCATCATTTCGGCGGGGGTGTAGGTCGAGTCGCGAGTCACCGCAGTCGTCAGTCCCGAGTCACGAGCCAGCGACGTCTGCGGCCGCAGCTCGAGTGCCGTAGGTGACATGCCAGTCGCACTTCGCTCTCTCGGGCTAGCGTGCTCCGACTCGCGACTCCGACTCAAAACCCATAATTCACCCCCGCACAAACCCGCTCCGCCGCCCTGAGCCGTTCCAAGTCCCCGCACTTCTCCACGTACTCCGCCCGGTCCTCGACCCCGAACACGAACTCCTGGAGATACCGGTCCAGCGCCGCCGGATCCCGGGAGATCTTCTCCCACCCGACGTAGAACTCGTTGTCCCGGTCGTAATATCCCTGGGCGTACGAAGGATGAGCGCCCCAGGGCTCCACTACCACCGCATCCACGATCAACCCCGGGATCACCGTGCGGTTGGGATCGGCCCGGATGACCGACTCGTCCACCAGCTCCTCCACCACCACGATCACATGGCGCGAGGCAAACGCCGCCTCCTTCTGCACGCCGAGCAGTCCCCAGATCTGGGCGTTGCCTTCTGGATCGGCCCGCTGGGCGTGAACGATGGTGAGATCGGGATTGAGGGCGGGGACGGTGGCGAGAGTCTCTCCGGTGTAGGGGCAGCTCACACTCCGGATCTGAGGGTTTGCCGCCGGCAGATCGGTCCCCATGTAGTTCCGCAGCGTCCAGAACGGGAGGCGGGCCGCGCCCGCGCTCAGTCGCGCCACCATCCCGAAGTGGGAGTATTCCTCCAGCTCCAGCGGCTGTCCCTTCCCTTCTGCCGCCCGGCGAAACGCGTGCAGCGAGCCGGCCCCCGGATTCCCGGCCCAGGAGAACACCAGCTTCCGGGCGCAGCCCGCGGCGATCATCTGGTCGTAAATGAGGTCCGGCGTGAGCCGGCAGAGCGTGAGGTTCCGCCGCTGCTGCCGGATGATCTCGTGCCCGGCAGCAAAGCAGATGAGGTGGGTAAAGCCTTCGATGACTACGGTGTCGCCGTCATGCACGTACCGCGGCGATCGCGTCGCGCATGCTGACGACTTTGGAGCGAACGCTCAAGCGATCTCGTCCAGGCAGCCGTCGATCAGCCCCAGTGCGGTATCCATGTCCTGCTCGTCGATCACCAGCGGCGGCGCCAGCCGGAGCGAGCTCTTCCCGGCGCCCAGCAGCAACAGTCCCTGGCGGAAGGTCCGCTGCACCAGCTCGTGCACCAGCTCCGGCGCCGGCGCCCTCGTGCTCCGGTCCTTGACGAACTCCATTCCCGACCATCAGCCCGCGGCCCCGCACATCGCCGATGCAGGAATGCTTGTTCATCAGCCGGCAGGCTCCGGCCATCAGCCGCTCGCCCAGGCGCGCGGCGTTGGCCATCAGCCCGCCCTCCACCAGGTCCAGCGTGGCCAGCGCGGCGGCGCAGCAGACCGGGTTCCCGCCGAACGTGGAGCCGTGCGACCCGCTCTCCCAGGTGGTGATCGACTCCCGGGAGATCATGGCGCCGATCGGCATGCCCGAGCCCAGTCCCTTGGCCGTGAGCAGGATGTCCGGCTCGACGCCCTCGTGCTCGCAGGCAAACATCTTTCCGGTCCGGCCCACACCCGACTGGACCTCGTCGGCCACCAGCAGAATTCCGTAGCGGTCGCACAGCGCCCGCAGGTCTGCCAGGTATCCGGGCGGCGGCACCACGTAGCCACCTTCTCCCTGAATCGGCTCGATGAAGATGGCGGCGACATCGTGGGGATCGAGGTGGCGGGCGAACAGGTCCTCTTCGATCACGCCGATGCATCCGCGATTGCAAGCCGGCTCGTCGCCGCAGAACTGACAGCGGTAGCGATAGGCGTACGGCACGTGGTGCACGTCGGGCAGCAGCGGACCGAAACCCGCATGCTGTCGCGCCTTGCTCGACGTGAGCGTCACCGCTCCGGTGGTCCGGCCGTGAAATGCGCCGCGGAACGCGATGATGGCGGTTCTCCCGGTGGCGTAGCGGGCCAGCTTGATGGCCGCCTCGGTTGCTTCCGTTCCCGAGTTGGTGAGAAACACCCGCTTCTTGGACGGCCCCGGCGCCACTCTGGCCAGCCGCTCGCAGAGCGTCGGCCATGCCCTCGTAGTAGAAATCAGACCCGCAGATGTGCAGGAACCGGTCGGCCGCGTCCTTCACCGCCGCGACCACCTTGGGATGGCCGTATCCGGTGGAGGACACCGCGATGCCGGCCATGAAGTCGAGATACCGGTTGCCGTCCACATCCTCCACCATCACTCCGCTGCCCCGCGCGACGACCAGCGGGTACTCCTTGATGTAGCAGGTGGAGGTCCATTCCGCGTCGCGCGCCACCACGGCCTGCGCCTTGGGGCCGGGAGGCGGCACGACGATGTTGGGATAGTTGCGCGGGCTCATGACTGTTTCCTTATCCCTCGATGACCGTTCGGCTCTGCTCTCGCATGAATTGCGCGACGTAATAGGGTCCGCATCCGCCCTTGCCGGTGGAGCCCGATGCCTTCCAGCCGCAAAACGGCTGGGCACCGGGCCAGGCGCCCGTTGTCGCACCGGTCCGCTTGTTGGCGTAGCATACCCCGGCCTCCACCTCATCGAAGAACCGGGCCACCTCCGCAGGATTTCTCGAGAAAATGCCTGCCGTGAGTCCGTATTCTACCCGGTTGGTCTCCTGCGAGCGCCTGGTCCAGACCGATTCACCTCGCCGACGGCGACAAACGGCACGAACAGCTCGTCCCGGTAGAGCGTGCTCTCCAGCGGCAACCGCGCAATCGTGGGAGCCACGAAGTACCCCCGATCGAACGCGCCGCCCCGGAGCCGCTCCCCACCGAGTTCGATGGTTCCCTCCGTTCGCGCCTGAGCCACCGCGCGCTCGAATCGATCCACCGCCTGCTGGTTGATCACCGGTCCGAAGAAGACATCCCGCTCCGATGGATCGCCCATCCGGATGCCGCGGGTCTTCTCCACCAGCCGCTGGATGAAGGGCGCGGCCACCTCGCGCTGAACGTACACCCGCGATGTCGCGCTGCACTTCTGGTTCTGCAGGCTGAACGCCGAGCGCATCACGCCTTCGGCCGCGGCGTCCAGATCAGCGCTCTCCAGCACGATCGCCGCGTTCTTTCCGCCCAGCTCCAGCAGCGCGGGCTTGATCCAGCCGCCGCTCAGCCCGGCGTGGATTCGCATGCCCACCGCCTTCGATCCGGTGAACACCACGCCGTCCACCCCGGGATGCTGCCAGAGCGGATCGCCGATATCCTCCCGCCGCCCGAACAGGATGTTGAACACTCCCGGAGGCAGCCCCGCGTCGCGATAGATGTGATACAGTTCGAGCCCGGTCCACGGCGTCTCTTCCGCCGGCTTGTACACCACCGCGTTGCCCGCGACCAGCGCGGCCGACGACATGCCGGCCGAGAGCGCCAGCGGAAAGTTGAATGGGGCGATACAGGCAAACACGCCATAGGGACGGAGCACATCGGTGTTGCGCTCCACCGGGGTGATCCGGCTCATTGGCCGGACGAAGCCGTCGGCGTCCTCCACCTGCTGGCAGTAGTAGTCGATCAGATCGGCCGACTCTTCGGCGTCGCCCATGGCCTCGAGCCGGCTCTTCCCCACCTCGAGGCTCATCAGCGCCGCGAGCTGATACTTCCGTTCCCGGATGAGGGACGCCGCCCCGCGCAGCAGCGCCACTCGATCGCGCCAGGGCCAGCCGCCCCATTCCCGCTGAGCCCGCCGTGCCGCCTTCACCGCGGAGTCCACGTGCTCCGGCCCCGCGGCGCTGAACCGGCCCAGCACCAGGCTGGTGTCGATCGGAGAGCGGTCCACCAGCGGCTCGGCGGCGGTCTCGACCGCTGCATCATCTATGTGGAACGGGTGCAGCCGCCCGGCCTCACGACGGATGGCCTCGAGCGCGGAGTCGAACCGCTGGTGGAACTCCTCCAGATTACCGCTGGCGGAGGTGTAGGTGATCTTGGTTGCGGTGGTCATGATGCGCTCCTCAGATCGGAAGCGGTCCGGTCCAGGGCGCGGCTGAGCCCGAGCACCAGCTCGTCGATCTGATCCTCATCGATCACGAAAGGCGGTGCCAGCATTGCCAGGTCTCCGGTCCCGTCTTCCAGCTGTCCCGCATTGGGCCACACCATCACACCCGAGTCCATCGCCTCGGCCGCAAACCGCTCGGCCACTCGAAGCGAGGGGTCGTGAGGTCGGCGGGTCTGCCTGTCGGCCACGAATTCGATTCCCGCCAGCAGACCGCGTCCCCGAATATCGCCGACCAGTGGATGGTCTCGCAGCCGTTCCAGCCGCTGGTGCAGGACTCGGCCCATCTCGGCGCAGCGCTCCACCAGCCGATGTCGCCGGAGATACCGAAGCGTCGCTGTTCCCGCGGCGCAGAGCGTAGCATGGTGCGAGAACGTCTGCCCATGGAGGAAGCTGCCGGAGCCTTGGGCCACAACGTCCACCAGCCGCCGGGGCGCCACCACGGCCGAGAGCGGCGCGTATCCTCCGGCGATTCCCTTGCCCACCAGCATCAGGTCGGGAACCACTCCATACGGCTCCAGCGCCGACCAGGTGCCGGTTCTCCCGGCACCAGTGAGCACTTCGTCCGCCACCAGCAGGATCTCGTACCTGTCGCAGAGCTCGCGGACCCTGCGCCAGAATGCCTCCGGGGGAACCGACGCGCCGGTGGACGATCCGCCCACCGGTTCGCCGATCAGGGCGGCGATGGTCTCGGGACCTTCCCGCAAAATCGTCTGCTCGATGCGCGTCGCCGCTGCAGGTCGGGCACAGCGGAGCCTTACCCCCGCAGCCGCAGCGATACGGGTACGGCGCCGGGACCCGTACCACCTCCACCAGCCACTCTCGAAAGAGCGCGCGATTGGATTCTCTGGACGAGGCCGACAGCGCGAGCAGCGTGTTCCCGTGATAGGAGGGCATGAACGCGAGGATCTTGTGCTTGCCGGCGCGCCCCGACTCCACCCAGTACTGGCGGGCCAGCTTCAGTCCGGCCTCGACCGCTTCCGAGCCGCTGCCCAGCGGGATACACCAGGTCCAAGTCACCGGGAGAGACCCGCGCCAGCTCCGCCGCAAACTCCTCCACCGCATCGTGGGTGAATACCGTCCCGCTCACGTAGGCGACCTTGGCCGCCTGACAGGCCAGCGCCTCGGCGATCTCGCTCACTCCGTGGCCCACGTTCACCACATAGGCCCCTCCGCAGCCGTCCAGATACCGGCGCCCCTGGTCGTCGTAGAGGTAGCAACCGTCTGCCCGGACGATGCGGGGATACTCCCGCCTGAGTTTCCGGTAGAAGACGGCCGATTCGGGGTAGCGATGGCTGGTCATGGCTGGATCGCGGAATGTGGCGCGGGCAGTCGCCAGCCGCCAGTCGCCAGTCGCCAGCGAGGGGCCGACGCTTTATCACCCCAGAACCCCGACTCAGACCCCTGACTTCTGACGACTGATGGCTGGGGACTGAAGACTGGCCCATATTCTGCATATATCAGAAGGCGACGGCGGGGCCCCCGGGCCGCGCACCGACCCTTTCTGCCAACGGAACATGCCATCTCCACTCGTAGTCGATGCCTTACGCGAGCAGCTGCTCAGGGTGCTGGACTGGTACCGGCACCAGCGGCCGATTTTTAGCTGGGGGGTGGTGCTGCACCGGCAGAAATGAGCGAGGCAAATTGCGGTTTGGGGCGGTAACCCCGGCGGGAGAAAGCCTGCTCCTGACCCAGCCCCTGCTGGGCTCGCTTTCGGAAGGTCCTTGCTGGCTGGATGGCGCGGTGCGAGTAAGGCTGGCATGCCGCCAGGTAACGCAATGTCACCCCTGGCTGGACGCCCTCCATCGGCCCGGACCGGCCTCCCTTGGTCGAAGCGCTGGCCGTATGCTTCGATCCCGATGCCTCAGCCGCCGAGTGCGAAGCCTTTCAGGCCATGGCCGGCACCCTGACTCCCTCGACTCTCCCCTCCGAACTCTTTCTCCTTCTCAAGAAGCGCTCGACTGGGTGGCCGATCTGAGTCGGGAGTCACGAGACACGAGTCGCGAGATGCACGTCATCCTGAGCAAAGCGAAGGATCTCTCCGAACCCTGAGAGATCCTTCGGTCGTTTCACTCCCTCAGGATGACAACTCTCGCGACTCGTGACTCGTGACTCGCGACTCACTTCAAAAACAACAAATCCCTATACGTCGGCAGCGGCCAGAGCTCCGCCGCGATGTGCGTCTCCAGCGCGTCCACCACCTCCCGCAGCTCCGCCATGGCCGGTTTGAGCTCGCGGCTGATCTGAGCTCGCGTGCTGCATCGGATCGGTCACGTGATGGGCCGAGGCTCGTTCCACTGCTGCCGGTGGCAGTCCGGAGCCGGGTTACCAGGTCCACGAAGCTCCTCAGCGCGTCGATGGAATCGGCGCAGTCGACTCCCGCGGCCTTGGTCGCGGCGATGGCCGCCGCCATCCGCTGCTGGTGCTGAAGCGCAGCCGGCAGGATCTGGTTCCGGGCCATCGAGACCATGGTCTCGGCTTCGATCCCGATCTGCTTGATGTACTTCTCCACCGCGATATGGGTCCGGGAATCGAGCTCGGCCTGAGTCAGCACGCCGTACTTCTTGAACAGCTCGATGTTCTTCTTCTGCCCGCAGCACCCCGAACGCCGCCACCGAATCCTTGAGATTCGGCAGCCCTCGCCGCTCCGCTTCGGCGTGCCACTCCTCGGAGTAGTTGTCTCCGTCGAAGATCACCCGCTTGTGCTGGCTGATCAGCTGCTTCAGCACGCTCATCACCGCGAGCTGTAGCTTGGCCTCGGTGGGCTTGGCTGCCGATCGACTTCTCCAGCTCGCCCGCGACGTAATCCAGCGACTCGGCCACGATGGTGTTGAGCACCGTGTTGGGCCAGGCGATGCTGGCACTGGAGCCCACGGCGCGGAACTCGAACTTGTTGCCGGTAAAGGCAAACGGCGACGTCCGGTTGCGGTCACCGGAATGCCGCGGCAGCTGTGGGCAGCGTCTTGGCGCCGAGGTCGAGCACTCCGCCCTTGATGGTGCGCTTGGCGAGGCCGGCCTCCACCTGCTCCAGAATGTCCGACAGCATATTCCCCAGAAAGATCGAGATGATCGCCGGCGGCGCCTCGTTGGCTCCCAGGCGGTGGTCGTTGGCCGCCGACGCAATGGAGGCCCGCAGCAGATCGGCGTGGAGATCCACCGCCCGAATGGTGGCGCAGAGGAACACCAGGAACTGCATGTTGGTGTGGGTCTCGTCCTGGGGATCCAGCAGGTTGACCCCGGTGTCGGTGGACATCGACCAGTTGTTGTGCTTGCCCGACCCGTTCACCCCGGCGAACGGCTTCTCGTGCAGCAGTGCCTGGAGCCCGTACCGCGGCGCCACCCGCTTCAGCGTCTCCATCAGCAGCATCTGATGATCGCTCGCGATGTGACTCGGCTCGAACAGCGGCGCGATCTCGTACTGTCCCGGCGCCACTTCGTTGTGCCGGGTCTTCACCGGCACGCCCAGCCGGTACAGCTCCCGCTCGGCCTCGGCCATGAAGGCGAGCACCCGGGGAGGGATGGTGCCGAAGTAGTGGTCTTCCAGCTGCTGGCCCTTGGGCGGCTTGGCGCCGAAGAGCGTGCGCTCGCAGGTCAGCAGGTCCGGCCGCTTATAGAACAGCTCGCGGTCGACCAGGAAGTATTCCTGCTCCGGGCCCACCGTGGTGACGATTCGGGAGACTCCCTGGTCGGTGCCGAACATCTTGAGGATCCGAAGCGCCTGCTTGGAGAGCGCCTCGACCGAGCGGAGCAGCGGGATCTTGGTGTCGAGCGCTTCGCCGGTCCAGGAGACGAAGGCGGTCGGGATGCACAGGGTGACGTTGTTGTCGCCCCGCATGAGAAAGGCCGGGCTGGTGGCGTCCCAGGCGGTGTAGCCCCGGGCCTCGAAGGTTGCCCGGAGCCCGCCGGAGGGAAAGCTCGAGGCGTCCGGCTCACCCTGCACCAGCTCGGAGCCGGAGAAGTTGAAGACCACCCCGCCGGCCCCGTCCGGTGCCGCCAGCGAATCGTGCTTCTCGGCGGTGAGGCCGGTGAGCGGCTGGAACCAGTGGGTGTAGTGCGTCGCCCCATTCTCGATCGCCCAGTCCTTCATCGAGGCCGCTACCACGTCGGCCACCGCCGGATCGAGCGGCTCGCCCCGATCGATGGTGCGGAGCAGGCTGCGATAGACCTCCTTGGGAAGCCGCTGCCGCATCATGCTGCGGGAGAAGATGTCGCTGCCGAAGATGCTGTCGATCCGCTCCGTCGCGGTTTTGCTGCCATTGAGGGAACGTACTGTCGTGGTCACGGATGCCGATTCCTCACGCCTGGGAAAGTGATGAGCAACTAGGCCATCGCCGCCGGAGCGGTGAGCGCCTCTTCGATGTCGGACATGTCGGGGTCGGGCAGCTCGGTATACACCGGGTTGGAGAGATATCGCTCGCCGAAGTCACAGATGATCGAGACGATCAGCTTCCCCGCGCTCTCCGGCCGGGCCGCCACCTGGAGCGCGGCCCAGGTGATGGACCCGCTCGAGATCCCCGCGAAGATGGCCTCCTCACGGGCCAGCCGGCGCGCCGTGGCGATGGCGTCCTCGTTGGACACCCGGATGACCTCGTTGTACACCTTGGTGTCGAGCAGGCTGGGGACGAAGCCGGCGCCGATCCCTTGCTGCCGGTGGGGCGACGGCTGCCCTCCGGAGAGAACCGGGCTCTCGTTCGGCTCGACCGCCACGATCCGAATGCCCGGCTTCTTTTCCCGGAGGTAGCGTCCCGCGCCGGTGATGGTGCCGCCGGTGCCGACGCCGGATACGAAGATGTCGACCGCGCCACCGGTGTCGGTCCAGATCTCCGGACCGGTGGTGCGATAGTGAATGTCGGGATTGGCCGGGATTGTCGAACTGGCGCGGCATCCAGGCCCGATTGCCCAGCCGTGCCAGAATCTCCTCGGCCCGGGCAATGGCGCCCTTCATTCCCTTGGCCCCTTCCGTGAGCACCACCTTGGCGCCCAGCGCGCGGAGCATGTTTCGCCGCTCGATGGTCATGGTGTCGGGCATGGTGAAGATGCAGCGATACCCTCGTGCCGCCGCCACGTAGGCCAGGCCGATGCCGGTGTTGCCGCTGGTCGGCTCGACGATCAGCATGCCGGGACGGAGCCGCCCCTTCTCGACCGCGTCGTTGATCATCGCCGCACCAATCCGGTCCTTCACCGAATCGAACGGATTGTAGCCCTCATGCTTCACGGCGATCTTGCCCGGGCAAACCGGCGGCAAGGCGATTCAATCGAATGAGCGGAGTGTTCCCGACGGTTTCGGTCACGTCCGGATAGATCTTGCCGTGTGGCATGGGGCCCTCGAACTGAATACCTGGTGGAATGGTCTGGGTCTCCCGCAAGAATAACACGCTGGAGCCATAGCTTCATCCCCACGATATCCCGGCGCAGTCCCTCGCCAGCAGCGGTGAGCTCGCCTGCGCCCCACTCGCCCCGATCGGTGAGCCGCCCCAGCAGCCCTCGGGGCAAGCGCCGCGGATCCCCCAGCGTGCACCGCTCATCGCTCCCGCCATCGCCGCGGTCGAATCGGTGTCGCCGCCAACAGCGATGGCCGTGCACATCGTTTCCCAGTAGTCGTCCGGGGAGCGAAGGAAGGCGTACAGGCTCCAGATGACGCTGGGTACCACGAAGGCCGAGATGCCCTGCCACTCGGGATAGGCGGGATCCAGGTTGCTCTGGTGCAGCTGCCGGGCTGCTTCCGCGGGCGAGAGCGAGATCCACTCGGCGCAGCTCCGCAGGGCCTGCAGCAAAAGCCATGTCGTCCTGCTCGACGGCGGCCGCGATCTCGTTGAGGAACTGGCGGGGGACGACCGGCCCCTCCCGAACCGCGATGGACACGCGCCAGCGCAACCGCCACCGCTCCGGCGGCGCAGCGAGGATCCAGATGGGTGATCCGGCTCTGCTCTCGAGCCACCCGAGCGATGGTAGCGATGCTCGGAGCAACAGGAGTCCCAGCGGCCCGGCGCGTATGGCGCTGCCGTTGCCGGCGTAAGGCGCGGGAGTTCCGGCCCGGGACCAGTGGCACTCCCTGGAGAATGCGGAGGGCGGCCGATCGGGTGCCCGATCCCGCTCCCACATCGCGGGCCTGGCCGAACAGCTGCGCCAGCCGATGGGCGTAGTCCTCGGGATCCCAGCCGCGGCGCTCCCGAAAGCTCAGGAGCAGCTCGCGAGCAAGCTGGGTGTCGTCGCTGTATTGGCCGAAGGGATAGTGAGGGGAGGACCGCTCGCCGGCCCGGCCGCGGCGGAGCCACTCGTCGACGTACGACTCGGGCGACTTCGGGAGGCTGGGCTTCGACCACAAATCCCAGCGCGTCGCCCAGGGCCTCGCCCAGGAGGGCGCCCGGCCAGGCGATCTGCTCTATCCAGAGACCGGCACCACGTCCCGTCCGCAGTGCTTACACACCCGAGCGCGCGCCAGGATCTTCTCGGCGCAGTAGGGACATTCCCGCTCGACCCTGGAGCTGTCCGTCGGACTGGTTGGCGACGCCGAGGCCGCTCGCGCCCCGCCGCTCCTCCTGGGCCACGACCTGACTCTGGATCTGGCGGCGGAATTCCAGCGGGTCCGATATCCGGGGAAAGCCTTCGTCCGTGCCTCCGGTACCGGTGATGGTCAGGGTACCGTATCCCAGCATCCGGCCCACGATGCTCTGATCCACGGCCGACCGCTTCGATCTTGCTGAGCAGGGTCTCATCCGACTCCCGCTCGACGAATCCCACCTTGCTCAGCAGTCGCTTGTTGGTGACCGCGTATTCCGTGCTGCTGTAGCGGATGAGCGGCGGGATGGCGAGCAGCAATCCGATGCCGGCCAGAATCGCTCCGGCCCACCAGTAATCCGGCTGGTAGACGTAGAGAATCACACCGAGTGCGACGCCGAGCAGGACGAGCGAGGATGGAGCGGAGAAATATCGTCCAGTGCAGCCGGGCCCGGTACACGATCCGTTCGCCGTCGAGCAGATGGTCGTCGAGGTAGCTCATGGAGCCCAAAATAGCGAAGAGTTGAGCGAAAATCCGGGCCGATGCTGGGGCGAAGACCAGAATCCGAATTCTTGGGGATCCCGCGTTTGCGCTGCAGGTTTGCGGGAGCCCAGGGGCGGGGAACGTAGTTCGGTGGTACAGGGAAAGAAAAAGCCCCGCCGAAGGCGAGGCTCTTCCTTCTAAATTACCGATGATGCTTTAGAGCGTGAGCGAGCCGAGCAAGCCCTGCAGCAGGGCGTTGATGCTGTTGAGCAGGTTCGTGATGGCGGTGCTCAAGGGGCTCGGACCATCCAGCAGGCCGGCAACCGCGCACAGCAGGTTGCCCAGGAGGTTACCCGAACCACTCTCGGCGTTGATGTTCAGATGTACCGGCGCCAGGTCTACTACTAGGCCCAGGAGATCCAGGTGAATCGCGCCGATGTCGAGATCGAGAATCGGGCAGACGGGCGAAGTCGGGCCACCACCTCTGGTGAGCGTCGCGGGAACGTGCGAGAACGCCGAAATGAGGGTTCCATCGGGGGCGAACAAGCCGCCGTCGACGAACAGCTGTCCGTTCTGATAGGCGAAGTGCGTGATCTGGACCGCGGCTACGTAACAGGCGTGTTCGCCGGTCTCCAGTTGCCGTCGGCGATGAACGTCTGGTCCGGATTGACGTCGCCAGTCAGGGCCTGCTTGGCCCGGTTGTCGGCGCCGTGGGAGCTGAAGGTGTCTGATTATCTGTCGTCGCCGGAGCGGTCGGATTGTTGTTGTCGCTACAGGAGATCGCGGTAAGAGCTAGCGCGAGCCCGGCGAGGAGTTTGCGTGCAGTTGGCATCGGTCCATCACTCCAAAAGTTGAGGTACCTCGTTCGGCATCATCGGGAGAGGAGATCGCTCACTCCACCCGTGAGGCCACTGCGGGTGCTGAAGTCCGACCAATGAGTCGGATAAGCCGCATCGCTTCAGCGGAAAAGAAGGTGGCCCCGGTGGCGAGATGATGATGTGAGAGATGTCACCGAAAACGGAGAAAAATCGGTCTCAGTTTTGATGAAGGATCGTAAGTTGTTGAAGGAGGGAAAGCTGCGGGAGGAAGAAGCCGGGCGGGCGGAGGCTCCGCCCGGCTCTAAGGAGTGAACTACTCCACTTGCTCTCCCAGGAAGGTCTTTGCCTTGGTGACTTCTTTATCCCATTTGGTGAGTTGGTCCGGGGTCAGGAATGTCTCGACCCGCTCGCGAAGGGAGCTACGAGCCTCCCTGACCTTGGAAATGACTTCTAGCCGCGACGGGTTCCTTCCGCGGGCCTCTTCGATCCTGTCGTGGGCGTTCTCCAACCCCGTCCTCAGCTGGGTCTTCTGATCTTCTGATAGGTTTAGGTCGGTCGCGAACCGCTTCAACTCGGCCTGCACGGTCTCGATTAGTTCGGCTCTCATGACTGCCTCGCAAGTAGTATGTAGTAGCTCCGCTCAGCCCTCCGCTGCTGACTTCCCTCTACCTGCCGGTGCCGTTGCTCTGCGAATCGCAGCTCCGCGACGGCGGCGGCAAGGGGACGCGGCAATACCGCACCTTGTACATGATCGATCCACTGCACCTAGGTGCAGGACATTTACTGCGACGTTTTCGGTGAGGTGCACAAGGGAACGTACCGACGGAAGGAACTGCAACGGACAGGGTGGGATTCGAACCCACGATACCCTTGCGGGTATACCGGTTTTCGAGACCGGCTCCTTCAGCCACTCGGACACCTGTCCAAACTGCGGGGAAAGATAAAGCGTGAGAGGGAAAGAAAAAGCGTGAGCGGGCTGCCTGGAGTAGATTCTCCAGCGAACCCGCTCACCGCTTACCGCTTACGCTTTACTGCCTACCTACTAACCGTCTCCCCACCAGCACTCAGCGTCCTCGCCCGCTCCACCATGCTGATGAACTCCTCCCGGTAGCCTTCCTCGTCTTCGCCTCGCGACTCCCGGGCCAGCGCGAGCACCAGGTTGTAGTCGGCGCTGCCCCGGTATTCCGAGTTCCGCAGCACCATGGCGAAGGCCGCCACGGCGGAGGCAAACCGCAGATCCGGCGGAGCCCCGCTCGCCCTGATCCACTCACCGGAGTGGACAGCAGCCGGCTCCTCGTGCCCGGTCGGATCCTTGTACCGGAGGCGGACGGTCAGCAGATCGTTGCTCCGGCTTGCCGTGGGCTTGAGCGTGACCTGCTGATAGGTCAGGCTGTCGCCGGCCACCGCGACCGGTGGAGCTCCCACCGGCACCACCTCATACAGCGCGGTGACGGCGTGCCCCGCCCCGATCTCGCCCGCATCCTTCTTGTCGTCGGCGAAATCTTCCTTGGCCAGGACCCGGTTCTCGTAGCCCAGCAGCCGGTACGCCTGCACTCGCGCTGGATTGAACTCCACCTGGATCTTCACGTCCTTGGCGACGGTGAACAGCGTGCCGCCGAATTCCCGGACGAAGACCTTGTGGGCCTCCCGGAAGTTGTCGATGTAGGCGTAGTGGCCGTTTCCCTTGTCGGCCATCTGCTCCATCTTGGTGTCCTTCAGATTTCCGGTGCCGAAGCCCAGCACCGTAAGAAAGGTTCCTTCCTCTCTTCGGGTCTCGACCAGCCGGATCATCTCGGCGTCGGAGCTGAGACCCACGTTGAAATCGCCGTCGGTCGCGAGGATCAGCCGGTTGTTGCCTTCCGGGAGATAGTTCTCCCGGGCCACATCGTACGCCAGCCGGAGTCCGGCGCCACCCGCGGTCGATCCTCCCGCCTCCAGCCGGTCGATCGCCTCCAGAATGGTCGCCTTGTCGGCGCCCGACGTGGAGGGCAACACCAGCCCGGCCGCACCGGCGTAGACCACGATCGCCACCCGGTCCTCGGGCCGAAGCTCCTGCACCAGCGCTCGGAAGGCCTGCTTCACCAGCGGAAGCTTGTCCTCCGATTGCATCGATCCGGACACATCGATCAGGAACACGAGATTGCTGGGCGGCAGATCGCGCGTCGCCACGTGTTTGGCCTGCAGCCCGATGCGCACCAGGCGGTGATCGCGGTCCCAGGGGCACGAGCCCACGTCGGTGCTGACGGCAAAGGGATGGCTGCCGGTGTGATCCGGATAGGTATAGGAGAAGTAGTTCACCAGCTCTTCCAGCCGCACCGCGTCGGCCGGGGGCAGCGTGCCCTGGCTCAGGAACCGGCGCACGTTGCTATAGGAGGCGGCATCCACATCGATGGAGAAGGTGGAGAGCGGATTGGCGCTCGCGGTCAGAAAGCGATTGTCCTCGATCCGGGCATAGGCCTCGGTGTTGCCCGGCTCTGCCTGGCGCCGCCAGGGCTCGACTGGAAGCGCGCTGAGGGCCCCTTGGGCATCAGCCACTCCGCCGGCGCGGTTTTCGACTTTGCCCTGCTCTTCCACTCTCCGCTTGGACGTCGGGGCCGGGCTGGCGGCCGCGTCGGCATCGTCGTGACCGTCAGTTCCGACATCTGCAGCGGGCTTGCCTCGAGCACGAAGTCGTGAACTGTGGTTCGGCCGGCACGCACCGACACGCTGAGTCTGGACCGATCTGTACCCGACGATTGCGACGCGCAGCTGAACCGGGCCTTCGGGAACTTCCGGCGATGGTATACGATCCGCTTCGGGTCGGTCAGCGCATTCAGTGCGGTCCCGACGACGAACACCTGGGCATTCGCCAGCGGAGCGCCGGCTCTGGTCCCGAACGTGGCCGGTGATCCGGCCGGTCTTGGGTCCGGTGATGGTGGGTGCGGCGGCCGTCGAGGCCAGAACCAGCAGCAAAAGCAGAGTGGAGGCGGCCGTCCGGCGGACGGTCCAGAGGCGTGGGCGTCGCATTGGGGTGCTCCGAAGCAGAGAGGTGCGGCTTGCCGCCGCGGCGAGGCGGCTATGTAGTCAGGAGATGCGGCAGTTGGTGGGACTCGCACACAGGCCGTTGCCGGCGGCCTGTGTTTACCCTCCTCGTTTCACCAGGAAGAACCGCTTCAGCAGGTCGCCACACTCCTCCGCCATCAATCCCCCGATGACCTCGGGCCGGTGATTGGTACGGGGGTTTCGGAGCAGATCGTACACCGATCCCGCCATTCCGCAGCGCGACATCGTAGGCGCCGAACACCACCCGCCCGACCTTGCTCAGCACGATCGCGCCGGCGCATTGGGCGCAGGGCTCCAGCGTGATGTACAGCGTGGCAAGCAGCAGCCGGTCTTCCCCGCTCTGCTGCAGCGCCCGCTGCAGCGCCAGCAGCTCGGCGTGGGCGGTGGGGTCCCGCCGCTGAATGGTTTCATTGTGGGCCTCGCCCAGCACCTCTCCCTCGGCAATAACCACCGCGCCCACCGGGACCTCCTCGCGAACGGAGGCCGCCCGCGCCAGGCGCAGAGCGGCCTCCATTCCCGCCAGATCGCTGGGAGACGGCGTGCCCCTACGCACCGGCCAGCTCGGGCACCACCGGGCTCGGCGCCTCGGCTCGCTCGAACCTGAGCCGGTCTCCGTCGCGTTCCACCCGAATGGTGTCGCCCTCGTGGAAGTTTCCTTCCAGGAGCTCGAGCGCGATGGGGTTCTGCAGCAGCCGCTGGATCACCCGCTTGAGCGGACGCGCCCCGTAGACCGGGTCGTACCCTTCGGCCGCCAGAAGCGCCTTGGCCTCCGGCGTGACCTCCAGCGAGAGGTGACGCTGAGCCAGCATGCGCTTGCAGCCGCTCCAACTGCAGGTCGACGATCTGCACCAGGTCTTCCCGGCTGAGCTGCCGGAAGACGATGATGTCGTCCACCCGGTTGAGGAACTCGGGCCGGAAGTGATTGCGCAGCTCGTCCCGCACCCGCTGCTCCACCCGCTCCCAGCCCCTCGGGATCCAGCTGGGCACCGGCGTCCACGATGTACTGGCTGCCGATGTTGGAGGTCATGATGATCACCGAGTTCCGGAAATCGACCACCCGGCCCTGGCTGTCGGTCAGCCGGCCGTCATCCAGAATCTGGAGAAGAACGTTGAACACATCCGGGTGCGCCTTCTCGATCTCGTCGAACAGGATGACGCTGTAGGGCCGGCGCCGGATTGCCTCGGTGAGCTGTCCCCCTTCCTCATAGCCGACGTATCCCGGCGGCGCGCCGATCATCCGGGCTACGGAGTGCTTCTCCATGTACTCCGACATGTCCAGGCGCACCAGCGCCCGCTCGTCATCGAAGAGAAACTCAGCCAGTGCCCGGGCGGTCTCGGTCTTTCCCACGCCGGTCGGGCCCAGGAAGATGAACGAGCCCAGCGGACGGTTCTGGTCCTGCAGTCCCGCGCGGCTCCGGCGCACTGCATTGGCTACCGCGGTTACCGCCGCGGGCTGGCCAATCACGCGGCGCCCCAGCTCCTCCTCCAGCCGAGTCAGACGCTCGCGCTCCGATTCGAGCATCTTGGATACAGGAATTCCGGTCCACTTGGACACGATCTCCGCGATGTCCTCCGAGTCCACGGCCTCCTTGAGATACTGCGCGGTGGACTGGACCTCGTGCAGCCGGCGCTCGTCCTCGCTCAGCCGCCGCTCCAGCTCCGGCAGCCGGCCATATCTGAGCTCGGCCGCCTTCTGGAGATCGCCGCGCCGGGTGGCCTGGTCGATTTCCCCCCGCACGTTCTCGATCTCCGCCTTGAGCTGCTGAATTTCCTGAAGCGCGCCTTTCTCCGCCTGCCACTGCGCCTTCATTCCGGAGCTCCGCTCCCGCAGCGATGCGATCTCCCGCTCCAGCGCCTCGCGCCGCTCCACCGCTGCCCGGTCCTTTTCCTTGAGCAGCGCCTGACGCTCGATCTCCAGTTGGACGATGCGCCGCTCCACCTCGTCGATTTCCTGCGGCAGGCTGTCGATCTCGATCCGGAGCCGGCTGGCCGCTTCGTCGATCAGGTCGATGGCCTTGTCGGGCAGGAACCGGTCGCCGATGTAGCGGTCCGACAGGGTGGCCGCGGCGATGATGGCGTTGTCGGTGATGCGGACGCCGTGGTGGACCTCGTACTTCTCCTTGAGGCCCCGCAGAATGGCGATGGTATCCGCCACCGTGGGCTCTCCCACCATGACCGGCTGGAAGCGTCGCTCGAGGGCCGGGTCCTTCTCGATGTGCTTCCGGTATTCGTCCAGCGTGGTCGCGCCGATCACGTGCAGCTCGCCCCGGGCCAACGGCGGCTTGAGCATGTTGCTCGCGTCCACCGCGCCCTCGGCCGCTCCGGCGCCGACGATGGTATGCAGCTCATCGATGAAGGTGATGTACTTCCCCTCGCTCTCGGTGAGCTCCTTGACCACCGCCTTGAGCCGCTCCTCGAATTCACCCCGGAACTTGGCCCCGGCCAGCAGGGCGCCGATGTCGAGCGAGACCAGCTCGCGGTTTCGGAGCGATTCGGGGACGTCGCCGTGGACGATGCGCTGGGCCAGGCCTTCGACGATGGCCGTCTTCCCCACGCCGGGCTCGCCGATCAGCACCGGATTGTTCTTGGTCCGGCGGGAGAGCACCTGCATCACCCGGCGGATCTCCTCGTCCCGGCCGATCACCGGATCGAGTTTTCCCTTGCGCGCCTCCTCCGTCAGGTTGCGGGTGTACCGCTCCAGGGCCTGGTACTTCTCCTCCGGCGACTGATCGGTCACCCGATGCGACCCCCGCACTTCCTGCAGAGCCGAGCGCAGGTCGTCGGCCGAGATGTTGTGGCGAGCTGAGCACGGCGCGGGCGGTGGTGCCCTTCTCTTCGGCCATCGCCAGCAGCAGATGCTCGGTGCTGACGTAGGCATCGTCCAGCTTCTCGTGCCTCCGCGTCGGCCCGATCGAATACGCGCTGGATTTCCCGGCTGAAGCTGGGCTCGCCCGCCTCCACCGGCCTGGGTAGGGAATCGGGAGATCTCCCGCTCCACTTCCTGCCGTACGGCGGTCACGTTGAGCCCTGCCTTCTGCAGCAGGGGTTGAACTACCCCCTCGTCCTGCGCCAGCAGCGCTGCCAGGAGATGGGCATCGTTCACCACAGGATTGCCTCTGGCCCGGGCCAGCTCGCCGGCATCGCGGAGGGCCTCCTGTGCTTTTATCGTCAATCGCTCCGGTCGTATCATCGCGTCCTCATCAAGCCAAAACCCTCAGCCGGCACTCCGGCAGCTCCGGAGTGTCGGTATTCAGGAACCTTGGATCTGCCGCAGGGCATGGCAAGGGGTATACCCGCCTACTCTGCCGGATTGACAGAGATTCTCAAGATGGCGCTGAAGCCGGTGTGCATTTGACTCGGACCCAAGCGAAAGAGGCAGCCTGCGAGGCTGCCTCTTCACTTTACTTCCCACTGGCCATCTTCCGTTGCGCGATCATCTTACGAGTAAACCGCTCACCGTCTACCGTAAGCTGATAATAGTAGACTCCGGTGATGGCCTCGCGCTTTCCATCCAGATACTTCCCATCCCAGAAGGCTCGATACTCCCCACACCGCAAACGAAGACTGTCCAGCTTCTCACCCGATCCGCTGGCCAGGGTCGGAATGGCGACCACCTGGACCAGCACATTGTAAATCTTGAGACTGACCACCGGCTGATGACCCCTTGCGCATACCTCCCGGGAAATCTCGAACGGGATCGTCGTCGCCGGGAAAAACGGATTGGGGTAGTTCTCCTTCAGCTCGACTCGCGGCGGGAGCACGTTGGCCTGTGCTGAGACCGGGGAGCCTGCCGCCACAAGGAACGCGAGCCACCACCCCGGCCACGCCAAGCGGACCATGGGCGCTCCTCTACATACGACGTGTTGAACTCTGGCGGCACCTCCGCGCTGGTCGGGATGCAGTGATAGGATGTAAATCTGAAGGTCTAGAGATGGAGTCTAGAGTCAAGAGTCCATCTAGGTCGTAGACTCCCGACTCTTCAGTCTCCGCCCTTCGCCCTCCCTCACCGTGATGCCCCGGCCGTCGGCCCACTCCAGCAGCGGTATGAGATACTTGCGGGTTACGCCCAGCCGGTCCCGCACCGCCGCTGGAACGATCGGGCCCGCCTGCCCCATGTCCTGCAAGGCCTCGGCGAATCGATCCAGCGCCTGCCGGGAGTAATAGCGGTCTCGCTCCACCGCCTCGATCTGACCCCGGGACGCCGCGAGCCGCAGCAGGGGGTAGAGATCTCGCCACCCGGTGGACCGCTCCAGCTCTGCCACCGAGGGCGGTGCCAGTTGGCCTGCTCCAGAATCCTGACGATCCGCGCCACCTCTTCATCGCCGCCGGCCACTCGGGGCACGAACCCCGCGAGAGCCGCCAGTCCCTCGGTGCGGCGGATCCGCCCGGCGCGCAGCGCGTCGTCCAGCGCTGCGTCCACCACGGCGTCCGCCGCTCGCAGGCCGTGCCGCAAGGTTTGTAGCGGCATTCCCGGCTGGCTGGGATGCTCCCGGTGATAGTCGCGGAGGATGGTGAGCCCGCGACGGGCGAGGTCCTCGATCGCCGAGCGGCGGATCCAGAGCGAGCCCACGAGGCGGGCGTCGGCCTCCTTGCCTGCTACCTCGTTGGCTTCCTGGTCGGGAATTCCCAGCAGAATAGGAAGCTGGAATCGCTCGACTCCTCGCGGGCGGCGCTGGAGGATGGCGCGCAGTCGTTCAGCGGGACCACTCGCCGCCAGTTCCGGTGGCCAGAGCCCGCCCCTTGGCGGCAGAGGATCGAGCACCCGTCCCCCGCCGATTGTCACCACCGGACTGAAGCTGCGCAGCACGAACCGGTCGCCGGCGCGCGCCACCAGCGGAGTTTCCAGCCGGAGCCGGGCGAGCCCGCTGCCTCCGGGCTTCACCTCGGCTCGCGGAAGCACCCGGGCCATCACTTCCGCTGTGCCCATGAGCACTCGAACCCGGGTGCGCGGTGCGAGTGCGCGGGGCGCTCGGTGGTCCAGCGTCAGGTCCACGTCGAGAGCACTGGTGGGGGCCCATGGGATCTGATGGGTGACCAGCACGGCCCCCCGGGCGACCTCATCGCGACCGACCCCGGCAATGCCTACAGCGATGCGCGCTCCCGGCTGGGTTCGCTCGACCGGACGGCCATAGCTCTCCAGCGAGCGGATTCGGCCGCCGGCTCCCGAAGGTAAAGCGATGACGCTGTCTCCAATCGTCACCCGCCCGGACCACGCGGTCCCCGTGACAACCGTTCCCACCCCGGGCAGCGAGAACACCCGATCGATCGGCATGCGAAACGCATCGCGGGCCGGGCGGTGGTCGGCTCGCTGGGCGTGCTCATCGATCGCCCGTTTGAGCTCCTCCAGTCCCTGCCCCGTTCTGGCCGATACCACCATCGGCTCGTCGAAGGCGATCGATGAGCCGGCCAGCCGCTCGGCAGTCTCGAGCAGCACCAGCTGCAGCCAGTCGGCTTCGACCAGGTCGGCCTTGGTGATCACCGCAATTCCGCGCTGCGATCCCCAGCTGCTCCAGGATGAGCAGATGCTCCTCGGTCTGCGGCATCAACCCTTCATCCGCGGCGATCACCAGCAGTGCCAAGTCGATGCCCGAGGCGCCGGCGACCATGGTGCGAACGAAGTCCTCGTGCCCCGGCACGTCGATCATCCCCGCGACTTTCCCGCTGCTGAGTTCCAGCGGCGCGAAGTTGAGCTCGATGGTGATCTCTCGCCGTCGTTCCTCCGCCAGGCGATCCATCGGGCGGCCGGTGAGCGCGGTGACCAGGGTGGACTTGCCGTGATCGATGTGACCGGCGGTGCCGATGATCATGCCGCCTCCCAGGGCCGCTCCATCCAGAACTCCAGGGCCGGCAGACTGGCCCCTTCGCCCAGATGGTACTGGATGTACCGCGCCAGCAGCCGGCGGTGAGCCGCTTCGTGCCGGGCGTCCAGCACGGGGAGCGTCGCGCCTGGAGCAAGCAAGGCGACGAGATCGGCCCGATCCTGTTCCGGCAGCTGCGTGGCCCCCCGCTGGACGGCGCAGACGGTGCACAGTGCACCTCCGTCCCGGGTGCTGAACGGAAGCGGGCCCTGCTCCGGAAGCGGAGTGCCGTCGATGACGCAGGCGTCCACCGACGGCTCGAATCCCAGCACGCAGACCAGCTGCCAGAGCAGCCGAAACCCGAGGGCCTGCACGCTGGATGCAGGAACACTCTCCAGCTGCAGGAGCGCCTCTCGCAGCACCTCGAAGCTTTCGGGATGAGGATCAGGTGGGGCAAATCGGAGCATCACCTCCGCCATGGCGCAGGCGATCGCGTAGCGCTCCAGGTCTGCGGCAAGACCCACATGCAGCTGGCGGAGGTCGAAGGCGGTGAGCACGTTCAGCTCTCTGCCCTCCTTGGTCAGCAGCTGGGCCTGTCCCTCACTCAGGATCTGAAGCGCCGCGCCGAACCGGCTCCTGGGTCGCAGCGCCCCTTTGGCGATCGCGCTCTGCACGCCGAGATCACGCGTGGCCAGCCGGACGATCTTCGAGGTTTCGCTGTACCGGAGGGCAGAGAGTACGATCGCGGGCGTGGCAGCGAGCGGCATCGGTAGGCCGCTTACAGCGGGGTGTCGTCGGTGGTCTCCACCCCGGCGGGAGGAACTCGGGCGAGGAGTATCTGGCTGGCGCACTGCCCCACCGGCACCGTCCGGATCTCGGTGAAATCGGGACGGAGGATGTGAAGCACTCCGGTTTCGGAACATCCGGACTCGAGGGCATAGACTCGCCCCTCGGAGTCGACGGCCACTCCGGTGTTTGCCGGAATGGGAATGCCATTTCCCTCTCCCCGGATAATGGCGCGCTCGGCCGTGTCGAACTCCATCAATCCTTCCGTGCGCGAGCTGATCAGAAGCCGATCACCGCCGTCGGCGGTAAGGTCGCCCGGCCCGAAGCCGAACCCGCCGAAGCTCGCCAGCTCCTGGCGGCGCACCGGATCCACCACCGACACGCGGCCTTCGTCCGTGCTGGGATCGCCCACCTGCACCACGTACACCAGGCCGTCCGACGCCACCGCATTGAACTGGGCGTTGCCCGGGCCAATCAATGGTATGGAGTCGATCAGCGCTCCCCGGTCGCCCACCACGGGATCCACCACGCTGATCCAGCTCTCCCCGGCCGGCATTCCCAGCGAATCCAGATTGGCATTCATCACCAGCAACCGGCCTCGGGTGAACGCCATCTGCTGCGGCGTGTTGCCGACGGCAAGGCTGGCCGTGTCCCCCGTGGTGAGATCCACCCGGGTGATGGTGTTCAGGTTCGAGTTCGCGACATAGGCGATGGAATCGTTCACCAGCGCTGCTCCGGCGAGGATGGACCCGGGCTGGAGCTTGATGGTGTTGACCAGCTGCTGCTCGCGAAGGTCAACCACGGCAAGGGCGCTTCGGGCCCGCAGCGACACCACGGCAGTGGCGCCCCGAGTGGCCACGCTCACCGGCATTACATCGGATGCCCCGACCGGTACTGTGGAGATCTGGGTCGGCGCCGTTACCGGCACCAGGCTCAGGGTGGCGCCCGTGGTATTGAGCACCACGACGATCTCCTCCGGTGGCGCCGGCGGTGGGGCCGTCTCGGCACAGGCGGTGAGTGAGCTCGCTGCCAGGGCGAGCCGAAGCAGATGGGAACGCTGGTGCATGGTTCAGGAAAGATCGAACCACTCCAGCTTCGTCGCCAGTCGCCCCTAGAGCTGGAAGCTTACCCCACCGAACACCCCTCGCGGCCGGCCGGCAAAGCCGACAACCTGGTCGTATGCCTCATCGAACAGATTCTCGACCCGAAGCGTCGCCGAGATCCCGAACTCCCCCGGCGCGGAGTTCAGCAACTCCATCTCGCCCGCCAGGTCGACCACGCGTATAGGACTCCAGCTCTACCCGCTCGCCCAGATTGAAGTCCACATCGTCGCGGGCGCCGACGTAGGTCAGGGAGCCGCCCAGCCGAAGCCGGTCCAACGGCCGGGCCCTCAGGCTCAGCGCGAAAGAATGTTCGGGCCGCCGGATCAGCCGCTCACCGTCCGCGAACGTGGGGCTCGGCATCCCGGCGTCGTCGGTGGCTTCGGTGCTGAGCAGCGTGTACGAAGCGGAGACGTCCACGCCCTCTGCCAGCTTCGAGGTGAGGCCGGTCTCCAGGCCGCGGGCATCGGCCGCCGCGCCATTGAAGTAGGTCGGAGCCCCGGGGGCCGCCCCGCCATCGTACAGGATCATGTCCTCGAATTGTTGATCGAAATACGTCGCCCAGATCGAGAGCCGCTGAGACACCAGCTCCTGCTCCAGCCCCACTTCCCAGCTGGTGGAGCGCTCCGGCTGGAGGGTGGAGTCTCCCACGACGAAAGGAGCATTACAGAACTGTTCGCAGAAGGTGGGCGCCTTGAATGCCCGTCCTACCGACGCTCGAATGCGGGTCTGTGAGGGCAGCCGATAGACCGCTCCGGCCCGATAGGTGAAGAAGGTGCCGAAGCCACTGTTGTCGTCCACCCGCCCGTTGAGGTTGAGTGCCAGCCCCGAAGACAGATCCACCACCCCCTGGGCGTAATACCCCCATGTGGTGCGTCCTCGATCGAACGGAGTGTCGGGGGTGGTCTCGATTTGGCCGAAGTTGGACGTGGTCTCGCCCGACTGCCGCTCGGTTTCTCGCTCGACCTGGGCTCCGGCGGTGAGCCGCACCGCTGTGCTCGGCGACGCCAGCAGCCGGAGATCGACACTCCCCCGGTCCGCCCGGGAGTCGCGGTGGGAGGCAAAGCCGAAGCCGGCCGTGTCCGCCGCATTGTCCGACTGATCGTCGAACTCTCCGTCGGTCCTGGCCGCGGCTCCGGTCAGCCGGAGCTCGTACTGATCGCCCAGGCGGCGGCCGGCGTTCAAACCCAGCGAGTAAGGACTTCTCGGCATTCGATTGATTGCTGTCGGCCAGAGCGCCGGAAAAATCGGTGGGAAAGTGATAGCGGTTATCGGAGATACCGGACCGAGAGCGAGGCGTCGTCCGCAGCACCGATCGCGCTCCGGACGGAGCCGCTCAGGCACGGTGTTGCCGTAATCGTTGTTGAACGGATATGTGCCGTCGGTGGAGTGACGGCTGGCATCGGCCGAATAGCTCAGCGCGCTGGTGCCGCCCAGCACTGCGACATGCCGTTCACCGTGCCGAAGGTGCCGGCCTCCGCCCCGCCTTCCAACCGAGACGCCCTGGCCCGCCGGTTCGGGTGAAGATCTGCACCACGCCGGTCACCGCATCGGAGCCGTAGATGACGCTCGCCGGGCCCCGCAGGACCTCGATCCGCTCGATGTTGTCGGTGGTCAGATTGGCCCAGTTGTATGCCCCCGCCGGATTGATTCACCGGCACGCCGTCGATCAGCACCTTCACGTAGTCGCTCTCGCCGCCGCGGAGGAAGAGCGAGCTCACTCCTCCGTAGGAGCCCGCCTGGACCACGGTGGCTCCCGGGATGTCGCGCAGCGCATCCTGCACGAACCGAATGCCGCGATCCCGCAGCTCGGCGCCGGTAATCGTGGTCACCGAGGACACGACCGCATCGGCCGGGGTGGGCAGCCGGTTGGCCGTGACGACCAGCTCCTTGCAGTCGGGTCGTGTCCTGGGCCTGCCTGAGCCGATGCGGCGTGGAGCAGCCCGCGGTCATGCGCCAGGACAAGTAAGCTTCTCATAGAGGCTCCATCATGAGACGATCCCACCTTCGGTCTCGGATAGTGTGCGGGCGTTCTTCAGAAGCACGGAGCGGCACGACCTGAGGTGAGCCGTCGGACCAGGTGGTTACCGCCACCGGCCATTCGAATACCCGCGAGAGCGTCTCACGGGTAAGCACCTCCGCCGGCGTGCCGGTCGCCACCACCGACCCGGGTCCAGCAGCAGAATGCGCTGGGCGAAACGGGCCGCCAGGTTGAGATGGTGGGTGATTACCAGTCCGCCGAGCCCGTCGCGCACCAGCTGGCTGACCAGCTCGAACAGCTCCATCTCATGCCGCACATCGAGCGAGGCGGTGGGCTCGTCCAGCACCAGCGCTCGCGGCTCCTGGGCCAGAGCGCGGGCCACCCGCACCCGCTTCCACTCGCCGCCCGAGAGAGAATCGACCGGCCGCTCGGGCCAGATCGACGATATCGCAGCGCTCCAGCGCGGTCTGCACCGCAGCGCGATCCCGCTCGCCCGGCGCGCCCAGCGCTCCCAGATAGGCGTAGCGGCCCAGCATCACCGTCTCCGCCACGGTCAGCGGAAACACCGTCTCTTCCTGCTGCCCCACGACGCCGATGGTTTGCGCCAGCTCGCGGCGGGACCAGCTCGGCTACCGGACGCCCATCCACCAGCGCCGCGCCTTCTTCCAGCGGGACCAGCCCCAGCAGTGCGCGAAGCAGGGTCGTCTTCCCGCTGCCGTTCGGCCCCACCACCGCCACCAGCTCCGCCTGCCTGCGACCTGCGCAGCTCACCTGCGTGAGCGCGAGGGGACGGTCGCGCCGGTATCGCACCGAAACGCTGCGGGCCTCGATGATCACGCGAGCGTTCTCCGGAGCAGCAGGGCGAACAGCGGAACGCCGACCAGCGCGGTTATCACGCCCACCGGCAGCTCCAGCGGCCGAACCGCGGTGCGGGACACCACATCGGCCAGCACCAGGAAGCAGCCGCCGGCCACGAACACCAGCGGCAACAGGCTGCGATGCAGCGGGCGGAAGCTGGTGCGAACGGCGTGGGGAACCACCAGGCCGACAAAACCCACAATGCCGCAGGTGGCGACGCTGGCGGCAGTCAGCAGCGCGGTGCACAGGTACACCACCCGGCGAACCCGATCGACCTCGGCCCCGAGATGGTGCGCGGCTTCATCGCCCAGCGCGATCAGATCCAGCGACCGGGCGTGGTAGAACAGAATTACGACCGGGATCGCGGCATAGACGGTGAAAACCGCGAGCGCCTGCCAGGAGGCCGCGCCGAATCCTCCCAGCAGCCAGAGGAAAGCATTGCGCACGCCCGGGAGCATCGGAGAGCACCATGATGGCGCTCATCAGCGCGCCGGCAAACGCGCCGACGACCACGCCCGAGAGCAGCAGCACATGGGGATCCAGGCGCCGGCCGGAGACGAGGCTGAGCCGATAGACCAGCGCCACCGCCGCCAGGGCGCCGAGGAACGCGGCCAGCGGAACGGCCCAGGGCCCCGCGGCGCGGGAGGCGATGGCGATGACCGCACCCAGCCCGGCGCCGCTGGAGAGTCCCAGGAGATACGGCTCGGCCAGAGGGTTCCGGATCATGGCCTGGAGAGCGGCGCCGCAGATGCCGAGGCTGCCGCCCACCAGAAACGCGAGCACTACTCGCGGCGCTCGGACGTCTCGCACGATCGCAGCCGCCGGCGCCACTGCCGTGCAGGAGCCCGTTCCAGACGTCGCTCAGCGGCAGCGGCACCGATCCGGCGACCAGGCCGATCAGAAGGCAGCCCAGCGACCAGCACAGCTCAGCGCCAGCAGTCGAGCCGTCACCGGGTCAGACCTCTCATCCGCTCGGTCAGTTCGCGGATCGCCGACGGAGCGCGGGGACTCGGCCGGTTGAACTCCGAGCCGCTCACCCGGAGAAACCGGCGCCGTCGCACCGCTGGCACCACCTGCCACTCGGGCCTGCGTGGCGAATGCGGCGGGCCCCTCGGTAGTGGCGAGGATCAGGTCGGGATTGCGGGCGGCAACCGCCTCGATGCTGACCACGCCGGATGACGTGGTCACGTCGGCAAACAGGTTCTCGCCGCCTGCCCGCTCGATCAGCTCGCTGAGGAAGCTCCCCCGGCCGATGGTCATCGGCGGCTGCTCCCACACGAGCAGCAGTACCTTGGGGCGCCGCGCGGTCGGGAGCAGTGGTGGCGTGCGCCAGCGCGGTATCGAACACCGCGATCACCGAGTCGGCGCCGCTGAGGATGGCCGGTGAGCAGCCCGAGCATCCGGGAGACCCGGGGGACGTCACTCAGCGCGTCGGTGTTGATGCGGAGATGGCGGAATGCCGAGCTCCCGGAGTCGCCCGGCGACGGCGGCGTTCTGGCCCGAGTTGTAGAGCACGACGAGATCGGGACGCTGCGCCAGCACCGCCTCGATGCTCGGCTTGATGCCGTCGCCCAGATTCGCCACCGCCTGAGCAGCGGGCGGGTAGTCGCAGTACTGGGTCCGTCCCACCACACTGGAGCCGGCGCCGATGGCAAAGAGCAGCTCGGTGGCGGCGGGAATGAGCGAAACGACTCGGCGGGCTGGAGCCTGAAGCCGGACGGTATCGCCCGCATCGTCTACCGCTCGGAGCTGTCCCTCAGGCGGAGCAGCCCGCTGGCAGCCGATCAGTCCCAGGCCAACAATGATGGCTGAGAGGAGATTCGATCGGTTCGACCGTCGCCGGTAAAGACTGAAAATAGGACCGCCCATCCTGAGCCGAGGGATGGGCGGTGATCGATGGGAGAAGACCATCGTGCACGCCACCAACCCTCCCCCGAGGGTTTGTATGGTGGCACGAACGGAGAGGTCTCCTGGCTTCGGGACTCCACTCGCCTTCCCGGTTTCCCAGTGGCGATGAGTGGAGCGCCGGCCTCGAGGGCCGGCTTCCCGTTACAGTGGCGGGGCCGCGCCGGTATTGCACCGGCTTCCGAGTAGCCCCGTTCGTGTTCGTTTGTACAGCAGCGCTAGTCTACCGGCTCAGGCACCTGGCCGCAAGAGAGGACGGGAACGGATGGCGTACCAGCCTCCGGCCGACGAGGGCGACGGCCAGTCCACCGACCAGTGCCGCGAGCAACCACGGAGGACCATTCTGTCTTCCGGGCAACACGAGCCGGAGCATGCCGGCTGACTTGACGGTACCGGTCCAGCGGCGGAAGGAGCGGTTCTGAATCAGCTGGCTGTCTGCCGGAGCAATTCCGGGAGCCGTCACTCTGACCGCGGGTTCCTCCACCAGAACGTTGAGCGGCAGCCCGGCACGGTTCAACGGCAGCTCGATGCTCGCTCCGATCCGAAGGCACCTGATACTCGAGGGTGAGCTGTTTCTCGCCCGGAGCGAGCGCGGCGGCAATGATGAGCGAGTCTCCGGACCGGCGCAGAGCCTCGGACGAGACGTCACTCTCCTGGACTTGAAGACCGGTTGTGCCTCTCGGCAGCGGCACACTCCAGCTGCCGCTCGTCGTGTCGGGCGCAACTCGGGTCAGCCGTCCGCCGTTGCGCACGATGATCAGATCGAGCACGCTCCGCGAGCCGTCTTCCCCTGGCCGGGTGAGAACCAGATGCCGCGCCTCCAACTCGACCGGTGCCCGGCTGGAGGTGTCGTATACCATCAGGGAGATGGGTGCCCGCGGTGCCCTGCGGATTGGTGGGAAGCGGGGCCGAGAAGTACTCGATACCCGCGTAGCGGGCGCTGGTGAGATAGAAGGACGAGGTGTCGGGAGCATAGCTGAAGCGAAAGCGGCCCTGGCGGTCGGAACGGGTGGAGTCGAGCGGGCCCTGCCGGCTCTGACCTACCCGATGGAGCACCACCCGGACTCCAGCGACAGCGCTGGAATCGGCGTTCAGGACCCGGCCGGTGACGTGGATGGTTTGGGCGTATACAGGGACGGAGAAGGCGGAAAGGGCGGAAAAGACGGAGGCAGCTATGACGGTCACGGCGGACAAAAACGCCCTCTCCGTCCTCTCCGCCTTCGCACTACGGATTGAACTTCCCGAAATCCTGGGGATCCATCTTCTCGAGGTAGTCCTTGAGCTTGTCGGCCTCGAGCGAGGGATTGGGCGAGGGCTCGTCGGTCTCCACTCCGCTTTGGTCGAGGAGCTGATCGCTGGTGAAGATGGGAGCCCGCATGCGGAGCGCCAGCGCGATGCTGTCGGAGGGGCGGGCGTCCACCTGGAACACGTGATCATCCCGCCGGATCAGGAGCTCGGCGAAGTAGGTGTTCTCCTTCACCGAGCTGATGACCACCCGGCGGAGGTCACCTCCCAGCCCAACCAGAATCTGCTTGAGGAGATCGTGGGTGAGCGGGCGCTGCGCCTTCATTCCCTGCAGCTCCATGGCGATGGCGCTGGCCTCCGCCGGCCCGATCCAGATGGGCAGAACTCGTGACCCATCCTTCTCTCGCAGAATGACCACCGGAGTGTTCGTGGTCCGGTCGAGACCGAGATGGGCCACCGTGACTTCGATCATCGATTACCCGCTCAGGTGCCCGCGTCCCAGCTGGCGAGGTACTCCTCCTGCTCCCGCGTCAGGGTATCGATGCTGATGCCCATGCTTTGCAGCTTGAGTCTGGCGATTTCCTGGTCGACCGAGGGCGGCAGCCGGTGCACCGACTTGCTCATCTTGGAGGCCTCCTTGCACAGCACCTCCGCCGCGAGCGCCTGGTTGGCAAACGACATGTCCATCACGCTGGCGGGATGCCCTTCGGCGGCCGCCAGATTGATCAGCCGGCCCTCGCCCAGCACCATGACCCGCTTGCCCTTCACCATGAACTCCTCGACCATTTCCCTGACGTAGCGGCGTCCGCTGGCGATACGGGCCAGGCCCTCGAGATCGAGCTCCACGTTGAAGTGGCCCGAGTTGCAGACGATGGCCCCGTCCTTCATGGCGGAAAAGTGCTCGGGACGCACCACGTTGAGGTTGCCGGTGAGCGTGATGAAGAGATCTCCCAGCGGCGCCGCCTCGGCCATCGGCATGACCTCGAATCCATCCATCCGCGCTTCCAGTGCGGGCAGCGGATCCACCTCGGTCACGATCACGTGCGCGCCCGCGCCGCGGGCGCGGCTGGCAACCCCGCGGCCGCACCAGCCGTAGCCTGCTACGACGACAGTGCTGCCGGCCAGGAGCAGGTTGGTGGCCCGAACCACTCCGTCCAAAGTGGACTGGCCGGTGCCATAGCGGTTGTCGAACATGTGCTTGGTGTTCGAATCGTTCACCGCGATGATGGGGAACTGCAGCACACCTTCCTTGGCCATCGCCTTGAGCCGGATGACTCCGGTCGTGGTTTCCTCAGTGGAGCCACGCACCGCGGCGACCAGCGCTTTCCGCTCCGCCGGCGAGAGTCCTTCGACCCAGCCCCGGATGGGCGGAGCGAGATCGTCCAGCCGATTCAGGGCGATCATGTGCAGGGCGCCCACCAGGTCGGCGCCGTCGTCCTGGGTCATGTTGGGGCCGAACGCGAGCGCCTGCGCAATGTGGCTGTAATAGGTCTCGTGGTCCTCGCCCTTGATGGCGTAGACGTGGACCCCATGGTCGCGCACCAGGTGAGCGGCGACATCGTCCTGGGTGGAGAGCGGGTTCGAGGCGCACAGCGCGATCTCGGCGCCGGCCGCCCGAAGGGTTTGCATCAGGTTGGCGGTCTCGGTGGTCACGTGCAGGCAGGCCGAGAGCCGGATGCCCTTGAGCGGCTGTTCCTTGGCAAACCGGGCGCGGATCTGGCGGAGCACCGGCATGGACCGCTCGGCCCACTCGGTGCGGCGCTTCCCCTCGTCGGCCAGCTTCAGGTCCTTGATGTCGTACTTTGCCAAGGTGGTCGGAACGTTCTGGACGGTCATGTGCTCCTCAGTCGGCGGCAGACAGCAGATCCTTCACGCGGTCCGCCTGCTCCCAGGTAAAGAAATCAACCTTCTTCCCATTGAATTGCCCGCTCTTCGGCTTGCGGCCGAAATGGCCATAGCTGGCGGTAGGACGGTAGATCGGCCGCTTCAGCTTCAGCGCCTCGATGATCCCTTTGGGCGTGAGATCGAACACGTCTTGCACCATCTTCTCCAACGCATTATCAGGCAGCGCTCCGGTGCCGAACGTCTGCACCAGGATGGACACCGGCTGCGCGACACCGATGGCATAGGCGACCTGCACCTCGCAGCGGCGGGCCAGTTTGGCCTCGACGATGTTCTTGGCGACCCAGCGGGCGGCGTAGGCCGCGGATCGGTCGACCTTCGATGGGTCCTTCCCGCTGAAGGCGCCGCCACCGTGCCGGGCCATTCCGCCGTAGGTGTCGACGATGATCTTCCGCCCGGTCAGTCCGGCATCGCCGTGGGGTCCTCCGATCACGAACCGCCCGGTTGGATTCACCAGAAACTTGGTCCGGGTATGGTCCAGACCCGCCTCTTCCAGAACCGGTCGGACAACCTCTTCGATCACGGCTTCCCGGATGGTGCTGTGCGCCAGCTGCCGGGATCCGTTGCGCTCGGCGTGTTGCGTTGACACCACGACAGTGCGCACCGCCACTGGCCGGTCGCCTTCGTACTCCACGGAGACCTGAGATTTCCCGTCCGGCCGGAGCCATTCGATCCGAGGGTGGCCGTTGAGCCCTTTTCTGACCGCCGCCAGGCGCTCGGTAATCCGGTGGGCCAGAATGATCGGGAGCGGCATGCGCTCACGGGTCTCATCGGTGGCGTAGCCGAACATCATGCCCTGATCGCCGGCGCCCTGCTCCTTCTTGGCGCCCGAGTCTACCCCCATGGCGATGTCAGGCGACTGCCGGTCGATGGTCGTAAGTACCGCGCAGGTACGCCCGTCGAAGCCATACGAGGCGTCGGTATACCCGATCGACTCGACCGTTTCCCGCACCAGATCCGGAATGTGCACGTAGGTGCTGGTCGTGATCTCCCCGGCGACCACCGCCATACCGGTGGTCACCAGGGTTTCACAGGCAACCCGGCCGGCGGGATCCTGCGCCAGAATGGCGTCGAGAACCGCGTCGGAAATTTGATCGGCGACTTTGTCCGGGTGGCCTTCGGTGACCGACTCGGAAGTGAAGATGTGATGCCTGGCACCAGCCATAGGTTCTGCAGTCTCAGAGGAGGAGAGTGGCCGTGGCAATAACCGGGCCGTGGTTCCCTTCTGCTAAACGCTGCTCTTTCCGGGGGGCAAGCTAGCGACGCGACCACGGCCAGGCAACGCTGAATGGGGGTCCAGCAAACGGATGTCGATGTACTCCCCCACCACCTCGCGCAGCACGTTGGAAACCTCCGCCGCGCTGGACGCGTTGAGCGCGGCCTGGGCCGCGCGCCGAGCCGACTCCTCGGGGACGGTTCGCACCACCCACTTTACCAGCGGCAGGGCCGGGGGTGAGACGCTCAGGCAGTTATAGCCCAGCCCCAGCAGGAGAACGGCGCTGAGCGGCTCCGAAGCCATCTCACCGCAGACGCTCACCGGAAGATCCGCGGCTTTTCCGACCTCGATAACCCGATGCAGCTGCCGCACGACCGAGGGATCGTGAGGGGTGAAGCGGTTGGCCAGGCGGGCGTTTCCCCGGTCCACCGCCATGGTGTATTGGGTGAGATCGTTGGTGCCCACGCTGAAGAATGCGCTGACCTCCGCCAGCCGGTCGGCCATCATGCACGGCGGCGGGTGTTTCCACCATGACCCCTACCGGGATCGATGCAGCCGCGCGAACGCCGTGCCTTCTGCAGCGCCCGCGCCTCTTCCATGATGATCTCGCGCGCCTCCTCCACCTCGTGAACGGTGGTGATCAGCGGCAGCATCAACTGGATATCGTGACCGGCGGCGGCGCGAAGGACGGCACGCATCTGGGGACGGAACACCTCCGGCTGATCGAGACATACCCGGATGGAGCGCCATCCCAGGAACGGATTGGATTCCACCGGAGCCTTGAACGCCGCGGGAAACTTGTCTCCCCCCAGATCGAAGGAGCGAATGACCACGGTGTTATCGGGAAAGGCGAGCGCGACGCGGCGGAAGTAATCGGCCTGTTCGTCCTCCGTCGGGCAGGCTGGCTCGCCCGGTCAGCAGAAACTCGGTCCGCAGAAGTCCCACGCCCTGCGCGCCGAGGCGAACGGCGGCCTCGATCTCTTCCGGAAGGTCCACGTTGCCCATCAGGGTGATCGGCCGGCCCGAAGGCGTGATCGCCGGCTCGCCCACCACCGACTCCAGCTGCAGCTCGAGCTTGTGCCGCCGGCTCACCTGAACCTTGGCTTCTTCCAGCTCGTCGCGGGTGGGATCGAGAACGATGGTGCCGCTCTGCCCGTCGAGCAGCAGCATCGTTCCGCTCGGGATCGAGCTCAGCGCCCCGCTTGCACCCATGACCGCGGGAATGCCGAGGGAATGGGCCAGGATCGCCGCGTGGGCCGTGCGAGTGCCCTCTTCGCTCACCAGGCCCACCACATGCTCCCGGTCCATCTGAACGGTCAGGCCCGGAGAGAGCTCGTGGGTCACCACGATCACCTGCTCGTCGGCCGGGACCGACCAGAGCTCGCTGTCGGTCCGGCCCAGCAGGTGATGGATCATCCGCAGCTGAATGGCATTGAGGTCAGCCAGCCGCTCGCGCAGTCGGGCGGCCCCGGACCAGAATGCCCGGAGCTCGAGCGCCCTGAACTCGTAGGCGGTCTCAGCGCTCAGCTGATTCTTTCGGATGAGAGTCTCGACCGATGCCAGGAACTCTTCATCCTGGGCCATGAGGATCTGGGCGTCGAAGATTCGGGATTCCTCGGGTCCGGCACGCTGGAGCACCCGCTCGCCGAGATCCTGGAGGTGGGAGACAACGGCGCTGACGGCATCCCGGAGCCGACGCACCTCGTTCTCGACTTCACCCGCGGGGACCGTGCGGTCTTTGACCTCCGGAAAGTCCCAGCGTATCAGCAGCGCCGGGAGCGCAGGCCACGCCGGGTGAAACTCCGATGCCCCTGAGCACGCGGGTCATTGCATCGTCTCGCCGAAGCCGGTGGCTACCAGGTCGGCCAGCGCCTTGGCCGCCTGTTCGGCGTCGGGGCCGTCCGCCCGGATGGTGATCGAGCTGCCGCACTCCGCCGCCAGCATCATCACTCCCATGATGCTCTTCCCGTTCACTCCAACCCCGTCCTTGCAGATCTCGATTTCGGAATTGAACGTGCTTGCCAGGCGCACGATGCGCGCGGCCGGTCGGGCGTGCAGTCCCTCCAGATTCACGATCTTTGCTTCACGCTCGATCACAGGCCGATCCGCCGAAACAGGAGGAGCAGAATCATCGCCAGCAGGGCGAAGCGCACGGAGGTGAGTCCGGGACCGAACCAGCGGGTCAAGGCAAAACCAGCCACCGCCACTCCGGCCGCCCCGATCGCTCCGGCCCAGCCAAAGATTCCAAGATACCAGGCGGCTACCGCCGGCACCGCCGCACCCAAGGCGAAGCCGGCGGCCGGGCCCACCCACTCGATGGCCTTGGGCAACCAGGAGCTGCTGATGGCGGCACCCACCTTCATGCCCGCGGACATTCCGGTTCGGAGCGACCAGTATCCGGTCCAGATTCGGATGCTGTTGTACGCCAGCAGGAAGCCCGCGATCGCCCCCATGCGCGCCCCCAGCATCACAGCCACGAGCGTGATGCCCACCAGCGCCGGCACCAGTCCGGCCCAAAACAGCTGATCTCCCATCGAGCCCAAGGGGCTGCACAGGGCTGTTCTCAGCCGCACGATCTGGGGGCCGGCGACGGCCTCGTACTCCGCCCGGGCCGTAGCGCCGAGCGCGAGCCCAGCCAGATTCGGATGGCAGTTGAAGAACTCGGCCGACCGAACCACCGCCTCGCCATGGCGAACCGGATCCACGGCCTTCAGGTCTTCCAACAGAGGCTCGGCGGCGTAACCCATGCCCACCCCGAGCATGCGCTCGTAGTTCCAGGTGCCCTGCACCGCGAACAATCGGAGCAGCGCGCGCAATCGTCGGTTCATAACAGCACCGCGATGAGGAGACCCACCGCGAGCCCCGCGATCAGCCACTTGAGCCGGGGACCGCGACCCGAGGCGCGAACGACGCTGTTGACCGCGGCAGCCAGACCGGAGCCGATCGCCACCAGAGTGAATGCGACCGCGGTCTGCCGGTCGAGCCGGATCGATTCGCTCAGAGTGGAGGCCAGCACCAGCGCCGTCAGGGTCAGGGTGAAACCCCGGAGGGCGTCACGGAAAAGCGCTCCGTACTGGAGCCGCCGGATTGCGCTGCTCTCCCCGGCGGCCAGCGCCGCCGCCCGCCGTTGAATGGAGCGAGCGTTCCACCGACGAACCACCTGGAGGCTCCAGCCGCCCAGCACCGCGAGGATGAGACCGAAGGCGGTGCTGATTCCCAATCCCAGTTCCCACGGTGTGCCGGCGGCAAGAGCCACCGCTCCTATGGTCGCGGGGCCGTAATCGGGGTAGCGGACGGCGCCAAACGGCATCACGTCAAGGGCGAACAACTCGAACAGAACGCCGATGCGGAAGCCCGCCTCGATATCGCCCGCGATGGCGCCCGCGACCGCTCCGGCTACTACCGGCCGGGAAATCATTGCCTGGGGAACGCTGACCAGATCAAGGCCTACCAGCGTCCCCCACAGCAGCAGGGGCAACACCACATGGGGAGAGAATTCCGTCAACCGAGATTCCTCAGCGCCACCGGTGACGTGGTGGGCACATCCTGCGCGGTGATGACGGCTCCGTGTTGCTCCAGCCCGTTGAGCGTCTGCAGCTCCTGGTCGGTCAGGTAGACGAAGGGGAGCCGCTCCCGCCGTCCGGGACGATGGTGAATGCCGCCCAGGTTGATACGATGAATGATCTCGGGGTTGGCGGAATGCAGCGCGGCCATGGATTCGAGGTCCCCGGTAAGGACCAGGCCGCGTTTTCCGTTGTCCTGCCATTCCCGCAGGTGAGCGGTTGCATCGGCCACGCTGACGAATCTGACCTCGATGTTCGGATCCACCGCCATCCGATAGAGCTCCTGCTCCCAATCGCTGGCAGCCACCTGATCATCCACCAGGATGATCAGGTTGATCCCCAGCGGGCGGCCCCACCCGATGACTACCTGGCCGTGGATGAGGCGATCATCGATTCGGCAGAGCACGATGGACATCAGGGAATCCTGATCGACTTTTCTCCAGCGACCCTGGCCCGGGTGGCCGCCTCGTCGGGCGAGAGCGTGCGATGGAACACGAAGTCCACCAGCATCGCCAGGTTCACCCCGGTGACGACCTTGACCGAAGGCTCGCCCCGCAGCCGCTTCAACACGGCAAAAGAGCAGGACCCGCTGGCCAGATCGACGAACACTACCGCCGGCCTGCCTCCGAGGGCGGCCAGCACGCGTTCTTCCAGCGTATCCCGATCGCATCCCGTGTTTGACACCGGGACCAGCACACCGGGTATTCCGCTGATCTGTTCGGCGGCTTGCACCAGCGCTCCCGCCAGGGAGCCATGGCAGACCACAACCCCGAGCAGCTCCTCACTCATAGTCCTCCTGGAGGTACTCCCGGACTCCACGCTGCTCCTTCATTCGCTTGATCAAGCGGGCATTGAAAGTCGCGGCAACGTCCACTCCCGAGTAGCGCAGCAGGTGCATCATGGCCACGACCTCGGAGATGACCGTGATGTTTTTTCCGGGATTGAGCGGGACCACGACCCGGGGAACCGGCACATCCAGAATGGTGGTCTCCTCCCGAGACAGACCGCTGCGGTCGCTGTCCTTGGCGGTCTCCCAGTCCTCCAGCTGCACCACCACCTCGATCCGCTTCTGCTGGCGCACGGCGCGTACGCCGAACAGCGCCGGAATGTCGATCAGGCCAATGCCCCGGATCTCCATATGATGCGCTGCCAGCTCGTGTCCCCGGCCGATCAGCACATCGTTGCCTCGACGAGTCACCTGCACCACGTCGTCGGCGACGAGGCGGTGCCCCCGCTCCACCAGATCCAGCACGCACTCGCTCTTGCCGATGCCGGAGCGGCCGACGAAGAGCAGTCCCACGCCGTACACGTCGGCCAATGAGCCATGGAGCGTGGTCCGGGGTGCAAAGGCCTCCTCGACGATCGGCTTGATCCGGCGATAGAACTCAGAGGTCTTCAGCTTGCTCCGGAGGACCGGCACGCCCTTCATCCGGGCCAGCTCGAGCAGTTCGGGTGGGACCTCCTGCCCCTTGGTCACGAACACGCAGGGCAGATCGAAGCTGAAGAAGGTGGTGAGCGACTGGCGCCGCTGCTCCGGCGTCAGCGAGCTCAGGTAGGTGATTTCCGTTTCGCCCAACACGTGGAGACGGTTGGCGGCAAAGCGGCCGGTATATCCGGCCAGAGCGAGCCCCGGTCCCGCCACCTCTGCTGCGGTCATTGGCCGGTCCAGCCCCAGCTCGCCGGTCAGTGCCTCCAGCTGGAGCGGGTCGCCCCGGCGAGACAGGAAATCGCCGAGCCGAAGCATCAGCGCGCGTTGTCGGTGGGAGCGGAACGAGCCCTGCGAGGGCGATCGGCAACCCGCTCCAGCTGGCGTCTGAGCCGCTCCTCCGCCCGATCCAGGGCCGTGCGATGGTCGGGACCATCGCCTCGGGCAACCAGCACCTCGCCCCGGGGAACGTGGAGCCTGATTTCCACCGTCTGCTCGAGCCCGTCCGAATCGAATACCACCGTCGATTCCATGGAGCGCGACGCCAGATTGCCCAGCCGCTGGACCACGGTGATAGCCCGATCGCGCAGTGTGTCCGAGATCTCGCAGTGGCGGGCAGTGATAGTGGGCTGCATGGCTCCTCCCCCGGACTCAGCCCCTGGCCGAGCCCTTGATAATGTCTTGTAGGTGGTCTTCGGTTGCCGTTGCGGTGCGCTCCCAGGTGAGACCTTCCGCAAACCGGCGAGCCCGTTCTCCCAATCGCGCAACCAGCGATGGCGTGTCGGACAACTCGATCATGCGCGCGGTCAGCTCCGCGACATCCCCATGGGGCACCAGAAAGCCGGTTTCCCCATGGCGGACCGAGTCGCGGAGGCCCGGACTGTCCGAGGCCAACGACGGCGTGCCACAGGCTGCGGCTTCGATGACGGTGATTCCCCATCCCTCCTTTGGAGAGGGAAACACGTTAGCCCAGGCCCAGCGCATGAGGTCGATCTTTCGTTCTTCGCTGACAAAGCCGTGAAAGGTCACGGCCCTCTCCAGATCCAGCCGCACGACCAACCGCTCCAGCTCGGCGCGATAATCACCAGTGCCGGCGATCTCCAACCGGAGGTCGGGCCGCTGCTGCCGCGCCTTCGCCAGAGCCTCAATGGCCAAGTTAATTCCTTTATAGCGTTTCAGCCTTCCAACATACAAGAAGGTAGGCGTCGTCGAGCGGCGGCCCGGCGGACCGGGGGTGAAGCGGCGGCTGTCCACGCCGGGATGGATGACCCGGACACAAGCGGCCGGAACACCTCGGGCAATCAAGTCGTCGCGAGTGCTTTCGCTGATGGCATGGAACCCGGCCCTCCGGTAGGCCCAGGGTAAAGGCCGCTCGGCTGCCCAGACCGTGGCTGCCACCGGCCACGGGGCTTCGTCGAACGCGGTCTCACCAAAGAGGTGGGGCACAATGGCACAGAAAGGAATCGAAGTACCTGCAGCCAGATACAGCGGCAGCTTGTTGACGTCCTCCACCAGTACATCGGGTCGCTCGGCCTTGATGGCCCGACGCACCGCGCCGCGCCCCTTCAGGGCGAAGCTATTTCGGCCTCCGAATCGCTCGACGCAGATGCCTTCGATGACGGCGCGTTGAGGTGCCCCGCTCCAGCCGGAACAGATCAGGCGAACCCGATGCCCCCGGATGACCAATCGGCTGAAGATCTCGAACAGATGGATCTCCGCGCCACCGGCATACGGATTGGCCCGGTCCTGCCAGTTAACCAGAAGGATGTTCACCGTGGAAGGAAGTTGACTGCTTAGAGCCGGCCCAGCGAGCGGGCAATGCCATCCAGAATGCCGTTCACGAACCCGGGGGCCCGGACGTCGCCGAACCAGTGGGCTAGATGCACGGCCTCGTCGATCGCCACCTTGGGCGGGACCCGTCCCCGGCGCAGCTCATGGATGCCCAGCCGCAGGATGTTCCGCTCCACCACGGCTATCCGGTTCATTCGCCAGTTTTCCGCGGCACCGGCGGCCTGGGCATCCAGTGTGTCCACCTCGGCCACGATGTCGGTGGCGAGCTCCTCGGCCCGATCGAGAATGCGTGGCTCGGGGCCCGTGAGGCGAGCCAGACCACTGGCGACTTTGGGAATGGGGGGAGCGCCCTGCAGCTCCCAGGCATAGAGGATCTGGAGGGCGCGGGCTCGGCTCTTCGTCTCAGTCCTGAGCATGGTAGGCCCGAAGTTGAGTCAGCACGTCGGCGGTTTGCAACGCCGCAACCGCAGCCTCGTAGCCCTTATTGCCGGCGCTCCCGCCGGCGCGGTCGACTGCCTGTTCCAGAGTTTCTACCGTCAGCACTCCAAATCCCACGGGGATGCCGTAACGCACCGAGACCTCCTGCAGACCCCGGGCGGCCTCGCCGGCGACGTACTCGAAGTGGGGGGTGTCCCCCCGAATGACCGCGCCAAGAGCCACGATACAGCCATAGTTCCTGGATTCCGCGGCGACCGCGGCCGCAGCAGGCAGCTCGAAGGCGCCGGGGAGCCACACCACATCCACGATCTCCCGCTCCATCCCAGCTTCGCGGCAGCCCAGCAGCGCACCTTCCAGGAGCTTGGTGGTGATCAATTCATTGTAGCGGCTGACCAGGATCGCCGCCCGCCCGCAGGCGCGCAGCCGGCCGGAGAAGTCGGGCACTGGATCAGTGGGTGAAGAGGTGGCCCAGCTTGTCGCGCTTGACCTGGAGATACGTCCGATTTTCGAGGTTGGGATCGGCCTGAAGCGGGACCCGCTCGACAATCTCGAGGCCGTAGCCTTCCAGGCCCACGAGCTTCCGAGGATTGTTCGTCATCACCCGGATGGACGACAGCCCCAGATCCCGCAGAATCTGCGCACCGATGCCGTAGTTCCGCAGGTCGGGGGCGAACCCGAGCCGCTCGTTGGCCTGCACCGTATCGGCCCCGCTGTCCTGCAGCGCGTACGCCCGCAGCTTGTTGAGCAGACCGATCCCCCGCCCTTCCTGGTCCAGATAGACGATCGCTCCCTTGCCTTCGCGAGCAATCAGCTCCATGGCGCGATGAAGCTGAGGGCCGCAATCGCAGCGCCTCGAGCCGAACACGTCCCCGGTGAGACACTTCGAGTGCATACGGACGAGCACCTTGGGCTCGCCGGCAATCTCTCCGTGCACCAGAGCGACGTGCTCGGCCTTGTCGACATCGTTGCGGTAGCCGATGATGGTGAAGTCGCCGAACTCCGTGGGAATTCGGGCCTCGGCCACGCGATGGACCAGCTGCTCGGTCCGGAGACGGTAGGCCACGAGCTGGGCCACGGTCACGAACGTGAGACCGTGTTGCTCCGCGATCTCGTGGAGCTGGGCCCGTCGGCCATGGTCCCGTCGGGATTCAGAATCTCGCAGATGACACCGGCCGGAATGAGTCCGGCCAGCCGGGCGAGATCCACGCTGGCCTCGGTCTGACCCACCCGCTGCAACACTCCACCGGGCCGGGCCCGCAAGGGAAAGACGTGACCCGGGCGGCGAAGATCGGAGGGCACGGTGGCCGGATTGATCGCGACGTGGATGGTGGTGGCGCGGTCGCTGGCCGAGATGCCGGTGGTAACCCCGAAGCGGCGTTGCGCGTCGACGCTGACGGTGAATGCGGTCGAGAGCTCCTCGGTGTTGCGTTCGGTCATGGGCGAGAGTCCGAGCTGATCGCACCGCTCGCCGGTCAGAGCCAGACAGATCAGTCCGCGTCCGTGCAGGGTCATGAAGTTGATCATCTCGGGCGTGGCCAATTCGGCGGCACAGACGAGATCTCCCTCGTTCTCGCGATCTTCATCGTCGGCCACGATGATGATCTTGCCGTTACGAAGGTCTTCGATCGCCTGCTCGATGGTACCAAAAGTCGTCACAGAATCCCCGCTTACCGCTGACCGTTTACCCGGTTTTCCCAAAGACCTTCCACGTATTTGCCGATGGTATCGGCCTCGAGATGCACCCGGTCGCCCACTTGGCGCTCGCCCAGAGTCGTATGCTGTAAAGTAAACGGAATCAGGGAGATCTGGATCAGGTCCGGTTCCAGCTTCGCATTGACCGTGAGGCTCACGCCGTCGACGGTGATCGAGCCTTGGGGCACCGAGATACGACCGACGGAAGGAGGCACCCGAATGTTCAACAGTCGCGCGTCGTCTCTGTCCGTCACCAGCTCGACCCGTCCCAGCCCGTCCACATGGCCCTGGACCAGGTGCCCGCCCAGGCGATCACCCAGCCGCAGGGCTCGCTCCAGATTCACCCGTTGCCCGGGCACGTAGTCTGCGAAGCGAGTGCGGTCCAGTGAAGTGCGGATGACGTGAGCTTGGAAGGTGCCGTCGGAGAGCTCTTGAACGGTCAAGCAGGCGCCGTCGACCGCGATGCTCTCGCCCGGCTCAATATCGGAATAGCTCGGACCGGATGGTCAGCTCGAGCCCGTCGGCGTCGTGATCAGCACGCGCGACGCTGCCCACTTCGGTGATGATTCCTGTGAACATCAGCCTCGATCGATGACCAGCAGGGTATCCTCTCCTAGGGCCCGACGCTCCACCACCCGCCAGCGCTCCGCCTGCTCCAGGTCGCGAGGCGGGAGGCCGGACAGGGCGGGTACCGCGGTGTCCCCCAGCCAGAGTGGTGATTGAAGCCAGTAGTACCGATCCACCAAGCCCGCACCCAGCAGGGCTCCGGCCAGCTGCCCTCCGCCCTCCACCAGCATCGAGCTGATCCCCAGTTCGCGTAACGCCGACAGCGCCGTCGCCGCATCATCGGCCCGGAGAACGGTTACCCCGCAGCCTTGCAGCCGCTTGATGCGAGCGGGGTCGGCCGCAGAAGAGACCACCACCACCGTCGGGACTTCCGCGGCGCTCCTGACCAGACCGAGTTGCGGACCCAGGTCGGCAGCCCGATCGAAGACCACCCGGCGCGGGGGAACTCTGGGTTTGACCGGTCCGCGAACGGTGAGCGAAGGATCATCCAGCCGGGCGGTTCGCCCACCGACAACGATGGCGTCAAAACCGGCCCGGAGCCACTGGACGTACTCGCGGGCTTCAGGACCGGAGATCCAGCGGGCGCGGCCGTAGCTGTCGGCGATTCGCCCATCGAGCGTGGTCGCCAGTTTGAGCGCCACGTAAGGGCGGGCGGGGTGCTGGATGGAATGGAGGAAGATGGCATTCTGGGCGGCCGCTGTTTCTGCGAGAGGGCCCAGCTCGACCTCGATGCCGGCTTGTTGCAGTCGTTCGGCCCCTCTCGACGCGATGGGATTCGGATCGCGCAGCGCGGCAACCACGCGCCGGATGCCCGAGTGGATGATGGCTTCGGTACAGGGCGGCTGCTTCCCTTGATGCGCGCAGGGCTCGAGGGTGACGACCATCGTCGCCCCTCGAGCCCGTTCCCCTGCACCGGCCAGTGCTACTGCCTCGGCGTGGCGATCTCCGAATTCAGGGTGCCATCCTTCTCCAACCAGCTCGCCATCCCGCAGGACCACCGCGCCTACCAGGGGATTCGGCTGAACCCGCCCCCAACCTCGCCAGGCGAGGTCGAGGGCGCGGCCCATCGCCTCCCGCTCGTTCATCCCGGCGCTAGAAGCTCACTCGCAGGCCCAGGCCGGCGAAGAACTTTCCCTGAGTGGTATCGAAGTTTTCGAAATCGGTCGAGAGGTTCTGGTCCTTGCCTCCTTGATACCCCACCTCTCCCGTCAGCCGCAGCATGGACACGCTCAGGCCGGCGTTCAGGAATCCGAGTACCCGTGAGCTATTCAAATCTGCCGGGACGTTGGGCTGGAGGGTCGAGGTGATCGGATCGCGGAACTGGATGATGGCGTTGCCGGTGTATTTGTCCCAGCCCAGGCCTGCCGCGAGATCGAGTACGGCCACCTGTTTGCTTGCGATGAGGCGCAGGTTGGTGGCGTGCAGGTTCATCGTGTAGCCGTAGGTGTCGCCGCTCGCCACATCGCCGTAGATGAGAGTCGGAACATCTCGACGCATGGCGCTGAGTGAGATGTTCGGCAGGGGACCGGTGCCCCGCATGAGGCCAACCCTGGCGCCGTAGCCCAGACCAACCGCGATGCTTCCCACCCGGCGAGCGTCAGGGTCTACGTTGAAGTTCTTCAGCTGCTCCGTGGGCAGCAGCAGAGCTGAGCCCAGGAGGTCCACGGCGAAGAGCCCGCCGCTCATCCCTTTATAGAGCCCGAGCGCGCCTTCGATCATCGGCGCGGGCACCAGCACCTCGTCACCGGGCACTGTGGAGCTGCTGCCGGTATAGTCGAGGTCGGGCAGAACCACATTGCTGGCGTTGGCGCGAAGGGTAAGCGATGCATGGCCGATTCCGCCCAGCGTGGCGGCCGAGCCGATCGTAGGATTGCCCCCGCTGACGAGCATACCCAAGATCGGGTGAAAGGCTCGAGTGCCATCGACTGCAGCGGCGCATACCAGCTCGGAGTTGCCCGAGTACGCTGAGCATTCCGGAGTCTGGGCCAGGAGAGGTGAGACGAGAGCGACGGCAGACAACCCGGCGAGAAGGAATGGCGCGCGCATCGTATTCTCCGTTACGGACGGGCGAAACGCACGGCCCTTCTGCCTCGCTGGATCTCGCCCATCACCCAAGTGGTGACCCCGTCTCGCGCTGCGGCAGCCTGTGCCGCCGCCACCGCGGCCGGGGGCAGGACGGCGACGAGCCCCACCCCGAGGTTGAATACGTCTCGCATTTCCTCAGTGGAGATCTGCCCCGCCTGCTGCAGATACTGGAACAGCGGCGGCATTTCCCATGTAGCCGGATCTACCGTCGCGGCGCAGTCCTGAGGCAATATCCGCACCAGATTCCCGCCGATTCCTCCCCCAGTGATGTGGGCCAGCCCGTGAACTCGGTCGAGCACCGGGCTGACGCTTCGGTAATAGCTGCGGTGCACCGCCAGAAGAGCGTCTACCACGCTTTGCCCCGTTGCCTCGAGCGGATCGTCCAGACTCAATCCGGCGCGATCGAAGAGGATGTGCCGCGCCAGGGTATAGCCGTTGGTGTGCAGTCCGGTCGAGGCGTACCCCAGGAGCAGATCGCCAGGGAGAATGGCGCTGCCGTGAATCGCTCGATCTTCCTCGACCACGCCGACGATGGTGCCGGCCAGATCGAAGGTTCGGGGTTGATACAGACCGGGCATCTGGGCGGTCTCGCCGCCGGCCAGGGCCATATCATGGGCCCGGCAACCCCGAGCGATGCCTTCGACGATGCGGGCGATCTGCTCCACGCCCAGCTCGGCACCAGCGATATAGTCCATGAAGGCCAGCGGCTGGGCCCCGTGGACCAGGATGTCGTTGACGCTGTGGTTGACCAGGTCCTCACCGACCGTATCGAAGCGTTCCGCCTGCATCGCCACGATCACCTTGGTCCCGACGCCATCGGTGCTCAGCACCAGAGCAGGCTGCTTCATGCCGGGAGGCACTCGGACCATTCCGCCGAAGGCACCCACCATGCCAAGTGAGTGCCGGGTCCGGGTGCTGGCTTACCAGCTCGCCGATGCGTGCCTTGGCGGCATCGGCCGCTGTCAGGTCCACCCCGGCACGGGCGTACTCGCTGGTCTTGCCAGCCTTCACGCAAGCGCCTCGGCTAGACTCACGTGGGTGAGATCCTGAAAGGCTCGCACCCGCTGCTCCACATCCGCCAGCGTAATTCGGTCGAAGCCTCGAATCCCGAACTGCTCCACGGCATACGACCCCATAGCGGCGCCGTATACCATGGCCCGGCGGACGTTGTCCTCGGCCACGGATTTTGTGCGTGCGAGGTAGGCCATGAAGCCGCCGGCGAAGGCATCCCCTGCCCCGGTGGGATCGAACACATTTTCCAGCGGATAGGCCGGGACATAGAAGGTCCGCCGAGGCTCGATGAGGAGCGCGCCGTGCTCGCCCTGCTTGATGACCACCCGCTTGGGCCCGTGCCGGAGGATCCAGCGCCCGGCCCGATGGATGTTCCAATCGCCACTGAGCTCACGCGCCTCGCTGTCGTTCACCATGAGGACATCGACCCGGGAAAGAAGCTGGAGCAGGGAGGCCTTCTTTCCCTGGATCCAGTAGTTCATGGTGTCGCACACCACCAGCTCGGGGCGCGACACCTGCTCCAATACGCCGAGCTGGAGGTCGGGATCGATGTTTCCCAGGAAGACAAACTTTGCCGACCGAAAGGCGGGCGGGAGCCGAGGCTGGAAGTCAGCGAACACCCCCAATCGGGTTTCGAGGGTTTCGCGGCTCTGCAGGTCGTAGGAGTACTTTCCTTTCCAGCGGAAGCTCTCGCCGTCCGCCTGCTCGACACCTCCCCAATCGATGCCGCGGGCGGCCAGGCTCTCGAGCTCATGGCGAGGGTAGTCCTTCCCGATCACCCCGACGACCTGCACCGGGTGGAGGATGGATCCCGCAACGCTGAAGTAGACCGCGGATCCGCCCAATGCATCCGCGGTTTCGCCGAAGGGGGTGAAGATCGAGTCCAGGGCGATGCTGCCTACGACCAGCAGGGTCATGGTGTCACATCCTGTCGGGGGCTGAGATGCCTAGCAGGGCAAGACCGTTGGCCAGCACGATGCGGGCGGCACGGGTGAGAAGAAGCCGAGCTTTCTCGACATCGGCCGGCTCGCCGAGGGTGCGGGTTCGGTGATACCAGCCGTGCACCACGGTGGCCAGCTCGTGTAGATAGACGGTGATTCGGTGGGGCTCGCGGTCGCGCGCCGCCTTCTCCACCGCCTCGGGAAACTGCACCAGCTTCTTGAGCAGCTCTACGTCTTCTGGGTCAGGCAATCCGCGCATATCGAGATTGCCCTCAACGGTGTCCGGATCGCGCTGGGCTGTCCGGAAGATCCCGCTGAGCCGCGCGTGAGCCATCTGCACGTAGAAGATGGGATTCTCGTCGGTCTGCTTCTTGGCCAGATCGATATCGAAGTCGAGCGGGCTTGCGCCCTTTCGGGCAAGAAAGAAGTAGCGCGCGGCATCGACCCCCACCTCTTCATACAGATCCCGCAGGGTGACGAACTCCCCCGAGCGCTTGGACATCTTGACCTCTTCTCCGCCCCGCACCACTCGCACCAGCTGTACCAGCTCGACATCGAAGAATTCCGGCAGGGTAACCCAGCGCGGCGAGCGCAGCCCGCATCCGGGGGATGTACCCGTGGTGGTCGGCGCCCCAGACATCGATGGCGCGATCGAAGCCCCGATCGTGCTTATCGACGTGGTACGCGATGTCGGGCGTGAGATAGGTGAGCGTGCCATCGCTCTTGCGGAGAACGCGGTCCTTGTCGTCGCCGAAATCGGTGGTGCGGAGCCAGAGCGCGCCCTCGGACTCGTAACGTGAGCCCCCGGCTCTGGAGCAGCTGGATGGCGCGCTCGACCCCTCCGGAATCGTAGGCGCTCTGCTCCGAGCTGATAACGTCGAACTTGACGCCGAACTGCTCCAAGTCGCGGTCCTGTTCTTCCCGCTGAATTCGGACGATCAGCGAGCCGGCAACGCCGAAGCGCTTCCTCCTCGGGAAGATCGGCAAAAGCCCGGCCCTCCCGCTCCAGTACCCCGCGCGCATTCTCCTTGACGTACTCGCCATGGTAGCCGCCTTCGGGAACCTCGGCCTGATATCCCGCTTCCTGGCGGATCCGAGCCCAGAGACTCTGTGCCGCCTTGTCGATCTGGACCCCGGCGTCGTTGACGTAAAACTCCCGGGTGACGGCGTGGCCGGTCCACTCGAGCAGCGAGGCGATGGCGTCGCCCAATGCCGCCCCGCGTCCGTGGCCGACGTGGAGCGGCCCGGTTGGATTAGCGGATACAAACTCCACGTTGACCTTGAGTCCGGCTCCCCAGGTTGCGCGACCGTACTTTGCTCCAGCCTTGAGGATTTGCTGGTGAGCATTTGCCAGCTGATCCTCGGCCAGCCAGAAGTTGATGAAGCCGGGGCCGGCGATCTCGGTCTTGGCGATGAGAGTGGAGGGCAGCTTCAACTCCTGGAGGACGCGCTCCGCCGTCTTCCGGGGTTGGCCCGCTCGCGACGGGCCAGCAACATGGCGATGTTGGTCGCCAGATCTCCATGCCCAGCGTCACGGGGCCGCTCCAGCACAAAGTCCAGACCATCGGCGCCGAACCGCGCGGCCACCCGCGACAGCTCGGCCCGCAAAGTGTCGCTCACTCGGAAGCGGCCTTCCCTTTAGGCGGGCGGGAGCTGGACTTGCCGGGAGATGCTTCGGGCTTGGAAGAGGCCTTTGTCTCCGCCTTGTCCGGCTTGGCCTCGGAGGATTTCGTCTCGCTGGCAGGTGCCGATTCGGACTCGGGCTTCCGAGGACCTTTGCCGTCCTTGCCGTAGTCGGTGATGTAGAAACCACTGCCCTTGAATACCAGACCGGCGCCACCGGAAATTTTTCTGGTGGCCGTTTTACCGCAGACCGGACACTTGGCTCGCGGCTTTTCGGTCATTTTCTGGAACTTGTCGAACGCGTGCCCTTCAGGGCACTGGTACTCATATGTGGGCATGGCGGCTCGTGAGGTAAATGAAACCAGCCACTAAAGTTAGCGCCTCACACCAGACGGTTCAACCTGGCGCCTGGTTACTTCCCCAAAACGCACGCAGAGAACGTCGGCGGAGCTCATGCGGGCCGGTACACGCCCCAGACCGACCGAAGCGTGTCGCTGATCTCGCCCAGAGTGGCCCGGGCTTTGACCGCTTCAATGATGACAGGCATAAGCCGGTCCGTTCCAGCGGCCGCCTGCTGTAATGCATCCAGCGTCGCTCGGACCTTTCTTGCGTCCCGCCGACGCCTCACCTCGGCCAAACTTGACCGCTGCTGCTGCTCCAATGCGGTGAAGTCCGGAGTCTGGATCGACAGCGGTGGCGAGTCATCGGAAAAGCGGTTGACGCCTACCACCACGCGGTCGCCGGACTCCTGCTCCTTCTGCAGCTCATAGGCGCTCCGAGCGATAGCATCCTGAAAAAATCCGCGCTCGATTGCCCGAGCCGCCCCACCCTCGGCGTCAATCTCGGCGATGAGCGCCCGAGCCGCGCGCTCGATGGTATCGGTGAGCGATTCCACGTAATAGCTGCCGGCCAGCGGATCGACGACACTGGCGAGCCCGGACTCGTATGCCAGCACCTGCTGAGTTCGGAGTGCCAGTGTCGCCGACTCCGCAGTTGGCAGCGAGAGCGCCTCGTCGTAACCGTTGGTGTGCAGCGACTGGGTGCCGCCCAGCACGGCAGCCAAGGCCTGCACCGCTACGCGGACCACGTTGTTGAGCGGCTGCTGCGCCTGAAGCGTGACACCCCCGGTCTGGGTGTGGAACCGCATTCGAGCCGTGACCTCATCGGCCTGAAACCGCTCGCGGACCAGGCGGGCCCAGAGTCGGCGAGCCGCGCGGAACTTCGCGGCCTCCTCGAACAGATCATTGTGACTGGCGAAAAAGAACGAGAGTCGGGGGCCGAAGGCTTCTATCCTGAGCCCCGCAGCCAGCGCCACCCTGACGTACTCGAGCGCGTTTGCGAGCGTGAACGCCACCTCCTGCGCCGCCGTGGCGCCCGCCTCCCGCATGTGGTAGCCACTGATCGAAATCGGATTGAAGCTCATCCCCTCATCGGTGACGAACCGGAAGATATCGGCCACCAGTCGGAGCGAAGGAGCCGCGGGATAGATGTAGGTGCCGCGCGCGATGTACTCCTTGAGCACGTCGTTCTGCACGGTGCCGGTCAGCTCGCTGCGAGAGACGCCATGCTCCTCCCCCACCACCACGTACATAGCCAGCAGAATGGCGGCCGTGGCATTGATGGTCATGGACGTCGACACTCGATCCAGAGGGATGTCGCGGAACAGCTGCGCCAGGTCTTCCACGGTGTCGATGGCCACGCCGACTCGCCCGACTTCGCCCTGAGCCATGGGATGATCGGAGTCGTAGCCCATCTGAGTCGGAAGGTCGAACGCCGTGGAGAGCCCCATCTGGCCGGCGTCGAGCAGCTGGCGAAATCGACGGTTGGTGTCCTGCGCGGTCCCGAAGCCGGCGTACTGGCGCATGGTCCAGAGCCGGCTGGTGTACATGCTGGGGTAAGGACCCCGGGTAAAGGGGAACTCGCCGGGATGGCCAAGATCCCGGACCGGATCACCGGTCCAGTCCTCCGGGCCGTAAACCGTCTTCACAAGGCTGGCTGAGAAACCGGGCCGCTCGCGCGGGCGGCGCTGCGCCGAAGAGTGTCGGCCACGTAGCCGACGTCTTCCCGCGACCCGATAACGAGCGGCGTGCGCTGGTGCAGGCCGTCCGGAACGATATCCAGTATCCGGCGAACTCCATCGGTCGCGGAACCTTCTGCCTGCTCGGCGATGAACGCCATGGGACTGGCCTCATACAACAGTCGCAGCTTCCCCTTCACGTTCTTGTTGTCGGCCGGGTACAGGAAAATTCCTCCGCTGATGAGGTTGCGATGAAAATCGCCGACCAAGGATCCGATGTAGCGGCTGTTCTTCGGGGTGACTCCGTCACTCAAATCTCCCTTAAGCCCTCGTACCGCGGTCTGCATTCCCTTGTCCCAGCGATGGAAGTTGCTCTCGTTGACGCTGTAATACCGGCCAATACGGGGGGTGATGATCCTGGGGTGGGACAGCAGAAACTCGCCGATGGTGGGATCGAGGGTGAATCCATGCGCACCCTGACCGGTGGTGTATACCAGCATGGTGCTGGAGCCGTACATCACGTATCCCGCGGCCACTTGCTTGCAGCCCGGCTGCAGTACGTCGCCGGCGGTGCCGCGTCCATGCATGCTGACCCGGCGATAGATACTGAAGATGGTGCCTACAGCTGAATTGACGTCGATGTTCGAGGACCCGTCGAGCGGGTCGAAGAGGACGGCGTATTTTCCCGCCGCGTATTCGGGCGGCACGGGGATGATGTCATCGTCCTCCTCGGATCCCATGGCGCAGACCCGGCCGGTGTGCTTCAGGCAGTTTTTGATGGTCTCATTGGCAAAGACATCCAGCTTCTGCTGTTCCTCGCCCTGCACGTTCTGATTTCCAGCCGCGCCCAGAATGTTCACCAGCCCGGCCCGCCGAATGGCGGCGGCGATGATCTTGCTCGCGAGGGCGATGTCGTAGAGCAGGTTGGAAAGCTCGCCGGTTGCCTCCGGATACCGGTCCTCCTGGTCCAGAATGAACCGCTCGATCGTGGTGACGGATGTCTGCAAGCGCCCTCCTCGACTGTGTTACTGAACGCTGTATGTGACCCGGCGGCCGCGGGACTGGACCGTCATCTCTCGCCCATCGGTCGTGATGCTGACGGACCCGTCCTGATCGGTGCGCCATACGGCGATTCCATGACGCCGCAGCCGGTCCAGCGTGACCGGCGAAGGATGACCGTAGTTGTTCCTGCCGACCGAGATCACTGCGGCCCGTGGACGCAATGAGTCCAGCCATTCATCTCCGGTACTGCCGCGGCTTCCGTGATGACCCACCTTCAGCAGGTCCACCCGGCGGGTACGGCTCCGCATCTCGCGCTCAGCCGGAAAGCCGGCGTCGCCGGCGAAGATAGCCTGGAAGTCGCCGTACTCTACCAGCAGCACCAACGAATCTTCATTCAGATCCTCACCCCAATGCGGTCCAGTGATTATCGGGATGGAGAATACGGAAGCTCACGCTGTCGAGCGTGAAATGCTCTCCGCGGGCGCCGACATGCCAGGGAATTGCCTCACTCGCGAGCTCGTTGAGGAAGGCGTAATACAAAGGGTCTGCCACCGGTTCGCCAGGCTCGACCACAACCCCGGTCCGATACCGCTCCAGGACACTGATCACGCCTCCCAGGTGGTCGGCGTGGGCGTGGGAAACGAACGCCAGCGAAAGCTCACCGACGCCATGGCGAGCAAGGAACGGCACCATCACGCGGCGGCCAGCATCGCTCTGGTCCGTCTTTGGTCCCCCGTCAATCAGGACCCAGTGACCGGCCGGTGTCCGGAGCAGCGCACCATCGCCCTGGCCAACGTCAAGAAAATGTAACGCGAGTTTGGAGTCGGTGTCAGCCGAACCGGGAGCGAGGCTCGTCAACAGCGCCAGCCAGAGTGCGCCCACGCCGGACCAGCTCCAGCGGCGGATTGCCTCAGCCAAGGTGTTGCGACGGCGGGTGGCCCAGAGGGTCAGCACCAGCGCCAGGAGCCAGGGCCCGGCAGATCGCAGCTCAGCTGCCTCGACGACATGGCCGCCCGGGACCGCAGCCCCCGCGCGAGCCAGGAGCTCGAGGCCGTGCAATCCCAGGCCTGCGCCTCCCGCCAGCGCACCGGCCAGAGCCGGCCACAGAGGGAAGATCAACAGGCTGGCGAATACGCCAGGGATGGTGAAGGCGGCCAGCGGAATGGCAACGAAGTTCAGGACGATGCCGACGAGGGCGACGGTACCCAGGGCAGCTGCGGTGAGGGGAGCCGTGGCAATCGTAGCGCCGATGGAGGAGCCAAGCATCCGCCACCAGGCGTTGTTCCCCAGGGCCTGGTCGGTCCAGCGAGTGAAGGTCGAGGCGCCCCAAAGTGCCGCGACCGACAACCAGCCGCCGAGATCCAGATATGGACCAGGGGTCGACCAGCAGGACGCAGAGGCAGGTGGCAGAGAGCAGCGCGTTGGGCTCCACTCGTCGCTGTCGCACGCGGCTCAGCGCCAGCAGTACAGCGAGCGCGGCCGCCCTGGTGGCGGGAGCGGGCCAGCCGAGAAAAGCGACGTAGGCCAGGCTGATGATTGCCGCCAGGGCAAGTGCCCGGCTCCGGCTCAAGCGCACCATCGTGGCCAGCAGGAAGACCCAGCCCGTGATGACGCCGACATGGAATCCGGAGATAGACAGGAGGTGAACCAGGCCGGATTGGGCAAAGCGATCCTGCAGATCTCGGTCGATGCCACCCCGTCGGCCGACAACCAAGGCGTCTACCAACGGGGCGCGGGTGCCATAGAGGGACTGGGTGGCCTGGCTGATCCAAGTGCGGATGGACCATGCCGCGGCACCCGAACGGCCCGCTGACGACACCGATTCGACCACGAGAGTACCGCCGGGGCGAGACGCTGGGCCCGGCCGCGGTATCCACCTGCCCCGGACCAGTGCGCTGGCTCCGGCCGAGAACGGGCGCCCGAAGGGCCAGCGCGCAGCTATGGACTCACGACAGCCGGCACCTGCAGTGGCTGCACCTGCACCAGCCCTCCGGAGCGGTCGGCCGGCTCGAGCAACCGCACAGTAAGACCGAGCTCTCCCGAAGAGAGTCGGGCCGCGCACGCGCTGCTTTCTCGGATCCAGGCGATTCGGCCACTCAGGCTACCCAGCAGGAAGGCGAGCCCGAGTGTGGTGATCAGCGGGCGTCTGGCGCCCAGAATCAGCGCGGTAGCGAGTGCAACAGCGCAATAGGGGTTCAGAAAACGCGAGAGGCCGGTCACTAGACCGGCCCCGTAAGCAACAGTGAGGAGGATTGGCGCCCGCGGTTTCACCCGGGGCCCAGAATCAGCCTGGCGCCGCGCCTCCCTGGTTCCCGCAGCGAGGCGCCACCGAAATCTTTCGCAGCCCTTCCATGACGACGACCTCTATGGCAGCCCGGCTCTGCTCCTTTTCCAGGGCTACCTCGGTGACGACGGAGCCTTCCCGGCGAGATACGTACCGGGGCGGGATCCGGTTCAGGGCGAAGGTGAGCACATCCTCCCTGCAGAGATCGCACCCGCAGAATGCGGGGAAATGTGGTCGCAGGGTCTGGTACGCCGCGGTGACGTGATCTTCCACCAGATTCTTGATCACAGAACCGCCAATGCCGGCGGCACCACTGCGCCGGCGGAGACCACCGAGCCGGTGAAAGTGGACCCGGTGCTTCCGGTGAGGCGCACCTGGTGGTAAGACCCGACGGCACTGACCGGCAGATCCACGAGAACCAGATGATTACCCCGGGTTCGGGCCAACATGAGATTGCCGCGCTTTGCCGGCCGCTCCACCAGAACCTCGTGGACGCTGCCGAGGCGCGCCATGTTCTTCTGCCGCGCCTTGGCTCGTACCACTTCCACCAGCCGGTCCAGCCGCTCTGACGCGACCTCATCAGGAACGTGATCGCGTAGGCGAACCGCCGGGGTTCCCTCGCGGACCGAGTACTTGAAGGTGTAGGCGTCGTCGAAATCGGCTGCACTCACGAGACTCAGGGTTTGTTCGAAATCGGATTCGGTTTCCCCCGGGAATCCGACGATGATATCGGTGGAGAAGGTGATCGTAGGCATGGCCCGACGGAGGTCGCTGACCACCTCCAGATATCGCTCCCGGGTGTAGCGCCGAAGCATTCGCCGGAGCACTGCATTCGAGCCGCTCTGGACCGGCAGGTGCACGTGCTCGCACACCGCCGGGGTTGTGGCCATTGCGTCGATGACCCGCGGTGTGAAGTCCGTGGGATACGGACTGGTGAACCGCAGGCGGCGCAAGCCGCTGATTGCGCCGGCCGCCCGGAGCAGATCGGCGAAGTCGTGCTCACCGTCGTGATAGCTGTTGACTGTTTGGCCGAGAAGAGTGACCTCGCTGGTTCCCTGCTCTACCAGCTCCGCAACTTCCCGGATGACCTCGGCCAGGCGGCGGCTTCGTTCCGGGCCTCGCGTGTAGGGGACGATACAGAAAGTGCACCGGTAGTCGCAGCCCCGTTGTACCGTGACGAATGCGGTCGGTGCTTTTTCCCGCGAAGCCGGCACGTCCTCATAGTGTTCCCAGGAACGAAACTCGGTGTCGGAGGATCGGTGACCCTGCCGTGCCCGGCTGAGCAGCTCCGGAAGATTGCGATAGGCATCTGGACCCACCACGAGATCAACCCGGGGCACCTTGGCCAGCAGGGCCGGGCCCAGCCTCTGGGCCATGCAGCCCACCACGCCGAGTACGCTTCCTTCCCGCTTATACCGCTGGAGCTCCCCCATACGGCCGATAACCCGCTGCTCGGCGTTGTCTCGGACCGCGCAGGTGTTCACCAGCATGACGTCGGCCTCCGCCGGGCTCTCGGTGCTGACATACCCGTCACGGCGGAGAACTCCGAGCATCAGCTCGGAGTCGGCCACGTTCATCTGGCAGCCGTAGGTCTCGATGTACACCCGTTTCATATTGGGAAAGTATAGCACTATGGCCGGACCGAGATTCCCAGCGTCAGGATGAAACCGTGTTCGGAGTGCACGCCCTCCGACCTCCAGACGTGTTCGACCGCCAGGTCCACTCCACCGCGCTGTTGGGCGAACCGCATTCCGCTTCCAATGGAAACGGCGTACTCGTGCGGCTCGGTCCCCGGCTCCAGGGGGAAGGGCAACCGGGCGTAGCGGCCGCCGAAGCGGAGCGGTCGGCGATAGGGACGCTGCACGTCTGGGGTATACTCGCCCCCCAGAGCCACCTCGAAAGTGTTGTTCGCTCCTACTCCACCTTGCGCAACCAGATCGCTGTTTGCAGCCGACCAGGTGCGGAGAATGGTTTGGGTGGCCAACCCGAATTTGGGCGCCGGCTGCCATCGAATCCCCAGGCCAAAGGTGTAGGGCAGGTCCACCGTAGCCACCTGGGTCGAATCACGATCGACGCTGACGTGCCCGTCGGAGCGGACCAGAGCCGCTATGGCAAACCGAGGTCCCATCTGCCGAATTGCCCCGCCGCTGATTCCGAATCCAGCAAAGGAGATTTCTGCCTTCTGAACACTCGACAAATAAGTTGAATCGTTGAACGACCGGCGGGACTCTACGCGATTGGAACCGGTGATTACATGAACGCCCGCACCCAGCAGCCAACGGTCATGGATCCGGTAGGCCCCCGCCGCACGCAGATCACTGAGACCACCGCGGGAAGTGAAGGTATCCGTCACTCCTACCGGGCCGCCCCGGAGGTCCAGCGTGCCGGAGCTGACGATGCTGAAATCCCGATCGGTGTAGCCCGAGTAGCTGAACCCCAGCGCAGTTCCGGTCTGCCGTACCGGACCCACGATCATCAGCAGAGGAAATCTGGTGTCACGGGTCGATGCGGTGCCGGCGGGATTCTCCACAGTGCGGTAGGCTCCGCTGGCCGTGAAGACGCTGGTCAGCGCCGTTACCCCTGCCAGTGCTGCCGGATTCAAGCTGGATTCCGAATCGAAAAGCCCGAACGCCCCACCCGAGGCGATGACCCGGGCGTTCAGTCCCCGGCCGGGGAATCCGAGACCTCGCACCCCGAATTGGGATGATTGGGCCCCCACCATGCCGGGCACGATAGTCAACAACCCAAGCAGCCAGGCGGAGCGCATCAGGGATTCTCGAAGGGAAACGAGCGCAGATAACTGACCCGGAGACGCGGCCGGACGGCAGGGTCAGCCGCCCGACTGGAGTAGAACACAGGACGGGAGAAGCTTGCGGCCTCGAGCTCGGGAGTGAGCGAGAGCAGCAGCCCGGCGGGCCGGGACTCCCCGATCCATACCAGCTGCAGCAGCCGCACCATCTCCAGCTCTTCGGTGGCTGACGATCCGACGGGAATGGTATCAATGGCTACGCCGAATCTGGACTCGACCGGGGACTTGGCGCCGAGGTCGCTGAGAATTCCGCGGGCCACCAGTCGAATGGGATCCGTGACCAACCCGGTGAGCGGGGCAACCGGAGTCAATTCCAGCGTCGCGCGGATTACCGTCGCCGAATCCCGGATCCGGGAGGGCAACTCGAATCGGATGAGGGAGCGCGCCGAGGGATTGCCGCCCACCGTAAGCACTGTGCTGTCGACCGCCTCAGGAACGGCGGGCAGGGACGTATTGAAGGTTGCCGTTAGCGGGAAGGTTCTAAGCCTGGCTGCGCCGGTATCGGGGACGGCGACGGTCGCATAGGTCAAGAACACGCCTCCGTTCCCCGCCGCAGTCGCGCCCAGCCGGACACCGGTAAAGCTCGGGGCATCGAGCCGGACCCCGAGAGAAAGAACGCCGCTGTCGGCCGGCGTCAGAGCGATCCGCGAGAGATCGCTGCCCTGCACTACTGCGCGGAGCACTCCCGTCTTAACGGAGTCCGGAATCGGTACGGTCAGCACCAGATTCTCGGGTACGAACGCAGGGTCGAGCTGGGCGTAGCTGGTGGTGGAATCGATGAAAGGCGGAAGCCGGTAGAGCAGGAGCTGAAGCCCTTGAGCCATGCTGTCTCGGGCCAGCACCGTAAAGCCGAAGGCCACGGAGTCTACCACGTAGCTCCGCAAAGTATCCCGCACACCGACCGAGTCGCTCCGGGGAGGAAAGCGCATAACGGCGCGTTCCTCGAAGCCCTTGAGGCCGTTGGAGACCAGGAGGGCCGGGGCAGCCTGTGGTTTAACGTATCCTACGAAGCTGCTATCAGACCCGGGTATAGCGCTGAGTATCTCATCCACTACTTGAGGTGAGCCGCCGGGGCAAAGCGCGGGACAATCGCCCGGCGAGGTCAGTTTCTCCTGACAACCGCCCAGCAGAAGAGCCCCTCCCAACGCCAGACGCCATCCTCTCACCGGAGCTGCTCGGGGCCAAAGGCGGCGGGAAGCAGGTCGGAAAGGAGCCACGTGACGGTTCGCTGGGCGCCCACACCCTGGATCGGGAGATCCAGTCCGAACTCCGCCAGAACCTGGCGGCAGGCTCCGCATGGAGCTGCCGGTGGATCCACATCCGACACGACGACTGCCCGGCGAAAATGCTGGACCCCGGCGCTGACCGCCGCGCAGATAGCCGCCCGCTCGGCGCAAATCGTGAGACCGTAGGAGGCGTTTTCGACATTGCACCCCATGAAGACGGTGCCGTCGTCTGCCTCCAGCGCGGCCCCGACCCGGAACCGGGAGTATGGTGCATACGCTCGAGCCTGAGCGGAGCGCGCAGCGGCAATCAGCGAATCAGTCACGCCAAACCTCGGACAGAAACGAGGTGCCGGACGCGAGCGCCGGCACGTGAAAGAACTCAGCAACAGTTTGCCCGATGTCGGCGAAGGTGGAGCGGCGGCCGAGATCCACCGGACGTATTCTGGGACCCAGCACGAGCAGTGGGACTACCTCGCGCGAGTGATCGGTCGAAGCGGTCGTGGGGTCGTTCCCGTGATCGGCGGTAAAGATAATGAGGTCCTGGTCCCGGACTTTCCGAAGCAGGTGAGGCACCGTGGCATCGAGCTCCCGCAACCCGCCATAGAACCCCGGAACATCGTTGCGGTGGCCCCAGGTCTGATCGAACTCGATGACGTTGGCCAGCAGGAGACCTCCGCTGAGCGTCTCCAAAGCCTTCTGGATTAAATCGTACGCCTCGCGATTGGTTGCAGCGTGAATGCTGGAGATACTCCGTCCAGCGAACAGGTCGTCTACCTTGCCAACCCCCGCTCGGGCAATCCCCGCTTCTGCCAGGCGGTCGAGCAGCGTCGGACCGGGCGGTGTCAGGCTGAAGTCTCGTCGGTGGGGTGTGCGGACCCAGGCGCCGGGCTCGCCAACGAAGGGCCGGGCGATGACTCGCGATACCGCGTGCTCGCCCCGAAGCAGGCTGCGCGCTCGTTCACACGCCTGATACAGCTCGGTCAAGGGAACTGTGGACTCATGGGCCGCGACCTGAAATACGCTATCGGCGGAGGTATAGACGATCCACCGTCCGCTGCGGCAGTGCTCCTCCCCATATCGGTCCAGAATCGCGGTGCCCGAGCTCGCCAGGTTGCCCAGCACACCCCGGCCGGTGGCGCGCTCGAACTCCTGAATCAGCTTCGGAGGAAACCCCTGAGGGTAGGTAGGAAACGGGCGCTCCAGAATGACACCGCAGATTTCCCAGTGGCCTGTAGTGCTGTCTTTCCCAGGGCTGGCCGGCTCACAGACGCCGAAAGCCGCCGATGGATTCGGGACGCTTGCCAGGCCGTCCACCATTGCACAGCGGCCGAGGCCGAGCCGCTCCAGCTCCGGCAGGCTCAGGCCTCCCAGAACCCGGGCAACGTTGCCCAGGGTGTTGCTGCCGGCGTCTCCGTAGGCAGGTGTATCGTGGGCTGGACCGATGCCGAGGCCGTCGAGGACGATGATTGCTGCCCGCCGCATCAGGGCCTAGGGCCGGTCTGGACGAACCGGAATCGGAGCGCAGTGACCGCCTGATCCAGCAGCTGTTTTTCATCCTGCTCCAGTTTGCCCTCGGTCTTTTCGGAGAGCATCCCCAGAGTGTCGATCAGGGTCTGCGCCACCATGCGCGGATCTGCCATACCTTCAGCTCCGGAAGGCAGCTGTCCCGAAAGAGCCGCTTCGGCCTGCTGAGCCAGCCCCAGGACGAGCGAGGCGAAATGGGGGTTCATGGAGAGTTTCGGTATAGTCGGTTAACCCGGGAGCCGATCCTGGTCAGCAGCTCGTAGGAGATGGTGCCGGCCCATTCGGCCTGGTGATCCAGGGAGACGAGACCACCATAAACGGTTCCCACATCACCCACGGCAACCGGCTCGTCCACCAGCACCATGCACATGTCCATCGTAACCCGCGCGACCAGCGGCACCAGTCTGCCGTTCAATTCAACTTCGCGCAAACCCGGCTGAGAACCTCGGGCCGAGCGAGGAAATCCATCGGCATAGCCCACGGCAAGCGTCGCAATGTTACAGCGGCGATCGCTCCGAAAGCTCCCGCCATAGCCCACGGTGTCTCCCGGGTCCAAGGAGCGAAGCGCCACCACTCGGGCGCGTAGTGCGGCGACCGGCTGCGGGATCGCTGTGCCGGCAGCTCCTCCATATAAAAAAATCCCCGGGCGGACCAGATCTGCCGCATAGCGAGTTCCCCGCAAGGCGGCGGCGCTGTTGGCGGCGTGAACCAGCGAAGCTCGTCGAGGCAGCGTTTCCAGCGTCTGCTGAAAGCGTCGCCACTGAAGTGCCGTGGTATCGTCATCGGATTCGGAATCGAGAAAGTGGGTGAACACTCCCTCCCATGCTGGAGCCGTTCTCAGTGTGCTCCGGATTCGCTCCAATGCCGGGGCGTCGTTCCAGCGAACCCCGCCCCGGCTCATCCCGGTATCGATCTCGAGGTGAAAGGGCCGGCTGCCTTGAGCCACCCAGGCGTCGAGCGCTACCGGATCTCCCACGGTGGGACGTAAATCATGCTGGATGAAGCGGGGAATCCATTGGGGTATGAGAGGCGTGGCCACGAGGATGGGCCGGGTGATTCCAGCGGAGCGGAGGCTCTCACCTTCTTCTATCGACGCCACTCCGAAGCCCCAGGGGCTTACCACCTCCAGGGCTCGGGCGACTTCCACCGCGCCCAAACCATAGCCGTTAGCTTTGACCATCGGCAGCAAACGACTACCACTGACTGCGGCAACTTTGCGGGCGTTCGCCACCAGCGCGGCCAGGTCGACATCTACCCACGCACGCGCGGTCTCGGCAGAAAAAGTGGTGGTCAAGGCGGCGGGTATCATATTCGGCGCGAGGGTTACATGCAAGACAAATCGGCGCTGGGACGCGCCATGGCAATGGTGAGAGATCTCCGCATCCGCTGTCCCTGGGATCGGGCTCAGACCCGCGAAACCCTGCGACCCTACCTGGTTGAGGAAGCGCTGGAGCTGGACCACGCATTGGGTGAGGGTGATGCCCGCGCGATCCAGGGTGAATTGAGTGATCTGTTGCTGCACCTCGCCTTTCAGCTGGTGCTCGCCGAGGAATCAGGCGAGTTCAGCGCCGAAGAGGTGGCCCGCGGGCTCGAGCGAAAGATGCGCCGGCGCCATCCTCACCTGTTCGAGCTCGGTGAGCCCGAGCCATGGGAGGCGATCAAACGGCGGGAGCGCCAAGGGCGAGTGCTCGACGGCATCGTTCCTACCCTTCCCTCCCTTCTCATGGCGTGTCGCCTGCAAGAGCGGGCAGCATCGGTGGGATTCGACTGGCCCGACGTCAGTGGACCGCTCACGAAGATCAGGGAGGAGTTGGCGGAGGTCGAGGCGGAGCTGCACGCCGCGCAGCCCGCAGAGCGCCCACGAAACCCGGACCCCAATACTCCAGATCGGGTCCCCAGGGATGCCGTGATCGATGAAATTGGTGATCTACTGTTTGCGGTGGTCAATCTCGCCCGAAAAGCCGGGGTACAGCCGGTGCTCGCACTGGATCGCGCCAATCGGAAATTCCGCAGCCGATTCGACGAGATTGAGCGTCTGGCCGCGGAGAGAGAGATCGATGTGTCCACCGCAGGACTCGAGGTCCTCGATCGCTTGTGGGATGAGGTAAAGGCTAGGGATACAACCGGTGTATCTGGCGCGGAAAAGCTATAGCCTCCCGAATGTGAGGAATCCCACAGATCCAGGCCACGGTCCGCTCGATACCCAGGCCGAAGCCCGAGTGGACAAAGGTGCCGTACTTTCTGAGATCGAGATACCAGCGATAGGCCTCGGGATCGAGACCCTGATTCTGGATCCGGCTCAGCAGCTTGTCGTAGTCATCCTCCCGCTGCGAACCGCCGATGATCTCGCCATACCCCTCCGGAGCGAGACAGTCGTTGTTCAGTACTGTCCGCGGATCATCGGGGTTTTCCTTCATGTAGAAGGCCTTCACCTGCTTGGGATAGTTGTACACGAACACTGGACGGTCATACTCTCGCGCGAGCAATGTCTCATCGTCTCCGCCCAGGTCGCTGCCCCAGGTCATGTCGGAGCCGAGAGCGTTGAGCCGGGCCACGGCATCGGTATAGGAAACGCGGGGAAAGGGCGGCTGGACTCGCTGCAGAGGAGCGACATCCCGCTCCAGCTCCTTCAGCTCCTCCTGACGCCGTTCCAGCGCGCGGCCTACCAGGTAGCTGACGAATTCCTCCTGCAGGCGCATGTTGGCGTCGGAGTCGTTGAAGGCGACTTCCGGCTCGACCATCCAGAACTCGGTAAGATGCCGGCGGGTCTTGGACTTCTCGGCACGGAAGGTGGGCCCGAAGCAGTAGACCTTTCCGAGGGCCGCCGCCGCCGCTTCCACATACAGCTGACCGGTCTGGGCGAGATAGGCCTTACCCAGATCGAAGTAGTCGGTAGCAAAGAGGTTTCCCGCCTCCTCCCCGATGGCTCCGGTCAAAATGGGGGTATCTACCAGAACAAAGTCTCGCTGGTAGAAGAAGTCGCGGATGGCCTGCGCCACCTCATTGCGCACCCGGGCAACGGCGGCCTGGCGGCGGCTCCGAAGCCACAGGTGTCTATGCTCGAAGAGGAAAGTCGTCCCATGCTCTTTGGGGCTGATAGGAAAATCAGGGCTGCTCCCGAGCAGCTCGATCGACTGGACCGCAAGCTCGTAGCCACCGGGCGAACGCGGCTCGGCTCTTACGGTCCCGGTCACCGCCACGCTGGATTCATGGGTCAGAGCCGCGAACGTGGCCCACGTGGCTTCCGTAACCTCTTTTTTCGAAAGAACGCCTTGGACGTAGCCCGAACCATCGCGGAGGACCACGAACGCGATCTTTCCGCTGGAGCGCGTCGTCGCGACCCAACCTCGCACGGTGACGGTCTCGCCCACGTGCGCGTGAAGCCCGCTGATGTTCGCTACGGCCATGCTGTATCCGCTGGGAGTGTGTGCCGCCTTCGAGGAGCGTTGAGTCTAGCCCTGCTGCTGGGAAGCGTCAACGCAGCCTGCATAAACTTCCGTCCGCCACCGACGCCGCTTGCAGCGGGCGTTGCCGGTGATGCCCCTACACCGGTGTGGAGCGCAAAGGCGGGCCGGCGATTTACCGACCCGGTCGAGATCAAGAACAACACCCTGTACGGCGGCAGCATCGATCGGAAGGTCTATGCGGTGAATCTCTCCAGCGGTGACGTGCGCTGGTCCTCGCGCCTGCCGGGGATGATCGTGGGCGGGGTCCTGGTTTCCGGCGACACGGTCTACGCCGCCAGCTCCCGGCCTCAAGGAAGAGTCTCTGCCCTACGCGTATCCACCGGGAAGCAGATCTGGCGAGTCTCGACCCCGCCGATCGGCGCCCCTCTCGCGCTTATCAATGGAACTCTGATCGCCCTCTCTCAGCAGGGTGAGGCACTGGGGGTCGATCCGGCACACGGCAAAATTCGATGGCAGCGGAGGCTGGGCGTGGCTCGCACCGCGGCGGTACCCGCGGGTACTGGTGGAGCATTGGTGGCCACGACCGATTCGCTCTTCCGGCTGGAGACCAGCGATGGGAAAATTACCCATCGGGCGAGAAGCCCCGGAACCATCGTGTCTCCGGTCCTCCAGCAGAAAGACGCCTTGATCGCGGGCACCACCGACTCGCTGCTGGTATCGATCAACCCGCAGGACTTGGCACGGCAGTGGGCGCTACGAGTTGATGCGCCGGTGCTCGGGTCCCCGGCTGCCCTGGGCGACACGTTGTACCTGGCCACTCGGGCGGGAACTCTGTACCGGATAGACCCTGGGCCGGAGCCGAAACTGAGGACCCTGGCTCGATTGGACTGGCCGGTCACAACTCCGGTGACAATCACGGGGCGGCAGATTCTGCTGGGCGGAGCTGATGGCGTCATCCGTGCCCTCCGGGTCGACGGAACCGAGGTGTGGCGGGTGAGGGTGTGGCGTCCAGTTGAGTTGGGTCCCGTTCCGCTGAGCGACGGACTCCTCGCCTTGGGCGGTAACGGCGACTTACACCGGTTCCGGAGATGATCCGGCTCGGGATTCTCCTGTTGGGAGCGATGCTGTTCGGCGGCACAGTTCAGGCTCAGGAGGTGAGCCCCTTGGTGAAATACGGCAAATGGGTGCTGGTGGCCGGCTCAGCTGCCATGAACTACCTGGCCCTGGAAGCACACAACGACGCGGAAGACTCCTTCGACGAGTTGGAATCCAGCTGCTTGGACGAGCCCTCCCGGTGTGACCTCGGGCCCACCGGCACATATACGGATCCCGAAATCGAAGGCTTCTATCAGACCTCCCTCCATTACGACCGGGTTGCGCGGGGTTGGCTGATCGGAGGCCAGACTGCGCTCGCCGGTGCGGCAGCGCTTTTCATCTGGGAGCTTACCCTACCCAAGGGCCCGCCGGAAAACATTCCCTTCGAGCCCGAGGTGCGCAGCTTGTACCGGGCTACCGGGCTGGGTGTGCGGGTAAAATTTTAGGGGTTCCAGTGCCTAGCCCACCCGGAACAATTCGACTGCCCGAGGATACCGCGACACTGCTCGCTCCCTGAGGCGCTGGTTCTCACGCCGCTGCAGCCCCGCGTCGCCGGCAATCACCTGGGTGGCCAGCTCGCGTGCGTGGGTCAGCAGATCGGCGTCGTCGGGGAGTCTCGCGTGCCGCAGCTCGAATCCCCCATGCTGACGGGCCCCGATCAGGTCGCCCATTCCGCGTTCGGCCAAGTCCAGCTCCGCGATCTTGAAGCCATCCAGCGTGGAAGCGAACCCCTGCAGCCGCTCGGGAGAGGGCCCGTCAACCAGAAGAATGCAATAGCTCTCCTCGGCGCCGCGGCCGATCCGCCCCCGCAGCTGGTGGAGCTGCGCCAGGCCGAACCGGTCGGGATGCTCGATCACCATCATGGTGGCATTGGGCACGTCGATTCCGACCTCGATGACTGTGGTTGCCACCAGAACATGCACCTCGCCACTCCGGAAGCGGCGCATCACCCCGTCACGGTCTTCGGCCTTCATCCTGCCATGAACCAGGTCGACTTGCAGGTCGGGCCAGCGGGCAGCCAGAGTCTGGACCATGGTGGTTGCCGCGCGCAGGTCAGCCCGTTCGGACTCCTCGATCACCGGCAACACCACGTACGCCTGTCTTCCCTTCAGGCACTCGGCCCGGACAAAATCGAAAACCCGCTCCCGTTGATTGCGGTGACGCAGGGCAGTTCGAACCAGTCCTCGTCCAGGCGGCCGTTCTCGTAGGGTGGATACGTCGAGATCGCCATAAAGCGTGAGAGCGAGCGAGCGCGGAATCGGCGTTGCGGTGAGCAGCAGCACGTCCGGAGCAACACCTTTGCCGATGAGCGCGGCCCGCTGCTCCACGCCGAACCTGTGCTGCTCGTCGATGACCACCAGCCCCAGCCGCTTGAACGTTACCCCTTCCTGCAGCAAAGCATGGGTACCCACCGCAAGCCGAGCCTGGCCCGTAGCGAGACGTTTGCGCACTGCAGCCTTCTCCGCCGGCGTCTGACGGCCGAGCAGTAGCTCGGGTCGGAGCTGTAGAGCCTCCAGCAGTTTCTCCAGGGTAGCGCCGTGCTGCTCCACCAGCAGCTCGGTAGGTGCCATCAGCGCCGCCTGGAAGTCGTTTTCCAAGGCCAGCAGCATCGCAAAGAGCGCGACCACCGTCTTTCCCGTTCCCACATCGCCCATGAGCAGGCGGTGCATGCGGTCGGGTGATGTCATGTCACCGGTGATCTCGCGCAGGGCTTGTTGCTGGTCGCCGGTCAGCTCCCAGGGCAGGCTCTCGCGCAATCGGGTCGTCAGGTCCCGTTTGAGGCTGAATGCCACGCCGCTTCGGTGGCGCTTGGCGACCACGCGTGCGCGAATGAGCATCAACTGCAGATCGAACAGCTCATCGAAGGCCAGGCGCCGCCGCCCGCGCTCAGCCTCCTCCAAAGCGCGAGGACGGTGCACCGCCTGAAGCGCATCCCGCAACGAGGGCAACCGCAGACTTGCAGGCAGTGCTGCCGGCAGTACGTCTTCCGCCAGCGGGATCAGCGCGTCGAGGTGCCGGTCGATGAGCGAGCGAATGACTTTGTGACTCAGCCCTTCGGTCGCCGGATAAACCGGCAGCACTTTGCCGCTGAGCAGCGGGTCTCCATCGGTTTCAAGGTCGGCAAGAATGACAAATTCGCGGGGCGCCATCTGGCGGCCGTGATAAAAGCGCACCGGTCCGGATACCAGAAGCGTCTGTCCCACCACGATCGTGCGATCGAGAAACGGCTGGCCGGGCCACACGCACTCGAGCAGTCCGCTCTCGTCCCGGAGAACCGCATGAAAGATTCGGAGGCCTCGACGGGTGGGGAGAACGCCTTTGGTGACCACCCGGCCCATACAGGCAACTTCCTGCCCGACTTCTGCCCGGGCCAGCGGAGTTAGCGTTGACGCGTCGATGTAGCGATGGGGGAGATGCCAGAGAAGATCGCGAGCGGTACGGATGCCCAGCCGGCCAAGGCCCTCGGCGCGCCTTTCCCCGATCCCCTTGAGAAACTGGACCGGGGTGTCCAGCCGGACGGCGCCGGCGGTCCTGCTGGGCATGATGCTACGAGGCCGGGACCGGGGCCTCAGCCAGGAGGTTCTCGGCAAACCGTTCTGGATCGAACGGCTCCAGATCCTCGACCGACTCGCCGAGGCCGATGAACCGAATCGGCAAATCCAGTTCCCGGCGCAGTGCTGCGACGGCACCGCCCCGGGCGCTGCCGTCCAGCTTGGTAACGATAAGGCCGGTCGGTGACACGGCCTCGGCAAAGAGCTTGCCCTGTTGCACCGCATTTTGACCCACGGTTCCGTCGAGCACCAAGAGGGTCTCGTGAGGCGCGCCAGGTAGCCGCCGGCCTACTACCCGGGTGATCTTGCGCAGCTCATCCATGAGACCCTCCTGGGTGTGCAGCCGGCCCGCGGTATCAACGATGACGGTGTCCAGACCCCGGGAGCTTGCGGCGTCGATCGCATCGAAAGCGACCGAAGCTGGGTCTCCCCCGGGCGCGCCAGCCACACAGGGCAGGCCCAAACGGTTGGCCCAGATCTGCAACTGCGCCACCGCACCGGCCCGGTAAGTATCCGCGGCGGCAAGCAGGACCTTGCGGCCTTCCTTCTGAAGCTTCCAGGCCAGCTTGGCTGCAGTGGTTGTCTTTCCGGTTCCATTGACTCCGACAATGAGAATGACCGTGGGCCCAGCACTGGCTGTGGCAACGTTTCCCGGAGCCTCAGCGCCGCGTAGCATGTCGGCCAGTCGATGCTGCAGCGTTCGCTTCAGGTCGGCTTCGGTCTTGAGCTTTCCGCGCCGGACCTCGTCCTCCAACGCTTCCGTCAGCTCCACCGTGGCGGCTACACCGAAGTCGGCTTCGATCAGAACCCGCTCCATGTTCTCCAGATCATCGGCATTGAGTCCGCGCATGAGCGCGCCGACATCCGTGAGCGCAATACGCTTGATCCGGGACCAGACGCTTGGTTTTTCCGAGCTTCCCAGCCTGTTGTATTTCATCCCTTGCTCTTGCAGTGCATTGGAACGGAATCTATCACGTCAGCGAAGTCCCAGTCGGCGACGGGCCAACCATTCTCCAGAGAAGGCGAGTATGCAGAGCCCGAACAGCCAGAGCCAATCACGGGCGGCTGTACTTCCCCTGGGCCGTACCAGCCGAGGCTCATGCGGAGCCAAGGTAACGCTGCGTGGCAGTAACTCATCGGAGTACTGTTCCACCGCCACTGTACCCTCGCCTCCGGATGCCAGGCGATATCGATAAATGCCCGGCGGACGCCAGATGGTGGCCCGGCCATTGCCGTCGAAGAACAGGGTATCTCCCCGGGCGCTGTCGCCGGACCAGGAGAGGGCCAGGGGCGAGGGCTGCCCCGCCCCCACCCACTCGAAGACGATGGGCCGGCCGTTCGCGACTACGGGCTGCACGGGCCGAGCTTGTCCCTGCGCGGAGTCGGCGCCGCCCAGCAGCCAACTGGCGGTCTCGGAGACCCAGGAGCGATAGCTCTGCTCGCTTGCGCCGCCCCGGAACGCCCAACGCCATAGGCCATCCACGGCGACCGTAACGCGGCGAACACGACCATCCTGTTTGCCGTACACCGCTGGGCGCTGAAGGCCCCGGCGGCCGAGCTGCGCGCTCAGCGCCACCCACGACCCCCGATCTGGCTCCACTGGCGTCAGGTCGATAGCGGGAGGGAAGGAGTCGAGGGGTTGTCCCAGGAAAGCACCGGACAGTGGAGAGTCTCCCTGAGCGAGTAGATACCAGTCTCCCGGTTGCGTCTGGCCGGTCTCTCCGCTGATCCAGGTCCACACCCCACGAGCTCGGCTTACGTTAGCCACATCGCCCACCGGACCCTTCAGTACCAGGAGGTCGGCGCCTCGCGTCGCACGCCGTACCTGGTCAAGTGAAACAGGGCGAAGGTCAGACATTGACCGCCACCGGGTGCCCTCCAGCTTGACGAAGCCTCGCACCGGCAGCTGGCTGACCTCACGAATGGTCCGGTAAAGGAAGCGGCTGTCCCAGTCTGCTGCTCCCGCGAGCAGAACGACACCGGGCGTGGCGGCCACCGTGATCATGTGGAGTCGATTGTCGGTGCGCGGCTCCGGATCACGGTTGCCGGAAAGCGAAACCTGGAGGACGTGATCGCCCGGTCTCAACCGGCCAGTGGGAACCACTAACCGAGCCCGATCCCCGCCCTCCCCTCGGAGCCGGACGCTTCGACGGACAAGTCCGTTTCCGTCGGTGGAAACCTGGAGTGTCGCCGTATCTCTCTTCGCATCCGGGGGCGGCTGGACTGTCACCTCCAGGCGGATGGAGTCACCCGCCGTCACCCTGCGAGCGCCGGTCACGCGGGTGATGGCCCAGTCCGGCTTCCGGTCTCGCGGGAATAGCCGGACGCCGCTGCGAGCGAGAATGTCGGCCGGTATTTCCGGCACATCCTCGATCTCGCCGTCACTGACCACGATGATGGGCCGATCCGACGCCGAAGCAGCCAGGAGCGATGGCGCGAGTAGCGAGCGTCCGCGCGTGGGTAAGGAGTCGGTGCCCGCCCGCTCGTCGCCGAAATCTCGAATCTCTCCCCACCGGCCTGCAGAGTCCCGTGCCTCCGCCCAATGGCCTCCTGGGGCGCTCAGGCTCAGAGAAGCGTCCAGCAGCACCAGCGGCCGACGGGTAGGGGATCGAACTGCACAGGTGAGGTTGACTACCAGCAGACCCAGAGCGGCCCAGCCAAGCGCTCGGAAGAGGAGCGGGATCCAGGCGCGGCGTCCCAGTCTCTCCAGCCAGAGGTAGGTAAAGCAGGAGAGCCCGAGGGCGAGTGCGGCGACCAGGAGGACAGTCAGCACTCGGGGCAGTTATATGAGATGTGGACTCTGGGGGGAGGCACTAATCCGGCGCTACGGCAACCACCGCTCCGAGGTTTGACTGACTTGCCGGGCAATGGCTGAGGGCTGCGAAGTCGAGTCCGCGGGCTGATCGAGCAGCAGGAGCAGCCGGTCACGTTCCCGCTCGAAGGCCGCGCGATCCTGGGAGGAAACCGGTGAGCCGGTGCCGAGGGTCACCCTGCGCGAGTCTCGAGCGATCCCGTTTTCCCTAAACTCGTAATGCAGATGCGGACCGGTGGCCAGACCGGTCGAGCCGACATAGCCGATCGTCTGGCCTTGCACCACGCGGGCGCCGCGCCGGATGCCCCGGGCAAAGCCCCGCAGGTGGCCGTAGCGGGTCGTGATCCCGTTCACATGGCGCAGCTCGATAAGATTGCCGTATCCGCCGGCCCGTCCCACCCGCAGGACCATTCCGTCTCCCGCCGCCATAACCGGGGTGCCGGGTGCGGCTGCATAGTCGGTGCCTTCGTGTCGCCGGCTCAACCCGAGCACCGGGTGATAGCGACGGCGGGCAAAATTGGAGGAGATCCTCCGGAATTGTACTGGCGCCCGCAGAAACGCCCGGCGAAGTGAGCCCCCATTGGCGTCGTAGTAGAGATGGCTTCCGCCAGAGACGCCACCGAAACGAAACGCGCTGAGCCGTTTGCCAGACATCGTCAGGTCGCCGGCCAGAACGTTCCCTACCCGGACCTCGCCATCCTGCGAGACCCGCCGCTCGAAGACCACGCGAAAGCTGTCGCCGGGCTGGATGTCACGGGTAAAGTCCACCTGCCAGGCGTATACGTCGGCCAAGTCCCAGGCCAACCGCTGGCGGTTGCCGCTGTCGAGCTGCTCATCGGCAACGCCGGCATCCAGCGCCTCATAGAGCGAGTTGTTGATCACCCCCTCGATGCGGGTTTCCTCGGTTTGCCACCGGATGGGCTCAGCGTTGGCATCCCAGCCGTTGGAGATCCGGGTGAATACCACCCGCTGTTCCGGTGAGGTTCGAACCGAAATGTGATTGGGCGCGGAGTCGCCCAGAGGCTGCCGAAAGTTGAAGACCAGCCCGGCCCGCACCCGCCGGGGATTCAGCAGCGACCGGGAATCGAGCTGCTGGAAGTCGAATGTGATGTTGTGCCGGGCAAACAGAGCGGAAAGAGTTTCCCCGCCATGCAGAGTGTCCTGGGTTTCGGTGTAGGGGGGAGGCGCCGGGGGTAAGGCGGCTGGGGGCACCGGTGGCGAGCTCAGCCGGTGCCAGGGCCAGCGCCCGCTGAGACCGAAGAACACCGACGCCCCGAACACGACGACAGCCACCAAAAGACCCAGCTTCCGCATCAATCCATCTGCCGACGAATGAAGGTGGGAATCTCCATCTCGGGCACGTCGGTCGGCGCGGGCGTAGCCGGCGCCTGATGGATCCGCGGTTGTACCCGGGTAATCACCGGTGTAGCCGGCTGAGCGGGGGTGGACGGCCGCTGCCGGTGCGACGGAAAGTTGATTACTCCGGCGGCTCCGGAAACCCGACCGGTTGGCTGTTCCGCGGTGACGGGCCGATCGAAGCCGGTGGCGATAACGGTGACCCGAACCTCGCCGTGCATGGCCGGATCGTTGCCGGCGCCGAAGATGATCTCGGCGTCGTCGCCCACCGCGTCGTGAATGATGTCGTTGATCTGGGTAGTTTCGCCCAGAGTGAGATCGTCGCCGCCGATGATATTGATGAGGACGCCCATGGCGCCGGCGATGGAGATGTTGTCCAGCAGAGGACTGGAGATGGCCTGCTGGGCCGCCTCGAGGGAGCGGTTTTCCCCTCGGCCGATGCCGGTGCCCATCAGCGCGGCGCCGCCGTTCTGCATCACCGTGCGGACGTCGGCAAAGTCCACGTTGATGATGCCGGTCGAGGTGATCAGGCTGGCGATGCCCTGGGTGGCATGGAGCAGCACCTCATCGGCTTTCTTCAAGGCTTCCTGGAACGGAATGCCTTTGCCCACCACGGCGAGCAGCCGCTCGTTCGGCACCACGATCATGGTGTCGACGTTGTTGCGCATTTCGGAGATGCCGCCCTCCGCCTGCTTCATCCGACGGCGGCCCTCGAAGAGGAAGGGCTTGGTGACTATCCCGACGGTGAGCGCCCCGGCCTCGCGCGCCATTTGGGCCACCACCGGAGCGGCACCGGTGCCGGTGCCACCTCCCATGCCGCAGGTCACGAAGACCATGTCGGCGCCCTGCACCGCATGAAGCACCTCGTCCCGGTTTTCCTCGATGGCCTGCCGGCCGATTTCGGGACGGGCCCCTGCCCCGAGCCCGCGGGTCAGTTTGCGGCCGATCTGAATTTTGATGTCGGATTTGGACATCGCGAGGGCCTGTGAGTCGGTGTTCACCGAGATGAACTCGACGCCCCCCAGCTGGTCCTCGATCATGCGGTTGACGGCATTACCACCGCCGCCTCCTACGCCCACCACTTTCATCCGCGCGGTCTGGGCCGCGCCCTCTTCCAGTTCAAAGATCATGGTCATGTCCCCTCGGCCCGACTCAGAAGAAGTCTTGGAGCCACCGTCGCACAGGAGCCAGCACCTTTTCCACGGCCGGTGACTTCCGCCCCCCCGCTCCCAACCCACCACTAACAGCAACCTGCCTGGCGCCATAGAGCACCAGACCTGCCGGTACCGCCATCCGGGGTGATTCGACGCTGTCCGCCAGACCACGCAAGCGTTGGCCCGGCACGCCACAGCGTGCCGGCATCGCGAAGACCTCACGGGCGAGCTCCACGATGCCCGGGGCGAGCGCCCCACCACCGGTTATGATCACTCCTGCGGGTAAGCGCTGATGATAGCCTGCCCGGGTGATCTCGTCGAGCGCATACTCCAGCATTTCCTGCAACCGCATGTGCATGATGTGAGCGAGAATCCTCCGCTGCGCGTTGCGGGCCCCCTGGCCCGGCGTACTGGGCAGCTCGAAGACGTCACTTTCCGGCACCAGCGGTTCGAAAGCCGCTCCGTATCGTCTCCTTCAATCGCTCCGCATCGTGTTGGGTGACCTGCAGGCCGTGCACGATGTCGGCGGTGACGTGCCCGCCGGCGCAGGGCAGCGAGCCGGTGTGGCGGATCTTGCCGCTGTGGAAGATCGACACATTGGTGGAGCCCCCGCCCAGCTCCACGATGGCGCAGCCGAGCTCGATCTCATCGGGGGTGAGCACGGCCAGAGAAGCAGCCAGCGGCTCGAGCACGAACTCCGCGACCTGGTATCCCGCCCGCTCCACGCACTTTCGGAGGTTCAGGAGCACGCTGGAGAGCACCGTAACCAGATAGACTTCGGCTTCCAGCCGAGATCCCGTCATGCCAATCGGTTCGCTGATCCCCCCTTGCTGGTCGATCAGATAATCCTGAGGGATCGCGTGCAGCAGCTCATGATCGCGGCCGAAGCTGACGCTGCTCGCCATATCGTTGACCCGGGCGACATCGCCGGTCCGGATCTCATCGCCGGTGACCGACACCATGCCATGGGAGGTGCGCCCAGCCACGTGCTCTCCGGCCAGACCGCAATAGATCGAGCCCACTTCCACGCCTGCCATGCGCTGGGCGCTCTTCATGGCCCGCTCGATAGCCCGGGTCGTCTCTTCGATGTCGCGAACCACGCCTCGGCGAATTCCGCCGCTGCGCTCCACCCCGAGTCCCAGAATCTTGGCCCCGGGCTCTCGGGCATCGCCGGTCACCTCGGCAATCACGGCGACCACCTTGGTCGAGCCGAGGTCGAGGGCCGCCACCAAGCGCTGCGGAGGTGTGGTCATGCGCCTTCCCGTCGGACGATGACCTGCCCCGCGAACCGTCCGTCGAGCTCCCGGTACTTTCGCCCCTGCCGGGCGAGATCCTGCGCCACCGCCATCACCGCTCGTATGTCCTCCGCCGTCGCCGCAGGGCCGAACCACAGCTGCCGCCCACTCGCACTCGAGCATCACATCGTTACGCACCCGCCGCGCCGTCTCGATCTGGGCGAACAACGCAGGATCGTGTTCCCGGATCGTTGCCAGCACCCGTGCGATGGCCGAGTCGGCCGTCGCGGCAATCGGAAGATCCGGGGCCGTTGCAGCGGGATCGAACGGGAGCACCCGGCCGCTCGAGTCGATCAGGGCCAGAGTGGAGCCGCGGGCCGCGAGCGCCACCGGCACCGCTTCCTCGACAACGATCTCGAGAGTTCCCGGCAATCGCCGCCGGACCACTGCCGAACGAATTCCTGGAAGTGCTCTCAGGCCTCGGCCTGCGGCGAGCAAATCGTCGAAGACGCTCGACCGCGCATCCAACCCGAGCGCACCGAGAATCGTGGCTGGAGCAAGATACCGAATTCCGGCAATTTCCACCCGCCTGATCCGGAAGAAATCGAGTCTCCGCAGGATCGAAGGCGTGGCATACCAGAGCAGAGCCGCGGCGATCACACCGCCAAGGAGCTGCAACCCGCGCTGCAGAGAAAAACGCTGGAGCGAGCCGCGCGTCAGGCGGCGCTGAGCCAACGCACCAACTCGGGAGCGACGCGGGTGATGTCGCCGGCGCCCAGGGTCAGGACCACGTCACCGGACCTGAGCTCCTGAAACACCGTCTTTCCCACCTTCGCGCGGGTGGGCTCGAACCGGGTATCGGCTCCAGCCCGTTGGGCCGCGTCAGCCACCTGGCGACCACTGACCCCGGCGATGGGCTGCTCCCGTGCCGGATAGATCTCGGTGACGAACACCAGATCAGCGGCCGCGAGTGCCTGACCCATGGCCTGCCCATGCGCCGCGGTGCGGGAGTAGAGATGCGGTTGAAAGACCGCAACCAGCCTGCGCCCGGGAAACGCCTGCCGTGCCGCCGACAATGTGGCGGCCAACTCCGACGGGTGATGCGCGTAATCATCCACCACCGCGACCCCGCCGAACTCGCCCAAGCGCTCGAACCGCCGGCCAACACCGTGAAACTGACTCAGCGCCTCGGCGGCGGGCTCCAAAGCGCCCACCCAACGCCTCTACCACGCTCAGCGCAGCTACCGCGTTTCGCAGGTTGTGCAGTCCGGGCACCTGGAGCCGAAGTGAAATCGAGCGTCCGGTTGGCCAGCGAATGCAGGCGACAGTGCGGTCGGCCTGCTGAACGATGTCGCCGATCCGAACGTCGGCGTCGGCATCCAGGCCGAATCGAACCACCTCAGTGCTCAACCGGGAGGCGATCTCTCGCGCGCCCGGATCGTCCGCACTCACCACTGCCACTCTGGCCCGGCCGGCAAACTCCGCGAAGGCGTCTTCCAGAGCTGCCATCGAGCCGTAACACTCCAGGTGATCGGGCTCGACATTGTTCACCACAGCGATCGTCGGGTGAAGGGTGAGAAACGCCTGATCGAACTCGTCCGCCTCTACCACGAACAACTCGTCGCTGGCGATCCTTGCGTTACCTCCCCAGGTACTCACTCTGCCCCCGGCAATTCCGGTGGGCTGCAAGCCGGCCGCGGTGAGCGCCTCAGTGGTCATGACGGTGGTGGTGGTCTTGCCGTGAGTACCGGAAATTGCTACGGTCTGCCCGCCTTCGATCAACTCCGCCAGCGCCACCTTTCGGGGCACAATTGGGAGCCCCAGCGTACGGGCCTGCTCCAGCTCGGGGTGAGACGGGGGAATGGCGGCGGTGACCACCACCGCACGCGCGCCGGCCAGGTGAGCTCCGTCGTGCCCCTGATAGATGCGAACTCCCAGGGCCTGGAGGTCGGCGGCGCCGGTGGGATCCACGTCGCAGCCGCTCACCGCCACACCCCGACGGCAGGCTATGAGAGCCAGCGCACTCATGCCGGCGCCGCCGATTCCCATGAAGTGCACAGTACGCTTATCCGTGGGGCTGAACAGTGCCATGATTGCAGGGCTAATGTAAGATGGTGCCGAAGCTTCTGAAAGTCCGCTCATCCAATCAGTGTCAATAACTTGTACACTATCTCGCGGGCGGAGTTGGGCCGTCCCCGGCTCAGGGCATCGCTCAGCCATCTGCCGTCGGCGCGAGGGGTCATCGAGCAGGCTCATTGATGGTGGCGCCCAGCCGGGCCGGCGTAAGCTCCGACTGCCGCAGCAGCAGAGATGCCCCCGCATCGGCAAGAACCCGCGCGTTGTGGGTTTGATGATCTGCAGCCGCCGTGGGGAGCGGGACCAGAATGTTGGGGAGGCCCCAGGCACACAGCTCTGCCACTGTGATCATGCCGGCCCGCGACACGACGAGATCCGACACGGCGTACGCCTCACCCATCGGATCGAGGAAATCGAAGACGTGCACCTGGGGCGCCTGATAGCGGCGAAACTGCTCGAAGGTGCCCCGGCCGGTCACCCAGATCAGCTCCGCAGTCCCCGGGCCCCCGTCATCCAGCCACGCGGCTACGGCCTCATTGAGCGCCAGTGCCCCCTGACTTCCTCCGGTGATAAGGACGACCGGGCGGTGTCCGTTTACCCCGAACCTGGCCCGAGCCGCCTTCCTGTCTTTCCCTGGAGGGAGGCGTTATGGGATTGCCGGTGTCAAACACCTCCGTCTCGGCTCCGAATCGCAGCAGTCGGCGCGCTTCAGGAAGACCCAGGTAGACGTGGCGGACGCGCCGGCTCAGCCAGCGGCTGGCGAGCCCCGGATACGCATTCTGCTCCTGGATTGCGGTCGGAATGCCATGCCGGGCTGCCCACCAGACCACTGGCCCCGACGCGTAACCTCCGGTTCCTAGTACGGCCGCCGGCTGCTCGCGCTCGAACACCCGGCCCACCTCACGCAGCAGCCGGCCGGCGACGAATGGCCACTTAAAATTTTTCCACCAGGTGCGGCGGTAGATCGGCTCGGTGGGCAACAAGTAAAACCGGAAATCGCGGCCGGGGAGAATGCGAGCCTCGACCCCGCGAGTCGCGCCTACCAGGACCGGCTCGACCTGTGGAGCGTACTCCCGGAGGGCGTCGGCAATCGCCAGAGCCGGCATCAGGTGTCCGCCGGTTCCGCCTCCGGCGATGAGTACTGTACGGCGGGGCGGTGGTGGAGACAGTTCCGGTACCGCTCATCGTCCAGTCTGCCGTCGACCTTCGGTCGGAGCCACTTCCGGGCGCCTTCGCGACGGGTGCGCCGAGCAGGAGCTCGACGCTGTTCTCCCGCTCTGTCGCTCCGCCCAGCCCCGCGCTCTCGTCCACCGGTCGCGCGAGCGCTTCCTCGCAACCGTCCGATGTTGATGAGAATCCCGGTGCCAAGCAGGGAGATCACCTGGCTGGAGCGTCCGTACGACATGAACGGCAGCGTGAGTCCGGTCGTCGGGATCAGACCGAGCGACACGGCCATGTGCATGAACGCCGTAAGCCCGATGGTGGCGGTCAGCCCCACCGCGAGGTACTGGCCGAACGGATCGGTGACCGTTCGGGCGATGCGGAAGCCGAGCCAGCAGAACAGGGCGAAGAGGGCAACCACGACGCAGACACCGACGAATCCCCACTCCTCACCGATGGTGCTGAAGAGAAAATCAGAGTAGGCGTAGGGAAGGTACCCGAGCTTTTGCTGGCCTTCTCCAAAGCCGACCCCGAACAGCTGGCCCGAGCCAATTCCGACCAGCGACTGATGGATCTGAAAGCCGGCTTCCGTCGTTGCGTCGCCGGGATTCAGGAAGGTCAGCATACGGGCGAGACGATACTGGACGTCGCGAATCTGATGAAAGACCAGAATCATCCCCACACCGGCGACCAGACCGAAATGGCCGATCTTGGCCCCAGAGGTGAACAGCACCAGTCCGCCGAGCAGCGCCACCAGCGTGGCCATCGAGAGGTTAGGCTCCAGCAAGATCAGGAGCGACACCAGGCCGAGAATCACGATGAACGGCAGGACGCCCTTCTTGAACTCGCGGACCTGAGCGCCCTTCTTCGACGCCAGCATGGCGCACCAGATCACCACCACCAGCCGGGCCAGCTCTGACGGCTGGAAGTTCAGCGGTCCGAGGTCGATCCAACGCCGCGCGCCGTTGATGGAAGGCGCAATGCCCTGGTGAAGGGAAGCAGTGGAATGAGGAGAAACAGAATGGTCACGAAGAGAAGTGGCCAGGCGAGCTGCCGCCAGCGGTAGTAGTCCAGCCGAGAGGCCAACAGGAGCAGCACGCCACCGAAAGCGGCACCGGACAGCTGGCGCAGAGCAAATCCGAGCCCGGCGTTCTGGCCCTGCAGGGTCACCAGGCTGGCGGCACCGTAGGTAGCCGCGACACCGAACACCAACAGTGCCGCGGTGACCATACCCAGCAGGCGAGTCTCCCAGCGCATTTCGCCTGGGTGCCGTACCGGCCGCGGCATCATAGCGCCTGGACGGCGGCGCGGAATCGATCTCCGCGCTCCTCGTAGTTGCGGAACATGTCGTAACTGGAGCAGGCGGGAGACAGCAGCACCGCGTCCCCCGGCCGGGCCAGCTTTCGAGCCGTGACGACCACTTCCTCAAAGCTGACCGCGGGCACCACCTTGAGCTTTGCGCCGAGATCCTGCACGATGAGCGGGCCCGCTTCTCCATAGGCCACCACCGCGCGACAGCGATCCTGCAGCCGCTCTATCAGACGGGTGTACGGCTCTCCCTTGTGCCGTCCTCCCAGAAGCAGAACGAATGGCCGGTCGAGCGCCGCGATAGCAACTTCAGTCGAGGTGATGTTGGTGGACTTGGAATCGTTGATCCAGAGCACGCCCTCGACCTCTCGCACCGGCTCCACTCGATGCGGTATGGCCCGGAATGACTGCAGACCGGCGGCTATGCGATGCAATCGGCGCGCCCAGCTCGGCGGCCACCAGTGCGGCGGCTAGGGCGTTGGCCACATTGTGATCGCCCAGCAAAGGCAACGCGGCACGAGGCAGAATCTCACTTCGTCCCAGCATCAGCCGGGCACCCTCGCGATCGTACCATCCATCGGCCGAGTGCGTGGTGGAGAATCGCAGCTGCCGTCCAGGCACGCCGCGCGCCATATCCTGCACCGCGGCATCGTCGTCATTGGTGATCCACAACGAAGTGGCGTCAGCATTGCGGAAGAGCTGAGCCTTGTCGCCGTAATACTCCTCGAGGGAGCGGTAGCGATCGAGATGATTGGGCGCCAGGTTCGTGAGCACTCCCGCCGCGGGTTTGAGGTGCGGCGCATCGTGCAGCTGAAACGACGAGAGCTCCAACGCCAGCCATGGCGGCGGATCGGCCGAGAGAGCCACATCGCAGAGGGGACGGCCGATATTGCCGGCAGTCTCGGCCCGGATTCCCGCGCTGGAGAGCAGATGGGCAATCAGTGAGGTGGTGGTGGTCTTGCCGTTGGTCCCGGTGATCGCGACGCAGTTGGTAGCCCGAAGGGCCAGGAAGCCGATATCCACTTCGGCATAGATCTCGAGACCGGCCTGCCGCGCCGACTCCAAGGCCGGAGCATCGGGCGGCACACCCGGTGCCACCACCACGCCCACTGCGCGGGCAATGCGGCCCAGATCGTGACCTCCCAAATCAACCGCTGCCCCAGTCTCCCGCAGCGTACGGGCCCAGGCTTCGAAGACTGGCCCCGATCCGCTATCCGAGGCATACACCCCGATGCCGATGCGCCGAAGCAGGAGGGTGGCCGCCACCCCGCTCTTTCCCAGCCCCACCACCGCCACCTCTCCTCCGGACCCCAGCCAGCGATCGAACAGCGCCACCCTCTCGGCAACACCAGTCATCGGACCTTCAGCGTGGAGAGTGCGACCAGGGCGCACAGCAGCCCAAGAATGTAGAACCGGGTGACGACGGTGGTTTCGGCCCAGCCCAGCTTCTCGAAGTGGTGGTGCAGCGGCGCCATTCGGAAGACGCGGTGGGCGTCGGCGTACTCCCTGCCCCGGGTTCGCTTGAACCACTTATACGTGCCGGTCTGGAGCAGCACCGAGATGGCCTCGGCCGCGAACACGCCGCCGATGAGGAGCAGCAGAAACTCCGCCTTGAGCAGAATGGCAACCGTTCCCAGCGCGCCGCCGATTGCGAGGCTCCCTGTGTCACCCATGAAAACCTCGGCGGGATGGGCGTTGAACCAGAGGAATCCGATGGTCGCGCCCATGAGTGCGGCGCAAAACACCGCCAGTTCGCCCGCGCCGGGCAAGTAGAACACGTTGAGGTAGGTGGTAACGTCCACCCGGCCGAAGAGATAGGCGAACACGGCAAAGGCTGCGGCCGCAATTCCCGCCAGGCCCGTAGCCAGCCCGTCGAGCCCGTCAGTCAGGTTGACCGCATTGCTGCTCCCGGTGATCACCACGGTCACGAACACAACGAACAGCCAGGGGGCAAAATTCACCACCAGGTACTTGAAGAATGGGAGGGTGGTGGCGGTGGCCGGGAAGCACATCGGTCGGCACCACCGGGTTGAAAGCGAGAAACAGCCCGAGCAGCAGGCCGAAGCTGCATTGCCCGGCCAGCTTCCATCGGGCAACCAGGCCGCGGGATTTCCCCTGCACGATCTTGAGGTAGTCGTCGAGAAACCCGATGCAGCCCATCCATAGAGTGGACAGCATCGCCACCACCACGAAGCGATTGGTCAGCGGAGCCCAGAGCAGCGTCGGCACCATCGTGGCCAGGCAGGATGATCAGGCCGCCCATCGTCGGGCGTGCCCCGCTTGCTCTGATGGCTGGCCGGCCCCTCCGCCCTGATCACCTGACCCACCTTCCGAGCCCGCAGCCGGCGGATGACCGGTGGGCCCAACCACGAACGCGAGCAGCAGCGCGGTCACGGTTGCGCCCGCGGCGCGAAAGCTGATGTAGTTGAAGAGATTGAAGATGATGTAGGTCTTGCCGAGCGGGGCGAGCCAGTGATAGAACATCGAATCCTCAGCGGGGATGGAGCGGAGCACCGGGGGGGTCGACGTGCTTCGCGCGGGCCTTGAGCGCCGGAAGTATACGCTCCAAGGCCACGCCACGGGATGCCTTCAGCACCACGATCTCGTCTCCCCTGAGACGTTGAGCGAGTCGGGGCGCCAGTGCCACCGGGTCGGCGGCGGTGATCAGACGGTGGCGCAGCGCCCCAGCATACGGTTCGAGCGCGGGCACAAAGTCCCCCACCGCGGCGAGCAGCTCGGGGTGCAGCTCCACCAGCTCCTCCGCTATCTCCCGATGCAGCCGCGGGGATTCGGCACCCAACTCACGCATGGTCCCCGCGACAAACACCAGGCGCCGGTCGTCCCTCATGGCTTTGGCAGTGGCGATCACGGCCCGGAACGATTGGGGGTTGGCGTTATAGCAGTCGTTGAGGATGGTGAGCTGTCCTTCCTGCACCAGCTCGCCCCGTCCGCCCGGCATCGAGAACTGCTCCAGAGCCTGGGCCGCCTGATGGAGATTCAGCCCCAGCTCCTCAGCCACCGCCCAGACACGGATAGCGTTGTCCGCCTGGTGGAGACCGCGGGTCGCCCAGCACGAATTTCTGGCCTCCGATCGAGATCACCGGACGTGCGTCGCCGTTCAGGGTAACGCTGTCCGGCATGAGCTCGGCGCCTTTGAGCCCCGCGGTACGGACCCGGCGAGCCAGTTTGCGGGCGCCCTCGGCGAGTGCCGGCGGATCCGTCCCCACGATGGCGAGCGGCACGTCCTGCGTCAGCGAGAGCTTCTCCTCCATGACGCCGGACAGTGAACCGAAACCCTCGAGGTGTCCCGCCACCGCATTGGTGACGATGGTGATCGCGGGCTCGATGATCTCTCGATACCGAGCGATTTCTCCGGGAAGGTTTGCCCCGGCCTCGACGATCAGCGCCTCGGTGTCGGGGGGCGCCTCCAGGATGGTGAGCGGAACGCCAACGAGATTGTTGAGGTTGGCCCGGGTAGCGTAGGTGCGATATCGAGTGCTCAGGACCGCGGCAAGCATCTGTTTGGTGCTGGTCTTACCGTTAGTCCCCGTGACCGCGATGACTGGGCCGCTCAGGGTTCGTCGCCTGGCGCGGGCCAGCAGACCGAAGGCACGGAGCGGGTCGTCCACCTCGAAGAAGGCCAGTGGCGGCACGGCGGCGGTACCGCGCCGGACTACGGCACCTTTGGCTCCAGCTTTGGCTACCGCCGGCAGATAGTCGTGACCGTCGAAGCGCTCACCCTGGAGCGCAACGAACAAGGCGCCAGGACTGATGGCGCGGCTGTCGGTGGAGATTCCGTTGTACGTGATTTCCGCGTCGCCCACACCTGGTGTCATGCCAATCGCGGCTTCTCTATCGCCGCCGCGGACCAGACACCGCCGGCGGGCATCACCGGCTCACCGCTCACCGCTCACCTCGTCACCAGCTTCCTGCACGATTTCCCGCTCGTCGAAATCGATCTTTCTCGGTTCCGATGACCTGGTAGGTCTCGTGCCCCTTGCCGGCAAGCAGGATGGTGTCGCCGGCCTGGCCCTCGTTCAGCGCCGCGCGTATGGCGGCCAGTCGGTCGGGGATCCGCAGATGGGGAGCGCCGCCCATACCGCGCTCAATCTCGTCAATGATGGCTTCCGGATCCTCGGTGCGCGGATTATCCGAGGTGGCTATCGCCAGATCGGACAAGTCAGCCGCGATGCGGCCCATCAGGGGCCGCTTTCCCTTGTCCCGATCACCACCACAGCCGAACACCAGGATGATCCGTCCCGGTGTGAGTGGCCGCAAAGTCGCGCAGGGCTCGCTCCAGTGAGTCGGGAGTATGGGAATAATCCCGCAGAACCGTGCAGGGAGTATCCGCGATGCGTTCCATCCGACCAGGAACCTGAGGGGCGGTCGCCAGCCGGTCGACTACCTCTTGCAGAGAAAGCTCCAGCCCGAGGGCCGTGGCCGCGGCAGCCAGCGCGTTGCTGACGTTGAAGTCTCCCAGCAAGGGCAGAAGCACCTCGGAGGAGCCAAAGCGGCCGGCCAGGAGGAAACAGGAGCCACCCGCGTTGAGACTGATCTGGGTGGCGCGGACGTCGGCTGCGGGATGGAGGCCAAACGTGATCCGCCGATGGCGGGACGGCAGTGCACTCCAGGCATCGTCATCCAGATTGACCACCTCCACGGCCGACGGTCGAAGGAGATCAGCCAGGCGCAGCTTGGACCCCAGGTACGCCTCCATGGTCCCGTGATAGTCGAGGTGATCGCGGGTGAGATTGGTAAAGACCCCCGCCGCAAAGCTGAGCCCATCCAGACGTCCCTGATCCAGACTGTGCGATGACGTTTCCATGGCGACATGGGTCACTCCCCTGCTCCTGCAGTGCCGCCAATGTGGCCTGCAGATCGATCGGTCCCGGGGTGGTGAGCGAGCCGGCGGTTGAGGGCACCGGTTGCTCCGCCCCGTCGAAGGCGCCCAGCGGTTCCGATGCTGCCGGCGCTCTGATTCCGGTTCAGGAGATGGCGGATCAGTCCGGTGGTGGTGGTCTTCCCATTGGTGCCGGTGACACCGATCAACGTGAGAGACCGCCCCGGATGACCGTACCAGGCAGCGCCGAGTACCAGAGCGGCGCGCCGGCTGTCTCGAACCACGATTTCGGGAACACCCGACTTCTGCGGAGTCTCGACAATGACGGCAGAGGCTCCCCTTCCAACCGCATCGGCCACGAAGCGATGGCCGTCTGCCTGTGATCCGCGCACAGCGATGTAAACCGTACCCCGCTCGACGCTGCGGCTGTCCACGCCCAATGCACGAGGTTCCGGGCCGACGGCGGGTGCGTTGCTCAGCAGATCGGCGCGGCCGAGCTCCTGAACAGAGCTGAGCCCAGGTCAGTCCGGCCCATACCACCACCGTGGTGCCGGGCGCTGCCGTGTCGCCCGCAGCGGGTGCGGTCTTACTGACTCGGCCCAGACCGCGCAGGGTCACTCGAAAACCCTGGCGATGGAGCAGCAGGGCGGCCTCGCGTACCGGACGACCCGCAACCTCGGGTACCAACCGCGCTGCGCGATCCACTTTCGGAGCGCTGTAGGGCAAAGACACCACCAGCCGTGCCATCGTCGCCGCCGTGGACGAGGTCTGGGCTTCCGGTACGGGAGCGGTATCGACATCAGCAAAGCGGCTGCGGTCGATCGCAACTCGGCGGGACGCCAAGGCTTGCTGCAACATCGTCCGAGTCACCGGAGCCGCGGTGAGGCCACCGTAATACTTGCCCTGGGGATTGTCGATCTTCACGATCACGACCAGTTGGGGATCGTCGGCCGGGAACAGAGCGGCAAACGAGGCGGTGTACTCGCCGCGCACATAGCGGCCGTTCTCGAACCGGACGGCGGTACCGGTCTTCCCCAGCAAGGTGTAGTTCACCAGCTGAGCTTCTTCTCCGGTTCCGCCTTCCCCCGCTGCCCCCTTGAGGTACTCCCGGAGCTTGGCCGCAACCGGTGGAGGAACCACCTGGCGCACCGGCTCGGGATGATGGCGGTACAGCAGATCTCCTTGCGGGCTTCGGATCTCCCGCACGAGAGTGGGCGTGAGCAGCACTCCGTCGTTGGCGATCGCGCCATAGGCTACGGCCAATTGGACTGGGGTCACCCCGAACTCATAGCCCATCGCAAGACTGGCTCTGGTGTACATCGGCTGCCATTTGTCGGGACGGGCCAGGCGGCCCCTTGATTCGGAGGGAAACTCCGCACCGGTTGGAGTGCCGAAGCCGAAGTCTCGCAGCATCTCGAACTGTTCTTCCGGGGAAAGACGAGAGGAGAACTTTGCGATCCCGATATTGCTGGAGACTTGAATGGTTTGCGCCAGGGTCAGGGAACCGGTCGTCTTGTGCGCATCGGTGATGACCCGGGTCACGCCGCTGCTGGTAATCGGCATATGCCAGGTCCCGCCTTCGGCAAACACCCGGTCTGAGCTGTCCACCCGCTGATGGAGCAGCAGGGCCGCCGCGGTGAACAGCTTGGCCGTGCTGCCCGGCTCGAAGGGATCGGTGAACGTGGAGGCGCGGATGGAGGTATAATCGGAACGACCACCCGACTGCCGGGAAGCGAGGGCGAGCAGCTCCCCATTATTCGGATCTAAGAAAACGACGTCGCCGCCCTCTGCGTCCATTTTCGACAGCGCATCGTCCAGTCCCCGCTCCGCGATCTCCTGAAGCTCCGCGTCGATCGTGAGAACGACGTCGTTGCCCGCCACGGGCTCCCGGATCACTCGAGCCGGGGAATCGTAGCGGCGCCCCGCACGGTCCTTGAGAAGCACCGCCTCTCCAGGGGCGCCGGTGAGAATCGAGTCTAGCGAGAGCTCGAGTCCCGCGGCGCCACTCTCCCGCTCTGCCGAAAGTCCGCCGATGATGGGCCGGGCCAGCAGTCGAGACGGGTAAAATCGCTGATAATCCTGGCTCAGATGAATGCCGCTGACCCGGCGCAAGGACTGCACTTGGGTAGCGCTGAAAGGCCCGTGATAGTAGACCCATCGCTTACCGGAGCGCAGATCGCGGGAGAGCACTGACCAGGGAATGCCGAGTTGGCGGCTGATCAGCCGTCCGGTGGAACCGACGTCGGTCAGCTCGTTAGGAGCAATCCCGACGTGATAGAACTCCTGGCTGATTGCGAGCGGAACGCCGTTTCGGTCGAATAACCCTCCACGCCGGGCGGGAAGCACGGCGCGCTCGGTCCGCTGCCGCCGCGCCTGCTCCGCCCACCGCTCTCCCTGGAACAATTGGAGCTGCGCCGCACGGGCAAGAATGGCTGCGATCACCAGGACAAAGCCAAGCTGAACCGCCGCGATCCGAACCAGCGGCTTGGCCATCAGCGACTCACTCCAGCCGCAGGCGAGGGAACGGCAAAGAGCACAAACTCCGAGTCGGCCGGCTCGTGGAGCCCCAGGCCCCGGCGGGCTACCGGCACCAGCACCTCCCGGCTCGAAGCCACCCGGATCCGGCGCTCCAGCTCTGCTCGCCGTGCCTCCAGGCTGCCGCGGATCTCGCGCAGATCACGGAGCTGACGAGCGGTCTTGAACGCCGCCGTCTGACGACCGACCACGATCAAGGCACCGCCCAGAAATACCAGCAGCCACAGCAACACCCAGTGACGCCCCCTAAGCCGAAGCATTGACGACGAAGGTTCGGAGTTTGGCGCTCCTCGCTCGCGGATTGGCCTCCAGCTCTTCGCTCGCAGGGATCACGGGCTTGCGTGGCTGAACCCGGCCCAGTGGCCTGGAGCCGCAGACACAGACTGGAAGGCCGGGCGGACAGACGCAGCCCGCACTCCAGCTGCGGAAAGTGTGCTTCACCAGCCGATCTTCGCCTGAATGATAGGTAATGATCGACAGCCTTCCCTCCGGCTTGAGTGCATCGCGAAAGGCTGGAAGAGCCCGCTCCAGGTCTTCCAGCTCTCCATTCACCGCGATCCGGACGGCCTGGAAGATCCGGGCGAAGTCCCCTGGTCCACTCTGAGGCCCCAGAACAGCGCGGATGGCGTTGACCAGGTCGTCGCTCGTGCTGAAGCGTTGCCGCTGCCGGCGTCGCACGATCTCGGCCGCCAGACGCCGGGCTCGCCGTTCGTCTCCGTAGTCCCGGAAAATCTGCTCGAGGGTAGCAGCGCCGGCTTCGTTCAGCAGGAGGGCCGCCGTATCGTCAGCCGGGCCCATCCGCATGTCGAGCGGCGCACCAGGACGGAAAGTAAAACCGCGGCCCTCATCGTCCAGTTGGCGCGAAGAGACCCCCAGATCGAGGAGGATGAAATCCGGCTCAAACCGAGCCACCGTCTCGAGCGCCTCCGGGGAGCCGTACGGGGCCTGGAGATATTGTATGTCGGCTCTCGCCCAGACGGCTGCGGCTGATAGCAATAGCCTCCGGGTCCCGGTCGATCCCGAGGACCTGCGCGCCGATGCCGAGGAGTGCCGCTGCGTGGCCCCCGTCCCCCAGGGTAGCATCGACCACCCGGCGTGCTCCCCGGGCAGCTTCGAGCACCGGCGTGAGCAGCACCGGCAGATGGTACTTCGCGTCGGGTTCGGACATGCCGAGCTCTGAAGGGCTGAAACACAACACCCCGTCCGGAGGGACGGGGTGAGGTGGCTACGAGGAGCGAGCGGGGCTGACGGGGCTCGAACCCGCGACCTCCGCAGTGACAGTGCGGCACTCTAACCAAGCTGAGCTACAGCCCCCGTAAGGGAGCGGGAATATAGGCGGTTCCAGAGGGAGGGTCTAGGGTAAGACCCTCACCATTTAAGCCTTCTTCTTCTCCCCCTTACAGTACGCCTTCAGCATGGAATTGATTCTCGGCGTGTACTTCTTGATGATGCCGAGATTCTTGTCCACAGCCTGAGGGTTCACTGATCGACCAGCCGTCAGAGCCGAGTCGGCACCGGCCAGCAGCGCCTGCTCCTGTTTGGCCCCATCGCACGACTTCTGCTTTTCGGTGACGGGATCGATCTGCGGCACCTGGAACAGGAGAGCCAACCCAAGCAGGTAATTCGCTGCCGGGTGCACTTTCCCAGCCGGATTGGCGGACTGGACCGAGAGGCGAAGCAGTTGCTCGGCTCCCTGCAGATCCTGTGGCTGCTGCAGCAGCGGCGCGGCGCCGGTGTACAGCAGAGCGGCCGCCTGCTCCTTCCGCTGCGGATCCCCATGCTTGATGGCGAACTCGAGGAACGGGACCGCCTCCTTGGGACGCGGAGTAAATCCGGAGGCGTCGCTACCCGCGGCGCCCGCCGAGGCCGAGTCCTTGGCCGCGCCGGCCGGAGCGGAATCCGGCCGCACCGCCGCGGTGGAGGCTTTGGCAGAATCCTTCGGAGCCGGCTTGCCGGCCGAGTCCGTCCGCTGGGCAGCTGCAGCCTGGTCCGGAGGCATGATCAGCGCCTGAGCAGCAGCCAGGGCGGCAATCACGCCGGTTTCCGTGGTGTCCTTGGCAATGATGCGATTGGTGACGGCCACAACGCTGTCCGTCTGGCCGTTCATCAGGTACCCCTTGTTCAGGTATCCCAACAGTGTCGGGTTGTTGGGATATTTCCGGATACCGATCTGCGACCACTTGAGCAATCGGACCTTGTCCGGATTCTCACCCTCCGCAGCCGCTGCCGAGATCTTGGTAAAGAAGAGGGTATCCGCCTTGGTGGAGTCGGTAGCATACATCGTCTCCAGCGCGTCCACCGCACACTTGAAGTCGCCGAGGAACAGGCAGGCGTTGCTCTTGAGGTCGTACAGATCGGCATTGTAGGGATCCAGCTTGAGGCCTGAATCGGCTATGGCCTTGGCTGTTTCCGGATGTCCGGACTGCAGGAAGTACTTGAACAGCTCCTCCCGCAGCTTCTGGTTGGTCGGAGCCACCCGCAGCATCTGGCCGAATGCCACCAGAGTGTTGGCGGTATCGTTGGCCTGCTGATACTGACCGGCCAGGGCGGTCCACACGGGAAGGCTGAGCGGATCTCCCTTGGCCGAGGCTTGCAGGTGTTTGACCACTTCACGCGCGAGGAGCCTTCTTGTCCGCGGCAATCTGGGCCAGGCAGAACTCCGCCAGTCCATGATTGGGAAGTGCCTTGATGGCCTTTTCGGCCGCGTCCTGCAGCCTTATCGGGCTTGGTGGTTCGCTGGTCCACGCAGGCCTTGGCGTCGGGCAGCGACTTCACCGCCGGCTCCAGGGCCTTGGCGAGCTGCTTCCCGAAGTCTTCCGGCGTCTGGCCCTGGCCCTGGGTCAGCGTGACCACGTTCCCCGCGTCGTCGTTCACCCCGATCAGCCGCGCGGTTACCGTCGGCCTGCCGTTGTTCGCTTTGGCCAAGGTCCCGGTCACGATGACCCGGGCCTGAATGTTCTTGGCCAGGGTGGTGGCCAGCGGCGGACTCAGGATGGCATCGATCGGATAGCCGTACTGCTTCAGCGCGTCGTTCATCTGAGTCTGTTCGACCACGGTGAAGTTCCGGCCCACGATGTCTTTCATCTCCTGACGCATCGCAGTTCCGATGTGAACCGCAGCTCGCCGAGTCTCCCGGGGCGTAGGCAAACGGGTTCGCGACCATCAGCCGCGGAGCATTCGTCACCGCTTGGGTGGTGCGAGCACCGCGAGGTATGCCTTGCGCAGCGAGAGGGGCGGACAGCGCAGCCGCAACCGCAGCAAATCCAACGAAACGCGACAGGTACATTCTGGATCTCCCCAACAAGACGGCCCTCTCGGACCAACACAGTCCCGCCCTGGTGCGGGAACCAGTGGGCGAAGAGGGATTCGAACCCCCGACATCCTGCGTGTAAGGCAGGCGCTCTGAACCAGCTGAGCTATTCGCCCTGATCGAGCGACACGGCTGCTAAGTTTTTAGCGGTATTGCAGAGACCGTGCCGTGACGAGCAACACTCCCGGCTATAACGCGATGCCGACCGGAAACAGCACGCAATAACCGAAGACCAGAATCACCGCAGCCGCACTGGGGTGACCGGCTCGAAGTGTCAGATACCCGACTACCAGCACGAGAACCGCCAGCGCCAGGATGATGAGGTTTCGTGGGGCCAGCACGAAATGCCTGGGCGGAGCCTGCCCCGGACGGGTGGAAGGGCGAGGATTCGACATATTAGAGGATGAGGCTACTACGGTTCCGGGGTTCGGTCAAGTTCAGATGTGGCTGCGTCTTCCGGTGGAATCTCCCATCCTTCATCGAGCGCGGCCCGGCGCGGGAGGTCGGCTGCGCGACGGCGGCGCAGCAGGATCCAGAGGACCAGCGTGAGCACGCCCCAGCCTCCCCCCGCCAGGATCCAGTTGGCCAGGCTGTACCGCTGGCGAAGGCTTCGGCGCCATTCGACATCGAACTGAGCGAGGTTGAGCCCGGTGGTGCGCTGCACCGCAACCTCGAAGTCCTGGCCCGCGCGCAGCAGGTCCAGCAGTGGGGTGAGCGAGCGGGTGGGGTTGCGCCGCGCGAGCTCGGTCACGGCCGAGGCCGCCAGGGCGTACGCTGCGTCCGCCGTTGAAGCAGACCCTCGAAGCGCTCCATCCAAACCAGGAAGGTCCGGCACCGCTCCCCGGACGACGGCCAGATTCAACTCGAGACCACCGAGTCGCTCCCATTCCCCTGCAGCCCAGGCCGCATACCCCTCATCAAACCAGAGAGGGACTCTGACACCTATAGCCTCATGAAGGGCCAGATGGGCCAGCTCGTGCCGGAGCGTGCGGTAGACGTCGCCCAGATCGGCTCGAAGGAGCACGAGGCGCTCCCCCGGCAACGCCACCGCCGCGCCCCAGCCCGGCGCGCGGCCGGCCGAAAGAGAGTCGAGGCGACGGGCATCGGGCACCACAATGAGCCGGAGTGGTCCAGGACTGCGCCGACCGAGGCCGGGCCAGTCGGTAGGCTCCGCCGCCCGGCGAGCCAGATCTGTGGCCAGCCTCAACTGCTCGGGCCAGGCTACAGCAGTAACGGGCCCAACCCGGATAGCTGTCGGTGGATTCTGCGCGGGCGCGCCCGCCAAGGTACTGAGGAGGACTAGGAGAGCGGACTGCGCGGGACTTCACCTCCGGCGGATGCAACTTCCAACATTTCCTGACACCGTTTGGCCCAGGGATTGAACTTGTTGGCCTTGTACCCGTCGGTCCAGACTTTGACCGCTGCTTCCCGCTCTCCGCCCAGCCAAAGAGCGCGGCCCAGCTCGAAGTACGCCTCGATGAGGTTGGGGCCGAGCTTCAGGGTCTTGCGAAGAAAGGTCTGGGCGTCTTCGTACATCTCACGCTCGAGGTAGACCAGGCCCAGATAATAATGAGCGTACAAGGTGGCCTTGCGGTCGTTGTCCAGTCGGATGGCCTTGGACAGGTGCTCGATGGCCTCGCCGAAGATGCCTTTCTTGAGACAAATATATCCGACGTTGATCCGGGCGAGGGCGTTGGCCGGCTCCTTCATGAGGACTTTGGAGAAGTTTCCCAGCGCCTCATCGTAGTCCTCGTTCAGCATCTGGGCCCAGCCCAGAAGCGACGTTGCGTCCACCGCCCCGGGCGAAAGCGTCAGCGCCTTCTCCAGAGCCTGAATGGCACCGCCGTAATCGCCCAATGAGATCAGGCTCCAGCCCTTCTCGATATAGGTAGAGGCCCCCAGGTGGTCGGCGTGAACCGCGGGTCGCTCGCCGGTGAACTGCGGAGCTGCGATGGCGTCCGCCCCATTTGCCGTTTGCTTGTAGCGCTCGACCAGTCCGCGAATCCCTTCCTTGATCTGCCCCAGATCAGTCAGGGCGCCGTCTACCCGCTTGAACAGGGAGATGATGTCCTTCTTCAGGGCATCCCGCTCGCCACCCGGTGCGTCCAGCCGGGCGGTCATCTCGGTCAGCTCCGCCTTCAAGGCGGTGAGCCAGGCTTCGGCCATCTACGCGGCCCCGAGCTCGCTCAGCGCCAGCCGCTCGCTGGACGAGAGCAGCTTGCGGGCGTTCAGCAGGATGATGGTGCGCTCGGGCCGGGAAATGATTCCGGCGATGTACGCCGCAGCGAGTCCGCTTACCACCGGGCCGGGAGAAGCGATGGTGGTACTGTCCACCCGCAGCACCTCGCGGACCTCGTCTACCAGTACGCGCCACCCGCTGGTTCTCCAGCTCCAGCACCATGACCCGAGTTTCCTCCCGTATCGGGGCATCGAGCTCGAAGCGCTTCCGCAAGTCAATCACTGGAACGGCGGTGTCGCCGTACGGCATCACGCCCTCGAGGAACTGGGGTGCCTTGGGGAGCGGAGATGGGGGTGAGTAGCGGAGAATACGCTCCACCTGCAGGATGTCGAAGGCGAATTCCTGGCGTCCCACCCTGAAGGTTACCACCTGGACATCGTCGCCAGTGTTCATGGTGCAGCGGCCTCCGTCAAACGTGAGCTCAGCGCGGGCAGATCGAGCAGCGGCACCAGGCTCTCCGCATGGCGCGCCACTCCCACCGCCCAGGGCAGCGTTTCTCCCGGGGGAACCGGCAGCGCCGGCTCCCGAACCAGCACCTCTGCGTCGTCCACCTCGAGGCAAACGCGGCGGCCGGAAATGTTCACCACGACCCCGACGTTCCCGGTGCCGACCGGAGTAGGCCGGCCTTCCAATAGTGAGGCGAGGTGAACCAGCGGCAGCATGCGGCCATGCACCGCGACAAGGCCGCGGACGGCGGCCTCCATGACCGGAACAGGATGGACCTCCCCCAATTGGACGACCTCCAGCACCTGCTCGACCAGAAGGCCGACGCGGCGTTGGCCGACCCGAACCAGAAGAAATCCTCCGGCACGAGCGCTCACTGATGCCTCAACCGGTACAGCTCGGTGGCAATCCGGTCGGCCATTTGCGTTATGGGAACCACGTACTGAGCCCCTCCCGCATGGAGCGCCGCGCCCGGCATACCATAGATGGTGGCGCTCTCCCGATCCTGAGCCATTCCGGTTCCCCCGGCTTCACGAATCTGTCTCAGCCCCTCCGCTCCATCCCGGCCGATTCCGGTCAGCACCACGCCGACCGCCCGCGATCCAAACACCCGGGCCACGCTCCCGAATGTGGGATCGGCAGCTGGACGGACGCCCCAGACCGGTGGCTCCTGATCCAGGGCGAGACAGAGCCCACCGGCCGCGGGACTCACTCTCATGTGAAAATCCCCCGGCGCCACGTAGGCGGTGTCGGCCAGCAGGGGCATGCGGTCTTCGGCTTCGACCACCTTGCAGCGACTCTGTGCTGCCAATCGTTCGGCCAGGCTGCGGGTGAACTTGGGCGGCATGTGCTGCACGATCAGAATGGCCGCGCCCTGACCCGCCGGCAGGTGGGGAACCAGCAGAGACAAGGCGCGGGGCCCCCCGGTCGAAGCCGCGATGGCCACACACAGCCTGGCCTCACCAGGAGCTTCTACCTCCTCCGCGGGCCGGCAACGCCGGCGTAGGCGCTGCCGCGCCGGTCAATCGCTTGATGTCCGCGGTCCGCGCTGCCCGCAGAACAGTCATGAGCCGGTCGGCAAAGCGAGCGTTGGCGGCCACACCGCGGTCGTCCTCTTTGGCTACGAGATCGATGGCGCCCAGCTCCAGTGCGCGAATCGCAGCCGAGGCACCAGGCCCGACGTGAGCGCTGACCACGACGATGGGCCGCGGTGACTCGGCCATGATGTACCCGATCGCGCCGAGCCCATCGACTTCCGGCATCTCCAGATCCATCAGCACCAGGTCCGGAGCGTGCGCCCGAACCTTTCGCAGCGCATCCATGCCATCGCGTGCGGTCGCCACAACGCGGAACTCGCCGGAGCCCTCCACCACGTCGGTGAGAAGTCGCCGGAAGAATGGACTGTCGTCCACCACGAGGACCCGGCCCGGATCAGAGATGCTGGACACCATGCGCCACCGTGCTCACCTCGAGCAGGCCGTCGGCCACCCGCAGCCGCACCGTGCGGCCAAAATCACCGCCAACGGCTTCCCCCACCAACGGGAGGTTGTGAGACGTGAGTGCCTGCCGCGCCGCGACAAGATTGCGCTCGCCCATCTGAACGGTGCCGGGCGGAGCCAGTGCCGCGAACATGCTGGCGCCTCCGGCCAACCGGGCCGTGATGCGCCGGGGCTGAGCTCCCTTGGCTGACATCAGGTGCAGCAGCCGGGGAACGGCCGATTGAGGGAACCGGGCCGGGTTGCCGTCATCCCGGGCTAAGGCCGGCGAGGGGAGAAGCACGTGAGCCAATCCCCCAACCTTGGCCTCGGCGTCATGCAGGACGATGGCGACGCAGCTCCCCAGTCCGACGGTCAGGAGCGTGTCCTCATCCTGCCCGACGCCCAGATCCGCTACCCGGACCACCACCTCCCGGCCGCTCACGCTGCCCGCCGGTAGATCCGCTCGCGCGCGTCCAACAGCGTGAGCAGGTCTCGGGCTCGCCCCGACAGCGATTCCACTTTGCCCAGAACCAGAAATCCCCCCGGGGCCAGGGCCTCGGCAAAGTCGAGAAACACCCGCTCCTGCATGGCTCGACCGAAGTAGATGACCACGTTCCGGCAGAGGATCAGCTGATAGCTGCGGCGGGGCGCCGGATCGATGCACAGATCGGAGGCGCGAACGACCACTCGGCGGCGAACCCGATCGATCACCCGGCATTCGGCGCCCCGCTCCTCGAAGTACCGCCTGGGCCAGCGACGCCGGCACGTCGGCAAGAGCCTCGCGGGGATATCGAGCCTGGTTCGCCCGAGCCAGACACTGGGCGTCGACGTCGGTTGCGTCAACCGTCACCCGATCGAGATGCTGTCCTCTGCCCTGCTGGTCCAGGAATTCGGCGATCAGCATGGCGAGGGTGTACGCTTCCTCGCCGGAGGAGCACCCGGCACTCCATGCCCGCACCGCCGACCAACCTCCGCCGAACAGCTCGGGGAGGACTCGATTGCGCACCAGGTTCCAGGTTTCGGCGTTGCGGTAGAAGCTGGTGACGTTGATCGTGATCGTATCCTTGAGCCGGGCAGCTTCCGCGGCATCTCGCTCGAGCAGCTCCTGATATTCCTCGTAGCTCTGCACCCCGCACGCGCGCATGCGAACCGCGATACGCCGCCGGAGACACTTGTCCTTGTAGCCATCGAGCGAGAGCCCGGTGTGCCGCGAGATCCTGCCGATCAGCTGGAGAAATGCTTCCTCATCCGGCGGCGTCATTGGGAGAGGTCCAGCATCTCGAGGTTGGCCCGAGCCAGCTGATGCCCGGGATTGAGCGCGGTGGCCTGAGCCCAGCTTTCCCGGGCCCGCGCCAGATCGCGCCGCTTGTAGGCGATGTTCCCCAGCTTGAAATACAGGTCGTCTCCCAGCTCGGGGTTCAGCTTGGCCGCCCGTTCGTAGGCCTCGCCCGCTTCATCGTAGCGGCCGTTGCGGTAGAAGATGTCGCCCAGGTTCTTGGAGACCTGCGGCAGTGCGGCATCCTCCGCGAGGGCGGAGCGGAGCATCGTCTCAGCGGCCTGCGTGTCGCCGCCTGCCTCGAGAAGCACGGCCAGATTGTTCTGCAGAACCGGATTGTTGGGGTAGGCCTCGACGCCTTGCTGGGCTGTGCGCATGGCGTTTTCCGCATCGTCCAGTCCCACCGCCGCCAGAGTGGCGGCCCAGTACCACAGCGCCGGCACCGGCTTCCCCTGCAGCAGCTCGCAGGCCCGGGCCAGGCGCGACTGGGCCACCTTGTTGTCTCCCCGCTTCAGCGCCACGATGCTCCAACCCAGCATGATGCGGGCGTCCTCCTTGGCGCGGCCGGCAGCATCGCCGTACGCCGCCTCCGCCTCGTCCAGCCGGCCCAACTGCTCCAGCGCAAAGCCGAGGTTATGCAGCGCAGCCGGCCGGGGAACGCCGGCCTCGGCCGCCTGACGAAGGGCCAGAGCGGCCTCGTCCCAACGCGCCTGCCGGATGGCGATCAAACCCAGAAACAACGGAGCGCGGCTGTCGGCGGGACGCAGCTCGATCACCCGACGGAACTCCCGAAGCGCCTCCTCGAGCATGCCTGCCTTGTAGAAGGCAATGCCCAGATTCCGGTGCTCGTCCACCCGGCTGTCGTTGACCTTGGGAGGCGCCGCGGTGGAGGTTCCTACCCGGTGGGCAAACCCGGCGGTGATCAGACCGAACAGCGCCTTCCCGACCTCGAATTCCACCAACCCGGATTCATCGATCACCTGCCGCACATCGCGGGTCCCGTCGATCAGCGGCAGCAGACGCTGCTGCTCGGCTGAAAGGGTGGGTGCCGACTGGGCGATGTGGTGCTGATCGACCGAGAAGATCAGATCGAAGGAGGGAATCTTCTTCTCGATCAGGCTCCACTCGTCGACCCGCCGGGCGCCTTCCAGCAGCAGCGCCTCGGGACTGATCCGAACCAGGAAGTCTTCCCGCTCCGGTTTGACGCCGGCCTCGAAGTTGAACGTCCCCGAGGTCCAGGTGAACAGGTAGTACACCGCCTCTTCGATCTGGAGGCGCATGTAGTCCTCCAGCTCGGCCCGGGTCAGGATGCCGAGCCCGACCAGTATCTCTCCCAGCTTATGCTGCCGATCATCGTCCTGAGCGTCGATCGCCTGCTGCAGCTGCTCGGCGCTGATCCGGCCTTTGCGCAGGAGGATATCGCCCAGTCGGTCCCGCCGATTGACGATGGAGGCGTACACGATCTGCCCCTCGTCGAGGTAGATGGTGCCGAAGTTGTGCTGATCGGCGAGGGCCAGACAGCCGGTCCGTCGGCCCAGGAAGAGCAGCTGGATGACGTCCGGAAGACTGGCCTCCTTGAGGCTGCCTTTGATCGCCATCAGCGCCACTCCTCGACGATGCGATCACCGACATCGGGCCAGTCCCACACGATTTTCTCCCGGCTCTTGATTCCGCCCGCGGCCGCCACCACACCGCTGGAGCGGGTTGAGGTCTTGCGCGGCGGCTTGGGTTGGGCTCCCTCGAGCACCTCCCGAGCCAGAGTCACCGTGGGCGGGCTCCCCTGCGCCTCAGCGGCATTGAGGATTCGCTGAAGCAGGCCATGCACCGCCCTGATGGACTCCACCGGACGCGAGCCGACGTAAGCCGCCAACTCGGGGTCGACGGTGCCCACCTTGGCTTGGAGTGATCGCTCGACCACCTGCTGGCGAACCTCCCGTTCCGGAGCCGGCAAATCCACCACCAGCCCGCCCTCCAGCCTGGTGCGGAGACGGCCTTCCACCGCCTTCATCTCCGCGAGAGGGCAGCGCGGAAGTGAAGACCATCTGCCGGCCGGACTCGATCAGGAAGTTGAACAGCACGAAGAGCTCGTCCTGAGTTCGATCTTTCTCGGCGACGAGATGGACGTCGTCCAGCAGGAAGGCCGCTGCGCCCCGATAGCGTGCCCGCCACGCCGGCACGGCATCGCGATCGATGGCCTCGATCAGCTCTCCGGTGAATTCGTGGGCACTGAGGCAGGCCACCGGGCCTTTGACCCGGGGAGCCAGAGCATTCCCCAGAGCGTGCAGCAGGTGGGTCTTCCCGACGCCACTCGCTCCAACGATGACCAGAGGGTTGTAGCGATTGGCGGGCTCTCCGGCGATGGCCCGAGCGGCCTGCAGCGCCATCCGATTGCCGGGGCTCTCGAACAGGTCGTCGAGCCGCCAGATGGGAAGCGGAGCCGGCGGTGGATGCGCGCCCTCACGAGCGCGCTGGGTTACCGCCTCGGCACCGGCGATGTCCTCCGGATCGCGAAAGGCGCTGGAGCCAGCCAGGGATGGGGCCAGCTCCGAGGCCTCCGCGTGGAGCGCCTGGAGCCGGTGCACGTCGGACTCGAACTGGCGGAGCACCTGCTCCGGATCCGTGGTCATCTCCTGCTGCAGCAATGCCTCGAGCCGTGTGGTACTGAATCCTTCTCCCTCCCACCGGAGAATTGCCGCTGCCACCTTGGTACGCCACGAATCCACCTGCTGGGCTACCGTGGCGGAGACCTCCGACAGGAAATCGCTGAACTCGTCGACACCCTCCGCCTTGGCTTCCTTCTTGGCTTCTCCGTCTTCTCAGCGTTTCGCGGCGCCTTCCCGGTCTTCGCTGGTTTCGCCTCAACCAGTTCTGCTCCCCCGGCCAGCGCCCGGGCCTGAGCCGGCTTGAGCGGGGTATCACTGACCGCCTGAAAGGCGACCAGCCGATTCAGCGCGCCGAGCAGCTCTCGCACATTGTCGATCACCAGCGAGCCTACCGCCTCGAGCACGCCCTCACCGAAGCTGGCTCGGCGTTCCTCCGCTTTACGCCGGAGAATGGCGACCCGGGTCTCATAGTCCGGAGCCGCGATATCGATCACCAGCCCGCCGGCAAAGCGGCGGATGAGCCGCTCGTCCAGCGCCTCGATCTCGGCCGGAGGCCGGTCGCTGGTGAGCACGATCTGACGATTGGTGGTCTGCAGCGCGTCACTCAGCCGGAGCAGCTCGGCCTGCATCTCCCGCCGGTGGGTCAGGAACTGCACATCGTCGACCAGCAGCAGATCGACATCACTGAAGCGCCGGCGATAGGCTTCACCCTGCCCTGCCGCCACGGCCGCATGAAACGACTCAACGAACTCGTCCAAGGTGAGATATTCGACCGTCAGGCCGGGATTGATGGCCCGGGCGGCGTGCCCGATTCCCATCAGGAGATGGGTCTTGCCCAGCCCGGGACGGGCATAGATAAAGAGCGGGTTGTACACCGTTCCCGGAGATTCGGCGACGGCCTTTGCCGCGGTGAACGCCAAGCGGTTGGCCGCACCCACGACCAGAGTATCGAACCGGTAGAGTGGGTTGAGCGTAGCGGTCACGCGACGGCGCTCCCCGCGGCGAGACGCTTCAGGACCTGCTCCGATATTCCTTTCAGAGTCTCGAACACGCCGGTGCCATGCAACGCGTCGGCGCTGAAGCTATGCACCGCCCGGAAATTCAGCGCGTCATCCATCTCCTCCTGAGTCAGGATCAGGTCGCGCGGAAGATCCTGCTTGTTGTACTGGAACACGACCGGGAGCTGCCGGATGTCCACACCCTGGGCCAGCAGGTTGTCCTGCAGGTTCTGCAGACTCTCCAGATTATCGTCGAAGCGGCGAGCCTGACTGTCGGCCACGAACACCACTCCGTCGGCCCCCTGCAGCACCAGCTTCCGGGTGGCGTTGTAGTAACTCTGGCCCGGCACCGTGTAGAGCTGGAACTTGGTGGTGAAGCCGGAAATCGAACCCAACTCGAGAGGGAGGAAGTCGAAGAACAGGGTCCGGTCGGTCTGGGTCGCCAGCGACACCATGCGGCCCCGGCGGGACTCAGGAACCCGGCCGTAGACGTACTGCAGGTTCGTCGTCTTGCCCGAACGGCCCGGGCCGTAGTAGACGATCTTGCAGGTGATCTCGCGGGCGGTGAAGTTGACCAGAGACATTCGCGTTACCGTCCAAAGAGTTCTTTGAGGCTTGTGTCCAGCTCACGCTCGAAGTTTTCAGGCAACGGCTGGTTCTCCGGCTGCTCCCGGGGCGCCGCCTGCAACCAGTTCCTCTACCATCTGATCGAAAAAGAGCTGCACCAGTCCCACCGATGTCTCCGATCCGAACACCACCAGGCCAATCCACCGCCCCCGCGGCGTGCCGAAGGCGGAGAGCATGCAGCTCTGGCGGTTTCCGCCGTGCACCAAGGCGGCAAACCGCGACGTTCCCATCAATCGGGCGAGCTCCTCGGTCGAAGCCACGATGGCGGCTCCCAGCGCTGCCGCGGTCATCACCTCCACCGAGCGGGAGAATCCGTGCTGGGCCACGACCTGTCCCGAGGTGGTCATCAGCAGGATCAGCCGGGCGGAGGATTCGGTGATGAAGGTCTGCAGGGGCGCCGCCACCCAGGGCTCGAGCGCTCGCATCAGGCCAGGCGACCCACCGCATCCAGCATCTGAACCCGGGCGAGGCCCAGGTTTGCATCGGTTCCCGTGACCGCCACCAGCACCAGGTCGCTCCGGCCCGGTGCCGCCAGCACCGGAGCCGTTGTTGCCCCGAAGGTGCACGAACGTGGGCGCCGGCATGCCGGCCTGCTGCGTGGCACGATCCAGCCGCTGGACCAGACTGGCTGCCAGAGCGGCGATCGCCCGGCCATCGATGCCGTCCATCAGCCGCTCGGCAACGACGAGCCCGTCAGTGCCCGAGATCAGCAGCGAGCCCTTTACCCCGGGCACCTGAGTGACCCGCTCCAGGGTGGCTTGGGCATCGGTCATGTGTGACTCTCCAGCCAGGCTCGAGCCTCGCGGGCGGCACGCTCGGCGATCAGCCCGAGCCGCGCCATCGGCAGCGAGGGATCTCTCACCGTGAGCAGCATGGTGTCCGGCGTGGGTGCCACCAGGAACAGGTTTCCTTCCGGCGACTCCACTGCAATCGCCTGCCATCCACCCAGACCCAGCAAGCGGCTGGTTCGGCCGGCCTCCTTGGAGACTCCGGCGAGCTCAGCAGCCACTCGATCCCCTACGTCTTCGTTGCTGGGACTGAACAGAGTTCCATTCAGCCGGAGGCCCTTGCCATCCACCAGCATGATGCCGTGATCGGTCCCGCCATTGGCCTCGCTGGTGCCATTCACGGCGTGAGCCGCAGCAGGTGGCGGAACCTCGACCGAGACGGCCTTGGGTTCCGGCCGCTGACGGACCCGGCCCACTGGCCGGAGCCGCGCCGGCTCCGCTTCACCCGCTCAATCGCTTGACCGATGGTGGGATCGTCGGGATCGATTTCGGCCGCGCGCCGGAGATGCTCCAGAGCCGCAGGAATGTCGCCGGCGCGGAAGTAGAGAAAGGCGATGCCCTTCAGGGCGCCGATTCGCATGGGATCAAACCGAAGCGCTTCGGCCCAGGCATCGAAGGCGCCCGCGAGATCGCCCTGATCGCCCAGGATCCTGCCGAGCAGATCGTGAGCATCAGCCAGCGCGGGATATCGGGTGAGGCCACCGCGCGCCACCTTGTAGGCGGCATCGAGCTGCCCTCGGCGGCGCAGCGCTTCACCCAGTTCCAGAAATGCCAGGCTCGCCGGCTCATCCGCCAGTCGGGTCGTCAGGGTCTTGATGTCGTCACTCACGATAGCTCTCCAGCTCTTCCGCCAGGATTTCCGCTGCTTGTCTCAAGCGCTCCACCTCGGGAGCGAGCGCCTCTTCCGCCGGCGTCCGCGTGCCCAGCCGCGACCAGCTCTTCCAAGTCTCCGCTGCGCCGCGAAAACGACCCAGTGCCGCCTGACACAGACCCATCAGCCGACGTGCCTCCGGCATCAACGGATCCGCTCGAAGAACCTCCTGCACCGCCTGAGCGGCCTGTTCGAACTGTCCCTTGGCCAACGCTTCTCGCACGGGGAGAAGCGGCGTGTTGTGGTCCTTGCCATTTTGACTCGACCCTGCATCCAAGTACCACGACTCCGGCTTCTGCCAAGGTGTAGATAGTGCGAGCCACATCGAACTCGGATTTGCCCAGGAGATCGGCCAGGGTTTGGAGGTCGCGCAAACCATCTACCGCCGCCAGCACCTCCCACTGAAACGGCAGCAGATCCAGCTTGCCCTTTGCCGCTGAATCCGGAGGCGGCAGCTTGGGCACCACCCGCAGGTGAGGCAGTTTGTCTTCCATCCGGGACCACTCGTCCGAGCGCCGGGCCGACTCCATCAGCAGCCCCTCGGTCGGAATCCGAATGGGGGCCTCCACCAACGCCTCCGACACGGCCGATTCCTCGAAGCGGAAATGTCCCTCGGTCCAGCCCAGCAGATCGAGGATCGTTTCCTCGATCTGAGCCTTCAGTTGTCGGTCGAGCTCCCGCCGGTTGATCGCGCCATTCGCCACCAGGATGTCTCCCAGGCGGCGGGATCTCCCTTTTCCTGCTGGGCAAGTGCCCGATCCAGATCCTTTGCCGAGATCTTGCCCAGCCGCACCAGCCGAGCCCCGAAGCGCTGCGGGTTCTTTCCCATGCTGGCCGCGACAACGCCGCCCCGATCGAACGTGACCGATGCCGATGTCTGGCGCAGCTCGGAGGTGACGCGCAGGACCCCGGTCTTCCGGCCCAGATCGAGCAGCTGAAAGACGTCCTGGATGTGGAATTCCTTCAGCGGACCTTCGAGCGCCATGTCTCAGCCTGCCCCGGCAAAGATGTGCTGGAGGTCGCGGGCAGACCGAGCCCGGCTCCGGGCCTCGGTGGCGAAAGGTCCATCCGGGTCCAGCTCGATCACCCGCTCCCATACTTGAACCGCCTGGTCGAACTGACGCTGGCGGGCGAAGCCGGTACCCTGGTGGTACAGCGCCGCCGGATGGTGAGGGTCGAACCGGAGCACCCGCGCAAAGGCCTCGAGGGCCTGGACTGTTCGCCCGTCCTCGAGCAAGGCCCGGCCCAGCGCGGTCAGCGCCTCCAGCTCATAAGGATCGGCTTCCAGGACCTGGACCAACACTGGAATGGCCGCCTGAGCCGATTCGGTGCGGCGAATCAGGTCGGCCAGCGCCAGTGCCGCCGGGGCGTAGGTGGGCAGCAGGTCGAGCGCCCGCTCGTAGGCGGCCCGGGCAGAGGTCCAGTGGTGCTGTTCCTCCTCCAGCGCGGCGAGCTCGCACCAGACTCGAACCAGAGAGGGATCCAGTTGAAGCGCCGACTGGAAAGCGGTGAGCGCAGCGCTACGATCGCCCAATCGGGCGGAGGCCTGGGCCTGGAGATGAAACAGGTCTGCCTGGCCCGGCGCGATCGCCTGCGCTTTCCGAACTATGTCGAGCGCACCGGCGGCATCGCCGACGGCGAGTTTTACCCGGGCCCTGGTTCCCAGAACCGCCGCATCGGCCGGGGCTCGGGAGGCGAGCTCATCGGCCAGGGGAGCGGCTTCGGCCGCCACGGCCCAGCGAGAGCAGCGCCCTGATTTCGCCGAGCAGCGCGCCGGTGTGCGCTTTCGCCAGGATCCGCGCCTCCCGGTAGCGCTCCAGCGCCTCGCCGTAGAGGCCACGGCGAGCGAAGATGTCGCCCAGAAGTACCGTGGTAGGCGCGGTAGGAGCACCTCGGGCCATGGCGCGATTGAGCTCGCTCGAGGCCTGGTCGAGCAAACCCCTTGCGATGAGATCACGGGCTACGTTCAGCGATTCTTCGGCGGGCCCAGCCCGGGGAGTTGGGGTGCTGGCCGGGGCAAGTTCCTCGAACAACTGATCCAGGACCGGTGACTCGAAGCTGAATTCGCCGGCCAGCTCTTCGCCGCTCACTTCGGCCACCAGCTCGGGCGCGATGGCGATTGTCGGGTCTTCGTACTGGAGATCGATGGTAAGCGCGAACTTCTGCGGCACGTAGAGCGGCTCCAGCTCGAGCGCACGCTTGGTCTCCCGCAGCGCACCATCGAAGTCGCCCAGCTGACTGAGCACAAAGCTCAGATTGTAATGCGCCCCGGCGAAGTCGCTGTCCAGATCCACCGCTCGCCCAAAGGCGTTGCGGGCATCCTCGAACCGTTTCATCTCCACCAGCACCAGTCCCACACCATTCCACCCGATGGCGCTGGCCGGCTGCTCCGCCAGCGCGCGTTGGTACTCCTCCAGCGCGGACTTGTACTGCCTCTGCTGGAAGAGCAGCAGAGCCAGGTTCAGCCGCGCCGTGAGCAGCGGGTGATCACCGGTGAGTGCTTTACGGAACGCGCTAACGGCTTTGTCGCTCCCGGACTCACTGGCCCTGAGAACGCCGAGATTGTTCCAGGCCAGCTGATAGGCGGCATCGACGGCTATCGCCTTCTCATAGGACGCAAGAGCCTCCTTGCGCTTTGCCCGATTGGTGGAGGCAGACGCCACGCTCGTTCCAGAGCTTGGGCGATTCCGCGTGCTCCTTTACCAGATCGTCGTAGAGCTTCAGGGCCGCGGAGAGGTCGCGCCGCAGGATATGAACCTCGGCCATGGCCTGGAGGTTGAGCCGGCGGTCCTCTCCAGCGTCGAGCGCGAGTTGGTACTCCCGCAGCGAATCGTCGTAGTAGCCCTGTTGCCGCAGCGCCAGGCCCAGGTTGTAGTGCGCCAGGAGCGAGCCGGGAACGGAATGCGGGGCAGCCGGGCGGCCGGCAGCGGGGCAGATGGACGCTGGGCGATGCGCGTTTCGCCCGAAGCAGGCTGTGCACGCTGGCTTCGTCTCGAGCCCGCTCTTCCTCACTTCCCCGCCTCCCCGCCGCCGCGCTGCCGAGCGCCAGATTCGCCTGCGCCCGTCCCAAGCATCGGGTTCAGCTCGAGAGCCCGCTTGGTTGCCGCGCGGCGGCCTCATGCTGGCCCAGCTCGCCGTAGACGAAGGCGAGGAGATAGTGCGCCTCGGCGTAATCCGGATTGCTCGCCACCGCCTCTTTCAGTGCTACCAGCGCCAGTTCGGTGAGGCCCCGATTGTAGAGCACCTCGCCTCGATGAAACCGGGCCACCGGATTCTCCGGCTCCTCGTCGCAGGCTCGGGCCAGCCAGTCACTCGCGGCATCGAGCCGGCCTCGCGCCTTTTCCGCCAGTCCGAGCTGGAGCATGGCGGGGACGTCGTCGGGGTGACTCGCCAGAAGTTCCTGGAACTCGATGATGGCGTCTTCATAGCGGCCCAGCATGGCATAGGCTCGGCCCAACTCCCAGCGCGGCTCCCGAGCCTTGGGCGCGCTTTGGACCCGCTGCTTCAGTTCTCCGATCTTGCGATCGTAGTGGCCGCTTTCCCGGTAGGCGATCTCCAGGTTGGTCTGTGCCACCTGCATCTTGGGGTCGAGCTCCAGGGCGCGGGCGAACTCCGCGATCGCCTCCTCGATCAGGCCTTTTTGGTAATACAGGACACCGAGGTTGTTGTGGGCGCCGGCATCGGAGGGATCGATCCGGGAGGCGAAGGATCGGAGAACGGTGAGATCGCGCTCCGAGAGCGCGGGAGCCGGCATGGCGCTATGGCAGGCGAATGGCGTCGAAAATCGCCCGCAGCGACGACATATCGGGCAGCAGCAGGAAATGGCCCCCCAGCGTGTCCGCGGCTCCCTCCACTTTGAAGGTGGTCTCTACGCAAAATGCGTAGTCCCGCTCGTGCCCGAAATTGAGCTGGGCGGTGGTGAGCACGGCTGCCGCTCAGATCGATGACCAGGCTGGGTACTGACGGGATCAGCATCATGCCCATGAAATCGCTCAGCGCATTCAGATAGGCGCTGGCGAGGATGTTTCCCGCTTCCTTGAGCCCGGACTGCTCCATCTCGCCCAGCTCCTTGGTGGTGCCCACCGGCCGGCGAAACAGGAAGTCGCATACGGTGTAGGCGGACCTCTCGGGAAAGAGCACCAGCGCCCGCCCGGTCAGGTCGCCCATCATGTGCATGAGCACCGCGGCCACCACCGCGTCGGGCGCGCCGACCAGGTCGCAGGCCTCCTCCAGCGGGCGAACAAACACCCGGGGCACGGTGATCATGATGGTGCGGTTGGTCATGCCGGAGAGCGCGGTCGCGGCGTGGCCGGCGCCGATATTGGCCACCTCGCGAATGGCGTCGAGCTGTGACTCCTTCAGGTCACGGACTTCCATGCGAGCCTCCTAGAGGAGCGCCGCTGCGTCCAGAATCAACGCAGGCGCACCATCGGCGAGAATAGTCGCGCCGCCCACGAACGACGGGAGCCCCCGGGGGGCGTCGAACGGCTCGACCACGATGTCTTGCTGCCCTACCAGAGCATCGACCACCAGCGCGGCGCGGCGCTCACCCACTTCCAGGATCACCGTGGGCCGGCGGCTCGAGCGGGAGCCCGTCCGGGCCGCAATCAGGTCGCGCAAGTGAACCGTCGGTATCACCTGGTCCCGCACCACCAGCGCCTCGCGATCGCGCAACGCCGTTACCATCGCGCGGTCGAAGTCCATCGTCTCGGCGACATAGGCCAGCGGCACGGCGTACCGTTCGCCACCCGCTTCGGTCAGCAATGCGCGGACGATGGCCAGGGTGAGCGGAACGCGAATCAGAAACGTGGTGCCCCGTCCCAGCTCGCTGCGCACCTCGAGGGTCCCGCCCAGCGCCCGAACCCGGCTCATCGCGACGTCCACACCCACGCCCCGTCCGGAGACCCCGCTCACCTGCTGGGCGGTGCTGAAGCCCGGGCGCGCCAGCACCCGAACCAGGAGATCGTCGGTCAGCGTATCGGTCTCCGGCGCCAGCCCCTCGCGCCGGGCCTTGGCCAGGATCTTGTCCCGATCGATGCCGCGGCCGTCATCCGTGACCCTGATCGCCACCGTGTTCCGCTCCCGTGCGGCGGAGATCAGAATGCGGCCTTCGGCCGGCTTGCCGGCGGCGGTCCGCTCGGCCGGAGACTCGAGCCCGTGATCCGCGGCGTTCCGGATGAGATGCACCAGAGGCTCGCCGATCTCGTCCAGAATCGAGCGGTCCAGCTCGATCTCGTCGCCTTCCGTATCGAAGCGGATCTGCTTGCCCAGCTCCCGCGAAAGGTCGCGCACCAGGCGAGGAAACCGTTCGAACACCTCGCCTACCGGGGTCATCCGGGAGGCGAGCACCTCGCCCTGCATGCTGGAAACGAGGCGGTTGACTCTCTCGCTCACTTCCATGAGGACCGGATTGCGCGACTCCGTGGCCAGAGCGCCGAGGCGGTTCTTCGCGACGACCAGCTCGCCGACCTGCTTCATCAGCAGATCGAGCCGCCGCAGATCCACCCGGATTTGCCGGTTCGCTCCGGGCTGCGCATCGGCACCGGCCGCAACCGCCTCGACGATCTCAATGGTCTCCACATCGCCGACGGCCCGCAGCGCGGCCGTGATCTCGGAATCGGACGACCGGGTCTGCAGCCGGAAGGAGAAACGGCCGTCGAACTCGTCCCGCTCGAGTTCGGCCAGCGGAGGCCGTATCGTGCTCACCGCGCCCAGGGTCTCCGCTCGCCGGAGCACCAGCGCGGCCCGCGCGCCCCGCATCACCGCACCAGGACGAATGGTCACCTGGATCGGTCGAGAGCGAGGAGCATCGGTGACGCGGCCGGGCCGGAGCGCGGACGCCTCCGCTGCGGCTGCCGGCGGTCCGGCCGGCGGCGATCTGCTCCGGCTGCACGTTCCAGCTCAGCCATAAGCGCCGCGTCCGGCGGCTCTTCTGCGCCTGCGGCGGCGGCCTCCACGCACTTCCCCAGCGTGTCGACCGCCCGGAAGAGCAATTGGAAGACCGCGGAGCTGCCCTGTAAGCCGCCCTTGCCGCAGCCCATCGAGCAGGTTCTCGATCCCATGGGCCAGCTGGGCCACGGCCGAGTAGCCCATCGTCGCCGCCATGCCCTTGATCGTGTGGATGGCCCGGAAGAGCCGGTCCACCGGCTCGACTGCGGCCGGCTCCTTTTCCCACTCGAGCAGAGAGCTGTTGCAGGCTTTGAGATGCTCGCGGCTTTCCGCAAGAAACAGCGCTGGCGTACTTGGACAGGTCCATGGATTACGCCAGGACGCGCTGTACCGCCTCGAGAACACGGGAAGGCTGGAAGGGCTTCACCACGAAATCCTTGGCCCCGGCCTGAATCGCTTCGACCACCAGAGCCTGCTGCCCCATGGCGCTGCACATCAGGATCTTGGCTTCGGGGTCTGACTTGCAGATCTCCCGCACCGCCTCGATGCCGCCCATGTCGGGCATCACGATGTCCATGGTGACGAGATCGGGCTTGAGCTCGCGATACTTCTCGACCGCCTGAAGCCCGGACTCGGCCTCGCCCACTACCTCGAAGCCCGCCTGGCTCAGGATGTCGCTGATCATCGTGCGCATGAAGATGGCGTCATCGCAGACGAGCACGGTGTGGTTCACGGAACTTCCTCCTTTAGCTTCCGATGATCGGCGCGAACACGGCATCCACGTCGAGCAGAATGAAGTGCCGGTTCGACTCCAGTCCTACCGCCTTGACCAACCGGGGATCGACCCCGGGGAGCTCCCGCCGTTCCACCACGGAGGCGGCGGGCACTTCGAGGAAATCCAGCACCTGGCCGACCCCAAGCCCGTAAGCCTTCCCTTTGACCTCGAGCACGACAATGGCGCCCTCGTCGGACAGCCGCCGCTCCTGTTGCAGGAGCATGTGCCCGTCGAGAACGGTCAGCAGGCTTCCTCGAACGTTGACCAGCCCTTCGACTGTGTCCGCCACACCGGGAATGCGGGTGGCCGGTAGCCGGGGGAGGATCTCACGCACGATCCCTGCCGGGGCCGCGCAGACAACCTCACCGATTCGAAAAATGACGGCGTGAAGCGCGGAAGAGTTAGCCATCTCTATTGAAGAAACGAAGATAGCGGAGCGGGTCTGACGCGATCAACCAGTTCTTTGCCACCCGCGACAACCAGTGCAGGACGTAAGTCCTCGGGCCATTCGGCAATGGAACTCAAGTGGTGCTCCGCTCACAGGATGGCGGAATGCCAGAGCGGCCGCGTGAAGCGCCTGCCGGGGAGTGGCTGCGGTCCAGCAGCTCGGCCTCGCGGCGCTGCGCGCCGGAGATCCGCCGGCTCCCGCCTCCGCTGTAGATCGGATCGCCGACCACCGGGTGTCCCACATGCTCCAGATGCACCCTGATCTGATGGGTTCGGCCGGTGTGCAGCTCCAGCCGGAGCAGATCGACCACATCGAAGCGGGCCACCACGAAGGCGTCGGTACGGGCGGCGCGGCCGCCGGCTACGATCGCCATGCGCTTTCGATCCTGGGCGTGCCGCGCCACGGGAGCCTCGATGACGAGAGGGCTGGAGTCGAGGTGGCCCCAGGCCAGGGCGGCGTAGGTCCGGCGAACCCGTCGGGCGGCGATGGCAGCCCCCAGCCGCCGGTGGGCCAGATCGGTCTTGGCGATCAGCATGAGACCTGAGGTGTCACGATCCAGCCGATGAACGATGCCGGGCCGGCCCTCGGCGCCTCCGGCCAGGGTCGTTCCCCGCGCGACCAGCGCGTTGACCAGAGTGTCGTCCCAATGGCCCGGAGCCGGGTGCACCACCAGGCCGGCGGGCTTGTCGATCACGGCCAGGTGCTCGTCTTCGAAGATGATGCTGAGGGGAATGGCGCGGGGCTGGAGAGTCCGGGGCGGCTCGGATTCGGGCAGGCGGACGGTGACGGTCTCACCCCGGGAGAGCAGCCGGGAGGCCCGGGCGACTTTCCCTTCGACGCTGACCCGCTTGTCCGGCAATCAGCCGGGCTGCCTGGGTTCTGGAGAGTCCGAGTCTGATCGGCGAGGAAGCGATCCAAGCGCTCGGTTTGAGAGCCGAGAACAGTAAACGAATTCGAGCCAGGCTCGAATGGGTCGGCCCGGCTTCCCGCTTCACACCACCGAAGCCGATTCCGGCTCCGGCCGGCGGGCATCTTCCCGCCACAGCGAGATGGCCAGGGCGATGGCCCCGCAGCTCACGGCGATGTCGGCCACGTTGAAGGTCGGCCACCGCAGCGCGCCGACGCCGACGTCGAGGAAATCGACCACGCCCCGCGAGCTCCGCACCCGGTCGATGAGATTTCCGACCGCGCCGCCGGCCACCAGGCCGAGGGCGAGCTGGCGGAAGCGGTCGCCGGCGGGACTGCTGCGCGACATCCGCGCCAGCACGAAGACGGCAACCAGCGCCACCGTGAAGAAGATCCAGCGGGAGTACGGCCCGACGTGAAGGCCGAAGGCCGCGCCCTGGTTGTACACCAGCCGCAGCTGAAACCAGTCGCCAAATACCGAAATGCCCGGCGTGCGGAGCAGCGTGGCCTCGGCGATCAGCTTGGTGATCAGGTCGAGCACCACCGTTGCCGACCGCGGCCCCAATGAACGACCCGCCGCTCCGGACCGGCCATCAGAGGATCAGCGGCGCTTGCCATCTTCCTCTTTCTCCTTGCAGGTGATGCAGAGCCGGGCATGGGGCAAGGCGTCGAGCCGTTCGAAGTTGATCTCCTGGCCGCACTGCTGGCAGTGACCGAACTTCTCGGGAGTGCCGTAGAGCCGCCGGAGCGCCTCGTTCACATGCCAGAGATACCGGCCCTCCTGCGAGGCGAAGAGGAACTGCTTCTCCCGCTCCATCGCGTCGGTTCCCTGATCCGCCATATGGAAGGAATAGGAAGAGAGATCGCCGTCGGAGGACTGCAGCGTGGCGTTGAAGGACTCGTCGTAGTACCCCAGCTCCTTCATGACGCGGGCGCGCTCCTCCATGAGGCGCTTCTCGAGATGGGTCAGCTGTTTCTTATTCATCACTCGTCCATGGTTGAGGGCCGGCTGAAGTCCGACCGTCCTGATATCGTTGTACTCCCACCACCGCCCCGTTTCCATCCATGCTCCACGCGCTGCTCCAGGTCCGGCGCGGGCGCCCGCGCAGCCACTTCCAGGCCCCGGGCCAGGGTCTCCCCCCGGATGAAGCTCGGCATGCGCCCGCACGGCTTCCAGCACCGGCGGCATCACCGTCGATCCAGAGCGCTATGCGGTCGGTATAACTGTAGCCCGCCTCCTTCCGGATTCGCTGCACCCGGTTCACCACCTCGCGGGCCAGACCCTCGCAGCCGGAGCTGCCTCGTCGAGCCGCGGATCGAGCGCGGCAACGAACGGCCCATTGCTTTGCACCAGCCAGTCGCTGGCCACCTCCCGCTCCACGGCAACGTCCTCGGGCAGATAGGTGACCGGCTCGCCCTCCAGCTCCAGCGTGGCCGGACTGCCGGCTTCCAGGCCCCGGAGCTGCACCGGGGTGAGCGTTGCCGCCGCTGCCGCCACCGCCGGGGTGCGCTTGCCGTAGCGCTTTCCCAGGGTGCGAAAGTTTGGCTTGGGTCGGAGCCGCACCAGATCGGTGTCGGAGGCAACGACCTCGATCTTCTTCACATTCACCTCGAGCCGGAGCAGCTCGAGCAGCTGCTGCAGCGTCGGGCCCCGAACCGCCCCGGGAACCGCCACCTGCATCCGGCCCAGCGGCTGCCGCACCCGGATGTTGCGCTCTTCGCGGGCCGAACGGGCCAGTGAGGCGAGCCGACGCACCGCATCCATGGCCGCCTCCAGATCGGGCGCTGCCCTCCCCTGCGGTACCGGAAACCCGGCGAGGTGGACGGATGTTCCCGCCAGCGCGCGGTGCAGCCAATCGCTCACGAACGGTGCCGCCGGAGCCAGGAGCTGGGAGACGGTGGACAGCGCCTCGTGCAGGGTGGCGAGCGCGGCCGGATCGGCGGTGGAATCCGGCGCCCAGAAGCGTGCCCGGTTGACCCGGACGTACCACTGGGAGACATCGTCGACCACGAAGTCCATGATCGCCCGCACACCGGCGGTCACGTCGTAACGGCCCCAGGCCTGCGGCCACCGTTTCGACCGTAGCATCGAGCCGGCTGAGGAGCCAGCGATCCACCAGTGGCCGCTCGGCCGCGCGCCGGCGCCTGCGACGGGCGTCCAGTCCCCGGCATAGCCGGCAAAAAAGGTGTAGCTGTTCTTCAGCGCGTTGAAGAACTTTCCCGCCACTTCGGGGATGGTCCGCGGATCGAACCGCTTGGGCAGCCAGACCTGGCTCGAGGCGAGCAGATAGAGCCGGATGGTGTCGGCGCCGTACTGTTCGATCATCGCCCAGGGATCGACGACGTTCCCCTTGCTCTTCGACATCTTCTGGCCCTCGGCGTCGAGCACCAGCTCGTTCACCACCACGTGCCGGTAGGCCAGGCTGTCGAACGCCGCCGTGGCAATGGCCAGCAAGGAGTAGAACCAGCCGCGGGTCTGATCCACCCCTTCGCAGATGAAGTCGGCCGGAAAGTGGCGCTCGAACTCGGCCTGGTGCTCGAACGGGTAATGCCACTGCGCATAGGGCATCGATCCGGAGTCGAACCAGGTGTCGATCACCTCAGGGGTGCGCCGCATGATCCCGCCGCAGCGGCAGGCCCAGCTGTATCCGTCGATGAACGGCTTGTGCGGATCGAAGTCGGCCGGCAGCGCCCTTCCCCAGCGCTCGGCCAGCTCGGCGTAGCTCCCGATCACCTCGACGTGGGACGAATCCTGATCGCACACCCAGACCGGCAGCGGCGTGCCCCAGTAGCGGTCGCGCGACAGAGCCCAGTCTACGTTGTTTTCCAGCCACTCGCCGAAGCGGCCGGCGCCGACCTCCGGCGGATGCCAGTCCACCTGCCGGTTGAGCTCCAGCATCCGGTCCTTCACCGCCGAGGTCCGGACGAACCAGGAATCCCGGGCGTAGTAGATCAACGGACTGGAGCATCGCCAGCAGTGGGGATAGGTGTGGGTGTGCGGCTGGGTCAGATGCCAGCGGCCCTCCTGCTTGAGCCGCTGGATGATCAGATCGTTGGTCTCTCGCGCGGTGACCAGCCGACCTTCGATCTCAGGCCAGGTGGTGCCCACGAAAGTTCCGTCGGGAGCTACTGGACGCACCAGCGCCAGACCGTGCTCGACACCGGCCTGGAAGTCGTCGGCGCCGAATGCGGGAGCGAGGTGCACCAGTCCGGATCCGTCATCCGCAGTGACGAAGTCGGCGCCGATGACCACCCGGGCGGCGCGATCCTCCGGAAGAGGCACCACCTCGAGCGGGCGCCGATATCGCAGCCCGATGAGCTCACGCCCTGAGAACGTGCGGAGCGCGCCCAACTCGCTGAAGCTGGGCGCGCCCCGCTGGGTGCCGCTCGGAAGATCGGCCCTGGCGGTCGCGAGGATTATCCGCCGGTCCCCAACGGCGTACTCCCCGTACTCCAGGTCGGGACGGACCGCGACCGCCACGTTGGACAGCAGCGTCCACGGCGTCGTGGTCCAAACCAGGAGCTCCCGCTGAGGGTCGTCCTGAAGTGGAAAGGTGACGTACACCGAGTTGGTGGTGACCGTCTCGTAGCCGAGGGCCAGCTCGTGACTGGAGAGCACGGTGCCGCAGCGGGGACAGTACGGCAGCACCCGATGGCCGCGGTACAGCAGGCTTCGCTGGTGCAGTCGCTGCAGCAGCCACCAGACGCTCTCGATGTACTGGTTGCTGCAGGTGATGTAGGGATGCTCGTAATCGAGCCAGTAGCCGATCCGGTCGGAGAGACTCTCCCACTCGGTCTGATACTTGAACACGCTCTTGCGGGCCCGGGCGTTGAACTCCTCCACCCCAAAGCGTTCGATGTCTTTCTTTCCCGAGAGCTTCAGCTCCTTCTCCACCTCGATCTCGACCGGCAGCCCGTGGGTATCCCAACCGGCGATACGGGTGACGGATTCTCCGCGCATGGAGTGGAACCGGCACACCAGATCCTTGATCGTCCGGGAAAACACGTGATGGATGCCGGGACGGCCGTTGGCGGTGGGCGGCCCCTCATAGAACACGAATGGACTGCCGTCCCGCCGCGCCTCCATCGTCTGCTGGAAGAGTTTCTCCTCCTTCCAGAGCGCGAGCTGGCGTTGCTCCAGCTCGTTGGGGCTGAGATCGGGCCAGGCCGGAAACGCCATCAGGGCAAGCGCTCCACCAGGCGCGCGATGAGCCGGGTCAGCGAGGGCTCCGCCCGCTTGGCGGTGTCGATGATGCGATCGATGTTGGCCGGCTCCAGCGCGTCGGGCAGGCACTGATCGGTAATGATCGAGATCCCGACCGTGCGCATGCCCGCGTGCGACGCGACGATCACCTCGGGTACGGTGGACATTCCCACCACGTCGGCTCCCATTCCTCTCAGCATCCGGTACTCGGCGCGGGTCTCCAGGTTCGGTCCCGGCACGGCCACGTAGACTCCTTCGCGCAGCCTGATCCCCAGCTCCGCCGCCAGCGTACGGGTCAACGCCCGGAGCTCGGCGTCGTACGGGTCGGACATGTCGGGAAACCGGGGGCCCAGCCGGTCGTCATTGGCGCCGATCAGCGGATTGTCGCCCAGCAGATTGATGTGATCGCTGAGCAGAACCAGGTCACCCGGACTCCAGAGCGGGTTCATTCCCCCGCAGGCGTTGGAGACAACCAGCGTCTGTTGCCCCGAGCGCCTGCATCACCCGGACGGGAAAGGTCACCTCAGCGAGGCCGTAGCCCTCGTAACGGTGAAACCGTCCCTGCATCGCCACTACCGGCCGCTTCCCCATCCGGCCGAGCAGCAGACGGCCGGCGTGCGATTCGACGGTGGACAGCGGAAATCCCGGGATCGACTCGTAGGGAATCGACGCGTCCACCGAGATCTCATCGGCCAGACCGCCCAGTCCGGTGCCCAGGATGATTCCGACCTCCGGCTCGAGCCGGGAGCGCCCGCGCACGACCGCCGCGGCCTCCTGAATCCGGTCGAACAACAGCCCTGCAGCGGTCACCGCTGTTTCCCGGGGATTGTTTCAGCCGTGGAGTCGGATATTTCGGGCCGGACTCGGCGCTGCAGCCCGTCCACCTCTCCCAGATGGCGCTCCAGAAGGGTGCGGAAGCTGGCGACATACGCGGTGAATTGACGGGCCACTCCATCGGCGCGCTCCCGGACCAGCGCCTCCTCCTGGCGGGCCCGTTCCAGAATTCGCTCCGCTTCCGCCCTGGCCTCCCGCAGCACCAGCTCTGCCTCACGCTCGGCCTGTTCCCTGCTGTCCACCCGGAGCTGTTGCGCCGCCACCAGTGCTTCGTTCATGGCCCGTTCCCGGTCCCGGTAGGCCCGCAGCTGTTCCTGCACTCCGTGCAGACGCTCCTCGTGCTGAGCCCGATCGCGCAGCAGCCGCTCCAGCTCCTCCGAGATGGCCAGCTTGAACTCGTCGACCTGCGCCCGATCGTAGCCTCGGAGCGTGCGGGCAAATTCCTGAGACCGGACATCCAGTGGCGTCAGGTGAAACGCGTGATCGTCGCTCATGTCATCCGCTCCCCGAACAGAACGGTTCCCAGCCGGATCATCGTTGCACCCTCCTCCACCGCCACCTGGTAGTCGCCCGACATCCCCATCGAGAGCTCCGGCAACGCGTGCCCGGAGCGCTCCGCCGCATCCCGCAATTCGCGCAGCTGGCGAAAGGTCTGGCGTTGCTCGTCGGTATCGGCGCTGAGCGCACTCATGGTCATCAGGCCCAGCACCTCGATCCGCTCCAGAGCGCGCAGCTCATCCAGCAGCGAAGGCAGAGACTCGGGCTCCACTCCGCCCTTCTGCGGCTCTCCGGAACAGTTCACCTGGACCAGCACTCGCTGCCGTCTGTCCTGGAGCAACACGGCGGTCGAGCTCGGCACCGAGGTCGGCGCGGTCGATCGAATGGATCAGAGCAAACCGGCCGGCGGCATGTCGGGCCTTATTGCGCTGCAGCGTTCCGATCAGGTGCCAGTCGACCGGCACATCCGGGGCACGGTCCTGCTTCTGCAGTGCCTCCTGCACCCGGTTCTCGCCGACATCTCCGAGGCCGGCATCAACCGCGGCCAGAACTGCTTCGACCCCGTGGGTCTTGGTTACCGCCACGATCCGCACCGGGTGTCTGCCAGCCTCCTTGCGCCTGGCTCTGTGCCACTGTTTCGCGCACGTGCGCCAGCCTGGCCGGAAGGCCTGGGAAATCCATAGCCATCTAATTTATTGGGGGATGGGGTGTTATTGAAGGTCGGGAAGGTCGGGAAGGACGGGAAAGGCGGGAAGGTACGGGGGATGGGAGGTCAGGAGGTTAGGGGTGACTCAGGCACCGACTTCTTGGGAAGTAAGGACTTGTAGAGCAGCCACGTCATACCGGCCCGCGCCTTCTGGTGCAAATTGGTCGAGGCTGGCCCAATCCGCATTCGACAGAATCCCCAGTTCCTTAGCCAGGATAAGAGTGTATACGAGAGCTCAGAGAGCGATCCAAGACTGATGTTGAGATAGCGGCTGAATTCTGTTTTGCCCTTCTTAGCACACCCCTCGGCGATGTTAGCGGCCGCTGAATGAGCCGCACGGCTGCGCCTGAGCACTCAACCCAGAACTTCTCCTCGGACTCGGCCATCGCGACGTCGATTGAATGATACACGGAGCCACGCACAAATTCGTGGCATCGCTCCCAGGCCTTGATCCGCTGGTATATAGCCATGCTCCTAGAATTAGCACAGAAGCGTTAACGTGGGCCCCGACCAATTTCTATCTTAGGCCGTACCCTTCCCAGCCTCTCTGTCCTTACTCCATACCTTCCCGTCCTTCACGTCTTTCCCGCCCTTCCCGTCATTCTCCAACCGTATCCCTCCCCCTCACCCTCAACTCCGCCAACGCCGTCCGGAGTGACTGGTTGGGGTCAGCTGCATCGCACGATCCAGGGCTCGCAGCATCTTTTCCTGCTGGCCCCGCGCGCTGTAGGCGTAGGTGAGCTGGGTGAACGGAAGCGATAAGGTGGACGCGATGCTGGCGCTGGTGGTCTCCAGTTTGGTTACGTCTCCGTGCAGCAGATCCGCGTAACGGTAGGTATCCCAGACCAGCCGCTCTGTCGTGGGAATATCCAAAGGGGCACCCGCCAGTCGCCGGGTATCCAGTGCCGGCGAGGTGGTATCCGGACGGCTGGATCGCAGGCTGTAACCCAAACCCTGTTGCACCACGTATTCGCTCAACCCACCGAACTCGCGGCCGGTCGTGATCGCCCAAACGATCGGGCGCCGCCCCACGTTCTGCTGCACGATGCTGAGCGTAAGAATGTCATTCGGCAGCAGGAAGGTGCCGGCCTTCAGATTCCGGCTAACGGATCCCAGAGTCACTCGCTGATTCTGCGGCACCACGTAGCCGCTCATGGCCGAGCCTATCATCGAGTCGGTCATGGTGTGCAGCGGCTGCGTGGGAGGCGCTCTCAGAGCGCCGCGCCAGACAGCAGGGAGAGCGTTTCGGTCTACCGGGCGGACCGGATTGTCGCGCAGCTGGCGCATGTACCAGTCGGTATTCGCCAGGGCCAGGCAAACCACGGTCACATCCTGCCGGACGTTGGCTACTTCCTGAGCCCACCAGAGGGGAAACGTGTCATTGTCGCCGTAGGTGAACAGCACCCCGTACGGCGGAACCGTGTTCAGCAGATCATAGGCAAAATCGGCGGCAAGACGCGCATCGGGACCGTGGCGCCGAGAGGCGGCGCTCCAGTTCAGGGCGACGGGAACCAGGGCGAAGGCCAACACGGCGGGCGCCCATCGTCGCGCGGCTGCCGGCGCGAGCCCAGATGGCCCGTGCGACCACCGCCAGCCCCATCCCCGCCCAAATCCCCCACACGATGAAGCTCACCACAAAGAAGTAGTCGCGCTCGCGCACCTCGTGAGCGGAGGCGGTCGGGATAACTCTCGAACCAGCGGCCGAAGCCTGGCCTGAAGTTCATGTAGATGACCAGGCCGGGCCCGGTCACCATGAAAAGTCCCAGCAGCAGCCACCACGCCGGCCGATCGGCCCGCCGCTGGGCCAACAATCCGCGAAGCCCGAGCGATACGAACACCAGCGTCACCAACACCTGCAGCCACTCAGCCAACGCCTTGGCCCACTGCCAGGTGAAGTACACGATGTAGTCGGCGAACTGAATACCCAGGATGGCCAGGGTACGGCCCGGGTTGTCGGGGCCGTGGGACACGGTGGGATTATCGAGCGGTGTGCGCGGCGGATACTGCGCCCGCCTGATCACCGCCAGCAGCGCGTCGAAGGTGGCAGGCGCTGCTTCGTTGATCGGCGGGTTCTGGGCCGACCGGATGTAGAGGTAGAGATAGGGGGTAATCCCGACCGCGGCGATGAACAGAGTGAGCAGCGCGAATGTCGCCGCCCCACCGAGTGCGGCAAAGCCGGCCGCGGCAAGAAAGCAGAGCCCGCCCAGAGCCACCAACCCGGTGCTCCCCAGGCCGGTGCCGATGAGCAGCGCCCAGATGCCAGCGACCACCGCGACCTGGCCCCACTCGGCGCGGCGCTGCGCGGGATCGGTTGCCGGCGCCTCACGCAGGGTGGCCACCATGAACGCGAGGATCGCCGGGACCCGCGAGCAGGGCGAGCAGGTGATTCCCGATCGAGACACCGGCCAGATACACGATCAAGAGAAGAAGCCTCGACGGCCCGCGGCGTTCCCCGATCCCGCCGCCAGAGATGAGCCAGCCAGCTCATGGCGGCGATGGTGAAGGTGGCAACCGCGTAGACCTCGGTCTCGTTCGAGTTCTGCCAATTGGTGAAGGTGAAGGCGCCGAGCAGCGCCGCCGCCGCGCCGCCGCCGATACGGAGCAGCCTGCCGGACTCGTCGTTCTCGGCGCGGGATCAGCGCCCGCAAGCGATTCGTGCGCGACCAGAAAGAAGCAGCCGGCTGCCGAGGGCGCTGAGCAACGCGCTCAGCAGATTGGTCCGAAACGCGTATTCCCCAATCGGGAACAGCATGGCCCAGACGTGCGCGATCATGACGAACAACGGCGTCCCGGGGGGATGCGGTATGCCGAGGGTCTTGGCGGCCGCGATGAACTCGCCGGCATCCCAGAACGTGACCGTCGGAGCGAGCGTGAGCAGATAACCCAGCAACACCACGCCGGTGACGCCGAGCGCGGCCGCGTAGGGACTGACCGGAGGAGTCGATTCGGCCAGCACTCCCAGCGATCTGGGTGAGCGCCAGGGTTTCGCGCGTCTCGGCAACGGCGTGGACCCGGAACAGACGGGCTCCCCGCTCGGCGGCCAGGGCGCAAGCGGTGGCGGTAGCCCTATCGCGCTCCTCGACCGACAACCCGCTGACGGCGCCCAAAAAGCGCTTGCGGGAAGGACCGACCAGAATCGGCCGCCCCAGCGCCTGCAGCGCCGGAAGTTGATCCAACAGCACCATGTTTTGCTCCACGGTCTTGCCGAAGCCGAACCCGGGGTCCACCACCGTTGCCTCCGGCCCGACGCCCGCCGCGGCGGCCCGCTCGAGCGCCTCTCGCAGCTCCCGAACCACTCCGCCCACCACATCCCCCTCGTACTCGGCATGAGTGTAAGAGGCTATCTCGAGAATCGATCCTCGGGAATGCATCAGGATCACTCCCGCGCCGGCGCCAGCCACCACTCCCGCCATGGCTCCGTCGAGTCGCAAGCGCCGAGACATCGTTCACGATCGCGGCACCGGCGTCCAGCGCGGCCTCGGCCACACCGGCCTTCACCGTGTCGACGGAAAGAATCAGCGACGGATGCTCCCGGACCAGCGCCTCGATCACCGGGATGACCCGCCGCAGCTCCTCCTCCTGCGGGCACCGACTCGGTGCGGCCCGGCCGGGTGGACTCGCCGCCGACGTCCAGAATGGCGGCACCCTCTCGCGAGCAACTTGCTCACCGTGGGCCAGCGCGGCGTCGACCTGGCGAATCGGCCGCCATCGCTGAAGCTGTCGGGCGTCACGTTGAGGATCCCCACCAGGACCGGCGTGCTCCAGCGACACCGCACCCCGGGCAGTTTGCCAGCGGGTGACCGGTTCGGCCGGCAGCACCAGCGAGATTCCCTGGGCCAGCTCTGCTCAATGGTTCGGGAACGCTCCAGGGCCGGGCCAGGGCACTCAGGCGGGAGCGGCTGCCGGCCAGGATCGCCCAGGAGTCTCCGGTCACCACCTCGAGCCCGAGCCCACCTGCAAAAGGGACCAGGGCCTCGATGGCTCCCTGGTCCAGTGCGGTGAGATGAAAAGCGGCGGTTTCGATTCCTAGCGGAGGCACTCTCCGCCAGCTCCGCTTCCCAGCCGTGGGAGCGGAGCGCTTCACGCACCGCCCGCGAGGAGTGGAGCGCCAGCGGCGTAACATTCACGCGCCGGCGGGTTCGGCCGGAGGCGCTCCTAGGATCGGCGCGCGGGCCGGCGTCGCGCCCGGATTTCGTGCTCGGGTTGGCCGGAGACGCAGCCGGCTCGGCCGGCGGCAGAGTGCGGGGTGGCAGCGGCTGGTTCTTCACCAGTCGGTCGAGGTCCTCACGGTCGATGGTCTCCCGATCGAGCAGCGCCTGGGCGATGCGATCGAGCAGCTCGCGGTTCTCACTCAGAATAGTGCTGGCCCGCGCGTAGGCCTCGTCGATCAGCCGCTTGACCTCGTCCGTCCACCATCTGCGCCGTGCGCTCCGAGATCTCCCGTCGCTGAGCGAACTCCCGGCCCAGGAAGATCTCCTGCTCCTTGTCGCCCACAGCGAGCGGTCCGATCAGCTCGCTCATGCCGAACTGGGTCACCATTCGGCGGGCCAGGCCGGTGGCCCGCTCGATGTCGTTCCCTGCCCCGGTGGTGACCTTGTCGGCCCCGAACACCAGCTCCTCCGCCACCCGGCCGCCGAAGAACATGGCGAGGCTGCCGATCAGCCAGTCCTTGCTGTAATTGTGCCGGTCCACCTCGGGCAGCGAGGCGGTGAGGCCCAGCGCGCGGCCCCGCGGGACGATGGTGACCTTATGGATCGGATCGCTGCCGGGGATCTTGATGGCGACGATCGCGTGTCCCGCCTCATGGTACGCGGTCAGGGTCCGCTCGTCCTCGGTGAGCACCAGACTCCGGCGCTCCACGCCGAGCATCACCTTGTCCTTGGCGTCCTCGAAGTCCGACATGTCGACCAGGGTCTTGTTCCGCCGGGCCGCGAGCACCGCCGCCTCGTTGACCAGATTGGCCAGATCGGCGCCGGCCATCCCCGGCGTGCCCTTGGCGATGACCTCGAGCCGCACGTCGCTCGCCGAGCGGAATCTTCCGGGTGTGAACCCGGAGGATGCCCTCCCGGCCCCGAACGTCCGGTGCGTCCACCACGATCTGGCGGTCGAACCGGCCCGGGCGGAGCAGCGCCGGATCGAGCACGTCGGGCCGGTTGGTAGCGGCCACCAGGATGACTCCGTCGTTCGACTCGAAGCCATCCATCTCGACCAGCAGCTGATTGAGGGTCTGCTCCCGCTCGTCGTGTCCGCCGCCGAGCCCGGCGCCCCGGTGCCGCCCGACGGCGTCGATCTCGTCGATGAAGATGATGCAGGGCGCGTGCGACTTACCCTGCTCGAAGAGATCGCGCACCCGGCTGGCGCCGACGCCCACGAACATCTCGACGAAGTCCGAGCCGGACATCGAGAAGAAGGGCCGGCCGGCCTCGCCGGCGACCGCCTTGGCCAGCAGCGTCTTGCCGGTTCCCGGCGGTCCCACCAGCAGCGCCCCCTTGGGCAGCCGACCGCCCAGCCGGGTGAACTTCTGGGGGTCCTTCAGGAACTCGATGATTTCCTGCAGCTCGACCTTGGCTTCATCGGCCCCGGCCACGTCGGCGAAGGTCACCTTGGGCGTGTCGCCGGCGAGGAGCTTGGCTTTGGACTTCCCGAAGGCAAACGCCCGGCTGCCGCCCGCCTGGAGCTGGCGCAGCAGGAAGAACCAGAGGCCGAGAATGACGATCCAGGGGAGCGCGGCGATGATGATGGCCGTGATGCCGCCCTTGGGCTCCTTGGCCAGGATGGGGACGTTGGCCTCCTCCAGCCGCTTGATGAAGGCTTCGCTGTTGGCCACCGGGAGCAGCACCTGGAAGCTCTTGGCGCTCCGGCCGTCCTGGGTCACCGGGACTCTTGAAGTCTCCTTCCAGCCGCTTGCCGTCGAACACCTCGACCCGGGCCACGTTGCCCTGATCCAGCTGCTTGCTGAACTCGGTGTAAGAGAATTCCTGGGTCGGGTTGCGCTGCCGGCTCATCATCTGGAACAGGGCGAGCGCCAGAAGGCCCACCAGCAGCCAGAGAGCCAGGTTCTTGCTCAGGTTCCCCCAGTTGGTGCGAGGGGGCCGGTTCGGAAGTCGGTCTGCCATTCTCTATTCCAAGTCCGCAATGAACGGGAGATGACGGAAATTCTCGGCGTGGTCGAGGCCATATCCCACCAGAAACGCCGGTGGGGCCCGGAAGCCGACGAAGCGAAGTTCCGGACGGATCTCGGACGCCAGCTGTTTGTCCAACAGGGCGCAGATGGCCAGGCTCTGGGGCCGCCGCGCGCCCAGCAGCCCCATCAGCCGCTGGAGGGTCTTACCTGTATCAATAATATCCTCAACCAGCAGGATATGTTTGCCTTCCAGCCGGGTTTCCGGATCGTAGAGCAGCCGGACCGTGCCGCTGGAGACCTTCCGGTCTCCATACGAGCTCGCCACCAGGAAGTCCACCTGAATGGGGCGCTCGATCTTGCGGACCAGATCACTCAGAAAGATGAAGCTGCCCTTGAGCAGGCCGAGCACCAGCAGCTCACCGTCAGGATACGCCTCGGTGATCTCCCGAGCCAGCGCCTGAACCCGTGCCGCAATGGTGCGCTCGTCGAAGACGATTGACTTGACCGGCTTACCGCCGGTGCGGCGCAGCACCTCAGGCGTACTGAGCGTCAACGCGGAGCGCCTCCACACCAGCCGGGGGAACCCAGTCTGCGGAACGACACACACCGGGAACCCAAACGATATCGTGTGTCCCGGTGACAACCGGCCAGGACCGGCGGCTGCTTCGGGGCACCCGGGCGTCCTGAAAGCATCGGACGATCAGCCGACGACCAGTGCCCCCCAGCGGACGCACCTTGTCCCCCGGGGCCCAAGCCCGGACGGTAAGAGGCTCCAGAGTGAACCAGGCGCTCAGCGCCGAGCGCTCCTGCTGCTCCGGCACGGCCGCTCGGTGCCAACGAAACCGCCAGCGCCCCCAAACTCCCGCCCCCTCATGACTGGTCAAGGGCCAGGGGAGCGGAGGAGGTTCCGCAGGGGCATGACGGATCAGCAGCCGGCCGAAGCTCAATTCGGCTGTCCAGGACCCGCCGAGGGGGACCCGATCACCGCTCGAGCCACTGCGAAGGAGGCTGATGACGCGCTGAGCGCGAGTGGGCCCGAGAGGGCAGCCGGCCCGCCGAGCCAGCGCGAGGATGGTCGCTTGGGTCAGGGCTGAATCATAGTTCCCGAGGGTGTGGGCAGCAACGGAAATCCCAGTCGCCTCGTCTCGGAGATCGAGACCGGGCAGCACATCCAACACCGCATCCCATGCCGCCCGGTCAGCCGCGGCGTGCTGTCCGACTCGGAGAAGATTCAGGTCCACTTCCCCCAGTCGGCCGCGGAGCATCGGCAGCAGCTCCGCCCGAATCCAGGAACGCTGGTGGCGAGGGTCGGCATTGGCCGGATCGAGCCAGGGATCGAGTCCAGCCGACCTCACGTGCTCCTCCAGCTCAGCGCGTCTAAAAGGAAGCAGCGGCCGAACTACGCGTCTTTGCCGCGGGGCCATTCCGGCCAGACCGGCCGGACCAGAGCCGGCAAGAACCCGCATCAAAATCGTTTCGACTTGGTCGTCGGCATGGTGAGCAGTGAGGATCAGATCGGCTCCGGTCCGGCGCCGCGCCTCCTCCAGCCAAGCGTAACGATGTTCTCTGGCCTCGGTTTCCGTGGCCCCGGCCCCTAACGCGAGCCGGCCCACCTCGACCGGCAAGCCGTATCCGGCTGATGCCATCTGAACGCGTTCGGCAACCAGGCCACTGTCTGGATGGATCCCGTGGTCCACATGGGCGACCACAAGATCCAGCGCATGATGGACCCGAGCTTCGACCAGGAGATCCAACAAGGCAAGTGAATCGGGCCCGCCAGAGACAGCGACCAGCACGCGCTTACCGTCCAGCTCGAGCGTGGACAGATGCGCCATGAAACGTTCGGTCAACCGCATGTCCAAACTTAACCAGTCCAACCGCGGTTCAGCTCACGTACCGGTCTGGTGTGCATTCACATGTAGGGGTGTATACTGCTGGTCCCCTAATCGTCAGTGTTGCCGCTCTTCCACAGTTGTAGCAGGTCCCCGCCCATCGAGACCCCGGTCGAGGCTCGTTAGGTCCGCAACTGCGCACTCACCCGCGCCGAGGGGTCTGGCGCGAATCATGAGCGGGACCGGCACAAACAAGCGCGATGGGGTTCCCCCGCTCCGCCGCGAGCCGCTCTTGGAGGGCAGCGATGTCGCCAGTGTCGCAACGCCGTTCCTGCCTGCGTACGCTCCTCTTCTGGGCCGCTCCCCTTACATGGCTCGGCTGCGGCAGCGGCGGCGGCACCGACATAGTCCTTCCCTCGCTCAGCGTCACCACCGCCACCGACGGCGTCGAGCTCGATCCCGACGGGTACACCCTGATAATCGACGGCTCCGACACCGAGACGATCGGCGTATCCGCCTCGGTGGTGGTGGAGCGGCTCACCGACGGTCCAACACCAGGTCCAGCTTGCCGGCCTCGCGCCCAACTGCTCGGCCCAGGGAGAGAATCCCCAGTCGGTGACGGTCCGCTCCGGCAGCACCACCACCGCCTCCTTCTCCGTCCGGTGCAGCGCTACCAGCGGAAGCATCGAAGTGGCCACCTCGACCAGCGGCTCCGCGGCCGACCCCGACGGATTCACGCTGCTGGTCGACGCCAATCCATGGGGTCCCATCCCGCCGGGCGGAACGGCCAATGTTGCGGGCGTGACCCCCGGCTCACACAGTGTCGGTCTCGCCGGCCTGGCCGCCAACTGCCAGGTGGACGGGGATAACCCCCGCACGATCACGGTGTCGGGGGGTGAGACGGTTCAGGTTCCTTTCAGCGTGACCTGCGCCGACCCAGGACCCGCTCCCGGGACGCTCACCGTGACGGCGACGACCAGCGGCTCGGAGCCGGATCCCGACGGCTATGGCGTGACGCTGGATGGCGGAGCTAGTCAGCCGCTCGGCATTAACGCCTCTATCACGTTACCCAACATTCCGAGCTTCGTCGCACCAGGTGGAGCTCATCGGCGTCGCGCTGAACTGCACGGTGAGCGGCACCAATCCCAGGAACGTGACGGTAGCGGCCGGGAAGACCGCCAGTGTGGCTTTCAAGGTGACTTGCTCGGCGCCCACGCCGGATGCCGGCAGCATCGAAGTCACCACAGCCACTACCGGCAGCGACCCTGACGACGGTTACACGGTCACCGTCGACGGCGGCACGGCTCAGTCCATCGGCGCGAATGCCACCATCTCCCTGGCGAACGTGGCGGCAGCGGAGCACCAGGTGCGGCTCCAGGGAATAGCGGACAACTGCACGGTGCAAGGCGCCAACCCGGTCCGGGTAACGGTTGCCAGCGGAGCCGTGGGCCGAGCCGCGTTTCAGCTGACCTGCACCGCTCGGCCGCCTCAGCCCGGCACTCTTCGGGTGAGCGTCACGACGACGGGCGCATCACAGGATGGCAGCTACACGGTAAGCGTGGACGGAGGAACAGCACTGACCCTCAGCGGCAGCCGCACCATTCAGAATCTCGCCGCAGGATCGCATTCGGTGTTGCTGGGCGACGTCGCGGCCAACTGTACCGTCTCTGGATCGAACCCGCAGACCGCCACCGTGACCGCGGGGCAGACGACGACGCTCACCTTCGCGGTCAGCTGCGTCGCAACCGGCCAGTCGGTGAACCTCCGGGTCCAGCGGGTGTGGCTCACCCAGAGCACCCAAACCGCGGAGGGAAGCGTCCCCTTGGTGCAATCCCGCGACGGATTTCTCCGGGTGTTCGTTACCGCGAACCCCGGCTCCTCGGTTGCGCCCAGCCGTCAGGGTCCGCTTCTACCAAAGCGGAGCGTTGCTTCAGACCTTGACCATCCCGGCGCCGGGCAGCTCGACCCCATCGGCCATCCAGGAGGGCACTCTCAACAGCTCCTGGAATGTCCAAATTCCCGGCTCGCTGATTCAGCCCAACACCTCGATGCTGGTAGACGTCGATCCCGACAACAGCATCGGGGAGAGCAATGAGGGCGACAACAACTTCCCCCCCTCAGGCATTGCCCAGGCGATAAACGTGCAGGCGGTGTCCTCGGCCATCGTTCGCCTGGTGCCGATCCGGCAGACGGCCAACGGCCTGGTGGGAAGCGTCGGCTCGGCCGATCAAGCGCTGGATCTGACCCGCCGGATGTACCCGCTCGGGCACTGTCAGCACCGAAGTGCGTCAGGTGTTCACCGTCGCAGGGTCCGCTCCAGGCGTTCAACGAGAACAACGAGTGGAACCAGGTCCTGAGCGACCTGGAAGCGCTCCGCATCGCCGACGACGCGACCGACCGCACGTACTACGGCGTGGTGCACCTGGATTACACGTCGGGGATCGTGGGCAACGGCTTGTGGTGGGTGCGCCATCGGCGCTCGGCTGGGACAATCCGTCGGACATGAGGCGGGTGATCGCCCACGAGCTGGGTCACACCTGGGGACAGTTGCACACGCCATGCGGCACACCGCCGGGCGTCGACCCGGCTTATCCCTACCACTCGGGCAACATCGGGGTGTATGGCTACGACCTGGGCAACGGGACCCTCAAGACTCCCAGTCAGCCGGACATCATGGGCTACTGCGACAATCCCTGGGTCAGTGACTACATCTATAAGGAAGTAATGACCTACCGCCGATCGCATCCACTGAAGGCGCAGGCCGCCGAGGCGGCGCAGCCCTGCATCCTGGTTTGGGGCCGGATTGTGAATGGCCAGCCCGTTCTCGAGCCAACCTTCCAAATCGTGACCCGGCCGCGAATGCCGCAGAGCCGCGGTCCCTACGCCATCGAGGCTCAGGCTGCCGACGGCTCCTCGCTTTTCAACCTGTCCTTTGACGCTACGCCGGGGCGGACGCGGGTCAGAACACCAAATACTTCGCATTCGCCGTTCCGATCGATCAGGCCACGGCTGCGCGCCTGGGAACGGTGCGACTGACCGGCCCGGGCACTCGGCTGGCCGCGGTCAGGCAGTCGGCGAGCTGCTCCAGCGCGGCCCGGTACCGGACCGCATCACCGCACGGCGGGAGACCGGGGACCATTGCGCTCCAGTGGAATGCCGCTGCGCACCCGATGCTGATTGTCCGGGACCCGGACACCGGCGAGGTGCTCTCCTTTGCCCGCGGCGGGAACGCCCGGGTGTGGACCGGCAAGAGCGCGGTGGATCTAGAGGTGTCGAACGGCGTGCAGAGTCACCGGGAGCGTCTGGCCATCAGCCGCTGATAGGCGGATGTGGGAGCCGCCTGGGTACTCGACTCCCTGGCGGCGGCCGCCGTGCGCTTTTCTTCTCCCGGCTCGACGTTCTCGGTGCGATTGGAATGCCAGACCCGGCTCTTCCCGCCCCCGATCTCCTCCATGGTTCGCCGGGTGGCCACTGAGGTCTGATGTTCGGCGGTTACGTCCGATCCTTCGGCCGCAAACTCATCGCGGTGCTTGATGAGGAGCCACTGGGCCTTGCCCCTTTCGTCGCGGCGGGTGCGAACCAGCACCCAGGAGCCGCGCAGCCGTTTGCCCTGCAGCACGAACTTGAAGTCACCCTTCTGGTACCCTCGCCGTAGCCCACCGATCGGATCGGGATCGCTGCCGCCATAGCTGTACGTACCCCTATCCCACAGCATCACCGTGCCGCCGCCGTACTCGCCTTTGGGGATGGTGCCCTCGAAGCTGTTGTACTCGATGGGATGGTCTTCCACCTGCATGGCGAGGCGCTTTACCGTCGGGTCCAGACTGGGGCCTTTGGGAACGGCCCAACTTTTCATCACCCCGTCCAGCTCGAGCCTCAGATCGTAGTGCAGGTGACTCGCGGCGTGCTTCTGAATGACGAAGGCCAGCTTTTGCTTGCTCGCCTCGCTACCGCCGCGTGGCTCCGCCGTCCGGGTGAAGTCCCGCTTTCGCCGATACTCGGCCAACTGCGATTCTGCATTCGCTGCGGACTTGGCCGGAGTCGACGCCTTTTTCGAACTGGTTCGTTTGCCGCTCGCGGTTGGTTTCCTGGGCATCGATCAGGACTTCCTTCTGTGGGCTCTTTTCAGCGTCCTCTTCTCCGGCATGAGAGCCTCCTGCACTAATGCTGTAACACCAGGTTTTCCCCTGCTGTGCTCGCAATCACTTGCTCTGAAAAACTCAGAGCTGAACAGAGTGATCCACCGAGTCGCTGTGTGTGAATGCGTAAATCATGCATCCGATGAGAGGAGTCTTCCCAGATCATATCGCCCTCGGGCCGCGAGGAGCGGCTTCCAGAGGTCTCCGAGTTCCCGCAGCCGCTGGGGAACGTTGTCGATTCGGAAGTCCGCAATGGTGAAACCCTGCTCTACTTCCTGCCAGGTGACCGCTGTCGAGACCGTCGCCTGCTCGGTGGGACGCAGCGAATAGATCGACGCCAGTGTCCGCCCCCAGCCGTTCTGGTTGTAGTCCACCAGGACCCGCCCGTGCGGCCGCTTCGCCACTTTGTACTCCGCCGTGATGAGCTGGGGATACAGCTGCTCCATCTGTTTGGCGAACTCCTTGGCTACTCGCCAGACGTCCTTCTGAAGCGGTCCCCGCACGATCGGGACGTAGAGGTGAATGCCCTTGGACCCGCTGGTCTTGGCCAGCGGCTTCATTTCCAGGTGCCGCAACGCGTCGCGCACCACGATCGCGGTCTCCAGCACCTGCTCGAATCCCGCTCCCTCGCCTGGATCGAGATCGAAATGCAGGTAGTCCGGCCGGTCGGTGTCGTCGCAGCGGGCGTACCACTGATTGAGATCGATGCAGCCGAGGTTGATCACCCAGAGCAGTGAGGCGAGGTCCTGCACCATGGGGAACGCGATCACATTGCCCGAGTCGTGCTCGATCTCACAGGTCTCCAGCCACTCCGGCCGGGGGGACGGGGTGTGCTTCATGAAGAACCACTTGCCCCGAATCCCGTTGGGGTAGCGCTTCATCACCATCGCGCGGTCCCTCACGTGGGGCAACAGAACCGGGGAGACGTCGGCGTAGTACTGGAGCAAATCGCGCTTGGTGAGACCCAGCTCGGGCCAGAAGATCTTTCGAGATTGGTCAGCTGTACTGTCCGGTCCCCGATCCGTACGACCTCGTTCTCGGAGCCGGTGGGCAGCTGAACTGGACTTCGGAGCGAAGTGGCCGACTTCGGTGTCACCGCCGGCGGGCCAGTTTGGGCGGGCGCGGGCCGTGCCGAATCGCCCCGGCCACCGGCTGGTAGGTCAGCTCCTTCCCCGCTTCCGCCGCCCGCAGCAGAAGCCCTCCCCGGCTCATGTCGCCCCGGCCCACGAATTCCACCGGAAAGAGGAGCCGCTCGCCCAGCATTTCCAGCAGCACGTCCACGTACTTCCCGGTCGCCACGCTGCCGAGCAGGACGACCTCGAGGTCGTCGAGCTCCTCGAGTCGGCGGAGGTCGCGCCTCAACGGGGTGCGGTACTCGGGATGGTCCGCGCGGATGTCTACCGTGCCGAACTCGCGCAGCTCCCGTGTTCCGACCATTGTGTCGGGCGGGAGCAGTCCCCGGTCGGTGGTGATGACCTGAACTCCAGCCTGCCCCTCGGGCGCACGGGCGAAGTGGGCGGCGTAGGCCAGCTTTCCCCGGAAATAGAGTCCACTGAGGAAGCTGAACGCCTCACCCAGGGAGATGCCCGGCGAGCGAAGCCGCTGCGCCAGGGGAAACGCCGCCCGTTCGTTGAGCAAAATGGCGGCGCGCTTGCCGCCACAGTGTGCGGGAGAGAGAAGAAAGATTCGCCGTGCGGGCATCAATCCTAGCTGGATTGCCTCGCCCGGTCGCGGTAGCGCACTCGGTCGTTAGCCCGGCGTCCTCGTGGGGCCGGCGGACCCAGGATGGGTGCCAGGAACTTGTGCAGGGTCTCGGTGGTGAAGGGCTTCTCCAGGAAGGGCAGCTCGGGATACGCGGCCACCAGCTCGGCGATCTCGCCCACCGGATAGGCCGACATCAGGATGATCGGCAGCCGGGGATGCAGGTCCCGGGCTCGCTCGGCCAACTCGCCTCCATCCATGTATGGCATGACCACATCGGTGAGCACGAGACGGATCTCGCCCGGGTGCTGCTGGATGTAGCGGAGCGCCTCGCGGCCATCTCGGGCGGTTCGGGCCTCATAACCCAGGGCGCGAACCATCCGGGAGGTAGTCGAGCGGGGGGTCTCTTCATCATCAACGATCAACACCATGGGTTCGGCTGAGAAGCGGGACCGGCGGTCTCCTCGGCTGGGCATGCGGGCTCCGGGCAGCGCTGGCTGCCTTTTGCCCTCCCCACGAAGAGGGATCTTTATGAATGTCGTCCGCGCGCCAAGGTCGCGCGGCTCTAACCCACATCAAGTAAGATCGCTAACTCTCCAGTATGCAAGGGGTACGGTGCCGGGCCAGGTACTCTGGGGTAACTGCCCGCGGTCAGTGACACCGCGAGCAGTTCCCCATCGATCAGACGGGCGCCTGACTGGTGCACATGTGCTTGGTGTTCGAGTACTGCGACTGCAGGAAGTACTGACGAGCGTTGAGCAGGAGATTGCTGCCGAAGGTGGAGCACATGTCCGATATCTCGAAGCCGAACAGCACATTGCTCCAGGCGTCGAAGTCGGGATCGGTGATGGTCTCCAGCACCTCATGCGCCAGAGTAGAGGCGGTGGCATCGATCAGCCCCTGAGGCGTCTGGCCCGGCCACTGGCACCCGGGAACTCCCTGATAGGGCTGCACCGTGAACAGGACGTGCTGGGTGGCGCCGAAGTTCACGCTGCCGTGGAAGGCACAGAAGGCCCAGCTGGCCGGGTCGCTCGGCGAGTAGCAGTTGCCGGCGACGATACACACCTCGGTGCCCCTGGGCAGAAACACATGGTACATCCCTGCGTACCCGGTCGCGCCACCGGCTGCGGTGATCGCGTCAGACACGATGTGCTGAATCTCCTGCAGCGTCGCCCGCTTGGGGTTGGCAAAGGTGGCGGTGGTACGCATGGAGGCGGCCACCGGAAACTTCAACCTCGCCTCGGCTCCGATGTATTCGTTGACCAGGCGGAGATACTCGCTGGCATTGAGGTCCCGCAGAAAGTTGGCCGGCGCCAGAGGACCGTTACCCCAGCAGGTCCCCGGGGTCTCCGGAGCGATGCAGTTCACGTAGATCACGTAATGGGTGGCGGCCTTCACCATCGGGCCGCCATTGTAGCTGAGATCGAAGGGTGAGTTGTCCACCCGGCCTACACTGGCATTGATTCGCGACAATGCCTGCTCCCGAAGCGGGATCGTGGGCAACCCATGGGTGCCCACCATCACCGACGCTTTCGCGGCCGCCGCGCCCGCCGGGGTAAGCTCGAAGTCGATGATCTCTTCGCCGTCTGTGCCGCTCCCGTTCGTTGAAGGACTGGTCGGCTGGTCCTGCTGACACGCCGTGAGTGTCAGCGCGGTGAGGGCCCCAAGTGCGGCGCCGTTCAGGTACTGGAACATTCTGCTTGGCATTACAGCTCCTTGCAGGTCCTTGGCAAAAGCCGACCTGCCGAGTGGGTGAAGAAGGCAACCTGGGAGTATCGGCCATCCACTCGGGACCTGAACAAACCTTTTGTATGTCGCTGATGGGGAGGGCTTTAGTGCCTGCTCCGTTCTTTTCACGCTGGATTCACGAAAGCTCGTTAGCCTCAGGTTTACAAAACGCCGGGCTTCAGCAAATCGCCCTCACCCCGTGTCACTTCTTCAGGAGGATCTATGTCTGAGCACAAACGGCAGGCCAGGACTGAGCTGACCGCCGATCAGAAGGCCAAAGCGGGATGAATCGACCCTGGCCGCCACGGGGAGAGACGCTGAGTTGGAGCTGTCGGCAGAAGAACTGGAAGAGCGGATTGCCCCTGAAAGCCTGGTAGAAGAAGCACGTATAAGCTGGACCGCTTAGGAGTATCAAAGGGCCGGGCGGCACCGCTCGGCCCTTCCGTCGATTTGTCGTGGGGTCAATCCATCTCGGCATCACCAGGGAATCCTGAGGACTGGACATGGTAATCCTTGCCGATTGGGCTTTGGTCCTGGGGCGGCGGAATGACGCTTCGAGACTTGGTGGTCTTCTGGGCAGGGATCGTCGTGGGCAGTGGGATAACGGCCGGCTGGCGATCCTGACTATCGACCGGATGTACCGGGACAATCAAAGGCTCACTATCAAGTTTCTGCGCGGGGAAGCAGACTAGCACCTGCTGCAACCAGTCGCTTCATGAAGAAGCCTCGCGCTCTAGGAGCGCGAGGCCTCGGATGATGGCGCCACCCAGCTGATCCCACCCGACCACGGTGATCGCCGAACACGTCGATCACCGTCAGGGTGTCATGCGCCGATCTTGAGCGTGATCGTTGAACAGCCCACCGCGACATTGCAGGCAATGACCTCGACGCCAGATGTACTCAGGGCGCTGATGAGGTCCCCATTAGACGCTCCGCCGGTAAAGTTCAGGGCCGGCTGGCTGAAGCCGATCGACCAGGTTCGGGCTGGACTGGCATTGTCGGTCCCCACCAGGACCCCGGCACCGGTGGTGCTGTCCGCTGCCGTCCCATGGTAGATGAGTTGGGCCTGGGTGACGCCGCCGGAGGTGAAATTCAGCATGCTCCCACCCGATCCATCAGTCGCCTGGAACAGCTCAGCCTGCGCCGAAAAGCTCAGTGTGAGCGTGGTTGACGAGGTGCCCCGGTCGAGACACTTGGGGCTATAGGGCGAGGTTCCGTGACCCACTGCGTTTACCCAGAGACCGGGATACCCTTGGGCGGAAAGCGCGCAGTGCCCCTTCCCGTTGTTACCCGGTCCGCTCGTGCGATAGCTCAAGCAGTTGGGATTGTGCGGCCCGTACTGAGTCCCGTTCGGAGCCGTCCAGGTTCCGTTCGAGCTGCAGGTACCCAGGTTGTATCGGGCAGCCCCCGCGGCTTGAAACAATAGGGCTATCGTGGTATCGCCGATGCTGGGGCTGAGCGTGTCGGTGGGGGTGTATACCGTGGTATCCACCGGCTGGACCGTGGGTACGGTCCCGTCCGGATTGGGCCAGCTCCCGTTCGGGATCGGATCGCTATCGACTGGACCGCCACCGGTGTTCGGGTCGCTGGGTCCCGTGCCATCCTTGGTGCAGGCGGTCAGCGATACCAAGACCAGCAGCAGGGCGGGCAGGAAAGGCCGACGAGACATACACGACTCCGGTGCGGGTGAAAGTTCGAGAGCGCCAGCGACACTTTGCCCCGCAGCCAGCGACGTTCCTGGAGACGGATCAGGAATGAAAGAGCAAGCGAGGTGCCAGGTTGGGAGCTATGCGGTAGGTTGATTTCCGGAGGGCAGATAGGGTGCAGCCCTGTTCTCGTTTGCTGGAGGCCTACAGGCGAAAAGCCCGAATTCCATGTGCTGGGCAGGCGGTTGCCAACGATGGCGCGTCGGGCGTACCTGGGAACCAACCGCGTCGGCTGGGTTATTTCCTGAATGAGAAAGCCCCGCGACTCGGTGGGAGCGCGAGGCTTCGGGACAGTAGCAGGGGCGGGACTCGAACCCGCGACCCCGGCATTATGAGTGCCGTGCTCTAACCAGCTGAGCTACCCTGCCGTCTTCTCTTCAACAGCGTAAGCGGGAACACAAAAGCGTAAGCGGTAAGCGGGAACTGCACGCCGCCACCGCCACCTGCTCTCAAAATAATTTAACCCGTCTTCGCTGAACTTCTACCACTCCGCTGGTCATCGTTCCCGCTCACGCTTTTGCAGTTACCGCTCACGCTTTTCGGCTGTCGGCACCAGTCGGTACAGAAACTCTCCCGGCTTCAACATCCCGAACCGCTCCCGCGCCACCCGCTCCTGCATCACCGGGGTCCTTTTCGATGGCGACAGCCAGTCGACTCAGTGAGTCCACCACATGCTGCAGCTGCTGCACCGCCGTGCTCTCCTGGGCCGCCTGGTTGCGCAGCTCGCGCAGATCCAGCGTTCCGTACTCCCCGCCCTGAAAGGCAAAGTACAAGGCGAAGATCACGCCGAGGATGATAGCCCAGCGGCCCCAGTTCATAGCTGGTACATGTCTCTGCCGGGATAGTGCGCCAGGTCGCCCAGCTCCTCCGAGATCCGGAGCAGCTGGTTGTATTTGGCGGTTCGGTCGGTGCGGCTCGCGCTCCCGGTCTTGATCTGCCCTGCCCCGGTCGCGACCGCGAGGTCGGCAATGAAGGTGTCTTCGGTCTCGCCTGAACGATGGGAGATGATCACCCCATATGCGCTGCCCTTGGCCAGCTCGATGCACTGCAGCGTCTCGGTCAGGGTGCCGATCTGATTCACCTTCACCAGCACCGCGTTCCCGACGCCTTCCTCGATGCCCCGTCCCAGCCGGTCCACATTGGTGACGAACAGGTCATCGCCCACCAGCTGAACCCGCTCGTGCAGCCGCTCGGTCAGCAGGGCCCAGCCCGGCCAATCGTTCTCCGCCAGCCCGTCCTCGATCGACACGATGGGATAGCGGTCCACCCAGCCGGCGTACAGGTCGACCATGTCCTTGGCCGACCGGCGGCTGCCGTCGCCCTTCTTGAAGACATATTCGCCATCCTGGTACAGCTCGCTGGCCGCGACATCGAGCGCAATCGCCACATCCGATCCCGGCTCGTACCCGGCCGCCTTGATGGCCTGCATCACCACGTCGAGCGCAGCTTCGTTCGACGGGAGCATCGGCGCGAAGCCGCCCTCGTCCCCTACGGCGGTGGACAGGCCCATCTTGCTCAGCACCTTCTTGAGCGCATGGAACACCTCGACGCCCATTCTGAGCCCGTCGGGGAAGTTGTCGGTACCGATGGGAACGATCATGAACTCCTGTGCGTCCACGTTGTTGGAGGCATGGGCCCCACCGTTCAGAATGTTCATCATCGGCACCGGGAGTACCCGCGCCATCGGTCCACCCAGATAGCGATACAGCGGAAGCCCGGAATCCTGCGACGCGGCCCGCGCCACCGCGAGCGACACGCTCAGGATCGCATTGGCGCCCAGCTTGCTCTTATTCGGGGTCCCGTCAGCCTCCATCATCTCGGCATCGATCTCGATCTGGTCTTCGGCGGCCCTGCCCTCCAGGCGAGGCCCCAACACCTCGTTCACGTTGCGGACGGCCTCGCTCACGCCCTTGCCGCCGTAGCGATTGGAGTCGCCATCGCGCAACTCGACGGCTTCGTGCTCCCCGGTAGACGCCCCGCTGGGCACTGCGGCTCGGCCCTGAGCTCCGCTCGACAGAACGACCTCGGTCTCGACAGTTGGATTCCCGCGACTGTCCAGGATTTCCCGCGCGTGGACTTCAATAATCGTTGACATTGAGTTCTGTGCAGGGGTTTACGCTAAGAGATGGCCTGCCTGACTTCCGACTCGTCGACTCGCGACTGTACTCGACGGCGCCCGAACCTAGCCGGGTGACTCACGATCCTCAACCGAAGTGGTTGAACCCACGCAGCTCCACGGGCCGGCCCTCCAGTATGAATCGTACGCCTTTCCCTGACTTGATGGTGCCGATTCGAGTCAAAGGAATGCCGCAGGCTCGGGCGAATTCGGTCGCGCCATCGAACTCCGGCGGAAGCGCCGCCAGCAGCTCGAAGTCTTCGCCCGCCTCGGCGGCAAAGCGCGCGGACGATTGCCCCAGCCGCTCGGCTTCCTGCTTTACCTCCAAGGCCACCGGCAGCAACGCGAGATCGATCTCCACCGCAACGGCCGAGGCCGCGGCGAGGTGGGCCGCGTCCCCGCCAAGCCCGTCGCTCAGATCGAGCATTGCCCGAGCACCGTGTCGGGCCAGCCACTGCCCTGCAGCGACCCTGGGCTCCGGATGGGCATAGCGTCGCCGAGCTTCCGGCGAAGGCTCCGCACCTCGGCGCCACGCCTCCAGCCCGGCGCGGGACCCTCCCAACGCGCCGGTCACCCAGAGCGTGTCACCAGGGCTGGCACCGGCCCGGGTGACCGGCTGGCTGGTCTCTCCGATTACTGTGACCGCGATGCTCCAGGCACTTCCGGAAGAAAGATCCCCTCCGGATACAGTGGCGCCGACGGAGGCCCCTGCGGCGCCCACACCATTCATCAATTGCAGGAGATCGGCCGGTGCGGCTGAGTCCGGCATCGTCACCGCAGAGAGCAGCCCCAAGGGCTTGGCGCCTTCGGCGGCCAGGTCGGAGAGCGCCGCCGCCGCGGCGCGCCATCCTGCTTCCTCCAGCGAGATCCAGTCGAGCCGGAAGTGGATCCCTTCGACGCTCACGTCGGTGCTGAGCGCGAAGAACGTGTCGCCCGAAGGAAAGAGCGCGCAGTCATCGCCCAGACCGGTGGCATTGGGGCCCAGAGCCTGGATGATTCCCCGAATCCGGTCGAACTCCGCGCCGGGACCCAGTGCGAGAGTCCGCCCCGGGTCCGCTTCACTCTTCACGGACGAATCACGTTGAGCCGAAAGCGCACCAAGCCGCCGTCGGTGGCAACCCAGAGATAGTCTTCGTCCACCGCGAGGTCATTGGCGGCACCAGGAAGGTCGCCCTCCCTGAGTGATCGAACTGGCGGGGTGGTAAGCCGGGCAAAGCCGACGCCGCGATCGCCGGCGACCCAGAATCCCTCGCCGTCGGCGACAAAGCGCCTGAGCCTGCCCAACAGTCCCGACAGGTTGGGACCCAGGGTCCACTGCCGGCTCCGGGGATTGCGCCAGAGTAGCTGATCCTGAGTGAGCGCCACCAGTGTATCCGCGAGCGGAGCCAGGTCGACCACGCCGGCCTGCATGCTGGGAGAGGCCAACTCGGCGGGACGCACCAGATTTTGCCCATCCGGCAGCGCGAGGAGCAATCCGGCTGGGGTACCGGCCCAGACCGTGTCGCCCGAGGGAAACACACTGTACACCGCATCACTGTACTGGGGCGCAATGCGCTCGACCCGCAGCGAGTCGTTCAGCCAGGCGGCCCCATGCGCGGTTCCCACCACGATCCGTCCCGCGCGGGAGACGACAGAGTACACCCGGCTGTCGGGTAAGCCCTGCCGTTGATCCACCAGCCGGATGCTGCTGTCCGAGGGCTCCACCTGCGCCACGCCGAAATCGGTGGCCGCCCAGACCGCCTTCCCCTGCCCCGCCAGCTCTTTCACCTGGCTGAACGGTGTTCCGGTAGCTGAGGTGCCGGGCAAGGACAGAAAGCGTCCGAGATCGGTCGAGACGAAGGTGAGCGCTGCGTCGCTGAAGGAGGTGCGGTCGGTTGCGGCCCATACCCCGCCAGGCCAGCTGAAAACCGCGCTCACCCGATTTCCGGGGAGCCCAAAGCTCATTCGCTCCGGCAGCGGCGATCCATCCGCCAGGTAGAGAACCCCGATTCCCGACGTTCCCAGGTACCAGCCGCGATTGTCGAAAGAGCGCGCGGCGGCGGTGTAACGCACGGTGCGGAGGCGATTGTCGGTGAGGATGGCGGCGGCGTTGGCCTGGAGCGCTGGGTTGCTTCGGATCGCCTCGGACACGGTGTGCGGCACTGTCGGATTGGCCGGTGGAGGCGAGGGTTGAGGGAAGGTTCCTCCCCGGGGCACCAATTGCCATCCTGACCGAGTCCGCAGAAACAATCCGACGCCGGGATTATCCTGATCGAACGCGATGGCCTGTATGCCTTCGGGAACCAGCCCCTGGTCCCACAGCTGAATATCCGGCTGGTAGTGGATCCAGCGGTCGGTTCGTGCCAGCCACAACGAGTTGTCCAGGGGATCGGCGAGACCGGCGAACACTTGGGTCAGCAGGTTGCGATCGGGTGGATCGAAGGAGCCTTCCCAGTGCTGGAACTGCGGGTTCCAGATCAGGACCCCGCTGGTCGACACCATGTACACCCGCTCGGCGGAGGCGGCGATCGCATTGATCCGGCTGAAGTCGCCGATGACGGTGCGATCTTCGGGTCGCCAGTCGCGGCTGAACGACTGAGCGTGGCCGCGCGAGGGGCAGATCAGGAGGGCGAGGGCAAGCAGGCGACGCATGGCAAGAATCTACCCCGGGACCAGACCTCAGGTCGTCTGGGGACGGGGAAGCTCGAATAGAATCGGTGCTCGTGGCGCCGGCGCGCTCCGCTCGAAGCAGCTCCCACTCGCGCCACAGATCGGGTAACGCGCTCACCACGTCCATCGGGCGCAGCGCCCGCGCCGTGTGACGTCGCGCCGCCATATCCGCGGCGCGTCCCAGCGCCTGCGCTCCCCAGGCAGCCGCTGCCGGCGGCTCCAGTCCCTGAGCCAATCCGGTGCTCACCAGTCCGGTGAGCACGTCGCCGCTGCCGCCGGTAGCCAGTCCCGGATTGCCGGCGGCCACAGTCCAGAGTGAAGTGCCGCCTGACGCCACCACGCTGGGAACTCCCTTCAGCAGCACGGTAGCACCCGCGCTCTGCGCGGCGCTTGCCGCCGCGGACCAGGGATCGAGCTCACGCATCGCCGCCAGATCGGGAAATACAGTGCGGAACTCACCCGGATGCGGGGTCAGCACCAAGGGCCGCCCCCGAGCAAGCTGTGCCAGCTCCGCCGCTCGCCCGGCGAAGGCCACCAGTGCGTCGGCGTCGAGCACCACTGCCTTGGCCACGGCAACCAGAGAGGCAACCAGCTCCCGCCGACCCGGTTCCCTGCCGAGGCCGGGGCCGATCGCAAGCGCATCAGCTTTCTGGATCAAATCGAGGAGCTCAGCGCCGGGAGGCTGATCGAAGGGGTGAGCCAGCGTCTGAAGATCGGGCTCCGCCTGCACCAAGGCCGCCACCGTATCCGGCGGGGCCACTGCGTGCACCAGACCGGCCCCCGCGGCGAATGCCGCCCGCGCCGCCATCCTGATAGCGCCGGTCATGCCGGCCGCCCCACCGATTATGACCACGCGACCCCGCGTGCCCTTGTGATCCCGTGCCTGGAGCCGGCGCAGCCATTCAACCGCCTGAGCGTCGGTAACTAGGGTCGGCCAGGCGGGATCGGACGGAGGGAGCCCGATGTCCACCACGACTACGTTGCCCACCTCATCACGGGCGAGCACGTGTCCTCGGCGAAGCCCGCCAAAGGTCACGGTGAGATCGGCACGAATGGGACCGTGCACGACACCGGTCGAGAGATCCACTCCGGTTGGGCCGTCTATTGCCAGCACTGGGATTTCGAGGTCGTGAATCCGTTCCACCAGCGATGCCATGGCGGGGCGGGGAGCGCCGGACGCGCCGGTGCCGAGCAACGCATCCACCGCGAGTGCTACGCGTGGGCCAGGGACCATCGGAACTCACCTCTCTCACCCCTTCGGCCCGGGCCAGCCGCGCCATCCGCTCGCACAGCTCGGACGCAGGTGGGCTCGGCGTGACCCAGACCGGCACATCGAGATGATGCAGCGCGCGGGCCAGCACCCATCCATCGCCGCCATTGTTCCCCGGTCCCGCCGCCACCAGCACACCGGCGCGAAGCAGGTGCGCGTAGCGGTCCGAGAGCACGACGGCCACCGCGCGCCCAGCACTCTCCATCAGGGTGGCCAGCTCGATGCCGGCGGCAACGGCGCGCTGGTCCCAGATTTTCGATTGTTCGGGGGTTAGTACTGGGATGGGGGGCATGTACGGAGGCGATGTACTAAAAACGTGAGCGGGAAACCAAAAGTGAGCGGTGAGCGGTAGAGCGGTAGCTGGCATGATAGCTCCGGATAAGACCGCTTACGCTATTTCCCTCTTACCGCTCACGCTTCCGCTTACTTATAGGATTGACCTATCGCCCGGCCGAAGCTGATCTCGCCGTTATCGATTCGAAGATTGAATCCGCAGTCGGGATTGGTGCAGACCCACGCCTTGTAGGTGATCGGCGCGCCCTCGCGGCCATAGTCGGAAAGTGGAATGAGGGTTCCCTGCGAGCACTTCTGACAGGCCGGCCACTCCTTCGTCTCCATGTTCCCTCCCGTCCGCTAGGCGCCGCGCAGCCCCTGCCATTCGTAGGAATCGCCGAACGCATCGGCGAACTGATACACTCCTTCGAAATCGGATTCAGTATCGCCCGGCTGGGTGACCAGGAGGCCAACCTCCACCAGGGTGAAGACGATTCGGCCTATATCCTCCGTGCGAGTGATGCCCCAGTGGGTCAGCACTCCCTGAGCGAGGAGGCCGAACTGCTGCTGGGCAAAATCCCGGCAGGCCCAGGCCAGCTCGGGCCCGGTCACGTGGCGGCGAACCTCGAGGCGGTTCTGCAGAAACTCGATGGTTGCCAGTACGAAGAGATACGCGCGCTCGTGATACTGTCCTCCCCGGGCGCGAATTCGTGCCATCACGTCGTCCGCCAGCTGCAGCTCGTTCACTGATGTGCCCCTACCGGAGTGCCGCCCCGGCTCTTCCCGTCGAAAGCAGGTCGAACAGGTTTGGCCGACGTATACAGTGGGAAAGCCGAGGTCAGCTCCTCGACCTCACTCCGCACGGTGGCGAGAGTGGTCTCATCGGGACGACTGAGCGCCCGGTCGATCAGCTCCGCCACCTGCCGCATCTCCGCCACGCCCATTCCCCTCGTCGTCACCGCCGGGGTGCCCAGTCGGATGCCGCTGGTGACGAATGGCGATTGGGGATCATCGGGGATGGTGTTCTTGTTCACCGTTATCCCCGCCTCACCCAGAATTTTTTCCGCCGCCTTCCCGGTCAATTCCTTGGGTCTCAGATCCACCAGCATCAGGTGCGAATCGGTTCCGCCGGAGACGATGGCGAAGCCCCGCTCAGTCAGCCCGTCGGCCAAGGTCTTGGCGTTCTCCACCACCTGCCGGGAGTACTCCTTGAAATCGTCCGTCAGCGCTTCGCCGAAGGCTACCGCCTTGGCGGCGATTACATGCTGCAACGGCCCGCCCTGGGTGCCGGGAAAGACCGACTTGTCGATGGCCTTGGCGTGCTCGATGGTGCTGAGGATCAGGCCGGCCCGGGGGCCACGCAGCGTCTTATGGGTGGTGCTGGTGACCACCTGCGCGTGAGGAACCGGCGAGGGATATACCCCGCCCGCGACCAGCCCGGCAAAGTGCGCCATGTCCACCAGGAAGAACGCCCCGATCTCATCGGCAATGGAGCGGAACGCTGCGAAGTCGATGATGCGGGCGTAGGCGCTGCCGCCCGCGATGATGAGCTTGGGCCGTTCCTGGCGGGCCTGGTCGCGCACCTTGTCGTAGTCGATCCGGCCGGTGGCCGGGTCGACCCCATAGTGAACGGCGCGCCAGACCACCCCGCTGTGGTTCACCGCGGCGCCATGCGACAGGTGGCCTCCGTGAGGAAGCGACATGCCCATCAGCAGCTCGCCGGGACGTATGAGTGCCATGAAGGCGGCGAAGTTGGCCTGCGCGCCCGAGTGAGGCTGCACGTTGGCATGTTCGGCGCCGAACAGCTGTTTGAGCCGATCGATGGCGAGCTGCTCGACCTCGTCCACCACCTCGCAGCCGCCGTAGTACCGCCGCCCGGGGTAGCCCTCGGCATACTTGTTGGTAAGGGGCGTCCCCATGGCATCGATCACCGCCCGGCTGGCGAAGTTCTCGCTCGCGATCAGCTCCAGGCCGCGCTGCTGCCGCCGCAGCTCGGCATTGATCAGCCGGGCGACCGTGGGATCGGCCTCACGCAAGCTCGCGTTATGGTTCAGCGTCATCCATTCTCCTGATCGATCTTCTCCAGCCGGCGTACGTGGCGGCCGCCGGCGAACTGCGTCTCCAGCCAGGTCTTCAGAATCTCGACGCCCTCGTCCTCGCTCACGAATCGTGCGGGCAGGATGAGAATGTTCGCATCGTTATGCTCCCGCGCCAGCTTTGCGATCTCAGGATTCCAGGCCACCGCCGCTCGAACCCCCCGATGCCGGTTGGCCGCGTAGGACATGCCGAGACCACTTCCGCAGAGCAGGACACCGCGGCTGGCGTGGTGCTGCTCCACCTCCGACGCGACCTTGTGGGCGAAGTCCGGATAGTCGGTCGATTCCGGGCTGTGGGTGCCCAGGTCGAGGGGCTCGTATCCCAGCTCCCGCAGTTCCTCGACCACCCGTTCCTTCAGCTGATAGCCGGCGTGATCCGAACCGATTGGAATGACTTCGGCCATTGGGTTAATGATAGAAGATTGCGGAAGAGGCGGAAGGAGCGGAAGTGGACGTCGTTGGTGTTTGTTGATGTCACTTTGTCAAGATGGACCCGTCTGCCTACCGCCTCCCCGAAACCCACATCCGATCCAGCCCGGCCACCGCTGCGATCCGCTGCTCGGCCAGCCGGTCAGCCGCCCGATAGGTGGGGATCTTCTCCTGCTTGGCGATGTCGAAGATCCGGAGCAGGGTCTCGTAGATCTCTCCCGCCTTTTTCTTGGCCCGCTCCACCGGCCACCGGTGCAGCTCACCGTACACGTTGATCACGCCGCCGCCGTTGATGACGTAATCCGGGGCGTAGAGAATCCCTCGCTCTTCCAGCAGATCGCCGTGGCGATCTTCGGCCAGCTGATTGTTGGCTCCGCCGGCAATGACCTCGATCTTGAGCCGGGGCAGCGTTTCGTCGTTGACCGTGGCACCGAGCGCGCACGGAGCGTAGACGTCGGCCTTCTGATCGTAGATCTCTTCTGGGCCTACAGACTTGGCGCCGGTCTCCTCAACCACCTTCTTCACCTTCTCCGCGTCGATGTCGGTGACGATCAATTTGGCGCCTTCGGCGTGGAGATAATGGGCCAGGTGCGATGCCACCTTGCCGCAGCCTTGGATCGCCACCGTCTTGCCGGACAGGTCATCCTTGCCCCAGCGGACCCGGGCCGCCGCCTTCATCCCCACATATACGCCGTACGCCGTCACCGGCGACGGATCGCCCGAGAGGCCGAGCAGACCGGCCACATGGTCGGTCTCCAGCTTGATGTACTCCATGTCGGCCGGGCTGGTGCCGATGTCTTCCGCCGTGATGTAGCGGCCGCCCAGCGTCTCGATGAACCGGCCGTGAGCCCGGAAGAGGGCTTCGCGGTCGGCTCGACGGTTGTCACCGATGATGACCGACTTCCCGCCCCCGAGATTGATGCCGGCCACCGCGGACTTGTAGGTCATCCCCCGGGAGAGCCGAAGCGCGTCGGTGACCGCTTCCGCGGTGCTGCCGTATTGCCAGAACCGGGTCCCGCCGAGTGCCGGGCCCAGTGTCGTGTCGTGAATGGCGACGATGCCGTAGTAGCCGCAGGACGGGTCGTGCGACAGCAGCATCTGCTCGTGACCCATGGTTTGCATCTGGGCGAAGACGTCGGCCGGGGCCGCGGAGCCATGCCGGGGCGAGCGCGGAGCCAGGTCGCTCTCCAGCGCGGAAACGACGGCCCCACCAAAGCCCGCGCGGTTAGCGCCCAGGTTTTTGCTCGTAGTCATAAAATCCTCTCCCGGTCTTCCGGCCCAGATACCCGCCGCGACCATTTTCCGCAGCAGAGGACAGGGACGATACTTGTCGTCGCCCAGCCCGTCGTGCAGCACATTCATGATGGCAAGGCACACGTCGAGCCCGATGAAGTCGGCCAGCGCCAGCGGTCCCATCGGATGCGCCATGCCGAGCTTCATCACCGTGTCGATCGCCTCGGGCGAGGCAACGCCTTCCATCACGCAAAAGATGGCCTCGTTGATCATCGGCATCAGGACCCGATTGCTCACGAAGCCGGGATAGTCGTTCACCTCGACCGGCGTCTTGCCCAGAGCCTGGGCGGTCTCCATCACCCGTGACGTGGTGCGGTCGCTGGTGGCGTGGCCCCGAATCACCTCGACCAGCTGCATCACCGGCACCGGATTCATGAAATGCATCCCGATCACCTGCTCCGGCCGGCGAGTGCGCCCGGCGATTTCGGTGATCGATATGGAGCTGGTGTTGCTGGCCAGGATGGCCTCGGGCCCGCAGATCCGGTCGAGCTGCTCGAAGAGAGAAAACTTGATCGCCGGACTTTCGCTCGCCGCTTCGATCACCAGTTCGGATTCGGCCACCGCGCTCAGATTGGTGTCGCTCGAGATCCGGCTCAGCACCTGATCGGGCGCGTCCGGCGGAAGCGTGCCCTTCTTGACCTGGCGCTCCAGGTTGGTGCGGATCGTGGCATTGGCTTTCTGCAGCGCCGTGGGCGCGGTATCCACCAGCGTCACCGCCCAGCCATGCTGCGCGAAGACGTGGGCGATCCCGTTTCCCATCGTTCCGGCGCCCACCACCGCCGCGCGCTTCATGATGGATCCCGCCGGGCCCAGCGCACCATTATCAGGAGCGCGCCGGTGATCGCCCCGGTGGCGAGCAGCCCTCCCTCGGGGCCGAAGTGGCCGCCCGAGAGCCAGACCGGATCGCCGGCGCGGTAGTCGATCAGGGGTATGCTGAAAGGCAACCCGCTCACCGGAGCGTCCAGTGCCGCAAGCGTGGCGTTCCATCCCAGATGCGCGCCAAACGCAGTCCACAGCCCGCCGGGCGCATAGAAGGCCACGCCCAGGAAAATTCCCGCCAGAGCGATGTTGCCCAGACCGAGCGGAGTGATCCCGGGGTTGAGCCCGTGGAAGAGCGCGAAGATGACGCCGGCAACCAGGACCAGCGCGGTGCCCCGGCCGATCGCCGCACCCACGAGCACCAGCGGCAGGCCGCGGAACATGAACTCCTCGCTGAGGGCGGCCGGAGCCAGCACCAGCGAGGTCTTGCACGACCTGTCCCAGGTAATCCGCCATTCCGCCGGTGTCACGGGACCAGTGCGAGTTGGCTACCAGGACCGCGGCGAGCAGAGCGACCGCGGCTGCACCGGCGCCGAGCGCCAGACCCGTTGCCATTCCCGGCGCACCTGCCCGGGGCCGGAACCAACGCAGGTCGGCCCGGTCCAGGCGCAGCACCCGAAATCCGATGACCCAGGTAGCGAAGGCAAAGCCCAGCAGCTGGCTGGATCCCGCAACGATGGTCTGAGCGGGCCCTGGCTCCACCAGCGCGTTGAGGCCGCGGCCCACGTTGCCGTAGGCGATCTGGGCCCAGAGCGACATGAGGAGCGCGCTGGTGGCAATACCCAGCAGCATAAAGGCGACCGACCAGCCGATCGCCTTGGAAAGGGAAACTCTCTCGGAACCGGTGGCCGGAGAGATCAAAGCAGCGGGCGAAGCCTGGGTCCGACGGCCAGAATGATTGCCGCCGCCAGCCCTACCTTCAGAAGGTCACCAGTGAGGAAGGGAACAAAGCCGATGCGGAACGCCGTACCAGGGTCCCCGCCGAGCAGGGCAAGCTGAGCGACTCCGCCGACATGGATGATGACCATGCCGATGGCGCACGCGAGGAGCACCCGGAGCACTGAGGAGGGTGCGGGGCGCACCAGAGCGCCCGGTCACTCCCGCTGCGACCGGAAAGGCCAGCAGATAACCGCCGGTGGGGCCGATCAGATGCAGCACTCCGGAGCCGCCCGCGGCGAAGACCGGAAAACCCAGAGCGCCCAGCGCGATGTAGAGAACCAGTGCGCTCACCCCGGCGGCCGCGCCGAGCAGACCGCCCACGACGAGCACCGCCAGCGGCTGGAGCGTCATCGGCACCGGAGTGAAGGGCAGCGGCACCACGACTTGCGCCGCCACCGCCACCAGCAGCGCGCCCAGCGCTACAGGCGCCGGCCGCGCGGGCGACCCTTGAAAGGCGCGACGCGGTGCTGGCTGAGGGCAGGGTCGCTCGGCCGGTTTCCAGATCCATTTAGATAAGCTCCACGCTCAGGGCCACGGCGTTTCCACCGCCTAGGCAGAGGGTGGCGAGACCGGTGTTGCCGCCCCGATCCCGCAGGGCATACAGCAGGGTGGTGAGAACCCGGGCGCCGCTGGCACCGATGGGGTGGCCGAGCGCAACCGCGCCGCCATTGACGTTGACCCGGTTCCAGTCCCAGCCCAGCTCGCGGCCGTCGGCCAGCGCCTGAACCGCAAAGGCCTCGTTGGCCTCGATGAGATCGTAGTCGCCGATCCGGGTGCCGGCCTTTTCCATCAGCGTTCGCACGGCGATGACCGGAGCAAAGAAGAGGTCCCGGGGCTCACCACCGCCGGTCGAGTACCCGGTGACCCGTGCCAGCGGAGTGAGGCCGTGCGCCTTGGCAAACGCGAGCGAGGCCACCACCAGCGCGCTGGCGCCGTCGTTCAAGCCGGGCGCATTGCCGGCGGTAACCGTTCCACCGTCCTTCCGGAACGCGGGCTTCAGCTTGGCCAGCGTCTCGGCCGTGGTGTCTCTGCCGCGGCGCCTCGTCGGTGCTGACGGTGGTCGGCCCGCCTTGCCGGGAACCTGAACCGGCAGGATCTCGCCCTTGAACTTTCCGGCGTCGATCGCGGCGATGGCCTTCCGATGGCTGTCGTACGCGAATGCATCCTGGTCGGCCCGGCTGACTCCCGCCTTCTCGGCGGTGTACTCGGCGTACTCGCCCATGTGGCAGCAGCCGAACGAGTCCCACAGTCCATCGTGGATCATCCCATCCACCATCGTCTGGTTTCCGGCCTTGATCCCGGTGCGCATGCCGTACACGTAGTGCGGAGCGCTGGACATCGACTCCTGCCCTCCGGCGACGATGCACTCCGCGTCGCCGGCCTTGATGGCCTGAGAGGCGAGCATCACGGCCTTGAGACCGGAGCCACAGACCTTGTTGATGGTGACCGCGGGGATGGAAGGCGGAAGTCCGGCGTGGATTAGCGCCTGGCGGGCGGGCGCCTGTCCCGACCCTCCCTGCACCACCTGGCCCATGATGACGGCTCAACCGCGGCCGGATCGACTCCGGCACGAGACACGGCATCGCGAATGACCATGGCCCCGAGCTGAGGAGCGGTAAATGACGAGAGTCCGCCGAGATAGCGGCCGATGGGCGTGCGGACAGCGGAAAGAATGACGGGGGTCGTGCTATCGCTCACGTGTACTGATCCGGTTCAGGTTCGCTGCGGCAAAAGTATGCCAAAACAGGCGGTTTGTCACCTCAAGATCAACCAGAAAGGAGCTCGTAGTGTTCCGTCACCAAGACAGGAGGAGCGGAGGGTGAGCCGATTGCCCTGGAGGCCGCGTTAGGGCGCGGCCGCATCTGTGCTAGATCTATTTGTGACGCAGCGCCCGCCTGCGGCCCGGAAGGGCATCGGCTCGCCCGGAGCGATCCATCCCCCGGCCTGCTACGGCACCATCAGCCGGCCGCGGACCTCCTCGGTGACCCGCTCGATGAATGCGCCCACCGGCATGACCTCCTGCTTCTTCCCCGCCCCGCGCACCCGCAGCGCCAGGCTGTCCGACTCCGCTTCCCGCTGCCCCATCACCGCCATGTACGGCACCTTCTGCATCTCGCCTTCGCGGATCCGGTAGTTCAGCGTCTCGTCCTCGGTCGTCCACGTGCACGCGAAGCCCGGCCGCCTTTGAGCCGGCGCGGCCAGCTGCGTGCGCCGCATCGGCCTGCGCATCCGAGATCGGGATCACCCGCACCTGCTCCGGAGCCAGCCAGACCGGAAACGCGCCGGCGAAATGCTCGATCAGGTTGCCGATGAACCGCTCCAGCGTGCCGTAGATGGCGCGGTGGATCATCACCGGCCGGTGCGGCCGGTTGTCGGCGCCGGTGTACTCCAGCTCGAATCGCTCGGGCAGGTTGAAGTCGAGCTGGATCGTGGGCCCCTGCCAGAGCCGGCCGATCGCGTCCCGGAACTTGATGTCGATCTTGGGGCCGTAGAACGCGCCGCCGCCCTCGTCCACCCGGTACGGGATCCCCTTCCGCTCCAGCGCGCGCTTGCAGCATCGCCTCCGCCCGATCCCAGATCGCGTCGTCGCCCAGCCGCTCCGGGCGGCCGGGTCGAGACCTCGAAGTCGAGCTCGAAGCCGAAGGTCTCCCGCACCAGCCGGTCCACCTGGTCCAGGCAGAGAAAGATCTCGTCCTCGACCTGATCCATGGTGCAGAAGATGTGGGCATCGTCCATGGAGAGGCCGCGCACCCGAAGCAGGCCGTGCAGCACGCCCGACCGCTCGTTGCGGTAGACGTTGGCCACCTCGGAGAGCCGGATCGGCAGATCGCGGTAGCTCCGCTGCTGGCTCTTGTAGATCAGCGCGTGCATCGGGCAGTTCATCGGCTTGACCCGGTAGCGCACGTCCTCCGCCTCCTCGTGCCCCGCCGCCATCGGCGGGTACTGGTTGGCCTCGTACAGCGGCAGGTGGCCCGAGATCTTGAACAGCTCCTCCCGGGTGATGTTGGGGGTGTACACCAGGTCGTAGCCGCTGCCGCGACGTTGTCGTCCTCGACCGCGCGGGTCAGCAGCCACTTGATCATGGCCCCCTTGGGGTGCCAGAAGACCAGGCCGGGGCCGACCACCTCCTGGATCGAGAAGAGATCGAGCTGCTTGCCCAGCACCCGGTGGTCGCGCCGGCGCGCCTCCTCCAGCCGGTGCAGGTAGGCCTCGAGGTCCTCCTTCTTGAACCAGGCGGTGCCGTAGATCCGCTGGAGCATCTGCCGCTTCTCGTCGCCCCGCCAGTAGGCGCCGGCCGCGTGCAGCAGCTTGAAGTGCTTGAGCCGCCCGGTGCGCGGGATGTGGGGCCCGCGGCAGAGATCGACGAACGGCCCGTCGGTGTAGACCGTGATCGTCTCGTCGTCGCCCAGCTCGGCGATCCGCTCCAGCTTGAGCGGGTCGTCGGCGAAGCGGCGATTGGCCTCGGCCCGGTCCACCACCTCGCGCACGAAGGGAAAGTCGCGCGCCGCGACCTCGGCCATCTTGGCCTCGATCCGCTCGAGGTCCTCGGGCGTGAACGGGCGGTCCACCTGGAAGTCGTAGTAGAAGCCGTCCTCGATGGGCGGCCCGAAGCCGATGCCGGCACTGGGGAACAGCTCCCGCACGGCGGTGGCCAGGATGTGGGCCGACGAGTGCCGCAGCACCTCGAGCGCCTCGGGGTCGCGCTCGGTCAGGATGGCGACCGGCGCATCCGCCTCGATCGGACGGTCGAGATCCCAGATCTCGCCGTTGACCCGGGCCGCCAGCGCCGCCCGCGCCAGACCGGGGCCGATGCTCTCGGCGATCTGCCGCGGCGTGGTGCCGGCGGCGGCCTCACGCTGGCTCCCGTCCGGCAGGGTGACCTGAACAACGCTCACCGAGGCGCCTTCCTGCGACCGTGGCGGGAACCGCCGGCTTGGTCGACGGCGCGAAGTAGAAGAACAGCCCGATGCCGGCGATCACGATGCGCCGCCACGACCATCCAGCGGAGCAGCTCGGAACCGGACAGTGTTACCCGATCATCATCCATGGGCGATGCCCTCGCGAAGGAAATTCCTGCGTTGGTTCCGGAAAAAGGTTAACTTAATCGGCAGTACGATTTCTTCTGTAAGAGGACTACGCGTGCGTCGAGACGACGACTGAGCGGGACCCAGATCTTTCTGTGGACTACTCTTGGCGTCGGGACCGGCCTGGTGGCCGGCTTCGCCCTGAGCGAGTGGGTGGGCGGCGTGAACCGAACCCGGTTTCGCCGTGCCGCGCGGCGCCTGGGCCAGCAGCCGCCGGCCCGCAGCCACCCCCGCCGCATCCGCCCGCGCAGTCGACGCTGCGCTCCAGGCCGAGCCACGGCTGGCGGGCTTCAGCATCGAGGCCATGGCCGTGAGCCGAGGCGCTGTCGAGCTGCGCGGCTGGGTCACCGACCGCGGCAGCCGGACCCTGGCCGCCCGGGTCGCCTGCGCCGTTCCCGGCATCGACAGCGTGATCAACAGCATTCTGGTCCGCGGCGAAGACGACAGCTTTCCCGGCGGTAAGCGGGTGACCGACCAGAGCGCATGACCGAGCCGCTCGCCCCGCAATACAATCCATCCGCGATCGAGTCCGAGCTCTACCAGCTGGTGGACTGAGCGCGGGCTCTTCTCACCCGAGCGGCACGCACCGGGGTCGGGCGAGCCCTACGTGATCATGATGCCGCCGCCCAACGTGACCGCGGTGCTGCACATGGGTCACGGCCTCAACAATACGGTGCAGGATGTGCTCATCCGGTTCGAGCGGATGCGCGGGCGCGCGCGCCCTCTGGCTGCCGGGAACCGACCACGCCGGCATCGCCACCCAGAACGTGGTCGAGCGGCTGCTCGCCGAGGAGGGGCTGACCCGGTTCGACCTCGGCCGGGAGGCGTTCGTGGAGCGGGTCTGGGAGCACGTGCGGGAGACCGGCGCCGCCATTCTCGATCAGCTCAAGGCCATCGGCTGCTCCGCCGACTGGTCCCGGACCTACTTCACCCTGGACGAGGGGCTCTCCCGCGCGGTGCGGGAGGTGTTCGTCCGGCTGTACGAGCAGGGGCTGGTCTATCGCGGCCACTACATCATCAACTGGTGCCCCCGCTGCCTCACCGCTCTCTCCAACGAAGAGGCGGAGAAGGAGGAAGTGGACGGGCAGCTCTGGCATCTTCGCTACCCGCTCGCCGACGGCAGCGGCCACGCTCACCGTCGCCACCACCCGGCCGGAGACGATGCTGGGCGACACCGCCGTCGCGGTGCACCCGGAGGACGAACGCTACCGGGCCTCGTCGGCCGGGACGTTCGGCTGCCGCTGGTGGACCGCCTGATCCCCATCGTGGCCGATGACGCGGTGGATCCCGGTTTCGGCTCCGGTGCCGTGAAGGTCACGCCGGCCCACGATCCGACCGACTTCGAGATCGGGCGCCGGCACGAGCTCCCCAGCATCGACGTCATGACGCCCGAAGCCCGAATCAGCCTGGCGGCGCCGGACCGCTTCCAGGGACTGGACCGGTACGAGGCCCGCCGCCGGGTGGTAGCGGAGTTCGAGGCGGCCGGGCTGCTGGAGCGGGTGGAACAGCACCGCCACGCGGTGGGGCACTGCTACCGCTGCGACACCGTGATCGAGCCTCGGCTGTCCGATCAATGGTTCGTCCGGATGGAGCCGCTCGCCCGGCCCGCGCTCGCGGCCTACCGAGACGGAACGCTACGGTTCGTGCCCGAGCGGCGGGGCGACGACTACTCGGCCTGGCTGGAAGGCATTCGCGACTGGTGCATCTCCCGCCAGCTCTGGTGGGGACATCGCATCCCGGTCTGGTACTGCGAGGCGTCCGGCTGCGGCAAGACCAGCGTCAGCCGTACCGATCTGGAGGTGTGTCCCGTCCTGCGGCGGCCCGGTCCGCCAGGACGAGGACGTGCTGGATACCTGGTTCTCCTCCTGGCTGGTGCCCTTCTCCAGCCTGGGCTGGCCCGACCGCACTGCCGACCTCGACACGTTCTATCCCGGGCACACGATGGTCTCGGCCCCGGAGATTCTCTTCTTCTGGGTGGCCCGGATGATCATGTCCGGGCTGCACTTCATGGGCGAGGTGCCGTACACCGACATTTACCTGCACGGCACCGTGCGGGACACGCAGCACCGCAAGATGTCCAAGTCGCTGGGCAACGGCATCGATCCGCTGGAGGTGGTCGAGCGCTACGGAGCCGACGCGCTGCGCTATTCGCTGATCTCCGGCATGTCGGTCGGCACCGATGTCATTCTCGATCCCAACGATCTCGAGGCATCGTTTGCCGCCGGCCGCAACTTCGCCAACAAGCTGTGGAACGCGGGCCGGTTCATCCTGTCCAATCTGGACGGCACTCCCCGCCCGCTCGCCGGTGCCGGCGCCAACGCGGTGAGCGCCCGACGAGCTCACGCTGGCGGACCGCTGGATCATCGCCCGCTGCGATGCCACGGTGCGCGAGGCGACCGATGCCTACCAGCGCTTCCGCCTGAACGACGCGGCCGGCAGCGATCTATCGCTTCATCTGGAGCGACCTGGCCGACTGGTACATCGAGCAGGTCAAGCCCCGCCTCTACGGCGATGTTGCCCGGCGGCGATGTTGCCCGAGCGGTGCTGTCTCAGACCTTCGACGTGGCCCTCCGGCTGCTGCACCCGGTCATGCCGTTCATCACCGAGGCGCTGTGGCGCCGCTTTCCCGGCCGCGCCGGAAGACGCGTCGATCTCCATCGCTCCGTGGCCCCGGCCGGATTCGCGGGCCCCGGCACCGGATGCACTCGCGCGTTTCGGTCTGGTGCAGGAGCTGGTGAGCGCCATCCGAGTCATCCGGGCGGAGTATGGAGTGCAGCCCGGGCAGGCGGTGAGGGCGGTGGTCACGGGAGAAAACCAGGAGAATCTGGCCGCGCTGCAGGAGGAGCGGGCGACCATCGTGCGGCTGGCCAAGCTTTCCGATCTCTCCTTCGAGGAGACCACCGAGCGCGTCGGGGGCCATGCCGTGCTGTCCGACGGCACCGCGGTGTTCGTGCCGCTGGGCGAAGCCATCGACGTGGGCCGGGAGTGCAGCCGGCTGGGCTCGGAGGTGGACCGGCTGATCCGGCTGGTGGAATCGCAGGAGAAGAAGCTGGGCAACGAGCAGTTCGTCTCCCGCGCGCCGACGGAGGTGGTGGAGCGGGAGCGGCAGAAGCTCAGCACCTGGAAGGAACAGCGCGAGGTGCTGCTGAAGAAGCGGGAGCTGCTGGGGTGCGTGTGAGGCGAGGAGGCGGAGAAGGCGGCGAGGCCGCGGGAGACGCGTCGCGTCGGCCACCGCCTGCGTCTCGCTGCCCCGCCTGCTGCTGCCGCCCTCTGCCCATCTGCCCCGCTGCCCTGCTTTCCTGCGCCCGCATCGAGCCCCCTCCCGGTGGGCCGCCGGACCGGGCTCCGCCCCGCATCATCGCCACCAAGCCCGACTCCTTTGCCGTGCTTCGCGCATTCAAGGGTAATGCCGAGTTCGAGTTCGATGAGGTGATCTCCGAGGGAGGGTCGCCCAATCGCGGCGAGGGAACCGGAGGCCTGGAGAAACTGATCGTTCTCTCGCCTACCACGGAGTTCCCCGATGTGAGCTGGAAGCGCGATCGGATCACGGTAAAACCCAAGGGGGGCTGGCGCCCCAACCGGGTCTACCGGGTGCAGCTGCTTCCCGGTGTGACCGACCTCAGAAACAACCGCAGCAACGAGGGTGTGGTGCTGACCTTCACCACCGGGGCGCCCCGGCCCCAGAACACGCTCAAGGGCACGGTGGTGGACTGGAGCACCGGCCGCCCGGCGGCCAATGCCCTGATCGTCGCGACCCTGCTGCCCGACAGCCTGGTATATCGTGGCGTGGCCGACTCCAGCGGGCACTTCTCCTTCGGGCCCCTTCCCGCCGGGGATTACCTCGTTTCGGGTGTGCTGGATCAGAATCAGAATCTGCGGCAGGATGGCCGGGAGGCCTACGGCAGCGGCCGTTTGGCCCGGGGAAAGTCCGAGGTGGGTGAGTTGTGGGCCTTCGTTCACGACACCAATCCGCCGCGGATTCAGACCGTCACGGCGGATGACAGCGTATCCGCTACCGTCGCCTTCACCCAGATGCTCGACCCGCGGCAGCGGCTCACTCCGAAGGACGCGCGGCTCCGTCTGTTGCCGGACTCCACGCCGGTCGCCATCGCGTCGCTGCTGCCCAAGCCGGTGGATGACAGCCTCCACGGCCGGGCGGCTGCGCCGGATACCACCGGCCCTGGACACCCTGGAGACCCGCGACTCGCTGCCTCCAGGTAAAAAGCCGGCTCGCGGCGCCGACACCGCGGCCCCAGCGGACCGAGGTGCTGACCAGCCGTCCGCCGCTGTTCGATCGTCTGACGCTGAGGGTTCCCCGCCCCTGGGCACCGGGCTCGCGTCTGGTTCTCGAAATCCGGGGGGTCCGCAACGTGACCGGGGTAGCGGGAACGGCCGTGGGTGTGGTCGCCGTACCGGAGAAACCCAAGACCACACCTCAGGACACGACCAAGAAGCGCGCGGCGCGCGATACGACTCACAAACCGCAAGGTCGACCTCCGCTCAGCCAACTCCGGCTCAGCCCGCTCCGGCTCGGCCCAAGTAGTCATGGACCAGCGCAGGCAGCTCCCCTCGGTGGACCGGCTGCTGCATCAGCCGGGCATTCAGCAGCTGCTGGAGACCGCGCCGCGGAGCGCCGTTGTGGCCGCGGTGCGTGAATCGCTCGATGCGGCGCGTACTCGGCGTGCCGGGCCTCCCGAGCGCTGGGAGGAGGACGTGCGTGAGCGGCTGGCGCAAAGCATCGGAGCGGGGCTGGTGCCGGTGCTCAATGCCACCGGGGTGGTCCTGCACACCAATCTGGGCCGGGCGCCGTTGGCTCACTCCGCGGTCGAAGCCATGACCTCGGTGGCACTGGGCTACAGCAACCTGGAGCTCGACCTCCCCTCCGGGGCACGGGGCAGCCGGAGCGACCACTGTCGAGTGCTCCTGCGTGCTATCACCGGCGCCGACGATGCGCTCGTGGTCAACAACGCGGCCGGAGCGCTGGTGCTGGCGCTCAATGCGGTGGCCGAAGGCCGGGACGTGGTGATCTCCCGGGGGGAGCTGATCGAGATCGGCGGCTCGTTCCGGATTCCGGACATCATGGCGAAAAGTGGCGCCCGGCTAAGGGAAATCGGGACGACCAATCGCACCCACCTGCAGGACTATAGTGACGCGCTGGATGGCGCCGCGGCGATTCTGACGGTTCACCGCTCCAATTTCGAGCAGCGTGGGTTCGTGACCTCTCCGCGACCCGCTGAGCTGGCCGAGCTGGCCGACGAGGCGGGCATTCCCTTCGTCTACGACGTGGGCAGCGGGCTCCTGGCCGACCTTTCACCTTGGGGACTGGAGAGCGAGCCCCGGGTGACGGAGGCGGTTGCGAGTGGCGCCGGACTGGTCGTCTTCAGTGGCGACAAGCTGCTGGGTGGTCCTCAGGCCGGCTGCTTGGTGGGGCGCCAGCAGCTCATCGCTCAGTGCCGGAGCAATCCGCTGGCCCGGGCGCTTCGCTCGGACAAGCTGACCCTTGCCGCACTCGCGGCCACACTCGCGCTCTACCAGGATCCGGAAGCGGCGATTCGAACCATCCCAGTCCTCGCCATGCTGACGCTCGCTCCTGAGGAGCTGGCCCGGCGCGCTTCCCTGCTCGCCTCCCTCTGTCCCGCAGCTGTACGAGCCTCGACCCTCCCCGGTGAGTCCGCGGTTGGCGGCGGCTCGTTTGCCGGAGCCACACTACCTACAACCGTCGTGGCGATCGATGCCGGCCCACTCGGCGCTGATGGCTTGGCCCTCCGGCTTCGGCTAGGCACTCCAGCCGTGGTTGCCCGGGTGTCGGCAGATCGGGTGCTGTTCGATCCGCGGACGCTGCCCGAGTCGAGCTTCCCTGCCGTGGCACGAGCCATCGAGGCCGCTCTCCTGTCGTGAATCGCGCCGTCTTTCTGGATCGGGACGGAACCATCATCGAGGACGTGGGATACCTGCGGGATCCCGAGCAGGTCCGGCTGCTGCCCGGAGCCGCTGCCGCTATCGAGCGGCTGAACCGGAACAGCTGGCTGGCGGTAGTGGTCACCAACCAGTCCGGCATTGCCCGCGGGCTGCTCACCGAAGACGACTATCGCCGCACCGAGTATCGCCTGGACGAGCTGTTGGCCGAGGCGGGCGCCCGACTGGATGGCCACTACTGGTGTCCCCACCTGCCCGATGTGAGCGGGCCCTGCCGATGTCGGAAGCCAGGAACGCTGCTGTATGAACAGGCGGCCGAGCGGTACGAGATCGACCTGAAGCGGAGCTGGTGGGTGGGCGACCGGGCCCGCGACGTGCTTCCTGCATGCGGCCTTCGATGGCCGCGGCGTGGTGCTGCTGGGAGAGCTGGCCGCTCCCGAGGCGGCTCGGCCGCAGCACATCGGGTTCTCCAGGCTCGCGATCTTGCCGGCTGCCGTCGAGCTCATTCTCCGCTCCGACTCCTAGCTCCTGACGCTTGCGTGCCATTAGCTTCCCCGCCCATGACCATGCGGATAGCCGTGGCCATCTCGGGCCGCGGCAGCAATCTCGAAGCGCTGCTGCACGCGCTGGGCCCGGCGCACCGGCGGAAGTCGCCCTGGTGCTGAGCGACCGCTCGGCTCCGGGACTCGATCTCGCGAGAGCGCGGCAGATTCCGGCCGTCGTGTTGACTGACTCAGCCGACGGAGAGAGCCTGGCTCGCGCTGCTCGGCCGGCACCGGATAGAGTTGCTGGTGCTCGCGGGCTACCTCAAGCTGGTCCCCTCCGTCGGTGATCGCCCGGTATCGGGGACGCATCATCAACATCCATCCCGCGCTGCTGCCGGATTTCGGAGGAAAGGGCATGTATGGCCGGAGGGTGCATCAGGCGGTGCTCGACAGCGGCGCCCGGGAGAGCGGTGCGACCGTGCACCTGGTGGATGAAGCCTACGATCACGGAGCAACGCTGGCGCAGGCGCGGGTCCCGGTCCTCCCGGGAGACACGCCGGAGCGGCTGGCCGAGCGGGTGCTCCAGCAGGAACATCGACTGCTGCCTGCGGTAGTGCTGGCGGCTGCGCGGGCGGGACGGGTGGTGGGTTTGAACGGAGTCACCAGTCGCGAGTCGCCAGCCGCCAGTCGAGGATCGACTGGCTCCGGCGACTGAGCGACTGGGGACTGGCGACTCGCGACTGACTGACCATGCCCCGCGCCCTCATCTCCGTCAGCGATAAACGCGGCGTTGTGGCCTTTGCCCGGGGTCTGGCCGACCTGGGCTGGGAGATCATCTCGACCGGCGGAACCGCCGCCGCGCTCCGCTCGGGCGACGTCCCCGTCATCGAGGTGGAGAAGCTGACCGGGTTTCCCGAGCTGCTGGACGGACGGGTCAAGACGCTGCACCCCATGATCCACGGCGCGCTCCTCGCCCGCCGCGATTTGCCCGAACACGTGGCGGCGCTCGAGCGGCATAAGATCGTCCCGATCGACCTGGTGGCGGTGAATCTCTATCCCTTTCAGCTCACCATTTCCAATCAGAACGCCACGCTGGAAGACGCCCTGGAGAACATCGACGTCGGCGGCCCCTCCATGCTCCGCTCCGCCGCCAAGAATCACGAATCGGTACTGCCGGTGGTGGATCCCACGGATTATCCACTGGTGCTGGAAATGCTCCGGAAGGGCGAGGTCGGACCGGGACACCCGGCGAGAGTTTGCCGCCAAGGTTTTTGCTCATACCTCGGACTACGATTCCGCCATTGCGGCCTATCTGACGCCTCCGGACGAAGGGCTGCCCAGCCGGCTGGGATTGGCAATGGAGCGGATGCAGTCCCTGCGCTACGGAGAGAATCCCACCCAGCGCGCATCGCTCTACGTGACCGAAGAGCCGAGGGGAATGCGCGACCTGGCCCAGCGCCAGGGCAAGGAGCTGTCCTTCAACAATCTGCTCGACATCGAAGCCGCCATGACCGCGGTAGCCTGTTGGAGCACCCGGCCCGCCTGCGCGGTGATCAAGCATACGACGCCCTGCGGCATCGCGGTCGCCGGTTCGGCGCTCGAGGCCTTCAAGAACGCCAGAGCGACCGATCCGGTTTCGGCCTTCGGCTCGGTGGTCGGCTTCAACACCGTTGTTGACCGGGCCACCGCCGCGGCCATGAGCGACCTCTTCGTCGAGGTGGTGGTCGCCCCCTCCTTTCACGCCGAGGCGCTCGAGGTTTTCGCCGGCAAGAAGCAGCTCCGGGTGGTCGAGCTGCCGGTGAGCGCGGGCGTGGGCACGCTGGATTTCAAGCGGGTGCGCGGCGGGTTCCTGGTGCAGGACCGGTTTTACTTCGATCCCTCGGAGGAAGGTTGGAAGGTTGCGACCCAGCGGCAGCCCAGCGAATCAGAGTGGAACGATCTGCGCTTCAGCTGGGCCGCGGTGGCCTCGGTCAAGTCGAACGCCATTCTGCTGGCCCGCGGCGAGATGGCTATCGGCATCGGGGCGGGCCAGATGAGTCGGGTGGACAGCGTGTTCCTCGCTCTGCACAAGGCTCGACAACAGGGACACGACCCGGCCGGCAGCGTGCTGGCGTCAGATGCGTTCTTCCCCTTTGCCGACAGCATCGAGCTCGCCGCCGAGGCCGGAGTCACCGCCATCATCCAGCCCGGGGGATCGGTTCGGGACAATGAGGTCGTGAGCGCGGCCGACCGCAGCGGAATAACCATGGTCATGACCGGTCGGCGGCAGTTCAGACATTAGGAGCCCGGCTCCTGATGGGCCGGATAAGAGCCGGGCGGGAAATGGAGAAACGTGAAAGGTGAAAACGTGACGGTGACAAGCGCGAGTTCAACGGCAAGAGGTGAGCGGCCCGGGTACGGGAGTGTGGACCAGGAGAGGCCACCGTATCTGTGGGCGGGCCTCACGGCGGTCGTCGTGCTGGCGATCTATCTGGCGACGCTGGCGCCCACCACCGCCTTCTGGGACACCTCCGAGTACATCGCCGCCGCCAAGGTGCTGGGCATCCCTCACCCGCCGGGCAATCCCCTCTTCGTCATTCTGGCGCACAGCTTCGGTCTGCTGCCACTGGCCGCGTCATACGCGGTGCGGATCAATCTGTTCGCGGCCGTCACCAGCGCCGCCTCCGCCGGGCTCTGGTTCCTGGTGGCGGAGCGGTGGCTCAGGGGTATCGTGGCGCCTCGCTGGGCTCGCTACGCCGCCGCCTTCGGCGGGGTTCTGGTGGGCGCTACCTCCTGGACGGTGTGGAATCAGTCCACCGTGAACGAGAAGGTGTACACGGTTTCGTTGCTCTCGATCGCACTGGTGATGTGGCTGGTGGTGCGCTGGGGAGACGACGAGCCCGGCACCCATCGCGACCGCTGGCTGGTGCTCATCGCCTATGTGCTGGCGCTGACCTCCACCAACCACCTCATGGGAGTGCTGGCACTCCCCGCGCTGGTGGTGTACGTGCTCTGGACCGATTGGCGCACCGTGCTCCGCCCCTGGGCCATCGTGACCTTCTATGCCCTGCTCCTGGCGCTGACCGGAGAGTGGATCGCCATGCTGCACGGAGGCGCCGCCGGCGGCCTCCTGATTCTTCTCACCCTGGGAGTGCTGGGATACGCGGTGTGGAAGACACCGCGTGATCCGCTGGTCTATCTCGGCCTGCTGGCCGTCATCGTGGGCATTTCGCTGAACTACTTCTGGCTCCCGCTTCGGGCCGCCCAATACCCGGCCATCAATGAAGGCGAGCCGGTCGGATTTTTGAGCCAGTCGCTGCAGGACGTGCTGAACCGGGTGCAATACGGCAAGCCGCCGTTGTCTCAGCGTCAGGCGACGTTCGGCTCCCAGCTGGCCAATTTCTGGCAGTACTTCTCCTGGCAGTTCGCTCGCGACTGGGGACAGCTCGGCGCCGCGGCAACCGTGGTGTTCACCCTGCTGGGCCTCACCGGCTTATGGGAGCTCTGGAAGCGCGATCGCCGCGCGGGCATTGCCTGTGTGGCCCTCCTGGCGACGCTCTCGCTCGGGCTGGTCTACTACATGAACTTCAAGTACGGGTTCTCCCAGTACCCCGGCGAGCCTTCCCTTCCCCGCGAGGTCCGCGAGCGCGACTACTTCTTCGTGGGATCCTTCGCGGTCTACGGTGCGTTCGTGGCGCTGGGACTGGGTGCGCTGATGCGTGGCGTCGTCGAGTTTCTCCGCGACCGGGGCACACCCGTCAGCCGATGGGCCATGGCTTCACCAGTTCTGGCCCTCGCCCTGATTCCCCTGCTGGGGAACCACGTTACCGCCAGCCGGGCCCACGAGACTATCCCTCGAGACTTTGCCTACGACATTCTCCAGTCGGTCGAGCCCTACGGAATTCTCATCACCGCCGGGGACAACGACACCTTTCCACTCTGGTATGCTCAGGAGGTCGAGGGTATTCGGCGAGACGTCACCCTGGCCAACCTGTCGCTCATGAACACCCGATGGCATCTCCGCCAGCTTCGGCGGCGTGAGACGCCGGCCTTCGATCCGTCCAGGGCAGCATCGCTGTGGAAGCCCACGGAGGAGCCCGGAGTTGCTCTCACCGATTCCTCCGGAACCGGCAAGCAGGACGCAAGCAAGTGGCCACTGCCGACCGAGCCGGTGTTCAGTCTGACCGAGGTTCAGCTGGACAGTTTGCCCGAGGCGATGCAGGTGCCGGCCAAGGGAGGTATAGCCTTCGGCAACCTGCGGCTCGATTTCGGGCAGGACGTCCTCATGCTCCAGGATCTCGCATCGATCTTTCTGATCCGCGACAACCTGGGCAAGCGTCCGGTGTTCTTCAGCTGGAGCGACGGCGGATACCCCGATCAGACCCTGGGTCTCAGCCAGTACCTTGTGTCGCAGGGCTTCGTCCGGAAGCTGATGCCCAAGCCGGTGGTCCCCAATGACTCGATTGTGCTGAATCCCAGCCTGGGGTACCTCGACGTGCCGCGCACCGAGAAGCTGCTGTGGGATGTGTATCACTGGAGATCTGCCGCTCGCCCGCGGCCCCGTGGCTGGGTGGATCAGCCCTCGAGCTCGATTCTTCAGCTGTATGCGGTGGTGTACGGCGGTGCGGCAAAGTCGCTGGCGACAGCCGGACAAAAGGCGGAGGCTGCGCGGGCAGATTCAGTAGCGAATGCGGTGAGCCGGAGCCTGGGTCGGGGAAACCCGTTCTAGTCGATCCGGTGCGGCCTGGTTACGGCGGTGCGGCCCACCAGCTGTGATGCTCCCCCGTTCCAGGTCTCCCAGGTAAGGGGACAGCCGCGGCCGAACGGCGGAGCGGGATGGCCCGGCCGGCCAATCAGGTCGTGCAGCATCTCGTGACGGACCACCATCTCATCCATCGACCAGTCGCTGGCCAGAAAGATGTGGTGATCGCTTCTCCAGTGCCCGGCGCACTGCCCGCTGGAGCAGGAGAAGCTGGAGCCCTCGATGGTGGACCAGCGTACCCGGTCGAAATCTCCACTCAAACCGGAACACGCCTGGGTCTTCGCCCACCACTCGCGGTACACCGGGGGCGGATCCAGCGGGGTATCGCCCACCGGATCAAAGCCGCACCCGGTCAGGCCCCCCAGCAGGAGCGCCGCCCAACCCAGCCGCGCCAACATCGATCTCGGTATCATCCGCTCTCCGACGGACCAGTGACTGGCGGACGCACCCGTGCGCCCTCCGAAGTAACTCTGGTATCGGCAGAATAGGCTGGGGACTAAAGGTGGAGACCTGCGAGGAAAAGCCGGAGCCGGCCCGAACGGGCCGGCTCCTCTTTGCTACTTCTTACACGGCTTCTTGGGCATGTCCTCGGCAATCTTCTTGAGGTCGGCAAATGCTTCCTTGATGCCCGGCCGCTGGAGGTACTCGGTGAAGGTATCGTCGTACTCCCAGACGAAGAACGCGCAGAGCGGCGCCTTGGTCAAGAACTTCGTACCCCATGATCTGAGCTCATCGGCATTCATCGCGAACTTCCCCTCCGCTCGGCCGGGGATCCCGCTGGTTGGGCTGCCGCCGTTGAGCACATTCAAGCCGCCAATCAAGGCAAGGTTCAGATCGGCGGCACCCTTGGCCATCTCGTCGATGAACTGGTCCACATCGCCCAGCCGCGCCAGGTAGTGAATCCGCACCGCATCGAGATACTTGTACTGGTAGCCGCCTGCCTTCAGATAGTCCGGCCAAGCCCGGATGATGGCGGGCATGGTGGGCCAGACCTCCTTGCTGTACCGGGCCATCTCGTCGATTTCCGCCGGACTGACCTGGTGGCCGTTCCAGTTGCTGCGGTCGCTCGGCTCGTCCATGAGGAAATGACCGATGATGGTCCCCTCATCGATGTACTTCTGCAGATCGAGATTCCGGTAACGGTCGACCCGCGCCTTCCAGATCGACATGTTGAAGCCGTTGGCATCCCGGATGTTGGTCTCTTTACCGGTGAAGTTGATCAGCAGCCGGGTATTAGTGCGCCGAGCCCTCTCCAAGTCGGCGATCAGGTTGTTCGGGTTGCCGGAGAGAATGGTACCGTTGAAATCCTCGGTAAGCGTCTCCGTCGGCTGTTGCGCTGGGCCGAACGGGATACCGGTGTAAGTCGGATCGTAGGGCGGCAGAGTGGAGCCGGTGTCGGGCGGTGTTGGAGGCCCGCTGTCGACCGGAGGCGTGACGGTCGTGTCAGTTCCCGAGGTGTCGGGCGGTGGCTGGGTGGGAGTGGAGTCGCTCCCGGTGGTGTCGGGTCGTCCGAGGTCCGTGTTCGGACCCGAACTGTCACAGGCGGCCGCGCCCAGGAGGAGCGCGATAAGTGCCAGGCAAGAACGATGTTGCGGCATACTTTATAAGGCTCAAGCGCCCTGGGTGGTAAACCTGCCATGGGGAGCGCGGTGGGCTGACCGTCTCGGCGGCATACGATTTCGAGGATTCAAGGGAATCCGATGTGTAAAGATTTGCAGTACACAGGCATGATTGTCAATGTCTGAGTACAATTGTCGGCTTAAGTTTCACCGTGTTTCGCAGATGGTGCGCTGCGAAGCAGTGGCGGCCCCACTTAGCACGTTGCATGAGCTTGCGCAGCCAAGTCAAAGAGATCCAAGAATTTGATGCAAGTGATCCAGATCACATCAGAGGCTGGTCCCGGCGTGTACAACTCGTACTCCCCCAAATCGTAAGGAGTAGCATATGCGTAACAGCCGAGCCGTTTGTGGAATCCTGGCAGCGGGGCTCCTTGCTGCAGGCACCCTGGCCGCTTGCAGCTCTTCCAACCGCAAGGCGGGCAGTGAGCAGAGCCAGGCGACCTCGGCTGATACCTCCGCCGATACTGCCGCGAACGGTGCCCCTGCCGCGGCCCCGCAGGGCGGAATGACCGATGCGAACATCGTCGCCCTCCTCGATGCGGCGAACAAGGCGGATAGCTCGGGTGGAGCCCTTGCCGCCAAGAAAGCCACGAATGCCGAAGTGAAGGCGTTTGGCAAGCTGATGATGAGCGAGCATCACGCGCTTCGAGCCGCGGGCCAGGCCTTGGCCAAGCAGCTGGGCGTAGAGCCCAAGGCGCCGGAGCGGGATCCGCTGGCGCCCTATGTCGCGAACGAGATGAAGACGCTGCAGAGCACGGCGAAGGGAGCGGAGTTCGACCGGGTTTACATCGACAACGAGGTGAGTGTTCATCAAGCGGTGCTCGACCTGGCGAACCAGGCCCGGGTCACCACCCAGACGCCACAGCTCAAGGAGCTGATCGAGAAGGCGATTCCGGTGATTCGGAAACATCTGGATCAGGCAACGGCGCTTCAAAAGAAGCTGTCGCCCGCGGCATAAGTCGAAAGTCGCCAGTCGCCAGTCGCCAGTTCGTGATTTCGGTAACTCACATTTCAACTGGCGGCTGACGACTGCGGACTGGCGACTACTTATATGCCACTCGCCAAATCGTTCCCCGCTGATCATCCGAGATGTACAGCGCTCCATCGGCCCCGACAGTGAGCCCCGCGGGCCGGTGGGCCGCATTTCCAGGATCTTTTGCGCTGCCGGCAAACCCATCGGCGAACACCCGGTACTCGCCCGACGCCTTTCCCTGTGACATCGGCTGGAAAACGACGTTGTAGCCTTCCTGGGGCTCAGGCGCCCGATTCCACGATCCGTGAAAGGCGATGAAGGCCCCGCCCCGGTATTCCTGCGGGAACATGCTGCCGTGGTAAAAAGCCAACGCGTTGGGCGCCCAGTGCGCCGGAAATGCGGCGACGGGGGCCAGCTTGCTGGCGCAGCGGCCTGCGGTCTTCTTGTCACCACCGTACTCTGGCGCCAGCACCAGCTGCTTCAGCGTGGGATCGTAGTAGCAGTAGGGCCAGCCGTAGTCGCCGCCCTGCCGAATTCGGAGCAGCTCCTCCGCGGGAAGATTGGCCCCCTCCTTCGCGTTGTAGAGCTTTTTCCAGTCGCCTAGTTGGTCGCGGCCGTGCTGGGTGGAGTACAGCGTGCCGTCATCTGGATAAAAGGCGAGCCCTCCCGCGTTCCTGATTCCGGTGGCGTAGCGCTGCTGAGGGCTCCACCGCTGTCCGGGCTGGTGGCTGAAGCGCCAGATCCCGGCCCGCTGCTCCAGCTCACGGCAGGGATCGTGGCCCGGAGACTGCCCTTCCCGATCCTTCACCTGGCAGGAGTTGGTGGCCGAGCCGATGTTGACGTAGAGGCTCTTGCTGTCGACCGCGATCGGGTGCATCGGGTGTCCGCCCTTCGTCACCAGGCCGGACACGATCACCTCGGCCTTGCCGGCAGGAACCGGATCGCTTTCCGACACCCGATAGCGGACGATGGTGCTGTCGGCCTCCGCATAGAGCTCGTCGCCGTTCAGGGCGATCCCGGTGCCGCCTTTGCTGCCGGATTCGCTGGTGCTGCCGAAGCGGCGGATCACATCGGCTCGGCCATCGCCGTTGGTGTCGCGCAGCGCGATCAGAAAGCCGCCTGCAGGCACCCGCCGAGTGGAGTCATAGGCCGAGTGCCAGGTGTTGGCGTAGATGGTTCCACCCGGACCTGCCGCGAGGTGACGGGTCGAGCCAAGGTTCTCCGCGAAGACCGTCGCGGTGAAACCCGGGGGGAGCTTGAGCTGCACCTGACCGGAAGCGGTCGCGGTGCTTTGCGCCGGATCCGGCCTTCGTGGTATCGGAAGCGGGTCGGCTGCGCTCGCCGTTGCTGCACCCGAGCGCCATTGTCGCGGCAGCAGCCAGAATCACGGTCCTCATTTGTCACTCACCTTGTAGATGCTGAGACGATTCCCTGAATTCTCCGGTACAACCAGGAATCCGCGTTTGTGGTCCACGATCAGATCGGCCGGTGACTTGAGGCCGCCCATGATCTTGACCGGCTTGCCCCGCTCCCGCTGAGCCAGGAACAGGTCCCCACCCACGTTGTCGCTGATGTAGAAGGCCGCGCCGGAAGCGGCATCGATCCCGTCGGGTGAGCCGAGCCCTTGGGCCAGCTCCCGCCAATCGCCCTTTCCGTCGGTCACCGACAGCACCCCCGTCCGGTATCCTACGGTGTACAAGCTGTCACCGCCGCCGGTGAAAAGACCGTTGACGCTGGATTGCGCTCGCACGGTGTCGCTGCCGGGGACTACCGTTGGCGGCTTTCCCTGGTACCAGCCGGAACACCGCGCCGTGGCCGGCAGCGGTCGAGTCGCCGGTGTCGCTGACGTAGAGCGAGCCGCCGGGCCCGGCAGCGAGGTCATTGAGAAAGTGAAGTGGGCGGGGAAAGCTCTTGGCGGGATACACCAGCTCGACTTTGCCGCGGGTTACCCGATACACACCCTTCCGATCGGCCACCCACAGGGTGGAGCCGACGAACAGCACGCCGCAGGGGTCCTCCAGTCCGCCGGCGTAGACCTCGCGAGTGCCCTTATCCGGATCGACCCGGTACACCGCCCCGTCGGCCCCGTTGTCGAACTTGCCGAAGGCGCTGACGTACCAGGCCCCGTCCGGGCCGACGGCGACGCTCTCGGGGCCCGGGATCGAATCGATGACCCGGACGCGCACTCCCAGGTGTGACGGTTCCTGGCTCCATAGCTGACCAGGGAGGAGGCTAAGAAGCACTAAGAGAGGGAAGCGCATGCCATTCCTTTCCTTCCGCAAAAAGAAAGAGGGGCCCTCGTTGGACTCAAGGCCCCTACGATCCAGTCCCAATGTAGTGTCAGGGGGACGCGTTTGTCTCGATTGGGATTATCACTCAACCGGCGAGACTCACACTAGTGCGCTTAGAACTCGCATCTGCTCGCCGAGAACTTGGACTTGTAACCGGATCGCTTGCGCGGGAAGGAGGGTTCGCTGAATTTTCGGCCGGGGCGTGGTGGCAGAGTGGTTGAATGCAGCGGTCTTGAAAACCGCCGAACCCGTAAGGGTTCCGTGAGTTCGAATCTCACCCACGCCGTCGAGCAGATCTTACAATTCATGATCGCTGTGCTTGCGCCGAGGCGGACCGGGCTTAATACTCGATCACCCCAAATCAGTCGAGGTCTCCATGGCCAGCTCCCGCAAGATGATCGATTGTCGCCGGATACCGAGTGAGCGCAACTGCAGCATCACCATCGCGGGTACCGAAGAAGAAGTGCTGACTGTCGCTACCCGTCATGCCGTCGAAGAGCACGGGCACCAGGATTCGCCCGAGCTCCGCGAAATGCTCCGCGGCGCCCTGGTCGACGAGCCAACAGAGGTGCACGCCTGAACTGGTTGACGATATGAGCCGGAAGGGACTTCCAAGCAGGTAGGTGGAACTCCGTTACCGCTCTATTCCAAATCCTCTCCATTCCTGCCGCAACGCCGACGCCATGCCCGGCGCGAGAGAATCCCGCGGTACACTTCCGCCGCAACTCCCTGCTCCGGCATGCCCAGCCGCCGCCGGGCCTCGGCCACCGGCACCGACCAGAGCTCCTTCACCGGAATCTCAAACAGATTGCTCAGCCGGGTCCGCCGGGCGTGGTCGTAGGCCCGGTTGAAGATGCCGGCCTGAATGCCGCGACCCACCTGGCGGAACGAGGCGATCCGCCGAGCGCATTCGACGAAGGCGCCACCGTAGAACAGGACCCAGCCCACTGTCCTTGGGCACCCCGCGTGACGCGAAGTAGAGCCCCTGCTCCGCCGCCTCGCCCGCCAGCAAGCACCAGCGGCGGCTCGTCGTGGGTGAAGGTGGTTCCGGTCAGCACGTGGGAGGCATCGTGCACCAGATAGATCTCCTCCGGCGGCCGGGAGCCGTTGATCAGCTTCCGAAACAGCTTGAGGAAGTGCGGCTTGGCCGGCACCGGCAGGCCCACGTAGCCGTTCACGTCGCGGAAGCGCTGGATGGCGTCACCCAGGGTGATCGTCTCGCGATCGCTCTCCCAATCGTAGGACGAGAGCAGGAGCTGCGCTGCCGTGTCCCTCCCCGGCGCTCGGCTGGTTGATCGGCGGCCGACTCGAGTCTCGAGCTCATGAGGCGCTTCGCCACCGCCGTCGGGTTCGGCCATGCGCTCGGATATCTCCATCTCGAGGTCGGCCTCCGAACGGCGGCTGATGTACCGGCGGTACCAGACCTCCGCGCTCAACAGCAGCCAGATCCGGTTGCCGTGGTCGTATCGCCGAGCCAGGTGCTCGTCCACCAGCTGCTTCATCCGCTCGGCCCGGAGGTAGCCCGGCCCGCACCAGCTCGCTGTCGAGCAGCAGCCGGGGCGCCAGGGCCCGGACCTCTCCCTCCAGGATGTACATCAGCGGCGAGGCAAACCCCTGCTTCTTCCGCCGCAGAACTTCGGGCGGCAGGTAGCGCTCACCCAGACGCCGCTCGAGGTAGCGGAGCTGCCGTCCCTTGATCTTGAGTCCGGTGGGCACCCGGGCCATGAACTCGGCGAACCGGGGATCGAGGAAGGGCGAGCGCGACTCCAGGCTGTAGGCCATGGTCGCCCGGTCCAGAATGGTGAGCGACTGCCCCGGGAGCCGCGACATGGCATCGACGTACATCATCCGGTCGATCGAGGCCTCGGCGTTGGGCGCAGCATAGAGCTCCAGCAGGCACGCGTCGGGCCGGCTGTCCCGCAGCTGGTTCCGGAACTCCGGGCGCATAGAGCTCGGCCCGGTGCGCCTCGTTGAACCAGAAGAACTGGAGACTCTCGGAGTAGCGCTCTCCCCCAGTCTTCCGCGCCATCAGGTCCACCCAGCGGAGCTTGTGGGTGAAGCTCTTGAAGGTGAACTGATCCGGCAGACGCTTGAGGACCTGAGTGGAAACCGCGTTGCGCACCACCTCCGGAACCGCGCGATAGGTATCCAGCCAGCGATCGGCCGCGTAGCGATCATAGCCACCGAAGAGCTCGTCTCCGCCGTCGCCGCCGAGCACCACCTTCACGTGGCGGGCGGTCATCCGGGCCAGGTGCAGCAGGCAGATCGAGAGCGGGTCGGCCGGCTCGTCCAGCGCAGAGACCAGACGGGGCAGGTCTTCCACCACGCTGGGCGTTACCTCTTCGGCGAAGTGCTGAGTTCCGTATTTGGCGGCCACCGCCGCCGCGGCCGGCAGCTCGTTCGAGATCGCGGTACGGAATGCCCATGGAGAAGGTGCGGAGCTCCGACCCCAGGGTTCTGGCAGCGTACGAGGCGATGAGGGTGGAATCGAGCCCGCCGCTCAGGAAGGCGCCCACCGGCACGTCGCTCAGGAGATGGAGCTTGACCGTTTCGGCCAGCAGCTCGTCGATCCGGTCCAGCGTGTCGTCCTCGGAGTAGGTCCACTTGGGGCCGTAGTTGAGGCTCCAGTAGCGCTCGATCCGAGCTCTGCCCGTTCTCCCATACCATGTAGTGGGCCGGCGGCAGCGCCCGGATTCGGCTGAAGAAGGTCTCCGGCGGATGCACGAACCGCATGGTGAGATACTGGTCGAGCGCGAACGGGGACAGCTCGGCGAGAGAGGGATCGTCGGCCAGGAGCGCCTTCATCTCCGACGCGAAGGTGAGCTGCCCGCCGCGCTCGGTGTAAAACAGCGGCTTCTGGCCAAAATGATCGCGCGCTACCAGCAGGCGGCGCCGGGTTCGGTCCCAGATCGCAAAGGCGAACATCCCGCGGAGCCGGGCGACCATTCCCTCGCCGTACTCCTCGTAGAGATGCACCAGCGCTTCGGTATCGCAGCGGGTCTTGAAGCGGTGGCCCTTGGAAACCACCTCGTCGTGCAGGCTGGGGAAGTTGTACAGCTCGCCGTTGAACACCACCACGACGGTGCCGTCTTCGTTCGACATCGGCTGATGTCCGCCGGCCAGGTCCACGATGCTGAGCCGCCGCATACCGAGGCCGACACCGCCCTCGACGAAGGTGCCCCAGTCGTCGGGACCGCGATGGGCAATGGCGTTGCACATCCGGAGAATGTCGGATTCAGCAACTGGAGCAGTCCCGGCCTTGCCGGCAATGCCGCACATCTACGCTGCCTTCTTCCTGCCCCAGGCTACCAGCATGTAGCCGGGCGAGAACGGGATGAGGTGGTCAAGCATGGTCCACGCCCGCAAGGCGGGATAGACCGCGGAATAGAGCTTATATGCGGTGCCGACCTTATTCAGGGCTTCCGCCGACATGGGCGCGGTGTCGCCATGAAAGTCCTGCTGCTGGGTTTCTTTCCCCTGCATGGATTTCCGGTGATAGGCGTAGTTGAGCAGGTCCTCGATCGATTCCGTGAACAACCGGCAGTAGTCGTCCGTCCCGCTCAGCTCCAGACCATTCCGCTCGAACAGCGCCCGGGCGGCCGACGGGGGATACCCGTCACGCGCGTGTCCGAAGCCCTCCTGATCGGCGGTGAAGCCCAGAACCCGCTTGAGGGCGTATCCCGGCCGGCCGGTTTCGCCCTTGGGCGCCATGAACAGAAAGTCTCCACCTGGCTTGAGCACCCGCACCATTTCGCGGAAGAAGCGAGTCGTCGTCCTCGATGTGCTCCAGGAAGTTGATCGCGGCAACCACGTCGAAGGACGCGCTCCGGAAGGGCAGCTCGGCGTCGCTGGTCTGCAGCACGCGGTCGCCCACCAGCTGCTTGGCCGAGCGGACGTGGTCGCGCTCGAAATCGGTGCTGACCCAGGTCCCGCCCCGCTGGCGCAGGAAGTGGGAGGTGAGGCCGGTGCCGCAGCCGACTTCCAGGCACAGCCGTCCGGCCGTGGGCGGCAGATGGTCCAGCAATGCGCCCACGGTCAGCTTCTTCTTCGAGCGAACGGCGATAGAGCTGTAACTGCCAGTGCTCGGCCAAATCGATCTCCAGTATGCGTGTCATCCCGAGCGGAGCGAGGGAGCCGAAGCGATTCGATGCGACCTGGCTGCCTCGGCTCCTCGCTGCGCTCGGATGACAGCAGTGCTCCAGCTTCTGCCGTGTAATCCTCGAGCGTCCGCCGGATCCCTTCCCGCAGATCCACCTTGGGCTCCCAGTCGAGCACCCGCCGCGCCCGGGACGTGTCGAACTCCGAATCGCTGTGGAAGAAGTCCATCCGCCGCCGGTAAATGGGCGGGTCTACCTTGAGCGCGGCACATACGTCTTCCACAACGGCGGCCAGTCCCAGCATCGGGGCCAGCGGCAGCCGAACCCCGTAGCGCTTGCTTCCGGTGGCCCGAACCACCTCGTCCAGCAACTCCCGGAGGGTACAGGATCGCGGCCCGGCAATGATGAGTCCCTGACCCACCGCTTCGTCGCGCTCGCAGGCCTGGAAGAAGGCAGACACCACGTCGTCCACGTACACCATGTGGCGCCGGCCCTCACCCGATCCGAAGAGCGGGAATTTCCCCGCGCTTACGCCCTTGAACATCTTCAGCAGTCGCTGGTCTCGAGGACCGTAGACGTCGGCCGGGCGCAGCACCACCGATGGGAACCTGGCACTTCTCGGCGAACTCGCGGACCAGCCGCTCAGCCGAGACCTTGGTGCGCTCGTAAATGTTTCCCGGCGCGAGCGGCGACTCTTCGTTGGTAATCCCGGGTGCCCGGTGCCCGTAGATGCCGATGGTGCTGCAGTAGACGAATCGCTCCACCCGCTGCGCGCTGGCTGCTTCCAGCAGATGCCGGGTGCCGTCCAGGTTGATCGATTCGAAGAACTCGTCGCTCTTGCCGCCCTCCCGCATTGCCACGGCAAGATGGAAGATGTGCGTCGCTCCCCGTGCCGCTTTTCGGCACAGCTCGGCATCGGTGATGCTGCCGGAGATGCACCTCGGCCCCCATCCCGGAGAGCAGATCGGCATTGGCCTTTTCTTCCGGGCGGTCGGTCAACCCGAACGCCACCACCTCGGCTCCTCGGCGCCGCCCCTCCGCTGCCAGATGCGACCCGATGAAGCCGGTACCGCCGGTCACCAGAAGTCTCATCCGAAGCGCTCCGCCAGCGCCTGCACGATGCGGCCGCTCGCCTTGCCATCGCCGTAGGGATTCACCGCATTGGCCATCCGGTCGTAAGCAGCCTTGCGAGGTCAGCAGCTCGCTCGCCACCTGCACGATGCGCCGGCGGTCCGTTCCCACGATGACCGCGGTCCCGGCGTCGACCCCTTCGGGTCGCTCGGTGACTTCGCGGAGCACCAGCACCGGCTTGCCCAGTGACGGCGCCTCCTCCTGCACGCCCCCGCTGTCGGTCAGCACCAGGTAGGCCCGGTTCATCAGGTGCACGAACTCCTCGTAGTCCACCGGCGGAATCAGATACATCCCCGGAAGATCGCACAGGAGGCGCTCGACGGTGCCCTTGACCTGCGGATTGGGATGGACCGGAAGCACCCACTGCAGGTCGGGGAATCGTTGGGCCAGCTCGCGGATGGCCGCACAGGTTGACTCGAGCGGCGCCCCAAAGCTCTCCCGCCGGTGGGTGGTGACCAGCACCATCCGGCGCCGGGGATCGAGCGAGGCGAGCTGGGGTGAGCGGAAGCTGTAGTTCGGGCGGACCGTCTGCAGCAGCGCGTCGATGACGGTGTTGCCGGTGAGATGCACGTCGCCCGGCGGAACACCTTCGGCCAGGAGAGCCTGCCGGGCCTGTTCCGTCGGAGGAAAGTGAATGGACGCCAGCCGAGTGGTCATCACCCGGTTCATCTCTTCGGGGAACGGCTGATATCGATCACCGGTGCGCAGACCTGCCTCGACGTGTCCCGAAGGAATTCGCTCGAGGTAGGCGGCAAAGGCCGCGGCAAAGGTGGTCATGGTGTCGCCCTGCACCAGCAGGACGTCGGGGCGAATCTGGCGCAGCAGCGGTGGAAGACTCTGGAGGACTCGCGCGGTCACGTCCGCGGGGGATTGACCCGCGGTCATGAGATCGAGGTCGTAATCGGCCTTGAGCTCGAAGACGGAGAGCACCTGGTCGAGCATGGCGCGATGCTGGGCCGAGACGCAGATCAGGCTCTCGAACTGCTTGGCGCGCTGAAGGGCTTGGACGACCGGAGCCATCTTGATCGCCTCCGGGCGGGTCCCGAAGACGCTGAGCACACGGATCATCGTCCGGCCGCGACCGTCCGCAGCTGCTCGGCCATGGTGTGCATCGTGACGAAGCGGTAGCCGCGCTCGAGCACCACCGCAAAGACCTGCCGCAGCAGCCGGTCGCGAACGCCTTCGTAGCAGGGATGGCCGTACAGCACCACCCAGTCGTCGCTCCTCGAGATGCTGCTCGAGCTGCCGCAGGACCTCCGGCTCGGGAGTGCCCCGAGCGCCGTGATACTCCAGGAATGGAATGGTGCGCGGGCCGGAGAGGGTGACCGGAATGGTCCAGTGACCCACCGGTTGTCCGTTCACCGTGGCCCGGCGGGGAGCGCCTCCGATAGCATCGCCGTTGTAGAGAAAATCGAGCTCATCGAGCAGAGCCATCACCCGCTCATCCGAGTAAAAACCGGGGGAGGAAAAGCCGGCAGGCTTGCCGAAGTGACGGACGAAATGCCCATACGACTTCTCGACGTCGGCCCGGAGCACGTCGTCGGGCAGCTGGTGGAACCGGCGGCTCCAGACCACGTGATCCATTCCGCCGTGGAGTCCGAGCTCGTGTCCTTCGGCCTGCATCGCTTGCAGCAGCGGCACGAAGGAAAGTCCCACCGGACGGGAGAGGGCGGTCTCGAGGATGAAGCGGGGCCAGCCGGTTTTCTTGATGAGATGAACCGCATCGCGGTCGGCCAGCTTGGCCTTGGAGCGTGCGGTGCCCTGCCCGATCCATTCGACCAGGTTGGTGGAGCGGCCCATGTTCACGAAGAACGTGTTGGGCACTCCGAAGTCGCGGCAGGCGGCCTGGATCCGGGGAAGTCCGTCGGTGGCACAGACCCGGTGGTCGACGTCCCACCGGAACGCGAACAGCCGCTCGCTCACCGCGGCATCCGGCTGGCGACGTCGCGATAGATCTCCTCGAACTGTTCCGCCGTGCGATCCCAGTCGAAGAGCCGGAGCGCGCGCTCCCGGCCGGCCTGTCCCATCCGGCGGCGGCGCTGCGGGTCGGCCAGCAGTGAGCCGATGGCCTGGGCCAGCGCCTTGGAATCGCCCCGGGGCACGACCAGCCCGGTCACGCCGTTCTCCACCACCTCCGGCAGACCGCCCGCGTCGCTGGCCACTACGGCAACCTCGCAGCCCATGGCCTCGGCAGCGGGAATGCCGAAGCCTTCCTCCAGCGAGGGGATCACCGATACGGCGGCCGCGCGGTAGTACGGCGGCAGATCGGCATTCGGGACCCAGCCCAGGAAGGTGACGTCTTCGCCGATCCCGAGGTCTGCCGCCAGCTGGACCAGCTCGGGCCGTTCGAAGCCATCGCCCGCCAGGACGATCTTGAGATCGGGGAACTGCGGCTTCAGCTCCGCGGCCGCCTCGAGCAGGAAGCGGATTCCCTTGCGGGGAAACAGCTGCCGGCAGGCGAAGACCATGTTGGGGCCGAATCGTGAATCGCCGCGGCTTCCGTTTTCGGGAGGGCTGAATCGGCGGAGATCGGTGCCGTTGAACACCAGCCGGATCCGTTCGGCCGGTGCGCCGGCGCGCAAGGCGTGCTGCCGGCAGTCCTCAGTGATTGCGGTAAGGGCGCCGGCGTGCCGCAAGGTCCAGCGCAGCGGCGGACGAACGTACCAGCGCGTCGGGAAATCGTACCCCTGCTCCGGGTTCACGTACACGTCGCCGCCGTGCATCGTGATGACGCTCGGCAGGTGCAGCTTGCGCGCCGCCAGAACCGCGGCCGGCCCGGTTGGGATGGCCCAGTGCGCGTGGACCACGTCGGCCCCGTGCTCGGCCGCCTCGGCTGATGATGGCCCGGTGCTGCGCCTCCATGTAGTGGGCCATGACCACCACCCGGGCGAATCGGCCCAGCCAGCTGACCCGGCTCTGGGCGACTCTGCCATAGGTGAGATCCGGCGGCAGCTCCAGGGGAAAGCGGACGATCTTTACCCCGTCGAACATGTCGGCCCGAGGGAGCGATGGATCGCCCGGCGTGACTACCGTGACGGAATGGCCCCGGCGAACCAGATGCCGGTTGATGTCGTGAACGTAGGTGGCCTGAGTGTCGCTGGCGTGCTGGGGATACCAGTAGGTGGGACAGATAATGCGCAACGGAGTTCCCTGCCCCCTAAGATCCTGAGGGGGCACCTTCGGTGCTGCGACCACCAGTCCCCCTGCTGTCATATGGCGTTCATTTCAGAAGATAAACCGGGCTAAAAGGCTAGACGAGCAGCCCCGAAAGATCAACATTTGTGCCATTTGAAGGGGGTACGGCGACGAGACTTAGCCCCGCCGGACCCAAGCACTTGCCGACCCCTCGCAACAGAAATCTGCTGCCCGGGCGCTACCCTCCCAGCAGGCTCCGGACCTTTTGGGCCAGGTCCTCCTGGGTGAATGGCTTGGCCAGAAAGGGCGCTCCCGGCTCGATCAGCCCCCCTGAAACACCTCCGAGGCAAACCCTGACATGTAGATGATGGGCTTACCGGGCCACCGCTGTTCCACATGGCGGCCCAGCTCGCGCCCAGTCATTCCCGGCATCTTGATGTCCGTGAGGACCAGATGGATGCCGCCGGCGTGCTGCTCGATGGTGGCAATCGCCTCCCGCCCATGGGTGGCCTCCATGGCCTGATATCCGGTCCAGGTGAGCATCCGACAGGCCAGCCTCCGAACGGCTTCTTCATCGTCCACGACCAGGACGGTATAGCCCCCGGGCGGGCGTTGAGGCGCAGCCTTGCCCGCCGGGGAGCCCTGGATCGAATGCATTGGGCGAAAGTACCCTCCGGCGACTTGGCCTCGCAAGTTCCAACTAGTTCGCAATTGGACCGGCGGCTTGTCCCTCCGGATTCGGTTTCCTAGCTTTGACCAAAGTTGATGTGGTGTCGATGATTGTGACCCGCCGCCAAGGGAAACTTCATGTCATCCTGCCCTGAGCTTCTCGATGGAATCGAATCCGAAGAGCATGTGGTACAGCTCTACGGAAACGACGATCGGCTGCTCACCCAGAATGTCGGCCGGTTTCTCAGTGAAGGCCTGAAACGGGGCGATGGGATCCTGGTGATTGCCACCTGCAGCACCGCAGCACACTCCGCCGCCGCCTGACGGAAGACGCTTCCTACTCCAGCGCGGTGCTCGAGGGCCGCCTGGTCTTTCTCGACGCGGAGGTCACGCTGGGCCGCCTCATGCGTCGACGGAGCACCCGATCCGCAGCTGTTTCACGCCCTGGTGGGGGAGGCACTCACCGGCGTCCGCAACCGCGCCGTGCATTCCGGCGTGCGGGCCTACGGAGAGATGGTCGGACTGCTCTGGAAGGCCGGCGCTCATGCAGCGGCGGCGCAATTGGAGCGACTGTGGAACGATTCGCTGAGGAACAGCGAGGCCAGTCTCTTCTGCGCCTATCCCATCGACGTCTTGGGCCCGGACTTCCAGTCCGAGAAGGTCGACGCGCTGCTCTGCACTCATACCCATCTTCTTCCACTGGATCCGGGGCTCGAGGAAGCGCTGGACCGGGCCATGCAGGAGGTGCTCGGACCGCGGCTCGAGGGGCTGCGTGAGTCGATGCAGCCCAATCACCGGCCGGCCTGGGGCAAGGTTCCGCCGGCGGAAGCCTTGTGCTCTGGCTCCGGAACAATCTGCCGGGCACGGCAGACCAGATTTTGACCCGGGCACGAGAGTATTACCAGCCCGAGCTTCGTAATCTCTCCTCCCCTACTCTGACTGAGCGGGCGGGACTTGCTTAACCCGAAATAGCCCGCGAACTTCCTCCCCGTTGGAGTGGTGGCCGAGTGGCTGAAGGCACCGGTTTGCTAAACCGGCATAGGGGGTCAACCCCTATCGAGGGTTCGAATCCCTCCCGCTCCGTCTTGTCGGAACAGCGTGAACGGTGAGCAGTGAGCGGTGAGCGGGTGACCCCGACAGCCTCCCGCTACTGCTTACCGCTTACCGCTCACTTGCTTTGAGATCCATGCCCACACCCCGCGTCCGTTTCGCCCCATCTCCCACCGGATACCTCCACGTCGGTGGAGCGCGCACCGCGCTCTTCAACTGGCTCTATGCCCGGCATACCGGCGGCACTCACGTGCTTCGGATCGAGGACACCGATCGCGAGCGAAGCACGGAGGAGCACACCAAGGTCATTCTGGATGGGCTCGCTGGCTCGGAATTACCTGGGATGAGGGGCCGTTCTTTCAGGGTGAGTACGCCGCGCGGCATCAGGCCGATGCCGAGCGCCTCCTGGCTGAGGGCAAGGCATACCGCTGCTTCTGTACCCGGGAGGAGCTGGATGCACAGCGATCTCAGGCGGAGGCAGCCGGCGTAGGGTTCCGCTACGACAGGCGCTGTCGCAACCTGCCTGCCGCGGAAGTAGCGCGTCGGATGCGTGAGGGAGCACCGTCGACCATCCGCTTCATCATGGACGAGACGGAGATTGCCTGGGACGACGCCGTACACGGACGCATCAGTTTCCAGGGGCGGGACCTGGACGACTTCGTGATTCTGCGGAGCGACAACAGCGCGATCTACAACCTGGCTGTCGTTTCCGACGATATCGCCATGGAAATCACCCATGTGATCCGGGGCGACGATCACATCTCGAACACCCCGAAGCAGATCGCGCTTTACCGTGCCCTGGGCAAGGAGCCGCCGGTCTTCGCCCACGTGCCGATGATTTTGGGATCCGACGGGAAGAAGCTTTCCAAGCGGCACGGCGCCACCGCAGTGGGCGATTACCAGGACCAGGGGATTCTTCCCGCGGCGATGCGCAACTTCCTCGCGCTGCTGGGATGGTCACCGGGGGAAGATCGGGAGATTCTTTCCCGAGAGCAGATGGTTCAGCTCTTCTCTCTGGAGGGGATCCAGAAGAAGCCGGCGGTGTTCGACACCACCAAGCTCGAATGGATGAACGGGCAGTACCTCTCGGCGTTGCCGGTCGACGAGCTGGAGCCGCCGGTGCGCCGGCAGCTGGAGCAGATGGACATCCGCACCGATCGGGATCTGCGGCCGCTGATCGACTCCGTGAAGGCGCGTTCCCGCACCATCCTACACGTGGCAGAACAGGTCGCTGTTCGCTTGGATCCCAGCAGGTCTCAGCTCGACTCCAAGGGAGAGGCCTTACGCCAGAAGATGGGAGCGCAATTTGAAGGAAACCTGGCCCGGGCCCAACAAGCGCTCGAGTATCTCTCGCCCAATGATTGGACCCCCGAACGGATCTTGACCACGCTGAAAACGGTAGCGGAGGACCACAAGCTGAAACTCGGGGACGTGATGCAGCCAGTGCGCGTGGCACTCACTGGTTCAACGGTTTCGGAACCGGTGAACGAGCTGCTCTTTGTGGTGGGGCGCGAACCCAGCATCCACACGCTGAAGACGGCACCCCACCGTTGGCAATCGAGCTCCAGCGCGCCATGAGGCCGTCGGCAGGACACACTGCCCTGGTACTCGTCGTTGCTGTCTCTGCCTGCTCGAAGGCACCACCACCCCCGCAACCGTCGCCACAGCCCTCCGCGGAACGAGCCGACACCCTGGCCCTTCCACCTTCCCCCTTGATCGAGCCATCTCCAGTCTCCCTGCCCCCACCGCCGGCCACGGTGCGTCTGGCGTTTGTCGGCGACATCAATCTGGGCACATCCACTCTTCCCGACGGGGTACCGCCCGACAGTGGAAAGGGTCTGCTGAAAAAGGCTCGACCGAGTCTCACCGGTGATCTCGTCATCGGCAACTTCGAGGGTGTGCTGGCCGACACCGGTACCTCGACCAAGTGTCTGGTGAAAGTGAAGCTCCCCGGCCCAAGCACCGCCGGGCAGCTCGGCAGCCAGCCGAATCGTTGGCGGTGCGTCCCAACTGTTACGCCTTCCGTACGCCCACCTGGCTGGCTCCTCGCCTGGTGGAAGCCGGGTTCACTCACCTGAATCTGGCCAACAATCACGCCAACGATCTCGGTTCCGCCGGACGCGCCTCCACCGAGCGCATCCTCGACAGTCTGGGGATTGGACTCTATGGACCGCTCGGGAGGATCGTGATTGACACCGTCAAGCGCGGAGACAGCCTCACTACCGTCGGCCTGATCGGCTTCACGACGTATCCTTTTGCCTACGACTTGCTGGACATCGAACGGAGTGCCGCGGTAGTGGACTCCCTGCGGCCGTTGGTCGATCTGCTGCTGGTGACCTTCCACGGCGGGAGCGAAGGCGCCAAGGCCGTTCACACCGGTGAGGCCGCCGAGTCACTCGGGGCCGAGCCTCGGGGCGATCTTCGCCGGTGGGCCCGTGCGGTGATCGATGCGGGCGCCGACGCCGTCATCGGCCACGGACCCCACGTGCTCCGGGGAATGGAGTTCTACCGGGGCCGCCTGATCGCGTATTCGCTGGGCAATTTCGTGACCTATCGTGGATTCAACCTCTCGGGCCCGCTCGGTGTGACCGGAGTGTTGCAGCTGGAGTTTGCCGGCCGGGGTCCGCTTCGCCGGGCGCGTCTGGCGCCGATGCTTCAGCTTCCGCAGAGCGGGCCGGCTCCGGATCCGGAGCGGCAGGCCGTGCGACTGGTGCGTCAACTTTCCGCCGAGGACTTCGGCACTACCGCCGCGGTGATCAACGAAAGCGGCCAGCTCTGGGACCCACGGCGGTCGGCCACCGGCGCAACACCCTAGCGTTTCGTTTTCCATCGCTTTGCTCGGCTTGCCTCCTCGCACTGGTTCACGTACTGATTCCAGATGACAAGTGACGAATCCGGATCCGCAGACAACGACGCTGTGCCGGTCCCGGCAGCGATCGCCGCAACCGCGGAGCCGGTACAGCTGGAAGTAAGTCTGATCCAGGACGATCGGGTTCCGGCAGAAATGGTCTGCATGGGGACGTACCGGAACGGACGACTGGTTGCGCGGTCGGTGATGTCGCCGGAAGCATGGGAGCAGATCCAGGCCCATGGTTTCTTCAACGAGCCGCTGCAGGTCGTGCTGGTCGCGCGGGTAGCGCCCCCCGGTCTGCAGTGCCAGCTGTTTGCCATGGTGCCGCTGCCGGAAGAGGCGGAAGAGCCGGAGGAGCCGTGGAGCGCGAGCGTGCCGAGCTCGTCCTATGAAGCGTCCCTGGCTGACGAAGCGGCTGAGTCAGAGGATCCGGAAGTTGCCCCGGTCCCGCTCGGAAACATCGTGCGCTACCAGCGTGACCGGGTGCATCCCGAGAGCCTTCCTCTCGAGACCGCGGATATTCTGAAGAAGATCATCGAAGGTGAAGCCGCCGAGGTGGTGGACCGGGCGTTGGCGGACCTGCTGGGGCTGGATGGGGGGGAAGAGAAAGCGTAAGCGGGAAGCAGTGAGTATCCCTGCTTGCCCCGCTTACTTTCTTTCCCGCGCTTGCATACGGCGTAAGCGGCTCCTTCGGCGGCGGCGCGGTGCGCTGATTCTTCTGGAACTCCCGCTCTCGCTCCTTTCGCTCTCGCATCTCCCGGATCATGATCTTGAACTCTTCCATGTTCTGGGCCCGCTGCGCCGCATACATCAGATCGCTGCGCAAATCCATCAGGTGATTGTAGGCCCGGTTCTGGTCGATGTTGCCGGCCGGAATCGGGAGCAGCGCCAGCACCGCGGCCGGAATCTTGAGACCGGCAATGTAGATGTTCTTTCCGTCCAGTCCGAACTTCTTCCCCGCTATCTGAGTAGTCCAGCTCGGCATTCCCTGGTTGCGGCTAGCCGGATCGTTGGCGATCGAGTCGAGATACGCCTGGACGATGCTGGTGACGGCACTGTCGACCAGCTCGGCCCGGCTTCGCGTCAGTCGCTGGGCCAGCTCTTTGGGCGGAAGCGGCAGCGGACGTACCCACAGTCTGCCCTGCGCCAGGCCGGGGGCTATGCGGCCCAGCGCGTCCGCTCGCGGCTGAGGTGGCGCAGGTCTCGTCCGTGGCGCACTGCCGGTATCCGCCGCGGGCCGTTCAGGCGGTTTCTCGGGCAATGCGGCAATCGCCTTGCGAGGAGGAGTCGGCAACACCGGCCGCGACAGGCGATCGCCCCGGGCCCGCTCGCCTTCGGCCGGCGCTCGGCCCGTCCGGTTCGCTTGAGCCTCCGGCGGCTGATAGCGCATCGGCACGTCTTCGCGCCCTTCGGAGGGCGGCGATAGCACGATCAACTGTTGCGGCAACCTGAGGAAGGTAGGCCGGCGACCGCTTACCGAGGTAAAAAGGAAGAGGCTGTGCACCACCACGCTGGCCCCGATGGCAATCCAGGGCCAGCGCCTGCGTTGGGGGAGCTGGACATCAAACGGAGGTCGCAACCGGCCCTCGAGGGAGCTCTCGCAACGCCTCGCCCAACCGGACAGCGGCGGCCTCGAGCCGATCGGCTCCGACCGTCAGCGCGATCCGAAAGAATCCTTCACCGGCAGGCCCAAAGGCGCTGCCTGGCAATACCACCACTCCATTCTGCTCCAAGGCCCTCTTGGCAAAGGACGCGGAGCTGGTACCCGCGGGGAGAGGCACCCAGAGATACATGGCGGCCTTGGGCCGCTCGACCGTGAAGCCGGCCTGCGTCAGCGCCGCTACGGCAGCGTCCCGGCGTCGCTGCAGCTCGGCACGGATTGGTGCCACCAGTTCCTCGCTGTGCTCCAGGGCCGCGGCTCCAGCTTTCTGCACCGCCAGGAAAGGTCCGGTATCCACATACGATTTCACCCGGGTCAGCGCGCCGATCAGTTCGGCTCGCCCGGCGGCAAATCCCACGCGCCATCCGGTCATCGAATAGCTCTTGGAGAGCGAGAAGAACTCGATGGCAACATCGCGGGCACCGGCGATTTCGAAGATGCTCGGCGCGCGGTAGCCGTCGAAGGTGAGCTCGCAGTACGCGTTGTCGTACGCCAGCAGGATCCCATGACGGCGGCAGGCGCCGACAGTTCGCTCAAGATACTCCACGGGTGCGATGGCCGCTGTCGGGTTATTGGGATAATTGACGAAGACAATTTTGGCTCGCCGCAGAGTGTCTGCGGGCAGCTGATCCAACTCCAGCAGGAAGTCGTTCTCCGGCAGCAGCGGGGCGATGTACGGCTCGGAGCCGGAGAGGAGTGCGCCGCCGAGATACGCCTGATACCCCGGTTCGGGCACGATCGCCACGTCGCCCGGATTGATCACCGCCAGCGGAAGGTGCGACAGCCCTTCTTTGGAGCCGATAAGGGGGAGGATCTCCGTGAACGGATCGAACCGCTGACCAAACCGACGCTCGATCCAGCGGGAGGCGGCCTGGCGGAACTCCGGGAGTCCCTGCTGAAACCCGTACTTGCTCAGCAGGGGGTTTCGGAGAGCCTCCGTCATCGTATCCACGGCGACCTCGGGCGGGGGCGTGTCGTTGTCGCCTGCGCCCAGATCGATCACATCCACCCCGGCCTCAATGAGCCGGCGCTTGATGGTAGGAATTTCGGCTAGCGGATAGCCGGGAAGACGCTGCAGCCGCTGACTGAAGCCGATCATTGACTGTCCTGCCGAACCGGGTTCGAGATGATACCTACTCCACTGATCTCTACTTCCACGACATCCCTGTTATTCAAGGGCCCGGTTCCGGCCGGGGTACCGGTGGCGATGAGATCGCCCGGCTCGAGGGTCATGACTCCGCTGAGAAACGACACGAGCTCAGGGATGGAAAAGTGCATGTCAGTTGCTTTTGCGCGCTGTCGTTCGACTCCATTCACGCGGCAACGAAGCTCCAATTTGCGCCAGTCCAGCCCGCCCGCAACCCGGGGGCCCGCCGGGCAAAAGGTGTCGAACCCCTTGGCCCTGCCCCATTGGCCGTCCACCTTCTGCAGATCCCGGCAGGTCACATCATTCACGCAAACGTAGCCTTCAATGCCCCGTTCTGCGGCCGCGGGATCGGCATTGCGAAGCCGGCGGGCAATAACCACACCGATCTCGGCTTCGAATTCCACTCGTTGGCAGATCGACGGGAGCACAATCGATTCGCCGGACCCGATGAGCGAGCTCGGTGGCTTGAAGAACACCATGGGAACCTGAGGCAGCTCGTTTCCCAGCTCACGGGCATGCTCGACGTAGTTCCGGCCGATACCGATGATCTTCGATGGCCGGAGCGGCATCATACGATCGCACCCGGTCGCTCGGTGGCTCGGGGCAAGCTCTCACGGGCAAAGAAGTCCTCACATTTCGTTCGCACCTGGGACCAGCTGCCGATGATGCGATCTGCCCTGGGCAGGCCGCTCAGCAGGAGGTGCCCGTACCGCTTGGTGACGACGCGGCTGTCCAGCAGGACCACAATCCCCGTGTCCTGGCTGCTGCGAATCAATCGGCCGAACCCCTGCTTCAGCTTGAGGGCGGCGTGAGGTAACAAATAGTGCATGAACCCGTCCAGCCCCTCTTCCGCTAGGCGCTCGAGCCTGGCCGCAGTGATCGGCTCCGACGGCACCTTGAAAGGTAGTTTGTTCAAAATGAGGGCGCGGAGCGCCCGGCCCGGCACATCCACTCCCTCCCAAAAGGAATCGGTGCCGAGAAGGATTGCGTTCTCTGCATCGCGGAATCTCTGCAGCAGCACATCGCGGGGAGCCTCCCCCTGAACCAGCAGCGGCCAGCGGGTAGCCACGCCTCCACCCCGGAGCTCCTGGGCGGCCCGCCGGAGGGCACTGTGGCTGGTAAACAGCACGAACATTCCACCATCCGAAGCGTAGGCCAGATCACTGACCACCTGGACCACTGCGGCGCCATGTCCTGGCTCGTCTACGCGCGGCTCCGGCAGATCGTTGGGCACCCCGAATACGCACTGCGAGCCATAGTCGAATGGCGACGGCAGTATTTCCCTCACGCTTACGGGAGAGAACTCACCGCCCAACCCCAGGCGGGACTCGAGAAACTCGAAGTCCCCGGCAGCCGCCAGAGTTGCGCTGGTGAGCACTACGGTATCCAGCCGATCGAACAGCAATTGCCGCAGCAGCGGCGCCAGGTCGAGTGGAACCACCGAAAGGTTGACGTGCTGCCCGCGCGCGCTGCGCTCCATCCATCGAACGCTGGGCGGCCCTCCGGGTGCCGGACGCAAGGCGCGATTGAGGCCGTCGGACATAGTCTCCAGCCGGCGCATCACTCCGCGCAGCTCCTGAAGCAGCTGTTCCCGCCGCTCGGTCTCCTCCGCCTGGCTGAGCCGGTCGGCGATGATCTCCACCGTTTCCCTGAGCGCGCGAAATGCTCCGAGTGTGGCATCGAGATCAAAGCCGAGACCCTGGTTCCAGACGGGATCCGCGGCAAAACTGTCCTCCAGCCGGAGCTGTCCCCCGGGAACATCCTCCAGCCGCTCCAGCAGCCGGAGGAACAACGCCTCACTCGCACGGCGCGCATCGGCGATGGCCGGCAGCAAACGTTGTTGCAGCAGATCCAGACTCGCCCGGCTCAAGAGGTCGGAGTGGCTCTGCAGCTCGTACGAGAGAGTGGGCGCCAGGCCGCGGCCGTTGCGCTCGAAACGGCCCAGCAGCCGGCGCACCGCGCGACTGCTCACCTGAATGCCGAGGTGATTGGCGGCGACGTCTTCCAGATGATGCGCCTCATCCAGGATCAGCCGTTTGTAGGGAGGCAGCACCGCCGCCTCCTGCCAGTTGTCGGCCGCCTGGCGCACCGACAGATCGGCCGCGAGCAGATGATGGTTCACCACCACCACATCGGCTTCTGCCGCCCGCCGCCGAGCCCGGAAGAGGAAGCAACGATCGAAATGGGGACACTTGAGGCGGGTGCAGAGATCCGGCTCCGCGCTTACCTCGTCCCATACCTCTGCGGTAGGGGTGACCGGTAAATCGCTTAACGTGCCATCAGCGGTGTGCCCGGCCCATTCGGCAATGCCGATCAGCTCATCCAGCTTGTCCTGCTCGAGCAAGGTCCGCTGACCGGAGACGGCCTGATGCATTCGGGCCAGGCAGAGATAGTTCCGCCAACCCTTGAGCAGCGCGAAGGTGGGAGAGTAGTCCTCCTCGGACAGCGCGCGACGAAGCAGCGGAAGATCCTTGCCTACCAGCTGCTCCTGCAGGTTGATCGTGTTGGTGCTCACCACGGTGCGCTCGCCGTTGGCCCGGGCCCAGGCGAGCGCCGGCACCAGATAGGCGAACGACTTCCCCACTCCGGTGCCCGCTTCCAGCAGCTGAACCCCGCCGTCGTTATAGCAGTCTGCGATGTAGGCAGCCATGTCCCGCTGGCTTTGACGGTCTTCGTAGCGGGTGAGCTGCGCGGCCACCGGCCCATTCTCGCTCAGCGCCGCGACCACGTCATAGGCGTCGATCCGAACCACCGGCCGCTCTCGCGGCACCTCGACCACCACGTAGAGCTCGGTAGCCTGGTTGTTCAGGATGCCGAAGCCGACCCCCGCATCGTGCAGGTGGGCCGCCACGTTGAGATCCGCGACCGAGGGATCGAGTCGGCCGCTCGGGTGATTGTGGAGCAGCAGCTCGCCCCGGCGGGCGCCTGCGGGAAGCGCAAGCACCATCTCCACCGTGCCCCGCGCCACCACCCGCGCACCGGTGATCACACCGTCCCGATCCACCGCCGCGATGAATGAGACTTCGCGCCCGCCGGCGGCGGAGATTTCGCTCGCCAGATAGGCCCGGACTCCCGGAGCGATCCGCTCGCTCAAGCGGATGTCACCCCTTCGTCGCTACGCTCCTCAGGGCAGGCTCTGAGCAAAGCGAAGGGGCCGAAGCTGCAATCAGGTTCCGGCCCCTTCGGTCGCTCAGCTCCCTCAGGGTGACATGGCGATGCGGTAAAGCTCACGTCTTGAGTTCCTTCTTCTTAGCAGCAGGAAATAGCACGTTGTTTAATATGAGCCGGTATCCCGGTGAGTGGGGATGCAGGGAGAGATCGGTGGGCACATCGCCGATCTGATGCTGGGGGTCCTCCGGATCGTGGCCTCCGAAGAACGTCCAGGTACCTTGCCCGTGCTCACCATGAATGTATTTGACCCAGGGCGCGCCCGGCTCCTCACCCAGGATCGTGACGCTGGGCTTCAGCGTCTTTCGAGAAAATGACGTGGTGAGACCGTAGAAGTCGGGAATGACCTGGCGGTGGCTCTGCACCAACATAGTGGCCACAGGATCGATCTTGGCGCTGAAGTTGAACAGGGTAAAAGATCCCAGCGGCTGGCGATGGTCCGGCGAGTTGACCTGGTGCCCGTCGATATCGGAGTACACGGCAATGGTCGGACTCAGCTCCAGCTCGGCGTTCTGAAAGGCGAGCGCGCGCTTCCAGTTCATCTTTGCGCTGGCGTTCGGGTCCATCGGTGTGCCATCGGCGTAGGAGGCGGCGATGTCCACCTTGTCCGCTGCCAGCGCCAGATCGAGCGTCTCCGTGGCCGTACACATCGCAAAGAGGAAGCCGCCCCGCTCCACGAAGTTGGCGATCCCCACAGCGACCGCCTGCTTTTCGGCCGGTACCGAGACGAATCCCTGTGCCTGAGCCATGGCGCGGTTGCGCTCCACCATCTCCACCAGCCACGGTGCTCCCGCATAGTTCAGGAAAAACTTGGAATACTGGCCGGTAAAATCCTCATGGTGGAGATGGAGCCAATCGTAGTTCCTCAGCTTCTGGTCCAGCACCTCCCCATCCCAGATCTTCTCGAAATCGATCCCGGCATAATTCAGCGCCATGGTGACCGCATCGTCCCAGGGCGGCGCGTTCGGCGGGGCATAGACCGCAACCTTCGGCGGTTTCTCCAGAGGAACCGCATCCATGTTCCCGCCCTGAAGGACGCCGCGCGTCTCCGCCAGACTTGCGTCGTCGATCGGCTCTACGGTCACACCTGCCAGTGCCGCGTCCCTGGCCGTGGCGGCATCACCCGGCAGGAGGAAGGATCCATTTCGGAAGTTGAGAAACCACTCAGCCTTTGCGCCGCGCTTGAGGGCGCGATAGGCCAGGCCGTAGGCCTTGAGATGATCCGCCTGCGCGTCGTCCATGGGAACCAGCAGCCACGGCGCCGAGGCATGATTGGCGAAGAGGCGAGCAGACAGCACTGGATGCAGGGCTGCCAGCCCGGTGCAGGTTCGGACGACGAACTCCCGCCGCTTCATGTGCGGAGCACCGCTCCCTTGGCTTCGTCCAGCCTGCGACGAGCCTGAGGCACCAGAGCGCTCTGGGGATAGGTGAGAATCAGGTGCTCGAGCAGGCTCACCGCCTCGCTCGCCCTCCCGCTGCCGATCAGCAGCTCGGCCAGCGCCAGCTCCGCAGCGGGGGCTGTTCCCGGCGCCTCCGGCGCGGCCGCGGCCCGGAACAACCGCTCAGCGTCGGCAGAGCGTCCACTGGAGAGCAGCAACCGCCCGGCGAGCAAATTCAGCTCGGCCCCACCATGCTGCGGCGGCAGAGCGGAGGCCAGCTGTTCCAACGCGCTGCTCGCCTGGGCGGTGTCGCCCTGTTCCAGCAGGAGCAGCGCATGTCCCAGCTTGGGATTGCTGTCGGTTTCGAAGGTCTGCAGCAAAGCGAGCAGCGTGGTTCGCCAGGTCGCCTCCACCCGGTCGCTGGTGTACGGTCCCGCGGCCCTGAACCGCTCGACCGCGCCTTTGATGTCGCCCTGATAGAGGTGCACCCGTCCACTCAGGGCCAGCCCCTCAACGCTGCTGTCTGCGGCGATGGTAGAGTCGGCCCGGGCCAGTTCACCAGCCTTGATCCACGCGGACGCGAGCTTGCGGCGAAGGCTGTCAAATTCGTCGGAGTTCAGCTGGGGCCGGAGCTCCCGCAGACGCCGATCGGCGTCGGCCAGCTTGCCTTCGCTGATCAGCACATCCACCAGGGTTGCGCCCGCGTCAGAGGCGATGGCTGACGGAACCGCCCGATCGTCGGCCAACCCGCCCAGCATCCGTCGGGCTGCGCTCCGGTCGCCCGCAGCCGAGTAGGCCTGGGCGGCTTCCAGGCGAAGTCGGGAAGCCTGGGCCGGTGGAGAGCGCTCAGCCAGCGCTTCGAGAATTCGACCCTGCGTCTGCTTTCCCGTTGGTGTCTGATCGGGCCGGAGCTGATCGAGCAGCCCCCGGAGGGCTGCTATGGCCTGAATCCGGTCTTCCGGAAGTGCGCTCAGAATGACTCGCAGCGCTCCGGCAGGATCGCCCCAGCGAGCCCGTAGCTCCGCCTCCAGCCGGTTGGCAGGCAAATCCGATTGTGAGCCCAAAAAGCCCAGCAGCTCGGGGCGCAACCGCTCCGGCGCCTGGCTCAGGCTCGATACGGCCGCCCCTCGGTAGCCGGGAAACTTGCGTATAGCGAGCAGCCATTCCCGCAGCGCGGCTGGGTAGTCGCCATTTGCGAGTGCCACCTGCGCCAACTCTGCTGCCAGCGCGTCCGGTTGGCCGAGCCGGGCCCGCCCTCTCAGGTAAGCAGCTTGCGCCCCAGCCCGGTTCTGTCGCCCCAACTCCGCCGCGCCCCACTCGCGATAGGGAGACTCATCACCCGGCACCAGCTGGGCCCACTGCTCAGCCGTTCTGCGCACCGAGTCGGGCTGCCCGGCGGCGGCCCAGGCACGGAGCGCAATGCCGTAAATCGCCGGATTCCGCGGGGCAGCGGTGAGGGCGCTTCGAACGGAAGGGATGATTTCCCCGCTCCGATTGAGCGGCAGCAGCGAGCGCTCCAGCCCGAGCAAGGCCGATATCTCCGCCGGCGAACCGCGCAAGACAGTCCGGTAGGCCTGAACCGCCGCGGCATAATCTCCCCGACGCTCGAGGTCGAGCGCACGATTCAGCCCCGCGGGCTGTTGACCCACCACCCGAGCGGGCGCAAAGACAGCGGCTGCGAGGAAGATGAGTACCGGGAGACGCATCGATTTACCTCGTCGACGGCTGGGTCAGGCGGCGGAAGTAATCTACCACCAGTCGCCGCTCCTCCGGCGACAGCTCCTGCAGCTCTTCCCAGGAGGGAACCCGGAGTCGCTGATCGTCACCCATCAGTCGGGCCTGCAAGGCGGGCGGCAGGTGGACGCTGTCGTCCGTTGCCGTGGTACTCTGCCGCTCCTTCTGTTGATCTTCTTCCCGGCCTTGCAGCGTGCGGCCGGCATCGAGCATACGGCGGAACAGCCGCTCCTGGCGGTCGACCATCTGCCGGTCGAGCCGGCCCGCCTCCAAACGCCGGGACAGATCCTTGGCTTCGTCCGCCATCTGCCCCGCTCCCGCGATGTCGCCTTCCCCGCGCATTCGCTCCAGCTCCTGAGCCAAAGCGCGCTGCCTGGCGGCCAGCCGCTGAAGCTGCTCCTGCATCCCACCGCGGCCGATCATCGGCAGTAATCCTGCGCCCTCCTTGCCCAGGCCACCCTGTTGCTGAGCCAGTTGAGCCATGCGCTCCAAAGCTTCGGCCAGACCTGAGCCCGACTGTGCGCCGGAGACATCGTCCCGAGCCCGAAGCAGCTGATGGGCCGCGGCATTCAGATCGTCCACGGCATTGCCAGCCTGCTCCGAGGCTTCCCGCGTGTTCGGGGCGGCCGAGGAGATGGCTTCCCGGGCTTCCTTCATCTGCAGCTGGGCAGCGCCCAGCGCCGCGGCGATCTGGGGCGAGACCAGCGCGTTCTTGCCGCCAGCCTGCTTCATCTGCTCGAGAATCTTTTTCACTCCTTCTTCTATGGCAGCCTGCTCGGCGCGGGTCGCCGCGCCCGGCTCACCCCGCTGAAGGTCCTCCTGAACCCTGAGCTGGCGCTCGGCCAGCCGGCTGGTTTCAGTCAGTGCCTGGTCCATGCTCTCGGCCACTTCCTTGCGCCACTGCTGCTGCAGCTGCTGCCGTTGCCGCTGGATCTGGTCGCCCAGAGGATCCAGCGAGCGCGATGCCGATTCACCCCGATTTCGCGCGTCCGGGCGCTGGCCCTGGCGCATGGCCCCTGCGGCTCGGCGCATCTGCTCCGCTGCCATTCGGGCCTGGTCGGCCGAGGCATGCAGGCTGTCGGGGCGGGCTGCTTCCGCAGTCTGAGTCGCCAGCTGCTTGAGCGCGGCGGTGAGCGAGTCGGTGCGCCGGGCCAGCTGCTGCTCGGCTTGAGCCGACCGGGTACTGTCGCCCGAGCCGGTTTGCTGGTTCCACTGGCGCTGTTCCTGAGCCAGGTCCTTGGATTCCTGCGCCAGATTTGCCAGGTCTCCTTCCAGCGCTGCTCGGCGGAACAGCTCCCGGCTTCGCTCCAGCGCCTCACGCAGCTGCCGCTGCACCTCGGTCAGCTGCTCCAGCGCATCTTTCGTGCGCTCCGCGTCCAGATCCTTCAGGGCCTGCTGCAGCGCCGCGAGCTTTTCCCGCAACTCTGGAGACACCGCCCGCTCCAGCTGATCCCGTATCTCGGCGAGCTGGCGTTGCCAGCTCGAGTCGTTCAGGCCGGCCGCCTCGGCGCTCCGCTGCAACGCCTCGAGCGACTGCTTGAGGCTCTCCGCGCTCCGAACCAGGTCTTCCTGCGATCGGGCGACCGCCTGCGCTCGCTGGGACTCCTCGTACGTCAGCGATTCCCGGTTCCTCTCTCCCTGGCCGGTGGGCCGGAGCCGCTCCTGCGCCAGATCGTCGGTCTGCCGTTCAACCCGTCGGCTCGCTTCGAGCACCGAATCCAGCTGGCCGGTCACGGACTGGCTGGCCTGCCGCTCCGCCGCCCTCACCTCGCTCATGGTGGGCAGCCGGAGCACGAATTCACGTGACCGCCCAACGTGAGCCCGCGGTGCATTGTCCATTGCACTGGCCCGGTACCGCACGGTATCCCCGGGGAGAAGTCCTCGCCGATTGAGATCGAGGGTATAGCTGAGAATGGCCCGGTCGGTGCTCTCGTTCGGAAGAGGGACCCTCTCCCGCCGAGTGGAGTCTGCTACGCCAAACCGGCTGATCCGGCGACTCTCCACCGTCACCGCGGAAACCCGATGATCGTCACGCACATCGAGCACCAGGGGAAGCTTGAGACTCAGCGGGGCGAGCGTGTCCGTTCCCGGCACCGGTATGGCTACCGCGGGCGCGCTATCCAACACCAGGCGAATGGGCAGCCACACCGAGTCGCCCGCGATCGCCGCGCCGGTCCGGGTGACCAATCCCAGTTGATACGCACCCGAACGAACCGGTGCGAAGCTCCCGAAAAAGCGATTGCCGTTTACCTGCAACGACTCTGCAGCGGCGCCATTTCTCCAGCTTGCGCCGGCCAGAGGCGCCGTGACCTCTCCCCTCGTTTCCAGCCTGGTGCCCGCCGGCAGGATCAGCGTGTCTCCGCCGGTTGGTACCGGCTCGTTTTCGAGTCCCAGATAGCCGGGTACTTCGCGGTCACCTCAATGGATCCGAGAAACACCGGCAGCCGAACCCGTACGGCTATGGTGTCGGAGGCGCGACTTCCGCTGGTCAACCGGGCGAACAGATCACTGCTGAGTGGAGGGGTAGAGACCGTTGCCCGGCCGAGCGAATCCAGCCGAACACCGACGGCTTCCAGCTCTCTCCGGGCGAGCGGAGCCAGAGTGTAGCGGCCTTACGGCCCATGGCTTCCAGGTGAAGTCGCACCGGCTCACCGCGGTCAACCGGGATCGCTCGGCCCGCAGCCGGACAGGAGCAACGGTGGCTTCCCACGCCCTGCGGGGATACCAAAGCGCAGCCGCCGCGCCTTTGACCGGCCCCGCCGAGGTAAAGGCCAGGACTCCAATCAGGAGAAAAACCGCGCTTCCCAGGAGCAGCGCTCGAACCGGACGAGCGATGGGCTCCACCGCCGAGTGACCGCGCGCGCGGATTTCGTCGGCCTGGGCGCGATCGGCCAGCTGGAGCAGCGCGCCACTGGTGCCGGACGCCGAGCTGTCCAGCAGTGCCGTCAGGCTTCCCCGCCGCCAGGCACCGAGCTCCTCCAGCCTGCGGGCCAGAGCACGGCGGAGTCAGCCGGCGTTGGTTGCGCCAGGCCAGATAGGCGATGCCGCCAAGTCCCACCAGGGCCAGCGCCCAGGCGACCAGCACCCAGTAGGGGGCGCTGAACCAGCCGAGCCGAACGCTCCAGGCCCAGCCGCCCAGCAGAAGGGCGGCGGTGCCCAGCCCGAGGGCGATCCAGCCCAGCCAACCCCGGCTCCTGAGCGGCCGGACCAGCTGGTGAAGCGCCTGCTGCGTCGCAGGTGCCGTCACCCGCCGTACCCTACGGCGTAGGCAAACAGGTTCACCCCCATCCGGAGCGCCGACTCTCGCTTCTCGGGGGGGTCGTGATGCACCTCGGGATCCTCCCATCCGTCACCCAGATCGGACTGATAGGAGTAGTACACTACCAGCCGGCCGTCGAGGAAAATCCCGAATCCCTGCGCCGGCTTGCCGTCGTGGACGTGAATCTTGGGCATGCCCTTGGGAAAGTCGTAGACCAGATGATAGATCGGATGATCGAGCGGAACCTCCACCAGGGGGTGATCGGGAAAAAGCCGGCCCAGCTCGCGCCGGATCGAGGCGTCCATCCCGTAGTTATCGTCGGCGTGAAGAAATCCCCCTTGCTCGAGATAACGGCGCAGCGTGCGAGGTCCCCGTCGCTCCAGTGCACGTTGCCGTGACCGGTCATATAGATGTAGGGCACGTTCCAGAGATCGTCGTCGCTCAGGGTGACGACCTTCTCCTCGGGGGCCACCCGAAGGGCAGTGCGGGTCCTGAGCGCGGAGAGCAGATTGGGAAGGCTGGAGGGATTGGCGTACCAGTCGCCTCCGCCGTCGTAATGCAGCCGGCCGATGGTCATCACCGGGCGGCGCCGGCGGGAGCGGCGCCAGGCCAGCGGCAGACCAGCAGTGGCAGGAGCGATCGGATCACGGCAGCTCCATGACCAGCTTGTAGGCTTCGTTGCGGGGGAGGCCCAGGGACTCGGTGAGCCTCCGCACCACCTCACGGCGGGTCAAGCCCTCGGCCAGCAGCGAGGTGGCCTGTTCGATAGCGTCCTCGGTGCGATCGGGCTCGGCGGGCGGAACCCCGGTTCCTTCGAGAACGACGGTAAGCTCTCCCCGCGAGGCGTCTCCGAATAATAATCGGCCAGCTCGCCCAGCGTCCCGGCGCGAATCTCCTCGTGCAGCTTGGTGAGCTCGCGCGCAACCACTACCCGCCGACCGGCCCCGGCAGCGGAATCAAATCCTCCAGCAACGCGGCCAGCCGGGGCGGGGCCTCGTAGAACACGACGCTCCACTCCTCGGCGGCGGCACGGGTCAGCAGCCGGGACCGCTCGCGGCCCTTTCGGGGAATGAAGCCGAGGAAGAGATATCGGTCGCCGGGAAACCGGCGGCGGAGAGCGCCGTGGCGACCGCCGACGGCCCCGGAATCGGCACGATCGCAATGCCGGCTGCGCGGACCAGGGAGACCAGATCCGCGCCCGGATCGCTTACCGTGGGCGTCCCGGCGTCGGAGACCAGGGCCACGTCCCGGCCCGAGCGCAGAATATCGAGCAGGCTTCGAGCCGGTGATCGCCCGAGTGGGCGTGAAAGCTGAGGAGGGTGGGCGGGGCCCCGAGGTGGCTCAGCAGCCCCCGGGTCCGCCGGGTGTCCTCCGCGGCGACCACGGGCACCTTCGCAGCATCTCGGTGGCGCGGGTCGACAGATCACCCAGATTGCCCAGCGGGGTGGCGACGACGTAGAGGGTACCAGGGCTCATAGGATGGGAAGGACGGGAAAGACGGGAAGGCGGAGAAGGACGGGAAGGCAGCGGACCTTTGCCTCGCATCCTCTCCGTCCTCTCCCGTCCTTCTCCGCCGTCTCCGTCTTAGGACAGATGCTGCTTGATCTTGCCTTCCAGCGTCGCCTTGGGCACCGCGCCGATCACGGTGTCCACGTGCTGGCCGTTCTTGAAGAAGAGGATGCTGGGGATCGAGCGGACGTTGAACCGCATGGCTGTCCGCTGGTTCGCATCCACATCGACCTTGGCCACCTTGGCCTTTCCGGCATACTCGCCGGCCAGCTGATCCAGGATCGGCGCCACGATCTGGCACGGCCCGCACCACGACGCCCAGAAGTCCACGAGCACGAGCCCGTCCGCCTGCTCGATTTCGGTCGCGAAAGAGGCGTCGCTGACGTGCACGGTCAAGGTATTCGTTGCGCCCATTTCGTTATTCTCCATGTGTGTTGTAGGCTCCCGCATGACCTCGGAGGAATCAGTGGCTCGATCTCGCCCGCATTGCTCATGTCGGTATTGCCGTCGCCGACCTCGAGTCGGCGCTCGCCTTTTACCGGGACGTCCTCGGCCTCGAGCCGCACCCGCCGGAAGAGGCCGACGGAGCAACCATCCTCTCACTTCCATTTGGCGAGTCAGACATCGAGCTGATGGCATCCAGCTCACCGGATAGCCCCAGTAGGCAGATTTCTGGCAAAGCGAGGGCCGGGCATCCACCATATCTGCTACCGGGTTCCCGATCTGGATGCCGCCCTCGAGGCCTGCCGCGCAGCAGGATATCGGCTGATCGACGAGAGTCCCCGGACTGGAGCGGCTGGGCGCCGGATAGCCTTTATCCACCCGAAGGCAACCGCCGGCATCCTGCTCGAACTGACTGACTAAAAGATAACAGCGGAGAGGCGACCGGAGGTTCCCCGCTACTGCTTGGGCAGGCTGTCTCCGGTGGCGCCTTCGACGCAGGGACGGGCGGGATTCCCGGCAGCAGCGATATCGACCGACGTGACCAGCCAGGAGCCATCGGCGGTGCTCACGGCCACGAAGGGCACGGTCCAGGTGCAAGTCTGCCGCCGGATCTCGACTTGCAGCGCGCGACGCTTCTCCGTTTCAGGGACATCGGACGATGAGGCGGAAACCATCGTTTCGGAGGTAGGCCTGCATGATGGCGATGCGCTGCTCGTAATCGGGCGGCTGTCGGTCTTGGAGGCCGGACCATTGGCGAGTACCCCACAGGCTCGCCATCTTATCCAGGTTACTGTCGGCCACCGCCTGCATGAATCCTTGAACCGCAGGCGGAGGCCGAGCGAGCGGGCTGGACCGGCGCCGAGCTACCACCGCACGCGGACAGCAGCAGGATCGCGGTCCAGCAGCATCGGTGTATGGTCACAAGTGTCTCACGGGTCAGATGTTGGGCAGCGAACATAACCGGCTCCGGAGCGGCGAGCAATGAGGCCGACGCGGCTCTACATCAATATTGATCACGTCGCCACCCTGCGAGAAGCACGGAAAACCGATGAGCCTGATCCGGTGGCCGCAGCCCTGCTGTGCCAGGAGGCCGGGGCCGACGGCATCACCGCTCACCTCCGGGAGGACCGGCGGCACATCCAGGATCACGATGTGGAGCGGCTCAGCGACCGCCAGCAAGGTGCTCAACCTGGAGCTGGCGACCAGTCCCGACGTGGTAGCATCTCGCCTGCCGGCTACGCCCCTATCAGGCCACCCTGGTGCCGGAGCGGCGGGAAGAGATCACGACCGAGGGAGGTCTCGATCTCAGCCGCCCTGCCCCACGCTTCGAGACACCATTCGGCGGCTGGAACAGGCCGGGCGTCAGGGTCAGCCTCTTCATCGACCCCGATCTCCGCACGCTCGACGCCGCCAAGGATCTGGGTGTTCCCGCCATCGAGCTGCACACCGGCCGCTACGCCCATACCTGGCGGCAGAACGACGCGGCGCTGAAGAGCTGCGCGGAGCCGCCCGCCACGCCGCCGACATGGGGCTGGTCGGTCCATGCGGGGCATGGGCTCACCTATCTGCAATGTGGCACCGGTCGCGGCCATTGCTGAGATCGAGGAGCTGAATATCGGGCACAGCGTGGTGAGCCGAGCGATCATGGTCGGAATGAAGAGCGCCGTGCGAGGAGATGGCGGCCGAGCCATGGGCTGGAGGCCCGGAGCTATGGGTTGATGCCGAACTGGGCTTCCAGCTCAATACTCTAGCCTAGCGTCATGACCAATCCACTCGGCGCCGCGGATTTCTTTGCCCTCGAAGCCGGAGAATGTCTCGACCGTCTGGAGACTCTGGTCCAGGGTTCGAGCCCCACCGTCCGGCGAGGAGTTCCTCCGCATGGCCCGAGTGCTTCGCGGCTCCGCGCTCATGGCCGCCCAGCCGCACATCGCGAGAGCCGCGGCCGGATTGGAAGCCTTGCCCGCAGCAACCGCGACCACCGGCGAGCCTGGGACTCGGCCACCCGGGAGCATGTCGCGCAGTCGGTCGAGGAGTTTCGGCTATTGGTGCGCCGGGCCCGGGAGTGGAACGAGGCAGACACTGCGCGGCGCCGGCCGGCTCAGGCGATCTCGAGACCCTGACCGGGCGAACTGGTAGCGAGAATCCTTTCACCAGGCTGAACCCAGAAGGCCGAGCTGAACACGGGTGTCCGCGCCTTTGTGGCGCGCGAGGGCGCGCTCATCGCCAGCGCGCTCGATCGCGCGGCGCGCGCCCTCCGGACCTCACCCGGGGATCGCGACCCGCTGTACAACGTGATCCGGCGGATGCAGTCGCTTCGAGGTCTGGCCGAGCTGGGCGAGCTGGCCCCGCTGCCGGATATCCTGGATGGGATCGAGCTGGCCGTGGGCGACCTCACCCGACTGTTTGCCCCGCCGCCGGGGGTAGATGAGGTGATGGACGCCGCCGCCCGCGCCCTCACCCGGATCTCCCGGGACGTGGCCGAGCATGGACGTCCCGATCCCGACGCCGAGGAGGCGCGGGCTTCACCGAGCTGCTGCTGCGGGCATTTGCCGTCGAGCGTGACGTGGTTCCGATCGAGTCTCTCTATTTCGATGGGGACCCGGAGCCGATGACGCTCCGGTCGCAACCGCAGTTCGCCTCTCCGGAGCCGCTTGGGCCCGCTGGAGCTGGTCAGCCATGGGGAGCATTTGTGCCAGAGCGCGGATCTCATCACCGGCGCGCGCTCCGCCACTGAGCGGGATCTTCGACTCTACCACCTGCTCGGAGCCCTGCGCTCGGCTGCCGCGCCCAGCGCCGATCCCGTAGCGGGGGCCCTGGGGATCTTCGCCCGTTCCGCCCAGGAAGCGCTGGCCGCCGGCGTGGCCAGCCGCAGCGTGGAGGATCTGGTGAGCCGGATGCGGGACGCGGGAGAACTCCTTCGCGGGGTGGTGGAGAGCGACGACCGCATGCTGATCTCCCGGCGCCTGCTTGATGTGGCCCACCGGGTGGATGGATTGCGGGCCGAAGCGGAGTCGGCGGAGCAGCCGGTTCCCATCGAGTCCCTGGCCTACGACCCAGAGCCAGAACCTCAGGTGGTTCCCATCGAGAGCTTGGCACCCGACTCTCCGCCGGCGGCATCCTTGAAGCAGACTGAGCCCATGAGTGGCCTCGAAGCGAGCTTCCGCACTCTGGATCGACTGCAGCACGAGCGGGCCGCCACCACGGCCGCTTTCCGGAGCTTGATCGACAATGGAATCCAGCAGACTGATCAGGCCCCAGGCCCGGAAGCCCCACCAGTGTTGATCACCACCCTCTGTTACCGGGGACACGCCGCGCTGCAGCGGGCCAACGCAGTCCGGGAGCAGATCACTGTTGAGCTCGCCCGCGACGCCAGTCTCACCTCGCTTCAACCATTGCTGCAGGAGCTGCTCGACCTCGTTCCCCTGGCACTTGCCGATTCCTGAGCCAGCGGTAGCCACGGCCACATCACGGCGGTTGCTGCCCGCCGTGGTAGGAATTCTGGTTTCGGTGGCACTCCTGTTGTGGGCCCTGAGAGGGGTCAGCCTCGCCGACGTTCTCACCCAGGTTCGGGCCGCGCGGCCAATCCCGCTGGTGATTGCCGTCATCGTGGGCACGCTCACCTTCCCCTTCCGCTGGATTCGTTGGCGCGTTCTGCTGGGCCCGGCTGGGGCATCGCCGCAGTTCGCGCGGCCGCTCTGGGATGCCGTGGCCGTCGGATTCATGGCCAACAATCTGCTCCCGCTGCGCGCCGGTGAGCTGGTCCGGTCTTACACCGCCGCGCGGCTCACCGGAATCCGATTTACCACTGTGCTCTCCTCCATCGCGGTGGAGCGCATCTTCGACGGATTGACCGTGGTCGGGCTTCTCACGATTGCGCTGCTGAGCTCGGACTTGCCGCGTTCGCTTTCCATCGCTGGCGTCTCGGTGCTGCAGGTGGCGCAGGGTGGCGCCGTGGTCAGCGGGGTGGCATTTCTCGTCGCCATCGCGATCCTGGCAGCTCCAGTTGCGGCGGAAAAATTCATTCGCCGACTCGTGCCCGGGCCCCTGGCCGACAAGCTCGTGAATATGGTCGAGGGGATTCGCGAGGGCCTCGTGGCGCTCCGCACACCGGGACGACTGCTCCTGGTCGCGCTATGGTCGCTGGTGATCTGGCTGGGGAACGCCTTGGCCCTCTACATCGGGTTTGCCGCATTCGACATCCCGGTCATATTGC
>CAWGVB010000011.1:0-24049 GCA_963825815.1 uncultured Gemmatimonadales bacterium | reverse complement strand
CGGTCGCGATGCTCCGTCGGCACGGGGCAAGCCTGGTCTTCTCGGAAAGAATGTGATCGGGATTCTGCCGGGCAGAGATCCCGTGCTGAGGAATCAGACGGTCATTCTCGGCGCTCACTACGATCATCTGGGACTGGGTGGGTTCGGCAGCCTGGATCCCGACAGCACCGGCCGGGTTCACAACGGCGCCGACGATAACGCCTCGGGAATAGCCGCGCTCATCCAGGTAGCAGCACGGCTGGCCGCCTCTCCGCCGGCCCGGACGGTGGTGTTCATTGCCTTCAGCGGCGAAGAGCTGGGGCTGCTGGGCTCGGCTCATTACGTGAAGGAGCCGATTTATCCTCTCGCCGGCACCCTCGCCATGATCAATCTCGATATGGTTGGGCGGCTGCGAGCGGGGCGGCTCATCGTGTATGGCGCCAAGACCGCCAAGGAATTTCCCGCCTTGCTCGACTCGCTCAACTGGTATGCGGGACTGGACCTCAAGGCTCAGGGCGACGGCTATGGGCCCAGCGATCAGTCCTCGTTCTACGCGGCTAAGCGACCGGTGCTGCATCTCTTTACCGACCTGCACGAGGATTACCACCGCACCACCGATGACTGGGACAAGATCAACGTCGACGGACTGAAGCGCGTGGCCGACTTTGCCCTCGGACTGGTGACCGCACTGGCCAATCGCCGAGCCCCGCTGGCCTTCGTCGACGTGCCGGCGTCCCTTCCGGTTCAGACCTCCACCACAACAGCCGCGACATCGCCCGGCTATGGAGCCTACCTCGGCACCGTGCCTGATCTGGCGGGCGCGCCTGGAGGAGTTCGTCTCGTGGGAGTTCGAGCCGGGAGCCCGGCCGAGAAAGCCGGGCTCCGGGGCGATGACATCATCACCAAAATCGGAGCTACCGAAACGCCCGACCTGCAGGCCATGACCGATGCCCTTCGAAGCTACCGGCCGGGAGAGACGGTGGACATCGTGATCCGCCGCGGCTCGGCAGTCACCACCCTTCGCGCCACACTTGGCACCCGGGGCGGCTGACGTGGCTGTACTCGATAGCGAGCGGATCATCGCCGCTCTCAGAGGGGCATTTGCCCGGGAAGAAGGCAGAGAGGCACTGCTGCGCTTAACCGCGGACAAGATCCGGGCGGCCGGCGCGCCGTACACTTCGGTTTACCTCTACATGCTCCAAGGCAACGAGCTGGTGCTCGAGGCATTCTCCGGCCGCGAGACCGACCACACCCGTATTCCGGTGGGCGTTGGTGTCTGCGGCACCGCCGTGGCCAGCAAGCAGGATCAGAATGTCCCGGACGTCCGCGCGATAGAGAATTACCTGGCTTGCAATGTGTGGACCCGGTCCGAGCTGGTCGTGCTCATCCGCCGCGGAAGCCTGATCCTGGGACAGATCGATATCGACAGCGACGTTCCCGACCCGTTTACCCCGGACGAGGAAGCCGCGGTGAGGCGGGTGGCCGACGCGTTGGCCATCCTGCTGTAAGCGGTCCACATGGCCATCGCCGCGGCACAGTCCGGAACTCGCCAGGTCCGTGGCGTCAACATCTTCGAGCGCCGCATCGGGCAGGGACCGACCGTGGTGGTGCTGCATGGCGGACCAGGGGCCCATCACGATTATCTCCTGCCCGGATTCGACGACCTCGCCACCGGCCGCGAGCTCATCTACTACGATCAGCGGGGTGGCGGGCAGTCTCCTGTCACCCGCGACACGCCGGTCGGCTGGCGCGAGCACGTCGCCGATCTGGAAGAGCTCAGAAAGCAATGGGGACTGAAACAGCTGACCCTGGTTGGCTACTCCTGGGGTGGACTCTTGGCCCTGCTCTATTCCACCCAGTACCCGGTCGAGTCAGCCGGCTGGGCCTGGTCTCGCCCGCGCCCTGTTGGCGTGAAGCCCGGCAAGATTTCGAGCGAAGGTTTCAAGAGCGGAATCTGGACCCGGCTCTGCAGCAGCAGCGAGCCGAGCTGAGATCCAGCGGCCTGCGCGAGCGCGACCCCGCAGCTTATGCTCAGCGCGCCTTCGAGCTTTCCGTGGCTGCCTACTTCTTCGATCCTGCCCGAGCCCACGACCTGACGCCGTTCCGGGTAACCGGACGCACCCAGCAGGAGGTCTGGTCCAGTCTGGGCGACTACGATCTCCGGCCTCAGCTTGCTGGGCTCCGGGTACCAGCCATTCTGCTGCAGGGCGAAGCCGACGCCATCCCGCTGGACGCTTCCCGCACGGTGGCCCAGCTGCTTCAGGCGGAGCTTGCGGTACTTCCTCGCTGCGGCCATGTGCCCTACATCGAGGCCCATCAAGAGTTTGTCCGCCTGCTTAACGGCTTCCTTCGGCTCGCTGGGAGGTGGTACTGACGACTCGTAACCCGTGACTCGCGACTAGATTCCACTCATGCAGCAGGTTCGTCCTACCCCGTTCGATCTCGTGTTCGAGACCGCCGCCCAGGCCACCTTCCCGATTATACAAACCGCGCTCGGCGAATCTGGCCGCGACCCCCGCGATCGAGACGGTTTCCTCATGCTCCGCGAGGTGGTCTCGCTGCTGCGAGAGCTTCGGCCGGATGAGGGCCTGGGCGAGGGCATCGATCAACTGGCTGCGCTGGTACATCACGGGTACCTCTTCTGGGCGGGGGGTGGCCACACCGTGAGGTTGAGCTCGGATCAGCTGCTGGACATCCTCGGTCCCGGATCCTTTTCAGATCCGCCACCCGATGGGCCCGCACGCTACACCCAACTGCCGGAGCGGCGGGTATGGGCTCAGGTCATCCCCGGAGACCCGCACGAGCCATTGGACGGATGGTTCCAGTACCATGATCCGGAGGCCGGACTGCTGCGGGTCTTGGGGGTATTCGGGATTCATCCCGATCGTCCGGGATTCAGCGTGGTTGAAGTGAGCGGCCGGCGACCGGTTGGGCTGGCTCGGCCGGACGGCAGCTCTGTCTTCAGCTCCACCCTTCCCGGCGGGGCGTCGGCGGGACTGTCTTCCCTTGCCGGCGAAGAAGAGCTCCTGGAGCTCGGCTGGCGGGTCGCTGAGCTGGGAGCTGGCTCCCGACTCCCAGCTCCCAGCTCCTAGCTATCTATGGAAAGCGTCAAGGACTACATGGACAAGAAGGCGGTTGCTCAGGTCCTGGAGCAGATCGCCGCCTTCCTGGAGCTGAAGAGCGAGAACCCGTTCCGAATCAGGGCATTCAGGACCGCGGCCCGGGCCGTCACCGGCTTTCCAGGCGACCTGCGGTCATCTCTGGAAAACGGATCGCTGGCCTCGGCCAAGGGCATCGGTCCGGCGACACTCAACATCGTGTCCGAGTTGGTGAACACCGGAAAGGCAAGCATGCTGGAGGAGCTTCGCGAGCAAATTCCTCCCGGATTGGTCGAGATGCTCGAGATTTCCGGCCTCGGCGTCGCCAAAATCCGCCAGATCCACGAAGTGCTGGGGATCGATTCCCTTCCCGAGCTGGAGGCAGCCGCTCATGACGGCCGTCTGGCCAAGTTGCCTCGATTCGGCCAGCGCACGTCGGAGAACATCCTCAAGGGCATCGCCTTTCTGCGGCACACCAGCGCATATCGGCTGTCCCATCACGCGGGCGACGAAGCCGAGGGCCTCCGCGCTGCGTTGGAGCGGCTGCCCGGGGTGACCAGCGCGATCACCGCGGGCGATGTCCGCCGCCGATCCGAGATCGTCCGGGACCTCATCTTCGTGCTGGTGGCCGAATCCTCGCCCGCTGACCTGTTTAGGCGCCTAAGCCAGCTCCCCGGGGTCCATGAGTTTGCGGGACAGGATGAGCGTCGGCTGACCCTGCGGTTTGCCGGCGGCGCCAGCGCCCAGATCGTTGCGACCACTCCGGTAAATGCGGGAACGGTGCTGGTTCAGGCTACCGGCAGCGACGCTCATCTGAACGAGCTCGGCCCCGAGCACGGGAGAAGGGTTTTACCCTGGCGGCGCGGCGTTATGGCGGGGTAGTCAGTTCGTAGCTACTCCTGACGAGCAAACGTTCTATCAGGCCCTCGGCCTGGAGTTCATACCTCCCGAGCTCCGCGAAGGCGCGGGTGAGGTGGAAGCCGCGGCAAGAAGCGCGATACCCGGGCTGGTGACCCAGCAGGATCTCAAGGGATTTCTCCACTGCCACACGAGCTACTCGGATGGCTCCAACACCGTCGAAGAGCTGGCCATTGCGTGCCAGAACGCCGGCTACGAGTACCTCGGCGTTACCGATCACAGCCAGGCTGCTGCCTACGCCGGCGGATTGCGGCCGGAAGATCTTGCTCGACAGGCGGACGAGATCGATGAGGTCAACAGTCGGCTCAGTGGCTTTCGGGTGCTGAAAGGCATCGAGGCGGACATCCTGCAAGATGGGCGGGTGGATTACGACGAACGAATCCTCGAGCGACTCGACTTCGTAATCGCATCGGTGCACAGCCGTTTCAACATGGGCGAGAAGGACATGACCACTCGCATGCTGGCGGCGATGGACAACCCATACCTGACCATCATCGGCCATCCCACCGGCCGACTGCTGCTCTCTCGCGACCCCTACCCGGTGGATCTGGACGCGGTGATCGGCAAAGCCGCCGAAACCGGAGTGGCGCTGGAGATCAACGCCGATCCGCACCGGCTGGATCTCGACTGGCGGGTGGTTCGCCAGGCGCGGGACCGCGGCGTCGTCATTTCCATCGGTGCCGACGCCCACAGCGTGTCCGGATTGAGCTACGTGGAGTTTGGAATCAACATGGCCCGGAAGGGCTGGTTGGGCCCAGGCCACATCCTGAACACCCGGCCGGTGGGCGACTTCGTCGCGTACGCCAGGAGGCGGAGGTGAAGACGGGCGGACGGGCAGAGAGGCGGACGGGCGGAGGGGCGGAGGGGCCGACGGGCGGACGAACCGTCAGTGAAACACCGGTAACGCGGGGGAAAACCACTGTAGCCCGAAACAGTAAATCGAGCGGTCGTAAACGGTCCGCCCGTCCGCCCGTCCGGCCGTCCGCCCTGCTCTCAGACCTAAAGCAGCTATACCCGGACGCCAAGTGCGCGCTGGTCTATCGGAACGCCTTTGAGCTGCTCTGCGCCACCATTCTGTCGGCTCAGTGCACCGATGCCCGAGTGAACATGGTGACCCCCGTTCTCTTCGCGCGATACCCCACGCCTTTCGAGCTGGCCCAGGCCAACCCGGCCGAAGTCGAAGAGATCATCAAATCGACCGGCTTCTTCCGGAATAAGACGAAGAGTCTCATCGGCATGGCGCAGGCGCTGGTGGCGGACTACGGCGGTGAAGTACCCCGAACGATGGAAGAGCTGCGACAGCTGCCCGGGGTCGGCCGGAAGACCGCCAACGTCATCCTGGGAAACGCGTTCGACCTGAATGAAGGAGTCACGGTCGACACCCACGTTGGACGGCTGTCCCGGCTGTTGGGGCTGAGCGCGGAGGAGGATCCGGTGAAAGTAGAGCAGGAGCTGATGCGTCTCTTCCCTCAGGAGGAATGGGCCCTTCTCTCGCACCTTCTCATCTTCCACGGCCGGCAGGTGTGCATTGCCCGGCGGCCCAAATGCAGCGATTGCGTGCTATCCCGAGTTTGTCCTTCGTCTCTCGTCTGATCACCTCCAGGATTAAACCCATGACCCGTGACCTTGTTCTGTTGTGCCTGCTGAGTTCTGTGCCCATGGCGGCCCAGAGTCAGAGCTCGAGCTCCCAGTCTGCTGCCACCAAAGTCGCCGGAGCAGTCGATCAACGAGTGCTCCGGGCTCATCTCGAGTTCCTGGCGGACGATGCACTGGAGGGCCGGCGGCCGGGCACGCGAGGTGGCGAGCTGGCGGCCAAGTACATCGCGGCCCAATTCCAGCGTTTGGGTCTTGAGCCCGCCGGGGACAGCGGCACCTACTATCAGCGGGTTCCCATCATCACGCTCACTCCAAATCCCACCGTCCGCATCGCGGCGCCGACGTCCGGCGACCTGACGTATCGCAAGGATTACGTGCTATGGTCGATGCGGAACGATTCGCTGGTGTCACTCAAGAGCGATCTGGTGTTCGTGGGCTATGGCATCGTGGCGCCGGAGTATCAGTGGGACGATTACCGTGGACTCGACGTCAAGAACAAGATCGTCGTCGCTCTGGTCAACGACCCCGGACTGAGAGACTCCACCATCTTCCGCGGCCCCATTCTGACCTATTACGGCCGGTGGACGTACAAGATCGAGGAGGCACAGCGGCACGGAGCTGCCGGCATCCTGCTGATCCACACCCCCGAGAGTGCCACCTATCCCTGGTCCACGGTGCAGTCGAGCTGGACCGGCCCCCAGGTTCGGATCGAGGAGCCGCCGAAGTCGCTCCTGATAGCCGGCTGGCTCACCCACGACGCGGCGGGGAGACTGTTTCAGTTGGGCGGGAAAGACCTGGGCGCGTTGATGGATCAGGCCGTACGACGTGGGTTCGAGGCGGTGCCGCTCGGCGTTCAACTCGACGCCACAGTCCGGAGCTCCATTCAACGCTCCGGTACCGCCAATGTCCTGGGAAAGCTCCCGGGTCGGGGGCCCCTGGCATCCGAAGCCGTCTTGATCGGGGGCCACTACGATCACTTCGGGATCGGGGCGCCCGTCAATGGAGACTCCATCTATAACGGAGCCGAAGACAATGCCTCGGGCACCGCGGCGGTCCTCACGGCGGCGGAGGCCTTCGCCCGAAGCGGGGTGCACACCAAGCGCTCGCTGGTATTCGTGGGATTCACCGCCGAAGAGTCGGGCCTACTTGGCTCGCAGGCCATGGTTGCCCGATCAGCAATTCCACTGAGCCGAATTGCCGCAATCCTGAACCTCGATGTGATGAACCTCAACGGCCGCACCCAGGATGTTGCCGCCGTGGGGCTCGATCAGTCCAATCTGCGGAAGACTTTCGTCCAGGCCGCAGCCGCAGAAGGTCTCCAGGTTACCGAGAGCCGGGAGGCGCTCCTCCATGGGGCCTTCTTCCGCTCCGATCACTTTCCACTGGCCCGCGCCGGGGTACCCGGGCTCTCGATCGAGGACGGCCAGCATTATGTGGGTCAGGCCGCCGATTACGGGAAGAAGAAGCAGGAGGAATACACCCAGAAGCGCTATCATCAGCCCAGCGACGAGGTTCTTCCCTCCTTCAATTATGATGGGGCACGTCAACAGCTTCGCGTCATCGTCCGGACAGCTGTGGCAGTTGCTGACGCTTCGGCCCAACCAGCCTGGAACCCAAGCTCGGAGTTCCGCAAAGCGGGGGAGGAGCGGCTGAAACAGCGGTGAGCCTACCGCCCTACGGCTGGACCGCGTATCTTCTCCGCCGCTTGAGCCCGCCAACCGAACCCCGGAGCGATCCTGGACCTGCCCACTGAGCACCGGATTCCGCTCACCTGGCTGCTGGAAAACGCCGGGGCTTCGATCCGGTATCGCACGTATCGTGAGCTGGCCCCTCAAGGTTACGCCCCGCCCGATATAATCGAAGCGGCCCACCTCGCCATTGCCGAATCCAAGACCGCCATCGCGGTGGTTAAGAAGCAGAAGGACAACGGGATATGGGGTGGGAACCTGCTCGGCCTGGCGACGTCGGCCGCGCAGGGAGTGAAGGATGTAGGCACCATCCCCCAGTACCGGCGGCTGCTCCAGCTCGAGTGGCCGCGCTTGAGCCGCCCCTTCAAGCTCGCCGATCGGGTGCTATTCCGCCTGCTGTCCCGGGACGAAGACCCCTCTCTCCTGTTCGAGTTTCAGAAGGCGGTTAAGTCTGATCCGGAAGCGGAGGCCTGGGCCCGAGGGATAATGAGGGAGGCGGCATCGGCTTCACTGGCAGAGGCTGGCTATGGCGACGATCCCCGTCTAAGGGGTGCGGGACATAAGATCGCCAGTGCCATCTCCCAGTTTCTGCGGGGCCCTTTGGCCGAAAAGCCTTTCATTAAGTCCGGCAAGCAGATGGTGCTCCACCCTGAGGCTCACCCGCCGAGCTGGTATTCTGTCGCGATGCTGGCGTCAATGCCGAACCTGCAGCGCGAGCGGGCAGGGTTCACCGAGCGTTTGGGCCACTACCTCGCCCAGCCAGAACCGAAGAAGGCCTTCGTGATCCAGGTTGGCAAAAAGACCGTCCGACCTCAGCATTTGATCCTGGGCGATCCGATCGAGGCCGACGGGAAAGGCGTGCCCAAGGACCTTCCCCTGGCCCTGCACTACATTGAGCTTCTAGCGCGGATGGGGGCCTTGGAGTGGGCTCCTGTAGCCACCAAGGTCCTTGGCCGGCTACTGCAGGATTGCGATGAAATGGGAGTTTGGAGGCCCAAAAACCTGCGTTCGCAGCCAAAAACAGGCAATAAAATCACCTATCACTACTATCCCCTGCACCTGGATGCCAAGACCACCGAGGGTCGCGAAGTGGACGTGACCTTCAGGCTCGCCCTTATCGCCAAGGCGCTCGACTGGAGCCTGAGCTACAGCTGACCCTTGTGGCCGCAACGGTAGTATATGAAACTACTACCCCATGGCATTGGATCTCACCAGTTTCGGCTTCACTCCAACTGAAAGCCTGGTCTACGAGGTCCTCCTGAGGCATGGCCCGGGGACCGGCTATGCCATTGCCAGATCCGCCGGGCTCGCTCGCGCAAACGCCTATAGCGCGCTCGAGGGACTGGTGAGCAAGGGAGCGGCCCGGGTGGAAACAGGGCGTCCCCGCCGCTACCGACCAGAAGGACCCGCCGGTCTCATCGCTCGAATCTCCAGCAACCACGGAACGGCGCTCGAGCAGCTCAGCGTCGAGCTGGAGAGGCTGCCGGCGGCATCGGGCCCTACGCTGATCGAGATCGAGTCCGGCCGCAGCGTCCTTCAGCTTCTGACCCAGGGCGTCACCCGTGCCAGCCGTTCGGTCGACCTTCTCGCACCGCCCGATGCGTACCCACTGCTCGGGCCGGCGTTGCGGAGGCCTTTCGCCACCGGCGTTGCCTTGAGCCTCTGGTCCACGGGGTCAGTAAATCTCGGATTCTCGGAGGTCAGAACGGTGCCGGACCAGCACGGCTGGCCGGGAATGCCGGTGGTCGCAGTATTCGACCATAACAGCGCGATCATCGCTTCTCGCCGGAACGATCTGGTGCAGGGACATTGGAGCACCGCCCCTTCGTTCGTCGCCGCTGCTCGCCTCTCGCTCGAGCGATTCACGGAACAGAGCATGACTGACCCGGTCGATGCCGCTCTGCTAGAGCTCCAGCGGGAATACCTCCGGTCCATGCCGAAGAAGCTGGACGAGCTGAGATCGGGCATTGCTGCGCTCGGCAGCGGCGCGCCCGAGTCGGAACAGTCGCTAAGAGATGGGCTGCACCGGCTTGCCGGCTCCGGAGGCTCCTTTGGCTTCTCCGAGTTGAGCGGCATCGCGCGGGAGGGGGAACGCTGGCTGGCAGCCAACCCGGGCTCGACCGACACCGCTGGCCTGTCTTCCCTGCTCGAGCGGCTCGGGGCCGCCGTGAGCAGAGCGGAGACCCAGCTCGCGGGAGTGGCCGCGGGGGAGAAGCCGTCGCTGACGCCTCGCGCGCTGCTGATCATGCGGGCCAGCCAGCAGCGGGAACGGATAGCGCAGGAGCTGCGGAACGCGGGATATGAGCTTCGATTCGGCGAACGGCAAGAGGATCCTGCTTCCATCCCCACGGAGCGGCTGCCCCACCTGGTGATCATCGGAGGTGAGGCAGGCGACGGCGACCTGTCAGCCGTCGCCTCCAGATGGACCAGCAGTCCGGACCGACGTCCTGGTGCAGTCGTGCTGGTGGAGACGCTGCGACCGGTCGACCGGCTTCGCGCCATCGCGGCCGGAGTGGATGCGGTCTTTCCCGCCGAACAGGTGGAGCAGAAGCTCCCGCGCTACGCCCGGACCTTTGCCCGGATCGGACCGCCTCCATCGAACGTCGTGCTGGTCGAGCCCGACCCGGCGCGGGCCACGCAGCATCTCAACGGCTCTCGATGCAGCGCACATCCGAGTGACCTGCAACGCTCCCTCGCAGACCGTCACCGAAGCGCTGGACCGGGAATCCCCCGATCTGCTCCTGCTGAGCACTCGTCTGAAGGACTCTGATCCCTTCGCCCTGGCTCGAATGATCCGCCAGGATGCTCGCTACCATCTCCTGCCCATCGTCTTTGTGGGTGAGGACACCACTGCGGAGCGGGTCGCGGCACTCCGGGCCGGCGCCGACGATTTCGTGTCTGTCAGCTCCGATTCTGCCTTGCTGGTCCAAACCGTGATTGCCCGCGCAGCCCGGGGCCGCCGGATCCGTGAGATGGTACACCGGGACGGGCTGACCGGCCTGCTCAATCACGCCACCCTCATGGCAGAGCTGGAAGGCGCGGTGGATTTCAGCCGACGCTACGGCGAGCCATTGGCCTTCGTCATCTTCGAGCTGGCAAAATTCCAACAGTTGAGCGAGCGACTCGGCCCGAGAGCAGGAGATGAAGTGATCCTCCATGCAGCCGGAGTGTTTCGCTCGAATGTGAGAGCCAGCGATGTGATCGGTCGGTACGGGAGAGAAGCCTTCGGGATGCTGTTGAGGGGAGCCAATGCCGGTGGCGCCAGCGTTCTGGCCCAGAACCTTCATCGGGTCTTGGGGGAACAACCGGCCCGAACCTCCGGTGGCGACATGGTTTCCATCGAGGTCAACGTGGGAGCCGCCGTCTTCCCCCGTGACGGCACAACGGCTGCCGAGTTGGCGCAGGCAGCCGAGCGAGCGGTGGACGGGGAGGAAGCGGGGAGGAGGGGAGGCGGGGAAGTAAAAAACAAAAAGACCCTCCGATGCGCCCGAAGGGTCCTTCTGCTCTTTCCCCGCTTCCCCGCTTACCCTCTTTCCCCCTTAATGCCACCCAGCCGCGAGCGGCACCACGTCCCGCGGGTTTTTCTCGTCACCGAAGAGCAGCCGTCCCTCCCGGAACGTCGCGCCGCGGAGGGTGAAGGCAAGGACTTCGCCCAGCTCCTGCACCAGGAATACTTCGATCTTGTCGCGCACTTCGCGCGGCAGATCCTCCAGGTCCGGCTCGTTCTCCTTGGGCAGAATGATCTTGTTGATGCCTGCCCGCACCGCGCCGAGCACCTTCTCCTTGACGCCTCCGATGGGAAGCACTCGGCCACGAAGGGTGATCTCTCCGGTCATGGCGATGTCGTGACGCACCGGCCTGCCCGAGAGGGTAGACACCACCGCAGACGCCATGGTGACACCGGCGGACGGGCCATCCTTGGGGATCGCTCCCGCCGGCACGTGGATGTGAATGTCCCGATCGAACATGTCATCCGGAATCTGCAGCCCTGCTGCGTGTGACCGGGCGTACGTCCAGGCGGCACGAGCGGACTCCTTCATGACGTCGCCCAATTGCCCGGTGAGGACCAGCTCGCCCTTGCCCCGCATGGTTGACGCTTCGACGAACATGATGTCGCCACCCGTCGGCGTGTAGTACATGCCGGTGGCTACGCCGATTTCGTCTTCGCGCGCCATCTTCTCCGGATGAACCTTGGGCCGGCCCAGCAGATCGTCCACCTGCTCGCGGTCGATGGTGATCTGCTCCACCTCGCGCGTGGCAATCTTCCGAGCCACCTTCCTGGCCAGCCGTCCGATCTCGCGCTCCAGCTGCCGTACGCCGGACTCGCGGGTGTAGCTGGTGATTACCTCGGAGAGCGCCTCATCGGTGATGGTCAATTGCTCCGGGCTCACCCCATTCTCCGTGAACTGGCGGGGGATGAGGTATTTCCGCGCAATCTCCCGCTTTTCCCGCTCGGTATACCCGGCAAACTCGACCACTTCCATCCGGTCCAGCAGCGGCCCCGGGATGTTCTGAATGAAGTTTGCCGTAGCGATGAACAGCACTTCACTGAGGTCGAACGGCACGCCGAGGTAGTGGTCCACGAACGTATCGTTCTGCGCCGGGTCCAGAACCTCCAGCAGCGCACTCGCCGGATCGCCCTGGAACGAGACGCCGAGCTTATCCACCTCGTCCAGCAGGAACACGGGGTTCTTGGTGCCGGCCTGCTTCATCCCCTGGATGATTCGACCTGGCATGGCTCCGACGTAGGTCCTGCGGTGACCCCGCACGTCGGCTTCGTCCCGAGCGCCTCCCAGCGAGATCCGGACGTATTTCCGGCCCATGGCCCGGGCGATGGACTTGGCCACCGAGGTCTTGCCCACACCGGGAGGTCCGACAAACAGAAGAATTGGACCCTTGGCGATGCGGTCGTCCTCGTTGCCCTTGGGTGGTGTGTTGGGCGGCGGAACGGTAGCGGTGGCCTGCGGCGCGTCGGTCGACTCACCTGCGGCGACCTCCTCCGCCTTGTGCTCGGATCTCACCTCTTCGGCTGAACCGGCTCCGTCCGTTGTTCCGTCCTTCCGCCGTTCCGCCTCCTCCTGCTGCTCCCGAAGCTGGCGCACCGCCAGGAACTCCAGCACCCGGTCTTTCACATCGCCGAGGGCGTAGTGGTCCTCGTCGAGGGTGCGCTGAGCCTCCGAAAGGTCGAGGTGCTCCTTGCTCCGCTCGTTCCAGGGGAGCTCGGCAACGTTCTCCAGGAAGGTGCGGATCACCTGCGACTCCATGGATTCCCGCCCGATCCGGGTCAATCGGTTGAACTCCCGGTCGACTTCCTTGCGAGCCTCGGCCGGCAGATCGAGCGTTTCCAGCTTCTCCTTCAGCTCCTGGAGATCGTCACGCTCATCGCCTTCACCCAGCTCCCGCTGAATGGTCTTGAGCTGCTCCCGAAGGAACATCTCCCGCTGCCGCTCGCCCAGCTCTTCCTGAACCTGAGACTTGATGTCCTCCTGGGCATCCAGCACGCCGATTTGCCGCTGCATGTGCACCAGCACCCGGCGGAGCCGCTCCTCGACGCTCAGCGTCTCCAGCAGCTGCTGCCGCTGCGGCGGCGTGATGTCGATGTAGCCCGCCACCAGGTCGGCGAACTTGCCGGCCTCGTTGACTCCGGCCAGTACCTGCTGCACGACCTCGTCCGGCAAGCCGGACTTCTGGCCCAGCTCGGCCGCGCGGGCCCGAGCTTCACGATGGAGCCCGACGAACGCGGGATCCTCGGGATTGAGCGGCAGCATCTCTTCGGCCTCACGCACGATGGCCTGGAGATAGCCGTCCCGCTCGCTGTAGTGGATGGCGATGCCCCGCCGCTCTCCATTGAGCAGCAGCTGCATGCCCGAGAGCCCGCGCTGCAACTGGCCAATGCGGGCGATGGTTCCGATGGTATAGAGCGCCTCGGAGGTCACGCTTTCCACGTTCTGCCGCTGCGACACCGCGAAGACCAGCCGATCGCCCGCGAGGGCGGCTTCGATGGCCCGCAGCGTTGCCGGGCGGCCGGCGCCAATAGGCGCCGTGACTCCGGGGAAGAGAACGACTTCCCTGAGAGGAAGAACGGGCAGTGTCAATCGATCGGCCATTAAAGGCCCTCCTTCGTAGCCCCACTCTGGGGCAAGAATGACAGACTCACAAACAGATCGGCCAGGCAAGTGCACCGACCGTGCCAACCCATCTCACTTCATAATCATGGGCTCTGAGCACTCGTTTAAAAGGATTTAGCGCCTTGATAAGTTCCCGTCCGACGTTCTGACGGGTGAGTTCCGCCCTTACGGCTCGAGCCACTCTGGGATGCTGCCAGAATGGCTCTCAGTCACCAGTCCTCAGTCCCCAGTCGCCAGCCACCGCGAATCCGCCCGAGTCTACGGGCTAGCCGAGCTGCTGGCATCTGAGGACTGGTGACTGGCGACTGGGAATCTGACACCCACTCTCGACTCCCGACTCCCTTCGGTACAAATTGTTTGCCATGCTGGGAAATCCCGCCTTCCATTCTCCCCACGCGCCGACCCCATGACGGCGCCGAGCGACAGACCTCTGGCAGCGCGCCTGGCCGATGCTCTGGGCGATGCCTATACCATCGAGGGTGAGATCGGGCGGGGCGGGATGGGAGTGGTGTATCGCGCCCGGGACGAACGGCTCCAGCGGCGGGTCGCCATCAAGGTGCTTCCTCCCGAGCTCGCCTTCCAACAGGACATCCGGCAGCGATTTACCCGGGAGGCCCAGACCGCGGCCCGGCTGTCTCACCCGCATATCGTGCCGATCCACTCGGTCGGTGAAGGCCAGAATCTGGTCTATTTCGTCATGGGCTACGTGGACGGCGAATCGCTCGCCGCCCGGATCCGCCGTCGGGGTCCGCTCCCGGTCGAGGAGGTCCGCCGGATCATGAAGGAAACCGCCGACGCGCTCGGCGCCGCCCATGCCCTCTCAGTCATTCACCGCGACATCAAGCCCGACAATATCCTGCTGGAAGGAACCCGGGGTCGGGTCATGGTCACCGACTTCGGCATCGCCAAGGCGCTCTCGACCGCTTCAGGCGCGACGCTGACCGGCGTTGGTGTGGCTATTGGGACCCCGGCCTTCATGAGCCCGGAACAAGCCGCCGGCGAGCGCAACATCGACGGTCGCTCGGATCTCTACAGCCTCGGCGTCGTCACCTACCAGATGCTGACCGGTAAGCTTCCCTTCAATGCCCCGTCCGTCGCCGGGATTCTGATGAAGCAAATCACCGAGGCGGCGCCCGATATCCGCCGCTCCCGGCCCGACATACCGGAAGACCTGGCGCTCGCGGTGGCCCGTTGTCTGGAGAAGGATCCGGAGAGCCGCTGGCCTACAGCCGATGCGCTCCGCCGGGCGCTGGAGACCAGGAATGTGGGCGACTACCAGCCGACCAGTGCGCGGCGAGCCGCATCGGCGGGGCAGCGCGGCAGCGAGGCAGGGTTCGGACGGAGCAGTTCCCGGGTTCCCGATCTCAGAAGCCGGGGAAATCGCCCGCTAGGTCCCGGCGCTGCCTCGCTGCCGCGGTTACCCGACGGTCCCCTGTCCCGATCCCAGCGGCGGGAGGCCCGCCGAGATCGGCAGGCTCTGGAAGTCCCGGACACCGGCGAGCCCAAGATCATTCAGAAAGTTCGGGGACAGTTCGCCAGCTGGGCGGCAGTAAGCGCCGGGTGTATGGGGATCAACGTCGCCACTGGTCTGGAACATCCGTGGTTCCTCTTCCCCATGTTCGGAATGGGCATTGGGCTGATGCGAAACTACGCCACGCTCTGGTCCACTGGGTACAGCTGGCGGGACGTGCTGAAACGTCCACCGGCCCCGGACGCGGTCGAGACGACGATGATCGGGGGCAAGGCGCCCCGGCAGTTGCCGGTTCCCAATGTCGAGGAGTATGGATCTCAGCTCCCGGCGGTACTGCAGGTACACAGCGACCGGCAGGCCATTCTCAAGCTGATGTCCAAGCTGCCGGCATCCGAACGGAAGATGCTGCCCGAGGTTCAGCAGACAGTCGATGCCCTCTACTCCCGGGCCACCGACCTGGCGAGGACCTTGCACGCCATGGACAGCAACCTGGATACCGATGGTCTGGCGGCCATCGACGAGCGGATCGCCGGACTCTCCCGCGAGCCGGACGATCCCGAGCGTGCCCGGCGTCTCAATCTGCTGGAACGGCAGCGGCAGACCATTTCAGATCTGCGGGGCCGCCGAAGCCAGGTGGCCGGCCATCTCGAGTCCTGTGTGCTGGCAATGCAGAACGTGCGATTCGATTTGCTGCGGCTGCGTTCGGCGGGGGTAGCGGCAGTGCTGGGCGATCTTACCCAGGCAACTCAGCAGGCCAGGTCTCTCTCACGCGACGTCGACAATGTGATTGCGGCGGCAGGAGAGATCCGCGAAGCCATGAAATAGGTTCGAATTGTCACCCTGAGCGCAGCGAAGGGGCCAGAGCTCCAATACAGCTTCGGCCCCTTCACTTTGTTCAGGGTGACATGCCGCTAAAAGCGTAGGATCTCTTCCATAGCCCGCCTCAAGCTCTCTACCTGCGGCAGAATCACATCCTCCAGTTCGGGCGCATAGGCTACGAAGGTATCGGTTGCCGCCACTCGTTTAACTGGCGCATCCAGGAAAGCGAAAGTCTCGTCCGCGATCCGGGCGGCAATCTCCGCCCCGTAGCCCCAACTCAACGAATCCTCATAGGCCACGATCACCCGGTTGGTCTTCCGAATCGACTCATAGATCGTCTCCCAGTCCACCGGTGAGAGCGACCGCAGGTCGATGACCTCTACGCTCAGGCCCTGCTGATCCTCCAGGGCCTTGGCGGCCATCAACGTCCGCTGTACCACTGCGCCGTAGGTGACCACCGTCAGGTCGCTGCCGGCCCGCACCACTTTGGCCTTCCCGAACGGAATCATGAAATTCGGGCCGGGATTGGGCGCCTTGTTGTAGGTCTGGCGGTAGAGGTGTTTGTGCTCCAGAAACATCACCGGGTCGTCGCACCGAATGGCGGTACGCAGCAGCCCGTTGGCGTCGAGCGACGTGGAGGGACAGATGACCCGAAGACCGGGAACGCCGGTAAAGACCGCCGCGCCGGTCTGAGAGTGGTACACCGATCCGCCTTTGAGGTACCCACCGTACGTCACCCGCACCACCACCGGAGCGGCAAACGCGTTGTTGGAGCGCCAGCGCATCAGGGCGAGCTCGTTGCGTAGCTGCATATACGCGGGCCAGATGTAGTCGAAGAACTGAATCTCGACCACCGGCTTCAGTCCCCGGGTAGCCAACCCGATCGCCCGCCCTATGATGTTGGCTTCGGCCAGAGGTGAGTTGTAGACCCGCTCGCTGCCGAAGGCCCGTTGCAGTCCCCAGGTCACCTTGAACACCCCGCCCTTGCCTTTGACGTCGCCGAGATGCTCTTCCCGGCTGCAGTCCGCCACGTCCTCGCCGAAGATCACGATTCGCGGATCGCGGGACATCTCGTCCCGGAGGCAGATGTTGAGCAGATCCACCATGGTGGTGGGATCGCCGGTGAACTTGGGATCGTCCTCGGTGTCGAACTGCTCGGACGTCGGGTCGACCTCAGGCGAGTACACGTACTGGTAGATCGTGTCGGGCCCGGGCTGAGGCGAGGCCAGCGCTGCATCCGCCGCCCGCTGCACCTCTTCTTCCGTCTGCCGGGCAACGGCGTCCAGCTCGTCCTGGGTAACCAATCCCTCCGCCAGCAGATACTTGGGGAATCGGGCGACGGGATCGCGCTCCGCGTCGGCCTGCCGTTCGGCGGACGGCCGATAGTGGACCTCGTCGTCCGACAGCGAATGGCTATAGGGGCGGATCACGTGCGCGTGGACCAGGGCCGGTCCCTTGCGGGCGCGAGTATAGTCGGCGGCCTTGGTCAGCACGTCCAATGACGCCATCACGTCACAGCCATCCACCTCCTGGATCAACAGGCCGGGAAAGCCGGTCAGCAGCTTCGAAATGGACCCGCCCGGGGTGTTCACCTCGACCGGAACCGAGATGGCGTAGCCGTTGTCTTCCACCAGGAACACCACCGGAAGCTTGAGATTGGTGGCGGTGCTGAGCGCCTCCCAGAACTCGCCCTCGCTGGTGGTGCCATCGCCGGTGGTGCAAAGCACGACTTCGTCGCCCCGGATCACCTGCTTCTTGTCCGTAATTCCGTCGATCCGGGAATACCGTAGCCATGCCTCCGCGCATCCGACCGCCTGGAGGAATTGAGTGCCGGTAGGGCTGGAGGCGCTGACGATGTTCAGGTCCTTGTGTCCCCAGTGCGACGGCATCTGCCGGCCACCGGAATTCGGGTCGGCTGCCGCCCCGACAGCGGAGAGCAGCTGCTCGGTTGCGGTCATGCCCAGGCCGAGGCAGAGAGCTCGATCTCTATAGTAGGTGTAGAACCAATCGTAGGCGGGCCGAAATACTCGGGAGGCGGCGGCAAGCACGGCTTCGTGGCCGGCCCCGGATATCTGAAAGAAGATCTTGTTCTGCCGCTTGAGCTGGATCTCCTTGTCATCGATCCGCCGGGCCAGCAGCATGAGCCGGTAGAGCTCGAGGAGCTCGGACTTTTCGAGTTTGGTAGAGCCTTTGGTTCGGCCCGAGGTGCGTGTGGCCATGGAACAAGGGGTTCGAGGATCTAGGTCAGGCGGCGAACCCCGGAAAGATAGCTCGCGGCCGGATGCTCGCGGCCAGCGGCTGTGATAATTACTCCGCCGTTATTGGTGTTGGTACACGACTTTACCGCCAACCACCGTCAGGAGAACACGGGCCTTTTCTATAGTTTCGGGTGGGATTCTAGTGAGATCCTGGTCGATGACGGTTACATCGGCCAGGTAGCCCGGAGCCAGCTTGCCCCGCTTCTGCTCGGCAAAGACGCTGTAGGCGTCGCCCGCCGTGTAGGCCCTTAGTGCTTCCTCCACCGTAATCTTCTGTTCCGGAACCCAGCCCCCAGGATTCTTCCCATCCCAGGTCCGCCGGGTGACCGCGGCATAGATCCCCAGCAGCGGATCGAGCGGCGCCACGGTCCAGTCCGAGCCGAAGGCCAGCCGCGCACCCGCATCGATCAATGAGCGGAAGGCATAGGTGGTCTTGATCCGCTCCGGTCCAATGCGCTTCTCGGCCCAGCGCCCATCATCTACGGCATGGTAGGGCTGCATGGACGCGATCACCCCCAGCCGGGCGATGCGACCAATGTCCTGCCGGCGAAGGTGTTGCGCGTGCTCGACCCGAAAGCGACGGTCACGGGAACCATGGGCCCGACCAACACTGTCGTAGATGTCGAGCAGCAGCCCGTTGGCTCGCTCTCCGATCGCGTGGATCGCCACCTGGAGGCCGGCTGAATCGGCGCTGCCGATCCAGGACCGGAGCGAGTCCTCGGGTGTCACGAGGAGGCCGCTGGTCTGCGGCGCATCATTATAAGGCTCATAAAACAGGGCGGTGGTAGAGCCGAGCGATCCGTCCACGTATCCCTTGACGCCCGCCACCCGGAGCCAGTCGTCTCCCACGCCTTTCGCCTTCACCAGTTCAGCCATCCGGCGCCAGTCCTGCAGCGGCACGTAAACCGAAACCCGGGTGATCATCCGGCCGGCGGCATGCGCCCGCTGCAAGGCGTCGACCTCGAACCAGGGCACCGAGACGTCAGCTACGCCGGTGACGCCATGGGAAGCAGCCCAGCGCATCGCCCGTTCAATCGCCGCGTCGCTTTGCTGAGGAGATGGGGTTGGTTGGACGGCATAGACCAGATTCTGGGCCGCATCCTTCACCACGCCGGTCGGCTCGCCATCTGGCCTCCGCACGATGGTCCCACCGGCCACGTCCTTCGTGGATCGATCGATGTGGGCCAGCTTCAGCACCAGGCTGTTCGCCAGCGTCATATGACCATCCAGCCGGTCGACGAACACCGGGTTGTTCGGCGTCACCGAATCGATCCAGCTCCGATCCGGCAGCGGCGTGCCCGCCCAGCGCTCATGATCCCAGTTTCCCCCCAGGATCCATTCGCCAGGCTTGGCCTTGGCCGCGTAGTTCTTGATCCGCCGCACGAACTCCTTCGGACTGTCGGCGTCGCGCAGGTCTACCTGGATGAGCTGAAAACCACCGTAGATGAAGTGGGTGTGTCCGTCCATGAACCCGGGGACGACCATCGCGCCGTTCCGGATTACCCTGGTGCCCGGCCCCACCTGGGCCGCGATGCTCGAGCTGTCTCCTACCGCAGAGATCTTCTCGCCCGAGATCGCCACCGCCTGAGCCCAGGGCTTGGCGGAGTCTCCGGTCCATACCCGCCCATAGATCACCACGTCGGCGGGTGCGGCCGGAATCGAGTTGGCACCGGGAGTATTCATGCGATAACCCAGAACGCCGGCCACTCCGCCCAACAGCAGTGGCAGGATAGACAACCGAAGCATGAGAAGAGCCTTTCAGGGGAGCTTGGTGAGCCGGCGCAGCGCTTCCAGCCGCTCCAGAGCGCTGCCACCTGAAGCAGCCGGAGCCACCGAAAACAGGTCACGGATGTCGAGCAGAATCTCCAGCATCAGCTGGTCGCGCATGTACGCGCTGTCCAGGTCGATCATGCGCCCCTGATCGGCCGCCTGCCTGGCACGTTCGTAGGATTCCCGGTAAATGCTTTCGAGATTGGCCAGAATCCGTTCGCGGGTTCGCATGGAGCCTTGAAGCTGTAGGTGTAGGGAAATTCGGCGTTCGGCGGTGTAAAACAAGTGGCCGTGCTCAAACCGACAAAATGGCCCGAGTGCAGTACCCGGCAGATTTTCTCTGCAAACGGTGGTCGGACGCGAAAACCCTTTCACCAGGAGCGGCGAATTGCAGCCGGGTAACTCTCCGCAGTGATGGAGGATGCCGGTAATGGCCAGGCGGCACCCTTCGTGCGTTCAGGGAGGGCGATCGAAAACACCTTCCCCCACATCCGACGATCCTGTTCCCGAGTCCGACGCTGGTGTGCCGCATATAAGGAGGCCCCATGCTGCTTCATGTTCCGCGGGCGCGCACGGCACCGGGTGGATTTACCCTGGTCGAGCTGCTGCTGGTGATCGTGATCATGGGCATTCTCGGCGCGATCGCCTTACCCAAGATCGACGTGGCCCAGTTCCAGGTGAACTCCGCGGTGCAGGCAGTGAGCACCACCATGGTGGCGGCTCAGCGCGAGGCGATCACCAAACAGCACGACATCATTCTGACCTTCGACGCGGGCAATCGCCAGGTGCGCTTGGTGTGGGATGCCAACAGCGACGGCGTGATCGGCGTCAACGAGCGGAGCCGGGTGTTCACTCTGGACGATCGCGTGGTGTTCGGCCGCGGCCTGTCCCCGGCACGGGCCTTCGGCGATCAGCCGATCGACTTCGATGACGTGATCAACGGCCTCCCGGCGCTCACCTTCCATCGTAACGGCAGCGCGAGTGGCGTGGGTGGGTTCTATCTCACCTCCCGCGGGGCTGCGGCTGGTGACGCCAGCCTGATGAAGCACACCCGAGCGGTCGAGATCATTCGCGCCACCGGCCGGACCGAATGGTGGCGCTACAACGGCTCCCAGTGGCTGCGAGGCTTCTGATGAAAACGCGCGCCCGTTCTTCCGCTGGATTCACCCTGGTCGAGGTGCTGATCGCCCTCGCCATGCTGAGCGTGGTCCTGCTCGCGTCAGCCGCGAGCACCACCAAGTACCTGGGAGTGATCACCCGCAACCGGATGCGGATCCAGGCCGCGGCGTTGGCCGACGCCCAGATCGCCAAGGTACGGGTGTCCCCGGCGTACGACTCGCTTACGGTCCGGTTCGACAGCACCCGGAGCGGGGTTCCGTTTCCGGGTTACACCCGCTCCACCCGGGTCATCCGTACCGGCGCGGGAAGCACCACCGATGTCACCAAGATCAGGGTCACGGTATCGGGCCCTGAGCTCAGCAGCCCAGTGGTGCGCTACGCCACGATCGCTGCTCCTTGAACAGCAATTGCCAATGAAATCGCGCTCCGGCTTTACCCTGATCGAGATGCTCATCGCCATGGTGGTTTTCATGGGCGTGCTGGGCGGAGCCCTGAGCTTTCTCCGGGCGCAGTCGGGCGGGTTCCGGAAGGGCGACGAAGAAATGTCCACCCTGCTCAACTTGAGCTACGGCGCCGACCACCTGCACGCCCAGCTCCGAACCACCGGGGCTCGAACCCTGGACCGGCAGCCGCCGATCGTCTACGCGAGCGCGAACAGCTATTCCTTCAACGCAGACTACGTCTCGAACGACGTGTCCGATATCTCCGCCGTATATGTCGATCCCGATGCGCCGGCGGAAGAAACCGTCGGGCTCCGCCTGGCGGATCAGATCGCCATTCCGGGCTCTACCCCGGCGTTTCTCTATCCTTCACAGGATTATCTGGACGAGCTGGGCAACAACACGCTGGCCGAGACCATCACGCTGTTCTTTAAGCCGGATGTGGAGACGCCCCGGACCGATGACTTTGTCCTCCTCCGCCAGGTAAACGGCCAGCCACCCGAGCGGTTGGTGCGCAACGTTCTGCCTGACTCCACCAATCTGCCCTTCTTCCGCTACTACAAGCTGCGGATCCCCGGACCCGGTCTGGCGCCGGTCTCCACTCTCGTGGCGGCGGCGGAGCTGCCGATGCGGCACACCATCCCGGGCCACGGGAGCACGGCCGACGCGGGCAGCCCGATCGACAGCCTCCGGGCCGTGTTGGTGAGCTACATCATCACCAACGGCCAGACGGGCACCAAGGAGCGCCGGCAGCGGATCAGCACCACCATTCCGCTACCCAACATGGGCCTGAGGGAGCTCAAGATCTGCGGCTCGGCCCCGGTCCTGGGCCAGCCTTTGAACGCGGTATACGACAACTCCACCGGCGTCCATCGGGTGCTGCTGAGCTGGAACCGTGCCTTCGACGAGAACCAGGGCGAGCGGGACGTGGTGCGCTATGTCCTGTGGCGCAGGGACGTGACCGACCCGGACTGGTCCGACCCGCTGACCTCGATTCCGGCCGCCGACCTGGCGACGTACTCCTATGCCGACCAGGACCTGGTGCCCGGGACCAGCTACGTCTACCGGCTCTCGGCGCAGGACTGCACGCCCCGGCTTTCGGCATCGGCGCAGTCCGTACCGATCGCGATACCCGGCCCATAAGAGCGGCCCGGCCGGCGACTTGGACCATGAGAGCCGGGCTCACTGGCGACTGACGACTGACGGACTGAGGACTGACCACCATGACCCACGACTGGCGACTGAACGCGAGGCTATATGAGCCGCTCGAAGAAGGTCAGGAACGAACGAGGCATCGCCCTGATTACCGTGTTGCTGGTGGCCCTGGCGGTCAGCGGCATCGCGCTCGCGGCCGCCATGTGGACCCTCAACGCCACGCTGATCACCAAGAGCGGAGACCGTACCGCGACGCTGAATGACATCGCGCTGGCTGGACTGGAGGAAGGGCGCAGCCAGCTGAACGCCAATCCCGCGGTGTATCCCAGCACTGGTTACGCGACGCTGGCCGCGGCCGCGCCGGTGACCGACGTGCTGGGCAACACGGTGCCCAACGTGCGCCGCTCCATTTACGTGGGGCCCGACGGCATTACCGGCGGTCAATACGGCGTTTACGGCACCATCATCAGCACGGTGCGCGACACCTTCGGTAACCAGGTGGTGCGCCGGCTCCAGATCAATCAGGAGAGCTTTGCCAAGTTCTCCTACTTCACCAACAACGAAGGCAACATCGTCTTCGCCAACAACGACCAGATCCGGGGTCCGGTCCACTCGAACGACCAGATCAAGATTTCCAATACTGGTGCCACCTTCTTCGACCAGGTGACCACCGCTGCTTCATCGATCCAGAATGAGGGTGCCGCCACTTTCATGGGCCCTGCGCCCAAGAAGAACGTCGCGCCCATCGCCATGCCCACTACCGCCGCGTTTCCGGCGCTCCAGGGCCGAGCTGCGGCCGCGGGAATGTCCTTCGTCAGCAACCTCAACGGGAACAGTGCGGGCGAGGCCTCGCTCCGGATCGACTTCGTAGCAGTCGACCTGAACGGTGATGGCGACTCGACCGACGTCAACGAGGGCTTCATCCGAGTCTATCAGGACAATCTCCGGCCCTGGTACGTGACCGCGACATTGAGCGGCAACCCGGGGCCGGCTGGAGATATCCGCCGCTCGCCCAACTGCGGAGCGGCCATCCCCGGCGGCGCGGGGGTGGGCACCAACGGCCGGTTCCGGACGGCGGCGGATACCAACTTTGCTGGCGCTCCGAGCCCCCCGACTTCGGCGGCGCGAGTTACCGCCGCCACCAACCTGCTCTCGAGCGGCAACCGGAAGTGCTACCTGGGTGGAGATCCGCGGCTGACCGCGGTCGCCTGGCCCAATGTGGCTGCGGCTGATTGGGCCCCTGTAGTGGGCGACTGGCCCGGCACCGGGCGGGGCTGGATCCCTCGGCCCGCAGGCATAGGCGCGCCAACCGGCAATGCGCTGTTTGCCGCGCGGCCGGACAACGCCTACCTCTGGCCGACCAACCGAGAGTACAACCCTGCCTGGCAAGGCGTCATCTACGTGCAGGGAAAGGTGGCGCTCAGCGGTGTGGTGAACGGCAGGGTGACGGTGGCCTCGCCCAACACCATCGTCATTGCCGACGATTTCCGCTCGGCCGTTGACCCCGGCTCCGCCGACGCGGCTGACTGCGCCATCATCGCGGGCCTGTTTGCCGGAACCGACATCCTGGTGGCGAACAACACCATCAACGCTCCCCAGCAGATCGGTGG
>CAWGVB010000010.1:0-18472 GCA_963825815.1 uncultured Gemmatimonadales bacterium | reverse complement strand
GCGGAGTATCAATACATTCTCGGCGTCATTGGTAACATGGTCACGGTCATGGAGCGTAGCCCCACGGCTTTCACGGGGATGGTCGAGGAAGACCTACGAACTCATTTCTTGGTGCAGCTTAACGGCCACTATGAAGGTCGTGCCACAGGCGAAACTTTCAGTGGCAGCGGCTCGACAGACATCTTGTTGCTCGAGAAAGGGAGAAGCGTCTTCATCGCGGAATACAAATACTGGAAAGGCGCGGAGTCACTAACCAGCGCTATCGACCAGCTCTTGGATTATGCCACGTGGCGTGACGCTAAGGTCGCGATCCTGATCTTCAATCGGAACAAAGTGTTCTCGGACGTTGTCGCCCAGTTCGCCCAACTGCGATGGCCCATCCCCTAGTAAAGCGTGAGGGGGATCCCTGGGGAGAAACTGGATTCGGTTTCGTCATCGGCCAGCGAGATGACTCTAACCGCGAAATGATCCTTACAATTCTTGCGTTCGACGTTCCAACAAACCGTGCAACCTCGGGGCGTTTAAAAGGCGGGAAACCAAAGTGAAGATGGAACTAGACGTTATTAGGGACCGGCAGCCAACCTTTTGGACTTCGGTTGTTCCTGCAGAGCATCCAAGGCCTCCCAGATGGCTGAGCAAAGCGAGCGAGGGAGGCGGCTGAGTCCTGCCTCAAAAGCCAATAGGTGCAGCCTATCTACTAGGCTCAGGCGGTTCTGGCATAGCCTCAGCCTAGGCAGCGTCAATCAAACATCAATTCGAACCTCCGGATGCCGCCTCGGCTGGACACCGCGTGCCAGCGTGCAAGTGGAAATCGCGCAAGCTGGAGTGTTCGCACAATGCAGTGATTGCAGGTAGAATCGCGGGGGACTGCGAGTCTTGACACGCTCGTATATTGTTGCAGGACAATCATCTTGGCGAACGAACAGGATGCGGTACGCTCCAGCAATTCTTTGTCTACTGCAGATCATTTTCGTTCGAGCGGCCCAGCATAGCTGATGTCGTAGGCACGTAAGTCGGCCCACTCAGCTTCACAGCCGCTTCAAGTCACCCCGCGCAGCTTGGTGCATCTGCCCACGGCCGCCGGGGTGATTCCCCGCCAATGCACTACGGCATCGCCCCACGGTCAGGAACTCCCGTATTCAACTCCAAGGAAGTGCCTCATGCCCGCACGAGCATTGGTTACCGCAGGCGCACTGCTGCTGGGTGCGCTCGGCTGCAGCGACGACGCCCCTCCGCCCGGCGCGCCAAGCGACCTGCCGTCATCGGAAGCCGCTCGGCCTGGACTGGCGAGAACCGCCTCCACATCGCGGAGCCGCATCCAGTACAAAGGGGTGAGCGCGGAAGCCGGCTTCAGCGTTATTGATCCGTCGGGGTGCGTGGAGACCGACGTGCAGGTCTTCAGCGCCAAACAGGCAGTGAAACAGGGATCCGGCAGGCGAGTCGCCGGACCGCTGGCCGAGTTCAACTTGTTCCAGTTCAACTACTGCACGTTCGAGTCCGTGTCGGCTTTTGGCGAGACCGACGACGTGGTCTTCGATGCCGACCAGAGGCTGAAGGAGGCTCGCCTACAAACGACAATCCGCGCGTTTGATTCCATCAGCAACACGGACGTGCTAGTGGAGGTGGACCTCACTTGGAGAGGGACGGGTGACCTCTCTTCCGTGTCGCAGCGCCAACGGTTCAGAGTGCCTGGTCAGATGGAGACCACCTGGTTTAAAGGGGTCTTCCGTGAGGCGGCGGCGACGGGCACGGTGATTGTCGACGGTGAGAACCTCACGCCCAATGAGTCAGACTTTGCGCTAATCGTTCACGCCAGGAGCGGGCAGCTCATTATGGAGCGGACTCGCTAACACCGCAGAGCGCCCGTTCCCTGCTTTTGTCACCCTCGACTGGAGAAGCCATGCGTCATCCTGCCTTCCGCGCAGCGTCGCTGCTCGTTCTCGTGGCATATGTCGGAGCGTGCACCGGTTGGCAGGTGGAGTCGGCCGCGCCGGGGCAAACCCTCGCCGATCCCCAATACGCCACCAAGACCCTTCGGCTCACGACTGAGCAGCAGGGGCACGTCTACTTGAGTCATCCCGTGGTAACAGGCGACAGCGTGAGCGGCCGCCAGGGCGATTCGCTAGCCATCTTTGCGTTGACAGATGTGAAAGAGGTTGCCACCAAGCAGCCCCAGAATACGAATACCGCTTTGCTGGTGGCGGGCACAACGATCCTGGTCGGTGGGGGCATCGCCTTTCTCGTCTGGTACGACGCCATGGCGACGGATTAGCTCGGTGTGTGTGCGTTCGCGCTGAATCTCACAGTCGCGTTTCGATTGCCTTCAAAACACTTCGGAAGGTGGCGGGTGTGGCCAAGCCGTTCGGTGGTTGAAGAGCGACTCATCCCTATTGGTCCCCAACGGTTAAGGAGAGTCCCTTGCGCTTCAGCTCCATCGCCACACTCCTCGTCCTAGTGCTAAACGCAACAGCGGGAGGCGCTGCCGCCGCGCAGGCCCCGACACAGAGACTCGTGGTCCAGCAGCCCTCTCCGGCGGCTACGTCACCGGGGTCGATAATAGTGACTTTAGCCACGGCTCAGGCGCCCTGGCGCTCGGTGTCTTCGGTGGTGGCGGAGGGAACCTCCGATTTGGCGCAGAGGTCGGGTACGATCACCACGAGAACCGGAGCGAGGTGGTGGAGGGTCTGGGCACAGTTGACTATGACCGTTCGGCTTGGCACCTCACAGCCATGCTGCGCTTGAGGTCCCCTACCGGATCGGTCCGACCCTACGGCCTTGCCGGGCTCGGGATATATGCGTTACGCCAGGATGGCGAGGATTTCGTCGCGCCGGGCCTTAACCTGGGCACTGGACTCGAGCTTCACCCCGGCGACGGCCCGCTCGGCCTCTCGGCTGGCGCCCGTTTTCACCTCGCGGGGAGACCACTTGACGATACCCTGGGAGGAGACGGCTTTCTTGCTCTCCTACTCGGCGTCACCTACCGATGAGTAAAGCCCTAAGGAGCACGCCACGGCTACCTCGCAGAACGCACTCACCGAGGAGATTGAGATCCGACCTTTTCCCGATCGGCAGGTAGCTTGTCCTGGTCAGCGTTGGAGCGGGATGATTTGCCGCGGCACCCTGGTCGGACACCATATGATCGATCTCCATCATGGCCTCGCATCGGACAAGCCTTCTCATAGCAGGAGAGTTCCATGTCCAGGTCACAGTACTTCACGGGTGTCACCGCGCCGTGGCTCGCGGTCCTGTTGTTCCTCTTCGGCTGTGGCAGTGACCAAGATCCGTGTCTCGAGAATGAGTATATCGACCTGAGCACGCCCCTTACAGTCGAGTACTCAGGCCAGACTTATATGGACAGCGTGGGAGGACGGTTTATGCCCTTCGATGCCGAGGATGAGGCCGGCTGGCTGGCCTTTCGCCACTTCCTCTTGGATGACATCTCGCAGACCGCTGGCGGAGGGACATGGTTGCTGTATGATGTGCTCCTTTCGCCCACCAGTCATGTATCCCGGATCGGAATCCAATTGGCAGGCTCTTTCCAGCCCGGTGACGTGGTACAGGTCACACTGGCTCCGTCGAGTATTTCAAGTGGGTTTGTGAGTTCAGCCCCTGACGGTGCGAGGGGTGTATACGTGTCGGCTGGCACTGTCGCGGATGGAGGATGGATCGCTACGGCTGTTTCCGGCACCATCGAGGTCCTCACTGTGGCGCCGCTCCGGCTGCGTTTGGATTTGTTGGCCTCAAATGACCCCGGGCAGGAGATGCGGATTCGGGGGGATATGGCCTCACTCAGGCATTACATGTGCACCGACTACAATCCTTGGGGGTCTTGATGCGTGAGCCTTTCCTTCTGCTCATTACCACTATCGCGCTCACCCTCGCGCTCGGCTGCGGCGACGACAGCAGCAACGTCGGGCCCACCGGCCCCACGACCGGCACCATCCAGGTGAACGTCACGACCACCGGCACTCAGGCCGATCCGAGTGGCTATACAGTCTCCCTGGACGGGGGGCCGGGGCAGGCCATCGCGGCGAACGGCAGCATGACCATCACGGACGTGAGCGCGGGGGAGCATGCCGTCACACTTGGGGACTTGACCGAGCATTGCGGCACGAACACCGGCACCAACCCGCAGACGGTGACAGCAGCAGCGGGACAGACCGTCCAGGTCACGTTCGTTGTCACTTGCATGGCCCCCCCACAGTCGCCCCGGATCGCCTTTGCGAGCAACCGCGACGGCAACGGCGACATCTATCTCATGGACCCCGACGGGTCGAATGTCACCCGGCTCACCAACGACCCCGCGGGCGCCCGGGACCCCGCCTGGGCCCCTGACGGAGTTCGGATCGCGTTCGCGAGCTTCCGCGATGGCGGCCCCGGGATCTACGTCATGAACGCCGACGGGTCGGACGTCGTTCGGCTCACGAACGAGGACGACGTTAACCCAGCCTGGTCCCCGGACGGTCAGCGGATTGCGTTCACAAGCTTCCGCGACCCGTCGGCCACATCTATATATGTCATGAACGCAGACGGCTCTGGCGTCACGCGCCTTACTACGGACGCCGACGACCAGAACCCTACCTGGTCGCCAGACGGCCAAAGCATCGCCTTCGAGCGCAGCGGTGGCGAGAGCACCAGTGGTTGTACAACGTCCCTTCCGGGGATCTTCGTGATGCGCGCCGACGGTTCTGGCGCCCGCCTGCTCACATGCTTCCCCTTGCCCTTGCCGGGCTCGACCCCGCCTGGTCGCCTGACGGATCGAGGATCGCGTTCCAGGGCCTTCTCTTAGCCGACGACGACCTGGAGGCCGAAGGAATCTACGTCATGAACGCCGACGGGTCAGACGTCGTTCAGCTCACGAACGAGGACGACGTGAACCCAGCCTGGTCGTCGGATGGCAGCCGTATCCTCTTCATCTCCTCTGCGCTCCTAGGCGCCGACATCTATGTGATTGGCGCGGACGGGACCGGGCGGGCGCAACTCACCAACACCCCGACGGTGGAGGAGACAGACCCGGCTTGGTCACCCTAAAAAAGGCTGATCCTGGAGATGTTGAGCGGAGTAGGGGTTAGTCTCCGGTCACTCGGACGAATGTCGAACGTTAGTATGGGTATGCTGGTTGGTATAAGATCTTATGTTGTTGCTTTCTTTCTTGGAGCACATCATGCGGCGCCCACATTCTACGGCTCTGTTCCTGGCCACCCTCGCTGCCTGTTCGTCCGCCGACCGGAGTACCGGCCCGTCCTCTGAAGGCCTAGCCGTCCCCAGTGCTGGTGTCACACCGGCCTCGAGGTCGGCCGCGAGACCGCTGTCGGGCACCTGTACCACCGCGGTGTCCAGGCTGTTCCCTCCTCCCCTCGAGGTGCAGCACTTCGAGCTCACCTGCCAACTCTCGCACCTCGGACTTACCCAGGCGGTGCTGACGCAAACGGTCGATGTGACAACTGGTGCACTCAGCGGTACGGGCGTGTACGTGGCCGCGAACGGCGATGAGCTAGCCTTCACCTTTACCGGAACCGCCGAGCTGAGCTTCACGGATCCCACAGACGCCACGGTGACGTTCGAGGCCGTCCAGGATGTAACTGGCGGGACCGGCCGCTTCGCGACAGCGGATGGCACAGTGGAGGTGGTGGGTACGACAGACTCAATCTGATCACGGGGTCAGGGACGGGCGAGCTGACTCTCGATGGAGCGCTAGGATACTGAAGAGCCTGATGGTCGGGTGCTGCTCGAGGCCCATGCTTAGAGTAGGCTCGGACAAGCCCCGTCCCTCTCCCCCACTCTCGCAGGGCTCGAAGTGTCCTGCAGTGCCGCCTTAAGGTGTAAACAACTTCAGCTATCCTAGGGTCAAGGCCCCCGAGTTTGCCTTCTATGGTCACTCTCGGGTGGCCCTCTTGGTTCTTTCAGTCCGGTAGCACCAACGGTAGTTCTCAGGGTTCACTTTGGGTCCGCCCGGTTCCGCTCGGTTCCGGTAGGGTCGTGAGACGGGACAACGACTTGCAGGCTAACTGCTGATTCGACAACAGCGGCCGAAGAGGGCTCGTCCACCTTCAGCGTCTTGACGAGTAATCATCATCTCCCGAGGCAGCAACACAAGATGGACGGACTCGCTTATCTCACGGTCGACTGTCCCCGGGGTCAGGCCGGTGCGAACGTCAACCGCCCCCGCAGCTAATTGGTCCTAGTGCTGAGCCCCCATGAGCTGTGCGGTTGTGGCGAATGGGCACCCAATGCGCCGCGCCTGGAACAAGCAACCCCGCAGACGCTCAATGTCCGATTGGTGTCAGTTGGATCTTGGCCGCACGATTCTCCAAGATGAAGTCCTCGAGCGTGCTACCGGGCGCCACGGTGCCGAGGAAATCCACGACGAGATGGTACCGCTGCCCGTCCTCGTCGGTAACCGTGCCGATTAGCCTGAAACTGGTGGCGTCAGCCCCGTGGCCGCTGACACTGTCCGTGGACACAAGCCTTGGCTGTACCGGTGAAGTGGGGCACCTCGAGGAGATCGCACGGGAAGCCCGCAACCTCCCAAGCCACGACGTGTATGTCCACTCCTCGTTGCAGCACTTTGCTGGACCCATCGGGTCGGGTGACGACGAGCTGCTCATACGCGTCCCCCCCAGCACAGCTCTACTGTGCGGCCCCCTTCGAAATCGGTGAAGCCGGCGCTGAACCCGAACTCTTCCGTAGTGGGCAGGAGGAAAGGGTCACGCATCGAGACCTCCAAGCGTGAGGGTCAGAATCCTTCGTTGCGTTGATCAGAGCGTCGCGGAGGAGGCTAGGACCCGTGGTTTTGCGGGCCCGGCTTTCGCTGGGTGTGCTCTTTTCGTGGCAGAAGTTTCAGAGTGTGTGGCTACCTTATGGCGCGGTACCCACAGCGTCAACTATCCTTTGGTCCACCTTCGATCCAGCACCATCATGCGCATCCCTGCATCACCCGCTCTGCCCCGCGTTAACCCGATCGTGCAATGGCTTATGCTGCAAGGTGCCCAAGTAGTTGTTAGCGAAGCACACGCCCTCTGCAGTTCCACATATCGTAGACCGCTTTCGGCGGTTGACGATGGCCTTCCTGACAAAACTAGGATTGCTCAGGAACGCGTTCGAGAGACCTAGTCGACTTCGCCATAACAGGAGGGCACGATGAACAAGAACACGATTTGCCTGTGGTACGACCAGGACGCCGAGGAAGCCGCGCGCTTCTACGCCCGGACCTTCCCCGACAGCAAGGTCGGCGCGGTTCACCGCGCGCCGGGCGACTATCCCGCCGGCAAGGCGGGCGACGTGCTGACCGTCGAGTTCACCGTGTGCGGCATCCCCTGCATGGGCCTGAACGGCGGGCCCGCGTTCAAGCAGAGCGAGGCGTTCTCCTTCCAGATCGCGACCGACGACCAGGCCGAGACCGACCGCTACTGGAACGCGATCGTCGGCAACGGCGGCGAGGAAGCGAGTGTGGCTGGTGCAAGGACAAATGGGGCCTGTCGTGGCAGATCACGCCGCGGGTGCTGACCGAGGCGATGGCCAAGGGCGGCGACGTCGCCAAGCGCGCGTTCGACGCGATGATGACGATGGGAAGATCGACGTCGCCAAGATCGAGGCCGCCGTGAGAGGCGAGGCGGTGCCGGCAGAGCGAGCAGCGGCTGAAACGGCGGCCCCGATCCAGCTTGATTTCCACTTGACCGCCCTGCGCGATGATGGAGCCACCTCTGAACGGTGGCTTTGTCATGTTGGCAAACTCGGTAGGGCTTGGGATAGCGTATCTGGCGTTTGGGCTGGTTCTGTCGGTGCTGGCCCGAAAGGGATGGGCCGAGGATTGGGATGAGGGTCTCCTGGCCTCGCTTCTGGGGCCGCCCCTCTTCACCCTGATCGCCCTGACTGCGCTGGCGGACTTGATCTGGAGCCGCATCGGTCCCGGCAGTCAACGCTCCGCCGATCGCCCGGCCTGGTAGTCGACCACTACTGCGGTGGGATGGACCAGCTGATTTCCTCTCCCATCTTCACCGGGAATATCTCGCTGAGCACCGGCTGCCCCGAGCTGCGGACCGGCCTGCCTTCGAGGCGCACCCAGGTGGCTCCTGCGGTGAGGGTGGCCGGCAGCGCGAAGTAGGTGATTTCACCCGCCGTCACAAACCCGAGGCGGTTGCTCCTGCCGTCATTCCTTCGCACATAGATGTCCATGTCCACCGACGCGCGGTTCTCGATCCGGGCTCGGGTCTGCTCGCTGGGCGAAGTGGCTACCGTCCCCTGGCTTCCTCGACACGCCGCAGTGAGCGCGAGCAACAGAGCAGGGGCTCGCAGGATCTTGAACATGTGGGCTCGCGGGGCTGGGGGCTGACTCAACCTTACCTCAGGGGGACCGGGGACTCCAGCCGCAGAGCGTACAGTCGAGGGCTATCGGTCGTACTCCTGCGCCGAACGTGGAGCCTCGGGAAGTTGCTCATCGAGAGACTGACGATAGCGAATGCAGCCCCGGAGGAACTGAGGCCAATCGGGCACCGTGGGCAGCGGGTCCTGCCGCTCGGGGAGGAGTCCCCAGAGGCCGGGATGATGCCAGCAGAGCTCTTGACCGGTGCTGTCGCGGTGCTCGCGAATGCCTCGGCGAAGCTTGCGGACCTCCTCGACCAGCTGTTCGCGGGAGAGATCGGCCAGGTCGTCGTCCATCAGTGCGCCTCCGGGTGGTAGATCTCCAGCGCCTGCCGCCGGGGCCTTCGGAGAGGGCGGCTAGAATCCAGAACGCACTCGTTTCCAGCGCTCCTGCGGCCATAGGGCACCCGACAAACCGCCCAAGCCAAGACCGATGGCCCCTCCCATCAGCGCGGCGTCTCCGGAGTCCCCACCATTTGGGGAAATCACCGTTACCAAGTAGAAGGTCGCTGCCCCGAAGAGTCCACCGATCAAACCTCGCTGAAGCGCGCTGATGCCACGCGAGGGAGCGCCCCGACTGATCTCGAGCTTTTGAACGAACGAACGAGGAATGGCGAGGGGACCCAGACTGTCGGCCACGGCGAGATAAAGCGTGTCCTCAACCAGGCCGGCGACCCGGCCGCGCAGCAACTGTCCCCGCGGCCCTACCTGGTGCTGCGCCTCCGGCAACCGCACCTGCACCCGAGTACCCGCGGATACCTGTGGGGGCCATTGCGCCGCCAACGAAACAGTCCAGCCGGCCAGCGCGATGAGAACGACGGGTATCGACGCCATGTGTATCCGACTCCTAGCAGAATCAAGGCCTCCTGCGGTGGCTACGACGGGCCGACTGCTTTGCCGAACATCAGCCGGAAGCTCCACACCCGGTTGTGCGCGTCCCCGAACTCGAACGCGTCAGATAGGGGCCAGGTGTACTTGACGTCGAAGCCGAAGAACTTCCCGGTATCGGTCACCTTGGCGATTTGAAGGCCCAGCGGCCAGCCCCACTCGCTGCCCTTGGCGTTTTCACAGTTGCAGTCGACCTTGAAGCCGAAGCTAACCCCGGAGTATATCCGCGCGCGGTAGGTCTTCCCTTCCGGCGCCAAGATGGCGCCGATGGTGAGGGGAAACTCGATATAGCTCAGCTTGGTGTCGCCGCCGCCCTTCTGGATCCAGTTTGCCTCCAGGGTCAGGGCGGTCGGCCCCGCATTGACTCCGCCGAAGAGGCCAGCGGTTCCACCCCAGCGGTCGTCCCCGACCCCAGCCAGGTTGGAGATGTCACTCAGGGTCGCCCCACCGATGAGACCGGCGAACTTGGTGCCCGGACCCTGGGCCGAGAGTGGCGTGGTGAGGAGCAGAGAGAGGAAGAGAGCGCTGGCGAACCGGAGCATGGCATCCTCGGTATGATGGGGATGCAGCAAGATGCCATGTGGCCGCTCCCGCTCCAATACTCGACCAATGAATAGGGTCCGGGCGGGCTAGATCCCGTAGACGTTGTCCAGCCCTGCCGCACGCCAATCCTTGTCGTAAAGAACCGTAAACAGCAGGCTTCCCGGTTTGCCGGTTCCTCTGGTGTAGCAGATGTGCTCGATTCGGGAGCGGAGCCGGGTGATTCCCCGACCAGTTACCGCGTCGCAGCCCAGGGGAGTCCAGGTGTCGATGGCCTGGATGAAACTGGCGATGATCTCTCGTCTGTCCGCGGGGAAGGTGGCCCTGAGCTCGGGCGTCACCAGGGGCGACTCGGTGTTCTCGGCGAGCGCCTGCAACACGCGATTGACCGGTGTGGGCGGATTGAGGGTGAGCGGCTGGGGCAGAAGGTGCGGCAAGGTCAGCCTGGGCTCGACCAATCCCGCGAGGGCGGTCGCGATGCCCTCGGAATTTGCCTGACCCAGGTTCAACAGAACGATGACGGTCAGGTCGAAGTCGGGATAGCGCTGGAAGGTCGCGTGGAAGCCGCTCCAGGCGCCGCTGTGTCCAATCCGCCGGTACCCTCGTTGCTCCAGGAGGTTCCAGCCCAGGCCGTAGGGGTAGGTCCCGCCGTTGTTGAGCCGGACCGGAGTCCAGCTCAGCTTCAGTGCCTCCTGGCCCAGCGGCTTCGCATGGTTGAGCCCGATGGCAAACTGGGCCAGGTCACGCACGGTGAAGCTGAGGCAGCAGTCGGCCATGCTGTTGATCGAGGGCGACACCGGCTCGGCGGTCTGGAGTGTGTCGTCCGCGAGGTAATAGCCCCTGGCGCGATTGGGCACTTTGTCAGCGTCGGAATTCACTCGGGCGGTGCGCATGCCGAGGGGCTGGAAGATCTGCTGGCGCACAAAGTCGCCCCAGAACTGGCCGGTCACGCGGTGGATGATGATGCCGAGCAGGGAGTAGCCGGTGCTGCTGTAGCTCTCCATCGCTCCCGGGGTGAACAGGAGCCGCTGGGCGGCGGAGCCCACCAGCTGGGCCTCGGTATAGTCGCGGCTGTAATCGAGGGTGGTGTCCTGGGGAACGCCGGAGGTGTGGGTGAGCAGGTGCCGAATGGTGATGCCGGACCAGACCTTCTTGCCTTCGGGCAGATACTTGGTGACAGGATCGTCCAGTTTGAGCTTGCCCTGTTGGGAGAGGAGAACGATCGCGGCTGCGGTGAACGGCTTGGTGAGGGAGCCGACAGAGTAGATGGTGCTGTCAGTTGCCGGGAGCTGCTGCTTCACGTTGGAGTAGCCGAACCCGCGGGCCAGGAGAATGCTGTCGCCCCGGAGAATGGCGACGGACATCCCGGGGACATGCTGCCGCGCAAGCTCGGCGTTGATGAAGCGGTCGACCGCGTGGGGTAGGGTAGCGGCCTGTGCGGTGACGACTGTGACGCATGAGCTGGATAGCGCCAGGTGAAACAGTATCGAGATACCGAAGGTTCTAACTTCTCGCTGACAGCGCTTCGTCATGGAAAGTGAGGATGCATCGACGAGGGGATCTCCGCTGCCTAACGGCGCCAGGTGTAACCCAAGGCCAATAGAATGAGGGCCTCGGTCCCAAAATCGCCGGGGACGTCACCGATCCCGCCGCCGGCGGTGAACGTAAACCCGTCTGTTCCGGTGTAGCGGTAGCCCAACGACACTCCGGGACCGTAGTGCCGATCGGTCTCATCGCCGAAGACGGGGCAAGATATCGCGAGCAGTGAGTAGGAGAGCTCGAGGAAGGCGCGATGTCTCCGGCCGCCGGCAAAGCCCCGCAACGCCCCGGCGCCCGAAAAAGTTCGCCTGGTCGCAACTCCCCCGGCCAGAACCCAAGCCCCCGCTGGCGGACAGCCTAGCGCCGGCCAGGTAATACTCCGCCGCCGCGCCGAGCCCGCCCAGCACGTTGCCTAGACCACCGGTGAGGGCCACGTGGGGCTTGGAATCTTGGGCCGAAACCGGCAGCGCAAGAACCAGGAACAGCGCGATGACCCCGGCGGTGCAACAGTATCGATTGGACATGGATTGCAGAACTTACCGAGCGGCGCGGACCAGTGTTAGAGGGTTATTTTTCGCCACGGCCCGTTGCACGAGGAGGCGTCATGGAGCCACAAGTCAGACCACTGGCCACACTCTATAATCTCAATACGGATCTGCTGCTGAACTGCCTGGAAGGACTCTCCGACCAGGAGGCCCAGCGGCGACTCGAAGCCGGCGGTAACAGCATCACGTTTTTGGCTGAGCACCTCACGGACTCGAGACACTTCCTGGTCGCACGTCTGGGACACACTCTGCTCAATCCCATCGCCCAGTATCTCGCCGACGTCCGGAGCATGGACGACATCTCCGAATGGCCCAGTCTGGAAGAAATCCGCCAGGCGTGGCTGGGAGTGAGCGCCCACCTGCAGAGCGTGCTCGACCGGTTGACTGCTGCCGAGCTGGCGGAGCCAACCGCCCAACGCTTCCTGGCCGAAGACACCACGCGCCTGGGCATGGTGACGTTTCTGGCCCAGCATGACTCCTATCATCTGGGCCAGATCGGATTCATCCGCCGGCAGTTGGGCAAGTCTCCCATGTCGTACGCCCGCCGCCCACGGGTGGCCCCGGCAGGAGTGGCCTGAGCCCTTGTCGCGACAATTCTTCGTTGCCCTGTTGATGGCGCCCTGCGGCTCCCTCGCGGGACAGCAAACTGCTCTGAATGCCGTAGACCAATACGTCACCGCCGAGATGAGCCGGCAGCACATCCCCGGGGTTTCCATAGCCGTGGTGCAGAATGACAGCGTTCTGCTCCGGCGCGGGTATGGCCTGGCAAACGTGGAGCTTGGGGTACCCGCCAGCGACAGTACGGTGTACCAGTCGGGCTCCCTGGGAAAGCAGTTTACCGCTGCCGCGGTCGTCATGCTGGTGGAGCAGGGGCGCCTGAGCCTGGACGACAGGATCAGCAAATGGCTCCCGGAGGGAGGCGCTACCTGGAAAGACATCACCGTGCGGCATCTGTTGACCCACACCTCGGGGATGGCCGAGTATACCGACTCCACGTTCGACTACCGAAAGGATTACACCGAAGACCAGCTGGTGAAATTCGCGGCGTCGCGCCCCCTGGATTTTGCGCCGGGCGAACGCTGGTCCTACAGCAACACGGGATATCTCCTGCTGGGTGTCCTGATTCATCGGGTGACCGGGCAGTTTTACGGCGACGTTCTTCAGCAGCTGATCTTCGGTCCTCTCAAGATGCGCACCGCCCGGATCATCTCCGAGGCGGACATCGTTCCCAACCGCAGCGCCGGCTACCAGCTGGTCAAGGACGAGCTCAAGAACCAGGACTGGGTCGCGCCCTCCCTCAACACCACGGCCGATGGCTCGTTGTACCTGAGCGTCAACGACCTGGTGGAATGGGCCCACTCGCTGGACCATCTCCGGGTGCCGGACTCGACGGCGCTACAGCTCGCCTGGTCCCGGGTCCGCCTGAACAGCGGCGGCCGATACCCCTACGGATTCGGCTGGGACCTCTCGCCCCAGCGGGGCCATCCGCGGATCGGGCATACCGGCTCCTGGCAGGGTTTCAAGACGGCGATCTATCGCTACCCGGAGTACGGCCTGACGGTGATTGCGCTGGCCAATCTGGCCCAGGCACAGCCGGGGGCTCTTGCGGAGGGGATCGCCGGTATCTTCGAGCCCGCGCTCACGCCGGCCCATCGGCTGAGCGCGCCGCTAGCAGGTCCGAAATCTCCTGTTCGAGACGAGCAGCTGCTGGCCCGGGTGGCCAAGGGCGCTGATACGGCCGTGACCACGCCCGGACTGCAGCGGTTTCTGTCTCCGGCTTCGCGGCGCGAGCTCAGCGAGCAGCTGGCCCCGATCGAGAGCTGGCAATCGCTCGGCTGCGACGATGTCAGCGGCCGAAAGATCAGCTGGCTCTCCTCGCCGGTCTCGCGCGCCTGTTATGCCGTAGGGAAGGGGGGGCGCGCCAGTGTGGTGGCGACTCTCTACTACTCTCCCGATTGGCGGCTGGCCCTCTTCGACGTCACCGCGTTTTAGCATCAAACGCGTGGGGATTCGCATCGTCCAACTCGGTTCTCCTCGTGCCCCGGGCGAAGGCATCAGGCTGGGTACGGTGCGGCGTCCTCCCCGCGGGGTAGCCAAGGCGGACTATGCTCGCCTGAACTACTACGACCTCTGGCTGCCGGAGCTGGCGCCCAGTGCCGAACTGCTCAGGTGGGCCCGTTCCCAGCCGCTGACCGGCCGCCGGTGGGAAACCTTTGCTCGGCGATATCGGTCTGAAATGTCGCAGGCGCCCGCGTCACATCTGCTCGAGCTCCTGGCCGCGCTCAGCGCCCAGGTCAATCTTTCAGTCGGCTGCTTCTGTGAAGACGAGCGGAACTGCCACCGGTCAGTATTGCGGGATCTGTTGGCGCACGCCGGCGCCACTCTGGGGTGAGCCGGCGTATGCCGCCCCAGGCTGAGTCCTCCCCCGCGGCGTTTCCCTGGCGCCTCGGCCTGACCTTGGTCCTTGCGGTGTACGGCTGGATCTGCCTTCGGTCTCCGGGGACATATCGCTGGCTCGACAGTCTCGACCTGGCGATCCACGAAACCGGACATCTGGTCTTCGCTCCCGGCGGCGAGACCCTGGGTGTGATGGGCGGGACACTGATGCAGCTCATCGTGCCTTCGGTATTCGCCGGAGCGCTGTGGCGGCAGGGGGACCTGCACGGGGCCACTGTTCCGCTCTGGTGGCTAGGCCAAAATTGCTGGAATATCTCGGTGTATATCCGGGACGCTCGGCTGCAGGCCTTGCCGCTGGTGGGCGGTGGCGAGCACGATTGGGCGTGGTTGCTGGGGAACTGGGGACTGCTGGAGCGCGACCAGCTCATTGGAGGCATGGTCTATCTGGTCGGCGTGCTGCTCTACCTGATCGCTCTCGCGGCAGGCTGGATCCTGGCAAAGAGGCCTATTCGTACTCCTCCGAGCCCTGAATCCATATGAAAGACTGGATGTCGATGAGATCGCGAGGGCCCAGGTGCCGGGTGTCCCGTCGAACCTGGGCCGCAAAGGCAAGGAGTCGCTGGTAGGCCGGCCAGTCGGGACGGGAGGTGTAGTGCAGCTCGAAGCCGATATCTTCGAGCTGCTGCCTCGGGTCTACTCGTCGCTTGTAGAAGATGTGTCTGCTAGGTTGCGCGCCAGGTAACCCGAAGACGGCTCGCCATGCCGCGTCAGGGTCGCTAAGCGCGGCTGTCTGGATCGGGTCATCTCGGAACTCCGCTACTCGGTCAACCGAACAATGAGGAGTCACATGCTCGTCGTCACCACCCCCAGCCTCGAGGGCCGGGTCATCTCTCAATATCTCGGTCTGGTCAGCGGTGAGGCCATACTGGGGGCCAACATCTTCCGCGACATCTTTGCCGGCATCAGAGACATCGTGGGTGGCCGCTCCGCCGCGTACGAAGAGGAGCTGCGCAAGGCCAAGACCATCGCCCTGGAGGAGATGCAGGAAGAGGCGGCGCGGCTGGGAGGAAACGCCGTGGTCGGCGTCGACCTCGACTATGAGACCATCACCATGGGCTCCGGTGGCGGGATGCTCATGGTGAGCGCGAGCGGAACCGCCGTCGTGATCAAGTGAGAGCGTAAGCCAGCACCCATCAGCGGAGAAGGAATCATGGGTCAGCCGGTGGTTCACTGGGAGTTCTGGTCGGAGGATCCCGCCAGGATCGCGGAATTCTACCGTGCGGTATTCGGCTGGAACATTCGCCCGCTTCCGGCGCTCAACTATCAGCTGGTCGAGCCCGGTGGTCCCGGCGGAATCAACGGAGGCATCATGAAGCCACAAGCCGGCCCCTGGCTGGCCAAGCTGGCGCTCTACATTGATGTCGATGACCTGGATCGTTTCAGCGACAAGATCCGCCGGGCAGGCGGAAAGATCCTGGTGGACAAGATGGATGTCCCCGGGGTGGGTCAGCTGTCCCTGTTCGAGGATCTGGACGGGCGAGTTCTGGGAATGTGGAAGCAGCTGAAGGAGGCAGCGGAATGATTCGAAAGTTGGCCAGCGGGGAGTACCGGCTGTACTCCAGGAAAAAGGATCCCCGGACGGGAAAGCGGCGCAACCTCGGTACATTCAAGACTCGCGCCGCTGCGGAGAAGCACGAGCGAGCGGTGCAGTACTTCAAGCGGCGCGGATAACCTCTACCGAGGGGAGCCCCATGCGGGCAATCTTCCTTTTGCTGGTGATTGCTGCCGCTCTGGTAGGTGCCTCCTTCGCCGGCGCACGGTTTACCGCCGGCAAAGTGGTCGGCCCCAACCCTCAGGGACTCGGCCCGCCGGCCAGTCGCTTTGCTTACAAGGGCATCTCCGCGCTGCGGGGCAACCCGCGGGGCTGGATCATCTCCTATCCCCAAGCCCGCGAGTTCGGGCCGAATGGGGCCGCAATCTATGTGACCCCCACCGGTGTCCTACTGGGCACCAGGCCAACCAATCTGGGCCAGCTGATGGAGGCCCGCCGAAGCAGCAACGAACCCTGAACGGTAGCCCGCTGGAATTTCCGGAGCTGACGGGCCAATGTTCGGGGTGGCCGCATGGGGCGGCTTGGACCAGGAGGGTTTCAATGGCTCGATGTGAGGTGTGCGGGAACGATTATCACATGTCGTTCCAGGTGGTCACGGCCGGGCAGACTCACACGTTCGACAGCTTTGAGTGCGCCATCCACAAACTGGCACCGGTCTGCGAGCACTGTGGCTGCAAGATCGTGGGACACGGGATCGAGGCGGAGGGAACGTTCTTCTGTTGTGCTCACTGCGCGCGGGAGAGTGGAGTCCCGGCGGCTGTCGATCACGTTTGACGTTTTGACTCCGAAAGCAAGAGGCCGGCCCGAGTGGGCCGGCCTCTGCTGTGTGGGAAATACCCCGCCTACTGCTGACAGGAAGTCTTGGGGTGGGCCTTGGCCTTGAGCGACAGAGCAGCCATGGCCGCCTTGATATCCGAGCGCCCGTAATAGGCAGAGTTGTACTGCCACATGAAGAAGGCACAGCCGTAGCTCTGGTTCAGCAGGACCGTCCCGAAATTCTTCAGCTGCGTGGCACTCATCGCGTAGTATCCGGGATAGTAGCCCTTGATGCCGCCATTCGCGCTGCTGCCGGCCAGCACGTTCATCCCGATCACCAGACCGAGGCCCTTCTGCTTGGCCGCCGCGATCTCATGAGTCACCCAGTTATTCACCTCGCCCTTACCCATGCGTACTGAGTCCACCCGGCATCCAGATACCGGTAGGTCACCGGCGTGCTGGCCAGCCAGTCGGTCTTGGTATGCACGAAGGTGGTCATGGTGGGCCACAGCTGCTTGCTGTACTGCGCCATGGCCTCGACCGTGGCCTGGGGAATGATCTTGCCTCCCCACTTGGCCGTGCGGTGCGGCTCGTCGATCAGGAAATGCCCCACGATAGTGCCGTCGTTGATGTACGGCGTGAGGTTCACACTCCTGAAGCGGCCCACCAGCTCCTTCCACTTGGTCAGGCTGAAAGTGCCGTCGGCGTTCTTGACGTAGCTGTCCCGGCCCAGGCACAACTTGAGCATGAGCCGTCCACCTTTGGCTCGGGCCTCGTTCAGCAACGGAATGATATTCGTCGGGGTCAGGCCACCGCCGCGTTTCGAGCCGGTGAGAACGTTGTTCAGGTATTGATTGTCCATGTCGCCGGAGGCGAGCACGATTCCGGGCAGGCTGGACCGGTTATCGATGGCCCCAACGGCCCCACTGAAGCCGGTGGTATCGACCGGTGGAGCGAGCGAGTCCGATGGAGTGGTGGTGGTGCCAGTGTCGACCGGGGTGCTGGCCGTGTCGACCGGAGGTGGAGTGTTGGTAGCGGGAGCATCCACTGACGGGCTGAGATTTTCGTTCCCGCCGCAGGCAGCCGCGAAGACGAGGAGGGCTCCAGACATCATGGCCCGGAGCATGGAACTTCTGCCAGAATGTACCTGATGAGAGTTCATCCCCTTGCGCACACTTTCTCTCCAAAGGAGGTCGTGACCACCGCTGCACGCACTGCGAGCGCGCTGCGGTCGTTTTGTCGGCAGGGCCGAGACAGCAGCAGGCTGACCATGTTGGTCGGCAGCAAGCAGCTCCGGCCTGACAACCAGCCGGACGGTCAATGTTTTAAGTTGTGTTCGCCGAGCCAGTTACGGCAGCGGTTCGCGATGGAATGGACGCCCGGGTAGCGCCATCTCTCTTCCCCAGGGGATGGGCTCGCGACGGGAAGAAGATACCCCCTCGGGGAGTCTTGTCAAGCTCCAAAAGAGCGCGGAGGAAGAGGTGGCAGCACTCCGTTATGCCCTGGTGCTGATCGCAGGCATGCTCGCCGGAAACCGCGTGGTGGAAGCGGTTCGCGCCTGGCGGGAATGGCACGCCTGGGCGGGCAGCGATACTTCCGGGTCGGAGGCTTACCGGACTTTCTTTCTGGTCAATACGGCCGCGGCCCTCCTCAGCCTAGGGTTGGCGGCTCTGCTCTGGCATCTGCTCCGGCCCAGGCGGCCGTAGAACCGACGAGAATCTCCATGTGCCGGCGAGGAGGAACGGTATCACCCAGGGACAAGGTGTTCTGGTAGTGGCGCCGCGCCGGCCGGTGATCGGCGTGATGGGTGCCAGTGAGGCGAGCAGCCAGAGCC
>CAWGVB010000009.1:0-72828 GCA_963825815.1 uncultured Gemmatimonadales bacterium | reverse complement strand
GGCGACGACTGCGGCCGCACCGTCGCCGAACAGGCACGCCCCGATGAGCGCGGGATCGACGTGTCGTCGCGCTGGAGTGTGAGTGAACACAATTCGACCGACAGCAGCACCGCGACGTGACCGGGAAGCCGCGCAGATAGTCATGAACGCGTGCCATCCCGGCCGCACCCGCGACGCAGCCGAGCCCGAACACGGGATGCGCTTGACATCCGGCCTGAACCCGATCCGTGAGGCCAGCCGCGCGTCGATGGTCGGCACCGCGACACCGGTGCTGGACACCATCACGATGGCGTCCACCTCCTCCGGGGGACATGCGCCGCTTCGAGCGCCGACCGCACGGCTTGCTCGCCCAGGTCCGCGGCGACCTCGACGTAGGCGTGTTCGCCTCGGTGAACCCGGTCAACTCGGGGTACCGGGACAGGGGTGGCGCGAGGCTACGGGTGTCCACCCCGCTCGTGCGCGCGAAGCGCACGAACTCCGGCCCGCCGACCTTGGTCAGCACGCGCGCGACCTCGTCCTGGTCGTAGCGGTGCGAGTCAGTGCCACGGCCGTGCCTGCGATGTGGGGGGCGCCGGTTCGCTGACCAGCGATATGGTCCATCGACATGGAATGCGTTGTATCTGTCATACCAACCAAGACGAAATGTACCGGTCAAATTTCAATTCTAGAGCGCAACGTGGCGCTAATGACTGCGCTTTTCGAAATGGGCAAATTCGCGGCTATTTCCCAGCGTTTTTGCAGCTAGACAGGCGGATGGTCAGCCGACAGCAAGAGCCGAGACTATTCGCCGGTGAATTCGGGTGGCCGCTTTTCGAATGTCGCCTGTGAGGCCCTCGGTCAGATCCTTCGACGGCAGGAACGCCGCGTTCCACGCCGCAACGTAGCGCAGGCTCTCGGAGACGCGGGCGATGCGCTGCTGATCGAGTACGTCCTTGACGCCGTTGACCACCAGCGGCGGGTTGGCGGCTATCTCGCGCGGCCGTCTCATGCGCGGCCGCCAGCGACGCCTCGGCGTCGGCGTAGACGTCGTTGACAAGACCGATCTTCTCGGCCCGCGCCGCGTCGATGTCCTTGCCCGTCAACGCCAATTCCCGCAGGTGCCCGTCGTTCAAAATCAGCGGCAGCCGCGCGAGGCTGCCGACGTCGGCGACGATCGCCAGCTTGACCTCTCGCACCGAGAACTTCGCGTCCGCACTGGCGTAGCGGATGTCGACGGCCGAGATCAGATCCACGCCGCCGCCGATGCACCAGCCGTGCACCGACGCGATGGTCGGGGTGCGGCAGTCGGCGACGGCGTTGATCGCGCCCTGCATCCGCAGGATGGTGGCGTGAAAGTCCGCCCGCGGGCGGGCCGAGCCGCCATCGCCGAGCACGCCTGACAGCGAACCACCCATCGCGGGCAGGTCCAGCCCGTAGCTGAAGTTCTTCCCCGAGCCGGTCAGCACGATCGCGCGCACGTCGCGGTCGGCGTCGAGCTTCGCGAACACCTCGGGCATCTCCGCCCAGAACGCAGGCCCCATCGCATTGCCCTTGCCGGGACCGACCAGCGTCACCTGCGCGACGTGACCCTCGATGTCGACGGTGACGGATTCATATGCATTTTCTGGCCCATGGGCCAGTAGGCTAGCCACTCACGGCGGCGGCTTGCCCATCAGCACCTCGCTGACCGTGGCCTGAGGCAGGAACTGGCAGGCGGCCTCGGCCAGGATCTGCCCGACGGTCTCGCCGTTGGGGCCGAGCGGATTGTTCTCCTGGGCCAGGATCGCGCGGATCACCGCCAGCCGGGTGGCCTCGTCGAGCTTGGTGAACTCGCTGCATGTCATGGTCAGCGCGTTCGGCGGTGCGGGAACCACCGGGACGTCGGTGTTCCTGGGGAAGCCGGGGATCGGAATGTCAGGTATGGGGATGCCCGGCAGCCCGGGCACCGTCGGTCGGTGTCTTCGCGGGCGAATTGATCGGCGGTCCCGGCTGAGTCGTCATCGCGACTGTGCCGGGCGTGGTGCGCTCGCAGCCGGCGGTCAGCCCGGCGAGGATCAGCGCGGCCCCGGCCACCAGAACGTGCGTCCTCATCTCGGCAACGATATGCGGTGCCGCGTCGTAGCGTGGGGCCCATGCCCGCCGACTTGCGCCAGGCCCTGATTCACCGCCGACCGACGAACTCGAAAGCGCCGAGAAGACGTTCGCCGTGCTGGAGGGCGTTCTGCACGGGATCGCCAAAGATGACGAATCGAAGCAGACGCCGTGCCGCGAATTCGACGTCGCGAAGCTGACCGACCATCTGATGAACTCGATCACCGCGATCGGTGGACACGCGGGGGCTGAGTTCCCGGAGCGGGATCGCAATGACTCGGTAGAACGGCAAGTGATCCTTGCCGCGCGGCCGGCGCTGGATGCATGGCACAAACGCGGCCTGGACGGCATGGTGCCGTTCGGCCAGGAGGCGAAGCGCCCGCCACGATGATGGCCGGCGTCCTGTCGATCGAATTCCTGGTCCACGCTTGGGATTACGCCAAGGCGACCGGGCGTGAAGTGACGGCCCCCGACGCGTTGTCCGACTACGTGATGGGGCTGGCCAAGACGATCATCACGCCGCAGGGCCGCACCAGTGTCGGGTTCGACGATCCGGTCGATGTGGCCGCCGACGCCGGCGCGCTGGACAGGCTGGTCGCCTACACCGGCCGGCAGCCGAGCTAGCCGCCTGTGATGCACGCCGATTTCTGCACCAGGGTCGTGAATGTGGGCGCACCACAGCCCTGATGCAGAAATTGCGATAGTTCAGACGCGCTCTTCCGCCCAGCGCTGGGCGAAGGCGAGGAAGGCGTCGTTCTCGTGCGGGGCGGCGACGGTGACCCGCACGCCGTCCTCGCCGTAGGGCCGGACGATGATGCGGCTGTTCGCCGAGTCGTTGGCGAATTCCTGGGCGCGCCCGGGCAGCGGCAGCCAGACGAAGTTGGCCTGCGACGGCGGCACGGTGTAGCCGGCATCGCGCAGTGCGGCGGTGACCCGGGCGCGTTCGGCGACGACGGCGTCGGTGCGGGCCAGCAGTTCGTCGGCGGCGTCCAGCGAGGCGATGGCCGCGGCCTGCGAGATGCTGGTCGCGGTGAACGGCACGTAGACCTTGCCCAGCGCGGTGATGATGTCCGGGTCGCCGACGGCGTAGCCGATCCGCAGCCCGGCCAGCCCGTAGGCCTTCGAAAATGTCCGCAGCACAACGACATTGCTGTGCTCGCGGACCAGCCCGAAGCTGTCGGGCAGCAGCCCGTCGCGGATGTACTCGACGTAGGCCTCGTCGAGGGCGATCAGGATGTGCGACGGCACCGCCTCGACGAACCGGGCCAGCGCGTCGGGGTCGACGACCGTGCTGGTCGGGTTGTTCGGGTTGCACACGAAGATCAGCCGGGTGCGGTCGGTGATCGCGGCGAGCATCGCGTCGAGGTCGTAGGTGTAGTCGGTCAGGGGCACCTGCACCGGGGTGGCGCCGGCGGTGCGCACCTGCAGCGGGTAGATCTCGAAGCTGCGCCAGCCGAACAGCACCTCGTCGCCGACGGTCGAGGTGATCTGGATCAGCTGCTGGCACAGGCTGACGGAGCCGCAGCCGACGGAGATGTGCTCGGGTGCGAAAGCCCCATCGTCTATGTGTTTGGCCAGGCGGTCCTTGAGCTCGACATACCCGTTGTCCGGGTAGCGGTTGATGTTGTCGGTGGCCTTCTCGATGGCGGCCCGCACGCTGGGCAGCGGACCGTGCACCGTCTCGTTGCTGGCGATCTTGATTGCGCCCGGCACCGTCTTGCCCGGGGTGTACGCGGGCAGATCGGCCAGTTCGGGGCGCAGACGGGCGGTCACCCGACCAGTTTATGGGTAGCTCAACTGCGCTTTGCCTTCGCCTGTCGCGGCTGTGTACGCTGTCGGATCGGCGGTAAACGTCAGGAGGCGTGCCAGAGCGGCCGAATGGGACTCACTGCTAATGAGTTGTCCCCCTTAAAGGGGACCGGAGGTTCAAATCCTCTCGCCTCCGCCGCGGCTGACCCGTCGGCCACACAACTAAATGACATGCGCCCGTAGCTCAACGGATAGAGCATCTGACTACGGATCAGAAGGTTGGGGGTTCGAATCCCTTCGGGCGCGCGCAGCTCAGAGGCGCTTTCCATCGTCGTGGAAGGCGCCGCTGTCGGGACTTTGACGACAGTTTTGACGACAATAGCCATCGGCGTTCGCCTTCACTTTGCGGGGTTGAGCAGTGAATCCATGCCCGCGACGGCTGAACGCTGAACCTGTTCGATGACGTCCACATACGTCCCTGTCGTCACTGAAATCGAGCTATGACGAAGAACGCGCTGCACTGTCGCTGCCTCGACACCCATCGTGAACAACAACGTCGCGCACGAATGCCGAAGGTCGTGGAGCCGGATGCTTCGCACGCCAGCTCGTCGGCACAACGTCTCGAACGCTCGGTTGATGTTCCTCGGCTCCAGAGGCGTCCCGTTCTTCGTCGTGAACACCAGACCGAGTGTGTTGCCCCGTGCGACCTGTGTGTCGCCCAACTGATCAAGCCGATGCCGCCGCAAGATCGCCACGAGCTCCTCCGGCAACGGCACGGAGGCGGCAGACGATTCGGTTTTCACATCCCGCAAGGCGAGATTTGTCCCAACGCGTGAAAGCGCCTTCGTAACAACCACCCGTCCGTTGACCAGGTCCACATCGACCCACCGAAGCCCGAGCGCCTCCCCGCGCCTCAGACCGATGGCCAACGCGACCGCCCACAACGCGTAGAGCCGGTCGTGTCGTGCCGTTTCGAGAAACGTGCGAGCTTCATCCGCCGACCATGGCGTCACCTTGCGAATCGAGCCGGTCGGCATCTTGACCTGTCGGGCAACATTTCGAGCCAACAGTTCCTCCTCGACGGCGTCTTGCAGTGCCGCACGCACAAGTCGGAGCAGATAACGCAACGTACCGGTACCCGCGACCTGCCCGCAGCACTCGGCAGGCGTTTTCGCGCAGCACCGAGCCTTGCCCTTCTTCGCCCGCTCGGCGTCTTTCCCCTGTGCACAGCACTGACAGGTTGTTCGCAATCCGTTCAGCCATGCACGAATGTGTTGCGCCTGCAACGCACGCAGCTTCCGTTTGCCCAGTCCCGGTACGACATACAAGCGCACCAAGAGCTCATATGAGGAGAAGGTCGTCTCCCGCACGCTCGGTTGCGCGATCTCCGTCAACCAGTACTGCATGTACTGCTCGACAGTGGATGTCGTGGTGTCGACTGGAATCCCTTTGCGTTGCAAGTCCTTTAGCCGTGTGCGTTCAGCGTCAGCGTCCTCCCAGGTCGAGGCATAGATGCTGATTCGTTTCCGGCGGCCGTCCGGACTGTCGACGAACACTTTGAGTTCGTAGCGCCCGTCTTTGCGTTGGGTGATATTGCCCGAGCCGTTTGGGTTGCGCTTTTTCGCAGCCATCACGCGGCTCCCTCGATCAAGCCGGAGAGGTAATCTTCGAGGGATTGCCGAACAATTCGGCGGCACCGCCCGATCTGCACCGACTTGACCTGTTGGTCCCAGATCAACTGGTAGACCATCCATCGACTGACTGCGAGCCGATCGGCCGCCGCCTGTACGGTGATCAATTCACGACCTTTTTCCGTCTCCATCAGAGTCCCTCTCCTCACGCCGCCGGTTGAGATACCGAAATCTGTTCCCCGCCAAGGTGTTCCTGTCGTACTGGCGCCTTTCGCAACCGAGACATCGGGCGATTCCATGCAAGGCGAGTCCTCGCATGGCGAGGGCGGTGAACGCTGCACCGCGTCGCATTGCCCAACGTCATGGCAGCCAGTCCGGGTGAGGAGGTGGATCGTGCGCACGCAGGTGATCGCGCACGGTGTGGCGGTGTTCAATCATCCGCTGCGCAGCCGACAGGATCAAGACGCGCTCGCCCAGACCGCACAGCCCGGCACGATCGAATTCCCATTCGATCGCATCAATCGTCGGTGTCACGACTCGGTCGGTGTGTTGTTGGCGGGTCCAGGTGGCGCGGTACGCGCGCAGGGCGCCCATGGTGGTGGAAAACAGCCGGGATTTGGTGGTGATGTGCCCCCGATAGCCCAGGGTGTGCAGCCAGCGGTCCATGCCCTGGTAGGCGCGGTGGGCGCCCAGGCCGGTGATGGTCGTCAGGATGGCCCGCACGTGGGCGCTGACGTCTAATTCGGCGACGGCTAACGGGGACATGCGTCGGATGCCGACACCGAATTCGGCCACCGATTTCGTCACGTATTTCGCCAGATAGGCCGCCACCGACCGGCGCGACCGCACAGGACGTCACCTCACCGGACCCGGTGCCGCTGGCGGGTTCGCAGTGGCTGGGTGTCGGTTTGGGCGCCGAACCGCAGCACTCTCCCGTCGCCGTCGCTGTCGCCGGGGTTGTCAGGGTCGGTGACGCGGACCGTGACGCCGAGGGCGGCCCGCTGGACCAGGACGGCCAGGTCGGCCGAGGTTATCGACGTGACTGGCGGCACGGGCGGTTTGGGCCGCCGGAGCCGCCGGGCTCAGCATCATTGCCGCGGGAGCAGGTCTGGGCTGGATGCCGCTGGGAGATGCCCCACGCGAAGACGCCAATGTGATCGCAACCCGGGGGGACCAACCACCGCGCCGGTGGATCGTCGCCCACCTGGATACCAAGGCCCAGGGACACTCGATGGCAGGCCGTCTGGTGGCCGTGTGGATCACCGCTCTCACCGTGGTTGTCCTCACCCTGCTCGCGCTCCTCCGGCTGCGAGCGCCGCTGCCCTGGACCGCCATTTTGCCAGGGCTGGCTCTGGCGATCGTGGCGGGGGCGCTGGCAGGTCGCGGCAGGCTTCGTGGGCGCTCGCAGGGCGCCCGGGACAACGGCAGCGGGATTGCCGCGGCGCTGACGGCAGCAGAGTCTACCGCTGATCCTCGTATCGGCATCCTGATTACCGGAGCCGAGGAGTTCGGCCTGGTAGGGGCCAGGGTCTTTGCCCGCGCCGGCGGCCGGCTGGAGGGCACCGAGTTCGTCAACCTGGATACCATCGACCAGGAGGGAACCCTTTCCTGGTGAGCCACGATGCTCGGGGTACTGGTTGGCCGCTGCCCTGGAGCCCTGCTTGAGCGAGCTCGGACTTCCTCTCCGCCGGCGCCGTTTACCGCTCGGTATCTTCGTCGACAGCGCTCCACTCAGCCGGACCGGCGGGGCCGCCATAACGATTGGCCGGCTCACCTGGAACACGCTTCGTCGGATTCATACCCCAGCGGACACCGCGGACGGACTCTCGTTGGAGCTGGCGCAGCGAGTGGGCAGGGCAGTCGCGCAAATTGACCTTTGATCGGCTGACGGATAGGTTTGCCCGAGGACGCAGGAGCCCCGCGAGGGGCTCTTTTGTTGTTTCAGCCGCGGAGCCGACATGTTCGATGCCAAGACCACCTGCATCGTGGTCGTTGGAGCCCAGTGGGGTGATGAAGGAAAAGGCAAGCTGGTGGACGTCCTGGCAGAACGCGCCGACCTGGTGGTGCGCTACCAGGGCGGGGCGAACGCCGGGCATACCGTGGTCATCGGGGATACCCAGTTCATCCTGCGGCAGATACCCTCAGGGATCCTGCACCCCAGACGTCACCTGCCTGATCGGCAACGGGGTTGTCCTGGAGCCGGAGAACCTGTTTGCCGAGCTCGACAGCCTGCACCAGCGCGGTATCGACACCTCCGGGAGGCTCTTCATCTCGGATCGCGCCCATCTGGTTCTGCCCTATCACAAGCTGCTCGACGCCGCGAGCGAGAAGAGCCAGAAGCTCGGCACCACCGGCCGCGGCATCGGCCCGGCGTATGAGGATAAGTACGGTCGACGCGGCATTCGGGTCACCGATCTTCGCCGGGTCGAGTGCGCGCGCATGCTGCTGTCCGACCGGGTCCATCGCGCCAACCAGCTGCTTCAGCTGATGGAGAGTAACGAGCGGGCCGATCTGGATGAGCACGTCCGGTTGCTGGAACGGCTGGCGCCGCGATTGCTGCCTCTGGCCGCGGACACTGGGCTGCTGCTGCACCGCGCCATCAAGGACCGACGCCGTGTTCTGCTGGAGGGAGCCCAGGGGGCGCTGCTCGACGTCGATCACGGCACGTATCCCTATGTCACCTCGTCCAACACCACGGCCGGCGGGGCGGCGGTTGGAGCGGGCATCGGACCTACGGCCATCGACGGCGTACTGGGCGTGGTCAAGGCATATACCACGAGAGTGGGGAACGGACCACTTCCTACCGAAGCCCAAGCTCCATACGAACAGCGTTTGCGGGAGCTGGGAGGAGAATTTGGCGCGGTGACCGGGCGGCCAAGGCGCTGCGGCTGGTTCGACGCCACAGTGGTGCGCTATGCCACCCGGGTCAACGGCCTAACCGGGCTGGCGGTGACGAAGCTCGACGTGCTCGATTCCTTCCCTGAGATCCCGGTCGGGACCATGTACCGGCTGGGAGGCGAACTCTGCGAGGAGATGCCGGCTGAAGTGGAGGCGCTGGGTCGGGTAGAGCCGGTCTATGAGACCCATCGCCGGCTGGCAGCAGCCCACCGGCACCGCTCGAAGGCTGGCCGATCTTCCCTCTGCTGCGCGCTCCTATCTGGACCGTCTCCAGGAGCTCTCGGGGGTTCCGGTGCGCTATGTGAGTGTGGGAACCAGGCGGGATCAGATCATCGAGGTTTAATGCGAGGCAGGGAGTGAGCAGCATGGACGTGTGAGGAGGCGGTGGCGGAAGCGTCGATCTGCTGGTCATAGGAGCGGGGCCTTGCGGGCTTGCGGTCGGCGTGGCCGCAAAGCAGGCGGGTGTGCCCTGCGTGCTGCTCGACCGGCGGACGATCGTATCCACCGTCGAGCGCTACCCGCTCAGCATGACGTTCTTCTCCACCCCCGAGCGGATCGAGATCGGGGGAGTCCCTTTCATCGCCAGCCACGAGAAGCCCAACCGCCGTGACGGTCTGATCTATTACCGGCGGGTAGCGGAGCACTACAACCTCGACATTCGCCCGGGTGAGGACGTCGTCGACGTCGAGCCCGTGGCCGGGCCGCCGGTACATGGCCGGTTTCGGGTCAAAGTGCAGCGGCGGCACGATCGAAAAACCTACCAGGCGCAGTCAGTCGTGTTCGCGACGGGATACTACGACAATCCGAATTTCCTGGGCATTCCGGGAGAGGATCTTCCCCACGTCACCCACTACTTCGTCGAGGGTCACACCTACTGGCATCAGCAGGTCATCGTGATCGGGGCGGGGAACAGCAGCGTAGACGCCGCTCTGGAATGCTGGCGCGCCGGTGCGACGGTGACGCTGGTGCACTTCGGCGAGGGCTTCGATCGTACCGTCAAGGCGTGGGTCCTGCCAGACATCGTCAACCGGGTCAAGGAGGGGAGCATCGCCGTTCGCTGGCATTCCCGCCTTCGGCGGATCACGCCGACCCACGTCGAAGTGAGATCAGAAGTAACCGGCGCGAGTGAGATGCTTCCGGCCGACGCGGTACTGGCCATGACCGGCTACCACGCCGATACCAGCTTGTTGCAGAAGATCGGGGTTCCGGTCGACCCATCCACCGGCGTGCCGGCACACGACGAGGCCACCATGGCCACGCCGGTGGCCGGCTGCTATCTGGCCGGCGTGATCGCCAGCGGCAACGATGCCAACCGGCTATTCATCGAGAACGCCCGCGGCCACGGCGACCTCATCGTCCGGCATCTGCCGCAGACCCGGAGCGTCACACCGGCACCAGCGCAACCCGGCGATCCCATTTCCGCATCATGGCGGTAAACGATCGGGCAATCGACGGATCGAACTCCACTCCCGCCCGGCTCTCGATGTAAGCGATCGCCCGCTCCGACTCCCAGGCCTGACGGTAGGGCCGATTGGTCCTCAGCGCATCGTAGACGTCGCAGATGTGCACCAGCCGGCTGGCGTACTGAGCGCCTCTGGCGTCGTGCAGCGTGGGATAGCCGCCGCCGTCGAGCATGATGTGATGCTCGTACGCCACGATGGCCGCGAGGTGCATCGGGTCGGGACTCGCCAGAAGCATTCGGGCTCCTACGACCGGATGGTCCCGGACCACATTCCGTTCGGCCTCGCTGAGCTTGCCCGGCTTGATCAGAATGTCCCGCGGGATACACACCTTGCCCAGGTCGTGCAGCAGTCCCGCCACGCCGAGTGCCCGGACTGTGGCTCCGCCCAGCTCCAGAAACTCGCCCAGCGCCATCGCGAGCACCGACACGTTCATCGAGTGGGTTGTGGTGTACTGGTCGAACTCCTTCAGCTCCAGCAGTGGGAGAACCATCGCCTGCTCGGCGTGCATGGCGATCGAGAGCGAGCGGACCACCGCGTCGGCCTCGACCATCGGGAGCTTGGCGCCACTCTGGATCTCCTGGTGCAGCCAGTCGACGGTCTCCTTCTCCTCTCGGAGGCTGTAGCTCAAGGTGACCACCGGCAGCTGGCCCTCAGTCGTGCGGGCCTGAGGCGCGGTCCCCAGAGTCACCAGGCCGAACCGGATCTCCGACTCTCCCATCTGCCACAAGTCGGCGCTCGAGCCACTCCGGATCCCGAGCCGCACGGCCAGGTGGGACAGAAAACGCTCGAGTTGTTCCAGCGTCACTGCAGCGGTGAACTCGATACGCTCGATCCCTGCCTTGATGAACCGGCTCGACCATTCCCATCCTTCGAGCTCGGGTACGGATTCGGACCCGAACAGCACCTCACCGGCCAGGAAGGTGAACAGGAGTTGGGGCTCGGATCCCTGCAGCTCCTGCAACCGCTCGAACGCGGCGGCGACGCTGCGCGCAGTTGCCGGATGGTCGTCTCCGTAGAGCCCGACCGTCGAGAGGGCCTGGGAGAACGCGGCCAGGAACCGGACCGGGTCGGTCATGGGGTGCCTGCTGCGGCCCGGATTTCTGGATCGGAGTGCTGCATGGCCAGCGTGAGTACATCTGCGGCAATCGGATCCTTTCGCCAGTGTACCGCCATACCGGCAAGCGCAGCCAGGAGCTCGGGGGATTTCGGAGCAAGCCGGCGACGCAGCCACCGGCGGGGCGGCAGGGCAAGGTCGCGCAACAGACCCAGGGCTGTGCGGGTCCCGCTCCGCGCAATCGCGCGAATCGCCAGCACACGAGCTTCGGCCTGCCGCTTCGGATCGCCGGCTATCCGCTCCAGATGACTCATGGCTTCCGGAGGGCAGGAATCCAGCACGGAGGAAAGGGCCAGACCCAGGATACCGTCGTCAGCATCGTTCAACCCCTGGATGATCGCGGCGGCCCGGTGCGCGGCTGAGTCGAGCATCATCTTGATCGCCTCGCGCCGTATCCTCGGGTCTGCATCGGCCGCATACTCTTCGGGCGAGAACCCATCGGGCCAGACTCCCAGTCGCCCTAGAAGCACCAGAATGTTGCGTTGCAGGAACCAGGGCGCATTGGGCAGGCGGGCGACGGCCGCTATTCCGGCGGCAGGGCCCATCGCCAGCAGCTGTTTCATGATGGCGGCGCGAGTCGATCGGTCGGAGGCGCTGGCAAGACGATCGAGGAGAGACTCGGCCGCATCGGCTCCAATCCGTTCGACCAGGATCCTCAGCGCCTCGGAGTCGAGGGGTGACGCGGCCAGCTCGAGCTCCAGGCGTTGCGGCGTGGCCACGTAGTCCCAGATCTGCTGTGTGGCTCGAGTCTGGGGACCCGTGTCCAGATCATTGGCAATCCGCACCAGCTCGCGACAGGCGAGCAAGGTATCCAGGGCGGCATAGACCGGTGGGCCCACGCAGTCCAGTTCGAGTGCCATCTTGATGAGCACTTCGGGGTCACAGCCGATCTGAAGATTGACCAGCGAGAATTCGGTCGAGGCGCGCCGCACCATCCCTTCGAGAATCACGTTGTACTCGGACGGGTTCGGATCCTCCAGCTCCCAATCGCCGATCAGCCGAGCCACGTTCCGGCGGAGCGCACCGTCAGCTTCAGCTCGGATTGCGGGGAGTCCCGCTTCGGCATGATGCGCCAGCTTGTGCAGCAGGCGAAGCAGGCTGTGCGAGATGGTCTGATGCGACACGTTCGCGGCCGCCTCGACCACCTCCATGACTGCATCGGCTGCCAGGATCTGAGAGGCATTGAGCACGAACTGGCGCCGCTCCGCGCCGTCGGCGCTCGCCTCCAGCAGGCGGCGCAGCGTCTCTGGATTCAGAGCCCCAATCAGCTTCGAGATGCGGAGCGCCAGCTGATCCTGGGCACCGCCCCGGCGGCGCGACATCTCGTCGGCAACGCGCGCGAGGTAACCCAGCACCACCCGGTCGTAGGCCACTTCTCCCGATTTGCGTCCGATGGCCTGGGCAACCACCAATGGATCGGCATCGAGCTTGTCGCCGGTGCTTTCGGTGGCGAGAGCCAGTTGGGCCAGCTCTACCCAGCTGTCGCGCGGAGTCCCCTCGTCGCTTGTTTCGCCATCGTCTTCCTCGCGGTCGCGCAGCTCGAAGCGATCATAGCCCACGGGCCGTAACCGGATGTGATTCCAGGAGCCCAGCTGGTCCAGGCGCTTTCCTACCGGTCCATCACCCCGCTGGGGATCGCTGCTCAAGGCGTTGAGCAGGTCCTCGATCTCTCCCAGTGTGGCGCCTCGGGTGAGGTATACCGAGGCGATCCGGTGGCGGTGGAGGCGGTGGGCAAGGTCGCGGAGCAGGGCGTTGTTCGCATCCGTGGTCACATTGTCAATGACCAGGCGGTGTCGGGCCACACCCAGGCTCACCGATTCGTGCGTCTCCAGCAGCAAGGTCATCCGGCGAACGAAGCGATCGGCCGAGTCGGCCAGGTGGGGGTGGCCGGGGGGATACATCGAGCGTTTGTGCAGGACGATGGAGAACTCGACCAGGAAGTCGGCCAGCTCGCGCGGGAGAGTCGAGACCGCCCGGGATCTTCCGCCCGGCACCGACGCCTGCGGGACACCCTGGCCGGGTGTCTCTCGCGAGCGGCGCGCGGAGCGGGATTTTCGGGGCATCGGCTTCCCTCGTGACCGAGGTAGAGGCTCGGGGGTGGGGCAGGGGGCAAGTTCCGAGCCCCTGAGGGGAGCAGGTGTAAGTAACTGAGTTGCTGCGGGTTGAACGGCTGGACCAGGCCGGGCGTCAGCGGCTTCTTCCGCCGGTGCGTGGGAATTTGCTGGAACTGCCGCGCTTCCCTGACATCGTCGTATGCTTATCTTCCCGGCGGACTTACCTCTTACCCTCTGGCACTGAGCCGATGGCCGATACCTCCCTGATGGACAAGCTCGTTTCCCTGTGCAAACGCCGCGGGTTCGTCTTCCAGTCGTCCGAGATCTACGGCGGGCTGGGCTCGGTCTGGGATTATGGTCCACTCGGTGTCGAGCTCAAGAGAAACGTGAAGGACCGCTGGTGGGATGCCATGGTGTATGCCCGGGACGATATCGAAGGTCTCGATGCCGCCATTCTTATGCATCCCAAGGTTTGGGAAGCTTCGGGACACGTTGCGGGCTTCACCGATCCGCTGGTGGACTGCCGGCAGTGCAAGAACCGCTTCCGGGCCGATGACCCGCGAATCAAAGGCACGCCGGGCCAGCCTGACGCACAATGTCCGGTGTGCGGAACTCGTGGTTCCTTGACCGAGCCGCGCATGTTCAACCTGATGTTCAAGACCTTCATGGGGCCGGTAGAGGACTCTGCCGCGGTGGTCTATCTGCGTCCGGAAACCGCGCAAGGGATCTACGTCAACTACTTGAACGTCCTGCAATCGTCGCGGCAGCGGATTCCCTTCGGCATCGCCCAGATCGGGAAGGCCTTTCGCAACGAGATCACACCGGGAAACTTCATCTTTCGAACCCGTGAGTTCGAACAGATGGAGATGCAATTCTTTGTTCAGCCGGGAAGCGACAGCGATTGGTTCGAACGCTGGCGGGAGTGGCGAATGGAGTGGCATCGTTCGCTCGGCCTCAACCCGGACAAGTTGCAGTGGCATCAACACAGCGGGAGCGAACTGGCTCACTATGCCCGCGCGGCCTTCGATATTCAGTATCAGTTTCCCTTCGGATGGCAGGAGATCGAAGGCATTCACAACCGGGGGGATTTCGATCTCAGCCGGCACCAGGAATACTCGGGAAAGAAGCTGGAGTATTTCGATCAGGCCCAGAATCAGCGGTACCTTCCCTACATCGTGGAAACCTCCGCTGGTGCCGACCGGGTAACCCTGACGCTTCTGGTGGATGCGTACCGGGAAGAAGAGGTCGAAGGAGAGACCCGCGTGGTGCTCGGCTTTCACCCGAGTATTGCTCCGATCAAAGCCGGAGTGTTTCCGCTGGTCAAGAAGGATGGTATGCCCGAGCTGGCAACGACATTGTATCACGATCTGCGAAAACAGTTCAGCTGCTTCTACGATGACAGTGGTGCCATCGGCCGGCGATACCGGCGGATGGACGAGGCCGGCACACCGTTCGGGGTAACGGTGGATGGGGAGACGACAACGAATCAGACCGTCACCGTGCGGCACCGCGACACGATGCGGCAGGATCGGGTGGCGCTGGGGCAGCTCGTTACCTACTTAAGGGACAACTTGAGTGTTGCCGCCTAACCAGCTGATACCATGAGGTTTACGCCACCAAGGCTCAGGTGTGCTCTGAAGGTTTTATTAGGCCTTTCCAGCCTGCTCGTCTGGCTGCCGGCCGCAGCTGCCCTTGCCCAAAATCCCGGGTACCATGTGGCCGTGGTAAGCGAAAGCGGTGACATGGCAACGTGGCTCACTCCCTCGGGGTCTCGACTGACTCTTGAGCGAATTGTCCCCATCGGCGTCATGCCGTCCGACATCGACGGGCCGCATAACATCACCGTGTCCGCGGATGGGAAGAGCTACTACATCACCGTGGCGCACGGCACACCGTTCGGAAGTCTCTGGAAGCTGGACACCCGAAACGATTCGGTCGTGGGGAAATCGCAGGTCGAGCTCTTCCCTACCACGGTGAGCCTGACGCCCGATGGCCAGCTGGCCTTCGTGGCCAACTCGGACTTTCACGGCGATCATCCCCGGACGAACGTGATCTCCGTGATTCACACGCCCACGATGACCAAGATCACCGATCTCGAGGCGTGCGACATGCCCCACGGCGTAAAGGTGAATCACGCCGGCACCAGAGTGTATGTCTCCTGTATGCATAGCGACGAGATTCTGGAGCTGGAGGTCGCCACCCTCGCGCTTACTCGACGGGCTCCCACCGGTGCCGCGCACGCCATGACCGCGCGCCCTGCCGCCAGCCATTCCGGGACCGCCGCGCCTTCGCCAGCGGGTGAATGCTCGCCTACGTTCGTGTCGGTCTCTGGGGATGACAAACGACTCTTCGTGGCCTGTAATGCGGCGAACACCCTGCAGGTCTGGGACGCCGGAACTCTCCGGCAAATCAAGGAAATTCCGGTAGGCAAAGGGGCCTACAACGTCGAGCCCTCTCCCAATGGCAAGTTCGTGCTGGTGACCAACAAGAAGGACCAGAGCGTGAGCGTGATCGACGCCGCGGGGCTCAGCGAGGTGGCCCGGATTCCCACCAGCAAGCGCATTGTTCATGGGATCGCCTTTTCGCCCGACAGCCGGTATGCCTACATCTCGTGCGAGTCGATCGGGATCGACCCTGGGGCGGTCGATGTCATCGACTTGGCATCCCGTACTCGGGTCAGCACGGTGCCCATCGCCGGCCAGCCCACCGGTATCACCGTCCTGCCCACCTCCTCCATGTCGCAAAGGCGCTAACGTTATGGTGTACGAAACCGTCACCACGCTGGACGGCGCCGAGGTGTTGCGCCGGGCCAAACGATTCTTCGCCGAGCGTGTCCCGCTGACTGCCGCGTACCCGGAGCGAGAGGGCCCGACGTATCTCACGCTGAGAGGGCAGGGCGGCGAAGAGATTGCATTCGCCGTGTGGCCGGCTCCGCAAGGCACCCGGATCCGGGTGTCCACCTTGTTCTTCGACCAGGTGGTAGACCGCTTCCTCTCGACCCTGCCACTTCCCTCGGAGCACGTGGCATGACGGCAGTTCTCCCCCTCCGGGTCATGGTTGAAGAGGTATGGAACGAAGTGATGCTGGAGCTACCTGCCAGCACCCCGGTAGGCGAGATCAAACGCCAGGCGCTGGTTGCCAGCCGCGTCACCCGGGATCCCGGCAACTACGTGCTCAAGTTTCGGGGCGCAGAGCTGTCCGACGAATCTCGCTCTGCGGCTGAGTGGGGACTGGTACCGAACGGCGCCCTGATTGTACTGGCTCGACGCCGTCGCCCGGTGCGCTAGCCGGTGAAGCTCGGGATGTCGCGCCTGCTGAGTGTTATTGCGGCGGTCATTCTAGCCTTCGATGGCACGGCGCTGGCAGTCTTCGGTTGGTGGAGCGGCCGGCTGCTACTTGTTCTGCTCGGGGTGATCTGTTTTGTCTCCGCCGGACTGGTTGTCCTCTCCTGGCGGTGGTATCGGCGGCGGCTGCAGGACATCGCATCCTTGCGCCAGGGTCTCGCTGACGAGGCCAGAGAACTGCAAAGCTTTCTGCGTGAGAAATGAGCGGTGAGCAGTTCGAGCATTCCGGTTTTTACCCACCCTGCATGCCTCAAGCACGATCCCGGACCTGATCATCCAGAGACGCCGGCTCGCCTGAGCGTTCTCTTGGCCCGGCTCCGGCAGGAGCGGGGTCTCGAGCTGCGCGACGCCTCGCCCGCGGATCGCCGGGAGCTCCTCGCGGTGCATCCCGACCAATACCTCAGCTCGCTGGAGGCGATGAGCGCGCGGGGCGGTGGTGCGCTTTTCCTGGACACCATTCTCAATCGGGACAGCTGGGCCGCGGCGGTGGGCGCCTCAGGCGCCGTGCTGGCCGCGGTCGACTCGGCCATCAGCCGTAACCACCATGCCTTTGCCGCGATTCGCCCACCGGGCCACCACGCGCTCGCCGGCCGCGGAATGGGCTTTTGCCTGGTGAACCACGTTGTGGTTGCCGCCCGCCATGCCCAGCGGGCCGGGGCCGAGCGGGTGTTGATCATCGATTGGGACGTGCACCACGGCAATGGAACCCAGGCGCTGGTCGAATCCGACGAATCGATACGCTATGTCTCGCTGCATCAGCACCCGTGGTATCCCGGAACCGGAGCCGCCAGCGAGCGCGGGGTAGGGAACATCTTCAACGTGCCCAGAGGGCCGGGCAAACCGCCGAACCTGTATGTGAGCGATCTCTGGTCGGCGATCGAGGCTGCAACCGCTCAGTGGCACCCGCAGCTGGTACTGCTCTCGGCTGGATTCGACGCCATGGCCGGTGATCCTCTCGGTGGGTTCACTCTCGAGCCGGAACACTACACCGACCTTACCCACCGACTCAGAACGCGGTTGCCCGACGCGCCTATCGTAGGCCTGCTGGAAGGCGGCTATGTTCCCCATCGCATAGCCGAGGGGGCAATAGCGCATCTGCGCGCCCTTCAGTGATCCGGCCTGTTGCCGCTTCCGGCCGAGCCATATAATCCACCGAACTCACTTCCGTCCAGCTGCCGTCGAGGGATCGCTCGTGCCCAAGCCACTCCGCATGGATGTCGAAGTATTGGACCTTCGCACCAAGCACCCGTTCATCATCGCTCGCGGGGGTCAGAGCGACTATCGGACCGTGTGGGTTCGTCTCACCGATGGTGACGGGGTTGAAGGCTGGGGGGAGGCGGCGCCCAGCAGGTTCTATGGCGAGACCGCTGAGTCAGTGGCGGCCGCGCTGCGGGTCTACGGAGAATTGCTTCCGGAGGATCCGTTTGCGCTGGAGGATGCAGAGCGTCGCTGGGAAGAGAAGATGCGGGGCAACGCGGCCGCCCGCGCGGCACTCTCGGCTGCGCTGCACGATCTGGTGGGAAAGCGGCTGCAGATTCCCGCTCTACCGGCTGTGGGGGCTGGATCCCTGCCAGGCCCCTAAGTCCACTTTCACGATTGGCCTGGATACGCCGGAACGCATCAAGGCCAAGGTGCGGGAAGCGGAGCAGTTCCCGATTCTCAAAGTGAAGCTGGGCACCGACCGCGATCTGGAGATTCTGCAAGCCATCCGCAGTGCTACCGACAAGGAGCTCCGGGTAGACGCCAACTGCGGTTGGACCGTGAAGCAAGCGATTCGCATGCTCCCGGTGCTCGAGGAATACGGTGTCACGGTCTTGGAACAGCCGCTCCTGCCCCACGATCACGATGGTCTCGCCGCCATCACGGCCCAGGCCGAGATTCCCGTGATCGCCGACGAGAGCTGCCTGACCACCGTTGATATTCCGCCGCTGGTGGGAAAGGTCGACGGCATCAATATCAAGCTCGCCAAGTGTGGCGGACTGCGGGAGGCGCTTCGGATGATCACTGTGGCCCGCGCTCATGGCCTGATGGTCATGGTAGGCTGCATGATCGAGAGCTCACTCGGCATCACCGCCGCCGCGCATTTCACTCCCCTGGTCGATATCGTCGATCTGGATGGTGCCGCACTCCTTGCCGAAGACCCTTTTACCGGCGCAGGGATTGACGGAGGACAAGTGACGCTTCCCTCGGGACCGGGTCTGGGCGTCAGGCGGCGATGACCGCTCGGTTCGCCCTGGTCGCTCTCCCTCTCCCGCTCGCCACCCCGTACACCTACCGCATTCCAGAAGCCCTGGGCGACCGGGTTGCCCCGGGAGCGCGTGTGGTGGTCCCGGTCCGCCGCCGGGAGTTGATCGGTGTGGTCGTACGGCTGGAGAGCGAGCTCCCCAGTCAGCAGCTGAAAGAGATATTGGCCGTTCCCGATCCCGAGCCGGCGCTGTCACCGGCACTCCTAGCTACCGCGGAATGGATGGCCGGGTACTACGGAGCACCGCTGGGCCTGACGCTCAAGTCCGTTTTGCCCGCCGGCATGTGGGGCGAATCCCAGGTCATCGTCTCGCTTCGGAATGGCAGTCACAGCTTCGGCGGCTTGGCCGGCGAGGTGGTGGCCTGGCTGGAGCAGCGTGGCGGAGAAAGTCCGGTTCAGACCGCTGCGCGAGCGTTCCGTCGGCCGCTCTGGGAGGTGGTCGAGCGGCTCAGCCGGGTGCAGGCCGTCACCCTCCGGGTTCAACCCCCGGACACCGACGCGGCTCGCCTGACCGAGCGCACGCTGTCGCTGGCGGGCGAGCGGCCAACCCTTATCGAACGCGATGTGTTGTTCAAGCGCCGGCCCAAGCAGCGGCGACTGTATGAGGCGTTGGAATCGTTGGGCGGCCGGACCTCGATGCGACACCTCTCGGAACAGCTCGGCTTCACCGACGCCGTGGTACGGGGGCTGATCAAGAGCGGCCTGGCCCGGACGGGGGAGGCGGAGCTGGTGCGCGATCCCTTCGCCGGCAGCCCGGCCGTTGCTCCACCGACCACGCTCACGGCGGACCAACGGACAGCGCTCACCCAGATCGAAGCTCTGCCGGCGGGTGCCGGCGCCCTCCTCTTTGGAGTGACCGGCAGCGGCAAGACGCTGGTGTACCTCCAGGCGGTGCGGCAAGTGCTGGAGCGGGGACAGGGCGCGATCGTGCTGGTTCCGGAGATCGGCTTGACTCCCCAGACGGTGAGTCGTTTCCGGGGTGCCTTCGGCGACAATGTCGCGGTGTTGCACAGCGGACTGTCGGACGGCGAGCGAGCCGATGCCTGGCGACTGCTGCGGCGAGGCGAGCGCCGGGTAGCTGTGGGAGCGAGGTCGGCGGTGTTTGCTCCCGTTTCCAATCTGGGCCTGATCGTGATCGACGAGGAGCATGAGGCCAGCTACAAGAACGGCGAGACCCCGCGCTACCACACTCGCGACGTCGCCGTTGTTCGTGCCCGATTGGAGGGAGCTCGCCTGCTCCTGGGCAGCGCCACCCCCTCTCTGGAAACGCTGGCGCGGACCGAAGACGGGCTGGGCTTGCTGCGGCTGCCGGAGCGGATCGGCTCGCGGCCTATGCCGCCGGTCGAGATGATCGATCTCAGGGCTGCTCCAAAGGTCGAGGGCACCGGGCCCGTGCCCTGGTCGGTGGCGCTGGACTCCGCCATCACCGCTACCCTGGCGCGGAGAGAACAGGCCCTGCTCCTGCTGAATCGCCGGGGATACGCGGCCTTCCTCCAATGTCCCGACTGCGGCGAGGTGTGGCAGTGTCCCCGTTGCAGCATCTCACTCACCGTTCACCAGACACCGGCAGCCCTTCGCTGCCACTACTGCGGCCATGAGGAGCCGCTGCCCTTTACCTGCCGGGTGTGTGCCAACCCGGTCCAGCAGATGCGCGGGGTCGGCACCCAGCAGCTCGAGCGCATGCTGGTCGAGCGCTATCCCGACGCGCGAATTGCCCGCATGGATCTGGATACCACCAGTACCAAGTGGTCGCACCAGCGCATCCTGTCCGCGGTGGAAAAGGGCGAGATCGATCTGCTCATTGGGACCCAGATGATTGCGAAAGGTCTGGACTTCCCCAATGTCACGCTGGTCGGTGTGGTTGATGCCGACACCGGGTTGTACCTCCCGGACTTTCGTTCGGCCGAGCGAACCTTTCAGTTGCTGGCTCAGGTTGCCGGCCGGGCGGGTCGAGGCCCCAAAGGTGGCCGCGTGCTGGTGCAAACCCGGCATCCTCAGCATCACGCGCTGATCCGAGCCGCGCAGCACGATGCGCAAGGCTTTCTCGAGGAGGAGCGAGCCCTGCGGGAGGTTCCCCCGTATCCCCCGGCGGTTCACCTGGTGAATCTCCTGTACTCCGGAAGCGACGAGCGGGAAGTGGGGCTAAAAGCTGCGAGACTGGCAGATTGGTGTAACGGTTTGGTGACCCGCTATCAGCTCCCCATCAGCGTGCTCGGTCCGGCCCCTTGTCCTCTGGTTCGGATCAAGGAGCGTTGGCGCTGGCACGTATTGCTGAAGGGTCCTTCCCCCGCCCTCGGCCGGGTGGTTCGCTACGCTGCCCGGCGTCTCAAGCGGGAGGGCAATGTCAGGCTGGTGATCGATCGGGATCCGGTGAGCTTGCTGTAAGGCTACCTTGCCGCGTACCCAATCTCCGCTCCCACATAAATGATCCGCAGCGGGGCCGGCTCGAAGACCCGTCCACCCACCCCGTTCAGGGTAACCGACCCGATGTACCTCCGGTCGAGCAGATTATTGACCCCAATGAAGGGTCCGATTTGCATGGATCCCGCCTGACCATCCCATCCCAGCCGAGCGTTGGTTACCGAGTACGAGGGGATGAAGAGTGAGGGCGTGTTCGCATCGTCCGCGGCGATCGAGGTGCTGATGGTGTGGTCCGCATCGACGTAGAAGTCGGCCGGCAGAGTGGTCCGAAGACCGAAGCGCCAGAAATGCTCGGGCACGCCCGGCAGTCGGTTGCCGTCGAGAGAATCACCTGAGGCAAAGCGATAGCGGGCGTAGGTGTAGGCTCCGTTCAAGGTCAGCGCTTTAAGCGGGGAGACGGAGAGCCCCACCTCGGCTCCATCGTTATGGGTCTTGCCTGCATTGCGGAAGAAAGCTCTCCCCCCCACCTCGGGGCCTTGCACGATGGCATCGGTGATGCGGCCGAGGAACAGCGCAACAGAATAGCTCAGCCTGGACGAGGGCTGCCCTCGGGCCCCGATCTCGTAATTGACCGCGCGCTGGGGACCGAGATCCGGGTTGAGCCCGCCGGTTCCATCCGGCTTGTTCACCAGCTCGGTTGTGGTCGGCGTCTCGAACGAGGTGGAGACATTGAGGTAGGGCACAAATCGGTCGTTCGGAGTCCAGCTGAGCCCGATGTTTCCGCTGGCGGCCGCCATGGTTTGATCGCCGCTATCGTCGCCATCGGCGATGAACCGATCGTCAACGGTGAATTTGACCCAATCGTACCTGACGCCGGTGCTGAGCAGCAGCTCCTGTTGTGGATTCCACTGGAACTGCGCGAATGGACCCAGCTCGGTGACCTGCTCCCGCTGGTCCAGCAAAACGGTCGAAGTTGGCTGACCCGCGTCCGAGACGAAATTCTGCCGGTCGTCTCGCATCTTCTGCAGGTCGGCTCCCGCGGTGAGGCGGGGCGCGAGTTCGCCCTGACCGAGCCGGTGGCTCAGGCTGCCTCTGGCTCCGCCGACCGCCCGGTCGATGGCGACGTAGGTACCGGCCGTCGGCGGCGCGCCGTTGAATGGCGGAGCTGCCAGCGGGTTCGCCAGATCGCGCAGGACGCCGAAAACGGTTGCCTGGTACTCGTTGCCGCCAGCGTCGAAATGCCGAAGCCCGAGCGCCAGCTGGTACTGCTGGGCATCCTTGTCCGCACCCCGACGGATGTTGCTGGCCGCCGCGGAGTCCGGATTGGCTGCGTATTCTGAGGCGGTCAGAGCTCCCGGATTCTCTGCTTCCGGGTTGTCGGCCAGGCTCAGTCGCAGCGTGGCCAGGGTGGACCCGCTGATGGCGTAATCTGCTCCGCCGTTCAGCTGACGGAACTCGCCCGCGCTATGCTGGCGGAACCCATCCGCCTTGAATTGGGAAAGTGAGAGCGTACCGCTGATGCTTCCGCTCCGGCCCGAGGTCCAGCTCTGCCATTTGTAGAAGTTGTCCTCCTCGCCCTTCCCACTCCCGCCCTGCACTCTCACTCGCTGAGCAAAAGGCCCCGGCGCCGCCTGCTCCGTCTGGAACGAGATCACCCCGCCCGAGGCATTCCCATACAGCGAGGAACTGGCCCCCCGCAACACTTCGGCCCGGTCGATGTTGGCAAAGTCGATATTGGTCAGCTGGCTTTGCCCATCAGGCAGGGTTTGGGGGACCCCGTCCAAAAGGATCTTGAGGCCCCTGACGCCGAAATTCGACCGACTGCCAAACCCGCGGATCGAGATCCGCTGGTCCAGTGAGTAGTTGTAGCGGTTGGAGACCACCACGCCGGGCAGGTTGTTGAGCGCCTCGTCCACTCCCACGGTTTGCTGGCCCCGCTGCATGGCATTCCGGTCCAGAACCCCGACCGCGTAGGGCACCCGGTCCAATGGCTCCGGGGCGCGGGTCACGGTGATCTCGGGAAGTTCGCGGACGGGCAGGCTATCACGATACACTGTGTCCGGCGCTGTCGGTTCCTGCGCCAGTGCCACAGAAGTCGATGTCAGAAGGAAAAGGCCCAACCCAAACAACCACACGTTCCGTTGCGGCATACCGGTCTCCTCGTTTGCCGGAAAATTACACTCTTCCATTCGGCCAGACACGCTTGAATACCCCTGTGTGCCCCCCTACCTTCACCGCGTATGCAGGTGCCTCCTACTCCCGGAACAATGCCGGATTTTAGTCAAGCGCCGTTCGCCGGAGCGCCGGACGCGCGGTTTGCACCCCTTCCGGCCGACGGGGTGTTGCCGGAAGGCTTCTTCTCCACTTCAAACCTGCCGACCTACATCCGGGTAAACGGAACCTGGCTCGCTCCTACGCGGCCCCGTATGGATTGTGTGGTGGTGAAACGCGGCGGGGGGCTGGAGACCATCGAACCGCGGCGGCTCAAGCGGGGTGAGCTGATAGCCATGGGTGAGGCGGAGGATGGCACCGAAGGCATCGTAGTCCACGCCCAGGGTTTTCTCGGCGGGGGACATGGGGCCAACGAGTTTCGCTTCATGGCAACCGAAGTCAGCCGGGAGCGCCCGGTCAACTACGAGGAGCTGGCGGCGAGGATAGGGGAGGAAAAGCGGCGGGGAGGCTATCTGGTGTGGGTGGTCGGTCCGGCCCTGGTGCACTCGCGAGCCCGGGCCGACTTCGAGTGGTTCATCCGGAACGGCTACGTGCAGGCAGTGCTGGCCGGCAACGCCGTCGCGGTGCACGACATCGAGGCCGCTATCTTCGGGACCACCCTGGGAATGAGTAACACCGGGCAGCCCACGGAAGGCGGTCATGGCTTGCATATGCGCGCCATCAACCGGGTGCGCGCGGCGGGGTCCATCGAGCGCGCGGTGGAGACCGGGCTGATCAAGAGCGGGATCATGCACGCGTTGGTAACCAAGCGGATTCCTTACGTGCTCGCCGGCTCCATCCGGGACGACGGACCTCTCCCGGGCGTCTATAGCGACAGTCTCGCGGCGCAGGATGCCATGCGGGAGCACACGGTCAAGGCTACGGGGGCAATCTTCGTGGCCACCGCTCTCCATGCCATTGCCGTCGGGAACATGCTGCCCGCTTTCTATCTCTGTGATGGGGCCCCACTGCCGCTGATGACCATCTGCGTCGATCAAACCGAATTTGTGGTCAACAAGCTGCGGGACCGCGGAACGCACCAGGCCTACGGCGTGGTCACCAATGCCCAGGACTTCATGCACGTGTTCCGGTTTTACACTGAGCGCTGGGAGCAGGGCGCAGCATGACGGCCAAAGGTTTGACGTCGGCCGGATCGGGGTGGGAGCGCCTGGCGGAGGCGGTGTCTCAGGTCCTTCCAGCCGATGAAGTCGATGGCGTGTGGATCTTCGCCCCGGTTCGCCGGGACGCCCGGGAGTGGGGCACGGCGGTGCTGTCCCGGGTGGATGGAGAGCGCCGCCGGATCTACACGGCCGGCTACGTTCTGGCGATCAAGGGCAAGGAGCGGGGCAAGTTCGAGTCGACCATACTCGAGGTCGGCACCGGACCGCTCGAGGCATTGGCTCGAGTGCTGCAGGAGGCTCAAGCCCGACTGGACGACGAACAGCCGCCGATCGCGGTAGCTCCCGAGTCCTGGTTCTCCGCCAGCGCCTCTCCCGGCACTGCACACCATGGCTCGTCTGGATAAGGCGGACGGAGCGGCCCTTCTCGAACGGTTCCGCCGTCACCTTCGGGAGCATCACCAGCCGATTACCCGCCAGCGGGATCTCGTGGCGCAGATCGTCTTTCATTCTCACGATCATCTCTCGGTAGAAGGCATCCGACGCCAGCTCAACGAGCGCGGCGAGCGGGTCGGCCTGGCCACCGTGTACCGTACCCTCGACCTTCTGGTGGAGAGTGGACTGGTCCGGGCTCATGAGTTCGGTGAAGGCTTCCAGCGCTTCGAGCCCAGGACGGCTCAGGCCGACCACGAACATCTGATCTGCGAGCAGTGCGGCAAGGTGGTGGAGTTCGCCAACGAGCGTCTCGAGCGGATGCTCCCCGTCCTGGCCGACGAGCAGGGGTTCCAGCACCGGCGGCATCGAGTGGAGATCTACGGCGTGTGCCGTTCCTGCCGGCAGCGCGAGCTGGGTCCCTTGTGAACGAGCCTGCTGCCCTGGGGCTTCTGGTCGCTTTTGCCGCCGGACTTCTGAGCTTTCTGTCCCCCTGCGTGCTTCCCCTGGTGCCCAGCTATCTGGGATTTCTCACCGGCATGACCCTGCCCGAGGTGGACCAGCGGCGCCGGGTTGCATTGATCCACGCCACACTGTTCGTCGCTGGGTTCTCTCTCGTGTTTATCCTGCTAGGGGCCACCGCCACCGCGCTTGGCCGCACGCTCAACTACTACCAGGTCTGGGTTCAGCGCATCGGTGGCGCGCTCATCGTTGGATTCGGCCTGATCTGCCTTGGTCTGATCCGGAGTCCGGTGCTGTACCAGGAGCGTCGGCTGCAGCTGGAGCACAAGCCGGTGGGATACCTTGGCTCAGCGCTGGTCGGGATGGTGTTTGCGGCGGGATGGACGCCCTGCATCGGCCCGGTTCTGGGTGGCATCCTGAGTCTGGCGGCGAGCGCGGGCGACGTACACCGGGGCGTTCTGCTCCTGGCGGTTTATTCCGCGGGCCTGGCGCTGCCCTTTCTCGTGGCCGCTATGGCAATCGAGTGGTTTCTTCGCTGGTTTCAGCGGTTCAGGCCGCTGCTTCCCTGGGTGATGCGATTCAGTGGAGCCCTGTTAGTGCTGGTTGGTGTGTTGCTGATGACGGGGCAGTTCACCCGGCTGGCAACCTGGCTGCAGAGCCTGACGCCGGAGTTTCTACGGAACAACTTGTAAAAACGTGAGCGGGCCTGGGACGACGTAAGCAGCAAGCGGGAACTGCCGCCCCACAAGCTTCTGCGTTCAAGCCTACGGAGTGTCGTCCGTTAAGGGTCCAACCCGCTCACCGCTCACGTTTGCGCTGGTCCCGCTCACGCTTTCCTCCAGCTCCTCCTCCATCTGTTGCCGGCGAAGCAGCTCCCAGTAGCGACCACCCGCGGCCAGTAGCTCAGCGTGGACTCCCTGTTCCACAATACGGCCGCCATCCAGTACCAGGATCCAATCGGCATCCCGAACCGCGGCGAGGCGGTGGGAGACGATAATGCTGGTCCGTCCGGAGAGTGCGCTCCGAAGCCCCGCCAGGATGCGAGCCTCTGTCTGCGCGTCTACCGCGCTCAACGCGTCGTCCAGCACGAAAATCGGCGGGTCCTGGGCCAGCGCCCGCGCGATGGCCGCCCGCTGTTTCTGACCTCCGGAGAGATTGATGCCCCGTTCACCGATCAGGGTCTCGTATCCGTCCGGCAACGCTGGCAGGGCCTCGGTCAGCTGCGCCACGCGTGCCACTTCCTCCAGCCGCCCATCGTCCGGCGCGCCGAGAAGGATGTTGCGACGCAGGGTCTCGCCGAAGAGAAACGTTTCCTGGGGCACGAACCCGACAGCGCGTCGAAGGTCTTCCAGGGCCAGCCGTTGGATGTCGATGCCATCGATCAGCACCGAGCCGCGGTCGGGGTCGTAGGCCCGGACCAGGAGATCGACCAGAGTGGACTTGCCCGAGCCGGTCGCTCCCGACGATGGCCAGCGATGCTCCAGGCCGCACGCTAAAGGAGATCTCCTGCAGGACCCAGCCCCGCTCTTTCGCGCCGGGATAACGGAACCAGACATCGCGAAACTCCACGGCCCGTGCCCGCTCTGCTGGGGGCAGGAGCAGTGGCTGAGAGAGGGCTGGTGATGGCGGGCTCCTCCCGAAAGAGCTGATTGATCCGGCCCATGGAGGCAGCTCCTCGCTGCACCAGATTCACGGCCCAGCCCAGCGCAATCATCGGCCAGACCAGCATCGCGAGATACACTCCGAAGGCTACGAACTCGCCCGTCCGAAACCGAGCCCGACATCACCAGCCTTCCGCCGGCATACAGCACGACCAAACCGCTGGCGCCACCCAGCAGGGTCAAGCAGAGGGTAGAACGCCCCCTGCACCCGGGCGAGCCCCAAATTACGCTGCATATACTCGTCGCTCAGCTGGCGGAAGTGCTCGATTTCAGCGCCTTCCTGCCGATAGGCCCGCACTACGCGCACGCCGGAGAGATTCTCGTGAGCGTGGGTAGTGAGCTCACTGAACTGGGCCTGAATCGCCTGGGATCGAAGGTGAATCATGCGGCCCAGGGAGACCATCGCGACCGGAAGACCCAGGAGCGGTATCAGGGCGAGCAGGGTCAGCCGGGGACTGATGGTGAGCATCGCCGGCGCCACCAGCAGGGCGCGGATAGTAGTATCGACCAGGTACATTAGAGCGGGGCCCGCCACCATTCGCACCGCGAGCAGATCGTTGGTTGTGCGGGCCATCACATCACCGGTCGGATACCGGTCGTAAAATTCGGCCGACATTCGCTGCAGGTGGACGTACAGTTGGTCTCGCAAATCGGTCTCAACGCGACGGCTGCCGCTGTTGAGCAGCTCGCGCATTCCGTAACGAGCCACACCACCTGCCAGGGCAACGGCGAGCAGCAGAACAACCGCCGTTTGGACGTCGCGAAACTCGCCGCCGGCTCGGAGGGCGTCGATGCCCTGTTGGAGAAAACGGGGACCGAGGGTGGCGAAGAAGTTCGACACGACCACGAGCGTCAAGCCGACAAGGTAGGCTCGGCGGTATGGCTTGAGATAAGGGAGGAGGGTCCGCAGCTCGCGCATAACAGAGCTGGAATGTCACCGGGCCGCGGAACCCGAGCAAGTCACATCAAGGAGGCTTCGATGTCGAGAACCATGATTGCAGCGCTGACGTTGGCCGCCATCGCGGCCTGCGGCCGGGGTGACCGGGGGCAGACCGCTACCGCGGACAGTCTCAGCCGTGACCTTCAGCTTGCGCCGGTCGACACCACGGCGGAGTTGAACGATCGCCCCACGGCGAGCACCGCCACTCCGGCGCCGGCTCCAAGCACGCCCGCGAAGCCCAGCCGGCCAGCGACCAGCTCACCGAGCACTCCTCCGGCGACCGCTTCGAAGCCCACCACGCCGGCTCCGGCGCCTTCCACTCCCACCAGCTCGGCCGCTAGTCTGGCCGCCGGCACCAGTCTGACCGCCGCCACCACGGCTGAGATCCGTTCCAACAAGAACAAGGTGGGTGATACGGTCATGGCCAAGATCGCCACCGACGTGAAAGACAACTCAGGCCGCGTCGTGATTCCCGCCGGCTCCGAGGTTGCCCTGAAGGTGACCGCGATCAAGGAATCCGAGAACAAGAGCGACACCACTGGTACGCTGACCCTGCAGCCGACCTCGGTGACCATTAACGGTCAGTCCTATCCCATAGCCGCCAGAATCGAGCACGTTGGCAGCAAACTCGAGGGCCGCAAGACCAGCGCTGGTGACATCGCCAAGGTAGGCGGCGGAGCCGCGGCGGGTGCGATTCTGGGTCGGGTAATCGGTGGGAGCGCGAAGGGAGCCATCATCGGCGGCGTGATCGGCGGAGCAGTGGGAACCCAGCGCGCCGTGGAAACCAAGGACCGCGACGTAGTGGTGCCTGCCGGCACCTCGGTGACCACTCGTTCTGGACGAAAGCTTCCGGAAGAGCTGAAGAAAAGCGTAAGCGGGAACTGCCATAGGGTGAGCGGTAAGCGGGGAATTGGTTCCTGCTCACCGCTCACGCTTTCTTCTCCCCCTACGCTTTAATCAGTAGCCCGCGCCACCTCCACCCAGCCTGCGGATCGCTCACCCCCTCCCACCCTTGGGTGGTACGGATGATCCCCTCGACGTCGCCCCATTTCCCATCCTCCAGCACCGCATGCCCCCGACCCCGCAGACTGTCGAGCGTCTGAGGCGGGAATCCGTTGGTCTCCACCATGAGAGTGTCGGGCAAGCCCTGGTGGTGCATCCGCGGCGCCATGACCGCGTCGGCCAGGGACATCCGGTGGTCGATGACGTTGGAGATCACGTGATATACCATCGTGATGATGCGCGGACCGCCCGGCGTCCCAACGACCAGATACAGTTGCTTCTCCGGGTTCAGCACGATGCTCGGGCGTCATGGCTGAAAGCATTCGCTTTCCCGGCGCAATGGCGTTCGCCTCGCCCTGGACCAGGCCGTACATGTTTGGCTCCCCCGGTGAAGTGGCGAAGTCGTCCATCTCATCGTTCAGCAGGAAACCCGCCCCGGTCACCGTCACCGCGCTGCCATAGCTGTTGTTCAGGGTAGTGGTGCAGCTGACGGCATTTCCTTCGGCATCGACCACCGAGTAATGGGTGGTCGAGGATCCTGCTGCCGGCGCAGGCTCGAACACCGGAGTGGGAGAGGCGCGCTCGCCGATCTGGCGCCGGAGATCGGCGGCGTATTGCTTGGACAGCAGCCGATCGATCGGGTTGCGCACGAACGCCGGGTCGCCCAGGTAAGTGTTCCGGTCGGTGAAGGCCCGCCGCATCGCTTCGGCCTCGCGATGGATGAGAGCGGCTGACCCGAACCGAGGCAGCGGGCTGAAGCCTTCCATGATGTTCAGAATCTCTCCCATCGTCACCCCGCCCGATGAAGCGGGCGGCATGGAATAGATGGTGTAGCCGCGATAGCTGATTTCGATGGGATTGCGCCAGACGGCCCGATAGTCGGCCAGATCCTTGAGGCTGATGATTCCACCCCCGCGTTTCATCTCTGCCACCAGCAGCTCGGCCACCCGCCCGCGATAGAAGCCGGCCGCGCCGCTGTCGCGGATGGCTTCGAGCGTCGCTCCGAGCTCCGGCTGGCGAAAGGTCGAGCCCGGCTGAGGCGGACGGTCAGCCGGCAGGAAGGTGGTGCGTGAGGCGGGGAAGAGCACCAGGCGGGCGCTGTCGCCGCCGATAGAGCGACTGCGGTAGTCATCCACCGTAAATCCTTCGAGCGCGAGGCGGATGGCCGGCTGGATCACCGCGGCCAATGGAAGCCGGCCGTAGCGCCGATGTGCTTCAGTCAAACCGGCCACAGCCCCTGGCACCCCGGCCGAGAGATGTCCCGTTACACTGCCGTCCTCGCCTGCCGAGCGGTACATGTCGCGGGTGGCCAGGGCCGGCGCGGTCTCCCGATAGTCGAGCGCCTGCACCTTGCCCTCGCGGGAGCGGATGATCATGAAGCCACCGCCGCCAAGATTCCCGGCCTCGGGATGCACCACCGCCAGGGCAAAGCCAACCGCAACCGCCGCGTCCACCGCGTTTCCGCCCTGCTGCAGAATATTCCGGCCCACCTCGCTCGCGATCGGACTTCCGGACACCACCATCGCTTGTCTCGAGGCGGTCACCCGCGACTTTCCCAGATAGGGCCAGTCTGCGGCGACACCAGACACCGGCGAGGCGGCAGGAGTGGCGGAAGGACTGACCACACGCCAGGGTGAATGACACGATCAGCAGGGCAGCGGGAACTCGCACACGGGCTCCGGAGTAAGTGTCCTGATATAAGAGAGTTGCCCCGAACATCGGAGTGGTCCTAATTTAGCCCGACGCTGACGGCTGGATACTCCCCATCCTTAGCTTGCGTGGCTGACGACTACCTCGACACACGCCTGACCGAACGGCGTAATCCTCGCAGCATTGCCATCGATACCGCCTCAGCGCTCGAGATCGTTGATCTCATCGGCGCCGAAGACGCCACCGTTCCCGGCGCCGTCGCCCGCGCCCGCGTCCATATTGCGAAGGCAATCGATCTTGTCGAGGCCGCGTTTCGCGCCGGCGGCAGACTCGTCTACGTCGGCGCCGGAACCAGCGGACGCCTCGGCGTGCTTGACGCGGCGGAATGTCCGCCCACCTTCGGAACTTCCCCTGAGATGGTTGTGGGATTGATCGCGGGCGGATCTGCCGCGCTCGTGCGATCGGTCGAGGGGGCAGAAGACGACACCGGCGCAGCCGAGTCGGCCATCGATTCGCTACGGATCGGCTCCAACGATGTGGTGGTCGGAATCGCGGCGAGTGGCACCACTCCCTATGTCAGGGCCGGCCTGATTCGCGCCCACACTCTAGGCGCCCGTACCGTCCTCGTCTCCTGCTCGGAACCGCCGTCACAGCTGACCGGGGTTTGCGACGTGTTCATCACGGTGCTGGTCGGGCCCGAGATCGTCACCGGCTCGACCCGGATGAAGGCGGGAACCGCCACCAAGCTGGTGCTCAATACGCTGACGACTGGAGCGATGATCCGCCTGGGAAAGATTTACGGCAATCTGATGGTCGATCTTCGTGCCTGGAACGACAAGCTCATCGACCGGAGCCAACGCATTGTCATGGAAAGCACGGGACTGAATCGGGGGGCCGCTCGCGCCGTCATCGACGCGGCCGAGGGCAGTGTCAAGACGGCAATCGTGATGGCCCGACGCGGCGTGAGTAAGGGAGAGGCCGAACGGCTGCTGGCCCAGCACGAGGGCCGCCTCCGCCCCGTGGTCGGCGATCCGCCGCCGGTGCGCTCCCAATGACCGAGCGACCCACCCTGGCCATTGGCCTCATGTCGGGCACCTCCCTGGATGGCATGGATGCAGCACTGGTTCGGTTTCAGGGTCCGACCCACGCGACACTGCTGGACTTCGTTACCCGCTCCTATACCGACGATGAAAGAGCCCAGCTCCGGCAGGCGCTGAATGGCGCTACGGCGGCCACCCTGGCTCGCCTCCATGTGCAAGCTGGCTGAGTGGGCATCAGACGCCGTCCAGACCTTGCTCGAGCACAGCAACGTACCGGCCTCCGAGCTGTCCCTGATCGCATTCCCAGGACAGACCATCTGGCATGAGCCGCCGGTGGTTTCCTGGCAGCTGGGTGAGCCCGCCATCCTCGCCGAGAGGTTTGGCGTCCGTGTTGTGAGCGGCTTTCGCGCCCGCGATGTGGCAGCGGGAGGGCAGGGGGCACCGCTGGTGCCGATGGCCGACGTGCTGCTCTTTGCCGCAGTAGACGCGCCCCGCATTCTCCTCAATCTTGGCGGCATGGCCAACCTCACCTACGTCGAGCAGCGCGCGTTGGACCAGGGCGTGCTGGCCTTTGACACTGGTCCGGGTATGGCGCTGATCGATGCCACAGCCCGCCTGGTGGACCGCAACTGCAGCTACGATCGCGACGGCAAGATTGCCGCGCGGGGACAAATCAATGAGCGGGTCTTGGGAGAGCTGCTGGAGGACGATTTCTTTGCCGCTCCTCCGCCCAAGAGCACCGGCCGCGAGCGCTTCGGAGACGCATATGCGGAGGCATTGTACCGCCGGCTTCCCGGCGCGGACGCCGTGGCGACGGCGGTAGAGCTGACTGCTCGCACCGTTTCCGACGCGATCGGGCGGTGGACCCCAACTCGGGTAGAAGTGGTGGCGTCCGGTGGGGGGTGCCATCACCCCGGCCTCATGACCGCCCTCTCGCGGTACCTGATGAGCCGGGGGGAGCATCAGCTCCGACGGTTCGACGATCTGTTCTTTCCCGGCGATGCCAAGGAAGCGGTCGCGTTTGCCCTCCTCGGCTACCTGACACTGCATGGGCAGCCAGGAAATCTGCCCGCGGCTACCGGGGCCGGTGGCCCTCGGGTGCTGGGCGCGGTGACACCCGCATGACCCCGGATGCCAGCAATCGGACACCCGCCCGGCTGATTCTTCCGGCGCTGCGCTCTGAAGCGCTCAGCGGCTTTGCCCACGAGGCCGGCAGGATCGCCGACGCGCTGGAGATCGGTGTAGGCGGCTTCATCATCTTCGGAGGGACCGCGGAAAGCGTACGCCGTCTCACCGCCGACCTGTTGCGCCGGGCCGGTCGGCCGCTGCTGCTGGCCGCGGACCTGGAGCGGGGAGCAGGACAGCAGATTGCCGGACTCACTGAATTCCCTCCACCCATGGCACTGGCGTCGTTGGGAGATCCCGCCGTTGTCCGTTGGGCCGCATCGGTGACGGCTCAGGAGGCGCGGGCGGTAGGTATCAATTGGATCTTTGCGCCGGTAGCGGATCTCGACGTACTGCCGGAGAATCCCATCGTGCAGACGCGGGCGTTCGGCGCCGATCCCAATGACGTGGCCACCTGCGTGCGGCAGTGGATCGAGGGATGTCAGTCCGCGGGAGCCTTGGCCTGTGCCAAGCATTATCCGGGGCATGGCCGGACCACGGTCGACTCGCATATCACCTTGCCGGTGGTGGAAGCGCCGGCCGCAGCTCTGCGCAGTGCCGACCTGTTGCCGTTTACCGTGGCCATCGAAAGCGGCGTCGCCTCTATCATGACCGCCCACGTGGCCTATCCGTCGCTGGACGACTCCCATCTCCCGGCCACGCTGTCCCGCACTCTGCTGGGGGAGCTTCGAGGCAAGTCTCGTTTCGATGGGCTGGTGGTTACTGACGCCCTGATCATGGACGGCGCGTTGTCGGGCCGGCGCGAGTCCGACGCCGCGGTACAGGCCGTACAGGCCGGGGCCGATCTGCTGCTCTATCCCAACGATCCCCGGCGAGTGCGGGACGCGCTGGAGGCAGCGCTGGCCACCGGCAACTCTGACCCGGGAACGGTTGGAGGAGTCGCTCACCCGCTATGATCGCGCGCTTACGGCCGCGACCGCCCCGACCCCGCCGGTAACGCGAGGGCCCTTTGAATCGGCCGACGCGCTGGCGGACACACTGCTGAAAGCGGGGATGGTGCGAGGCGCGCCTCCAACCCTGGTAGGACCGCTGGATCTGGTGGTGGTCGACGACGATGTGGGTGGTCCGTACCCGCCAAGCTCCACCGATTACGTCCAACGCGCGCTTGGTCCCGAGTTGATCGGGCGCTACTCCGGTGGATCGCGGGTGGTCATGGTCTTTGCCGAGCCGCGTGCCTGGAAGGGACGGTCGGGCCTGGGGTCCGCCTCCCGTGAGGCGCTCGCCCACTATGCCACGGGGGCCGATCTCCTGATCCTCTTTGGCCACCCTCGGATGCTGAGTGAGCTGCCCAATCGCGCTCCGGTCTTGCTGGCCTGGCACCGCCAGCGGCTGATGCAGGAGGCGGTGGCACGCTGGCTGGGGCACCGGTTCACCAAGCCGCGCTGAGCTACCTCCTCATGCTCGACTCGCGTGCCTCAAGCGGGGAATCAGCGCGAACGCGGGTAAGCCCAGAAAAAAAGTCACCAGGAAGTAGCTGGCGTACCCTAATCGCTCGGCCAGCTCACCGGAGAGATCGCCGGCAATCCAGCGAGTGAGCGCCAGCAGCGCGGAGAGAACTGCGAACTGAGTTGCGGCATAGCGCTTCTCACAAACAGACATCAGAAAGGCAAGATAGGCCGAGGTCCCCAGTCCCGCGGCAAAACTCTCGAAGTACGCTGCACCAACTATCAGACCCTTGCCGCCCAGTCCGCCATTACTGGCCAACCAATGCTGTTGCACCCCGATGGCTGTGCCCCAGTAGACCAAACCGGAGAGGGCCTGAACCAAGCCCAGCACCCAGAGGCCGGTAAAGATGCCGTAGCGGGTAGTGAACACGCCTCCCAGCGCCGCGCCGGCGATGGTTGCGACCAGTCGGCCGGAGGTGATCACAGCGCCGATCTGTTCCAGCGTCAGGCCGCTGTCGACCCAGAACGGGCGCATCATCGGCTCCAGCGCCGCTATGTCGAACTTGAAAATCAAGGCAAACAGGAGCACGGCGCCGATCCCGGGTCGGGCAAACAGCTCCCGGATCGGCTCCCACACGGTATGAGCATGTCCGCTGGCGCGATCGATTGGCGGCAGGATCGCGGCGCACAGCGCCAACCCGGCGAGCACACCCGCTCCGACGTAGAGGCTCGACGACCATCCGATCCGACCTGCCAGCCAGACCAGCAATCCTCCCGCGCACAACATGCCCACCCGGTACAGGGTGATGCGAACGGAGTTGGCCACGCCCAGCTCGCGCGTGGTCGTGGACTGAATCGTGTATGCGTCGATCGCGATGTCCTGCGTTGCCGAGAGCACGACGATGCCGGTGAGCACAACCCAGAAAACCGGATTCAGACGTCCTGCGGGAAAGCTTCCCAGCGCAAAGCTCAGGCCGGCCAGCCCGAGCAGGCAGGCTGTGATCCATCGCCGTCTGCTGCCGTGCCGGTCTACCAGCGGGGCCCAAAGCCACTTCAGACTCCAGGGCAGACTGAGCTTGGCCAGGTGGCCGATCTCCACCAGACTCGCGCCGCTGCTGCGCAGGTAGATCGGAACTGTTTCGTTGATCAGACCAAAGGGAAACCCGGAAGCAAAGGCGAGCGCGGCTATCCAGGAAAGACGACGATGCAGTGGAGAAGTGAAAGCTGACTCGGCAGGCGCGCTCGAGGGGGTGGTCAAACCCTATCGCCACACTGCAAGCAGAAGCATGACGACGCCAACCAAGAGCATGATGAGGCCAAGATTGCGCAGCCGGTCCAGCGCGATGGTGCCGGCATCGCTGGATGAGGTAGAGGTGTCAGGAGTGTTATCGGAGTCCTGCTGGTTGGTGGGCGCGGAAATCCGGTAGCTCTGGTAACCTACGCCGTCTTCCCCGGCGGCTTCCGGCAGGCCCTCCCCCTCGAACCGCGCAGTGATGACGGTGATGTTGTCGGGCCCGCCCCGCTCATTCGCCAGATCGATGAGCGCCGCGCAGCAGGGCCTGCGGATCTCGGTGCTGTTGGGCCAGACCGGCGAACTCTTCCCGCCGGACCAGCCCGGACAGTCCATCGGAGCAAAGGATCAGAGTGTCACCGCGCCGCACCGGTTGATGGGTGAGATCCACCTTCACCCGCGGGTCGGGGCCGAGGGCCTGCAGGATGATGTTGCGCCGCTCGCTCTGTTCGGCCTCTATCTCGGTCAGCTCGCCCGCGTCCACCAGGCGCTGCATCAGACTCTGGTCCTTGGTCAACTGAATCGCCTCGGTTCCCCGGATCAGGTAGGCTCGGCTGTCGCCGATCTGCGCCAGGTAGAGATCACTGCCGAAGATCCCGGCGGCCGTCACAGTCGTGCCCATCCCTCGCACCTCGGGGTGCTCCCGGGCGTAGCGAGTAGATCTCTGCGTTGGCGAGCTCGACCGCCTCCCTCATTCGAAAAGCAAACCGGGAAGCTGCGGGGTTGCCGTCGTGGGCCCAGGCGCGTGGCCATATGCCGGTGGATGACGTCGGCCGCCATGGCGCTGGCCAGCTCCCCGGCGGCCGCGCCGCCCATGCCGTCGGCTACCATGAACAGGGAGCCCCGGGGGCCGATCTGATGATTGCGAACTTCAGGCTGGAGGCTGGCGTTGCCGGTGCTCAGGTCGGCGACGAGGAAGGTGTCCTCGTTGTGATCGCGGGTGCGGCCCAGGTCGGTCTTGCCGAAGACGGAGACGCGTACCGAGCCGTTGGTCATTCCACGCTGTCCTTCCGTCCGTCAGGCGTTCGAGGTCTGACGAATCTAGGGAACGGTATGAAACGCGTCAACGCTGCCTTGGCGTAAGTCCTAGTCAACGTTTACCTTGCAGCATGCCGTTCCAGCGAAGGGTCGTTTCGGCGCTGTGGCTGCTTTCCACCGCGCCAGCCTCTGTTCTGCCGCAAGCACCCCCCATCGCGCTTCGCGTCGTCTATCCCGCTGCGGAGGACCGAGTTCGGGTTCGGGACTCGAGCTTTCTGCTCGGATCGGTATCCGGGCCCGACGTGCGACTGAGTATCAATGGGAGCCGGGTTCGGGTGGCGGACAATGGCGCGTGGCTGGCCTGGCTCCCGTTTCCGCCCGACAGTGTGATGCAGTTCAGGATCGAGGCTTTCCGGGGGCAGGACTCCAGCGTGATCAACTACCTGGTTCGACGCGATCCGCGCTTCGTGCCCGGTGAAGTGCGGTCGGGCAGGGCTTGGATCGATACCATGTCGCTGACGCCTCGGGGACAGGCATGGATCCGGCCGGGACGAGTATGTCACGCTGTCCGTCCGCGCTGCGGAGGGAGCCGACGTTCGGCTGCATCTGCTCGATGGTTCCAGCGTCCAGCTGCGTCCCCAACGCCAGCCGGAGGAAGTCCTCCCCGCCATTCGAGCATTCGAGCACGACACCACCAAGCTGCGGACGCCTGACGAAGTCAGGTTTGTTGGTGTGGTCCGGGGTCAGGCGCTGGGCCCCGACCCCGGACCCATCCTCCGCGGTCCCTCGCCGGCGCTGATTCAAGTACTCGGCCGGGCCGTGTGGCGCTGCGTCACCGGGGCTTCCTGTCCCACGCCCTACGCCGATCTCCTGTCCCCCGATTCAGGCTGGGCAACCGTGGAGGCCGCGGTCGATCGGGATACGGTTCGAGTCCGCTGGCCCTTGCAGATATCTTTGCTGGATACGCTCCCGCTGGTGACCGAGTTCGACGACGACACGACGGGCACCGGAAAGACCGATAGTCTCACGCCGGGAAGAGCGACACCCGGTGGCCCCTATCAATGGTTCTTTCCTACCGGCACACGAGCCCAGGTGACCGGCCCGACTGAACGAGGACCTTCGCATCCGGCTCTCGCCCGAGGCCGTGGCGTGGGTGCCGGCATCTGATGCGCAGGCCTCTGCCCAGCGGAATTCCGGCCCCGAGCGCCGTGGTTGGCTCGGTGACGCTGAGCAGCCTGCCGGACCGAGTCGCCCTCCGAATACCGCTCACCCAAAGGGTGCCCTTCCAGGTGATCGAGACGCGAACGAGCCCTCACGCTCCGGTTCTACAGCGCGGTCGGCGACGTGGATTGGATTCGGTATGGCAGGGACACGCTGATCCAGCGGCTGGGCTGGAGTCAGAGCGGCACCGACGAGCTGAGCTTCACCGCAGAGCTCACCCAGCCGGTCTGGGGCTACCGCACCCGCTGGGATCGAAACGATCTCCTGCTCGAGATACGGCGCCCTCCCTCCATCTCGTCCAGCCATCCGCTGCGGGGACGCCGCATCGCCGTCGATCCGGGCCACCCGCCTCTTGGTGCGACCGGTCCCACCGGATTGCGGGAGGCCGATGCCAACCTGGCCGTGGCCCTGCGGCTTCGCGACGCTGCTGCAAGCAGGCGGGAGCCCACGTGATCATGACTCGCACCGCCGACACCGCGGTGGACCTCTGGTCCCGGGTGACCGTGGCCGATACCAGCGGGGCGGAGCTCCTCGTGTCCATCCATAACAACGCGCTGCCGGATGGCGTCAACCCCTTCACCAATAACGGGACCACCGTATTCTACAATCAGCCCCGCAGCCTGCCGTTGGCGGCCGAAATCCAGCGGGCGCTGGTGCGGCGGCTCCGGCTCCCCGATCTCGGAATCGGCCGGGCGGACCTGGCGCTGATCCGTCCCACCTGGATGCCGGCGGCGCTGAGTGAAGGGAATGTTCGTGATCCTGCCGGATCAGGAGGCCCGGCTTCGGTCAGTTGCGGGGCAGCGGCTTTATGCTCAAGGTGTGCTCGAGGGCATCCAGAGTTTCCTTCGGGGACGAGCCCGGACCCTGGGCGTCACGCGATGTGGGCCGGCTGGGATCAGAGGCGTCTCCTAAGGCGCAAACAAATCCATCCCCCGCGCCTCCGCCGGCAGCCGGTCGGAAGCGCAGCTCCTTAAGTAAGCGCGTGGAGTAATGAGGTCTGGCTGATGTTGCCATTCAGTTCTACAGCGAAATTTCAGTCGCACTGCGGCCTTCTCGCCCTCGTCATCCTGGCACTGTTTCCCCGCTCGATTACGGCACAGGCCCCACCCGATCGAGCCGAGCTGGAACGCTTCCGCGACTCCCTCGCATCCACCTCCGATTCCATCGGTCTTCTCGCCCTCGAAAAGCGCCTGATCGACTCCGCCAAGGTTCATCGCAGCGACGGCGTGCTGCATCTGAAGCTGGGGTTCCTTTCCCTTCGGCTGGGCGACATGGGTGGTCACTCCCACTATGACGATGCGGCCTCGGAGTTCCAGTGGGCCATCGACCTTCAACCTTCCTGGCCCTATGCCTGGTATGGAATGGGACTGGCGGAGTATGGGGTGGGCGACTCCCAGATTTCCTTCGTGACCGGGCTCAAGACGATGCTGGGCAAGGACGCGCTGACCCGCTCGGCGGTGGCGTTTGCCAAGTCAGCCGAGGTAGACCCTTCGTTTGCCCGCGGGCTGGTCGATCTGGCCAACACCGCGTTGCGGCAGCGGGTGAACATCAAGCTTGGCGTGGCCCTGGAAGCGCTGCGCCGGGCGGGGAAGACCCCGGCTGAAGCCGTTCCCGAGGTTCTGCTCGCCCGGGGCCGGGTGGAACGGGAAGTTGGGGACGGTGATTCCGCCCTGGCCGCCTTCAACGGCTACCTCGACCGTGGCGAGAACCGCGGTCTCGGCCTCCTCGAGGTCGCCCGCACCGATTTCCTGATGGGCCGTTTCGACGGTGTTACACCGTACTTCGAGGGTGCGGCCTCTGACGACTCGACCACCGTAGCGGGTTATCGGGCCGATCTTGCCACCATTGCCCCGGACAGCGTCCTGCGTGAGTTCGATCAGCAACGGGGCGAGCAACGGGCGCGCTATCTCCGGCGCTTCTGGAGCCAGCGGGACCGGGCCGAGCTGCGGGCCGACGGCGAACGACTTCGCGAGCATTACCGGCGTCTCTTCTATGCCCGCAAGAATTTCCAGCTGACTACCAACAACCGGCATTACGACATCGTCGAGCGGTATCGTTCCGGGAGCCGGGATTTTGACGATCGGGGAATCATCTACATTCGCCACGGCGAGCCTTCCAGCCGCGCCAGCTACGCCGCACCCGGACTCGAGCCGAACGAATCCTGGCGCTACGCCCGGACCGACGGCGATCTGATCTTTCATTTTATCGCGCGGGAGGACGTGCAGGACTTCAAGCTGGTCGAGAGCCTGTTCGACGTGCTGGGATTCAGCAATGCAGTGCAGCTGCAGGGAGAGGCCAACGCCGCCGACAACGCGGTCGCCGAGCAGCTGATGCTGTCGCGGGAGCAGCTGTCTCCGATATACCGCCGGCTGCAGAGCGCCAACCGCGGCAGCACCGGGCGGTACCAAAGCCAGGAGCGCCGGGTTGGCCAGGAGAGCATCGCCATAGGGACCAACAGCGACAGCTACGAGCTGCGCTTTCCCCAACGGCTGAAGGCCCACTCGGAGGTGCTGGCCGTCGGCCGCGATTCCAGCGGGCCCAAGGTGCAGATCGCCTATGCCATTGCGGGTTCCAGTCTCGACCCGGTTCCGGTGACACGCGGCTTTCTCTACAGCGTCAGGCTCAGGTTCGTCGCACTGGACAGCCGGAACCAGGTGGTCGCATCGCTGGATACCACTCGTCACTTCGTGGCGCCGGCGCCGGTGCCGCCCAACGAGCACCTGGTGGGACGGGCGGAAACCACGGTTCCTGCCGGCCCACTGCACTACCGGCTGGCGATTCAACAGGGAGAGGCTGCCGGGGTCACCCTCCCTACCGACTCCGTACGGGTGGGACCAACTCAGCCGGCTGGACTCAATCTCAGCGATCTGGTGCTGGGGAATCGGAGCACCAATCTGACGTGGCACCGTGCCCCTGATGATACCGTGCTTTTCAATCCGCTCCGGATCTACCGCCGTAGCGACGAGATGGAGTTGTACTACGAGATCGAAGGGCTCAAGCCCAGTCCATATACCGTGGAGCTTACTGTCAAGAAGAAGGGCTCCGGCGGCGGGATATTCAAGAAGATTTTTGGCGGTGGTGGAGCAGCCATTCGACTGAAGTTCGAGGAGCAGGCCACCAGCCCGCAGGTAAGTACCCATCGACGACTCCAGCTCGGCCGGCTCAAGCCGGGAAACTACGTGCTCGATCTCCTGGTAGTGGATGCGACCGGGCGCCGCGATCACCGGGCGCAGGAATTTCAGGTGGTGGAGGATAAAGACCTGGCGAAGCGGGAAAGCGGGGACGCAGGGAAGTAGGAGCGGGAAGTGAATCCAGCTGACAGAAAGAACACCTCCAGCTGAAACTGGAGGTGTTTTTCTTCGGATCGCTCTGCCTCGCTCTCACTTCCCCGCTTTTTTCTCTTCCTCGCTTACCTCACATCGGCCAGGCGGCCGGACGCGACGGGGTGAGAATCAGCAGCGGCTGAACCAGGCTCTCCGCCTTGACCACTGCCTCCACTTGAACCAGATGCTGGGTGACGCCGGTGCTGGTGTCGAAGGTGGCGATGTTCATGAGCATGGAGGCCAGCGGCCGGTCGGCCTGCTTGGTCCTGCCGCCCTCGGCCGGTGCCACGGCGACCCCGGGTACCAGGGTTATCCGCGCATGACCGAACAGCCAGAGGGGCAGCCCGTCCAGCGACTTCAGCAGCCGCTCGTTGAAGGCCAGGCTCTCACCGTGCAGGGTGATCAGCCCCAGGGTGGGGCGCTCATGCTGGCGCCGGGAGTGTACCACGAAGCCATAGTTGAAGGCCGGGTCCTGACCTGCAGCGCGCCGCAGAGCCGCCCGGAGCTTCTGTTGGCTGAAGGCAATCGTGTGATACGGGACCACAGGCTCTCCAGAATGATGACGGGAAGAGGGGTCCCGAGGCTGGGGGGAGCCGGACCACCGGTCGGGTTGGCTGCATTCTACGTGCCAATGGAGGTCGCGGGCGGCGGGGCTGCGGGAGCAGGTAGTGGCTGCAATTGCCTCTCCTAGCGTCCGAGCTGGAGTCGTCGATCTCTAAGCGGGCATCGCGCCGCCGCTGCTTCCCCGCATCCGCCGCTACCCGCTTCCGTCCGCTTGCTTATCGCAAAGCATCTCGCGATACGCCACGCGATTCCGCTTGACTCAGCAAGGGCCACCGCGTAGCTTGCGCGCTATGTTCTGCTCCCGCTGTGGCAGCGAAATCACTGGAAAATCGAAGTTCTGTCCCTCCTGCGGCTTGGACCTCATGGCCACCACTCCGGTGCATGCCATCGCCACTGGGGTCCTGCAGGAGCTCGACCTGGTGCGGGAGTCGCTCGCCGCCGAATACGACATCATCGAGGAGCTGGGTCGGGGCGGGATGGCGATAGTCTACCGGGCCAAGGACCGGCAGCTGGAGCGCGAGGTTGCGGTCAAGGTTCTGCCGTTTTCCCTGGCCTTCGACACCGAATTCGTGGAGCGCTTCCAGCGGGAGGCGCGCACCGCCGCTCAGCTGGAGCACCCCAACATCATTCCGATTTACCGGGTCGGCCGCTCTGATCGGGTGATCTACTTCGTAATGAAGTTTCTTCGGGGCGGCTCGCTGTCGGGGATTCTGGGACACCGAAAGAAGCTGACCCCGCCCGAGATCCGGCGGCTCCTGCTGGAGGCAGGGAGTGCTCTCGGCTACGCGGCCCAGCGGGGCATCGTGCACCGGGACATCAAGCCCGACAACATCATGTTCGACGAGTTCGGGCAGAGCGTGCTGACCGATTTCGGCATCGCCAAGGCAGCGTCCGGACAGAAACTCACCGGGACCGGCATGTCCATCGGAACTCCGCACTACATGAGCCCGGAACAGGCCCGGGCGCAACCGATCGACGGCCGGAGCGACATCTACAGCCTGGGCATCGTAGCCTATCAGTGCCTCACCGGCAGCGTCCCCTACGATGGCGAGGACAGCTTCTCGATCGGATACAAGCACATCACGGAGCCGATCCCCACGCCCAGCCTGATCACCGCCGACGAGCGCCGTGTCTTCGAAGTCATCAAGCGGATGCTCATGAAGGATCCGTTTGACCGGTATCAGACCTGCGAGGAGCTGATCGCCTCATTTCAGGGTCAGCCCATCGCGGCAACCGGAGCGGTGCGCACCAGCATGGCGACGGTGGTTCCTGCCGCGGCCGCCGCCGGCTCGGGTATGGGCCCGGTGGCGAGTGGCGGGGCGTTTTCGCCCATTGTGAGTCAACCCACCACTCCGCTCGATTCTCCGCTGGTTAACCGGCGAATGACACCCCGGGAACGCCGCGAGGTGCCCCGCCGGGTAGCCGACCGCTCAGTGGCCATGCGCAGCAGTTCGTCGTCCTGGGCCTGGCTCTGGATTCTGCTGGCGGTGTTGGGTGGCGTGGGCGGCGCCCTCTACTACTTCGCGGTCCACGGATTTGCCCCGGTGGGAATTGCCGCCGAGCCGACGGACTCCCTCAAGGCTGCTGGTGACCCTGGCCAACGGATCGATACCACGGCCAGTCAGATTATCGCTCCTCCCCGGGACACCGGGGCCTCCCCCAACGCCTCCTCGCCTCCTCCGGCGGACTCCGCGGCCGGCAAGCCGTCCAGGGATTCAGTGGCTGCCGGGTCGGCCGCTCCCAATGACGTAGTCGGACCGGTGGACAGCGGTGGCATCCGCCTGATCGGTCTGCCTCGCGGATCTACCGTCATGATCGATGAGCAACCGATCACGCAGGCGCTTACCAAGCTTGCGCCGGGGCCGCATGCGCTCGCCATCTCGGCCCCGCGGTACAACTTCTATTCTGATACCATCGTGGTGCGCCCGGGCGCGGTCGAGGAGCTTACCCCGCAGCTCACCCAGATCGGGGCTCCGCTGCCCACCAGGCGCGAGGCCCGCCGCCAAGCCGAGCCGGGTTGCGTGCCGGGACCGGGCTACAATGCCGATGGCTCGTGCTTCGAGGAGCGGCCCAAACCGGTCAACCCTCCCTTTGTGGCACTCCCCCCGGATGCCCAGCCGTCACCTCGTCCATCCCTGCTGTGGGTCAAAGTCTCCGCCGAGGGGAGGACGGTGGACATCATGCGGCTCCGTCCCTCGAACGATCCAGCCTTCGAACGGGCTGTCCGCAATTTCGTGTGGACGGTTACCTGGCACCCGGCGCTGAAGGACGGAGCTCCGGTCGAGGGTTGGACCCAGATGCTGTTCCCTCCTGCCCAGCAATAGTAAAGGGCTCTCGCTGACCAGTATTCATCCCTCCGCCTTCATCGCGCCCACCGCTGCCGTGATGGGCGACGTGACTCTGGGCGAAAACGTCAGCATCTGGTACCACGCCGTGGTGCGGGGCGACATGGCTCCCATCGTCATCGGCGCTCAATCCAATATTCAGGATGGTACGGTGGTCCACGTGGACGAGGGGGTGCCTTGCACCGTAGGAATGCGGGTGGGCGTAGGCCACCGAGTCGTCCTCCATGGCTGCACGGTTGGGAATGACTGCCTCATTGCCATGGGCAGCGTCCTGCTGAACGGGGTCAGTATTGGAAACGGAAGCGTGGTTGCGGCGGGAGCGGTGGTAGCCTGAGGGGATGCAGGTTCCGCCCCGGTCCCTCGTCATGGGTGTGCCCGGGCCGCATCGTCCGCCAGGTGGATGCCGCTCTGGCAGAGCGGATTGCGGCCACCTGGAAGCACTACGTCGAGGAAGCGCGGGCTCACAAGGCCGGCCGGTATCCGCTCGTTTTTCTCCCCACCAATTCACCCTAATCCACTTGTCTACATCGGCTTTATATTTGTGATGTGAACAGCAGGATCGCACGTATTGTCGGGCATTTCCTGCGGTATTGTCTCGGTTGGCCTGGGGTCCTAGCTTGGCCTTCCGTTTTCGGCCGGACCTCAAGGCCGGCCTTCTGAGACGCTACCCTTACCAGGCGGGGAGTTCATGAAATCGTCCACCCCACGGGACGCGGTCCGGCTTTCGCCCAATGCGATCACGGTGCTCGAGAAGCGCTATCTGCTGAAAGACGAGACCGGGACGCCAGTCGAAAGTCCGAGTGACCTGTTCCGCCGGGTGGCCAGAACTGTGGCCCAGGCCGATGCCCGCTATGGGGGATCGACCGAACAGGTGGACCAGGTGGCCGCCGACTTCTTCGGCCTCATGGCCAACCGCCTTTTTGTGCCCAACTCCCCCACGTTGATGAACGCGGGCCGCCCTCTGGGCCAGCTGTCCGCCTGCTTCGTGCTTCCAGTGGACGATGCGCTCTCCAACGGCAAGAGCGGCATCTATGACACCCTGCGGGCCATGGCGCTGGTCCATCAGTCGGGGGGTGGCACCGGATTCAGCTTCTCCCGCCTTCGGCCCAAGAACGACATCGTGCGCTCCACCATGGGCGTGGCCTCCGGGCCGGTCTCCTTCATGTCGCTGTTCGACGCATCCACCGATGTGGTCAAGCAGGGCGGCACCCGGCGGGGCGCCAACATGGGCATTCTCCGGGTCGACCATCCGGACATCCTGGAGTTCATCACCTGCAAGGACGACACAACCAAGATCACCAACTTCAACATCTCGGTTGCCGTCACCGATGCCTTCATGGCTGCGGTAGAAGCCGACGGGCTCTACGATTTGATCCATCCCAAGACCGGCCAGGTCAGCGGCCAGCTCAAGGCCCGCGAAGTCTGGCAGCTGATCATCCACGGTGCCTGGAAGACGGGCGAGCCAGGCGTGTTCTTTATCGATCGCGCCAACTATTACAACCCGGTTCCCCATCTGGGTGAGTATGAGGCCACCAACCCCTGCGGGGAGCAGCCGCTGCTGCCCTATGATGTCTGCAATCTGGGGTCGATCAACCTCGGCGCGTTTGTCAAAGAGGACGGGAAAGGCGGGAAGGATATTGATTGGGATGAGCTCCGGCGCGTGGTGCACCTCTCCACCCACTTCCTGGAGAATGTGATCGACGCCAATCAATATCCGCTGCCGGAAATCACCGACCTGGCCCAGAGGATCCGCCGGATCGGGCTGGGGGTCATGGGCCTGGCCGACGTCTTCGTGAAGCTGGGCGTGCCTTACGATTCAGACGAAGGGGTAGCCCTGGGCCGGAAGATCCAGCGGTTCGTGGACGAGGAGGGTAAGCGGGAATCCGAGCGGCTCGCAGCCCAGCGCGGAACGTTCCCCGAATGGGAGCGAAGCATCTGGGGTCCGGATGAGACCTGCGCTCGCAACGCCCAGGGCGAACGGGTTCGACCCATGCGGCGGCTCCGGAACTGCAACGTCACCACGGTGGCCCCCACCGGCACGATCTCCATCATCGCCGGGTGCAGCTCCGGCATCGAGCCCCTCTTTGCCGTCGCGTTCATGCGCAATCAGGCCGGGGTCCTCATGCCCGACGTGAATGAGGATTTCATCGCCATCGCCAAGGCGGAGGGCTGGTACTCGGACGAGCTGATGCGAAAGATCGCGGAAACCGGCCACATCGATTTCCCCGAGGTTCCGGCCAAGTGGCAGCGAGTCTTCGTCACCGCCAACGCCATCAAGCCCGAGTGGCACATCCGGATGCAGGCGGCGTTCCAGGAGTTCAACGACAGCGCCATCTCCAAAACCTGCAACTTCGCCCACGACGCGTCGGAGGAATACGTCGAGGAGATCTACCGGCTGGCCTACCGGCTCAACTGCAAGGGCGTAACCGTCTACCGCGATGGCAGCCGGGACATGCAGGTTCTCTCGGCGGGGTCCACCGCCAAGAAGGTACGGAGCAGTCGGGAAGGCAGCGGAAAAGGCGGTACGGCCTGGGACCGAGGTTTCCGCTCTGGCCGCCACTTCCGCCGATCTGCACGGTGAGATCGCGGAGTTGCGGGCCGAAAACGAGCGGCTTCAGCGGATCGTGCTCGAGCTGGAGTCGGAAAACCTCCAGCGGCGGCAGAAGCGCTCCCGGCCCGAGGTCCTGCGCGGCACCACTCGGCGAGTGGAGACGCCCCTCGGAACGCTCTACGTTACCATCACCGAAGACGACAGGGGCCAGCCCTTCGAGGTCTTCATGACACTGGGGAAGGCCGGCGGTGCCCTGATGGCCGACGTGGAGTCGCTCGGGCGTCTGATCAGTCTGGCATTGCGGTCGGGAATCCCCATCAAAGAGATCTATCGCCAGCTCCGCGGCATCAGCTCGGATCGGGTGATCGGTTTGGGGCCGAACAAGATTCTCTCGGTGCCCGACGCCGTCGGCATCGCCATCGAGCGGTGGATGCAGGAGAAGCAGGGTATCCAGCAGGAGCTCCTGCCCGGGAGCAAGACCGGCCCCCAGGCCGAGCTCGCTCCGGTGGTGAACCAGCCCGTAGGCCAGTCGGGCGCCCGGGGAGAACAGATGATCTTCGGCGGGATGCAGGAAATGCTGTCGGGCGCCTGCCCGGATTGTGGATCCCAGCTGGAGTTTGCCGAGGGTTGCATGAAGTGCCACGTGTGCGGCTTCAGCGAATGTGGGTGATCGTGGTCATCTACAACTAGCCCAGCCGTGACACGACAGCGCCCGTCGGCCGAAAGGCCGGCGGGCGTTGGTCTTTGTCAGAGAGGAGTGGCCATGGAGTACGCTCGTGAATTCATTGCGCCGGTTGAGGTCCCCCGGGCCGTCGACCCGCTGCTGCAGCATGTGCCGGACACCTACGTCTCAGAGACCAACAAGCTCGGGTCAGTCTGGAGCGAGTTGCGGGACCACCAGCTCGAGTTTCGCCCGCATGCCCGAAGCAGCTCGATCCGGCAGATCCTCGCCCACCAGATCCTTTCCGAACGAAGGTTCTTCGCGGAGTTCATCGGATTGGAGGAGCCTCCGGTCGAATCGCTGCTACCCACCGGAGATCGACCTCCAGTCCAGGCCTACGTGGATCGAGTCGTCGCGCTGGCCCGCGCCCGGCTGCCTGCCCTGGCCCGGACAGAGGAGAAATTCTGGCTGGGCGAGGTCCCGTTCTTCGACGTGACCCGGCAGCGGATCTGGGTTTTCTGGCGACGGGTGCTGCACACGGCCCACCATCGGGCCCAGGTCGGCATGTGCCTTCGGCTGCTGGAAGACCGGGTACCTCCCACCTACGGACCGACTGCCGACGTCAGCTGGACTGGAGCGGATCCAACCAATACTCTGGACGCCGCGCGCCGGGCAGGGACATAATGCAGGCATAGGAGTCATCATCCACGGCTTCGAAGAGAGGGATCCATGGCGGCAGACCAACAGGGTGGCGCACTCAAGCCGGTGTCGCCCGCCCGCGTAGCGGAAGAGCTCAAGAAACTCAGCAGCCAGCGCAAGGAGGGCAAACTGGCCCCCGATGAATACGAGCACCGGTTCTCCCGCATGATCACGGAGTTGCGCGAGCGGCGGATCGATGGATCGCGGGCCGACATCCTGGGGACCCTGAAGCCGCTCAAGGAGCAGGGGATCATCTCTGATACCGATTGGCTGCGGCTCACCAAGCAGTTGGGATTGGCGTGAACCTGGCGCCACTGGAGATGTCCGTCCCTGCTGCGGACGGACTGGTGTTGAAGGGCACTCTGACCTATCCGGATGAATACGCAGGCGCGGCCTTTCCCCTCGCCGTGCTGGCCCACCAGTATCCCGCCACCCGGGATAGCTACGCACCTTTGGTCGCCGATCTGCTCGATAGCGGTGTGGCCACGCTGGCGTTCGATCTGCGTGGGCATGGCGCCTCCATCATCTCGCCCAAGGGCCCGATGGTGATCGACACGCCGGAAGGCCTTACCCTCGAGGCATTCGGCCAGGCGTTCATGAGCAGTGCCGGCAAGGTCGGCTTCTCCCGCCTCGACAACGACATTCTGAGGGTGGTTTCCTGGGGGGCCAACCAGAACTTCATCGATGCCCGTCGCCTGGGACTGGTTGGAGCCAGCATTGGGGGGAGCGGTGTCCTGCTGGCGCTGAGCACGATTCCCGGCCTCCGTGCGCTGGCGACGGTGGGTGCCGCCGGGGCGCCGGCGATTAGCGATGACGCCGCCGACCGTATCAGGGCCAACCTGGAGAGGACCAGGGTGCCCTGTTTCCTGGCTTCGTCTCGCGAGGATCCATTCGACGGCGGCGGGAACGTCACCCGATGGAGTGAGGGACTTTCCCACGTGAGCGGACGGCTGATTCCCGGCTCGGCACACGCCATGGCCATCTACTTCGACGTGCGGGAGGAGCTCCTTCAATTCCTCCTGCCGGTGCTCGGCGTCCGGTGATTCCCCGCCGCAAGCTCGGTCGCAACGCCCCTCAGGTGTCGGCTGTCGGGTATGGAGGGATGCATCTGTCGATTCAGGAGCGGCCCCCCGAGGAGCAGGGCGTGCGGGTAATTCATGCTGCCCTCGACGCCGGGGTAACTCTGATCGACACCGCCGACGTCTACTGCCTGGACGATCGTGAGATCGGGCACAATGAGCGGCTGATCGCTCTGGCTCTGCGGAGCTATCGGGGGAGCCGGGACCAGGTGGTTGTTGCCACCAAGGGCGGAATGGCGCGACCGGGCGGGCGCTGGGTCATGGCCGGTCGTCCGGAGCAGCTCAAGGCAGCCTGCGAGCGTTCTCTCAAGGCGCTGGGGCTGAACCAGATCGACCTGTACCAGCTTCACACGCCGGACCCCTCCGTTCCCTTAGCCGACAGCGTTGGAGCTCTGGCCGATCTTCAGCGGGAAGGAAAGATCCGCTGGGTCGGATTGTCGAACGTGTCAGTCTCCGAGATCCAGGACGCCGAAAACGTGGTCGAGGTGAGCTCGGTGCAGAACCGGTTGAATCCGTTTTTCCGGGAGGCGCTGGAGGAAGGCGTGGTGCAGTACTGCACCGAGCACGGAATCGGTTTCCTGGCGTACAGCCCGATCGGGGGCGGGCGACTCAATCGCAAGCTGCCCGCGCATCCGGTGCTCCGCCCGATGGCGAGCAGGCTCGGCGTCACCCCTCACGCGCTGGTTCTGGCCTGGGTGTTGGCAAGGTCGCCGGCGGTCATCGTGATCCCCAGCGCCCGAACGGTGGAGCATGCGGTCGACAGCACCACCGCGGGCGGCATCACGCTTTCCGCGGCCGACCTGTCGGCGATCACGACTGCAGAGTTCTCCCGGGCCTGATCAGGCCCAGCGCACCAGCGTTGCTCCAGCGGTAAACCCGGCGCCTACCGCGGCGAATACCATCAGGTCGCCCCGCTTGAGCTTGCCCTTCCTGACCGCAGCATCGAGCGCCAGAGGAAGCGTGGCGCCGGTGGTGTTGCCATAACAGGCCAGGACCGACGCGACTCTCTCGGATGACAGGCCCAGGCGCTCGCCCACGGCATCCAGAATCCTCTGATTGGCCTGGTGAGGAACCAGCAGCGCCACATCAGCTGGAGTGAGACCGTTGCGCTGCAGGACCACCTGCACGCTTTCGACCATCTGGGACACGGCAAACTTGAATACCACCTTGCCGTTCTGTTTGAGGAAGTGCTGACGCCCCGTAACCGTCTCCACGCTGGGTGGATGCAGCGATCCACCGGCCGGCATGAGCAGGTCGTCTCGCCCGCTTCCATCCACCCGGTGATGGAAATCCATGATCCCGAAAGTCGGTTCGGCCGGTTCCAGCAGCACCGCGCCGGCTCCGTCCCCGAACAGGACCGCGGTGGTGCGGTCCAGTGGATCGATGATCGAGCTCATGAGGTCCGCGCCCACCACCACGACCCGCTGATGCACACCGCTGGCAACCATCTGCGCACCGGTCGTGAGTGCGTAGAGGAAGCCGGAGCACGCGGCTGAAAGATCGAAGCCCCAGGCCCGGGTAAGGCCGAGCTGATCCTGGATGAGGCACGCGGTGGCGGGGAAGAGCATGTCGGGGGTGACGGTGGCCACGATGATGGCATCGATGTCCCCCGGCCCCAGTTGGCGATCGGCCATGAGCCGGCGAACGGCTTCGGCTCCCATCGTGGAGGTGGTCTCGCCGGGAGCGCCGATCCGGCGCTCCCGGATTCCGGTGCGGGTGATGATCCACTCGTCAGAGGTATCGAGACTCTGCGCCAGCTCCGCGTTGCTGAGTACCCGTTCCGGCACGTAGATCGCAACGCCCGTGATCGCGGCTCGGCGAGGCTCGGAGTGCGGTTCTACCATGCCCGAATCTCTGCCTGACCGCGAACGGGCCGCAAGCGTCTTATATTTCCGCGATGCCTTTCGTCACTCGCCGGAGCACCGTTACCGCCAACGTCGGCGGCGTGTTGATTGGATCCGCTCATCCGGTCGTGGTCCAATCGATGACCAACACCGACACTGCCGACGTCCCCGCCACGGCGGGTCAGATTGCCGAGCTCGCCCGGGCCGGAAGCGAGCTGGTTCGAGTCACGGTCAACAATGAGGCTTCGGCTCAGGCGGTGCCAGCGGTGGTGGACGCGCTGGCGCGGATGGATGTGAGCGTTCCCATCATCGGAGACTTTCACTACAACGGCCATCTGCTCCTCACCAGGTATCCGGAATGCGCCCGGGCTCTGGCCAAGTATCGGATCAATCCCGGGAACGTGGGAGGAAAGCGGCGGGACGAAAACTTCCGGTCCATCGTCGAGGTTGCGTTGGCATACGACAAGCCGGTTCGGATCGGGGTGAATTGGGGCTCCCTTGACCAGACGCTGCTCACCGCAATGATGGACGCCAACGCGCGCCGCCCGTCCCCGCAGGACACCCGGCTGGTAGTTCTGGAGGCCATGGTGGAGAGTGCCCTCCAGTCGGCGGCGCTCGCCGAGGCCACGGGCCTGGGGCACGACCGCATTGTGCTCAGCGCCAAAGTGTCCGGGGTGCAGGATCTGGTCGACGTGTATCGCATGCTTGCGGCGCGATGCGACTTTCCGCTGCATCTCGGATTGACCGAGGCCGGGCTCGGCGCCAAGGGGATCATTGCCAGCACCGCAGGCCTCAGCATTCTGCTGCAGGAAGGCATCGGTGACACCATCCGGGTGTCGCTGACGCCTGAGCCCGGAGGAGACCGCGGCGAGGAGGTCCGCGTCGCGCAGCAGATCCTGCAGTCGCTCGGACTCCGCAGCTTCAATCCGCAGGTCACCGCCTGTCCCGGCTGCGGCCGGACCACCAGCACCTTCTTTCAGCAGATGGCGCAGGACATTCAGGACTATCTGCGGGTGAAGATGCCGGTGTGGCGGAGCGAGCATCCCGGCGTCGAGGAGATGAAGGTCGCCGTGATGGGGTGTGTGGTGAACGGCCCCGGTGAATCGAAGCACGCCAATATCGGGATCTCGCTCCCCGGCACCTTCGAGGAGCCCAAGGCCCCGGTATACGTGGATGGCCGCCTCTTGGTAACGCTGCGCGGCGACGACATTGTGGCCGAGTTTCTGGGGATCCTCGAGGAGTATGTCTCGTCCCGATACGGCATCGGGGCCGCGGAGCGGGTCTGATCGGTCTCGAGGCAACTCTCCGCGATCAGCCGCTGGCTGCAAGTCTCGCCCTGTTCGTCGCCGGCCTGGCCACCAGTCTTACTCCCTGCGTGTACCCGATGATTCCGATTACCGCCGGCATCCTGGGCGGGGCGGGTGCAACTGGACGCTCGCGCGGTCGCACTCTCGCGCTCACGCTGGTGTACGTTCTGGGCTTGGCACTGGTGTACTCGGTGCTCGGACTGCTGGCTGGTCTCTCCGGCACCCTCTTCGGCAGCGTCAGCTCGAGTCCCTGGGCTCTCCTGATCATGGGCAACCTGCTCCTCGTGTTTGGCCTGGGACTATTGGACGTCTTTACCTTCGGCGTGCCCACTCGAGTTGCGGCGTGGGCCGGCCGGATTGGCGGGAATTCGGTAGCCGGCGTCTTCGCATTGGGCGCAACCTCGGGGTTGGTGGCTGCCCCCTGCGGCGCTCCCGCGTTCGCCGCGGTTCTCACATTCGTCAGTACCACCGGAAGCGCCTGGCTGGGGTTTCTCTATCTCTTCGTATTCTCCCTGGGCCTGACCGCTCTCCTGGTTGCGGTAGGAATATTCAGCGGAGTCATTGCCGCGTTGCCGCGGGCGGGCCGCTGGACCCTGACTGTCAAGCGCGTGGGCGGCATATTGCTGGTGGGAATGGCGGAATACTATTTCGTAAGAGCGGGGACTGTACTATGAAGACGCTGATGCAAGCCGGGGCCATTGCTCTACTGCTGCTGGGGGGCAGCCGGCTCGCTGCTCAGGAGTCGGGTATCCCAGTTGGAAGCAAAGCGCCGGCGGTCAAGGTGAACGATCTCGATGGAAAGCCGGTGGACCTCGCTCAGTATATCGGAAAGCAGCCAGTGCTGCTCGAGTTCTGGGCCACGTGGTGTGAGCTTTGCGAAGAGCTACTTCCCCGGGTTCGCGCGGCCCACGCGGCCTATGGCTCGAAAGTCGAGTTCATCGGCGTCAACGTCACCGTCAATCAAACGCCTGAGCGGGTTCGCCGGTACGTGGACAAGCACCAGCCCGGGTTCCGCACGTTGTACGACGATCAGGGCAGCAGCATTCGAGCGTACAAGGTGCCCACCACCTCGTATGTGGTGGTGGTGGATCGGACGGGAAAGGTGGCGTATACCGGCACAGGCGGCACTCAGGATCTCGATAAGGTTCTGCGCGGGGTTACCCAGGACTGAACTCTCAGGAAGGATTGAATAATGCGCGTTTCTCACCTTTCACTGGCATTCATCGGTCTGGCCATGGTACCTGCCGCGGCGGCTCAGAACCAACCTGGAACGGTCAAGGCCGTTCTCCAGAGTGGACCGGATGTGGGCCAGCGCGCGCCGGATTTTTCGTTGCCCTGGGCCAATCGGGACGGGGTAGGGCCGGTCGAATCTCCCTACCAGCTCGCCAGCGACCGCGGCAAGACCGTAGTGGTTGCCTTCTACCCCCGTGATTTCACCAAGGGGTGCACCGCCCAGTTGCGCACTTTCGCCGAACAGTACGACAGCTTGTTCGGGCCCAATGTGGTGGTGGTCGGGATCAGCGCGGATTCCGTAAGCACTCACAACCGCTTTGCGGCCAGCCTGGGACTTCCGTTTCGGTTGCTGAGCGATCCGGAGCAACGGGTATCCAAGCAGTACGCCAGCAAGGATCCTGACGGCTATAATCGGCGCACCGTGTATGTGGTGGGGCCGGATGGCCGGGTCAAATTTCGGAATCTGAACTTCAATGCGCTGGATTCCGGCGACTTCGCCGAACTGCGCGCCGCAGTGAAGAGCAGCACCCGCGGAACCTGACGAGCGTTCAATTCCCCTGAGGACGTATGCTGAAGCCTCTGGCCATCAGCGTGGCTGTCGCCTGCTGTGTCCCCTCGGTGCTGCGGGCCCAGCATCCCACCGGTGAGAAGGAGGCCCAGGCCTGGAGCCTGCAAGGGCTGAGGGAAGGCTACTGCGTCCGCTTCCTGGTCGAGCCGCGCGCCGCGGCGAAAGAAGTCAAGTCCGGTTCTCGCCCGGTTCCCGCCAGTCAGGATGCCACGCTTCATCCCGCCATTCAGCAGTTGGTCCGCTCTCAGCCCGAGTTCGCCTCCTGGTCCGCGTCCAACGTCTGCTTCTACTTCAGCGATGCGGTACAGGTCGGCAGCCGCCGCGTCGCCGAAAAGAATCCCCGGAACCGGCAGATGCTTGCGGTGTGGACGCTCCCTACGCAGGAAGAATCATCAGGAGCTCGGCGAGATGCGGTGTTGGGTATCTACTCCGGTCGGAGTAATCTGATTCGCGCCGCCGAAACCGCCGGGGTGAAGTTGCGGGAAGCTCACGTGTCTGTGGTCGATAGCGCCGACACCGGTACCGATATCTACACCATCAAGCTGGAGCGGACTTCACTGATCTGGCGCGGGCGCCCGGCCGGCGACAGCACCCAGGTCGACCGCCCTATCGAGGAATCCTGGTCTTCTGTTCCCGGTACCCGAACCGGCCCCTGGTTGGTTCGATTCAGCTTCCGTCCGCGATGGACCCGTGGGCTGGTAGGGTCGCTCACGGTGCAGGGGAAGGGCGACCTCACAAAGTGGTTGAAGGGGTCGCCGATCCGTTTCGTCGGGCCACTGTACCGCGGCGGGGCGGGGGAGCTCCAATTCCTGCGATGAACCAGCGGTAGTTCGCACCTGGTATTTGCCTCTTCCCGTCCACCTCCGAGTAAACCTTCTTCGCTCTTCACCCGTCGTCCCTCCGCTACCGTCTTCCTCCTTTTGCCCTCCCTCTCTCTGCCGCCATTTCACCGTCTCTCCGACCCCGCCTTCGGCCCTGTTTTCGGCCTCAGGCACCCCCCGGTCCAAACCTCATGTCGAAAGTGTTCATAATTAGAATGTCTGCATAAATAATTGGACCCAGACGACACTGTCGCCTTTCGCACCTGTTGGTTTAGCCCGAGACCCTATGTCGTTGGGAGTAGACAACATAGACGTCACGGTAGAGCGAGGCTCGTGGTCGATGGATGAAGCGGTTTGTGAGGTTTTACACCCAAATAAGATATTCACTTCCCGGGCTTTTCCACATGTGGAAATTGGGTTCCTGAGCGGCTCTTGCCCGGTATTGCGTACAGTCGAGAGTGATCCCGTGATGCGGGTGTGACTGCTCTGCATTAGACTCCTGCCATGCCGCGCACCTCTCTCCGCCGAACCAAAATCGTTGCCACGCTAGGCCCCGCTTGGGATACTCCGCCGAAGATGATTTCCCTCCTGGATGCCGGGGTGGACGTCGTGCGGATCAACGCATCGCATGGCACATCGGAAACGCGGGCTCGATGGATCCACGAACTCCGCGCGGTGCTCCAGGGGAGGCGCGAAGCCGCCGCTGTGTTGCTCGACCTGCAGGGACCCCGCATCCGGATCGGCGATCTCTCCACCCCCACTCGGCTGGAGCCCGGACAGAAGGTGGTGTTCGCTCCGGAGCACATCGCTCAGCCCGACGAGATCCCCACGACCTACGACGATCTCGCCCGCGATGTTCGGATCGGCGCTCGCATACTGCTGGACGATGGGCTTCTGGCTCTGGAGGTGAGAGGTGTGCGGGAGCAGCGGGTGGAGGCGGTGGTTCACTATGGCGGTGAGCTCAAGGCGCACAAGGGAATGAATCTCCCCGGCATCGAGGTGAGCGCCCCGGCATTGACCGAAAAGGACATCGAGGATGTGAAACAGGCCGGCTCGCTCGGGGTCGATTACATCGCGCTCTCCTTCGTGCGCCGCCCGGAGGACATCGAGCAGCTTCGCGGTCTGGTGCCCAGGGGAGTGAAGCTGGTTGCCAAAATCGAGAAGGACACCGCGATCACCAACCTGTGCGGGATTCTCGACAGCTCGGATGCCATCATGGTAGCTCGGGGCGATCTGGGAGTCGAGTTGCCTTTCGAGGAAGTGCCCCTGATTCAGAAGCAGATCATCCGTGAGGCGAGCCTGCACGGAAAGCCCGTCATTACCGCTACCCAGATGCTCGAGTCGATGGTGCATGCTCCCCGGCCCACCCGAGCAGAGACATCGGACGTGGCGAACGCCATTCTGGATGGCACCGACGCGGTGATGCTGTCAGCCGAAACGGCGGTTGGGGACTATCCGCTGGAGGCGGTGCAGGCCATGGACCGCATCGCTCGCGAGATGGAGAGCCAGCGGCAGTCGCGGGGAGCCAGCATCGACGCCGCGCTCGGGCGGCGATCAGCCGAGCAGGGAGCGCTCCGGCACCACCAGTCTGCTCCCGGTGGCCCAATCCGGACGGAAGATGCCATCGCCGTGGCAGTGTGTGCGGCCGCAGAGATGCTCTCCGCCCCGCTGATCGTCTGCTTTACGAGCAGTGGTTTCACCGCTCGGAAGGTGGCCACCTGCCGGCCCACGGTGCCGGTCTTTGCCTGTACGCCGGAGCCCGAGACCTTTCGCCAGCTTGCGCTGGTGTGGGGTGTGACGCCCGTGCTCACCGCGCACTCCAACGATTACGACAGAATGCTCAAGGCAGCCCGGCAGCAGATCCTGGACCGCCAGCTGGCCCAGCCCGGGGAGCGGGTGGTGGTGACTGCGGGAGTTCCTTTCGACATGCCGGGCACCACGAACTTCCTTAAAGTCGAAGCCGTGTAGCGGATGCGTTTGACCTTTCTGGGTACCGGCACGTCCTTCGGCGTGCCCCAGATCGGCTGTGACTGCGCCGTGTGCCACTCGACCGATCCCCGCGACAAGCGCACGCGCTCTGGGGCCGTGCTCCAGGCTGCCGGAGCGACCATCCTGATCGACACCCCTCCTGAGCTTCGGCTGCAGTTGATCACCGCCGGTCTGTCGCATGTCGATGCGGTGGTCTACACCCATGAGCACGCTGACCACGTCAACGGCATCGACGATCTCCGGATTTTCTCGGTCCGGCAACGAAAGCCGCTCCCGTTGTTCGGTCCGGAGGAGACCCTGGAGCGGCTGCGCTCATCGTTCAACTACATTTTCGATGACTCGGTACGCCCTTATGAGGGTACCTCCAAGCCTCGGCTCACCTTGCATCCGGTGACACCCGGAGAGGCAATCAGCATTGCAGGAGTCGATACGCTCCCCTTGGCCTTTCAGCACGGTCACCTCCGTGTGCTCGGTTATCGATTTACTAAGTTGGCCTACATCACCGACATCAAGGTGATACCTCCAGCAGAACGTGAACGGCTCCGGGGTTTGGACGTGCTGGTATTGAACGCACTGTGGTGGCGGCCCCATCCTACCCACCTCAGCATCTCCGAGGCGATCACCACTGCGCGGGAGCTAGGGGCGCGTCGGACCTATCTCACCCATCTGACTCACGAAACCGGACATTCGGAGCTCGCGAGCAGCTTGCCTGAGGGAATCTTTCCCGCCTACGACGGACTGACGGTGGAGGTGGCGTGATCAAATTGCTGTACGGGCGAATGCTACAGGAGAATCTGGACCGGGAGCATGGGCTGAACCGCGCCCAGTTGCAAAAGCTTTCCGGCCGCTTTCCGTCGGTGCAGGACGAAGTACGCCGCCGGCGCGAGGCTGGAGAGTACGGGTTCTACAAGCTGGTGGAGCAGGGACCGACAGTCCGGGCAATCAGAGCCTTTGCCGAGGGGCTGGGTCAGGCGCACGATCATGTGCTGGTACTGGGCATTGGGGGCTCGGCTCTTGGAGCCAAGGCTCTCTTGAATGCACTCCGTCCTCCGGCGTGGAACGAGCTGGACGATGAGGCGCGGGAGTTCTTTCCCCGGCTCACGGTGCTGGAGAATGTCGACCCAACCTCCGTCGCAGCGGCCCTGCAACGGATCGATCCCCGCCGGGTTCTCGTGAACGTCATAAGTAAGTCAGGCGGAACAGCGGAGACGATGGCGCAGTACCTCGTGGTGCGCGCCTGGCTGGAGGATGCGCTCGGAGCCGCAGCCTACCGGCATCTGGTCTTTACCACCGACCCCAGCCGCGGCGCGCTGCGGGAACTGGCCCAGCGCGATCATATCGCCACGCTCGACGTGCCCCCGGATGTGGGTGGCCGGTTCAGCGTCCTTTCACCCGTGGGGCTGCTCCCGGCCGCTCTGGTGGGAATCGACATCGAGGGTTTGCTCCAGGGCGCCCGGCTGGCGTTGGAGCGGGCCGAGGAGAGCGATCTCCTCCGGAACCCGGCTGCGCTCTACGCCGCTCTCCACCATGAGGCCGACGTGAGTCATGGAGCTCGTATCCATGTGCTCATGCCGTATACCGACCGGTTGCGCGAGCTGGCGGAGTGGTACCGGCAGCTCTGGGCCGAGAGCCTGGGCAAACGCGCGGATCGGCAGGGAAAGACGGTGCATGCCGGACCCACCCCGGTCGGTGCAGTGGGCGCCACCGATCAGCACAGTCAGGTCCAGCTGTTCATGGAAGGACCTTATGACAAGGCGATCACGTTTGTGACGGTTGAGAACTTCGGGGTGGAGGTGAAAATTCCCGCCCCCTCGGCCTCCGGCGGAGGGCCGGCTTTGCCGGCCGACCTCGCGTACTTGCCGGGACACACGCTGGGAGAGCTCCTGCAGGCTGAATACGAGGCGACGTCCGCTGCGCTGGCGCAGATGGGGCGAATGAACTGCACCCTTCGCCTTCCCGACTTGAGCGCAGCCACCATTGGCGAGACCATCATGTTCTTTCAGCTCGCCACCGGATACGCCGGCGTCTGGTACGGGATCGACCCGTTCGACCAGCCGGGCGTCGAGCTCGGAAAGCGCCTGACTTATGCAGCCATGGGGCGCCCCGGTTATGACCCGGCACCGCGTGAACCCCTGTCTGCTGCCGACGAGGCATGACGAGGGGCATTGTCTGCCGCGGCGCGTTGCGGGTCTTCCTTTCCCGTCCTACCTTTGCCCAGAGTGCATGGATACTGCTTACAAGGGGATAGACCTGCATGGCTGATGCAACACAGCGGGCTGTGGATCTGTATCAAGGCGGGGTGATTCAGGTTCCCGGAGGGGTAAAGATCCGCGATCAGGCCAAGCTGCGCTCAGCAGCAACCGATCGGCTGGCCTGGCAAGCGGTGTTTGGATCCGGGGACGACCGTGAGGCGGCGCGTTGGCTGATCTGGGAGCTGGGTCAGGTAACCGGGGCCCGCCCGGCCTCGATCAACGATCTCTATCTGGCTCGGGGCCGGGGCGAGTGCGGCGGGTTCACCGTGCCCGCCATCAACGTGCGCATGATGGCCTATGACACGGCCCGGGCCATCTTTCGTGCCGCGCGTTCGGGCAAAGCCGGTGCAATAATTTTGGAGATTGCGCGCTCCGAGATTGCCTACACCGAGCAGCGTCCCGCCGAGTACGTCTCGGTCATGATTGCCGCGGCATTGCGGGAAGGCTATGCCCTGCCGCTCTTCATCCAGGGCGATCATTGTCAGGTCAACCAGAAGAAATACCAGGCCGATCCGGACGGTGAGGTCGGTGAGGTCAAGAAGCTGATCGCGGAGGAGGTTGGAGCCGGGTTCTACAACATCGACGTGGATACGTCCACGCTGGTCGACCTCTCCAAGTCATCGCTCGGCGAGCAGCAGCGGCTCAACTACGAGCGCGCCGCCGAGATCACCGCCTTCATCCGGCAACAGGAGCCCCAGGGGATCACCGTCTCGGTGGGAGCCGAGATCGGCGAAGTCGGGATGAAGAACAGCACTGTGGAGGAGCTCCACGCCTTCATGCAGGGCTACAACAAGGCGCTGGCCGCTCTCGGGGGGCCCGTGGGCATCAGCAAGATCTCGGTGCAAACCGGGACTTCGCATGGCGGCGTGGTCCTGGCCGATGGCTCGATGGCCGACGTCAAGCTGGACCTACAGGCGCTCGCGGCACTTTCAGAGGTGGCCCGTGAGGAGTACGGCCTGGCCGGCGCGGTGCAGCATGGGGCCAGCACCCTCCCGGCCAGCGCCTTCGGCAACTTCCCTCGGATTGAAACGGCGGAGATCCATCTCGCAACCAACTTTCAGAATATCATCTTCGATCACCCCCGCCTTCCGGCTGAGCTGCGGCAGCGGCTGCGCAGCTGGGTGGACGAGAACGCGGCCGGTGAACGGAAGAGCGGCGACACCAACGAGCAGTTCTATTACAAGGCACGCAAGAAGGCGATCGGCCCCTTCAAGCAGGACCTCTGGTCTTTGCCGGAGGACATCCGTGGCGCAATTGCCGGCGACCTCGAGAAAACGTTCGCATTTCTGTTCGAGCAGCTGAACGTGAACGGGACTCAGGATCAGGTCAACCGGTTCATCCAGGCTCCCATCCAGCATCACGCGGCGCTCAAGCCGGTGCTGGTTGCGGCGGCCGACGACCCCGACGCCGGGGAATAGGAGGCTCGAATGCGTCGCAAGCAGCACCGCGAGGTGGTGTACGTCGAGCGGGGGGGCGACTCCTCCGCCAAGTGGCTGTTCTGGGGTGCGCTTTTGGGTGCGGGAGTGGCGCTGCTATACGCACCGAGCAGCGGCGAGGAAACCCGCCGCAACCTGCAGCGCAAGCTGTGGAAGTTCCGGGCGATGACCGAGGAGAAGCTGGACGAGATCACCCAGCAGTTCGGCGGCGCCAAGGAATCCTTCCAGGGGATGCTGGAGGATGAGGAGGACGAGCTCGAGGAGGAGGACAGCCCCGACCGGTTCGGGCGAAGCTCCAGGCCGTCGCCCCGGGAGGAGCTGGAGCGCCGCCTGGCCGACGCTCGGGCGCGGCGGCGCTCACCCGCTGATCTCGAGGAGCCGCTCGCCTGAGTCGGTCCAGGCCCGGCGGGTGGCATCGTTCGCCCGCCGGCTTCCTGCGCCGGACCCTCCAAGCCGCCGATGAAGACAACGTTCCGTTTCTCGCCAGCGCACTGACCTTCGACGCGCTGCTGGCCGCGGTTCCCTTTATCCTGCTCTTACTGATCGGCCTGACCCATCTGGCGCAAGCCGTGACCGGTCCGGAAGTCGACACCATGGAGCTGTTTCACCGGTTCCTGCCGCCGCATTCGACGCTTCCGGACCACGATCCCTTCGCCATTATCGAGCGGCTGCTGGCGGGCATCACCGAGAAGCGGGGAGAGCTGTCGCTCTACGCAGTACCCACCTTCCTCTGGTTCAGCACTCGGCTTTTTGCCGGCGTTCGCACCGCACTGAACGACATCTACGACGTTTCACTCCGCCCGACTCGGCACCGGGCGGTGATCACCCTGTTTCTGCTGGCCAAGCTGCGCGACGCGGCAATGGTTGTGGGTACGGTCATTTTGTTTCTGGCGAATACCTTGCTGACGACCGGGCTGGCCATTCTGGAGGCTCGGGGAACCGAGACCGTGCCCCAGCTCGGGTTCTTCGTGTCCACCGTGGGGCGCTATCTGGCGGAGCTCCTCGCCTTCAGCTTCTCGGTTTCCCTGTTCTACGTTACCTACAGCTACGCGTCGGTCCGGCGCCTCCCCTGGAAAACCGCGCTGCTCGCCGCCACCTTCACCGCGCTGCTGTTCGAGGTGGCCAAGCGGCTCTATGCCCTGTATCTCACCAACTTCGCCTCGTTCGAGGGGCTCGGCGGCGATGCCAATCTGGGTGCGATAGTGCTGTTCATTCTCTGGGTCTACTACACGGCGATCGTGTTTCTGCTGGGCGCCGTCGTGGCTGAGACCTGGGAGTTGAAAAAAATGCTCGACCGTCAGCAGGCTATTCTGGGCTGATCGTTCTCACACTCCGGAGGGGGTTCACGTGTCGCAACCCATGGGTCGTGCCGTAATGGTGGTGGCTGTGGGGTTGGCATTCGGTGCGGGCTGCAAGACAGCGGGAAAGGCTTCCGACTCTGCCGGCGGCAAACCGGCCGCGGAGCTGTCCGACGCCGATCTTGGCGCCATTCGAGCCGTGGACTCCTCATTTGCGGCGGCCGCCAACGCAGGCAGTGCGGATTCAGTCGCTGCTGTGTATGCCACCAACGCGGCTCTGCTTCCTCCCAATATGCCTCCGCAAAAGGGCCGCACTGCCATCCGCGCGTTCTGGGGAGGGTTCTTCGAGGCCTATACCGTGCGTTTCGAGATCAACTCCGACGTCGTGGAAGGGCGGGGTGACCTGGCCTACAACATGGGACATTACCGCTTCAGTGCGGTGCCCAAGGCCAAGGCCAATCCCGGCGTGGCAGACGAAGGGAAGTTCCTGGAAATTCTGAAGAAGCAGTCCGACGGCAGCTGGAAGTACGTGGTAGATATGTACAGCTCGAACCTCGCTCCGCAGCACTAGTCGTCGCAATTCCCACCCCGTTCGGGGCGGGTTATATTACGGATGCCTCAGGTCCGAAGGGCGCCGGCGCGCGAACCGCGTCAGGACCTCGCCGGTAGCAGCGCTAAGCGATGTCCGGTGTCGCTTCGGGGTGCCTGAGGCACTTCTCTTTTTGGCCCGCTGATATGATCTCCCTCGCTCGCCGATACCGCCCCAAGCGCTTTTCCGACCTCCTGGTGCAAGACCACGTCGCGGCCGTGCTCCGCGGCGCCGTTTCCCGGGGTCGCGTCGGGCATGGGTATCTCCTGACCGGTCCCAGAGGGGTCGGGAAGACCACCGCCGCCCGCATCCTGGCGATGGCCCTCAACTGCGCCCAGCGGGATCCGTCAGGTGATCCCTGCGGCGAATGCGAGAATTGTCTCCGCATCTGGAATGGCTCCGCCAATCTCGACGTGGTCGAGATCGACGCCGCCAGCAACCGGGGAGTGGAAGACGCTCGGGACTTGCGGGAGCGGGCCATGTACGCCGCATCCCGCGAGGGCCACTCCAAGGTCTACATCATCGACGAAGCCCACATGCTGACCCGCGAGGCGTGGAACGCTCTCCTGAAAATTCTGGAAGAGCCGCCTCCGGGGGTGATCTTTGTCTTTGCCACCACCGAGCCCCAGAAGATCGCGGCCACGGCAGCCCCGGTGATGTCCCGCCTTCAGCGCTTCGATTTCCGCCGAATCGGTCCCGGGGCCATTCGGGACCGGCTCAAGCAGGTGCTTGGGGCGGAGGGGTTTCAGGCCGAGGACGATGCGCTCACGCTGATCGCGCGCCACGCCGATGGCGGCATGCGGGACGCGCTTTCGGTTCTCGACCAGTGCCTCAGCTTTGGGGAAGGGGTAGTGACGGCCGAGCGGGTCCGGGAGGTTCTGGGGCTGGCCGATGATGAGCTTTTCGGAGAACTGCTGCGCTCGGTGGCCGAACAGGAACCCGGCGCAGTTTTTCCGCTCGTGGACCGGCTGTGTGACGCAGGGGTCGACCTCTCGGAATTCATGTCCGGGGCGGCCGACGTGCTCCGGGCCTTGTTGATGCTCCAGGTGGGTGCCGAGCCGGACGGACTCACCGAGGCGGTCCGCGCAAGGCTGGAGGAGTACCGGAGCCGTTTGCAGCCGGGCGACGTGCTCCGAATGCTGCGCTTGCTGGCGGAAGACGAGAACAACATCCGGCGCAGCGTCAATCCCCGGCTCGCGGTCGAGACCCTGCTGCTCCGCTGGTCGCTGATGGACCGAGTGGTGGATCTGGAGGAAGTTCTGGCAGGGAAGCGGGGCAGCGGGGAAGGGGGCAGGAGTCAGCTGGGCAGCGCGGCAAGCGGGGCAAGCACCGTAGAGTCAGACTGCTAGGACGGGGGCAGAGCAGCGAGGCAGGCTCAGACTAGCTAGCAGCGGAGACCCGGGTCCTGCCGGCGAAGTCCGCCGCCCCGCCCCCAGCATCCCCGCTTCCCCGCCTCCACCGCCAAACTGGCCCCCTCGATCGAGGCCATTCGAGCCGGCTGGCCCGCAATCATCGTCGCCGCCCGGGTGCAGGGCCGGTTCCTGGGCGAGCTCCTGGCCTCGGTCGAGCCGGTGGCCCTGGTATTGCCTTACCTCAATGTGGCGCTCAGCGAGCCCAACCAGTTGTTCGCCGAGCGGCTGGAGCAGGAGGCCCCGAAGGTGGAGGAGATCCTCACTCGCAGCCTCGGCCAGCCCATCCGCTTGCGGCTCGTGGCCAATCCGGACCAGCTGGACGCCCCCCAGCCTAAGCCCCGCCGAATGTCCGACTCGAGCATCAAAGCGGACCGGCTGCGGGAGTTCCGGGCCAAGGACCCCGCCCTCGACACGGCGGCCGATGCGTTAGATTTGGAAATTGTAGATTGAGGGGCGTTTGAAAGAGTCTAAGGTCAGCAGACTTCTAGACTCTGGACCCTAGACTTCACTACCAATCATGGCAGGTTTACCAGATGAGCATGGCAGATCTTCAGCAACTCTTTCAGCTGGGCCAGCAGATGCAGGGCCGCCTGCAGCAGCTTCAGACGGAGCTGGCCAACCGTACCATCGAGACCTCCTCTGGCGGCGGCATGGTGAAGATCACCGCCGACGGCCGTGGCACCGTACGCGCAGTGTGGATCGATCCCGCCGTATTTCAGGATCATGATGCCGAATTTCTCAGCGATCTTGTGCTGACTGCGGTGGCCGAGGCTCAGCGCCGGGCAGCCGAGATGCTCCAGAGCGAAATGCGTAAGGTGCCCTCGCTGCCATTTGGCTCTCCTTTCTGACCGGTGAGCGCGATCGACGAGCTGATCACCGAGCTTGCCAGGCTTCCCGGAATCGGCCGGAAGACGGCGCAGCGGCTCACCTTTCATCTCCTTCAGCAACCACCGGAACAGGCCGGGCGGCTCGCCTCGGCGCTCGCTTCTGTGACCGAGCGGGTCCGGCCCTGCGGTGAGTGTGGCAACCTCACTGAGGACCAACCCTGTGCCATCTGCCAGGATCCGCGGCGCGATGCGGGTGTGGTCTGTGTGGTGGAGGAGCCCTCGACGGTGGGCGTGGTGGATCGCTCGACCGACTTCCGCGGCCGCTACCACGTTCTGGGCGGGCATCTGTCGCCGCTCGACGGAATCGGCCCGGAGTCGCTTCGGCTGGACAGCCTGGTGCAGCGGGTGCGGCAGGGTGGGGTGCGAGAGGTGATTCTGGCGACCAATCCGTCGATGGAAGGCGAGGTCACCGCCACCTACATTCAGCAGCTGCTGTCCGGCATGGGGGTGAGGGTTACCCGCTTGGCGCGAGGGCTTCCCATGGGTGGAGACCTGGAATACATCGACGGCGTGACGCTGGCGCACGCCCTGGTTGCCCGGCAGGACGTTGGCTGATGCGGTCGCGCGCGTGGGTGTTCGCCGGGGGAGTGGTGCTGGGTGTGACCGGTGGCTGGCTCCTGGCTCAGCAGCGGCTCACCTATCACCGGCGCGACCTCTTCAGCCCCCGCCCGCTCCGGCGACTTGCCGCGCTGGGCTTTCTGGCAGGGCAGAACGAGGTGGAAACCGTTCGTTTGTTGCGGGACTACCTGGCCTGGGAACGGCAGCCGATGCTCCGCCGGCGGGCCGAGGCCATCGTACGGCGTATGGAGGCGACTCTGGCATGAGATCGAGCCGGTGAGCGGAGCTTCGAGCTGGTCGTTTCGGGAAGACGACGCCCGAAAGATTCAGACAATCCTCAGCGGCTTCCTTAGCGAATCGAACGCGCGCACCGCGCTGATCGTCGACCGCACCGGCCAGATGGTCTCCACCGCCGGCGAGTCTCCGACGTTCGATGCCACCGCCTTCGCATCGCTCACCGCCGCCGACTTCAGCGCCAATGACCAGCTGGCCCGGATGCTGGGCGAGTCCGAGTTCGGCGCCCTGTTTCACCAGGGCGAGCGGGAGTCGATGTACCTGGCCGATATTGCCCGGCGCGTGATCCTGGTGGTCCTGTTCGACAACCGAACTACGCTGGGACTGGTCAAGCTCCGGGTCAAAACCGCGGTGGTCCAGCTGAATCAGGTGTTCACTGACATGTTCAATCGCGACGGCACCAGCGCGCCCGGGGTAGAGTCGGAGTTTCTGGGCGAGGCGGAAGACGAGATCGACAAACTCTTCGGCTCCTGAGGAAGCAGCCCAATGTCGATGATCAACTACGCCTCGCGCGAGATCAACTGCAAACTGGTGTATTACGGGCCCGGACTCGGTGGCAAGACCACCAATCTGGAGCACGTCTACAACAAGGTGGCCCCCGGCTCCCGGGGGAAGATGATCTCTCTCGCCACGGAGACCGAGCGAACCCTCTTCTTCGACTTCCTGCCGGTCGACCTCGGCAACATCCGCGGCTTCAAGGTCAAGTTTCACCTCTACACCGTTCCCGGTCAGGTGTATTACAACGCCTCTCGCAAGTTGATTCTGAAGGGGGTGGACGGCGTGGTATTCGTGGCCGACAGCCAGATCGAGCGGATGGATGCGAACATCGAGGCCATGCAGAACCTGTACGAGAACATGACCCAGCACGGGTACGACGTCAGCAAAATCCCCTTTGCCATTCAGTACAACAAGCGCGATCTGCCCAATGCGGCCCCCATCGCCGAGTTGCAGGCGGCCCTCAACCCCGGCTGGCCGGTCACCGACGCCGGCAAGCAGCGGATCACGCCCGACCCCTATCACGATTCCGAGTTTCTGGTAAAGCAGGAGGACGGCCAGTGGATCGAGCGGGCGCCCTACTTCGAGGCCGTCGCGCTGACCGGTGAAGGAGTGTTCGACACCCTCAAAGCCATCAGCAAGAACGTGGTCAAAACCCTGGGGTAGGTACCATGTGGACCCTGCCCAACATCATTACTCTGGTTCGGATCTGCTTCACCCCGGTGATCGCGCTGCTTCCGTTCATCGAGGGATACTGGCCCAAGCTGATCGCGTTCATCATCTTCATCATTGCCGCGGTGAGCGACGTCTACGACGGGCATCTCGCCCGCAGCCGGAATGAAGTCACCGACCTGGGCAAGCTGCTCGATCCCATCGCCGACAAGCTGCTCCTCTTTGCCACCCTGATCCCCATCTACTTCATCTCCCGCTGGCGCCACGATCTCTACGACATACCCATCTGGGGCAGCATTCCACTCTGGGTGTGCCTGTTGCTGATCGGGCGGGAACTGGCCATGACTCTTTTCCGCTGGTGGGCCAGCAAGAAAGGGGTGGTGATCCCTGCCGCCGGCGCCGGCAAGTTGAAGACCGCGATCCAGAATGTTTTCGTCGGCGCCGTTATCCTCTGGTTTGCCTTCCGCGATGCGCGCAAGCCCATGGGTTGGGAGCACAATCAATACGCGCAATACTGGAACGAATTCCACGGAGGCTTTGTCGCCGTCACGCTGGCTGTTGCGGCAGCGCTCACCGTCTACTCCTTTGTGCTCTATCTCTACCGCAACCGGCGACTCTTCTCCGACCGCATCTAGCAGGCCCCTCCCGCGTGGTGCGCCGTGAATATTGAGCTGGTTACCATCGGGACCGAGCTCCTCCTGGGGTTCACGGTAGATACCAACGGCGCTGAGATCGCCCGGAGTCTGGCGGACAACGGCGTGCAGGTGGTCCGCCGGGTGTCGGTGGCCGACGACCCGGACGCCATTCGCGCCGCCGTGGCTGAAGCCCTACAGCGCACCGGGACGGTACTGACCACCGGAGGACTGGGACCCACTCGCGATGACATGAGTAAGAAGGTGGTGGCCGAGCTCTATCAGGCACCACTCGAGTTCGACGAAACGGTCTGGGCCAATTTGCTGGAGCGATTTGCCCGGCTGCAGCGCCAGCCGGTGCAGAGCAACCGGAGCCAGGCCGAGGTGCCTCGGGGTGCCATAGTGCTCCGAAATCGGTGGGGGACCGCTCCCGGCCTTTGGCTCGAAGGCGCGCCCGGTCTCACCATCATGTTGCCCGGTGTTCCTCAGGAAATGCGAAAGCTGCTTCAGCACGAGGTGGTCCCCCGCCTTCGGGCCAGGGCCTCCGGAGCGATCATTCGTTCCCGCCAGCTTCGGACCAGTGGAATACCCGAGTCTACCCTGGCCGAGCGCCTGGGAGACGTGGAGGAGAGGATCGCCCCGGTCACTCTGGCCTACCTGCCGGGATACGAAGGCGTGGACCTGCGGCTCACCGCCTGGAACCTTCAGCCCGATGAGGCAGACCGGAAACTCGGCTCGGCGGTCGAGCTGATCCGGGGTCGGGCGGGTGATCCGATCTATGGGGATGGTGATACGGATCTGGCGGCCCTGGTTTTGGAGCGGGCCCGTGCGGCCCGCGTCCGGGTTGCCGTTGCCGAGTCCTGCACCGGGGGATTGCTGGGCGGGCGCCTCACGGAAATCCCCGGCAGCTCCGACGTCTTTGTCGGCGGGGTGATCGCCTACGACAACGCGGTCAAGGTAAAGGCCCTCGGTGTCGCCCAGGCTCTGCTCGATGCGCATGGCTCCGTCAGCGAGCCGGTGGCCTGCGCCATGGCCGTGGGTGCAGCCGAGCGGTTTGGGGTCGACGCCACTTTGGCGATCACCGGGATTGCGGGTCCTGGTGGAGGGACGGAGCAGAAACCGGTGGGTACGGTTTGGATTGCCTGCTCGCTGAAAGGAGCGGTGCAGGCCAGGCACGTGCGCTTTGCCGGTTCCCGCCACGAAGTCCGGGTCCGGGCTGCTCAGGCGGCGCTACATCTGCTGTTCCGGCTCCTCGGAGAAGCTACGGAGCGGTAGCGGACCGCCGTTCATCACCTGACCATCGCAGGTGACATACTGCTGAGTGATCGAGGCAAATAATCGGCGGAGAAACTCAGCTGTCACCTGATCGCGCAGGGCGTTGGGCGTTCGTCCATTCAGTGTCGCCACCAGGTCGAGAGATGGGATCACGAAGGCCAGGTTGACCCCGGAGCCGATGATGCGGTACATGTCCTTGGGGTAGGCCTTCCCCCAACCGCACTGAGCATTGGAAGTGATGTTGGGATAGCCGGCGACCGTGGTAAACTGACGAATCCACGACGCGGTAAAGATCCGCCGGCCTGCCCAGGTGCCCTCATGGAGAAGCAGGTAGGCCAGGCGCGCATAGTCCCGGGCGCCGGCGAAGTTGTTACCCCCCGTGGCCCATACGTACGAGCCCATCCCTGACGACAACCGGTACGACATGGCTCCGACCCCGATCGGGTTAAGCATCTTTCGCCGGAGGTATACGCTGGCTTCGAGTCCGGTCACGTTCCGGAATACCAGACTCAGATGATTGAATCCCACGCTGGAGTAGGTGTCTCCCTTGGCGTAGCTGGACGGGTCGCCTGGTGAGTAATAGAGCTCGGCGGTGACCGGAAAATCCGCGTCTTTCCCCAAAGTGAAGGGCTCGAAGTTCCACCTGGGGTCCGGGAGGACGCTCACGTTTGCGACCGGATCCTGAACCTGAGGAATGACACCGGAGACGTGTTTGAGCAGGTGTTCGAACGTGATGGTTGACTTCCGTGGATCGCTCAGGGGAAATCCCTGTGGCAACCAGCGGGGGTCATACAGGGGCGTGCTCAGACGAATGCCCAGCTCGGGATGGTCCAACACCAGCCTGCCCAGCAGCATCATGGCCAACGTCTTCCCGTTTGATGCCAGGTAATACATGGCGTTCCGGGCTGACGCCTGGTTGTACCACTCTCCCACGACCCACCCGTTCTTGATTACCAGCGACGCCTTATTGCTGGGGTCGTACCCTCTTACGCCGATCCGATAGTTCTCCCAGGGAAGAGACATCGTGTACGCCCCAAGCTCTGCCAACCCGGTTGCACTGATGCCCAACCCGGCCAGTGCTTGCGGGTCGTGTTGTTTTTCGCCACCCGCCCGTCCGCTCGGAGGGCGGAAAGTACGAGACCAGCGCGTGAGAGCTCGGCGGTGTAAGTGGCCGAACCGTGCCCTGATGCGGCTCGGTGGGGCTATCCGAGCAGCCAACCGTCAGGAAAAGGATGACGGCAACCCCAGACAGGCAGCGCGAACTTCGGGTGGCACGCCAGATCATGGACGGACTCCCCTCTGCCGGAAGGCCAGGGTGCATTTGTTGGATTGGAGCTATGGTAGGGGCGGGTCAATGTAATGGGACGGTTTGAAGCTTGGCTAGATGTTATCTTTGGTGGGTCTCGAGAGTGAGCGTGTAAAGTGGCAAAACAGAGTGGATTTGAACGCGATATCGATGGCAACAGACGTCCCATCGACACTCCAGCGGGAATGGCTGAGCCGGAGAGCGATACCGGCCGCAGCGCCGACGGGGGCGATATCGCCTCGACCGATATGAGCTCCGAGCCGTCGTCCCGGACTGAGGACACCCAGCCCCGGTTTCTGGGAGGACCCGATGCCCGGCTGGAGGAAGACCTGGCCGAGCTGAAGGACCGGCATCTCCGGCTGGCGGCGGAGTACGACAACTACCGCAAGCGCAGCAGCCGGGAGCGGGCCGAGCTGGCCGACCGGGCTCAGGCCAGCTTCGTGGCCAAGCTGCTCGATGTCCTGGACGATCTGGATCGCCTGGTCGCCAGTGACCCCTCCACGCCCCTCACCACCCTGCGCGAAGGGCTCAGCGCGGTGGACCGGAAGCTCTGGAAGGAGCTGCAGGATGCGGGAGTGGAGCGCATCGACCCGGTGGGAACCCCGTTCGATCCCGCGCTGCACGAGGCGGTCTCCACCACGCCTGCCCCCGATCGCTCGCAAGGAGCAGATGGTGAGCGCCACGTTCCAGCCGGGCTACCGCTTCAAGGGCACGCTGGTGCGTCCGGCCCGGGTCCAGGTCTACTCCGAGCAGGCGCAGCGCTGACGTGGCAGCCAAGGACTTCTACCAGGTCCTGGGCGTTCCCGATTCGGCCAGCCAGGGCGACATAAAGAAGGCCTACCGTCGGCTGGCCAAGCAGTACCATCCGGACGCCAATCCCAACAATCCGAAGGCCGCCGAGCGCTTCAAGGAGATCTCCGAGGCGCATAGTACTCTGTCCGATCCGGAGAAGCGGAAGCAGTACGACCAGATGCGCCGCTTCGGCGCCTTCGACGGCATGTCCGCGCCGGCCCCAGGGAGCGGGGGCAAGCCGGGGTGGGCCTGGAGATGGATCCGGGGGACCTGAGCGGACAGGGCTTCGATTTCGGGGACATGGGCGGACTGGGCGACATCTTCTCCTCCATCTTCGGCCGGGGCCGGCGAGAGGACTCAGGCGAGAGGCGATACCCTGGAGGCGGTGGTCGAGGTCCCGTTCCGGGTGGCGATGCTGGGCGGGAAGGTCCCGGTCACCCTGCCGATCACCGAGACCTGCCCCACCTGCAACGGAAGCGGTGGCGCGCCGGGCGCCACCTGGTCCACCTGTCCCGAGTGCAAGGGCCGGGGCACCATCTCCTTCGGCCAGGGGAACTTCGCGGTGAACCGGCCCTGTCCCCAGTGCCGGGGCCGGGGACGCATTCCCTCGGAGAAGTGCCCCACCTGCCGGGGGGCCGGGGAGATCAGGGCCGAGCGGCGGGTCATGATCACCGGTCCCGCCCGCCACCGAGACCGGCGACCGAGTCATGCTGCGGGGACAGGGGCAGGCGAACGGGCCAGGGCAGCGCACCGGGCGATCTGGTGATCACCTTCCAGGTGCAGCCCGACCGGTTCTTCCGGCGAGAAGGTCTCGACATCGTGGCCGACGTTCCGATCAACCTGGCGCAGGCCGCGCTGGGCACCCGGCTCCGGGTGCGGACCCTGGATGGGAAGAAGGTTCTGCTCCGAATCCCCCCGGGTACCCAGCCGGGACGCAAGTTCCGGATCAAAGGACAGGGGCTGGAGAAGAACGGCCGGCGGGGCGATCAGCTGGTCGGAGTCCAGGTGACGGTCCCGGACGAGCTGACGCCCGGAGCAGCAGGAGCTGATGAAGAAGTTCGCGGATTCGGCCGGGTTGAAGTACTGAGTCGCGAGTCACCAGTCGCGAGTCTTAGAGGCTGCCGTGGCCGAGTCGCTTCGTGACTCGTGACTCGGCTGGACCCGCGGCTCCTTGGCGGCCCATCCCCAACGACAAAACCATACTCACCAGACCCACCACCAGCCCGCCGAAAAACGCCGGCCAGAATCCGCTCACCGTGAACCGAGTTCCAGCTCTCGGAGAGCCAGCCCGTCGCCAGCAGCATCAGGGCGTTGATTACCAGGGTGAACAGGCCCAGGGTGACGACGATGAGGGGGCAGGTGAGGATGGTGAGCAGGGGACGGAGCGTGCTGTTGATGATGCCGAACACCGCGGCCACCAGAAGGAGCCGGCCCGGGCCCTCCGGTGAAGTCGAGACCGGGAACTACGGCGGCGGCAATCCAGAGCGCGGCGGCATTCAGCATCCAGTGAAGCAGGAGTGACGCGACGGGCCCCTCAGCCGATGACGCCGCCGCCCAGACACCCGGTCATCGTTCGTAGAGCACGCCCGACTGCCCGGGGTGATGGCGCGGACCGGTGTTTCCAGCGCCAGGGACAGCTGGTCCGAATCCTCTGTCCAACACTACGGCCGGGACGGCGCGCGCCCGATAGCGGAGCTGCACCTCGACAGCGGTCGCCGGGCTCCAGGGGATCTGCCAGCCAGTTCAACTCCTCCAGCGTCACGCTGTGGCCGGCCAGGTCCTCGGCACCCCCCACCACGACTTCACGCCGCTCCGGGCGAATCGCCACCACGTAGCGCGGCGACCGTCGAACCCGCCGGGCAGCCCCTTCCGCTGCCCGATGGTGTATCGGCCGTATCCCTGGTGCTCGCCGATGACTTCGCCTCCGGTGGTCACCAGCGGGCCCGGGACGAGCGCCGGGGCGTCGGCGGGGAGGTGCCGCTCCAGCACCGAGGCGTAGTCGTCGTTGGGGACGAAGCAGATCTCAACCGACTCCTCCTTATCCGCGGTGGTGAGCCCCAGCCGCCGGGCATAGGCCCGGGTCTCGGACTTGGTCAGACTGCCGACCGGCGTCAGCATCCGCGCCACCACCGCGCGGTCGATGCCCCAGAGGAAGTAGCTCTGGTCCTTGGTGGGATCGCTCCCCGGTAGAGCGCGCCGTCCCGGGCGATGGCGTAGTGGCCGGTGGCGATGTAGTCGCAGTCCAGCGCGTCGGCGTGGGCCAGCAAGTCGCGGAACTTGGTGAACGAGTTGCAGCGCACGCAGGGGATGGGCGTCCGCCCCCGGCTGTACTCGCTGACGAAGTTCTGAATGACGTGCAGATTGAACCGGTCCTCCAGATTGAGCACGTAGTGCGGGATGCCAAGAGCGGCCGCGACGTCCCGCGCATCGTTGATGGAATC
>CAWGVB010000008.1:0-226509 GCA_963825815.1 uncultured Gemmatimonadales bacterium | reverse complement strand
ATTGGCGGGATGTAGCCGAGGCTCGCGACCACCATCGCCGCGCCGCTCAGTCCCAGCCCCGCCCAGATGCTCTGCCGGGCAAGCCGCAGCGTGCGGCGGCTGATCTGATGGCCTCGGCGACACGGCTCGGGTCATCGGCCAGGATCACCGCATCCGCGGCCTCGGCGCTGATCCCGCCTCCCCAGCGGCCAGCGCAATGCCAACCGTCGCGGTGCTGAGGGCCGGCGCGTCGTTGGTCCCGTCGCCCACCATGAGACCCGCGCTGCCCTTCCTTCATCAGCCGTTGCACGTAGGCGACCTTTGCTTCGGGCAGCAGGTCACCATGCGCCTCTGGAATCCCGACCGCGCCGGCCACCGCCGTCGCGTTCGCCTGATCGTCGCCCGAGAGCAGGACGATCCGGGAGACGCCCAGCCGGCGGAGCTGCGGGATGAAACCCGCCAGCTCCGGACGCAGCCGGTCGGCGTACTCGATCAATCCGGCTCCCCGCCCATCCACCGCCACGTAGGCTCTGAGCTCCGCACCTGGCGTCTGGGCCAGCAGACCGCGGAGCGCCGGCTCGGCTGCAGGATGGCGGCGCACCACGTACGACCAGCCGCCCACGGTCACCTGGCGGCCCTCCACCTCCCCGCTCACCCCCTGGCCGGGTGCCTCGGTGATGTGCTTCCCGGCAGGGAGAACGATTCCGCGCTCGACTCGCTCTCCTGCACCAGGGTGCGGGCGAGCAGATGGCCGGACCCTGCTCCACGCTGCCGGCCGAGCCGGAGCAGCTCCTTCTCGGTGAACTCCGGCCGTCGCGAGCACCCGGGCAACCTTGGGCCGCCCGATGGTCAGCGTGCCGGTCTTGTCGAAGACGGCGACCGCGACCTGGCCGAGCTGCTCCAGCGCGGTGCCGTGCCGGAAGATGATCCCCCGCCGCGCCGCGCGATTGATCCCGCCCGACGACCGCCACCGGGGTCGCCAGAATGAGCGGGCAGGGCGTCGCGACGACCAGCACGGCGAGCACCCGGGTGGGGTCGCCGGAGAGGAGATAGGCCCGGCGCAGACGGCCAGGGTCAGCGGGGTGAACCAGACGGCGTATCGGTCGGCCAGCCGCTGGAGCGGCGACTTGCTCTCCTGAGCGGTGCGGACCAGCTCCACGATCCGGGCATACTGGCTCTCGCTGGCCGGAGCCGTGGCCCGGACGGTGAGTGGACCCTCGAGGTTGAGACTGCCGCTGAGCAGCCGGACTCCCGGGATGCGCGCTCACCGGCACGGGCTCTCCCGTGAGCCGCGAGGCGTCCACGTGGGAGCGGCCCTCGAGCACCACCGCGTCGCAGGCCAGCAGCTCTCCCGGCCGCAGCAGGAGACTCGTCGCCCACCGCGAACCAGCTCGGCCGGCACATCCTCGACGTCCCATCCACCATCCGGTGGGCCACCCGGGGGCCGCCGCCTCCAGCTCTCGCACCGCCTCCGAGGCTCGCCCCTGGGCATAACGCTCGAGTGCCTCGCCGCCGGTCTGCATGAGGACCACGATCAGACCGGCGAGCGGCTCCCCCAGAATCAGGGCGGTGACGATGGCCAGCATGGCCACCAGATCCGCGGCAAAGCGGCCCGCGGCGACGCCGCGCAGGGTCTGCCACACCACCGGCGCACCGGTGAGCGCCAGCCCCGCGCTCCACAGCAGTGACGCAACGCCGGGCCGCCCCGTGATATGAAGGAGCAGGCCCGGTCAGGATGAAGAGGAGAGCGCCGGCCGGAAGGAGGTAGAAACGGCGCAGCGGGCGCCGTGAGCTAGAGCGCGGGCGAGATCTCCGCCGCTTCGCCGCCGCGGCGGAGGCTGAACCCCACGCCCCGCACCGTGGTCAGCAGCTGCTCCTTGGCCGCCTCGCTCAGCTTCCGGCGCAGATTGCCCACGTGGACGTCCACCACGTTGCTCTCCGGATCGAAGTGCATGTCCCATACCTTCTCCAGGAGCGTGGTGCGCCGGACGACCTCTTCCGGATGAAGGAGGAAGTACTCCAGCAGCTGAAACTCCTTGGGGGTAAGATCCAGCCGCTTGTCATTGACCGTCGCAATGTGGCGGAGGCGGTCGAGCGCGATCGGGCGGATAGCGAAGCACTTCCAGCCGCTCGGCCCCTCCCCGGCGGTGCAGGGCCCGGATTCGGGCCAGGAGCTCGTCGAACTGGAACGGCTTGGCCAGGTAATCGTCGGCGCCGGCGTCGAGGCCCCGGACCACGTCCTCCACCGCGTCTCGCGAGGTCAGCATCAGGATGGGCGTCGTTCGGCCTTCCCGCCGGAGCTCGGTGGCCACCTGAAATCCATTCTTCTTGGGAAGCACGATGTCGAGCAGGATGACGTCGTAGTCGTAGACGTGCGCCAGCATGGTGGCCTCGTCGCCATCCGGCGCCACGTCCACGACGTATCCCTCTTCCTTCAGCCCCTGCTCGATGAATCCGGCGACCTTCCGGTCGTCTTCCACCACGAGAATCTTCATGACGGAAATCTGGCGGAGTAGTGGTTAAGGCCCTGCGGAAGCCTTCATGAAGGCTTCCTTCATCTGTCCTCGGGCCGGCGGGAAGCTCCAGCACGAAGCAGCCGCCGCCGCGTGGGGCCGGGAGACGGCCGCAGCTCCCCACCCGAGAAGCCGGGCCAGCCGCCGGGAGAGAGGCAGCCCCAGACCCACGCCCCGGGTATCTCCCACGTCCTTGCTGATATAGATGTCGAAAATCCGCTCGACTTCGCTTTCCTCGATCCCGCTGCCCTGGTCCACACGGTGTAGACGCACCACCGGCTGCTCGGGCGGTCGACCTCGAGGCGCACGGTGCTGCCCTCCGGGGCATGGTTGATCGCATTGCCCAGCAAGTTGACCAGGATCTGCTCGACCCTGCTGGCGTCGGTCTCGCAGCTCGGAAAATCGGGAGCGACGTCCAGCCTGTAGCAGGACCCGTTTGGCCTCCGCCGCGGGTGTGACCCGGGCCACCGCCCGCCGCGCCATGGAGCCCGGTTCGGTGGCCCGGATCACCGGCTTGAGCCGATCTTCGTCCAGCCGGCTCAGATCGAGCAGGTCGTTGATCAACCCGACCGCCTGTTTCGCCGAGTCCAGCACCTCGAAGGCAGCCTTAGGAACCGTGGCCGGGTCTTTCTTCCGCACCATCATCTCCGCCCAGCCATACACCGCGGCCAGCGATTCCTCAGCTCGTGGTTCACCATCGCGAAGAAGCGCTCCCGGGTTGCGATGGAGCTGCTGCACCTCCTCCAGCAGCCGGGCGCTCTCCTCGTGCAATCGGGCGTTCTCCACCGCCGCGGCGGTGTTGGCCGCGAGGAGGACGGCGATGTGCTCATCCTCCTCGGTGAAGGTCGCGCCACCCAGCTTCTCGGTGAGATAAAGATTGCCGAAGACCCCCCGCTTCCCCACGATCGGCACCCCGAGGAACGAGTGCATTGGAGGATGGTGGGGCGGGAAACCATAGGAGTCGGGATGTTGGGTGAGGTCGGGGAGCCGGATCGGCTTCGCCTCCCGAATCACCAACCCCAGGATCCCGTGTCCCTTGGGAGGCTCCGAGGAGCGCCCGGTGCTCGTCGTCGATGCCGTAGGTGGTGAAGCTCTCGAGCAGGCGGCCGTCGGGCTCCAGCACGCCAATCGCGGCATACTGTGCCCCGATGACTTCCGCAGCTACCTCCACCACGCGCTCGAGCACCCCTTCCAGCGACACCTCGGTGATGAGCGCGGATGCCGCCAACATCAGGCGCTCCACCCGCTCGGTGTGGGGGAGGCGAGGCAGGGACGAGGTCTCAGGCATGCTTGAAACATGGGCAGTCGTCGGGGGCACGCCAGTACCCCGGAAAGATTCGCGCCCGCTTCACCGTTTCTTCATAGCCGAAGGGGTAGCGTGCAATCCGAAAGGAGAGCAGCAATGGACCTGGGACACATTCTTGCCGCAACCGACGAATCCGACGCCGGACGAGAGGCCGTCCGGGTCGCCAACAATCTCCGGAGCCGCGCCTCGGCTCGGGTCACCGTCCTGCGGGTGATGGCCGCGGAAGCCACGCGCCAGCTGGTGGGCACTACCCCCGGTATCGGGCATAACGATGCCGCGCGGGATGAGCCTGCGCTGCGGCATCTTCGCCGCTGGCTCGAGGCCGATGTCTTGTTGCCCAGCGCCATCCAGGAAGTCAAGCTGGCGACCGCGGCGGGGGTGCCTGGAATCGAGATCTGCCGGTTCGCCGAGCGAGTCCAGGCCGACCTTCTGGTGCTGGGACGGAAGCGGCACTCCCGGTTAATGCGGCTGCTTCTGGGCGACACCGGTGACGCGGTTGCGCGGCGCAGTCGTTTCCCCAGCCTCTTCGTCGCGTCGGGCATGGCCGAGATTCGTCGCCTGCTGGTAGCACTGGACGGGTCGGAACGGGGGATGAACGTGCTCAACCAGGCCTGCGACTTTGCCCGGCAGGTCGGTGCAGACCTGCAGCCGATAACCGTGGAACGCACGCCGGCAAATGAGCCGCTGGAGCTGGTATCCGACCTCCCGCTCGGAAGAAGCGTGTCGCTGGAGGTCCGCACGCAGGCGGTTCTTAAAGAGAAGGGTCTGCCCGCCGTGCCACTGGCCATCCGCCGCGGCGAGATCGTCGACCGGATCGTAGAGGAGGCACAAGAGACCGACGCCGACGTCCTCGTGGTCGGGTATCACCGGGGCGGACCTCCAGGGGTCATTGAAGCCGGCAGCATCGCGCGCCGCTTGCTTCACGCCTCGCCCTGTGCCGTACTGACCATTCCGCTCTGAACCCTGGGGTTCCGGCAAGGAGGTTCGCATGACACGCAACATTCCCGGCTTCGAGCGAGTCGCCCGGCTGATCGCCGGCCTGATGATTCTCGGTCTCTATGGAGCCCTGGAAACACCCTGGAAGTATCTCACGCTGCTTGGCCTTCTCCCGCTGGGCAGTGCCCTGACGGGCTTCTGTCCTCTGTATGCCGCGCTGGGCTGGGATCGGTGCTCGCACACGGATGGCGCCACCCACACCGGTGTTTGATCGGAGGTTTCCCATGTCACGGTACCCGGTATTTCGCTCGATTGTCGTCCCGGTGGATGGCTCCTCCCTTGCCGAAGGGGCCATTCCTTACGCGCTTGCTCTCGCGGAACGGACTCAGAGCCAGGTGAGATTCGTGCTGGTTCATCCGGGCCAGTATCCTCCCCTTCTGATCGATTCAGCCAGAGTGTACCTGGCCGAATTGACCGAGCGCTTTCGCACCCGGCTGGGTGCGTCACTGTCCTCCATCATTCTCAACGGGCCGGCTGCCTCCAGCCTGGTGCAGCATGTCCGCGATATCGGTGCGGATCTGGTGGTGATGACCACCCACGGCCGGTCCGGGATCGAGCGCGCCTGGCTGGGCAGCGTCGCTGACGAGGTGATCCGCAGTATCGAGGTACCGGTGATCGTGCTCCGGCCCAGAACGGATGGCACCTTCCCGGCGTTCGATATGCGGGAGATCCTCGTCCCGCTGGATGGCTCTCCCCTCGCCGAGACGGCACTAGGGCCCGCGGCGGTGCTCGCGAACCTCTGGGATGCCGAGATGTCTCTGGTGGAAATGGTGTATCCGGTGCTTTTCACCCCGGACGCAGTGCTGCCGTTCGCGGGCGGCTACGATGAAGAGCTGACGGCGAGGGAGTGCGAGTTGGCGAAGGACTATGTGCGCGATCTCTCCGGGATCTCTGCGGGCCAAAGGGATCCGTGCTTCGGGCACCGCTCTGGTGGGCCCGAGGCCGGTGGCGGAGAGCCTGCTCGATCTCGCCCACCCCGCCCGGATAAGCCTCGTGGCTCTGGCAACCCACGGCAGAGGCGGTCTCCGCCGGCTGGTGCTCGGCAGTGTGGCCGACAAGGTAGTTCGGGGAGCCCAGGTGCCGATCTTGGTCATTCCCGCCCAGTGCGCAGCGCGACAAGATGAGCTGCGAACGGCAGACAAAGATGGAGCCGCCAATGCGGGAGAGGAGTTCGTTTATGTCTGACACCACTCCCATCCGTTCCATCCTGGTACCGGTAGACGGCTCCAGGCTGGCGGAACAGGCAATTCCGACGGCCATCGCGATTGCCCAACGCACGCGGGCTACGCTCCGCCTCGCTCTGGTGCATCGCGAGCTTCACCCTCTTCTGTTCGTCGAGCCCGGGGAAATCTACACCAGGACGCGGTTGGCTCTGGAGAAAGCCGACCAGGACTATCTGAGTGAGCTGGTCCAAACGCTGCGTCCTCAATTGGGGAAGGCATTGACGTTCGCCCTGCTCCAGGGACCGGTCGCTCCAACCCTGACCAAGTATGCGAAGGACATCGGTGCTGATCTCGTGGTGATGACCACCCATGGCAGAGGCGGGGTGCGGCGGGCGTGGCTCGGCAGCGTTGCTGATGAGCTGGTACGAACCCTGGAGCTGCCACTCATCATTCTTCGGCCCGAGGAAAAGCGGACCTCTCCCCAGCCTATCGACCTGGCGAAGATCGCGGTGCCGCTGGATGGCTCCCCACTGGCCGAGGCAGTCCTCGAACCGGTGCTGGCGCTAGCCCGGATGTGGGGTTCGGAGGTCCTGCTGGTCCAGGTGGTCCGGCCGATCCTGCTCACCAACGATCCTCAGCTCTTATTCCCGACCGGTTATGCCGATCAGGAGACCAGGATCAGGCAAACCACTGCTCAGAACTACATCGAGGAGGTCGCCGATCGACTTCGGGCCGGAGGTGTGAAGGCCAGTGGGGTTGTGCTGCTTGGGGGTGGGGTCACGGACACCCTGCTGGACTTCTTCCAGTCGGAAAAAGTTGGATTGGTCGCGATCTCGACCCACGGCCGCGGAGGGGCCCGGCGGCTGGTGCTCGGCAGCGTCGCCGACAAGCTGGTGCGTGCCGCTGAAATGCCGGTACTGGTCCTGCGGCCCCATACCGCGGCCCGACGGCTGCGGAGGTCCCGTCCCACGACCCTGGAACACTCCTCGTCCAAATAACTCTCCGGGCTGCCACCGATCGTGAACCAAGTTTCACACTGGGTTCACGATCGGTGGCGAGCCGAATGCTCAAGTTCAATGAAGGAGCTTGAGCATTCCCACAAGGAGAGCATATGTCCCGTCCAACGATTCGAGAGACCCTGGTTGCGCTCGTCGGTCTCGGGTGCACGGCCATTGTGGCTGCCTGCGGCGGTGCCGGAGCATCCCGGGTCGGCGCCACCGGTGATGCCGCGGAGAAAGTGTACGTGGCGCCCGGGAAATATGACGAGTTCTACGCCTTCTTCTCCGGCGGGTTCGATGGCCAGGTCGGCGTCTATGGACTGCCCTCTGGCCGGCTGCTCAAGCACGTGCCGGTGTTCTCGCAAAACAGTGAAAATGGGTGGGGGTACAGCGAGCAGACCAAGCCGATGCTGGCCACCAGCTACGGGTTCGTGCCCTGGGACGACGCCCATCATCCGCAGCTCTCGCAAACCAGGGGAGTCCCCGACGGACGCTGGCTCTTCATCAACGGCAACAACACCCCCCGCATCGCTCGCCTGGACCTGACTCGGTTCGAGACCGAGGAGATTCTCGAGATTCCCAACTCGGCCGGCAACCACTCCTCGCCATTCGTGACGGAGAACAATGAGTACGTGGTGGCAGGCACCCGGTTCAGCGTGCCGGTCCCCCAGCGGGATGTGTCGATCGAGAATTACAAACAGGACTTCAGTGGAGTGCTGAGTTACATCCGGGTGGACAGCGCCACCGGCCACATGGCCATCGCCTTTCAGATCCGTCTACCCGCCTTCGACTACGACCTGTCGCACTCCGGCAAGGGCCCATCGCACGGATGGTCCTTCTTTACCAGCTACAACAGCGAGGAGGGCAACTCCAAGCTCGAGGTGAGCGCCTCCCAGAACGACAAGGACTACATCGCGGCCATCAACTGGAAGACCGCCGAGCAGTGCGTCGCCCAGAAGAAGTCGACGACCGAGCCGGCGCGTTACGCCCATAACCTGATCGGAGAGGATGGGGTCGGGCGGACCGAGTGGGGCAGCAGCGTCCAAATGCTCACTCCGAAGGCCTGTCCCGGAATGGTGTACTACCTGCCCACGCCGAAATCTCCCCACGGAGTGGATGTCGATCCAACCGGTGAGCTCATTGTCGCCGGCGGGAAGCTGGCCACGGTGATACCGGTTCACTCCTTCAGCAAGATGCGGCAAGCCATCGCCGACCGTGCCTTCACCGGGGAGATCCACGGTATCCCGGTGCTCAAGTACGAAGCCACCATGGCCGGTGAGGTGCAGAACCCCGGTCTGGGTCCGCTGCACACCGAGTTCGACGGGAAGGGTAACGCGTACACCTCGATGTTCCTGTCCTCCGAGATCGTGAAATGGAGCCTCAAGGACTTCAAGGTGCTGGACCGCGCGCCGACCTACTACTCGGTCGGACACCTGATGATCCCCGGCGGAGACAGCCGAAAGCCCTGGGGCAAGTACGCGCTGGCGTTGAACAAGATCACCAAGGATCGCTACCTCCCCACCGGACCGGAGCTGACCCAGTCGGCCCAGCTTTACGACATCAGCGGAGACCGGATGAAGCTCCTGCTCGACTTTCCCACCATTGGGGAGCCGCACTATGCCCAGGCGCTTCCCGCCCAGATGCTGCGGGACCGCCAGCTCAAGATGTACTCCCTGAAGGACAACAAGGATCCCTACGCCGTCAAATCCGAGATGAAGACGAGGGTCGAGCGCAAGCGGCAAGGTGGTCCACGTCCTCATGACCTCGGTACGAAGCCACTTCATGCCGGACAAGATCGAAGGCATCCAGCTGGGCGACACCGTCTACTTCCATCTCACCAACCTGGAGCAGGACTGGGATGTGCCCCACGGCTTTGCCATCACCGGCGCCAATAACGCCGAGCTTCTGATGATGCCGGGGCAGACCCGAACGATTATGTGGGTGCCCCAGCGGGTCGGAGTCTTTCCCTTCTACTGCACCGACTTCTGCTCGGCCCTCCACCAGGAGATGCAGGGCTATGTGCGGGTTTCGCCCCGGGGATCCAAGGTGGAGCTGCTGTGGAACAGCCCCACTCACAAGAGCTGGAAGGTTGCCGCGCTCCAGGCGACTGCACCCGGGCATGAGACAATGGCACGGGGCGGCCGGTGATGCGTATGCGTGCCTGGTCCCGCTGGACCATCGCTGCGGCTTCGGCCCTGCTCCTGGTGCTGTATCTGACTCCGCTGTGGCGAATTCAGCTGCACGCCCCGCAGTATCCCGAGGGGCTTGGCCTCCGGATCTGGGTGGACCGGATCACCGGGGCCAAGCCCAATGACCTGAACAGCATTAACGGATTGAATCACTACATCGGCATGCACGCGATCGAGCCGGGTGATTTCCCCGAGCTGCGGCTGATGCCGTGGCTGCTGGCGCGGCCTAATCGGCGCCGGGCTGCTGGTTGCGCTGGTGGGAAAGCGCGGACCGCTCTACGCCTGGCTGCAGCTCATTCTGCTCGCGGGTGTGGCCGGACTGGTCGACTTCTATCGCTGGGGATACGCCTACGGGCACGAGCTGGACGAGCACGCCGCCATCAAGGTGCCGGGCATGAGTTACCAGCCTCCGGTGATCGGGTCCAAACAGTTGCTGAACTTTCACGCCTCGTCCTGGCCCGACATCGGGGCCTGGGTGGCCTGCCTCGTTCTTGCGGTTGGACTCACCATCGCGCTGCTCGAGTGGCGCCGGGCTCACCGTCCTGCCGGAGATGCTGCCGCGTCTTTGAGCCGACCAATGGTCGGGATCGTTGTGTGACCGTGGGCTCCAGGCATTCAGCGCTACTGCTCGCCTTGCTCAGCCTGGGCCCGCCCTCCTCTGCCCCAGGCAAAGTCAGCCGGATCGCGGGTGGCACGCCGGTCCCGGCTACTACAGCCGAGTCTGAGACCAGGTCGGAAGTCCTGATGGTCCGCTCGCCCGAGCTTCACCGAACCGGTCGGGGCTCCGCCGAAGCCTGGCGTGCACTCCGAAATCGTGGTCGATCCGGCCGGGCCGATCAGGACGCTGGGCGCGGCACTGCTGATGAGCCGGCCTCATGGACGCATTCGGGTACGGCCGGGAACTTACCGCGAAGCGAGGATCCTGGTGCAACAGCCGGTAACGATCGAGGGTGAAGGCTGGCCCAGGTTCATTGGTGCGGACCACGAAGTCATGACGGTGACCGCCGACAGCGTCACCATTCGCGGTCTGATCATTAGCGATGTCGCCGCCACGGCAGCGGAGGATCGCGCCGGCATCCGGTTTTCCGGCGTCCGGGGTTGTACGGTGGAGAATACCCGGCTGTTGGGGACCTTCTTCGGGATCTACCTCGCTCAATCCTCAGGCTGCCGGATAGCGGGTAACACCATCCGGGGTCGAGGCACGGTTCAAGGGCTGTCCGGCAACGCGATCCACGCTTGGAACTCGAGGGACCTCACGATCGAACACAACGATCTGGCGGGGCACCGGGATGGGATCTACCTGGAGTTCACCACCGGCTCCCGGATTCGTGATAACCGGAGCACCGGTCATCTCCGGTACGGGCTGCACTTCATGTTTTCCGATCGCTGCGACTACAGCAACAACCTGTTCGCACACAACGGCGCCGGGGTTGCAGTCATGTTCAGCGACACGGTGACCATGCGCGGGAACCGCTTCGAGCACAACTGGGGGTCGGCCTCGTACGGTCTGCTGCTGAAGGAGCTGCGAGACAGCCGGATCGAAGAGAATCAGTTCACCGAGAATACCGTAGGCCTGTGGACCGAAGGCACCAGCCGGGTCCTGGTCTCGAGGAACCGGTTCGTGGCCAATGGCTGGGCCATTCGAGTTTTGGGGGACGCTACGGACAACGAATTTCGAGAGAACCACTTTCTGGCGAACACCTTTGATGTGGGCACCGCACCGGGTCGGAACAGCAACCTCTTCGAGGCCAACTACTGGGACCATTACCGGGGCTACGATCTGAACCACGACGGCTACGGGGACGTACCCTTCCAGCCGGTCCGGCTCTTTTCCCTGATGATTCAGCAACATGAGCCCGCTCTCATACTGCTGCACAGCTTCTTCATCGATCTGCTCGATTTCGCCGAGCGGGTCATTCCGGCGTTTACCGACGAGACGCTGATGGACCGGCGTCCCCTGATGCGGCGGGGCGCATGAGCGCGTCGCTCTCGCTCACGCTGCCTCGGCCCGTTGTCGAGCTGTCCGAGGTGAGCAAACGGTTCGGCCGCCTGCGCGTGCTCCACCGGGTCTGCTTCGATATACGAGCCGGGAGAGTGACGGCGATTCTGGGGCCGAACGCCGCGGGAAAGTCCACTGTCATCAAACTGATTCTGGGCCTTACCCGGTGCGACGCCGGACGCATCCTGGTGAACGGCCAACCGGTTCAGGGAGGCCCGAGCTATCGAGCCGCCATCGGGTACATGCCACAGGCGGCCCGGTTTCCCGAAAATCTGACGGGCTGGGAAGTCGTGAGTATGCTGCGGGATCTGCGAGATGAAGGGGAAGGTGACACCGGGCTGCTGGACGATCTGGGCCTCGCGAGTGAGATGGGCAAGCTCGTGCGAACCCTGTCCGGTGGTACCCGGCAGAAGCTCAACGCGGCGGTGGCATTTCTGTTCCAGCCTTCGCTGCTCATCCTGGACGAGCCAACCGCGGGTCTCGACCCGGTTGCTGCCGGAGTGTTGAAGGCCAGGATCCGCCGCGCCCGCGGCGACGGCGTGACTGTGCTGCTGACGTCCCATGTACTCGCCGAGGTGGAAGACCTGGCCGACGACGTGATCATGCTGCTGGAGGGACGAGTCGCCTACGCTGGACCGCTCCGGCATCTGAGGGAGATCACCGGTGAAGAGCGGCTCGAGGCCGCGGTGGCCCACATGATGAAGCACGCGGCGCCATGAGCACCGGGCTGAAGGTGCTGAAGCACGAGCTCAACAACCTGCGCCGGAGCCGCTGGCTATGGGGCTACGCGCTGTTCCTCCTGCTCCTGACCGATGCGTTGCTTCGCTTCGGGGGTAGTGGGACCCGAGTGGTGGTGAGCCTCCTCAACGTGGTATTGCTCTTCGTCCCGCTGGTCAGCCTCGTATTCGGGGCCATGTACCTGTACGGTGCCCGGGAATTCATCGAGCTGCTCCTGGCCCAACCGGTCCGGCGGCGAGCCTTGTTCCTTGGACTCTACGGCGGGTTGGGCTCGTCCTTGGCGCTGGCATTCGGGCTGGGTGTGGGTCTGCCGTTCCTCTGGGGAGGCTGGGAGAGTGGATCGCCGATTGGTCCCCTGGCCATGCTCATCGTCGTGGGTGTGCTTTTGACGTATGCGTTTGTCGCCCTGGCCTTTCTGATCGCCCTCCTTTTTGAGGATCGGGCCAAAGGGTTGGGCGCTGCAATCCTGATCTGGTTTCTCACTACCGCACTGTACGATGCTGTTCTTGTCTTTGTGGTCTCCGCGTTCGCCGGCTATGCCCTGGAGACACCGCTGATCGGGCTCACCCTGCTCAATCCCATCGACCTCGGCCGCATCCTCCTGCTGCTGCAGCTCGATACGGCGGCACTGATGGGGTACACCGGCGCCGTGTTCGAGCGGTTCTTCGGAAGCGCGGTGGGAATAGCCATCGCGGGCTCGTCGCTGCTGCTCTGGACCCTGATCCCGGTGGCGTTGGGTCTCAGACGCTTCCGGACGAAGGATTTTTGAGCGGCGTGTAAAGTCGGGCCCGAGGCCAGGCATGACCGGCAAAGGCGACCGCCGCGAGGAGTTCGGCGGCGCGACCCGCGGCGATCACGGGCCCCCAAGCCCCCAGCACTCCGCCCACACCGGCGGTCAAAACTCCGAGGTTGAGCAGCAGAAGCGCCGTCCAGGCGAGTCGCTCGTTACCCCGGCCGGCACCGCGCTGACGCGGCAGGATCCAGTAGGCCACGCCGAACGCGAGCTGGACCATCCACCCTCCCAGCAACAGCTCGATGTGCAGAGGCCGGAGCCGTAGCGTCGTCGCGGGAAGGTGCAGGCCCGGGGCGGCAAGCATGACGGCGCCCAAGGTGAAGCCCAACCCCAGGTAGAGGAGGGCCGTTCTGAGGCACCAAACGCTCAGAGGGGGCAAGGGTCTACCTCCCCCTGACCCGGGGCCAGATCATCAGGACGAAGCTCCAGCCGGCAATCAGCTGGAGCATCGCCGCGACCACCAGGACCGCATTCATTTCGCGGCCCGCAGCCCAGCTCCCCTCGCCCACGATCCGCAACACCAGCCCGGTGTTGAACAGCCAATAGGTGGGCCACCCTAGACGCTCTCCCTCGAGGGATGCCGGGGGAAGGGGGCGGGGAAACATCCAATAGGCGACGCCGAAGATGAGTTGAGTAAGCCATCCCAGCACCAGGAGGTGCACGTAGGTAGGCCAGAGCTGGGAGGCGCCGGGGAGCACCGGCGCGATCACCCCCGCGACCAAAGCGAGGAGCAGATACGCGAGCGCGGTCCGGATGAACCAGCGGCTGAGTGAGGGCAGGTGGAGTCTCCTCTCCTACAAGGGATCGAACCATGCGCCCGTCCCTCCGCAATTAAGCATTGCTTCACACCTGGTTCACACCCGTTTCGGAGCTTCGAATGCATTCTGTGGTGTCCTGATTACTCGGGACAGCACGCCCGCCGGCGTCGTCACTTTGCTCCTACGGGCGAGCCTTTCACCAGAGGCGTCGTTCCGGAGAGCCCTATGAGAAAGCATCCAATAGTACTCATCCTTTTAGCGCTCGGTTGGTTGGCCCTGACATCCTGCACTGAGGATACTACTGCTCCAAGTACCGGTCCCACGACCGGTGCGCCCGAGCTCGCCGTCGCCTCCAATACCTGGATCACCCGCAGAGACATGTGGGGGATCGAGCGGAAGGATTTCGTGACCGCCACAGTCCCGAATTCGGCTGGTCAGTCGGTGGTGTATGTCATCGGCGGCCGGGGCGCCTCGTATGTAGGCCTCACCAGCGTCATGGCGTACAATGTGGCCACCAACACCTGGACGCTCAGAGCACCCCTGCCCTTTCCTCTGTACGGGATGAACGGAGCCGGGGTGATCAATGGCAAGATCTACATCGCGGGGGGATACAACTATGGAACCCCCATGCCCTCGCTGCTGGTGTACGATCCCGCGAAGAACACCTGGGTCCGAAGCGGCATGCCCAGACCAAGAGAGGATGTCATCGCAGGCGGCTATGGCGTGACCGGGGTGATCAACGGCAAGCTCTATGTGCTCACCGAGTGCATCACCACAATCAATCAGGAGTACAACTCCTGCTCGCCGGACCTGCTGTTTCGCTACAACCCCGCCACCGACCGGTGGGTCACACTCGCCTCGCCTCCGGAAAACGGAAGCTACACTAACATCGGAGGAGCGGGCGGAGTCATTGGCGGCAAGTTCTATGTGCTGGGATATACTCAGCGTTACACCGGTGAGGGGCTCCTGGCCATGTACGATCCAGCGACGAATCAGTGGACCCCCAAGCGAGGTCTCGGTCTGCCGCGCTGGGACGCCGCCGCGGTGGTGCATGCCGGCAAGCTGTATGTGATCGGCGGCAAGAAGCCCAACCCTGGCGGGGAGACCTTCGAGACGCTCCGGGCGAACATTGCATTCGACCCGACCACCGACCGGTGGACCAACTACGCCCCACTTCCGAGCGCCCGAACCGGTCTCGCTGGCAGTCTGGTCACTCTCAATGGACAGCCACGGATCGAAGTGATCGGCGGAAGCCGTCCCGGTAACAACGTTCAATACATCCCGTAACCCTTCCCGGGACCATCTCTTGAGGGGCTCACCCGCGGTCGGTGAGCCCCTTCGAGCAGCTGACCGCGACTTGCCCCCGCCCAGGTCCGCAGCAACATTGACTGCATGAAGACTGTGCTCCGCTCCGTGCTGGCCGCCAATCTTGCGGCGTGCTTCGCGCTGAGCGCGTTTACCTGGGGGTGGATGCCGGGATGCGTCCAGCAGCCCGGTACCTCGGCTGTGCATGCCTCCCACGGATATGCTGCCCACGGGACGCATTCGCACACCAGCAGTGGCTCTCCGGCCTCCAACCAGTGCTCAGTCCATCTCTGCTGTCATCCAGCTCACCGGCGTCGTCGGTGAGGTCGCTGCCCCCGCCCATCTGACTCCGGCGCACCAGCGCTCTGGACCGGCCGGCACCGGCTTCGTGCTTCTCCGTCCATCGCACACCCTCCCCTTCGCGCAGGGCCCGCCTCACTCCCCAGCCTGACATCCATCCGCGCCGGAAATTCTCCGGCGGGATCAGTGTACCAGATGAGCTCGTTCACGCCTGGCCCCAGGGCCTCGCTGAACGGCAATGGGGCGTGCAGAGATGTACCGCACAGGAAACTTTACCGCCACGGGGACTCGCGCCGGGCTGATTCTGATGTTCAGTGTGATAGCCCGCTCTGCCTCGGCGCAGAGCCGGGACACCACCGGGGCGGATACCACCCGGGTGAAGCAGCTCCAGACCATCACGGTCACCTCCGAGCGCCCGCGCGCTGCCGCTCCGCCGGTGACCACGCTGGTGGTGCCGGCCGCCGAGCTCCGCCGGACCTTCGCCAACAACCCGTACGATCTCCTCCGCCGGACCAGCGGAATTGAAGTCCACGAGCAGGGGCAGGGACCGGGCTTTGCCTCCGATGCCGTGATCCGCGGGTTTTCCTCCGACCATTCCTCCGACGTGCTGCTGGTGCTCGACGGAGTGCCCATCAATCTGCCGGTGCACGGGCACGTCGAAGGCTATTCCGACTGGAGCATTCTCTCTCCTGCTGCAGTGAGCTCGCTCCGGGTGATCACCGGTCCGGCCAGCCCGCTCTACGGTGATTTCGCGATGGCCGGCGTGGTCGAGGTCTTCACCGCGGCAGATGCGGTGGGCACCACCGGCAGTCTCTCGGCGTCCAGCTATGGCGATGCCGGCGGCTGGCTCCGCGCCGGGGCCAGGGGAAACCAGGGCGGGTACCTGCTGGCTGGAGATGGGCAGCGGCAACAGGGATGGCGGGACAACTCGTCCTACTGGCTGGGCAATGGCCTGCTCCGCGGCTGGAGGCAAGTGGGCTCCGGCCGGCTCGAGGGCGGACTTGCGCTCTACGGCTCGAGCTGGGACTCACCGGGATTTCTGTCGGTGGATCAGTACAACGCGGGTGACCTGACCTCCGCCATGAATCCGACCGACGGCGGCTCGGCCTATCGCGGGATTGCTCATGGCCGATTCAGCACCGTTGCCGGGACCACCGGCATCGAGGCCACTGCCTGGCTGCAGCACGTCCACTCCGATGTGTTCCTCACCATACCCGAGGACGGCCTGCTGAATCAAAGCGACGAGCTGGACCGCCGGAACGCGGTGGGCGCCCGCCTTCAGGTGAGCCACCCGCTGGGCGGCGGAGACGTGAGTGCCGGGCTGGACGGGCGAGCCGATTTCGCCAAGTACGATTTGTACAACACCTTCCAGCGGACCGTGCTGAGTCCGGAGAAGGGCTACGACGCGGAATATCTGGGAGGTGGCGCCTTTGTCCGCTGGCGAACACTGATGGGCTCTCATGTGGCCCTGGACCTGGGCACCCGGGCGGACGCAGTTCACTACCAGAGTCTCGACCGGGTGGCGGGGACTCCGCAACAGGACGATGGCGACGTGGTTGTCAGCCCGAAGCTCGGCCTGCGATATCTGATATCTGGCGGCTGGTCGCTCCTGGGATCGTTGAGCGCCGGATTCCGCGGGGCACCCGGAGTCATCGGTGACCCCTCGCTCGAGCCGGTTCGCGGCTGGAGCAAGGAGCTGGGGGCGCGGTACGATGGCGGGTCTCTCACCGCCCAGCTCGCACTGTTCCGGCTGGATGTGTCGCACGAACGCATTCAGGATCCGGTCACTCGCGAGATCCTGCCCACGGGAGAGAGCCTCCGCCAAGGGGTGAACCTCGATGCCGAGCTGCGGGTGAGTCAGCAGGTCAGCCTTACGCTCGACGGGACCTGGAACGACGCCCATGTCAAAGGCGATCCGGGCTCTTCTCCCACACCGCTGATCGTTCCGCAGCTGCTGGAGGGCCCGGATGGCAACACCCATCCGTCCCTCATTTCACATCGAGCCGCTGGAGCCGGGCGATCCCGTGCCGAACGTGGCGGAGTGGTTGGGGCGAGTGGGAGTGCAGACGGCGTGGAGCTCCCGCGTCTCCACCCGGGCTCTGCTCCGATTTTCCGGTCCCTATACCCCCATCGGTGAGCCGGGCACGAAGACCCAATCGTATGCCGTGGTGGACGCCGGGGCCTCGCTTCACCTGCCGCCGCTCGGCGCCGTTCTCGATCTGGAGCTGCAGAACATCTTCAGCGCCAAGTATCCGGAGATCCGTTCCTCCGGCTTCATCAACCCTGGAGCGCCGCGCACCCTGCGAGCCGCGCTCCGCTTTGCCGACCACGAATAGGAGAGTGACCGATGTCTCATCCCGCTTTGTTGCCGGTATCCCGCTTCTCTCTGGCAGGTGCCCTGCTTCTGGCAGCCGCCTGCGGCAGTGATGAGACTGCCCCGGTCGAGGACCATACCCCGGCAAGCTACAATCTCATCGTGAACGATGTCCCCCAGACCTCACCCTACGTGCTTACGGCGGGCCAAACATCGCGGGTGCAGATCAAGTTCTTCAACGCCGCTGGAGATGACCTCGACGATGTTGAGGCGGAGCACTTTGGCGGCCTCACCTTCACTCCTACCTCCCTGGCTACCGCCACCCGTCTGGCCGACCACCACTTTCAGTTCGATGTGACGGCTCCGAACGTCGGGAGCGGCACGCTGCAGGTCAGCTTCGGCCACGACGATACGGCTGACGAAAAGACTTTCAGTCCAGTGAACCTGAACGTGATGGGGAGCGCCGGCCCGCCGCTCCAATAGATCATCGTTGGCAATGGCTCGCGCCGGCATTCATATTGAGGTCATGAGGGATGCCCGGCGGGAGCCGATTCGACTGCTCACCATCTCGCGGGAGTACGGCGCCGGCGGCAGTGAGCTGGGCGTTCTGCTGGGAGAGAAACTGGGCTGGCTGGTGATCGATCACGAGCTGGTGCGCCGCCTGGCGGCCCGGCTGAGCTGCGACGAGGGTGACGTGGTCGCCATGGACGAGCACGCGCCCAGCTTCCTGGAACGGCTGGCGGCCGTGGCGACGGTGACCGCTCCGGAGTCGCGGGTGCACTCGAGTCCCTGGACCACCGATCCGGACTGTGTCGCCGCGGCGGCCCGCGAGGTCCTGCTGGAAGCGGCGAGAAATCCCCCGGCTATCATCGTGGGACACGGCGGCAATTGTCTGTTTCGCGGCAGACCCGATGTCCTGCGACTCCGGGTGGTGGCGCCCTTCGATCTACGAGTTCAGCGGGTGGCCCGGCGTACCGGCGCCCCGGCCCAGCGGGTGGCCGCCGACGTCCGCCGCCGCGACGCAGACCGGCAGCACTATCTCCAGCGCTACTACAAAACCGACGTGAATGAGCCCTGCAGCTATGACGTTCAGATCAACACCGGGACCATCTCGCTCGAATCCGCCGCCGGGCTGGTTCTGGGGCTGATCGGCACCGACGTCCTTTCGCAATAGCCTCCCCGTTCCTGCATCTCCATGACCGCCAACGCCACTCCCAGTGCACCTCCTGCCCGTGAAGCGCCCCGCCGGCTGACCGCTGCCGAAGAGGCGGCGGACTATGTCAGCCGCCATCGCTGGTGGATCATGCTGGGGCTGATCACCGCGGCCATCATGGAGGTGCTGGATACCACCATCATCAACGTGGCGCTGCCCCAGATGGCGGGGAACCTGGGAGCCACCCAGCAGGAGATCAGCTGGGTGAGTACGGGCTACATCCTGTCAAATGTCGTCGTGCTGCCGATGACGGCGTTCTTCACCGAGCGAATCGGGCGGCAGCGTTACCTCACGATCTCGATCGTCATCTTCATCGTGGCCTCGTTCTTCTGCGGCACCTCCAGCTCTCTGACCGAGCTGGTGATCTGGCGCATCCTGCAGGGCGCGGGCGGAGCCGCTCTGCTCTCCACGGCCCAGGCGACCATCCGGCAGATCTTTCCCCGGGAACAGCAGGGTCTGGTGCAGGCGATCTTCCTGTTGGGCATCATCGTCGCTCCTACCCTGGGCCCTACGCTGGGAGGCTGGATCACCGACAACTACTCCTGGAGCTGGTGCTTTTTCATCAACGTGCCGATCGGCATTGCATCGGCGTTTCTGGTCAGCCAGTTCCTCCGGGATCCACCCGGGCAGGAGCGGCACCGGGGCCGAGTGGACTGGGTTGGAATCGGCTTGCTGACGGCCGGAATCGGGTCGCTGCAGTGGGTGCTGGAGGAAGGAAACACGAAGGATTGGTTCGCCGACGCCTGGATCCTGCGCTTTTCCCTGGTGGCCGGGATCTGCCTGGTGGCGATGTTCTGGTGGGAGCTGTCGTCCCGAAACCGCAATCCCATCGTCAATTTCCGGGTGTTGAAGAACCGCGATCTGGCAGCCTCGATCTTCCTGTTCATCGCCCTCGGCTTCGGGCTCTATGGTGGCATATTCATCTTCCCGCTGTTCACCCAGACGTTGTTGCACTTCACTCCAACCGAGACCGGGCTGGCCCTGATGCCCGGCGGCATCGCCACGGCGGTGACCGCATTGGTGTGCGGGCTCATGCTCAATGGGGCTAAACCGCTGGTCGATCCTCGGGTGCTCATCGGCATCGGGGTGGTCCTCTTCGTGATGTCGATGTGGGACCTGGGACATCTCACTACCGCGGCTGGAGAGTCGGACGTGCGTCTGGCCCTGATCGTACGGGGTCTGGGGCTCGGCTTTCTGTTCACGCCGATCAACAACGTGGCCTATGCCAGCCTCAAGCCGAGTGAGGCGCAGCAGGCCTCCGGATTGATCAACCTCTCCCGCCAGCTGGGCGGATCCTTCGGTATAGCGATCCTGGTCAACTATGTCACCGTGCACATTCAGATGCACCGGGTCGATCTGCTGGCCAACGTGTATCCGGGAAATCCGCTGGTCGACGAGCGGCTCCGACTGCTGACCGGGAATCTGCTGAGTCACGGCTACAGTCCGGAAGCGGCGCGGCGCGGGGCTCTGGCGCTGCTGGATCAGCAGACCATGCGGCAGGCTTCGATGCTGAGCTACAACGATGCCTGGATGCTGCTGCTGCTCACGTTCGTCGCGGTCTCGCCGGCCATCATCCTGCTGCGAAGGCCGCGAGGTGGCGGACGTGCGGTGGATGCGCATTAGGTAGTCGCCAGTCCTCAGTCGATCGCTCAGTCGTCAGTCGGCTGACGGGAGTCTGGGCGCTCAGGCGTCTGCGTCTGAGGACTGGCGACTGGCCTCTGGCCTCTTACATTGACCTGATGACCGTCAGCGCCAAGCCAGCCATGTCCCCAGCCAACCAGAGCACCGGCACGCCAGTCATTTGGCTGGACGGCAAGTGGTGCGACCGAAGCACCGCCATGGTCTCGGTCTACGACCACGGTCTCCTCTACGGCGACGGGGTCTTCGAGGGAATCCGGGTGTACGGCGGCAAGATCTTTCGCCTGCAGGAACACCTGGAGCGGCTGTACGATTCGGCCAAGGCCATCCTGCTTACCATTCCGTACTCCCGAGACGAGCTGGCCAGCATCACCGAGGAGGCGGCTCGCCGGTCGGGCATCGCGGAGGCGTACATTCGCCACGTGGTCACCCGCGGCGTGGGCGATCTGGGCCTCGATCCGCGCAAGTGCCCCAGACCCACGGTCATGATCATCGTCGATACCATCAAGCTTTGGCCCGAGCACATCTACGAGGCCGGCCTCACGGTCATCACGGCCGGCACGCCCATTCCGCAGCGGGAGTCGTTGTCGCCCCGGGTCAAATCGCTCAACTATCTGCCGCACATTCTCGCCAAGATGGAAGGCATCAGCGCCGGCGCCGACGAGGTGATCATGCTCGACAGCTCGGGTGCCGTGGCCGAGGGATCGGGGCAGAACATTTTCGTGGTGAAAAAAGGAGAGCTGCGCACCCCTCCCCCATTTGCGGGCCTGCTCAAGGGAGTGACCCGCGACGCCGTGCTGGAGCTGGCGCTGCAGGCGGGCTATAAGGTCGAGGAGACGATGCTCAATCGCTATGACATCTACACCGCGGATGAGGCCTTCTTCACCGGTACCGCAACCGAGATCGTCGCGATCCGTCAGCTGGATGGCCGTATTATCGGAAGCGGCAAGGCCGGTCCCGTGACGCGCGACCTTCGCGCGCGCTTTCAGGCGCTCGCCCGGGGTTGACTGATGGCCTGGCGAGTGCTGGAACACGCCGGGCAGATGTGGAACGTGTCAATCGCCGCCGAGCGAACGCCCAATTCATCACAGTGGAGCCTGGTCTTCTCCTTCCGCAGCAGCGATCCGGCGCGTCGCTCGGTGTGGGCCACCTATCCCATCTCGTCATCGTCCAAGGCCGCGCTCTTCGCGCAGGCGGACCGCGTTTCCAATAAAGATCTCGAAGAGTTGCTGGCTGCTCGATTAGCCTGAAATGGCATGGGCTTTGCCTTGCCCGGGCGTGTGTCTCACCCTGATTTCGGGCCCACCCCCAGGACGGGAATGCCGTCCACCCCTCTCCCGGAACGGCTTCGTTTCGCGGAGTTCACCCTGGATCGGCTGCCGAACGGCCGATGCCGGGCTCGAGTGGGGCTGACCTGGAAGGACTCCGAGCAGTTTACCGGGGAAGGAGAAGGGCTCGCGTCACAGGCCGGAGAGCTGCGCTGTTCGGCACAGGCATGCGTCATGGCTTTGGGTCAGGCGGTTCAGGGGGGTCTCAGCTTCGAGCTGTTGGGGGTGAAGGCGGTCCGGGCCTTCGATTCTACGGTGGTGATCGTATCGCTGGCGGTCCACGGAGAAGGACCAGGCGGCGGGCAACGGGTGGTGGGCTCCTATCTCACGGAAAATGATACGGCTCGCGGGGCTGCTCTCGCGGTGCTGAACGCCACCAACCGAATCCTGGGAAATCGATTGTTCATGCGCTAGCCGGTCCAATCCCCGCCGCCTCAGTTCGCCTTCGGTCCTGCGGTTTGCACGTCGTCACATGGGTGCGCATGCTGTAGCCACCCCGAAATCTTGCCGAAAGCGCCTCGTCGTCCCGATGACGCGCCACAGGAGTCTTTCTATGCGCTATTGGTGGATCGGTTTCGTCGGCATCATGGCTGCCTGCAGTGGGCAATCGGGCCCGGGCCCCATTTCGCCCAACTCGACAGGGTCCCCGCTGACTGGAACCGCAGGCGCAACCTCCCTCAGCACCGTTCTGGATTCCCTCGGCATCCCCGACAGCTCGGTGGGCGACACCGCGCTGCTGGTGGCCGATCTCAACGACGAGCGACGCCAGGCGGCAGACTCCGCCGCCGACGAAGCGGTGCTCGAGGAGCTGGCGGACGCCCACCCGGAGGACCCGGCCAACGATGGCGGCGGGGATGATGCGGCGGAGGCGGTTCCGGGCGGAGCCAATGCGGCGGATGCGGTGACCTGGGATATCGATGTCGCGACCTATAACAGTCACGACCGGGTGCAGTACTACCTCGATTTCTTTCAGGACCGTGGCCGGGAGCGAATGAACATCTGGCTGACCCGCCTTCCCCGGTACGAGACGATGATTCGGGAGCGGCTGCAGCGAGAGGGATTGCCGGGTGACCTGGTCTATCTGGCGCTGATCGAAAGCGGTTTCTCCAACACCGCCACCAGCCGGGCCAAGGCGGTCGGCATGTGGCAGTTCATGAAGCGCACCGGGAAGGGCTACGGCCTGCGGGTCGATTCCTGGGTGGATGAGCGGCGCGATCCGTACAAGGCCACCGATGCGGCGGCTCAGCATCTGGCCGATCTGAACCGGCGCTTCGGTTCGCTGTATCTCGCGGCCGCCGCCTACAACGCGGGCTCGGGCAAGGTGTCGCGCGGAATCATCCGGCTGCCCGATGAGGAAAGCGACTCGGTCAACTCCGACGCGACCTTCTTCCGGCTCTACGATACCAAGCTGCTCCGCCGGGAGACCAAGGACTACGTGCCCAAGCTGATTGCCGCCGCCCTCATCGCCAAGCAACCCAAACGCTACGGCTTTCGGGTCACTCCGGCAGAACCGGCGGCATACGACTCGATCGTGGTTCCCGACATGACCGGGCTCGATGTAATCGCCCGCCTGGCCGACACCACCGTCGCCGCCATTCGGGAGCTCAATCCCGCAGTATCTCCGGCTCACCACACCACCGGGCACCCGCTTCCGTGGTGCGCCTGCCGGCGGGCCGGGGGGAGGGCACGGTGGCGGCTTACGCGGTGCTTGCCCGCGCGGCAGCGAGTCACCTTCATCGAGCACTTCATGGCGCGGGGTGAGACTCTGGGGCACATCGCGCGGCGATATCACGTGAACCAGACCATGCTGCTCGCGGCCAATCCCAAGCTGAATCCGCGACGAGTCCGCATCGGCCAACGCGTGGTGGTGCCTACCGGGGGCATCCCCTCGACCCGGGTGGCGCGCCGGATGGCAGAGCGCGTGGTCGCGGCGGGTACCAGCACCGCAACCTTCCACCGGGTGCGCCGGGGCGAGACGATCTCGGAGATCGCGGACGAGTATGGGGTGACCCAGCGGGAGCTCCGGACCTGGAATAATCTCGACGGCGAAGGCCGGATCCGGATCGGGCAGAAGCTGCGGGTGGTCGTCACCCGACGCACGCGAATCCGATTGCGCCGCAGTCCGGCGCAGTGGACGCGCGGCTGCGCACCCACGTGGTGCAGCGAGGGGAAACGCTCGAGGGCCTGGCGAGACGTTACGGAGTCTCGATCCAGGCCCTCAGGAGAGCGAATGGGTTGAGCGACCACGCCACCTTGCGGGCGGGCGTGGCCCTCAAGATCCCGGGCTAACGGTTGGCTGGGGAGCCGATCGGCCGATAGCCCTTCAGCACCGCGTCGGAGTAGCCGTTCGCGGGGTTGCCGCCCTGCGCCAGGATCTGATCTACCCGCTTCGGTCCCCGGTTGTAGGCCAGCAAGTGCCAGATGGACGTCGTAATGGAACCGGGCCAGCAGCTCGTTGAGGAACCGGAAGCCCAGCCGCAGATTGGTGTCCCGATCGTAGAGATCCTTCTCCTTGATATTCGGCTGGTAGAACCGGGCGGTCTCCACCTGAAGCTGGGTGTAGCCGTATGCCCGCATGTTGCTCTTGGCCTTGCCTGTTGAACTGACTCTCGATCTTGACCAGCTGATATCCCAGTGAAGGATCGATCCCCTCGCTCAGGGCGATGTCGTAGATCGCCGCCGAGAGATCGGCGGGAATCTGATAGCGGGTCGAGTTCTCCAGGATGGCGTTGGCCCGCTCGAGCTGGAGCTTGATCACCGTGGCTTCGCCCTTGGCCGCCTCGAGCTGCTCGCTCAGGCTTCCCAACCGGCGGGCGACAATCTCGACATCCGGAAGGGCAGCGTGATCGCTCGCGGCCCGAACCGCCTTGTTCCAGCCGCCCAGCGCGCCGATTCCCACAGCGGCAGCCAGGAGAACACCACCCCGGAGCAGGATACGCTCCGCGGTCATCGGCTTCGGTTCGCCGTAATCGATGGGTCTCGCCACGCGTCAGCCCCTTTCTTTTGTGAGAAGCCCGTCCGTCTACCCTACGGACCGGCGCCAATCTCCCCGGGTTCCACCCGTCTTGCTCACCAGCCGCACGTCCTCGATAGTCATTCCCCGGTCGATTGCCTTCACCATGTCGTACACCGTGAGACATGCCACCGCAACCGCGGTGAACGCTTCCATCTCTACTCCGGTCTTGCCGGTGACCTTGGCCACCGCGGTGATCCGCACTCCCGGCAGCTCCGGCTCCAGCCGAGCTTCGACCTGGATCAGGTCGAGACCGAGCGGGTGGCACAGCGGAATCAGCTCGCCGGCCCGCTTTCCGCCCATGGTTCCCGCCACTTCGGCAACGGCGAGCACGTCTCCCTTGGCCACCGCCTGCGCCGCCACCTGCTCGAACGCCTCGCGGGACATCCTCACCGCGCCTTCCGCCGCCGCGGTGCGCTCGGACTACCGGCTTCTCGCCCACGTCCACCATGCGGGCCCGGCCCAGCTCGTCCAGGTGCGTCAGCTTCACAGCACCTCCGCCAGTTCCTCGCCCAGAACCGCCAGCAGAATCTGCGGGTTCACGTTTCCCCATGCCGCCTCTCGCGCATCGGCCACGTGCTCCATCGCCTTCAGCATCGGCTCGGGAGTCGCCGCGGCGCAACAGCGACTGGGGGCAGCTGCCGGCGGGGCGCCTGTCCCACCGCACCTCGGGCCGCGTCTCCCAGCGTCTCGGCCAGAGCATCCAGCATGGCGGTGAACTCGCCTCGAGCGGACCAGGGCGGCTGATTCAGCGCCCGCTCGAGCGCGGGGCCCGGTCCCGCCAACACTGCCTCGAGCAACTGATGAGCAGCTTGCCGGGCCTTGTCCTGGCTCGTCGCCGCCGCCCAGCGCCCTTCCGATGGACCCTTCCGCCGCGGCCACCCGCTGCTCCAGCTCTCCTGCCGACGGCTGCGGGCGGACGGAGGTTTCCAGAAACCCCCTCACCTCGCCGTCGGTCAGCCGGCTGAGCCGCAGCGCCACCGCCCGCGATCGGATCGTCGGCAGCAGCCGGCGGGAGTCGACCGTCGTCAGCAGGAACAGACTTCCCGGTGGCGGCTCCTCCAGCAGCTTCAGCAGTGCGTTGGCCGCTTCGGGGCTCGCTTCCTGAGCCACCAGCCGGTCGGCTTCTCCGATGATGAAGACCCGGCTGCCACCTTCGACCGACGTGAGCGCCGCTCGGCGCTGAAGCAGGCGAACCATCGCGATACCGTGGCTCGCCATTCCGTCGCTCTCAGGGTAGAGCGGCTGCGCTCGTCTATCCTCGAGGGCCTGAGCCAGCGCCTGGGCTGCTTCCTCGACCTGCTTGTCCGGATCCGAGACTTTGGGCCTCGGGATCGGGACGAACCAATGCAGATCGGGATGGGAGAGCGACGCTGCCAGGCGGCAGGCCCGGCACTCTCCGCAGGGCTCCTTGCCGCGGCGCTCGCAGAGGACCAGCTGGGCGAGCCACAACGCGAGCCGCTGCTTACCCACTCCGGCCGGCCCGGTCAGCAGAATGACCTGGGGCAGGGTGCCCTTTGCTACTGCCTGAGCCAGGCGAGCCCGCAGACCCGCGTGCCCAATCAGTGGAGGAAGGGCCATTGGCAAAAAGGTAAGCCGGATTGGAGAAAGTAGTAGTATCGGTTCTGTAACATTTGAAAAGGCAATGACTTAGAATGCAGTCCCGAAAATGCCGATGTCAAGAAACTACGGAGCGAAATTCGGAGCTGCTCACGAGCGATACTCCACTTGACAACGCTCGCCGACGATCCACTTCCGTGAGAAGCAAGCTGGTTATGCGCTGACCGGGTTTTCGGGCGGTACCCGAACAAGTTACCGTGGCACAGCCGATTCCTACTGTAATTCCGCTCACCATGAGGCGCAGATTCTGGCACAGGGGAAACTACATTTGAACACCCCTTTTCGCGGGATTTCCCATGGCTTCTGCTCGCCTCTGGCTCTGGACTGCCACGCTGCTGCTGGTCGGCTGTTCTTCCCATCCCTCGCCGTCGCGAGACGCCCGCTCCCAGCGGGCGCGAGACAGCGCGATCGGCGCCTCGAACCTCCCCGGAGCCCAGGGTGTCCGGGGAGCGCTGAGAGCCGATGACTCGGCGGCGGCCCGGAATGCGCGGCTCGATTCGGTTGCAAACGATCGGTGATTGGCTGCTTGACCCTTCCGGGACCTCTGGCGAGATTCCGTCCGCTGCAAGAATGAATTTTCCCGAGTAGCTCAGTTGGTAGAGCAGGTGACTGTTAATCACCGGGTCGGGGGTTCGAGTCCCTCCTCGGGAGTTGAACAGATTTCGAGATAAAAGCACGAGCCCGGACGCTGGACGCCCGGGCTCGTTGTTGTTTCAGGAAAGCCGCCCGCCTGCTGGATAACTATCTCACGTCGAAGAACCCGCTGTAGAGCCACGGCTCCGGACCATGGGGCCCGAGCTGCGGCAGCTCATCCGAGAGCGCCCGCATCCGGAAACGTTCCGTTGTCGGTGATGCTCAGGTTGAACACCGCGACGCCGCTCTGGGTATCTCGGAACCGGTCTCCCACCAGCAGGGTATTGGAGGGCACCTCGTTGCCCTGGCGGAATATGCCGACGTAGATCTCGATCCCGTTCAACGGAACCACATTCCCGTTCACGTCGACGATGGCCACCTCGACCCGGAACGACTGGTTCCGGTTGACGTCGTGCGGCGGGACGCGGAAGACAAAATGGTCCGGCTTCGCCGACGTGGGTGGTGGCGGCGGCGGCGGTGGTGGCGGTGGTGGCGGTGGTGGCGGCGGAGCCACGGCACTCGCGGTGAAGATCACCGGGCTTCCCCGGAGCGAGCCGGCCCGCGCCTCCAGCGTATTGCGTCCGGCGCTGCCAAGAACCCAGCTATCCACCCGGGCAATGCCCTGAGCGTTCGTGGTCTGGACGCCACCGTTCACGCTGCCGCCACCCTGGCCCACGACAAAGATCACCTCATAGCCCGCCACCGGATTGCCGGCGGTATCGAGGACCCGCACCGCGGGACGCACCGGAACTTCGGCCCCGGGCTGCGCTCGCTGATTGTTGCCCTCGACCAGCTGGACTCGGTCCGCCGGGGCGATCGACAACCGTGATTTGGGCCGTTTGATTGATCTGAAGGGTACCATTCGACCACGGCGACGATGTCCTTGGTCCCCGCGACACTCGACTTGAGCTTACCGACGGCCACACCGTCGGCTCCGGTCGGCTCTTTGGGCTGGGTCAGGGTATTCCCGCTGCCGCTGGCCGTCAGGGTGACGACCGCGCCGGGAACGGGAGCCCCTGCGGCATCGCGGACGGTGACCCGGATGGTGGCGACACCGTTGCCCACCTCGATCGAGGACGGGTCGGCTGAGACGGTTGAGGTTCCCGCGCTGGGCACGGTCCCCGTGCCGCTCCCTCCGCCACCATTGCCTCCGGAGCCGCTGTCATCGCCGCCGGCGCTCTCGGCCATTGCGGTAAAGGTCACCGGATCGATCCCGCTTACCACCGCGCTCACGCTGTTGGGCCCTTCAGACCCCAGCGTCCAGGTGGCGGAGGCCGTTCCGTTCTCGTCGGTGGTGGGACTCTGGGGCACGATGGTGCCGCCGCCGGCACTGATTACCCAGGCAACCCGCTGATCAGGCATAGCGTTGCCCTCCTGATCGAGCAGCTTGACGACCACTGGCTGAGACAGGGGTGATCCCGGAGCTCCGACCTGGTCGTCTCCAGTGACCATCTGGAGCATGGTTGGAGAGCTCGTCGGAGAGCCGTCGGTGCCACCGGTCGGAAGGACAAGGTCCTCTCCACCGCAGGCGAGCGCGGCAACGGCGCCGGCCGGCGCCAGGAATCGATGCAGGAAGCGCAAGTAACCCATAGGCCTATCTATGACTGCACGGGACAGTATGCCCGGGATAATCCGAGAAATGCGCGGCCAAGTTCAGGCCTCTGCCCAGCCTTGTTTCGGCTATGGGCAGTTTAGCGAGCCGTTCCACCATCGCTGTGATACCGACCACAGGGTGGCAAGCTGGCCAAGGGGAGTGAACAGTTGGTGCCGGGCTGCGGTTCCCGGCCATGAGGCAGGAGAAGCTATCGCTGCCGAGACTTTGGCTTGCGCCAGGGCTTTCCGCCCCGGAACTCAAAGTGCTGCTCGTTGACCACGGATGCCATAGACTCCGCCCGGCCATCGCACGGGACCCGGGCGAACTGGCGGGCCGACAGCCAGGCGGCATTGTACCAAACCCCGGGTTTGAGCCCGGGATAGAGTCTCGCGAATTCCCGCTTCAGGCGGGCCTCACGCTCGTTTGGCATGACCGACTGCGCTGTGGGGGATATAGTAAAGCTAGGGGGTAGGCACCCTGGCGCAACTCGACGGCAGTGCCATCTATTGCGTATACTTGGCGGGGCTGGAACAGGGACCCACTGCTACACAAAGACTTATGCGCTACCGCGCTTCTCCAAACTACTGAGGAATCATGGCTACCAAACTCGACAAGACGATCAAGCGAGAGCTGGACCTCGACGGCAAGCTGTACACCGTGGCCATCTCCCCGGAAGGGGTGAAGATCACCCCCAAGGGTGCTCGCAAGGGTCAGGAGATCAGCTGGAGCTCACTGGTCAGTGGCGAAACGGAACTGCGACGGGACCTCAACATGTCGGTGGACGCATACCGGGAGTAGTTCGGGGTCAGGCTTAGGCCGCGCTTGCGGCCAGTCGTCAGGAGGGTTCATGGGAGAGCCCAGCTTTGGCGAACACGTCGCGACGCTCAACTCCACCTTGAGGGCCATCGAGGTCCGCCTGGCGCTAGGCAAAGCGCCGGTCGAGGGACTGGAGGACTTCAAGAGCGCGCTGGACGATATGCGTCTGAGACTCTGGGGTTTGCTGGGAACGGTCGGCGGCGACGACTACAAGAATTTTCAGGAGCGCTTCCGGATTCGCCGGGCCACGGAGATGTGCCGGGGCCTGGGCAACGATCTTCGGGCCGGCTCGGTGAGTGGCCGCTACGCCGAGCTCAACAACTTACGCGAAGCTGCAGCGGAGCTGGGGCAGAGCATCGAGCGGGCACAGCAACACGCCTTCTAGTGCCGCTGTGAGCCCAACCCCAATCCTACGGACGCCTCGTCTGACGCTCGGGGCGTTCACGGAGGAGGACGCTCCTGAGCTGCAGCGCCTGGCCGGCGCGCGGGAGATCGCCGACACCACACTCGCCATTCCACATCCCTATGAGCTGGACCACGCCCTCGCATGGATCGGACAGCAGCGAAGGGAAGCTTCCCGCGGACGGGCCATCAACTTTGCCATTCGATTACGTACCAGCGGTGCCCTGATCGGGTCGGTCGGGCTGCGAGACATCGATCCGGAGCATCTCCAGGCCGAGCTCGGATTCTGGATCGGGCGGGAGTGGTGGGGTAACGGCTATGCCCGGGAGGCGGCGACCGCCGTCATCGACTTCGGATTCGACTCGGTAGGTCTGAATCGAATCTGTGCCCATCATATGGTCCGCAACCCCTCGGCGGGGAAGGTTCTGCAAGCCGTTGGAATGTTGCGCGAGGGGCTCCTGCGCCAGCGGGTGAGAAAGTGGGGAGCGTACGAAGACGTGGTAGTCTACGCCATCATTCGAGAGGACAGGAGCTGAACCGGTGACTTCGCGCTCTACCAGCCTGAGCATTCTCGCGGCAATTGCGGGGGCCGCCGCGTTGTATCTGGGACAGGAGGTCTTCGTTCCCATTGCCCTGGGGCTGATGATGACGGCGCTGGTTCGCCCGGTCGTTCAGCTGCTCTCCCGGATCCACATCCCAGATGCGGTCGGGGCAACCCTGGTGACCCTGGGCATTCTCGGATTGCTGGGCGCCGGAGGATATTTCCTGGCAGGCCCGCTCAAAGGATGGGTGCGGGACGCGCCCCAGACCCTCTCCGCCGCTCGAGGGAAGATCGAAAAGCTGAGGAAGCCGATCAAACAGGTCTCCCAAGTCGTCGAAAAGGCCAAACAGGAAGTGACGGGGGAAGAGCAGGGGAAACAGGGACAGAAGGAAAATCAGAAAGCGCAGGCACCGGCAACCGAGGGTGGCTCCTTCATGTCCTCAGTCGTAGGCCCGGTATTCGCAACCACAGCCGGGATCCTGAGCACGCTGCTCCAAACCATCGTCATCGTATTCGTGGTGCTTGCGACGGGTGACCTGCTGAGCCGCAAGGTCGCCCTGCTGATGCCACCGCAGAAGACGGGGACTCCCGAAGAGACCGTGTCAGAAGCCGAGTCGGTGGTGCGCCGGTATCTGGTGGTGACCCTGTTGCTGAGCGGAGGACAAGCGGTGGTAGTAGCACTGGTCTTCATGGCTCTGGGCATGCCATCACCGATCCTCTGGGGGCTGCTGACATTTCTGCTGGAATGCCTTCCCTATATAGGCGCGCTGATCATGGTAGGTTTGATCACGATCGCTTCCTTTGCCGCCTTCGACAGCATAGGGCAGATCGTTCTGCCGCCACTGGCCTACATCACCATCTCGAGCATACAGAACAACCTGGTAAGCCCATTTGCATACGGAAGCGGCCTGCGGCTCAACCCGCTGGCCGTTCTGATCATCGTCATCATCGGCTGGTTTTTGTGGGGGCCGGCGGGCGCGTTTGTAGCAGTGCCGCTGCTGGCGGCAGTCAGAGTCTTTGCCGAGCGCTCGAGTACCAGCTCGCGGCTGGGGGAGGTGCTGAGTGACTGAACCGGTACCCGCGGTTCAAACCGAGGCCGAGCTCCTGGCCTCAGCTCGTTCCGGCAGGGTGCACTGGGTCGTGGTCATCACCCGCTCGCCCCGGGAAGGTGAACAGGTGCCGGCCGGCGCGGTCTTGCTGACCCGATTCTGGCATCCCCGGGACCATTGCTGGAGCGAGAACGCCTTCGAGTCGTTGGACCACGCGCTGCGGTTGTTTGTGGACGAAAGCGGGTGGGTCCTGCGACAGCAGCAGGCGCTGGACGGGCCCCACGCCCATGAACTGATCTTCGAGGCCCGGCGGGAAGACTTCAGCCGGCCGAGCACGGAGCAAATCCTTCAGGACGTAGGGCTCACCCCGCAGGAGGTGGACAAACTGCTCAACCGGCCGAAGCCCTAAACCTAGCTCAGCTCTCTCCCCGGCCGGTCTTGTGGCGGAGCTCGTCGATTTTCTTCGAGGCTTCCGCCTTGGTGAGATCCTCCTCGACTTCTTCCCCGGCCTCTGTGGCCAGAGTATGGAGGTAGGACTCCTGCGCTCCGGTCATAGGCTCTTCACCCGTAGTCCAGTCGTCCGGGTCCTTGATGGTATTGGACTGATCCTGCGGGGCATTCTGCCTTTTATCAGACTTGCCAGACATCGCGTTCTCCTTGCTAAAAGCCGATCCTGAACCGCGCCCGAAAGAAAACCGAACCAGAAAGGTGCTGTCAAGTCAGCTGGATAAGTCCGCCGGTATTCGGCCAAATACGGTTCTCAGGGCCCGACCAAAGTGCTGGATCTCCTCTTCGCCGAGCGCGGTCGAAAGGTTGCCCACGCCCCGCGGATCGATCAGGACGCCTTCGTTGAAGAGCCCGAGAAAAATCTGGTGCCGGAGATTGGTGTTGGTCCCCAGCGTGTCGCGGTAGCTCCGCACCGGCTGGCCGGTCAGGTGCATGGCGAAGAGCGAGCCAAGCCCGGTGATCTGTACTGGAATCACCTGCCTCCCCGAACGCGGCGACCAGATCGGCCCGAAACGCCTCGGCCCGGGTGTTGAGGCGGTCGAGCACGCGCCGGGTGAGCAGCTCGAGCGTAGCCATACCGGCAACGACTCCGATGGGATTGGCATTGTGGCTGCCCGGATGCGGAATTACCGGCCGTCCGGCCGAAGGGTCGAACAGCGCCATGATGTCCGCGCGGCCACCAAAGGCGCCCAACGGAAAGCCCCCGCCGATCATCTTGCCGAAAATGGTGAGATCGGGGGTGACGCCGAAATACTCCTGGGCTCCGCCGTAGGCCACCCGCAGGCTCACCACCTCGTCGAGGACCAGGAGAATACCGAGCCGCTGGGTAACCTCCCTCAGCATTTCGAGGTACGCCCGCTCCGCGGGAATCATTCCGGCTGAGCCGAGCAGCGGCTCAACCACCACGGCTGCGAGCTCGCTTGCTTCCGCCTCGATGACCTGCCTAGCCGCATCCACGTCATTGAATGGGACGATCACCACATTGGCCATGATCTCCGGAGGCAACCCCTTGGCGTGAGCGGTTGCCCGGGGCCGAGCCCGCTGTCCCGCCTCAGTGGCAGCGGGATGAATGCTGACCATCACGTCGTCGGCGGTGCCGTGATACCCGCCTTCGACCTTGGCGATTTTCTTCCGTCCGGTAAATGCCCGCGCTGCCCGGATGGCGTTCAGGGAGGCTTCGGTCCCCGAATTGGTGAAGCGGACCCGCTCGACTGAGGGGATTCTCTGGCAGATCAGCCGGGCAAACTCGAGCTGAGGCTCGCTGGAGCCGGGAAAGCAGGTTCCCTTCCGGAGCTGCCGCTCGATCGCTTCCATGACGACCGGATGCGCGTACCCGTGAATCAGCACCGAGTGATTGCCGGTGAAATCGAGCAGATGGTTCCCATCGAGGTCTACCAGCCGGCATCCCTCTCCCCGCTCCATCACCGCCGGATACGGCGGATAGAAGAGCGTGCTGCGCGAGTCGCCGCCGGGCATGTACTGCCGTGCTTCGACAAAGAACCGCCCTGACGCGGCGGTCTTGCGCCGGTAGCGCTCCTCTTCACCAGTGGCGATCGGTGTTGCCTGGGCGCTCATGAGTCTCCTTGGGTGTTCATCTCAGCTCACAATTCCAGTGCCCGCCATAGATACCAGCTGGCGACGCTGCGGTAGGGCCGCCATCGCTCGCCCCGTCGCAGCATGGTTGCCGGGTCCGGCAGCTTGCCTCGGACAAACACCAGTCCAAAGCCCTTGCGTACTCCGAGGTCGGTTACCGGGAACACGTCCGGGCGGCCCAAGCGGAACATTAGCAGCATCTCCACCGTCCAGCGGCCGATACCACGAACCTGAGTAAGGCGCTGAATGATCTCCTCGTCTTCCATCCGGCGGATCCGGGCGAGGGAAGGGACGGTCCCGTCCAGGGTCTTGGTGGCGAGATCGCGTACCGCAGCGGTCTTGGCGGTGGAGAGGCCCGCCTGGCGCAGACGCTCGGGGGAAATTGCCAGGACCTGTCGCGGAGTGGGGAATCGGGCGGGTCCGCAGGCCCGAATTGCCCGGCCCAGTATGGTCTCCGCAGCCTTCCCGGTGAGCTGCTGGTACACGATCGATCGCATCAGCGCCGAGAAGAGGCTTTGAGCGGGCCGCGGACGCAGGGTGAATGGACCGGCCCGGCTCATCAGCGCGCCCAACCGGGGATCCGCCTGGATCAGGTGGCTGCAGGCGACGTCAGGATCGTAGGTCAGTCCATCGGCGCGGGCGAGGCGTGCCGCGGGTGCAGGTGCAGCCATAAGTCCAAACATACATGAGTCTGCCTCAGGCCCGGACCGGTGCCTCGAGGCGCTCGTGACTCACCGCCAGGAGCACGCTGGCGGCCACAACCAGCAACGATCCGCCCACCTGCCATGCCGTGGGCCGATCGCCGAACACCGGCAAGGCCAGAGCATAGGTGAGCACCAGGCTGAGAGCGGAAAGAGCACTGACGGGCGCGGCACGATGCAGGGAATAGGCGCGAGTCATGGTGACCTGGCCGAGTCCGCCGCCGAGGCCGGCCCCAAGCAGAAAGGCCGAATCGGTCCAGCTGGGCCAGCGCCACTGGGGTAAGGCCAGCAGGATGAAGGTGAGCAGCGCCACCAGGGAGAAGTGGAGGACCACTGCTTCGTGGCTCTCTCCTGGCCCCATCTTTCGTACCCAGATCATGGCCAGGGCCCAGAACATGGCTCCGACCGTCGCGATAACGGCCACCGGGCCGGCCAGGGCAAACGAGGGTCGCATCACGGCAATGACGCCGGTAAACCCCAGAGCGACGGCCAGCAGCTCGCCAGCGCTGACGCGTTCTCCCAGCAGCGGTCCGGCAAACAGCACCACGAAGATCGGAGCGGTCGCGCCGAGAGTCGCCGCGTCGCCCAGCGCAATTCGGCTGGACGCCAGCGCGTAAAAGGCGCAGATCGCGGCCAGGGTGCCATAGATGCTCCGGCGCCACGCCGCAGGTTGGTCGCCGACCCGAAGTGAGCTCCCTCGAAGCCATCCCAGTCCTGCCGCCAGAATACCGCCGACCAGAAATCGCGCGGAGGCGACCTCGGCCCAGGACAGACTCCGCGCGCCCAGGCGAGTACAGATGTTCATGCCGGCAAAGAACAGCTGGGCCAGCGCCATCCAGGCGAGGCCACTGGAGAGTCGAAAGGACGGGAACGAACGCAGGGAGCGAGAAGGAGGAAGGGGGCCGGAGATTGCCATGGGCTGTAAAGTAGTTCACCATCCAGTATGCAAGCCGACGAATTCCGGCGGCACGCGCACGAGCTGGTCGACTGGATGGCCGACTATCTCGACGGGGTGTCGAAGCTTCCCGTAACGCCCGGCGTGGAGCCGGGGGACATCGCCCGCCGGCTTCCCTCGTCACCGCCGGAGCAGGGCGAGCCGTTCGCGCAGCTCTTTGCCGATTTTCAATCCATCGTGCTGCCCGGGATGACCCACTGGAACCACCCTGGGTGGTTTGCGTATTTCCCGGGCAACAACAGTCCGCCGTCCATTCTCGCCGAGATGCTCACTGCCACCCTCGGTGCCCAGTGCATGTCGTGGGCAACCTCACCCGCCGCGACCGAGCTGGAGCAGGTCACCATGGATTGGCTTCGGCAGATGCTGGGACTACCCGAAACGTTCGTCGGGGTGATCCAGGATACCGCTTCGACCGCCACCCTGGTGGCCCTGCTCTCGGCGCGGGAGCGGGCGAGCGGGTACGCCTCCGGCGAGCAGGGAATGGCCGATGCCGGCAGGTTCACGGTATACGCATCCGCCCAAGCTCACTCCTCGGTCATCAAGGGCGTACGGCTGGCCGGTTATGGACTGGATCAGCTGCGCCTGATCCCGGTGGATGCTGACTACGCCATGAGGCCGGATGCTCTGGCCGACGCGGTTTCCGAGGACCTCGCGTGGGGTTTTCGTCCCGCCTGTGTGGTAGCCACCGATCGGTACGACCTCTTCCACGGCCGTTGACCCGCTGCCGGCCATCGGAGAGGTGTGCCGGCGCCACGGCATCTGGCTGCACGTGGACGCGGCGTACGCCGGGACGGCGGCGATCGTTCCCGAGCTGCGGCACTACTTCGACGGCATGGAGCAGGCGGACAGTCTCGTGTTCAACCCGCACAAGTGGATGCTGGTCAACTTCGACTGCAGCGCCTACTACGTCCGCGACCGCCAGGCCCTGCTCCGCACCTTCAGCATAACGCCCGAGTATCTCCGCACCGCGCAGGACCAGCAGGTGGTGAACTTCAGGGACTGGGGAATTCAGCTGGGACGCCGATTTCGCGCGCTGAAGATCTGGTTCGTGTTGCGCAGCTACGGCGTCGAGGGGCTTCGCGCCATGGTCAGAGATCACGTCGCGCTGGCCCAGGAGCTGGCAGAGCGGATCCGGCGCAGTCCGGACTTCGAGTTGATGGCGCCGGTGCCCTTCGGTCTGGTGTGCTTCCGGTTCCATCCCTCATGGGCGTCAGTGACGCCTCGGCTCTCGATCAGCTCAATCGGGAACTTGCTGAGCCGGGTGAACGCCAGCGGCCGAGTGCACCTGACCCACACCGAGCTGGACGGGAAGTTCGTGATCCGGATGGTCATCGGGCAGCGGCTGACCGCCAGGCAACATGTGGACGAGGCCTGGGAGCTGATCCAGGGTGCCGCCCAGGAACTGCAACGCGCAGATGAGACCGGTTCAAGTGCCCGTGAAGAAAGGCTGACCGGGTCCGCAGCCTATCGGCAGTTATCCAACCAGGACCGAAGCCGCCGGGGCGAGCAGGGGCTGGAGATAGCGGCCGGTGTGGGAGTTTTCGCAGCTCGGCGATCTCCTCCGGGGTGCCCTGGCCCACCACGAGACCTCCTGCTGCACCGGCCTCGGGCCCCATATCGATCACCCAGTCCGCTCGCTTCACCACGTCCATGTGATGCTCGATGATCACCACGGTGTGGCCGGCATCGACCAGCCGGTCGAGCACGTGGATCAGCACCCGCACATCGTCCAGATGGAGACCGGTGGTGGGCTCGTCCAGAATGTAGAGCTTGCGGCCTTCGCGCTTGCCCGCCTGCAGCAGCTCGCGGGCAATCTTCAGCCGCTGCGCCTCGCCGCCAGATAGGGTGGTGGCGGGCTGCCCCAGCCGCAGGTATCCCAGCCCGACCTGCTGCAGCTGCCAGAGCGCGGCGCCCAGGCGAGGCTGATGCCGGAAGCGGGTGACCGCCTCGTCTACCGTCCACTGCAGCACGTCGTGAATGGAGCGGCCCTGGATCTTCACGTCGAGCACATCGGGCCGATAGCGTGAGCCGCCGCAGGCCTCGCAGGGCACGAACACGTCCGCCAGAAAAACCATCTCCACCTGCACGTGGCCGGCGCCCTCACAGGACTCGCAGCGGCCCCCCGCCAGGTTGAATGAGAATGTGGCCGAGTTGTATTTGCGCTGCCGGGCCAGCGGCTGGGCCGCGAAGAGCTCCCGAATCTCGTCGAAGGCCCGGATGTAAGTGACCGGATTGGACCGGGGCGAGCGGCCGATGGGTGATTGATCCACCAGGAGAACGTCCTGGAGAAACTCCCAGCCGGTGAGCGACCGCACCTGTCCCACCGGCTCGCCCAGGTGAGACTTTGCCGAGTGCTCTCCCCGGAGCCGGGCTTCCAGCTGCCGGTAGATCACATCATGGAGCAGTGTGCTCTTGCCCGAGCCGGAGACGCCGGTCACCGCGGTGAGCGTGCCCAGCGGAATGTCCACGTCCACGTCCCGCAGGTTGTGCAGGGTGGCGCCCCGTACCCGGAGCCACTGCGGCCCGGCCGGCCGCCGGATGCTGGGCACGGCGATCCGTTTCTGTCCGGTGAGATATTGTCCGGTGAGCGACGTTCTCGCGCCGTGTGCACCGGGCCGGCATGGACCACTCTTCCGCCGTTCTCTCCCGAGCCGGGGCCCAGCTCGAGCATGAAGTCGGCCTGCTGAATGGCGGCGAGATCGTGCTCCACCACCAGCACGGTGTTGCCCGCATCTCGCAGCCGGCGCAACAGCCCGAGCAGTCGGTCGGTATCCCGCGGGTGCAGACCTACCGAAGGCTCGTCCAGCACGTACAGGGTATCCACCAGATGTGAGCCGAGCGCGTTGGAGAGAGAGATGCGCTGCGCCTCCCCGCCGCTCAGCGTTCGGGTCTGCCGGTCGAGCGTCAGGTAACCCAGGCCGACGTCGCAGAGAAAGCTGAGCCGGGCATCGAGCTGGTCCACGATCAGCTGGGCTATCTCGCGCTCGGTCTCGGTGAGGGTGAGCTGGCGGACCCACTGGTGAATGGCCTCGAGCGATCGCGCGGCCACCGACCCGATCGTGTCCTGGCCGATCCGGATCGCCAGCGCGTCGGGGTTCAGTCGGCTGCCGCCGCAGTCCTCACAGGTCTTGGCGAGCTGATACTGGCGGAGGAAGACGCGGATGTACTGCTTGTAGCGCTTCTCCTCGAGCCCCTTGAGAAAGGGGAAGATGCCGACGAATCGCCCTTTGCGACCATAGAGCAGCTCCCGGCGGTGAGCGGCCTTCAGCTTGGACCACGGCTTATTGGGATCGGCGCCCATCGACGCGGGCAAAGTCGAGCAGAATTCGGCGGCGAGACTCGTACCTCGGCTTGGTCCAGGGGTCGATGGCGCCTTCGGCCAGGCTCTTCTGCGGGTCGCAGACGATCAGGGACTCGTCGTACTCGAGCACCGCGCCGAAGCCGTTGCAGTGGGCGCAGGCGCCGCGGGGATTATTGAACGAGAAGAGCGCCGGCGTGACCATCACCGAAGGCGTATCGCAGCGGCTGCAGGCGGGAAACTCGGTGTATCGCAGTCGGCCGGGCGAAGGCGAGCCTTCCAGCAATACCACCGCGATGCCCTCGCCCTCCTGGAATGCGGTGGCAATGGCTTCGCAGATCCGGCCCGACTGAGCCGGGCTCGGCCACCAGGCGGTCGACCACGACCAGCAGCTCGCTCGCGCGGGTGAGGTCCAGCGCTCGGGGGCAGCTCTGTCCAGATGATGGGGGATGCCGTCCGCCAGCACGCGCACAAAGCCGAGCGCCCGGAGGTTCTCCACCACCGCGCTGTGGGTCAGGCGGGCCACCGGCGGCAGCGGAAAACACACCTGGACCCGTCCCTGGCCCTGTGCCACCACCTCGTCAGCCGCAACCTCAGGCGTGTCTTTCCGGACCGGACCGCCGCAGCGGCGGCAGTAACACCGCCCTATCCGGGCCCAGAGCAGGCGGAGATAGTCGTACACCTCGGTAGCGGTCCCCACCGTGGAGCGGCTGGAGATCACGGGATTGCGCTGCTCGATGGCGACGGCGGGAGCTATCCCTTCCAGCCGGTCGACCAGCGGCTTCGGCATCCGGTCCAGGAACTGCTTGGCGTAGGTAGAGAGCGACTCGATGTAGCGCCGCTGTCCTTCGGCGTACAGGGTGTCGAACGCCAGGGTGCTCTTGCCAGACCCGCTTGGACCCGTCACCACGATCAGCGACCGGTGCGGCAGGTCGACCGTGATGTTCCGGAGATTGTTCTGCCGGGCGTTGACGATACGGATATGTGAGTCGGGCATGTTGAAACCTAGGCGGTAAGCCGGTAAGGCGGTAAGGACGGTAGCTCGCTGTCTTCACCACTGTCCCGCTTCCCCGCTGCCCCGCTAAGTTCTTCACCAATGTCCCGCCTCCTGACGCCCAAGCTGCTGCTGCGTGGCTTCGAGGTCTTCGCGGTCGCCTCCCTCCTGGGCTTTGGAGCCACTCTCCTCTACGGCAACAACCTTCCCGCATTCCTGGCCGCCCTGGGCCGGCTGCACTGGATCTGGATCCTGGCGGGGCTGGGGCTGGCCTCGATGGACTGGATCGGGGGAGGACTTCGACTCTGGGTGGTGGCCCGCCATGTGTATCCCCGGCCTCCGCTCAAGGGGCTGATCCTGGCGGGAGGCATGGGAGCCTGGGCGGGCTACATCACCCCGCTCAATACCGGCGCCGGGCCGATGACCATGTACACCATGCGCCGCTACGGCGTGCCACTGCCGGTGGCGGTCACCTCGACCTTCATGAGCTTCGTGGCCACCGTGCTGTTCTTTGCCATCGCGGGCCCGCTGGCGGTGGTGTTCGGCGCCGGGCGATCGCTGGGACAGCGGGGCAACGTGCTGGGCCTGTCCCTGTTCGATCTGTTCCTCGGCAGCCTCAGCATCGTCGCCGGGATCGGCGTGCTCATGGCGGTGGTGCTCCTGTTCCCCCGCTTCGTTCGGGACCTGATCCACCGGGCGGCAGAATGGATAGGCCGCCGGAACCAGCGATTCGCCGCGCGGCTGACCAAGCTGCAGACCGGCATCGATCAGGCCCATGAGAGTGTGGTTGCCTTCAAGAGTCTCCGCGGACTGCTGGCGCTGTTCTGGGCCACCGTCCTCTCGGGTCCTTCCCACGCGAACAAGCTGCTGGCGGGATATGTGGCGCTGCGAGCGCTCGGGATTCACACGAACTTCGTCGACATTCTGCTGGTGCAGACGCTGGTCATGTTTCTTCTGTACTTCGCTCCCACTCCCGGCGCGTCCGGGGTGGGCGAGGTGCTCTCGGCCGCGGTAATGTCATCCTACGTGCCCCGGGAGCTCACTCCCATCTACATTCTGATCTGGCGACTGACTCTCAGTTACTTCACCCTGGCATTCGGGTTCCTGGTCTTCTCCTCCTGGGTCCGCCAGGGACTCAAGGGCGTGGAGGACCCGGCTCTGGTGGAACCCGCAGGCTGAGACGCGAATGCGATGAGCGAACAGGACGAAGTCCTCGACCGAGGCTATGACGCGGCGCTGCTTCGCCGCCTGCTGACCTACCTGCGGCCCTACCGTGGTCTGACGGGGCTTGCGGTGCTGCTTCTTCTGGCCGGCGCGGGGCTGGCGCTGGTCGGGCCGGCCCTCACCCAACGCGCGCTCGACATCGCCATTCCTCACCACGATGCCGGCCTGCTCGGCAGTCTGGCCGCGATCTTCCTGGCCGCCCTCCTGGTGGACTTCGGTGTGGAGTATGGGCAGACGCTGCTGACCGCCTACGTCGGGCAGCGGGTCATGTACGACCTCCGGATGCAGATCTTCACCCATCTGCAGCGGCTCAGCATCAGTTATTTCGATAGGAACCCGGTAGGCCGCCTGATGACCCGGGTGACCTCGGACGTCGAGACGCTGAACGAGCTGTTTTCCTCCGGGGTGGTCACCGTGTTCGGCGATGTGTTCACGCTGCTGGCGATCATGACGATGATGCTGCTGGTGGACTGGCGTCTGGCACTGGTGACGTTCTCGGTCATTCCGCTGGTCTGGCTCACCGCGACAATCTTCCGCCGCCGAGTGCGAGAAGCGTTCCGCGACATCAGGGTCCGGCTGGCACGGCTGAACGCGTATCTGCAGGAACGCCTCTCGGGCATGCGGGTCATCCAGCTGTTCGGCCGGGAGCAGGATTCGGCCGAGCAGTTCGCCGCGCTCAATCGAGACCACCTCCAGGCCCATCTCCGCTCCATCACCGTCTACGCCGTCTTCTTTCCGGTGGTGGAGGTGCTCACGGCCGTCGCCACGGCGCTTCTGCTGTATTACGGAGGTCTTCGGACGATTCGGGGGAGCCTCACGGTGGGTGTCCTGGCGGCGTTCATTCAGCTCACCCGCCGTTTTTTCCAGCCGCTGCAGGACCTTTCGGAGAAGTTCAATCTGCTGCAGAGCGCCATGGCATCATCGGAGCGGGTTTTCGCCCTGCTGGACGAGCCGGTTACGGTACTCGAGCCCGAGCGTCCGCTGGGCCTTAAGCACGAGGTCAGGGGCGAGGTTCGGTTTGAGAACGTCTGGTTCCGCTACTCCCCCGAGGCCCCCTGGGTGTTGCGCGACGTGAGCTTCACTGCCTCGCCGGGGCAAACTCTGGCGCTGGTGGGACACACGGGGGCGGGGAAGACCACCATCGTGAACCTGCTGCTCCGCTTCTACGATCCCGAGCGAGGCCGCATTCTCCTCGACGGAGTGGATATCCGGCAGCTCTCTACCGCGGAGCTGCGGGGATACATCGGGTTCGTACAGCAGGACCTGTTCCTCTTCGTGGGCGACATCCTGCACAATCTGACGCTCGGCGCGCCGATCTCACCCGAAGCGGCCCGACAGGCGGCCATCCGGGTCGGCGCCGACCGCTTCATCGAGCGCCTGCCCTCCGGGTATCACCACCAACTCGGGGAGCGGGGACGGAGTCTGAGCGTGGGTGAACGGCAGCTATTGAGCTTTGCCCGGGCCCTGGCGCTGGATCCCACCATTCTGGTGCTGGACGAAGCCACCAGCTCGGTCGATGCCCAGGCCGAGGGGCAGATCCAGCATGCCATCGCCGAGCTTATGGTGGGGCGGACGAGCATCGTGGTGGCTCACCGGCTCAGTACCATACTCCACGCGGACGAGATCCTGGTCCTCCAGCACGGGGAGATCCGGGAGCGGGGCAGCCACCGGGAGCTGCTGGCTCAGCAGGGACTCTATCAGCGCCTATACCAGCTGCAGCTGCGGGGTCAAGAGGTTCGTAAGATCGCGTAATCGCATCGCTTGCCCCGCTACATACCGGCGGATACGTTTCTCCGATTCGTCATTTTCCTCGGGATATCGATGATCCATCTCGAAATCGGCGGCGAGCGGTACGCCATAGCCGCCGGTGAGACAGCCATCGGATCGGCGTCGGACAATAAAGTGGTGCTGGAGGGTGAGGGGGTGCAGCCGCGGCACGCGGTAGTGCAGGCCACTCCGCCGGGCTCCGCCGCCATTCGGGCGGCAGCGGCCGAGGCGGAGGTGAGGGTCAACGGAGTTCGCCTGGGGGCGGAGCCCACGCCGCTTTTGCACGGTGACAAGATCGCCATCGGGCAACACGAGCTCCGGGTGGTGGATTCGACCCGCGGCGGGAGCACGCAGCTGTTCGACTCGGGCGCCTTTGCCGATCTGGTGCCCCCCAAGAGCAACAAGCCGCCAGCCGGAACCACCGGCGGACGGTTGGTCTGTCTCACGGATGGCCGGGAGTACAACGTGGGTCAGGCCCCGCTCCGGATCGGCCGGGACGCGAGCTCCGACGTGGTGGTAACCGGCAACGACGTGTCGCGGCAGCATGCCGAGATTCGGTCAGACCCGCAGGGTTACCTGCTGGTGGACCTCAGCGTCAACGGCACCTACGTCAATGGAGAACGAAGCGGGAAAACCCACCTGCTGGCTCGAGCCGACGTGATCCGGATCGGCAATGACGAGTTTCGCTTCTACGCCGATGCCGCCTCCCGGCCCGCTACTCCGGCTCCCCAGCCCGCCAAGCCGCCTACACCGCCTCCCGGCGCGATCAGCCGGCTCTCCGATACCATGCACGGCTTCCCGGTTGGTGGCCCCACAGCCGAGCAACGAACGCCCACTCCTCCGTCGCCGACGGCAGCGCCCTTGGCGTCATTCCTCTTCCGCAGCGGAGAGCTCAAGGGGCGTCGGTTGCCGATCAAGGTTCCCGTGGCCAATATCGGGCGGGGAGACTACAACGACGTGGTCATTGGCGACCCGAGCGTCAGCACCATGCACGCCAAGCTGCAGCGACGCGACGCCGTATGGGTCCTGACCGACCTGGGCTCCACCAACGGGACCTTTGTCGAAGGAGAGCGGCTGACCGGAGAGGCTCCATTGGGACCGGGGACCACGCTCAAATTCGGCGACGTTTCAGCGCTGTTCGAGCCGCTCGATGACTCGGTGCCGGCACCGAAAGCCAACAGTACGCATATGATGCCCCGGATCGAGGTTGAGGCTCCACGGGCTGCGCCGGCGGCCCAGCCAGCGGCAACACCAGGCGATCCGGATCAATCGATGGCGCAGGTGACCGAGGCCCCCCAGCCCCGGCCACGCCCGCGCCGCCCGATCCACGTGGCCTCACCACGACCAAAGAGTCCATCCACGATCATGGTGGTCGGACTGCTGATTTTGATAGCTATTCTCGCCTACTTGTTGTCGACCTACTAACGGAGTCTCGTGCACTTCACCTGCGCCGCTCGCACCGACGTCGGCATCGTCCGTTCGGGCAACGAAGACAACTACCTCATGCTGGCCGACCACGGCATTTTCATCGTGGCCGACGGCATGGGCGGCCACGCGGCCGGTGAGGTGGCGAGCGAGATGGCCGTCAGGATCACCTCCCAGGCAATTGGCTCCGTCCGGGGCCTGACCGACGAAGAGGCCAGCGAGCGGGTTCGCACCGCAATCCGCGCCGCCAACGATGCCATCTTCGAGCGCACCCTATCGGAGCAGGACAAGCGGGGAATGGGGACCACGGCGACGGTGCTGGTACTGCTGCCGGGGCGGTACCTGATCGGTCAGGTGGGAGACAGCCGGGCCTATCTCTTCCGCGATGGTCAGTTCCAGCAGCTCACCAAGGATCATTCGTACGTTCAGGAGCAGGTCGATGCCGGGCTGCTCACTCCAGACCAGGCCCGAGTGCACCCCTACAGCAACGTGATCACCCGATGTGTCGGTGCCGGAATCGACGTGGTGCCGGACATCTACTTCGGCACCCTGGATAAGGGGGACATTCTCCTGCTGGCCTCGGACGGGCTTACCGGAATGCTGGAGGACGAGCAGCTGCTGCAGATCCTGCGGTCTGACGGGTGGTCCTCAGACCTGGGTGGATCAGATGGTGGCCGAGGCCAATCGCCGGGGAGGCCTGGACAACATCACCGCCATCGTGATCCGGATCGACTCGGTAGACAGCGACACGGGAGAGCACCCGGTGGTTCAGGCCGCCGCAGGAGAGCGCTCCTGATCAGCGACGGGTCTCCAGCATCCGCCAGCAGTCCTTCGCCGTTATTCTCCACCAGAAAATCCGCTTGATGATACCGTGGCGCGCCATGCCATAGTCTTGAGGACGAGATCGGCGCCAGCCCTCCCGCCGTGCCAGCGCCAGGCTAGACGGCCTATCACTGAAGTGGCATACTCCTACCGGGCAGCTCACCGCCCGTGCTCACCATCCTGACCCTCACGCTAGCGAGGCTCTGTGGACGTCCTGACCTGGATCATCGTCGGCTTAGTGGCGGGGTTGCTTGCGTCGTTGGTCATGGGAGGGATCGGCTTCGGGATTCTGGGCGACATCATCATAGGGATACTGGGCGCGATCTTCGGCGGATGGCTGTTCGGCCGGATGGGCTGGAGTGCCCCTGCTTCGGGAATTGCCGGCACCATTTTCGTCGCCTTCATTGGTGCGGTGGTTCTGCTGCTCATCATTCGTCTACTGCGGGGAGCACGGCGGGCGCCGTAGCCGAAAGCTCCCGCTCCATCCGGATGTTGGCTCGCTGATAACGCTCATCCGGGGCCAGGGGCACCCGAACGAAGCCGTGCTTCTGGTACAGCCGGATGGCAGGCTCGAGCACTGTGTTTGATACGATGATGATGCGCTTGCCGCCGGCCCGGGCGGCAAACCGAATAGCGGCTTCCATGAGGCGGTCTCCGTAGCCGCGGCCCCGCGCCGACGGAGCAACGGCCATTTTGGCAATCTCGAAATCCTCCCCATTGTGCCGCAGCACGGCACAGGTCCCCTGCACCTGGTTCCCCTCGAGCACGAAGAAGATCTGCCCGCCGGCCCCGAGAACTTTGGTCGCGGGATCGCGGAAGATCTCACGATCTGCTTCTTCCAGCACGAAGTACGTTTCGATCCACTCGCGATTGAGCTGTTCGAACGCGCTTCTGAACTCCTCACGGTAGGGCATCACGGTGGCTGCTTCCATGCGCTCTCTCCTTCGATCTTTCTCCATCGGCTCCGTTCTGATTCTGACCGCAGGTTGCGCCGGCCAAAATCAGCGGCCGGCGCCCAATCCGGATGATCCAGCGATGGTGCAGGTGGAGAACCGCGGCTTTGCCGACATGGTGATCTATGCCGTGAGCGGATCGCAGCGCATCCGTCTTGGCCTGGCAACCGGCAACTCGACTAAATCGTTCAGCATTCCCGCAACGCTCATCCGGGGATCCAGCCCACTAAAATTTCTCGCCGATCCCATCGGTGGTAGCCGGAGCCCCATTACCGAGGAGATGGTGGTACAGCCCGGGGACATCGTAACGCTCACGATTCCTCCATGATGCCCAGATGTGAGCGGCACCACAACTCTTCGTTCGAGGCAGGCCTAGTTTGCCGCCAAGGAGGTGCATATGCCACGCAATGAATAATGATGAGCCGTTGCCCGAGTCAGGCATGGGGGGCGCTTCCGATGCCGGCGCCCATGGGGTTCACCCTGCATCGGCCATGCGCGTCGAGGGATCACCCCTGCCGGACGACGCTCCGGGCGACGCGCCCATAGAGCGGCGCCGGCACCGGGAGAGCAACTACAGCGGTCCGGAGCGAAGGATCGGGGGCACGAAACATCGGGACTGAGGAGTGTACGGCAATGCAGGATGTCATGGAAAGGATTCAGACCACCGCCGCGAACCGAATCGGTGGCCGGCCTGACGCGGTGGCCTCGGACCTGGCCTATCTGACGATTGGGTTCGTCAACGTCTGTCTATTCGGCCGGCCCGGCGCTCCCAATGGCGGCTGGGTGTTGATCGATGCCGGACTCCCTGGATCGGCCTCCCGGATTAGACGGGCGGCTCATGAGTGGATCGGGCCCTGGGCTCGGCCTTCCGCAATCGTCCTTACTCATGGCCACTTCGATCATGTCGGCGCCTTGAGGACTCTGGCCGAGCAGTGGGATGTCCCGGTGTACGCTCACCATCTTGAACACCCGTACCTGTCGGGCCGCTCCTCCTATCCGCCTCCCGATCCCACGGTGGGTGGCGGAGCGATGGCGACACTCTCCCGCTTCTATCCTCGTGGCCCCATCAATTTGGGGCAGCGGCTCCGTGCTCTACCGGATGACGGCTCGATACCCGGAATGCCGGGATGGCGATGGGTTCCTACCCCGGGACACACGCCGGGCCACGTTTCGTTCTTCCGGGAGGCCGACCGGACCTTGATTGCCGGGGACGCGTTTGTCACCACCAAGCAGGAATCGGCGGTGGCGGCGCTGACGCAGAGACCGGAGATGCATGGGCCGCCGACCTACTTTACGCCGGACTGGGAAAATGCCCGCCGGTCAGTGGAGCGCCTGGCCGCATTGGAGCCCCTTCGCATCATTACCGGCCACGGTCCCCCGATGCAGGGGGACCGGATGCTGAGCGGATTGCATGATCTGGCCCGGAACTTCGAACGCCGCGCGGTCCCGGCTCATGGCCGGTACGTAGGGCACCCGGCGCTGGCGGATGAAACCGGAGTTGTCGCGGTGCCTCCGCCGGTACCCGATCCGCTGCCGCGCATCGCGCTGGGCCTGGGTATTGGGCTTCTGCTTGCGGCGGCGTTGAGGAAGTCGAGCAGACCTGCGGGTTAGTGCCGGGCGAAGGAACGGGTGGAACCGTCGGACTGAAAGGCCAGTACCTCAAACCCTCCCATCGCTGATTCGGACTCTGCCATCCCGGGGGTGCCCCCCGGCATGCCCGGCACGGCAAGGCCTCGGGCCTTCGGGTGATCCGAGAGCAGTTTCCTGATGTCAGCTGCGGGCACGTGACCCTCGATCAAATACTCTCCAACAAGCGCCGTGTGGCAGGACCGTACCGTCTTGGGAACGCCCAGCTCGTCTTTCAACCGGTCCATGTCTTCCTCATCGTGGACCAGGGGCTTGAAGCCCTGAGATGTCAGATGGTCTACCCACTTGGCGCAACAGCCACAGCTCCGGCTCTTGTACACGGTGATTGCCGTGGGAGCCGCCGCGGCCCATCCGGTCCGGCGTCCCGCGATGAAGAGCCCGGCAACTCCAGCCACAAATCCGCGTCTGCTCAGCATGATTCCTCTTTATACCAGGGCCAGCTGTTCATCCAGCCTTCGCTCCACCTCGTCGGCAGGCCAGGTCAGAATCTCCAGGACCGGTGCCAGTGATCGCCCGGGAGGTGTGGCCACGAAGATACGAAGCCGGCGGGCACTTTGGTACAGCTCGTCGGCCACTCGGGGAAGTCCCAAGTGTCCGACTCGACCGGCATCGGTCAGACGTTCCACTGATCCGGAGCGAGTCCGCAGCGGGAGATTGACCCCGAGCATGGCCGATCGGGCAGGGAAGTCGATCAGCACGCTTCCGGCCGGCACACCGCTCTGATCGGCCACCGCATTTTCCACCCGCTCCAGCAGATCCGGATTGTCCGCGACCCACGGCTGAACGTCACCGGGCACCTCACTGGCAGGAAGATCTATCGCGCGCTTGTGCAGCCGGCGGGCACGAATGCAGCGGGCCAGCGCATTCCGGTCTCTGATGAGCAGCTCCATCAACCCATCGTCGGTAGACTCGGCAATGCTCTCGGCGGTGACGGTACCGCGCCGCACCGCCTCTCGCACCGCGCGCTTGAACATGCAGGTGGCAGAGCGGACCGCGTGGTGCCAGTACACGTTGCGGTACATCTGGTACTTGGCAAACAGGAGTGATTCGAGCGCGCTTACGCCCTTCTCCTGGATTCCAATTTCCCAACGGCCGGTGCTCACCTCCACCAGGGTCAGGGAGGAGAGCAGCCGGTCGACATCGACCGTACCATAGGGAACCCCGCACATCCGGGCATCGCGGCTCAGATAATCCACCTTGTCCAGATCGATAGTGCCGGAGATCAGCCCCTGCAGCGGGCTCGGGCTCTTCCCGACGATGAGGGCTCCTATCGTCGCGGGAAAGGCTTTACCACCGACCTGGACCAAGCACTCGCCCAGCTCTCCCTCGAGAAGCTTGCGTACGCCCAGCGCTTCGTGCGAGGGAAATCCTGCCTCCTCCAATGCGTGGGAAAACGGATAGTGGCCGATGTCGTGGAGCAGCGCCGCCATTCGAACCGCAACGCAGTCATCGTCCAGTTGGGGCGGCAACTCGCCCAGCTCGTCGAGGGCTGCGATTGCGCGACGAGTAAGGTGGTACGCGCCCAGAGCATGCTCGAATCGGGTATGGGTTGCTCCCGGATACACCAGGAAGCTGTGCCCGACCTGGCGAACGTAGCGAAGGCGCTGAACGGTAGGTGTGTCGAGGGCGAGCAGGGCGGCCCGGTCGAGCCGAATGTTGTCCCAAAGAGGATCGCGGATGATTTCGGTGTAGGAGGGCGGCGAGGCAGCGGGGCGGTCGTCTTCGGCGGCGTTCGCCGGCAGGTCTTTACCCGGAGCTGCTCTTGCGTTTGCCGCCCCGCCGCCCCGCCGCCTCGCTTCCCTGCTCACACTGGTCCTGCGGCAGCCACCGAAGAGGGAACGTCGGCCCGATACTGCTCGAAGTTCTCCCGGAACATGGTGGCGAGCTTCCTGGCCTGGGCATCGTACGCCGCGGGATCGGACCAGGTTTTCCGAGGAGAGAGAAGCTCGGTGGGCACGCCCTCGACCTTGCCGGGAACTTCGAATCCGAAAACCGGATCTTGACTGAACTTGGCCTTGTCCAGCGCGCCGGACAGCGCCGCCCGCAGCATGGTCCTGGTGTGGCCGAGCTTCATTCGGGTCCCGACGCCGTAGGGACCGCCGGTCCAGCCGGTATTCACCAGCCACACCTTTACCTTGTGCCGGGCAATGCGCTCGCCCAGCATGGCGGCGTACACTCCGGGGTGAAGCGGCAGAAACGGCGCTCCGAAGCAAGCCGAGAAGGTGGCAGAGGGCTCGGTAACACCGCGCTCGGTACCGGCCACCTTGGCCGTGTACCCCGACAGGAAATGGTACATCGCCTGTTCGGCGCTGAGACGGGCAATCGGAGGCATCACTCCGAAGGCGTCGGCGGCCAGGAACACGATGTTCTTCGGATGGCCACCCGCCCCGCTGGGCAGATGATTGGGGATGGCATCGATGGCGTAGCAGGCGCGGGTGTTCTCGGTGATGGTGTCGGCATCGAAGTTGACCGCCCGGGTGCCCGGATCGAGCACCACGTTCTCCAGGACGGTGCCGAATTTCTGGGTGGCAGCGTAGATCTCCGGCTCGGTGTCGGGCCGGAGCCTGATCACCTTGGCGTAACAGCCGCCCTCGAAGTTGAAGACGCCGCGATCGCTCCAGCCGTGCTCATCGTCGCCGATAAGCTGCCGGCTGGGATCGGCCGACAGAGTGGTTTTCCCGGTACCCGACAAACCGAAGAAGACCGCGGTGTCTCCCGCCGGCCCCTGGTTGGCGGAGCAGTGCATGGGCAGCACGCCCTGTGACGGCAGCAGGTAGTTCAACGCGGTGAAAATCGATTTCTTCATCTCGCCCGCGTACCGGGTGCCACCGATCAGCACAACCCGCTTGGCCAGGTTGAGCACAACGAAGGTGCCCGAGCGGGTGCCGTGGCGCGCGGGATCGGCCTGAAGCTCCGGAGCGTGCAGAACGGTGAAGCCGGGACGAAATTGCGCCAGCTCTGCCGGCAGCGCGCGGATGAACATGTTGCGAACGAAGAGGGCGTGCCAGGCGTTGGGAGTGATAAATCGGACCGGCAGCCGGTACGCCGGATCCGCCCCGGCAAAGAGATCCTGGACGAACACCTCGCGGGCATCGAGATATCCTCGGATATCCTCTTGCAGCCGCTCGAAGGCGGCGGGGTCCAGCCGAACGTTCTTTTCCCACCAGATCCGCTCGGTCAGTCCGGACTCGTCTACCAGAAACTTGTCTTTGGCTGAACGGCCGGTGTGGGGCGCGGTGACAGCGGTAAACGCCCCGCAGTCGGTGAGTGAGCCCTCACTCCGGCGGAGTGCGTGCTCGATCAGCGCCGGCGGGGTGAGATTCGCGTGAATCCGGATGGGAAAGAGGCCGTGCTCTACGAGGGTGAGATTCTCTCGTTGAACAGTTGTATCGGTGGTCATACGCTCCCGCTGCACGTGAAAAGCGAAAGATCAATGTTCGGACTGCTTGGGGCAACCTCAGTGAACCGGCACCGAGACATTGGGCTGCACGTGGTAGGCCCGCTCGATGGTGCCCACGTCGCGGTCGCTCAGCTCGGATACGACGGGATCGACATACATGATGTCGGTTGCCACCGAGGAATGCGTGAAGATGCCCATCGCATGTCCCAGTTCGTGGGTGGCAGTGAGGGCCAGACACTCGCTGACCCCCGGAGTTGCCGGGTCGAACCGGGGAAGCAGGAAGACCCGAACGGGGTACTGGATGGTCCGGCTGCCGGGCAGCGGGACGATGTCTGTTCCCCCTTCACACTCCGGAGCCAGGCTCAGCTCCAGCCGGGCTGCTGCCGCAGGGAACTTGGCCGGACTGTCCGCGCGGACGATTATATCCGCATCGCTCGAGTCCGGCACCAGAACCGCATCGAACTCACGGTACAGAAACGCGGCCTTCCACACGTCAATGGCATGGGTGACGTGATTCGGAAAGTCCAGGGTGTCCTGGGCCCAGATCTTGACCGGCAGCATCGAGCGCGGCCAATGGAAGCTCAGTGTATCGGTGGTGCCAGGGCCGGTGGAGGTTATGAACCGCCACTCGTACACGTCGCTGCGCCCCGGCGCGGCGATGTCGGCACAGGAAAGACCGACCGCGGCGGCCAGGAGCGTCCCAAGTATCGGCAGGCCTGAGCCCAGCTTCATCGCCGGGCCCGGGCCAGACCGAGGGACAGGGAAACCCGTTGCACCCCCTGGCTCCCGGTGAAGCCCCGCGCGTCGAGCTCGTCGGTGGAAAATCGATGAAAATCGTAGCGGAGGCTGACCATCAGGTCCCAGTGAGTCAGCAGTGGCGGGCGATAGTCGAACCCCGCACCTGCCAGGAACCGGGTGGTTCCCCCGCTCAGAAAGATGCCGCTATCCTCGGCCGGCAAGTAGCTGATCAGGCCAAGCCCTGCTCGCCAGCTGGCCCGGTGCCAGACCGGCCCTTCCAGATTGAGGAGGACCGAGCCGGTGGCAAGGGTACCGAGATCGGTATCCTGGTCGGCTTCAGTGCTGTGGTAGCCTGAGGTGGAGAGCGCCGTTTCCAGACCGGCGGAGTATGCGGGAGCGATCCGAAAGGAGACCCCAAAAGCCAGAGTGGGGGCCAGGCTTTGCTGGGTCACGATATCCTGGGCGATGTTGTCGGTGACCAGGTCGGTTGCGAAGGTCACCCCCAGCCGGGCGTAGTAATCGGTCTGGGCGCGGGCCGCCGACACTCCCACAGCCGGCCAGACGCAAAGGAGTGCCAGGAGGACTCGCATCGAGCAAGTATGGGTGGGGAGGGGCAAGGGGTCAACGCGATGCGTGGACCGCTCGCGCGTACGCCCGAAGACGGCGCAGCATCTTCCGATCGGCGGTAACGCCGTCCTTGCCCTTGGGCGTTTCCAGGATCTTGATTACGTGATCGAACCGGGCGTCCGTCATGATTCGGCGAAATGGACCGGGGCCCAGCGATCCTTCCGCAATCAGCTCGTGTCGGTCGCGACAGGATGCAAAAGGTGTCTTCGAATCATTGAGATGCAGGCAGCGGAGGAGATCCAGACCGAGCACCGCGTCCCACTGTCGCCAGACTCCTTCATAGTCCAGCACCAGATCGTAACCCGACGAGTAGAGGTGGCAGGTATCGGCGCAGTACGCCACCCGGTGACGGATATCAGACCCAATCATCTGCCGGAGTGCTGCCAGCTCTTCGAAGTTACTGCCGAGCGCGGTGCCGCAGCCGGCGGTGGTCTCCAGCAGTACCATCACCGATCCAGGCACGGCGCGCAGACAACGGGTGTAAGCAGCGGCATTCCGTCTGAGCCCCGCTTTCCGGGTATCCATGTAGTTGCCGGGGTGCGACACCAGGTATGGAATGCCGAACGCCTCGCAACGCCGGAGCTCGCCGATGAAAGCGGCCTCGGACCGGCCACTTAAGACCGGGTCTGGAGTGGCGAGGTTGATAAGGTACGAATCATGCGCCACTATACTGGTGAACCGGTGCCGCTCACACTGCTGGCGGAAGGCGGCAAATGACTCGTCGGGAATGCTCGGTTCACGCCATTGGCTAGGCGTCTTGGTAAATACCTGAATGGCCGTCGCTCCAATCGCCTTTCCTCTGATCGGCGCCTTGTCGACGCCTCCCTGGACCGACACATGAGCTCCCAGCTGTTCACCGATTCGCACCTGGCGCATGCACTCCTCTGTCTGATGTGACCGAGTCTTTACCTGAACAGCTCACCCGCCCCCGGCTTCTCTTGCTGGGGGAAGCCGCTGCCCGGCCCGAGGGCCTGGAGCGGGCGCTCACCCGTGCCGGCTTTCAGCTCCTCGAGCAGGAAGACCCCGACCTTCGTCCGGCCAGTGATGCCATTCTCATCACCCTGAGCCAGCTGGGCCCGGGCGACGGGCTGATAGCCGGTTACCCGGTAAACCACGGGTCAACCCCTCAGGTCGTGGTGCTCTCGAGCCCGGATCCGGACGGCCCGGCCTCGGCGCTGGCCCGGGGTGCCGCCGATGCCCTGATCGCCCCGGTTCACCTGCCTGAGCTCTGCGCCCGGATTTACGCCCGGATCCGGGAGCACCGCCAGTCGGGGGACCCGGCCACCCCAGCCTCCGAATTCGGGTTGGCGCCGGCCTCGAACGGTCGGGGCTCGGCCGAGGCCACCCTCCCGGCCCAGCCCTCTGAAGACCTGGAGCAGCGGGTCCAGGAAGAATTCGAGCGGGCCCGGCGCTACTCCCTCAGCTTCAGCTTGATTTTACTCGGAGTGGACGAGCTGCAGGACTCCGAACAGCGGCAGGGTCCCGAGGCCGCCGCTCGCCTCCGGGAAGAGGTAACCCAGACTCTGCGGCGGGAGCTGAGGGTGCCGGATCTGGTCGCTCCCTATGGCAGCGGAGAGTTTGCCATCGTCCTCCCTGAGACCGGCCAGTCGGGGGCTCGCCAGTCGCTAATCCGGGTCCGGGAACGGCTGACGTCGCTCCCGTTGGAGGGAGACCCCCGGTTCGGGTCGGCCCGATTCAGCGCGGGGATCGTCACCTTCCCCCACCCGGCCGCTTTCCAGCCGGACGACCTCTTCGCCATGGCCGAAGCGGCCCTGATGCGGGGAAGGGCCCAGTCGAGCGAGCGGATCGGGGTAGCGGTGTAAGCGGGGAGGAGGGGAAGGGGGAAGCGGGGAGGTAAGGCAACAGTCGCGATTCTCAACCCTGTCAACTTCCCCGCCTCCCCGCTTCCCCACTTACCGCCTTCGAAGCCACGTCGTCGGATCGAGGGCGATCTGGTTTTCCCCCCTGATCTCGAAGTGCAGATGAGGACCGTAGTCCGAGTTCTGGCCCCCCACCGTACCGATCACCCGTCCCTTGTCGACCGAAGCGCCGTTCTTGACCTCGGCCGTCTCCAGGTGGGAGTAGACCGAGTAGTATCCGTTGCCGTGCTCCAGGACGATGGTCAACCCATAGGTTCCGAACTGACCCACCAGACGAACCTTCCCGGACTCCACCGCCTTGACCGGCGTGCCCACCGGTGCGGCAATGCCCACCCCGTTCCAACGAATGATTCCGCCGCTCGGGAGGGTGTCCCGGCCGAAGTGGTAGACGATGGCTCCCTCGACCGGCCAATCCAGCTTGCCCAGGTCTGCCGTTGTGATGGATCCGGGGGCGGCCACGGCGCCGCGCAGCGCGCCGCGGGCCAGCTCGTCCCGGCGGGAGCGCTCCAGCGCTGCCAGCAGGCCGTTCAGCCGCGACTCGTCTTTCTGCAGCTGGGTGAGCCGCCGCTCGGTGCTGCGGGCCGAGCGCTGCAGGGTCTGCAGCTTTCTGGCCCGCTCGGAAGCCAGCTCGGTGTACTCGCTGAACTCCGCCTCTCGTTCCTCCCGCCGCCGGTCCAGCTCGCCCCGGACGTTCAGAATGTTGTTCCGCTGCTGGACCACCCGGTTTCGTAGCTTCTCGACGTCGGTCGACCAGGGCCCGGTCCTGTTCGCTGGTGAGATAGAGATACTTGTAGCGGCTGAGCAGATCCCCAAACGATTCGGCGGCCAGCAGCACCTGAAAGGTGTGCAGCGGGCCCCGCTTGTAGATGTCGACCAGCCGTCGCTCCAGCACGGCCCGGCGTTCGGCCAGGTTGTCCTGCGCCAGGATCAGCTCGGCGCTGGAACGATCGAGCTGAGAAGCCAATCCTCCGATCTGGCGCTCGATCTCGTTGACGATCCGCTGGGTGGACTCGCGCTGCCGCTCCAGATTGCTCAGCTCGTCGTTCACGTCGTGCACCTGGCCCTGCAGCCGCTCCCGCTGGCGCTCCAGCCGGTCTCGTTCGGCGCGGATCTCCTCTAATCGGCGCCGGGATCTCCTCCAGATCCGGAGTTCCTTGGGCGTGCGCCGGAATCGTCGACACGACGAGGATTGCTAGCGCGGCGAGCGGAGGAGCGGGGAAGCGGGGAAGCAGGGAAGCCGCAGCACACCGAGGGCCAGGCGAGATCGCAACCGCAGGAGACCTCCCCGCCTCCCCGCTTCCCCGCCTCCCCGCCTACACATGCCTGAGATGCCGCCCCACGCTCACCAGACTGCCGGCCAGGCCGAGCAGCACCCCGAAGATGATGATCAACACCATGTGCTCGCGGCTCGAAAGAAGATGAGACCTGCAAAGGTCCCTCCGCTCTTGTCTCGAAAGAGGAGGTAGCCGGCGTAGCACAGCACCAGCGAGAGGAACCCGCCCAGCAGGCCCTTCAGCGCGCCCTCCAGCAGGAACGGGCCCCGGATGAACCAGTTGGTGGCGCCCACCAGCCGCATGATCGAGATCTCCCGCGCTCGCTGGAGAATGGTGAGGCGGATGGTGACGCCGATGATGACCACCGCCACGGCGGCAAACGCGAGACCGATGACCAGACCGACCAGACCGGTGATGTTGCGCAGGTGGTCGAGCTTCTGCACCCACTCCCGGCCGAAGCGCACATCGTCGATGAAGCCGAACCCCTTGAGCCGCTGGGCCACCCGCTCGACTGCCGCGGCATCGCGATACCCATCCTTGAGCCGGACCTCGATCGACGCGGGAAGCGGGTTCACCTGGAGATCGCGATAGGCATCGCGAAACTCCACCAGCTCAGTGCGGGCCCGCTGCAGCGCCTCCTCCTCGCTGACGTAGCTGACGTCCTTCACCTCGGGAAAGGCGGAGATGTCCTGGGTGGCGACGGCGATGGTCTCGGCGGGCGTTCCCCGGAGGATGAACGCGACGATCTCGACCCGCTCCTCGAGGCCTCGCAGCGCCTGGCGCAGATTCATCGCGACCAGGCCGAAGAGACCGACGGTGAAGAGCGAGAACGCGATGGTGGTGACGGAGAGCGCCGAGAGGAGCGGGGCCCGGCGAAACGACAGGAGCGCCTCGCGGGTCAGGAGCTTCACTTGGCCTCCGCCTGGGCCTCGTCCACCTGGCTGTCGTACACCACGCTTCCCTCCCGCATCTCGATGATGCGATAGGAGGTTTGCCGGACCAGATCGAGGTCGTGCGTGGCCATGACCACCACGGTTCCACCCGCGTTGATGTCGCGCAGCAGCTGAAACACGCCGCGGGTGGCCCGCTCGTCGAGATTGCCGGTGGGCTCGTCGGCCAGCAGAATGGCGGGGTCGTTCACCAGCGCGCGGGCGATCGCAACCCGCTGCTGCTCGCCGCCCGACAGCTCGCGCGGATACGCCCGGCTCTTGGCCGAGAGCCCGACCTGGGTGAGCACCCGCATGACCCGGGCGGCGATGGTGTCGGTTCTGCGCGCCGGTCACTTCCAGCGCAAAGGCAATGTTCTCGGCGGCGGTCCGGTCTTCCAGCAGGCGAAAATCCTGGAACACCACGCCCAGCCGGCGGCGCAGGCGGGGCACCTCGTCAGCCTTGAGAGCGATGACGTTGTACCCGGATACCCGCACCTCTCCCGCGCTGGGCCTCTGCTCGGCAAAGAGCAGCTTCATGATGGTGGACTTGCCGGCGCCGGAGTGCCCGGTGAGAAATACGAACTCGCCCTTGGAGACGTGAAAGGTCACGTCCTTCAGGGCCAGTGCACCGTTAGGATAGGCTTTGTATACGTTGGCGAAACGGATCACGGCGGGAAAATAACGGTTTACCCCTCACTTCTCACTTCTCAGCGCCTGCTCCAGATCGGCGATGATATCCTCCGCGTCCTCGAGCCCGCAGCTCAACCGCAGGAAGCCGTCGGGAATCCCGATCTTTGCCCGGCCCTCGGGCCCGATGCTCTTGTGCGACGTGAGCCGGGGCTCAGAGACCAGCGTCTCGACTCCCGCCAGGCTGGGCGCGTGGGCGATCATCTTGAGCCGCTTGAGGAGCCGCTCCGCCGCTCGGACGCCGCCCTTGAGCTCGAGCCCCACCATGCCGCCGAATCCATGCAGCACCTTCTTGGCGTACGCGTGATCGGGGTGAGACGGCAGCCCGGGGTAGTGCACCCGTGAGATCCCGCTCCTGGGTCTCGGCCCAACTGGCCACGGCGATACCGTTGGTGTTGTGCCGCTCCATGCGGACGCCGAGCGTGCGCATTCCGCGATCGATGAGCCAGGCGGCGTGGGGATCGATCGCCTGACCCCAGAGGCGCATCAGGCGGCTCACCTCCTCCACCAATGAGGTGGAGCCCGCAACGGCCCCGGCAATCACGTCGCTGTGCCCGTTGAGGTACTTGGTTGCGCTGGTGATGACCACGTCGGCGCCGTGCTCGATCGCCTGAAAATTGAAGGGACTGGCAAAGGTGGCGTCCACCAGAAGCGCCAGTCCCTCTTCCTCCGCCGCGTAGGCGATGGGCCCCAGATCGATCACCCGCATCAGCGGATTGGTGGGCGACTCGACGAAGATGGCGCGAGTGGCCTTCCGCACCGCCTTGCGCCAGTGCCGCGGCTGCTCGGGATTCACGTAGGTCACATCGATCCCGAATCGGGCCAGCTCCTGATCGAACAGGTGCTGGGTGCCTCCATAGATCCAGCTGCTGGAGATCAGGTGATCGCCTGGACGCAGCACCGCCAGGTGAGCCAGCGCGGTGGCACCCATGCCGCTGGCCACGAAGATGGCATCCTCGGTGCCCTCGAGCAGGGCGTACTTCTTGGCCAGCGCGAGCTGATTGGGATTGTTGCCGTAGCGGCTGTAGAGCACCTCCTCGTCGCTGCCGACGGGATTGGTGAAGGTGCTGCTCTGCTGAATGGCGGGGGCCACCGGCGACCAGTCCGGCCGCCGCTGCGGAATGCCATGAATGGCGGTGGTGGAAAACCCCTGCCGCCGGCTCATGCCGTGGGAAGAGGGTGATATACCTCGCCGACCAGCAGCACCAGCCGGTGGGCGGCAAGGCTGCGAAGAGCGTCGCGACTCCGGCTCTCCAGCCAACCCATGGACCGAGCCAGATCGCCCACCCCGAGCGGGCCGCGATCGCAGATGCAGGCAAAGGCCTCGCGGGCGTCCGAGGGAACCCAGCCCAGCAGGCGCGGCTCTCCCTTGTCGGGCGGCACCGCTGCCACCGCTAAACGATGATGAGTGAGCACGTGGTCTATTGCCTCGTGCTGATCTTCACGGAGGCCTTGCAGCACGAAGAAACAGACATCTCTTCCGGCCAACAGCAGCTTGGCCACCACCTCATCGGCGCAGCTCAAGTCCACCAGCTCGATCTCGGAAAAATCCAGCAGGGCGGTGAGGCACCGGCTGCGGGCCAGGGTCTCCTCGATTCTGGTTCGGACGGCCGCACCGGTGGGACGGGTAACCAGGTTGCGGTACGGCGCGGCAACGGCCTCGCGCAGCAGGTGCCCGATCCTGATGGTCTGGATCACGAGCGCTCCGCCTGCTGGGCTGGAATGATGATTTGCACCTGGGAACCGGGAAAATAGGGAAGGCGCTCGGTCAAAGGGGCGTCTTCGTCCCAGGGGGGAACAATGGAGAGACGGGCGGTGCCGCTGCGGATGGAGATCTTTCCCTCCCATTGGTCCAGGAAGCGCTTGATGAACGCCAGCCCTTGGCCCCGGCCTGGATCGCGAAACCGGCTGACACCCTGGATGAGGGCTGCTTCCAGCGCCGCGCCGTCTCCCCAGCGCTCGCCGAACCGTTTGGCATGAGTGCTCTCGAGTGAGCGGCGGAAGCCGACCCCGGAATCGCTGACGGCGATGACAACCACTCTGCGGCCGAGACGGCGACGGAAGGTATATGCCTGCACGGCCACCCAGCCGCTGGTGCCGGCGTGCTCCACAATATTCTGGCAGGCTTCGGAAAGCGCCATACTGAAGCGGAGCGTCGCTTTCATCTCCAGTCCCAGCTCACCATGCAGGATCCGGGATGCTCCCTCTGAGATCTTGTCGACGACGCTGTGCACGTCCTCTGATGCCCGCACCGGTGTGACGTCGAGCAGCACGTCCGAGGGGCCGGTGGTGGTGGCCCGGGGAACCTTGCCGTGCAGCTCGAACAGTTCGGCCGCCTGCTGGAAGAAGCCGGCCCTGGCCCAGTAGCGCTTGACCTCATCGCTGGTGGGGACAGTCAGGAGTGGTTTTTCCCGCCGGGCTTCGGCCAGCGCCTGCCCAGCAGTGAGGAGGCCGATCAGCGCGTAAGGTGATGCCCACTGGGTGCCCCGGGCATCGAACAACAGCTTTGGCTCCGGCGGCCACTCGCCGAAGCCTTCGGCAAAGCTGTCGAAGCTGCGATCGTCGAAGTGCGCCGGGACCTCGACCACCCGGGTCACAGCGACACCAGCTCGCCCCGCAGGTATCGCGAGAGGCCGCTTGCCCCTCGGAAGGCGGCGTTCCGGGCCGCCATATTTGCGGCGTGCCGTAAAGCCGGCTCCACTGAATCTCCGGCCAGGAGCCGGGCGAACACGGCGGCTCCGAACACGTCGCCGCAGCCGGTGGGGTCGAGGGCGTCGACCTTCGGAGCCGGGATCAGGGCGGTGCGGACGGTCGGTAGGTCGGACGGCGCCGGGCGGCCGAGTGATCCGAGATCGGGTCTCGGCCACGGACCTGACCGTCCGACCGTCCGACCGTCCTGACCCGCCCGTCCGCCCGTCCGCCAGCCCATCGAAGCCCGGCGCCGCTACGTACGCCGCCCCCCGTGGCCCCAGGGTGACGGTAAGCAGAGACACCCCAACTCCCATTGCCTCGGCTGCCAGAATCAGGGGATCCGCCGTGAGCTGGTGCATCTCATCCTCATTGAGCTGGACGAAATCAAAACAGCCGAACCAGCTGGGCGCGTCGGGCAGTGGACGCAGCACCCGGATCCCGTCCTGCTGCATACCCAGAAACAGGCTGTGAAGGTCGGCATAGATGGGGCCCTGGAAACCCTGCCGGAGAGCCTGGGCTGTCCCCAGACAGAGCTCGAATCCGGAGATGAAATTCACATAGACGGCGTCCAGGTCTTTCACCATGGGACCCAACTCGGCCCAGGTCCAGCCCGGAACGCCACCCGACATGCGCTCGCACCGGCGCTCGGTTGACTCGTAGTGCAGCACCACCCGGTTGTTGGGAGTGGTGACCTCTACGCACCGCGCGCCCGGGCGCGAGTCGAACCAGACCGCGCAAGAGCCGCTGGGCCTCCGCGCTGAGATCCCGGCCGACCTTGATCAGCGGAACGATCTCCCAATCGGGAGAGAGGCTGGCGTCCAGTCCCCCGAGCGCGTAGGCGATCCCGCCCCACTCTTCTACCGGCGGGGCCGTCGGGTCGCGTCCGTGGATCTGATCCCAGACCAGAGACCCTACGATGCCGACTTTAGGCACAGCACTCGAGATAGACCTTGGCCGCCCCGTACACCCCGGCCGTCCCCGACAACTCGCAGGGTATGATGCGACACACGCTGACCGCCGGCTTGAAGGCCCGCCGGGCCACCTCGCGCCGCAGCGGATCGAACAGGCGGTCGCCGGCGAGGGTGACGCCGCCGCAGACGACGACTACCTCGGGATTGAAGACATTCACCAGGTTGGCGATACCCACGCCGAGGAACTTGGCCGTGTCGTTCACCACCTCGAGGGCGAGCTCGTCTCCATCGTGCGCCGCCTGATACACCGTCTGCGCCGTGACCTGCCGGAGGTCGCCTCCCACATAATCGGCTAGCCGGCTCACCGCGCCCGCCTTGAGCTCCTCCACCGCCCGCAAGGCGATGTTGGGTCCCGAGGCATAGGCCTCGAGGCAGCCGTAGTTGCCGCACTTGCAGCGGCGGCCCTCGGTGTCGATGGTGGTGTGCCCGATCTCGCCGGCGCAGTCGGATGCTCCGTGGTACAGTTTGCCGTCCACGATTGATGCCGCCTCCGATCCCGGTTCCGATGGTGATCCCGATCGCGTTGCGAGTCCCCCGGGCCGCGCCCATCCACCATTCGCCCAGCACGGCGCAATTGGCATCGTTGTCGAGCGCGGCCGGCAGCCCCAGGCGCTCGTGGATGATCTGGCGGAGCGGCAGATTGACCCAGCCGAGGTTAGGGGTGAGCAGCACGATCCCGCTCTTGGTGTCGAGAGGACCCGGCGCTCCCACCCCGACGCCGATGATCTCAGCCCCTCTGACCTCCTGCCGGGTTCGCTCGATGGTTCGCTGGGCCAGGGTGATGAGCCGGTCGAGCACATCGCGTCTGGCCGGCCTCCGCATGGGTAGGTTCGCTGTCCAGCGCGTGCAGGGCGGAGCCGTCCTCAGCCACGCTGCCCACGACGAGATTGGTTCCGCCTATATCAATTCCGAGGACAAATCGCACCCGACTCCTCCGCACTCACGATAGTGGCTATCGCCTCCAGCACCGCATCGACCGACAGATCACGCATGCACCGATGGTGCCCCAGGGGACAGCGGGGAGGACCATGACTCGAGCAGGGCCGGCAGCTCAGCCCGGGGTGTCCCAGCGTGATGTCGCCTGCGCGCCGGGGCCCAAATCCAAACTCCGGCACCGTCGGGCCGAACAGCGCGACAATGGGCGTGCCCACCGCGGTAGCGAGGTGCAGCGGAGCGGAATCGTTGGTGACCAGCACCGAGGCCCGCTGAATCAGGGCAGCCGACTCCCGGAGGCTCAGCGCACCCGCCGCACTCACTACCCGATCCGGCGCCGCCGCCGCGACCGCGTTGGCCAGCGCCAGTCGTCGGCGCCGCCCACCACCACCATCATCCGGTCGAGTCTCGGCGGCGAGCTCCGGAGTAATAGGGCCAGCGCTTGGTTCCCCAGATCGATCCCGGAGCAAGCGCCGCAAACCTGGCTCCCACGCCCTTGCCGGCGAGCCACGCGTCGGCCCGGGCAAGTCCTCATCGGTGAGTGGCAGGCTGACCGCAGCGTGCTCCTCGGGCACCGACTGGCGCCAGAGCCAGGAGTCGCTCGACCTCATGGCCGGTGGCCGGGCGAGTGACGCGGGAAGTGTAGCTGATCGCGCCCGGCGCATCGGCAAACCCGACCCGCTCCGGCGCGCCCGACCACAGGGCGAGCGCCGCCGACCGCAGCGACCGGTGCGGAAGGTACACCCGGGAATAGGACCGCCCGCGGAGCTCACGCCCCATGCGCCGGAGTCCTCGCCAGCCCCGGTCCGACGCCCGCTTGTCGTAGCGAATGCACCGACCTCACCGCGGGATGTCCCTCCAGGAGTCCGGCAGCGGCCGGCGTGGTCACCACATCCACCGGGCCATGCCGAGCCGCCAGGACGGACAGCAACGGTGTGGTGAGCACCACGTCACCGAGAAAGGCGGTTTGGATTACGAAGACAGGTGAGCGGTCAGCGGTACAGCGGTGAGCGGGTGGTCCCGTTCGAGGTTGCCCGCTTGGTCGTACGCAAATGGAGTCGGCCCTTCCTGCTTACCGCTCACCGCTCACCGCTCACGTCGTCAGTCAACCTGCAGTACAGCCAGAAACGCCTCCTGCGGAATCTCCACCGCGCCGATCTGCTTCATCCGCTTCTTGCCCTCTTTCTGCTTCTCCAGGAGCTTGCGCTTCCGGGTGACGTCGCCCCCATAGCACTTGGCCAGCACGTCCTTCCGGAACGCGGAGATGGTTTCGCGGGCAATCACCTTGTTGCCGATGGCGGCCTGGATGGCCACCTGATACAGCTGGCGCGGAATCAGCTCCTTGAGCTTCTCGGCCACCTTGCGGCCATACTCCGGGGCCTTGTCCCGGTGAATGATCACGCTGAAGGCGTCGATCGGGTCGCCGTTGATCAACATGTCCAGCTTGACCAGATCCGATTCCCGATAGTCCGACGTTTCGTAGTCGAGTGAGGCATATCCTCGGCTCAGGGATTTCAGCTTGTCATAGAAATCCAGCACGATCTCGCCCAGGGGAAACTCGAAATCGAACTCCACCCGGGTGGTGTCGAGGTAGTGCATCCCATTGTATACCCCGCGACGTTCCTGTCCCAGCTTCATGATCCCGCCGATGTACTCCGACGGCGCCATGATCCGCGCCTTGACGTACGGCTCGTTGATTCGCGCGATGCTGGCCGGATCAGGGAGGTTGGTCGGGTTTTCCAGGAGCAGCATCTCGCCGTCGGTTTTGTATACGTGATACTCGACGGTGGGCACCGTGGTGATCAGGTCGAGATCGAACTCGCGCTCCAGCCGCTCCTGCACGATCTCCATGTGGAGCAGACCGAGAAAACCGCAGCGAAACCCGAAACCCAGCGCGGTCGAGGACTCCGGCTCGTAGTGCAGGCTCGCGTCGTTGAGCCGCAGCTTTTCCAGGGCATCGCGGAGATTCTCGTACTGGTCCGAATCGGTGGGGTACACTCCAGCGAAGACCATCGACTTGACCTCCCGGTATCCCGGGAGCAGCTCGCTGGCCCGGTTGGAGGCGTCGAAGATGGTGTCGCCCACCCGGGCGTCCCGGACGTCGCGCAGACTCGCCACCAGATAGCCGACCTCACCCGCCCGCAGCTCGCCGGTGGGATGCTGTCCCAGCTGGAGGTAGCCCACCTCGTCCACGTGGTGCACGTCGTCGGGATGGGCGCCAAAGGCGATCTCCATGCCTTCGCGGACCACTCCATCCACAACCCTGATGCTGGGAACGGCGCCGCGGTAGCGATCGTAGTAGGAGTCGAAGATGAGCGCGCGAAGCGGGGCGTCCTCCCGGCCCTTCGGCGGAGGGACCCGCGCCACCACGGCCTCGAGCAGCTCGGGAACGCCGGTGCCTTCCTTGGCAGAGACCGCGAGGATCTCTTCCCGCTTGGCTCCGATCAGATCCATGATCTCCTTGGCTCGCAGCTCCGGTTCGGCCCCGGGGAGGTCGATCTTGTTGAGCACCGGAATGATCTCGAGCCCGGCGTCCATGGCGAGGAAAAGATTGCTGAGCGTCTGAGCCTGAACCCCCTGCGAGGCGTCTACCACCAGAATGGCGCCCTCACAGGCCGCCAATGACCGGGACACCTCGTAGGTGAAGTCCACGTGGCCCGGCGTGTCGATCAGGTTCAGCTCGTAGTCGTTCCCGTCCCGCGCGGCGTACGTCATCCGCACCGCGTTCAGCTTGATGGTGATCCCGCGCTCCCGCTCCAGATCCATGGTGTCGAGCAGCTGCTCCCGCATCTGCCGCTTTTCCACGGCGCCGGTGGCCTCGATCAGACGGTCGGCAAGGGTGGACTTGCCGTGATCGATATGCGCGACGATACAGAAGTTTCGAATTCGGGACTGGGACATGGGGTGAAGATAGGCGGGGAAGCGGGGAAGCGGGGAGGCGGGGAAGCCGACGAGGTCGAAGGTCGGTGTATTCTTGAGGCTCGATGACAACCACGAGCGCGACGAGCTCAAACGTCCCTGCCTCCCCGCCTCCCCGCGTACCCTCTCGCCTGTCAGGCGATGTGGGCATGCTGACCGTGTGCCTGATCTGGGGAATGAACTTCAGCATCACCAAGCTGGCGCTGGCGGCCATTCCCCCGCTGCCTTTCACGGCCGTGCGGTTCGTGATAGCCAGCGGGCTTCTGTGGATCGTGGTGCGGCTGTTTGAGGGACCGGGCGCGCTGCCGCCGGGCGCTACCAGGATTCTGATCCTGCTCGGGATTCTGGGGAACACCTGTTATCAGCTGGCGTTCACCGTGGGATTAAATCACACCACCGCCACCAACAGCGCGCTGATCCTGTCCATGCTGCCTACCGTGGTCGCGGTGTTGGCCGGGCTGCTTCGATTGGAGCGGATCACGCCCCGGATGCGCTGGGGCATCGCCATCGGAACCCTGGGCGTGATCATCGTGATCGCGACCCGCGGCGTGGGATTTCACTCGAGTACTCTGCTGGGCGACCTGATGACCCTGGGTGCGGTTTTCTGCTGGGCGGGCTACACCATTGGGCTGCGCCGGATTCCACCCGGAATCAGCTCGCTCCGGGTCACGACCGCCACCACCATCGCGGGCACCCCGGGACTGGTATTGGCCGGCATTCCCGGAGTCCTTCGCCTGAACTGGGCCGAGGTCCCTCGAGTGGCCTGGGCCGGCCTGGGGTACGCGGCGGTGTTTTCCCTGGTTCTGGCGTACCTGCTATGGAACCGCAGCGTCAAGGCGGTGGGCGGCACCCGCACCGCCATCTATATGTGTCTGACGCCGCTGGTGGCGGTAGCCGGCGCATGGCTCCTGCTCGGCGAACGACCTCACCCGCTGCAGGGCGTGGGCGCGGTGTTGATTGTGGCCGGAGTGCTGCTTACTCGGGCGGGTAGAAGCGTGAGCGGGACGAACAGGGAGCGGTAAGCGGGACAGCATGACGGCGAATTCGCGTACCCGCTCACCGCTTACGCTTTCTTCCCGCTCTTCTCCACAATCTCCTTATACGACTCCGGCTTCCACTGCGGTCGTTCGCGCGCGTTGGCGATGTCCTGTCCCAGGTAGAACAGCAGCTTGAGGATCCTCGACTCCTTCTCGCTGTCGATCTTGTCGGGCGAGTCAGTGACCTCGTGATAGTCCTCATGGACGCCGTTGAAGAAAAAAAGAATCGGCACTCCGCGGCGGGCAAAGTTGTAGTGATCCGACCGGAAGTAGAACCGCTCCGCGGGCCAGCGGTCGTCGATCGCCGTCATGCCTAACTCGGGATGGGCCCGATTCACCCGCTCGAGCGTGGCACCCAGATTCGAGTGTTCCTTCCCGATCGCCACTATGGTGTCCCGCCAGTTCCTGCCGATCATGTCGATGTTGATGTCCGCGACGATCTGCTGGATCGGGACCGGTGGATGGGCGGTGAAGAAGTCGCTGCCCCAGAGGCCCTTTTCCTCGCCGCTCACCGTCAGAAAGATGACCGATCGCTTGGGCCGGGCTCCCGGCCGGCTGAAGGCCTCCGCCAGCTCCATCACTCCCACGGTCCCTGACCCATCGTCGTCCGCGCCGTTGTTGATGCTGTCCGGCCGGCCCGGCGTGATCCCGATATGATCCATGTGAGCGGAGTAGACCAGATACTCCTGCTTGAGCTCCGGGTCTGAGCCCTCGAGGACACCCACGGTATTGGGCGCGGAGCGGGCAGAGACCACCGAGTCTTTGATCTGAATCTGAACCTTGAGGTTCGGCAGCTCGCGAACCACAGGCGTGGGAGAGCCGCGCAGCCCCTGCAGGTCGAGTCCGGCCGCGGCAAGCGACGGAGCGAACCCCCCCGGTCCTGAGCTGGAGAACCGTCGGCTGGGAAGCTGGTGCGCCCACGACCGTTCGCTCCTGGGGGCGCCGGGGCAGGGTAACGGCAAAGCCGGCGGAGTCGCTTTCATCCAGCACCAGCAGGGCGGTCGGCCGATTCAGATAGAGGGCGCGCAGTACCTGCTGCACCAGTCCGGGATCGGCGCCGAGCTCGGGGAGGTACAGGGCGATTCGGTCTCGGACGCCTGCTCCGGCCGCCGATGCTTCGGTCTGCGCGCCACTCACCAGCACCGCCGGCGCCGTCAGCGGCTTCTCCGGCACGCCTCCGCCATCGTAGCGGACGTCGGTCGTAAACTTTGCCGAGTCCACCGTTCCACCGCTCGAGAGGATGACCCGGGACTGGTCGAGCAGCATGCGGCGCCGCGCGATGCTGTAGCGCTGGAACCAGGAGCCCTGGTCCCCTCCCGGCTTGAGCCCGAACTGCCGGAACTGGTTCGCCACATACTCAGCGGTCATGTCGAGGCCACGACTCGGCGTGTCCCGGCCCAGCATGGAGTCATCGGCAATGATGCCGACACGCCGGGCAACATCCTTCGCCGTGATCGTGGCGACCGCCCGGTGGAGCGGTGCGCTGGTCTGGGCCACTCCCGCGGGAGCGCCGAGGAGGACAAGGAGGAGTGTGAGGGTCGAGCGCCGCATGCACTGGTTCCGGGATTGGGAGAGTCGGGCCGTTGAAGGCGTAGACGGCTCGTGGTGGATCATAGTTTCATCCATCTCGATCTGCTGAGCCGTTTTGTTTGACTTCCGGCAGCCGCGTCCGGATACGTTGCGCCTCCCATGCAGCGCACTGACCACCCGAATACGGCCCGCCTGGATTTACTGGACCCGGTAGAAGTGTCAAAGCTGGGTGGTCTGGAGATCGTCACCCAGGGAGTGGTCGAAGGCTTCCTGAGCGGTCTCCACCGCTCTCCGCGGCGCGGCTTTTCGGTAGAGTTCGCCGAGCACCGGATGTACCAGCCGGGCGACGAGCTCCGCTATGTGGACTGGAAAATCCTGGGCCGCAACGACCGGCTATATGTGAAGCAGTTCGAGGAGGAGACCAATCTACGGGCCATGATCGTCTGCGACACCAGCCGGAGCATGGCATGGTCGGGGTCGCCCGGTACGGTATTGCCCAAACTGGCCTACGCTCAGCGCCTGATTGCAGCGCTGTCCCTGGTGCTGATCCGGCAGCGCGACGCCACCGGGCTGATCACGTTCGATGACGACGTGCGTACCGTCACCCCGCCCCGCGCGCGGCTCAGCCACTGGCACCAGCTACTCCAGGTACTGGCGGCCGCCCAGGCCGGCCGCGGCACCGCGGCGGAACCCGCGCTCCGGCGGGTAATCGGGCAGCTGCGCCGTCGGGGTCTGGTGGTATTTGTCTCCGATCTATTGCTGGACAGGATCCTGGCGCTCAAGGCGCTTCGCTTTCTCCGGCATCGGGGCCACCAGGTTCTCGTTCTCCATATCATGGATCCTGCCGAGGTGAGCCTCGCCGGGAATAATGAGGCGAGATTCGAAGATCCCGAAACGCGAGCGGCCGTGGTTCTCCGGCCGAGGGATTGGGCCGGCCCCTACCGCGACACGGTGCGAGGCGTGGTCAGTGAGTGGCGGCTCGCCTGCCGGCGTCATGGGATCGCGTACCATCAGGTCACCACGGATACGCCGTTCGGCGTGGTTCTTCGCGAGGCGCTGGCGCCGCCATCCCGTTCGGCATGATCAGCTTTCTGCATCCGTGGCTGCTAGCCGGGCTGGCTGCGGCGGCGATTCCGATCCTGCTTCATCTGCTGGCCCGTCGCGAGCCCCCCACCATAGTCTTTCCCGCCGTTCGGTACCTCGTCACCACCACCCGGGAACATCAGCGCCGGCTCAAGCTGCAGAACTGGTTGTTGCTGTGTCTTCGAACGCTCCTGCTGGTGCTGCTGGTGCTCGCGGCGGCCGCTCCATCCATTCCGGAGACCGGTGTCGCGGGGCACGGGCCCAGCGCTCTGGTCCTCATCGTAGACAACTCGCCCAGCAGCGGTGCGGTGCTGAGGGGCACTCCCACGTTCCGGCAGCTGGTGGCTGCGGGCCGGCAGGTACTGGCCCGGGCCACTCCGCAGGATGTGTTATGGCTCATCACGGCTGATGGAATTCCTCGCCGAGGAGACAAGGCGGCCCTCGATCAGCTCCTGACCGGACTCAGCATTTCACCCCGCCGCCTCGATCTCGGCGCCGCGCTAGGCATGGCCGAAGAAGTGCTCGGCCCTGAGCCCAAACCGGGTGAGATCATACTGCTGACCGATCTTCAGGCCAGCGCCCTCTCGCCCGCAAAGCCTTCTTCACCTCTGGTCGTGGGCCGGCCCGACGCCCCATCTCCGCCCAATGCCGGGATCGGCGGTCTCGACGCGGGCTCCCAGCCCTGGTCCCAGGAGGGAGGTCGGATCACGGTGACGCTGGTCGGAGACTCGGGCGCCGGCATTCCCGTAAGCGCTCGCCTGGGCACTCGTCCGCCGGCGCAGGCGCTCGGGCATGTGGGAAGCGCAGCCACCATGGACATTCCCGGGGCGCCCAGTGGTTGGTGGGAGCTCAGCGCTGCGCTGGACCCCGACGAGCTTCGGGCCGACGACCGGCGAGTGATGGCCATCCGCATCGCTCCAGTTGCCCGGGTGAACTGGGATTCAACCGGCCGCTATGTCGCCGCGGCGTGTGAGGTGCTCGCATCCAACCATCGCATCGTGCGGGGAGACGAAGTGCTGTTGGGAAAACTGGGCCGGGGAGCCTCTGTCGTGCAGCCGCCCGACGATCCAGCCCGGATCGGGGCTCTCAATCGCTCACTTGCGGCGCGGGGGATTGGATGGAGCTACGGCGAGCTCTCGATCGCGCCGCAGTTCACCGACAGCAGTGCCGCTCTCGGCCGCCACCGAGTTCTCCGCCGGTACTCTCTTCAACCCAGTGGCAGTGGCCGCACCGGTGTGCTCGCTACGGTAGCCGGAACGCCATGGATCGTCCGTGGCGGTGATGTCGTGTTGCTGGGCAGCCGGCTGGAGCCTGGCTGGACCGAATTGCCGGTGTCGGCGGGTTTCATGCCTTTCATGGATCTGCTGGTGAACCGCCTGGCCCGGGGCGAGAGCGTGCTGGAGCAGGGCAGCACCGGCGATGCGGTGCGGCTGCCGGATCTGACAACGGAGGTACGAAAGGGCGACCGTGGCTGGCGGGTGGAGGGTGGTGCGTTGTTTCGTCCGGCGGAGCCAGGGGTTCACTTCCTTCTCTCGGGACGTGACACCATCGGCGCGCTGAGCGTCAATCCGGACCCACGTGAGTCCCGGCTGGAGCGCGCCACCGATGGCCAGACGCGGCGGCTCTGGCGCGGCGCTCGGATCATCTCCCTGGGCAAGGCGGGTGGCGCGGCCTTCTCCTCGGCGGCCCGAGGAGATCTGCGCGGTCCCCTGCTGTGGACGGCATTGCTGGTGGGACTGGCGGAGGCCGGTTTTGCCAGCGGATGGAGACGGCGGGCATGAGCCTCAAGCCGCTGCTCGACGCCTTCGAGCGGACCCCTGCGGTACTGGATCTCTCCGAACGTCTGCCTTCCCGGGGAACAGCATTGCGGCTGGGGGGCCTGCCTGGGTCGAGCGCAGCCGTGCTGGTTGCCTGGCTGGTTCGCTCCTTTCCTCAGCGGCTGCTGACGGTGGTGGCTCCCACGCCGGCCGATGCCGAACGCTGGCTCAGCGATCTGAGTCATCTCACCGACGCCCCCACGGTTCTCTATCCGCAGCGCGAAGCGTTGGGCGAGGACGAGCCTCACTACGAGATTGCCGGTGAGCGCGCCGAAACCGTGCAGGCGCTGCTGGCGGGAAAGCTCAGGATCCTGGTAACCACAGCCAGAGCGACGGCAGAGCGCACTCTGCTGCCTGCCGCGCTGGAGCGGCTGCGCCTGTCGCTCTCGGTCGGCGACAAGCGGCCACCGGGCGATGTCGCCCGAGATCTCGAGACCATGGGATACCGCCGGGTGCCCACCGTCACCGAGGTTGCCGAGTACAGTATCCGAGGCGGCATCCTGGACGTGTACGGATTCGGCATGGCTGCTCCAGCTCGATTGGAATGGTGGGGCGACGACATAACCTCACTGCGGGGCTTCGACCTCACCACCCAGCGATCGCTCGAGGAGCTGCCGGAGATCACCGTGCTGCCGATTAATACCCAGGCTATGTGAGAGAGGCCGACGTTGGTCAGTCGGTCAGTCGGTCAGTCGGTCGCAGGATGCTGAGTCGTCCGACCGCCTCCGCCCGCTCCGCCGCCCGCCCGCCCGCCGCACCCTTCTCGAGCTCCTCCCCTCGGATACCCTGGTGGTCGAGGAGTCCTTTGGGCCCGATCTGGATGAAGTGACCCGCGCCTGGAACGAGGCGGAGCATCACCTCGACGTGGCGCGCCGGCTGGGTGAGGACGTCCCCAAGCGCGAGGCCATCTTTCAGGATCCCACCGAATGGCGAGCCCGGATCGAGGCTTTCCCCCGTCTGGTTTCTCGGGACGAGCCGGCGGACCTCCAATTCGGATTCTTTCCTCCCGAGCGAGTCGATCGGGACCTCAACCGACTTCGGGCACTGCTTCGCTCCGGCACGCCTACACTCCTGCTCTGTGACAATGAGGGCCAGCTCGAGCGGATGGAGGAGCTGCTGGAGGAGGGCGGCCGGTTTGCCGCCGGCGCGACCCTGGCCATCGGCGCGCTCGACGGCGGATTCGTCATGCCGACCCTGCGGGTCCTTACCGACCACGAGATTTTCCGGCGGGCGCGCAGGCTCCGCCGGCCGCGCCGGTACCGGGAAGCCGCACCCTCTACCGCCACCGGCGCCCTGGCCGTGGGCGACTACGTCGTGCATCTGGATCACGGCATCGGGATCTACCGGGGGATCGACACGATCACCGCGGGCGAATCGACCCTCGAGGTGGCAATCGTGGAGTACGAGGGCGGCGACCGTCTGAACGTGCCGCTCTACCGGCTGGATCAGATGGAACGCTACCGCGCGGCCGGCGAGGATGGCGACCGACCGCCTCCCCGCCTCCATAGACTGGGAGGTTCGAGCTGGCAGCGGGTCAGGGAGAAAACCCGTCAGGCCATCAAGCAGATGGCCGCTGAGCTGCTGGATCTATACGCTCGCCGCACCGTGAGCACCGGCTTTGCCTTTCCTCCCGATACCAAATGGCAGCGAGAGCTCGAGTCCAGCTTCCTTTATGAGGACACACCAGACCAGCGCCGCGCTACGGAGGAGGTCAAACGGGACATGGAGCAGCCGCTCCCCATGGACCGACTGCTGGTGGGCGACGTGGGTTACGGAAAGACGGAAATCGCCGTGCGGGCCGCATTCAAGGCGGTGCAGGCGGGAAAGCAGGCGGCGGTGCTGGTGCCGACCACGATTCTCGCGGAGCAGCACGGGCGGACTTTTCTGGAGCGGCTGGCCGACTTTCCCGTGCGGGTCGAAGTGCTCTCCCGCTTCCGTACCGCCAAGGAGCAGAAGGGAGCGCTCGAGCGTCTCGCCAATGGCCAGATCGATGTGATCATCGGCACCCACCGATTGCTCTCCAAGGATGTGAACTTTCACGACCTGGGACTGCTGGTGGTGGACGAGGAGCATCGCTTCGGCGTGAAGCACAAGGAGCGGCTCAAGGCCATGCGGCTCTCGGTGGACGTCCTGACCCTCACCGCGACCCCGATCCCCCGTACGCTGCATTTGTCGCTCGCCGGGCTTCGCGATCTCACCCTGATCGAGACACCGCCCCGGGACCGCTCTCCGATTCTGACCTTTGTCGAGCCCTGGGACGATGGGCTCCTGGAGGAGGCGTTCGCCCGGGAAGTGGACCGCGGCGGCCAGGTCTTCACCGTACACAATCGGATCGAGACCATCGACACCATTGCGGCCCGGGTACGGTCGCTGGCGCCCCGAGCCCGGGTGGGAGTGGCGCACGGGCAAATGCCGGCGGACCAGCTGGAAGAGGTCATGCGCTGCTTCGTGGCCGGAGAGGTGGACATCCTGGTCTCCACCATGATCGTGGAATCCGGACTCGATGTGGCCAATGCGAACACGATGGTGGTGCACGACGCCCACCGCTTCGGCTTGGCCCAGCTGTATCAGCTGCGGGGGCGGGTGGGACGGAGTCATCGCCGGGCGTACTGCTACCTCCTGGTGCCCGACAGCATTGATGCCGATGCGGAGGAACGTCTCCGGGTGCTGGAGCATCATACCGATCTGGGTGCGGGCTATCGCATCGCGCTGAAGGACCTCGAGATCCGGGGCGCGGGCAACCTGCTGGGAGCCGAGCAGTCGGGGCACGCGCATGCGGTGGGGTTCGATCTGTACCTGCGCTGGCTGGAGGAGACGGTGCGCGCACTTCGGGGCCAAGGCACCGCGGAACAACCGTTGCCGCCGGAGGTGGTGCTCGACCGGCCGGCCCATCTGCCGGACAGCTACGTTCCGGACGACGACGTCAAGCTGGATCTGTACCGGCGACTGGCGCGTGCCGCGACATCCGGTGAAATTGATGGGCTTCGCGATGAACTGCGGGAGCGCTTCGGTCCTCTGCCTGTGATGACCGAGACGCTGCTCGACATGACCCGGCTTCGGGTCATGGGCGCAGCGCTGGGTCTCCAGAACGTGCTGGTTCGGGGGGAGGAGGCTCGGTTGACCTTCCGTCCCGGGACCGCGCCCCGACTCGCCGGACTCACCTCCGCCCTGGACGACGTGCAGTTGGCCGCGGAGGTTCGGCGCACCGTTCCCCTTTCGCTCCGGCTGATGCGGCTGGGTGGCGAGCCGATTGTCCCGGCACTGGTTCGGGCGCTGCGGAAAGCGTCGTGAGGAGTCGGAAGTCAGAAGTCAGGAGTCGGGAGTCAGGAGTCGGGGCCAATAAATCCGGGAAGATCCTCGACTCCCGACTCCTGACTCCCGACTGGATCAATACCAAATATCTACTCGGAGTCTTAATGCCCCGTCTTGCTCTGTTGATGTCAGTCCTGGTTGGCTCGCTTACGGCCTGTTCCAGCTTTCGCGACCTCTTCTCGGCTCACGCCGACGTGGCCGCGGAGGCTGGATCGCGGAAGCTCACTCCGGAGCGGCTGGCTCAGATCATGAACAGCGGGAAGGGCATCAAGGCTGACCGGGAGGTAGCCAAGTTCGTCGCCAACGTCTGGGTGGACTACAGCCTGTTCGGCCAGGCGGTGGCCAACGGCAAGGTACCGCTGGATTCGGCGAGCATTGCCCGGGCCATGTGGCCCCAGCTGGCCGAGCTCAAAGGAACGCACTGGCATGACACCCTGATGGCCCGCCGCTCGGCGTTTCCGCCCAACGCAGCCGACAGCCTGTATCGGGGCAACGACGTTCGGGTCCTGCAGCACATTCTCTATCGGGTTCCGCCCAACGCGGTGCCCGAAGTGCGCAACGCGGCGCGGAAGAAGGCCGAAGGCACCCTGGCCCGGATCAAGCGCGGCGCGGACTTTGGCCAGATAGCCGCACAGGTTTCGGAAGATCCGGGAAGCAAGGCTGATCGCGGGTTCTTGCCACCCAGTCCCAAGGGCAGATTCGTGCCCGCTTTCGATAGTGCGGGCTGGTCGCTGGCGCCGGGGGCAACCAGCGGCGTAGTGGAGACTCCGTTCGGCTACCACATCATCAAGCGGCCGAGCGAAGAGGCGGTGCGCGACCGGCTCACCGCGTACCTGGTGCAGAGCGCCGGCAGCAGGCTCGATTCGATTTACATGGACAGCCTCGCCATGCAGAACCAGATCAAGCTCGAAAAGGGTGCGGCAGCCGCCATGCGATCTGCCGGAGAAGATCCAGACAAGGCGCGCCGCTCCAACAAGAAGCTGGTGACCTACAAGGGAGGCGACCTGACCGTCGCCGAGTTCATGCGCTGGATTCAGGCGCTGCCGCCGCAGTACGCCACCCAGCTTCGTCAAGCCAGCGACACCATGCTCAATCAATTCGCCCGAGTCCTGACCCAGAACGTGCTGCTGCTGCGGCAAGCCGACTCGGCGAAAATCCAGATCACGCCGGCTGAATGGAAGGATCTGGCGGACACATATCGCGCCCAGGTGGACTCCCTCCGGGTGGACATGGGACTCGACACCGCGGGTCTATGGGACAAGACGGTCTCAACTGCGGACCGCAACAAGGTGGCCGCCACCAAAGTCGAGGATTATTTCGAGCGATTGGGTTCGGGAAAGTCCCGGCTCCGCCCCTTACCTGCCGCCATGGGTAGCCTGCTGCGGGATCAGTCCAGTTACCGGGTGTACGATGCCGGGCTCAACCGTGCGGTGGAGCTGGCGCAGGCACAACGGCCCAAGACGGATAGCACCCGAGCCCAAACAGGACCCATGCAGCGGGCGCCTGGCCCGGCGCCGATCCCGGGCATAGCGCCGACTCCAGGTGAGCCCCAGGCGCCAACCGCTGCGCCTGGTGCCGGGAAGTCACCTGAAAATTCCGGCGCCAAGCCGCCCGCGGGTGCCCACCCGCCGAAGAAGAAGCCGTAGCTATGAGTATGAGAGAGATCTGTGCTCTGATTTTGCTGGCGGTGGGGGGAACCGCTGGCGGGCTGTCAGCTCAGGATTCCACCGTGGCCACCGCTCCTCCCCGAGACACCACGTTCGTGGTGGACCGGGTTGTGGCGGTGGTGGGCAATCGGCCGGTGCTGGCCTCTCAGGTAGACGAGGAGCTTTTCTCCCGGCAGTCGCAGGGGGTCAAGCTGCCCGACAATCCCGAAGGCATTCGAGCGATACGCCAGCAGATCGTCTCCTCCATCATCGATGAGGAGCTGCTGGTGCAACAGGCCATGCGCGACACCTCCATCAAGGTCACCGACGAAGAGATCGCCAGCGGGGTCGAAGAGCAGGTGAAAAAGGTCCGCACCAACTTCAACTCCGAGATAGAGTATGCCGCGGAGTTGAAGAAGGCAGGATTTCAGACGCCGGAGGAGTACCGCCGGTGGCTGACCGACCAGCAGCGCAGGGCCGCCTACCAGAACCGGCTGATCGAGAAGTTGCGCAGCGATGGCAAGCTCAAATCGGTGGCGCCCACCGAAAAGGAGATGAAGGAGTACTTCGAAGAGCAGAAGGCCTCACTGGGCACCCGTCCCGCTACGCTGTCCTTTCGCCAGATCGTGGTGACTCCAATGCCCTCCGCCGAGGCCAAGGCCAAGACGAAGGCGGAGGCGGACTCGATTGTGCTGGAGCTCCGGAGGGGCGCCGACTTTGCCGTTGCCGCCCGACGCTTTTCCCAGGACCCGGGGTCGAAGGAACAGGGGGGCTCACTCAACTGGTTCCGCCGGGGCGTGATGGTGCCGGAGTTCGAGAAGGTGGCTTTCTCCCTCCGGCCCGGCATGATCTCAGACCCGGTGGAATCGCCGTTCGGTTACCACATCATTCAGGTCGAGCGGGTGCAGCCGGCCGAGGTTCAGGCTCGGCACATCCTGCTGGTGCCGCAGATCGATTCGGCGCACGTGGACAGTGCGCGCGCCCGGGCCGAGTCGATCCGGGCCGCGCTGGTGGCCGGCGCCTCCTTCGACTCGCTGCAGCGGCTCTATCATGACCGCTCGGCAGAGAAGGAGGCCGCGAACGTTCCGGTCACCAAGCTGCCGGAGAACTATGCCAAGGTCGTGGCCGATTCCGGGCGGGGCGCCATTCTTCCGGTATTCACCATGCCGGGCTCCGGCAATCGAGACCAGTTCGTCGTGATGCAGGTGGTCGACCGGCGGCCCGAGGGTGAAATCAGGTACGAAGACGTACGCGATCGAATCCGGGAGCAGCTGGGCCAGCAGCTCGCCATCCGGCGGTATCTCGACCGGCTGCGCCGGTCGACCTACGTCGAGATCAGGACCTGAGGCCGGGAAAACTCCCTCGGATCGCGGTGACGCTGGGTGATCCGCGCGGGATCGGTCCCGAGATCACCGCCAGCGCCCTGGCTCGGCCCCTTCCGGCAGAAATTACGCTGGTCGGGGCCGACGATCAGATTGGCTCGATTCCGGCCGACCGCCGCCTTAGCGTGGGAACCTGGGGTTTGGGATGCGGCGATAGCCCGGACCGGAGCCGGACCATGCGGGCGGGCCGTATCGCCGGCAACGCGGTGGAGACCGCGGCCAAGCTCGCGCTCAGCGGTGAGGTGGATGGCATTGTCACCGCTCCCGCCCACAAGCATGCGCTGCACCTCGCGGGATTTCCCTATCCCGGACACACCGAGTGGCTGGCCCACCTGGCCGGAGACGTCGATGTCGCCATGATGCTGGCGGCCGAGGGGCGCCTCGATGGCGGACCCACGCTTCGCGTCGTGCTGGTGACCACCCACATTCCCTTCCGAGATGTCCCCGCGCTGCTCACCACCGATCGCGTGATCCGCACCGGACGCGTGGTGCAGACGGCGTTGCGGGAATGGTGGGGAATGGATCGCCCTCGACTCGCGGTGTGTGCCGTGAATCCTCACGCAGGAGAATCGGGGCTCTTCGGAGACGAGGAGGAGAGAGTCCTGGGTCCCGCCGCGCGCGACGCTGGAAGCGGCGGGCCCGCTGCCGGCGGATACCGTGTTCGTCCGGGCACTGCGGGGCGAGTTCGATGCGGTACTGGCGCCCTATCACGACGTCGGCATGACCGCGATCAAGGTTGCCGCATTCGGCCGGGCGGTGAACGTCACGCTGGGCTTGCCGTTTCCGCGGACCTCACCGGATCACGGCACTGCTCTGGACATCGCCGGTACCGGAAAGGCCGATCCGTCCAGCATGCGCGCCGCCCTGGAGCTGGCGACCCAGCTCGCTGCCGGCGAACGGACGGCTACGCCGGCTTTGCGGCCGTAGTGTCCTCTGCCCCGGCCTCTTCCGGCCGGGCAATGTGCAGCCGTATCGTCTTCACCCGCCGCCCGTCCATCTCGACCACTTCGAAGGTGAATGGTCCAGCGGTCACCCGGTCTCCCACCCGCGGCAGCCGGCCCAGCTGGCCGAAGATATAGCCGCCGATGGTGGTGTAGTCGGTGTCGTCGAGCGTGCCCTCGTACTCGGTGTTGAACTCGGAGATGGGCATGGAGCCGTCCAGCCGGGGGCCGCCTTCGTCGGGGCCGGAGCGATCCTGGGTATCGTGCTCGTCGTAGATCGGCCCCACGATTTCCTCCAGCAAGTCTTCCATGGTCACCAGTCCCGCCGTCCCGCCATACTCGTCCAGCACGATGGCCAGGTGAGTCTTCAGCCGCTTCATGTCGGCCAGCACGTCCTCCACTTCGCGGGTTCCCGGGACGAAGAGCGGAGGCCGCATGATCACCCGGATGGTCTGACCCGGCCGGGAGCGCAGGGCGGAGAGGATGTCTTTGGCGTGCACCACCCCGATGATGTCGTCCAGCGACTCGGTATACGCGGGATAGCGCGAGCGGCCGTGGATGGCCACCTGGTCGGCCGCCGCTTCGACCGTCAGGTCGGCCTCCAGCGCGGCCATCTGGGTCCGCGGGGTCATCACTTCCTGCGCGGTCTTCTCACTGAACTCGAATACGCCCTCGAGCAACCGGGCGTCCTGTTGCTGCAGGCCGCCGCCTTCCTCGCTTTGCTCCACCAGCATCCGGATCTCTTCCGGCGAATGGATCCGCTCCAGCTCCGACGCCGCGTCCTTGATTCCCATGAGGCGGATCAGCCAATTGGCGCTGGAGTTGAGCAGCCCGGTTGCGGGGCGGGTAATCCAGGAGAAGACCAGGAGCGGCGTAGCTACCCAGCGACTCACCGATTCCGGGTAGGTGATGGCGAGTGCCTTGGGTGCCTGTTCTCCGAACACGACGTGCAGGAAGGAGATCAACGAAAGGGCAATGACGGAGGCAATCCCGCCGCGGGCAAGGAAAGAGAGCCATGTCGGAAGTGAGGCGAACCAGTCGCGAAGGAAGAAGGCGACGGTATCTTCGGCCACGAACCCGAGCAGGATCGAGGCGACGGTGATTCCCAGCTGTGCGGCGGAGAGCTGGCGGTAGAGGTCTTGTTGCGCCGCCTGCACCACCTTAGCCTTTCTATCGCCCTGCCGAACCATTGCCTCAATCCGAGTGCGCCGGGCCGACACGAGGGCAAACTCGGCCGCCACGAAAAAAGCATTCGCGACCACCAAGACCACCACCGCCAGTAGCCGCAGGCCGATCGAGCCAGGCTGGGTCTCTTCCATAATGTTCAAGCGTAACATTGGGGCGATGTTCGTGCGAGGGATTCAGTGATCCGCAGGCTGACGGTTCCTCCCTTCGAGGCGTTGGATCCTTATCTCCCCCGAGTCGCCGGCGCGGACCAGGCCACCCGCCAAACCGTTGCTGCGATTTTGGATGACGTGCTTGCCCGGGGTGATCTTGCGGTGGTCGACTACACCCGCCAATACGACCAGGTGGACCTCCAGCCCGAGGCGTGGGAGCTCGATGCCGCGAGCTGGCAGGAGGCTCCTTGCCGAGTATCCCCGCCGTTGCGGGAGGCCCTCTCCCGCGCGGTCCGGCGGGTCACCGAGTACCACCAGCGCCAGCGCGACAACGGCTATCATCTGGCGGACCCGGACGGCAGCCTGGTCGGAATGAAGGTGGCGCCCCTGGACCGGGTGGGCGTCTATATCCCGGGCGGGAAGGCGTCCTACCCCTCCTCGGTAATCATGAACGCGGTTCCGGCCCTGGTGGCGGGGGTGCAGGAGATCATCGCGGTCACCCCGCCGGGCGGCGTGACCGATGTGGTGCTCGCCGCCTGCGCCCTGTCCGGAGTCACCCGGGTGTTTCAGGTTGGCGGGGTCCAGGCGATCGCGGCGCTGGCCTACGGGACCCGGACCATTCCGCGGGTGGACAAGATCGTCGGACCGGGAAACCGCTGGGTGGCCGAAGCCAAACGCCAGGTGGCGGGTCACGTGGGCATCGACATGATTGCCGGGCCCACCGAGGTCCTCATCATTGCGGATGAGAGCGCCCTGCCGGAGCGGGTTGCCGCCGACATGATCGCGCAGGCGGAGCACGACGAGGACGCCACCAGCTGGTGTGTGACTACCAGTCCCGATCTCGCCGAGGTGCTGCCCGCGGCGCTGGAAGCGGCTTTGGTCGCGACACCGAGGGAAGCGATCGCTCGGCAGGCTCTGGAGCGCAACGGTCTCATCGTTCTGGCCGGATCGATGCGGGAGGCCATCGAGGTGGTGAACCGGCGGGCGCCGGAGCACGTGCAGATTGCCGCTGACGGTCCCGAGCGGGTGGCCGGTTCCATCCGAAACGCTGGGGCCATCTTTCTGGGCGACAGCACTCCCGAGCCGGTGGGCGACTACGTAGCCGGGCCCAGCCACGTGCTGCCGACCGGCGGCACCGCGCGCTACGCTTCCCCCCTCGGCGTCTACGATTTCGTAAAACGAACCAGCATCATCCGCTACGCGGAAAGCCGGCTGGCGAGCGATGCCGATGCCATCATTGCCCTGGCGGAGGCGGAGGGACTGTTTGCCCATGCGGAGGCGGTGAGGATGAGAGTAGGCGGGGCAGCGGGGCAGCGGGGCAGCGAGGCAGGCTAAATTCCAGTCATGTCCGGGACCCGAATTCCTGCTCGATCTGCCGCGGGGTCAGGAACGTTGCGGGACGACTGTATTTCACTCACGTCCAGCCGCCCCGCTGCCCAGCTGCCCCGCCTGGCCGTCGTACTGGGCCTGACCCTGGTGTTCATGCTGGTGGAGGCAGTCGGCGGCTGGATCAGCGGCTCTCTGGCTCTGCTGGCCGACGCCGGCCATATGCTCACCGATGCCGGAGCGCTCGGTCTCTCTCTGCTCAGCGGGTGGATCGCCCTCCGACCCGCCACCGACAACAAGACCTTCGGCTACCAGCGCTGGGAGATCCTTGCCGCGCTGGTGAATGGGGCCGCCCTCTTCGGGATCGCCGCCTGGGTCATCCTCGAGGCCGTCCAGCGGATTCAGCACCCTCAGCCGATCCAGGCCCAGCTCTTCCTGATTGTGGCCGCCGCGGGTCTAGTGGTGAATTTGATCAGCCTGAGAATGCTGCACGGCCTCCGGCACGGCAGCCTGAACAGCAGGGGAGCCTACCTCCACGTCCTGGGTGACGCCCTCGGTTCCGCCGGGGCGCTGGCTGCAGCCGCGGTCATCTGGCTCACCGGCTGGCTCCTGGCCGATCCGATCATCTCCATCGTCCTGGCCCTGCTGATCCTGGTAGGAGCCTGGCGGCTCATCCGGGAAAGCACCGACATCCTGCTGGAAGGCGTTCCGGGCCACGTCTCCATGCCCGAGGTGCAGCGCCGGATGCTCGATGTCCCCGGCGTCACTGCGGTGCACGACCTCCACGTCTGGACCGTAACCAGCGGCCTGGTTGCGATGAGTGGCCACGCCATCGTGCCGGAGCTGGCCTCGCATCCGGAGGTGCTGGAGGGAATCCGGGGCCAAATGGCGGGCCTGGGTATCGCTCACGTCACGATTCAGCTCGAGGTCCAGCACGAGTGCGAGGAACCGCGGCCGGTTATCGGGAAAGGGAGTGCACCATGGACATAGTCATTAGGACGGGAAGACGGAGGGAACTGCTGTTCTCCCTAGCTGCATACCCTCCCGACTTTCCCGTCCTTCCCGCCTTCCCGTCCTTCCAAAAAACCTTGCACCCACGCACCGAGCCACCTATATATGCGCCGCGGAGGCCCGGGCGTCCGGGCCTCCTCCGTTCAGGTCAACGCTGGATGCACCATTGATCCGTAACTTGGCGATCATCGCCCATGTCGATCACGGCAAAACTACCCTGGTGGACCAGATGCTCCGGCAAGCGGGAGCGTTCCGGGCCAACCAGCAGGTGGAGGAGCGCGTGATGGATTCCAACCCGCTCGAGCGTGAGCGGGGCATCACCATTCTCGCCAAGAATACGGCGGTGCGGTGGAAGGGCACCAAGATCAACATCGTCGATACCCCGGGGCACGCGGACTTCGGCGGTGAGGTCGAACGGATTCTTCGGATGGTGGATGGAGTCCTGATTCTGGTGGATGCGGCAGAGGGGCCCATGCCCCAGACCCGGTTCGTCACCCGCAAGGCGCTCGCCCTGGGGCTCCGCCCCATCGTGGCCATCAACAAGATCGACCGGTCGGACGCCGAGCCCCTCAGGGTACACGACGAGGTGCTCGGCCTCTTTATCGACCTCGAGGCCACCCACGAGCAGCTCGACGCTCCCTTCCTTTATACGTCGAGCCGCGCCGGCACCGCCACCAAGGACCTGGACAAGCCGGGCACCGATCTCACCCCGCTGTTCCAGACCATCCTGGACTACGTGCCGGAGCCCAAGGGCGACCCCGAGGGTCCGTTCCAGATGCTGGTCTCCACCCTCGACTTCTCCAGCTTCATCGGCCGGATCGCCATCGGGCGGATCGAGCGGGGCCGGGTCCGGGTGGGCGACAACGTCGTTCTGCTCCCGCTGGGCGAGCCGGGGCTGGTGCCGGAAGGAGAAGATGTCGAGCGGAACCGGGTCACCCGGCTCTACACCTTCGATGGGCTGAACCGGGTGGAGGTCCAGGAGGCGGAGGCCGGAGACATCGTCGCGCTCTCCGGGTTCGAGAAGATCGAAATCGGCAAGACCTTCACCTCGGTGGACGTGCCGGAGCGGATGGAGGGCATCGCGGTGGAGGAGCCCACCATCTCGGTGGACTTCATCGTCAACAACGGTCCTTTCGCCGGGCGGGATGGGAAGTACGTCACCAGCCGGCAGCTGAAGGACCGCCTCTACCGGGAGCTGGAGCGCAATGTGGCGCTGCGGGTGGAGGAGACCGACAGTCCCGACACCCACAGTGTGTCCGGTCGGGGCGAGCTCCACCTCGGCATCCTCATGGAGACCATGCGGCGCGAGGGATTCGAGTTCCAGGTGTCCCGTCCCCGGGTCATCACCAAGCTCGGCCCCGACGGCGAGCGGCTGGAGCCCTATGAGGAGCTGATGATCGATGTGCCTGAGGACTACATGGGCGTCGTCATGGAGAAGCTGGGGCCCCGGCGCACCGAGATGATCGAGATGAAGAACCCGGGGCAGGGGATGGTGCGCATGAGCTTCCGGATCCCGGCTCGCGGACTCTTCGGATACCGGTCGGAGTTTCTGACGGATACCCGCGGGACCGGAATCATGCACCACCGCTTCCTCGACTACGGTCCCTGGGCCGGCCCGCTCGCGGGGCGGAAGCGCGGCGTCCTGGTCGCGGATCGCGAGGGATCAGTGGTGGCCTTTGCCCTGGGAAACCTGCAGGAGCGGGCCCAGATGTTTGTGGAACCGGGGGACCAGGTGTACGAGGGCATGCTGGCTGGGGAGAACTCCCGGCCGGGCGATCTGGACGTCAACGTCACCAAGGAAAAGAAGCTCACCAACATGCGGACCACGGCCTCGGACGACAACGTCATCCTGGAGCCGCCCCGCGAGATCACCCTCGAGTACGCCCTCGAGTACATCGAGGAAGATGAGCTCATCGAGGTCACGCCGAAGACCATCCGCCTCCGCAAGCGGGTGTTGCCGGCGAACGATCGCAAGAAGGCCGCCCGGGCCGCCCGGGTGGCGGACGCGTCGTAAATCTTAGATGGCGGAGGATATCATCATGTGGGCCAGGGAAACGTCGGTGGAACCCGCGGAGCTGCGTCGCAAGTTCGACGAAGACGAAGACGAGTTCGAGGATGACGGGTTTACCTTCGACGACGAGGATGAGGACGACGAGGACCTGGACGACGATCTCGACGAGGACGAGGACGAGGACGATCTCGACGAGGAAGAGCTGGAGGAGCTGGAGGACATCGACGAGGACGAGGAGCTCCGCTGAAGAATGTGACCTCTTCATCCGAGGCCGAAGTTGCGATCAGAAGCCGGCCGGTGGACGCGGATGGAAGGAGACTACCATGGCCCAGAAGAGCGAGCGGCAGGAGGAGCAGCGGGGTGGGGGCGAGCGCCGCATCGGCCAGCGCCGCCGGCCCGATGCCCGCTTGCTCAGGAGCTGCAGGAGATCCTGACCAAGGATCCGGAGCTGGACTCCACCGAGATCGAGGTGGAGGTCGAGGGTGGAGCGGTTACCCTGCGCGGGGTGGTGGACAGCACCGACGCCCGTCTTCTGGCTGAGGAGCTGGTGGAGTCAGTGACCGGCGTGCGCGAGGTGCACAACAATTTGAAGGTGGCGCGCTGAGGACTTCACGGATTCATGCTGAGTTGATACAGCATCCTCCGATATGACTTGTGCCTCATGAAGTGCGCCCCGTCGCGCTTGCCACTGAAGTGCTTCTTCTCGTAGCGGGCGATTTTGCCCCGCCATTTCCAGCGTACGAACTTCATCAGCAGGGGATACGACGCTTCGAGCTTCGCGAGGATGAGCCCGTAGGCTGGGCCGATCGCCTCGACGTATGCCCGGCTCAGGAGATCGAACGTCGGCGCCACATTCGCCGTCATGTCGGTGTCCTTGAGCTGAGTGAAGCGTGAGGCGGCGAGCAGCGCGCGATGGCGGCGGAGGTCCTGGCCCCCGCCGATCGGGCTCTTCTCATCGGCGGGGAGCTTGAAGATATCGGAGATCAGGATGTAACCGCCGGGCCGGAGCGCGGATTCCGCCTTTGCCAGCGCCTGCTCCGCCTTCATGAAGAGGAAGCTTTCGCTGAAGAGGATCAGGTCGTAGGTCCGGTCCAGGGTGAGCTGCTCGAACTTGGATTCGAAGACCCTGGCCCGGCTCCCCAGCACCCGGCGGGCTTCCGTAGTGAGCCAGGCGTTGGGCGAGACGCAGTCGACCTGGTAGCCCCGTTCCAGCAGCTTGTGCGCCGTGTTTCCCGCGCCGCAGCCCACGTCCAGAATCGAGCGCACGTCCGCGGGAATGTCGGCCATCAGCTCGTCGGTGTAGCGGGCCTGGGCCCGGGGCATGTTCTGCGGCGTCAGCTCGAGGTCGTCGGTCCAGTAGCCGTAATGAAGGTCCTGCATGTCGAGGGCAAAGCGCCCGACGACGAGCCCGAGGGCCAGTCCGAATTCGGGCGACTGGAGCGCGGGCTGCCGCAACGAGGCGGCCACGGGGTTGGCTGAAGTCGTCATGAGGGGGGAATGTATATTCACGGTGAGCCCGAGCAGTAGCACCAATCAGCAGCACCGCTCTCCGCGGACTTGCGCCGGCCCCGGTCAGGTCGGTTGATTTGGGCTCGGTCAGGGCCTGTAGCTCAGGTGGTTAGAGCGCACGCCTGATAAGCGTGAGGTCGGTAGTTCAACTCTACCCAGGCCCATTCATAATAGAAACAATGACCCCGCGACGACGAAGTCGCGGGGTTTTCCTTAGTCTATAGACTTGGTCCCGGCGCCGGACTCTAGCCCTCCCCGTCCCGCGGCGGTAACGTACCGTTGGACCCCCGGATCCAGCGTATCCCAGGCCGGGCCTGCTAGCGCCCCCCTCGGCGGGGTTCTTCTTCTCCACGGCGGTGTCTCCTTTCCGTTGCGGGCACAGGCCCGTGGGTGATTGCCTCACCCGGGAAGGCGACATCGCCTTCGTCACTTACACACCTTTTGAAGCTACCCTCAGGAGGGTGCCAAGATGCCGGAAGTTCGGATGAAGGTTGCGCCCGATACAGTAGCGTATGCTGACGGGGAGAACCACAAGCTCGTAGTGGAGTTCGCCATCCCAGGAGCGCCAGCGGATACCATCGATCTAAAGATCCTGGAGGACAGCGTCCACCTGACAGCGCCGGCAAGGGACATTGAGTATGTCTCCGCGCTGGCTTTAGCATGGCAGGTAAAACCTCACAAGGCCGAAGCAATCTACGAGCACGGCCTGCTCCGAATCGAGGTGCCCTTCAAAGATCCGATGGAAGATGCGGTGAAGGTCGTCATCAAAACAGGTGTCGCGGAAAGCAAGACCAAGAGACTTAAAACCTGATGACCCGTTGAGTTGTTCGGCTTATACCCGACCACTCCCTCGACCGTCCACGCGCTCGCAGGGCTCCCTTGGCTCTTCGGCCATTGATTGGTTCTCAGTTCGTTCACCCGAACACATAGCTATACTCCAAGGTGTCCCTGTGCCCGAGTATGCCGATGAATCCTGTCTCCTATAAAGGCTTTGCAATCACGGCGCGCACGTTTCAGATACGTGGGTCCGGACGCTGGACCCTAGATCTGCTAATTGGCCGGCGTAGGGGCTTACGGGCCTTCAGCGCTCCCATCACATACACCACCGAACTGGGCGCCATTGCGGGTTGTTGTGACCGTGGACGGCGCATCATCGATGGGCAAGTGCAGGATTGCTCGGTTGATGATTTGTCGTGAGACTGAGGCCTAACTCGCTCGTGCGGCGGGCTCTCCGCCCTGGCAAAGCTGCAGCTGGCCGGGGCCCTGAATGTTATTCTCGGGGGGCAGTCGTGTTCGCTCTGGCCACAGCGTTCGTGATGCGCCGACGAGTAGCCCACGGGAAGGAGCACGCTATGGCTGAGCCGACACTTCACCTGCCGAGGGAACTGCCGCCCGAGACCCGGGGCTACTTAGCGCAGCGGCTGGATGGCGCGCGCGATCTCTATCTCCTGGCGCTGGCCCTGGGCGAACGCCCTGACGGGTCCGTGTTCGGAAGGATGATCCGGGAGGCCCGCATCCACTTCGCGGCGGTGATCGAGGAAGCGCGGATCGCCGGGCTCGACACGGGGGCCATCGCCGTGATGCTCGGCAAGTTGAACATCGAGTTGGCCGACAGCATCCGGCCTGAGCTGTGGGTGCGCGTCGAGCAACTCCTCGCCGAGCGAGCCGCCCGCAAACCCGCGGAGCGGCGGGGACTGCGCTGAAGGGTGCCTGCTGGCCAGGGGTACCCCATAGGACCAACCGATGACCTATGTGATCGCCGAACCCTGTATTGGCGTTAAAGACCGGTCGTGTTTGGACGTGTGTCCGGTCGACTGCATCTACGAGGGCGAAGACCAGCTCTACATCGAGCCTGACGAGTGTATCGACTGCGGAGCGTGCGTGCCTGCGTGCCCGGTCACGGCGATCTTCACGGAGGAGGAGGTCCCGCCCAACTGGGAGTCGTACATCGCGAAGAACCGTGATGTGTTCAAGAGCGACCAGCCGCCAGCGAAGAGGACTCCTGAGAGGAAGTAAGGGTGGGTAATTCGGTGTACCCGGAGGGCCGCATGGATCGAGTCGCAGCCCCGCACGAGCCGATTTGGCACGGCGCCACCGTCCTGATCGACGACGAGCTGTCCATGCGTGGCTAGATCTCTCAGTGGTGGGTCTTCGGCGGTCGCCTGAAGGATCGGTGGTGTCGATTGTGTTTCGATTGATCCCGAGAGATCACGGCATCCGCGGCAAGCAACCCGGGCAGATCGCGCGGATCTGTCAGTGAGTTATCGGAATGCGTCGGAATTCGTTTCCTCCTTGCCCCGTCTGATAAGCGTGAGGTCGGTAGTTCAACTCTACCCAGGCCCATTTGAACAAGCTGCCCTGCGCGGACTTATCGGTCCAGCAGGGCTTTTCCTTTCGGAATTCCCTTTGCCTCAGTGGTGGTGCCGGTGAGGGGCAGGGAGACAGTGAACGTGGTGCCGTCTTCCGGATTGTTGGTGGCCGATATGTGTCCGCCGTGGGCGGTCACGATCGAGCGACAGATCGCCAGCCCGAGCCCCAGTCCGTCCTGCTTCGTGGTCACAAACGGTTCAAAGATCTTCGTCAGCGCCTCCGGGGGGATCCCGCTTCCCCGATCGCGGATCTCGATGCGAGCATCGCCCTGCGCCGTGGTGGAGACGACCAGCAGTCGCTGGCCGGGAGGCGTGTGAACCATCGCATCGCAGGCGTTGATGACCAGGTTCAGGACCACCTGCTGCAACTCGACGCGGTCGCCGAACACCACCGGCGCGGGCTCACACAGCCGGGTACTGACCACCACGCCCCGACGGTTGAGATCGGAGCGGACCAACGCGAGCACCTCGCTCACGACCGCGTTCGTCGACAGCACCTGCGCTTTGGACCCATTCTTCTTGACGAGGTCGCGCAAGTGGTCGATCACATCCCGCGCGCGCCGGTCGTCCGCCGCGATGTCCTCGAGAATCGTGCGCAGCTCAGTCGTGGCGGCACCGTCGGCTTGCAGGAGACGCTGACCGACGCTCACGTTGGCCATGATCGCTGCCAGCGGCTGCTTCATCTCATGGGCCAGTGCGGTCGATAGCTCGCCCACCAGGGCGACGCGCCCCAGGTGCGCGAGCTCGTGCTCGCTCTCCCGGAGCGCGGCCTGGCTCCGGCGCCGCCCGCGGCGCTCGAGCAGGAGCCAGAGGATCAACGCCGATTGCAGCAGAAGCACGCCGAGAGTAGCCAGGACGGTCGTCCGGTAGCGCTCCCAGAGCGACGGGGTGCGGAAGAGGACCTCGGTGCTCGGGCGGAAGACGGTTTTCGGACAAGCCCCAGCGCTGCAGCTCCCGCCAATCGACGACCAGCGGGGTGGCGGCCACCTCCGGCGGGGGCATCGGCTCACCCGGAGCGCGCCGAAGGACCCGCACGAGGAGGCGGCCCGTGCGCGTGCCGTCGTCCGCGAACTGCATCACCCCACCACCGACGATCCCGTTGCCGACCCAATTGCGCGCGATCCCGTACACCGGCGCGGACGCCACGCGTGTGAGGCTGGCGACGAGGTCCCCGGCATTGAACTTCCGTCCGCGCTGGTCCCGCGAGAAGGACGAGAAGATCACGAACGTTCGAGGCGGGATGTGACGGAGACTGTCGATGAGCGATTCGTAGGACCAATCCTGCAGCACCTTCAGCTCCATCCCCTTCAGGAGCGGGGTGATCTCGCGCAGCGCCACGGAAAGCAGGAGCGGAGTCCAGCGCCGCGGCCCCACTGACCACCACGACGCGCTTTCGCATCCGGCTGCAGCGCTCGTGCCAGCGAGTAGGTCGAGACGAACGGCAATGGCTGCCGCCGTCCGGTGACATTCGCGGGGAGAGCGGAGAAATCGACGCTCGGCTCAAAGGCCATCCCGATATACGATCGGTACGCCCGGAAAGAGACTACTCAGCCGCTCCGTAGCGAATCGCAGCGCCGGCGTCCCTTCGGCCACGATGGCGTCGGGTCGGAACCCTCGATACTTCGCGGCGAAGTAGCGGGCGAACTCCGGGGAGCGGCCGCGGCCCGGGAATCGGTTCGCGTCCAGGTACTCGTCGTAGATCTCGGCGCGGTCATGAAACTGCTCACTCACCACCGCCTTCAACTGCTGCGCGAACGCGATGGTCCCGGGGGCATTGGGGTCATACGCGTACAGCATCAGGATCTTCTTCGACTCCTGCACTGACTGCGCATGAAGGGGTGCAGTGGCGGAGCAGATCATGAGGGTCACGAGGAGCGTACCGCGCTGGATCAAACGCATGCACCTCACTCCTGGCCGTTCGTTGGCAATCCTGGTAGGCGACCCGCGCACCGCAGCAGCTGGTGTTATGCGCTGTCATTCCAGGCGCGTCAGGTCACCACCATCGATACTGAGGGTATGGACCAAATGTCTCTGCGGCAAGGCAGGGCGAAAACCGGATGGCTCCGCATGATCCAACGCGCACTCGCGATATGGTTCGGGATTCTGATCCTCGCCAACATCAACGGGGCGGTGCGCGAGGTCTGGCTCATCCCCGCCCTCGGCCCCACACCAGGCAGGGCCCTGAGCACGATCCTACTCTCGGGGCTGGTGTTCCTGGTGAGCTGGTCGAGCATCACCTGGATCGCCCCGCTCACACCCGCGTGACGCCCTGCTCGTTGGAGCACTCTGGCTGATCCTGACGCTCGCGTTCGAGTTCCTGGTGGGACACTACGTCTTTCACAAGCCGTGGGCCGAGCTGACCGAGGACTACCAGGTGCTGCGCGGACGGATCTGGCCCCTGGTGCTACTCGTAGTGCTGCTTGCGCCACTCTGGAGCGGACGGCTCCGAAGACTCTGGTGAGGGTTAAGGTAGCCTAGACCGTCGCCGGCTTCACAAACCTCGAACGCCGCTCGGGGCACGCTGGCGGAATCCTTTTTCGGGACCATGATTTCTGGCCTAGCCGTGCACCGCCGCCAGCGCGTTTGTCAAAATTCGCCGGGGAACTGTTTCCACTGAGATCCCTCTTCTATTCTTCGCTAAGCAGGAGTTTTCCATGTCTCGGAGTTTCTGGCTACTCGCCAGCGGCCTCAGTTTGGCTCTGATTGGATGCCGCGAATCAACGCCCGTCCGCTCCGCTGCGAGTACTCGTGGCGGAGGGGGCTCGAACCAGCAGGAACAAACGACCACGAGTCCTCAGGAACAGCCCGACACGGTGCCTCCGGCCGACGTGTCGCACGGTGAGGCCAAAATAGGCGGCCCCGAGGCCGAACCGGCACCCGTCGCTCCTGAGCTGCCGCGCGCCGAGCCCGGCAGACTGCATCGAATCCGTCTGGAGATGAGCCACGCCTCGATTGTCATTGCTCCGGGCGTCCGTTACGCCGCCTGGACCTTCGGCGGCAGAGTTCCTGGGCCACCGATCCACCTTCGTCAGGGCGACACGGTCGATTTCACCCTGATCAACCGGGCGAACATTCCGCACAGCATGGACTTTCATGCGGCGGAGATCGCTCCCAGCAAGTACTACGTCAACGTGCTGCCGAACGACTCGCTGCATTACCGTTTCGTCGCCCGGGTTCCCGGCGCCTTCATGTACCACTGCGGCACGGCACCCGCCGCAATGCACATTGCGAACGGCATGTATGGCGCCATCGTGGTCGACCCGGCGAAGCCCCGTCCCCGAGCCCGGGAGTTCGTGCTCGTCCAAAGTGAGTTCTACCTGACGCCGAAAGCGGGGGCCGACGGCACCCACAGCCTGGATTGGCAACGACTGCTCTCCATGGCCCCGGATCATGTGGTGTTCAACGGGCGCGCGAGTCAGTATGCCACCCACCCGATCGACGTGCGTCCTGGGGAGCTCCTGCGGTTTTACGTGGTGAACGCGGGACCCAACCGGATCAGCTCATTCCACGTGGTCGGCGGCATCTTCGATCGGGCGTTCCTGGACGGATCACAGACCAGTCCCTTGACGGGAGTTCAGACGGTGAACGTCCCGGTCGGGGGCGGCAGCATCTTCGAGCTGCGCCTGCGACAGGCCGGCGACTACCCCTTCGTCACCCACGCCTTTGCCGATGCAACCAAGGGCGGGGTAGGGGTGCTGCGCGCGCTGGCTCCGGGCCAGAAGGCAGGCGGTCCACCCGCGGCAGGGCACTAACCGGCTCCCGATTGCCAGCATGGCTCGCTATGGGGCGGAAGGCTCGCAGAAAATCTCGAAGCGAGCTCGACCGCTACCCTCGGGCGGCACTAAAACCCTATGAGGGTTCCGTCCCCGCACGGTGCACTGGGGGATGTCCAGGAGCAACACCATGTGTGGGCCGGCGGCGACGTTGGAGATGGCGAGGAAGCTGAAGCCGCTCATACGGATCACCCGGCCACCGTCTATGGTAAAGAGGTAATCCGGTAACCTCTGGCTACCAAACGTTACGGTTTCAATCTCGAGGATCCCGCGAAGCCCCACACAGGTGACTAGAAAATCCACCGCCTTGGTCTGGACCGCCTCGATGCTCACCGTGCGAGGGTTGCCCTGCGCCATGCAATGCGCGGCCATCCCTCGGAGCGCAATCACGTGTTGACCCGGAGCCACATCGCGAATCAAGACTATCCCGGTATCGATGTTTGCTCGCTCAGCTCCATCGATCAGGACAGTGGGTGGAGTAGCGTACGGCAGCCGTCCCCGGGTCGAAGTGGTAACCAGGACCTGCCCGGTCCGGGCGGCGCAGACCACTGGAATCGTGACCGTGGTGGTTCCCTCGATTTCGACCATGACGCTTCGGGGATTGGCGCCGTCCACCATGCAGTTGTCGGCAATTCCGGCGACAAAGACGGTGTGATTACCCGGCTGGATATTGTGGACTTGTAGGGGGGTGGCAGTCCGGACGGCTCGGGCCCGCTCGGCATCGACCTGAATGGTGTAACCATCCAGATCCGGCTCGGCGCCCGTAATGGACACGATGATTTCGAGGCTGGGTCCAGCGAATCCGGCTACACTGTCACCATCACAGGCGGCGACTGCCACTGTGGTAAGGACCACCTGGAACAGACGCGAGACACCTTGCCCGGAAGGCATCGGCGCGACCTCAACGTCAAAATTGAGACCACCGCTTAATAACAGTAAGCCTCGGAGGCAGCGCTGGCGAGTCGAGGTCTTTTACGCCGGTGACGGTAGATTGGCGCATGCCTCTTCACCGGCTCCTGGCGGGGCTGCTCGCTGACAACGGTCTGCTCGACGTCCAGCTGCCGCGCAGCGCATCGCCTACGACTCGACGGCCCGGAGCTGGACCCTGACGTCCGGCCCGGTCTCCTACCGCCTGGTTCGCCGGGACCAGCAGGTCGCGTTCGACTACTTCGGCCCGACATCGCGGATGGGCGGAGCGCCCGACACGGCGCAGCCGTCACGCTCTGACCTGACCGGCGTCGCGGCCGATCAGTCGCTCGAGCCGCACATCTCTCCGGCTTCTCTCCGACTCCACCGTCCGGTCGCACCCGGCGTGGACAGAGCTCCGGCTCCGTTTCATCCACGCGAGCCTTCCGCTCCAGTTGGACGTGCGCTATGCCGCGTGGGGAGAAACCGGAGTGTTCTCCCGCGAGATCCGGCTCACCAATCGAGGCAGCAGTCCCCTGCCGGTCGCCCGGCTGCCCAGCATCAGCTGGGAGCTTCCCGGTGGCGACTACACCCTGCGCTATCTCTGGGGAAGCTGGGGCCAGGAGCGGCAGCTGGCGACCGAGACTCTGGCCGCCGGAGCTCGGCGATTCGAGCAGACCCGGGGCCGCTCGACCAACGGCTACGTGCCCTGGCTTTCGCTCCGCAATCGCACCCTGGGGGTCGAGTACATCGCCGAGCTGGCGTGGTCGGGGAACTGGTGGATGGAGGTCGAGCGCCAGCCGGGCACCGGCGCGGCCCCGCTGCGGGACCAGCCGGTGCAGGTCGTCGCTCGGCATGCACAACGACTTCGGCGGGCCGCTGACCCTGGCCCCGGGCGACACCATCACCCTGCCGCGCGCCGTCTTCACGCGCATCGGCGGGCGACCTGGACGACGCCGCGAACCAGATGCATCGCTATCAGCGCAGCTACCTGGTGCCCCGGGTGAAAACCAATCAACCGCCGCTGGTGCAGTTCAATACCTGGTTTCCGCTCGGGCCCAAGGTCGATATCACCAACACCATCCAGGCGGCCGATGCAGCAGCCGCGGCCGGTGCCGAGGTGTACGTGCTGGACTCCGGCTGGTACGGCAGCGGCGACTGGGAGCGGACCCTGGGCGACTACGAGCCCGATCCCCGCAAGTTCCCGCGCGGTCTCGAGGAGCTGGCCAATCACGTTCACGAGAAGGGCATGAAGTTCGGGCTCTGGGTGGAGATCGAGAACGCCGGAATCGAGTCACGTCTCTTCCACGAACATCCCGAGTGGTGCCTGCCGTACGGCGGCAAGCCCTGGATCACCGCGAATCGCTGCCAGCTCGACTTCGCCAATGCCGGCCGTGCGGCAATGGGCGACTGCCACCGTCGAGCGCCTGGTGAGCCGGTATCGGCTCGACTGGATCAAGATCGACTACAACATCGATGTGGGCGACCGGTTCGACCCGGCGCGGAGCGGACAATCCGGCCGCCGGCTCCACGATCATCTGACGGCCTACTACGCCTGGCTCGACAGCGATCCGCGCCGCGCACCCCGACCTCGTGGTGGAGAACTGCTCCAGCGGCGGACTCCGGCTCGACCTCGGCGTCATGGCGCACACCCATACCGCCTGGTTGTCCGATGTGGTGGACCCGATTGCATCAGTCGCTCTGGGATACGGCTGCACGGTGCAGTTCGCGCCTGAGGTCTGCAACCACTGGATGGTCGGCGATGCGGACAGCGGCGTGGTCGACCCGGCCAAGCCGCCGGGATGGTGGGACTTCATGCTGCGGGTCCCGATGAACGGGCAATTCGGCATCTCCGGACGGATCCCGGAGTGGAGCGCCGCGGTGCGAGAGCGCGTCGCGGACAACGTCGCACTCTACCGGCGGATTCGCGGGACCATCGCGGGTGCCGATGTCTACCATCTGACGCCGGCGCCTCGGCGGAACGCTCCCACCGGGTGGACGGCGCTGGAGTACGTCCAGCCGGACGGACGCCGCGCGCGTGGTACTGGCCTATCGCCTGGCGCGGAGCTCCGCCGGCTACGACGCTGCGGCTCCGGGGGCTCCTCCCTCAAGCGACGTACGACGTCATCGTGGACGGGCACCGGCTGGCGCCAGCCACGGGCGCGACCCTGGCCGCTCGTGGCCTCCGGCTACGGCTTCCCGCGATCTGGCGGGCGGCGGTCGTCGAGCTCGCGGCGCGACACCCTAGTTCCTGGCGGCCACCATTCGCTGGAAGCGGAGATGATCGCGCAGAGGATCCCAGAATGGATCCACTCTCAGCCACGCCGGTGAGAGCGGCCCGGGCCGGGAAAAGACGATCGCCAGCTCGTCGATTGCCTTCTCCTGCTGTCCCAGTAGCACGTGAATTCTCGCCAGATTGGCGGGCATCAAGGTGCTCTCCGAGCCTCCCGACGGATAGGGCAGCAATGCCACCGCGCGTTCTCCCTCATGCACCGCGTCCCTCGCTCGGTCCAGACCCGCCAGCGCCACGCCGAGCATCGCGTGATAAAACGGAACCTCATCGGGATGCGGACGAATCTTTGCCTCGAGGGCGATCCGCGCCGAATCGAAAGACGCCCGCGCCAGCTTGGGATGGTGCCGCCGCTGGAAAACGAGAGCCTTGGCCAATTCCAGGGCCGCGGTGTCGCCGTCCAGGGCGGCCGGCGTGAGCCGAAGCAACCGGGTCTGCTGTTCGTCACTCAGCATCAGGACGATGTCAGGCAGAGACAGGACCACGTCCTCGGTGCCGGTCGGTGAGATATTTTGGGAGACGTCAGGAAGCAACCGGCGGGCTCCTGTCAGGTCGCCGGTGAGATTCAAGTACGACATCGCCTTGACCAGACGGGCGTTGGCCAGGTGCGGCGTACCCGCGAGCGCCCGGTCCAGATAGTAGTTGGCCGCTGCGAAATTACGCAGCACAGCGTAGGTACGACCCAGGGAGCCCGCCGGATCGGGATCGAGCGGGTTGAGGCGTTCGGATTCCTGCTCGTAGGCCAGTGCCCGATTCCACTGCCCCTGACGCCGGTAGACGTGGGAGATCAATCCATAGAGGCCGTAATCACTGGGGCGAACCTGCCGGGCGCGGACTAGGCTCTGCAGCGCAGCATCATAGTCATTCAGGACGAACAGCCGCCAGAATCCCAACGCACAGCAGCTGCCGGTGTCACAGTTGGGATCCAGCCGCATGACCCGATCGAGTGCAGCTTTGCCCCGGTTCAACTGCTCCTGACTTCGATCCAGGTAGCTGAGGTACATGATCACGTGAGTGATCGACAGATAGGCGTAGGCGGTGACGAACGTCGAGTCCAGGGCTACCGCTCGCTCGAATCCCTGTACCACTCGCCGCATCCCCGCGGGGTTCCCAGACCCCTCCTCGATCGACCGCTTAGCCCGAAGAAATGCATCGTATGCCTCCGCACTCGCGGTCGGGGCCTCCAGTAGGCGTCGTTCGGCCGTCGTCACCGCGATATCGAGCGCCTGGGCTACCGTGCTCGCGAGCCTGGTTTGCAGCGCGAACATTCCGGCCAGCACGGTGTCGTACTCAGCCGCCCAAAGCTGGCGCCCGTCGGATACTCGAAGCAGCGTCGGGCTGACTCGGACCCGGCTCAATCTTCCCGTCGGCTCCCACCACACCGAGCCTCGAAGCACGTACTGAACCCCGAGTTCGCGACCGATCTGCGCCAGGCTCTTGCTGGTTCCTTTGTATTGTCGGGTGCTTTGTGCCGCGATCACGCCGAGACTGCGAACGCCGCCCAGCCTCAGGCCGATCGACTCGGTCAGCCCGTCGGCGAAGTAGTCATCAGCAGCCGGACCTCGATTCTCGAAGGGCAGGACCGCCAGCATCTTCCGCCCGGAAACCGCGAGCGGATCAGCGCCGCTAGGCCGTGCGCTGTCTCCACATGGTCAGACCCGATGCCGACGAGCAGCACCACCACTGCGACTAACGCCGCCAGTCTCAGGACCTGGTGCCGGTACACCCGCCGGCCGAAGCTCTCCGGAACCGGGGAAACTCGAGCGATCGGGTGGTCGCCATTCGATCCTGGGGCCGACATCGTGGGCGGCAGCTCTCGTGAAACCCCGCCGTTTCCGGTGCTCCGGCGGTGCTGCTCCATCCACTCCGACAGCTCCCCTGGCGGATCATCGCCCAGCTCCGCCCGCACCAGCTCTCCATAACGCTGCCCGTAGCGGAGCGCCTCCGCCCGCTCACCGGCCGCGTCCAGCTCGGTCATGAAGGCCAGTGCCGCGCGGGAGCTCATGGGGTCGAGCTCGAGCACTCGGCGCCAGCCGTCTGCCGCGAGCCGGTGCTCGCCTCGGCGGGTCGCGTCGAGCGAGAGGGTCTCCAGTGCCGCCTTGTATCGGCCGGCCAGCCGCGCCCGCTCGGTCTCGACCCAGTCCTCGAATTCCCCACCTCCATTGAGATAGAAGCCGTCCAGGAACGGTGCCGGGTAGCAGGAGACCGCCCGCCCCGGATCGTTCGCTTCCAGGGCATGGACGAACGATCCCACATCGCTCGAGATCGCGGCGGAATTGAGACTGAGCTGGATGGTGCCGAGGAAGAGATCGGGCGCCTGCAGGTCACGGCGAAGGGCGTAGCAGGCCTGCCTGCAGCAGTCTGCGACCGTGCTCCGCGTCGGTCTCGGGCCACAGGGTTGCGATCAGCTTGTCGCGGCTCAGTCCGCGCTCACCGGCTACGGCGAGGAGGGCGAGGAGCCCCAGCGTCTTTCTCTGCTGGGCCGCGCCGGTCGCGGGAACGCCGTCGATGTCTACGGAGAGACCGCCGAACGACTTGAGGTGGAGCATGTTGCTCCATTTGACGGGTCTTTGACCGGGGTCTGACCGGTCCCCTCTAACTTAGCCCCCGTATCACCAACTAGCGAACAAGCCAGGTATCCAGGTCCCCCTTAAGTGGGAGACACTCGCTCAATCCGCCGGTGCTTCGGCGGGCGGCGCGTCGGGGAAGACCTCGCTGCGCAGGATACCAGTCGGAAGAACACCTACACAGGAGGCGGATCATGCGGGCACTTCTATCAACATTAGCAACTCTGCTGCTGGTGGCGGAGGCCGGCACAGGATGTGGCGGTGGGGAATCAGGATCGGGAACGGGGACAAGTGACGGCGTATTCACGACCCTCGAGGTCACCCCTGCCACCGGCAGCCTTTATACGGTGGCGCCGGGGAACACAGTTACCCTCTCGGTGGTGGCAAAGGATCAGGATGGCAAGGCGATGAGCGGCGCGGCACCCACTTTCTCCAGCGATAACGCCGGCAGCGCGACTGTCGGTGGCGATGGAAAGATCACGGCGGTGGCAGAGGGCACGTCGAGGATAACGGCATCGCTGAGCATGGGTGGCGTCACCAAAACCGGCATCGCTACGATCACGACTATCGTCGCGGCCGCCAGCGGAACGGTGACTGCGCCGTCAACAACCTATCAGCCGGCGGATCTGAACGTGCGGGCCGGCGCCACGGTGACGTGGACATTCCAGTCGGTTCCCCACACCGTCACGTTCTCGAGCTCCGCGGCGCCCAGGAGTCTGTCGGAGTTCCATGACGCCTCTGATTCCATGGTCTTTCCCACCAGCGGCACTTACAGCTACAGCTGTGACCTTCATCCAGGGATGGCCGGCGTGGTCCACGTGCATTGATCAGGCGAACGCAGCGGCCCACTCACCAACATTCCTCGTGCGGGGTACTACAATGATCCACTGCAAAACTTCTGATGGCCAGCGCCATCCTCGCCTCCCTCGTCAGCGCGGCGTGCTCCGAGACTACCGCTCCGGGGCAGGCCCCTGCCGGAAGTGTCTCGTTCGCGCGAAGCGGTATGCTCCGTGTCACCAAGAAGTGTGACCAGACATACTTTGGGCGCGCCAATGACTTCTGTATCATCACGTCCTCGACTCTCAAGGAGATCGAGGTGGGCTCGACAATCACCTATCTCAGCGCTGCCAGTGCCGCGTTCTTCCTTGAAACTGATGTCATTCTCGACTCGCCCAAACCCGGCAACAATCACGCCTACGGCCATTGCAGCGTCGATCTCACCGCGATTAATGGCACAATGGGGTGTGTGTTCTCGGGGGGCACCGGGAAATTCACCTGGTTCCATGCCGAGGTAAAACTCTCGGTGGTAGACCCTACGGATCCAGCGACTGAACTGGTCTGGAATGGTACCTACCGCTTCAGTCCGCACGGCGACTGAGCTAGACGGCCTTACCATATCGAGAATTCGTCCCCGCCACGTCGCCTTCAACGGGGAGCAGCTTGCGCGAGCGACCCCAGCACCTCCGGCACCTGCTCGACTAGCGAGCTCAGGAGCTCGGTGACGTCCGTGAAGCGCAAGAGCGGCGCGCTCTGTCCCGCCCACAGCGGCACCAGATCCGCTCGGCCGGCGGCCTCGGCTGCCGTCGCGACATTTCGAACCAGCGCTCGTTGCAGCGGATACGGCAGGACCTCGGCTCCGCTCTGGTTCAGCTGCTCCAGTAGCCGGTTGTGGATGCCTCGGGCGAGTCTTCCAGTGAATCCTCGGGTGAGGGAGGTATGTCCCGCCTGCTCTTCCAGCAGCGCCTTCTTGTGCAGTGGACTTGCCCCGGATTCCTCGCAGACCAGGAACACCGTCCCCATCTGCACACCATCCGCGCCGAGGGCGAGCGCGGCGGCGATGCCGCGGCCGTCCGCGATCCCACCGGCCGCGATCACCGGCACATCCACCAGATCCACGATCTGCGGCACCAGCGATATCGTCCCGGTGAGCGAATCCTCGGCCGAACGGAGAAACGAGCCACGGTGTCCTCCGCCTTCGAACCCGGATGCCACGATGGCGTCGACGCCGGCCTGCTCCAGTGCCACCGCCTCCTCTGGTGTCGTCGCCGTGCCGACCGTGAAGATGCCTCTGGCGCGGCATTCTTCGAGAATCTCTCGAGGCGGGATCCCGAAGATGAAGCTGAAGACCGGGACGTTGGACTCCAGCAGCACCCGCGCCTGGTCCTCAAAGCGGATGGGAGAATAGGGATGGTAGGTGGGCCGGGAGACTCCCAGTTCGGCCAGGTCACCCATGAGCGGCACCAGCGACCGGTTGAATGCGGTCTCGTCCGAGCTCCGGGCGCCCTCGTCTTCCATGGAGACCCACAGGTTCACCGCGAACGGACGGGAGGTCAGCGATCGAATCTCCGCGATCACGTCTCTGATCTCTGGCGGCGTCTTGGAAAGGGCCCCGAACGACCCCAGTCCACCGAAGTTGGACACCGCCGCGGTCAATCGCTGCGACGACAGCCCGCCGAGCGGACCCTGAACGATCGGATACTCGATGCCAAGCCGGTCGGTGAGTCGGCTTTGATTCCAGGTCACTTTCGTCTCCGGCGTTGGTGCGGCGCGTTGGCGGCGCCCGCCTAACCTATTGTTACCCGACTGGCATTCGCCACTCGACACCGCCAGGTATCCTTCTACTGGGGGAAACATGCGCGAAACAGCACTGCTGGCCTACCTGCTGGCCTTCCTCATTGGAATCGTCGCCGGGCTCCGCAGTATGACTGCGCCCGCGGCGGTGAGCTGGGCATCCTATCTGGGAAGACTCCACCTGGGCGGTACCTGGCTTGCCTTCCTCGGCTACCGGTGGACGCCCTGGATCCTGACCCTGCTCGCGCTGGGCGAGTTGGTGGCCGATCAGCTCCCGTCCACGCCCAGCCGTACGGCGCCCCTGGGCTTCGGCGGCCGCATCGTCACGGGAGCGCTCTCGGGCGCAGCGGTAGGAACTGCCGGCGGCACGCATGCTGGGCGGGGCGATCGCGGGAATTGCCGGCGCCGTGGTGGGGACGCTGGGCGGGCACTTCTTCCGCGCCTGGCTCGCGGCTGCTCTGGGCAACGATCGCCCGGCCGCCTTCATCGAGGACGCGATTGCGATCTCAGCCGCGCTGGCAATCTGTATGGCGCTCCTCTGAGAGCCGCTAACGATTCGTCGGATCTGGTCTGATCCTGGCTTGAGTCTGAGGTTGTGGCTCCGGTCCCGATCGAACTATATGTGTCACATTGGGACACCGGAGGCTGCGCACTCATAAGCCTCCCATCTCTCCACCTTAACGCTGGGCTCGGTGGCGTAACTCAAGACAATTCCTGCACGAAGGTCTAGTTCCTCCCTCCGTTTCCTCCGCCTTATCATAGCCGCATCCAGGAAAGACTTACCCCGGCTTCGTCGTCCCATCAGGCGAATCACGCGTCTGTGTGCTCACGTCAGCTGCGAGGACCATCCCTTGAAAGCACGTTTCTTCGCCGCCCTGCTGCTTTGCAGCCTTCCTTCGGCCATGGCGGCACAAGGCACGTCGGGATCCAAGTTCGAAGTGTACGGTTTCGCAATGATGGACGCCGGTTACAACTTCGGCCAGATCGACCCGGCCTGGTTCGACGTGGTCCGGCCGACCAAGCTGCCCGCTTTCGAGAACCAGTTTGCCCCCGACGGCCAAGCCTTCTTCAGCGTGCGGCAGACCCGGTTCGGCGTCCGCTCGACCACCCCGACCGACCTGGGAGACCTCAAGACCACATTCGAGTTCGAGCTGTTCGGGACCGGGGTGGATGCTGGACAGACCACGCTCCGGCTTCGCCATGCCTACGGCGAGCTGGGCAAGTTCGGCGCGGGCCAGACCTGGAGCCCGTTCATGGACATCGACGTGTTTCCCAACACGGTCGAATACTGGGGACCGACCGGAATGGCCTTCTTCCGCAACGTCCAGGTGCGCTACATGCCGATCCAGGGTGACACTCGCATGACCATCGCGCTCGAGCGGCCGGGTGCCAGCGCCGACCAGGGAGACGTGGCGGGCCGGATCGAGATCGCGGACGTGAAACCGCGGTTTCCTGTGCCCGATCTATCCGCTGAATATCGCCGTGCGACCAAGTGGGGGTACGTCGAGCTGGCCGGCATTGCCCGATACATCAAGTGGGAAGACCAGGGCACCGACGGGTTCGATCTGAGCGGCGATGCCGTGGGCTGGGGACTCAACGCGAGCTCCAACGTGAAGATCGGGGAGCAGAACGTCGTCCGGCTCTCGGCCCTCTACGGCGAAGGCATCCAGAACTACATGAACGACGCCCCGGCCGATGTGGGCATCGAGCCCAACCCGGGCAACCCGACGGCGCCGATCAAGGGCGTCGCGCTCCCAGTATTCGGCGTCGTGGCGTTCCTGGACCACACCTGGAATGCGAAGTTCAGCTCCTCGATCGGCTATTCCATGGTGGACATCGACAACAGCGAGCTTCAGTCTGCCGACGCCTTCAGCCACGGTAACTATGCCATCGGCAACGTGGCGTACTATCCCGCCCCGGGCGTAATGACCGTAGCCGAGCTCCAGTGGGGAGACCGCACGAACTTCGAGGACGGATTCAGCTCGGACATCTTCAAGGTCCAGTTCTCCTTCAAATACAACTTCTCCAAGACATTCTAAGGGCAACGACATGATCACGATTTCCCGCACCCTCCTCAGGCTCGCCCTGCCGGCCATCGGAGCCACCGTCGCCCTTACGCCGGTCCAGGCTCAAGGCTCCCCGAACATCGCCACCGTGCTCAACGAGACCTACACCAAGTTCAAGAATCTCCAGGAAGGAAAGAACGCCGACTACATCCCGGCGCTGGCCAAAGTGGATCCCAAGGTCTTCGGCATCGCGCTGGTCACCACCGACGGGAAGGTCTACACCGCGGGCGACATCAAGACCGAGGTCTCGATCCAATCCATCTCCAAGGTCTTCACCCTGGCCAAGGTGATCGAGGAGGATGGGCCGGAGAAGATCGAGAAGACGGTCGGCGTCGACGCCACCGGCATGCGCTTCAACTCGATCGTCTCGGTGGAGTTCTCCCAGAAGGCGCTGGGCGGGCCGGAGATGAACTCCCTGGTCAATCCGGGCGCCATCGCCACCACCTCCATGGTCAAGGGCGGTACCCGGGACGAGGTGTGGAAGAGCATCCTCGACTGGCACTCGGCGTTTGCCGGGCGGACGCTGGCAGTGAACGAGGAGGTCTTCAAGTCCGAAGCGGCCACCAACCAGCGCAACCAGGCCATCGGCGCGCTGATGTACGCCTACGGCTACATCAAGGAAAAGCCGGATCAGGCCACCGACGTCTACACCGAACAGTGCTCCATCAACGTCAACGCCAAGGACCTGGCCACCATGGCCGCCACCCTGGCCGACGGGGGCAAGAACCCGGTGAGCGGCAAGACCGTGATGAGCTCGAAGAACGTGCCCTACGTCCTGGCGGTCATGGCCACGGCCGGGCTGTACGACGACACGGGCAAGTGGCTCTACCACACGGGACTGCCGGGCAAGAGCGGAGTAGGGGGCGGCATCATCGCCGTCGCGCCGGGCAAGTTCGGCATCGCCGTCATTTCACCCCCACTCGACGATGCGGGCAACAGCGTACGGGCGCAGAAAGCGATCATCGAGATCGTGAACCGCCTGCACGCCAATCCTTACGCGGTCGAGCCCAAGAGCTAGCCGCTGAAGCAGGAAGGAGTGTCGCTGTGACAAGAACACCACGGGGCGCGCTGCTGGCTCCGATCCTGGCCTTGGGGCTCACCTGGGCCTGCAAACCCCAGGAAACCCCGCCGGCTGCTGCGCAAAGCACTGACGCCGAACAGGGTCCCCAGGCGCCCTCAGCCCAGCCGGTCAGTCAGGGCGGGGCCACCCGCACGGAGAAGGATCTCCTGGGATCGAAGGAGATCCCGGCCAACGCCTACTACGGGGTTCAGACCGCCCGGGCGCTGGAGAACTTCCAGATCTCGGGAGTGCCGATCAACCACTATCCCGGCTTCATCGAGGCGTGGGCCATCGTGAAGCTGGCCGCGGCACAGGGCAACACCGACGTGGGCGCCATGAAGAAGGACAAGCTGGCGGCCATCGAGAAGGCGGCCAATGCGCTGTTGCAGGGCAAGTACCACGACCAGTTCACGGTGGACTGGTACCAGGGAGGCGCCGGCACTTCGACCAACATGAACGCCAACGAAGTGATGGCCAACATCGGGCTGGAGCTGACCGGGCACAAGAAGGGCGACTACGAAGTGCTCGAGCCGCATGACGACCTGAACCAGTCTCAGTCCACCAACGACTCGTATCCGACCGCCATCAAGATCGCGTTGATTCTGCGGAACGGGAAACTCATCGCCGAGCTGCAGAAGCTCGCCGCCTCATTCCGGGCCAAGGGCGACGAGTACATGAACGTGGTGAAGATGGGGCGCACCGAGCTGCAGGACGCGGTGCCCATGACGGTCGGGCAGGAGTTTCACGCCTTTGCGTCTTCGCTGGACGGAGAGATCCAGCTGCTGGGTGACGCGGAGAAGTATCTCTACACCGTCAACATGGGCGCCACGGCCATCGGGACGGGACTCAACGCGCCCAAGGGCTATGCCGAGCGCACCGCGGCCCATCTCGCCAAGCTGACCGGCAAGCCGATCAAGGCCGCGCCCGGACATGCTGTCGGCCACCTGGGACCAGCAGGGCTTCGTGGTGTACTCCTCGGCGATGAAGAGCGTCGCGATCAAGCTGTCCAAGATCGCCAGCGACCTGATCCTGCTCACCTCAGGCCCGCGCGCTGGGCTCGCGGAAATCAATCTTCCCGCGCTGCAGCCGGGATCCTCGATCATGCCGGGCAAGGTGAATCCGGTCATTCCCGAGCTGGTCAACCTCGTGGCGTTCCGGGTGATGGGGAACGACTACACGCGTCACCCTCGCGGCGCACGACGGCCAGCTTCAGCTCAACGCCTACGAGCCGGTCGAGGGTGTGGCCATGATCGAGTCGCAGCACCTGCTCTACAACACCTCGATCGCCTTCCGCACCAAATGCGTGGATGGAATCACCATCAATCAGAAGGTGCTGGACCGCTACATGGAAACCACGGTGGGCATCGTGACGGCGCTCAATCCGGTGCTGGGTTACGAGAAGACCACCGAGCTGGCGGCGGAGGCCTACAAGAGCGGGAAGGGCATCCTCGAGATCGTCCGGGAGCAGAAGCTTCTGACCGATAAGCAGCTCGCCGACATCATGGATCCGGTCAAGCTGACCAACCTCGACCGGAGCCAGTACCACAAGAAGTAGAGCTGTTCACCAAGTCAAAGCCGTATCTGTTCACGCTATAGGAGGCTTCCATGTACCGGCGAAATGCAGTTTCCCTGGTCCTTACCCTGCTGCTCAGCGCGGCGGGTGGCATCACATCGCTGGCTGCCCAGGCGGCCGCGCCCGCTAAGGACAATACAATCTGCCGACCGTCGAGGTGCTGGCCACCGGCGGCACCATAGCCGGTGCGGCCGAGAGCGACGTGCAGGCCGCCTACTCCAGCGGTCAGGTGGGGGTCGACCAGCTGCTCAACGCAGTACCGCAGGCCAAGAAGCTGGCCAACATGAAAGGGGAGCAGATCTCCAACATCGGCTCCCAGGACATGAACGATCAGGTCTGGATCAAGCTGGCCACCCGCATCAACGAGCTGCTGGCCCAGCCTGACATCGCCGGCGTAGCCATCACCCACGGCACCGACACCATCGAGGAGACCGCGTACTTCCTGAACCTCGTGATCAAGTCGAAGAAGCCGGTGGTGCTGACCGCATCGATGCGGCCATCCACCGCGCTCTCGGCCGACGGCCCGCTCAACTTCTACAACGCGGTGGCGGTCGCGGCCAACAAGGACGCGGCTGGACGCGGTGTCCTGGTGGTGGTCAACGACTGGATTCATGGTGCGGCCTCGCTCACCAAGACCAGCACCACCGCGGTGCAGACCTTCCTCTCTCCCCAGTCGGGGCTGATCGGCACCATCGCCTACGGCGAGCCGGAGTGGTATCGGGGCGCGGTCGGAAAGAACACGGTGACCTCGGAGTTCAGCGTGGACAAGAGCACGGTCCTGCCCCGGGTGGACATCATCATGGCCTACGAGAACATGGACGGGAAGATCATCGAGGCGGCGGCCAACTCGGGCGCCAAGGGCATTGTCATCGCGGGTGTGGGAAACGGCAACATGACCAAGAGCGCGCTCGATGCCCTGGCCGCCCAGGCCAAGAAGGGGATCGTCTGTGTGCGCTCGACCCGGGTGGCCACCGGCCAGGTCGGGCGGAACGTGGAGGTGAACGACGACAGCCTGGGCACTGTCGCCTCGCTGGGGCTGAACCCCCAGAAGTCGCGGGTGCTCCTCCGGCTGGCGCTGCTGAAGACGAAGGACCCGAAGACGATTCAGCGGTACTTCGACGAGTACTGACGAAAACCGGCTTCAATGCGCTCTGCTTTTGCCTGGGGTCTACTGGCCTTTGCCATGACCAGGGCCGGGTCGGTCTGCGCTCAGCAGGCCGACTCGACCGCCCAGGACACAACCGAGGCTGCGGGCATTTCGGCCGGAGAGTCCGAGGCCGAGCCACCCCGCCGTAGCCTGGTCAAATGGAACGAATACGACGGACCCTTCCTCACCCTGCGGGTCGGCGCCGGCTTCCTGGTGGACTACGCCACCTACGACCAGGACGCAGGCCAGCAAGGAGCAGAGGGACCTCGAGCCCGGGTTCAAGATCCGGGACTCCCGCATCATCATCGGCGGACGGATCAAGACCAAGCGCCGGCTCACCTACCAGGCCGGGTTCATGTACGACGGCTACGTGGACGAGTGGTTCGTCCGCCAGACCGGATTGATGCTGGGAGTGCCGGAGCTCTGGGGAAACATCTGGATCGGCCGCAGCAAGGAGGGGCCCAGTCTCAACAAGGTGATGACCGGATACGACGGCTGGACCGCCGAGCGGTTCACCTTCTCCGACGCAATCCCGCTTCTGGCCGACGGCATCAAGTGGCTGGGGTACGTGCCCAGCCGACACCTGATCTGGAACCTCGGCGTGTTCACCGACTGGCTGTCCAAGGACGAGAGCTTCTCCTACTTCCATCAGGCGGTGGCCGGCCGGATTGCCTGGGTGCCGATGGCCTCCGACAGCGCCGGTAAGCTGATTCACCTCGGGGCGTCGTTCCACATCGGCAAGCCGGAAAACGACACCCTCCAGCTCAAGGCCAAGCCGGAAGCCAGCGACGCCCCCAGCTTCATCGATACCGGGAAGTTCCACGCGACGTCGGCCGATCTGCTGGGATTCGAGGCCTACTACCGGCCGGGTCCCTGGCTGTTCGGCACCGAGTACTACTGGGAGAGGGCCAGCTCACCGGAAACCGGCAACCCGGTCTTTCACGGCGGCGACATCTTCGCCAACTGGCTGATCACCGGCGAGACCCGCTCCTACAACACGGTGGGCGGCTACTTCAGGCAGGTGTCACCCAGGAGAACGGTGTTCGAGGGCGGGCCGGGGGCGGTGGAGGTCCTGCTGCGGTTCTCCTACAGCGACTTCAATGGCGGGACTCTGCAGGGCGGAACCTTCTGGCGGCTGACTCCCATGGTCAACTGGCACCTCGCCGACTTCCTCCGGCTGGAGCTCATCTACGGCTACGGCAGGCTCGATCGGTTTGCCCTCAAGGGCAACACCCAGTTTTTCCAGAGCCGTCTGCAGATGGAGTTCTGACCGCGCCGGCAACACCCCGCAGCTGCTATATCGGCCGACCTATCAAACCCTGAACGGAGAACGCGGATGCGCCCAGCGACCACACGGCACGCCACAACTGGCTGTGCACCGCAGGTGCGATACTCATTGCTGGTCTGGTCGCGATCGCGATCCTCCCCGCTGGGGCGCTGGCCCAGGACGAGGCGGGCACGGGAGCCCGGCAGACACGCTGACAGCATCAGGATCCCAAATACACCAATTCAACATCGCCGGTGAGTTTACCCCGGCCAAAGGCTTCGACATCGCCAAGACCAAGATCGCCAGCCTCAACGTCAGCTTCTACGCGGTATTCCGCTACATGAATCAGATGTCGGAAGGTCAGACCTTCACGGACCATCTGGGCCGGGAGCGCGCGGTCAAGGCACGCAACGACCTCAACTGGCACCGGACCTTCGTCTGGCTCACCGGGTTCTTCTACGACCCCAAGTTCCGCTACAACATCTCGCTCTGGTCGCTGCCCACCACGCAGCAGACCCTGCTGTTCGGGAACCTGAACTACCGGTTCAACAAGGCCATCGGCATTGGAGTCGGGATCGCACCCAATCTCACCGCGCGCTCGATGCAGGGCTCCTGGCCCTTCTGGGGCTCCAGCGACCGGCAGATGGCCGAGGACTTCTTTCGGGGCGGGTTCTCCTCCGGCGTTTTCCTCACCGGGCAGCCGGTGGACCGCTTTTGGTACACGGCCTCGGTCAACACCAACATCAGCCAGCTCGGTACCACGGCCGCCAACGACACCCGCGACATGGCGTACAGCGCCAGCGTCGTCTGGAGGCCGAGCACGGGCGAGTTTGGAGCCCGGAATGGACTGGGCGACTTCGAGTACCACAGCAAACTGGCCACGCAATTCGGCGCATCGGCCGCTCACAGCCGTGAATCGCGTTACGCGTCGGAGACCGCGCCGCCCAACGCCACCCAGATCAAGCTCTCCGATGGAATCAATCCGTTCGATGCCGACGCTCTCGCCCTCGGGGTAACGGTGGATAAGCTGACTTACGACGAGCTCGCCCTCGATGCCGGCTTTAAGTATCGCGGCTTCTCCTTCCAGAGCGAGTTCTACGTGCGCAAGCTCTCCGACTTTCTGGCGACCACCGGTCCCTTTGCGCTGGAGTCCATCGTAGATAAGGGATTTCAGGTCCAGGGAATGCACATGGTGGTGCCGCGCCTGGTCGGGCTGTACCTAACCTACGGCCAGGTCTACGACGACTTCGACCGGGACCCGTGGGAGTTATCTGGCGGGGTAAGCGTCTATCCCAGCCACACCCGCAGCTGGCGGCTGAACCTGCACCTCATAAAGGTGGAGAAGAGTCCGGCCGCATCGAACTTCGGGTTCTACACCTCGGGCCAGAGCGGCACGACCATCTCCATCGGCACGGATATCCTGTTGTGAGGAGGTCGACAATGTGGCAGCGAGCCTCTCTCGTCGCTCTGCTCGTGGTTCCCCGGCTGCTCGCGGCGCAGGGAGCCGCGGGCGGAGGCGGCGATGACTTCGACGACGTCCACTTCCACCTGACCAACTACATCCAGGAAGGCACCGACGTCCGCGACTTCCTCCGGATCATGGGGAAGCGGGCCCACCGGTCCACCCTGTTCGGCATTCCCTTGCAGCAGACCTGGTCGTACGAGAACTCGGGAAACTACGCCCCGACCTATTATCTGCAGAGCGACGCGCCGCTCTACTACTACTCCTTCACCGACGCCTTCATCGCGATGGCGTACAAGTCGCTCAAGCCGGAGGAGCAGGCCCGGCTCGACCCGATGATCACCGGCTTCAACCCCGCCGACATGTACGCCGCCGACCACATCCGCCGGGTGCTCAAGACCTTCCCCGGCGTGTTCACCGGGATCGGCGAGTTCACCATCCACAAGGAGTTCGTGTCGTCCAAGGTGGCGGGGGACGTCGCCAGCCTCACCGATCCGGCGCTGGACAAGATTCTCGATTTTGCCGGCGAGGTCGGGCTGGTCGTACTGATCCACAACGACATGGACATGCCGTTTGCCAAGGCGGGCGCCGAGCCGGTCTTCCTGACCCAGATGAAGGCCCTGCTGCGGCGGCACCCCAAGACCACTATTATTTGGGCGCACATGGGATTGGGGCGGGTGGTGCGTCCGATCCAGGCCTCCGCTTCGGCGCCGGTCACGGAACGGAACCCCAATCAGGGCGCGATCGTGGAGGGAATCCTCTCCGACCCGGCCTTGCGCCACGTGTACTTCGATATAAGCTGGGACGAGGTCGCCAAGTATCTCCTGGCGACACCCGAGACCACACGGCGCGCGGCCACACTGATCGACCGCTATCCGGACCGATTCCTGTTCGGGTCGGATGTGGTGGCGCCGCGGGACACGACCCAGTACTACGCGGTGTTCGAGATGTATCGTCCGCTATGGACCCTACTCACGCCCGAGGCGAGCGAGAAAGTGCGCAAGGGAAACTACGAGCGGTTGTTCGACGCGGCCCGCCAGCGAGTGCGGGCCTGGGAGCGAGCCCAGGGATGGTGAGGAAGATCCTGGCTCGGCGGCGCTGGCGCTGGCTGGCGCTGGCCGCCGGCCTGGCGGTCATCCTCGGTGCAGCGGCCGGCGGCCCCACCGAGGAATACACCATCGAGCTGGGGCCCTTCCACCTGCCATCGGGCGCCGGCCACGACCAAGTCGAGCAGCCCCGGCCTCTCACCCTCGCGTTGCCGGTCGAAGGCTGGCTTCGAAGCATCGCGTTCGACGTGGTGGACGAGCGAGGCGAGAAGATCCCCGGAGCGCTTCACCATCTCAATCTGATTGCGCCGGAGCAGCGGGAGCTGTTCAGCCAGATCAGACTTCGCATCGGTGCAGCGGGATCGGAGACCAAGCCGTACGGCCTTCCCTGGTTCCTGGGCTATCCGGTCCATCGCGGTGACAGTCTCCTGGTCACCGCCATGCTGCACAATCCGACGGCCACAGAGCATCACGGCGTGAAGATCCGCGTGCGGCTGGGTCTGACCCCGTCCACGTCATGGCTCCGCCCCGTTGGGATCCGTCCGGTGTATCTGGACGTGATGCCACCGGCGGGCCGGCACGCCTTCGATTTGCCGCCGGGCCGCTCCACCCGAAGCTGGGAAGGCCGTCCGGCCGTCGCGGCCCGGCTGCTGGCCGCGGGAAGCCACCTGCATGAGTACGGCACCGGCCTCAAGCTCGAGGACATCTCGGCCGGAAAACTGCTCTGGGAGGCCCGGCCTACACTGGACGACGAGGGCGAGGTCGTCGGCATGCCGATTCATTACTTCCTGCCCTTCGGCGTGCAGCTCACTCCCGATCACGTGTATCGCATCACGGCCGAATACAACAACCCGACGGGGAAGGTGCTGGAAGACGGCGGGATGGGTGCTATCGGCGGCATCGTGCTGCCCGCGGATGGCAACGCATGGCCGGCAGTCGCCCGGGGAGACTCCGTCTACCTGCACGATGTGCGGGTACAAGGTGGCCAGCACTGATATGATGAACGGTGGCCATCACCACTCAGAAGCACACCATCATTGATCTGACGGACAGTCAGTAGGTCCAGGTGATCGCCAGCGTGGTGCCAAAGTCGTTCTTCGGAGCGCCCTCCACCGGCGGCTTGCTGTCGTAGGTATCGAACAGCGTCCCGGTCAGCATGAAATCCTTCAATAACTCGTAGGATACCCGCAGATCGTTCTGCAGCCTTACCCGGCCCTGCACCACGAAGCTGGGGTATGCCTGGCTGGTCAACGAGGCATCGAGCTTGGGCTGGTCATAGCGGAACGCGCGGAAAGCGGCGCTGAGCAAACCCTCGACGCCGGTTGTGGTCGAGTCGGTGGTGAAGTACCGCTCCCGGTTCAGCACCATGCCCCCGCTGGCCAGAAACTCGATGTGGTTGGACTGCGCCAGTATTCGGGTACCGAAGCCAACCAGCCGCGCCCGCCCCGCCAGATCGAGCTCATTGTTCCGGTCATAACCGACCACGAAACCGGTGCTCCATCGAGTGCTCAGGAACAGCCGCTCGGTCAGGGCCGTGGACAGGCGCGAGCTCTTGCTCGCGTCATCCCGATCCTCGATGTAGCCGGTGAGATCGAGGGTGGTCTCCGCGCTCGGAGCCCGGTACTGCACTCGGGCTCCGGTCGAAAGCTGAACTGCGCCATGCGCTTTCTGGAAGGAGAACCCGAGGTCGAAATAGCCATTCAGCCGAGCCAGGAATTTCCCCTGGATTGGGGTCATTCCCACGATGTCTGAGATCCGGAGGGTGTCGGCCGCGAGGGCCAGCAGGCCGGTGGGGGCCAGCCCCAGGCGCCCGTAGAACTTGTGGCCCGTTACCAGGCGGACTTCCACTACGGTGGAGGTGCTGATCCGGTCGACCTTGTCCCACTCGATGTAGATGGTGCCCAGGTCGTCGGTCGAGTACTTGAGCAATCCGCGGGAAAGCGACTTCACCTCTCCGGTGATCCGGTCTCCATTCCGGATCCAGACCGAATCTTTTTGCGCCTCGGCGGTTGCGGCGCCGAGGAGAAGGAAAAGACCCGCGAGCTTGATGGTCATGAGGGCGTGGTCTCATGCTCCCATCGCCCGGCATCAACGGCAACTGGCACAACTGACAGATCAAATTCCTATTGACGCAGTCCCCTTTGGCTTTTAGCATGAAGCGCATGCCGAAGACTACTTGAGAATCATTCTCACAATAGGGACTCACCGTGCCGAGGCATCTCGCCCCCATCCTCCTCCTGGCCTGCTTGCCTGCGATTGCCCGGGCCCAGGGTGATTCTTCCAGGACAGCCCAGCGGGATACCACGCCACTCACCCTTCCGACGTTGGAGGTAAAGGGCGCGGCCCGGCCGGCCTACTTCACCCCGCAGACCAGCACCGCCACCAAGACCCGCACCCCGCTTCGCGACGTACCCCAGTCGGTCACTGTGGTCACCCGGAACGTCATCGCCGACCAGCGGATGGAGAGCATGGGAGAGGTGACCCGGTACATCCCCGGCATCACCATGGCGCAGGGGGAGGGCAACCGCGATCAGGCCACGATCCGGGGGAACAACACCACGGCGGGGTTCTTCGTCAACGGAATGCGGGATGACGTCCAGTACTTCCGCGATCTGTACAACGTCGAGCGGATCGAAGCGCTGAAGGGCGCCAACGCGCTGATCTTCGGCCGGGGAGTCGGCGGCGGGGTGCTCAACCGGGTGACCAAGGTGGCGGACTGGACGCCGGTTCGCGAGCTGTCGTTGCAGGGCGGCTCCTTCGGAAACCGGCGCACCGCTCTGGACGTGGGGCAGGGGATTACCGAGGGCGTCGCGCTCCGGCTGAATGGGGTCTACGAGAACTCCGACCTCTATCGCAATGAGGTCAACATCGAGCGCTACGGTATCAATCCCACCGCTACCATCCAGCTCTCGCCCCAGACCCGGGTGCTGGCGAGCTACGAGCACTTCAAGGACAATCGCACCGCCGACCGGGGAATTCCGTCCTTTGCCGGAGCGCCGCTCTCGACCACGACGCCGCGCACCTTCTTCGGTGATCCCTCGGTCAGCTACGCCGACGCGCTGGTGAACATCGGGACTGCCAGTATCGAGCACACCACCGGCGGCCTCGTTACCCTGAGGAACCGAAGCCAGTTCGCCGACTACGACAAGATTTACCAGAACGTGTATCCTGGCGCGGTTACCCCTGCGGGCACCGAGGTCAATATCCTGGCCTACAACAACGCGACCAAGCGGCGCAACCTGTTCAACGAATCGGAAATCAGCTATCGCCTGGTGACGGGCCCGATCAGTCAGATTCTCCTCGGCGGCTTTTCCGTCGGCCGGCAGATCACCGACAACTTCCGCAACACCGGCTACTTCAACGATTCCACCACGGCGTTCATTGCCCCGGTCTCCAATCCGACTGTCGCGGTGCCGGTCACCTTCCGTCAAAGCGCAACCGATGCCGACAACCATTCCACGGCCACGTCGCTGTCGTTCTACGGTCAGAGCCAGGTGGTGCTGTCGGAGCAGTGGCAGGCAATCGTCGGTGCGCGCTATGAGCACTTCGATGTGGACTTCTACAACCACCGCACCAATGACGCGCTGAGCCGCACCGACGATCTGATATCTCCCCGGGCCGCCCTGCTGTTCAAGCCGGTCGAGAGCGTCACCCTGTACTCCAGCTACAGCGTGTCCGCCCTGCCCAGCTCGGGTGATCAGTTCTCCTCGATGACGGTAACCAGCGCGACCCTGGAGCCGGAGAAGTTCAGGAACTACGAGATCGGCGCCAAGTGGGACGTCTTCGACCGGCTCTCGCTCTCGAGCGCGGTCTATCGCCTGGACCGGACCAACACGACGGCGCCGGATCCCGTCGATCCCACCCGAACGGTCCAGACCGGCAGCCAGCGTACCAGAGGCTTCGAATTCAGCTTGACCGGCGCGGTGAGTCCCCAGTGGCAGATCATTGGCGGGTACGCCAATCAGAATGCCGAGGTCACCAGCCGGACTGCGGCTGCTGCGGAAGGAGCCAGGGTTCCCCTGGTGCCCCGGAACACCGTATCGCTCTGGAACCGGTACCAGGCCACCCAGGCTCTGGGACTCGGGCTCGGCGTGGTCTACCAGGACGACATGTACGCCGCCATCGACGACGCGGTGACGCTGCCCAGCTTCACCCGGTTCGACGCGGCGGCTTACTACACCATGAGCCGTCATCTCCGGCTCCAGATGAACCTGGAGAACCTGTTCGACCAGCAGTACTACGCCACCGCCAACAGCAACGACAACATCAGCCCGGGCTCGCCCCGCTCCGTGCGGGTTGCCGTCATCACCGGGTTCTAAGCTCATCTCGCAACCATCGGCCTCGATCAAGCAGCTGGCCGCCAGGAGCTGGGATGCCATTGTAGTCGGCGCGGGCCATAACGGTCTCACCTGCGCCGCATACCTGGCCCGCGCCGGCCTTCAGGTGCTGGTGCTGGAGAGCCGGAACCGGATTGGTGGCGCCTGCACCCTGGAGGAGACCTGGCCCGGGTATCGGGTGTCCCCCTGCGCCTATGTATGCGGGCTGCTCCATCCGCTGGTGATCGAAGAGCTCGACCTGGTCCGCCGAGGGCTCGAGTGGCACCCGGCCATGCCCGGCCTCTTCGTTCCCTTCGAGGACGGCAGCAGCGTGCAGCTCTGGGGAGACGATGAACGGCTGGAGGCGGAGATCCGCCGCTTTGCCCCGGGAGATCTCTCCGGGTGGCGGGCGATGTCTGCGCTCAAGGCGCGGGTCCGCGACTCCCTCCGTCCGCCCGGTCCGGCCGACCTGTGGATCGGGCCCGCACCCAGCCGCGCGGCAATCGAGTCCCGCTTGGGCCACGACGCGGACGCCATCGGGCTCCTCTTCGAGTGGTCCATGGTCGAATTCGTCGAGCGCTACCTCGACGATGAACGGCTGCAGCTGTCCCTGTTGGGGCAGGGCGTGATCGGCACCAATGCCAGCCCGCACGAGCCCGGAACCGCGTCCATTCACTTCCATCACGCCTCGGGCCGGATGGGCGGGATCCCCGGCATGTGGGGCTATATCAAGGGAGGAATGGGCCGAGTCTCCTTTATCCTGTCGGACGTCGCGCGGGAGGCCGGGGTCCAGGTCAGCGACCGAAGCACCGGTGAGCCGGATCCTGCCCGGCGAGGGCGTCGAGCTGGAAGGCGGAGAGCGGCTCCGGGCTCCGGTCGTCATCTCCAATGCTGACCCGCGCACCACCCTCCGGCTGCTGGGTGACGCGGCCGATGCAGCCTGGCGGGAGCAGGTGGAGCGGATTCCGATGACCGGCTGCACGGTCAAGATCACCGTGGCCCTCCGGGAGCTACCGAACTTTCGGGCCCGTCCCGGCACGCATGGAGCCGCATCATCTCGGGCAGGTCAACACCCCGCTCAGCAAGGCCGAGTGGCGGGCGCACTACCAGACCGCTCAGGCCGGCGAGCTGCCTCCCCGGCTCTGGACCGAGCTGTACTTCCAGAGCTCGCATGATTCGAGCGTGACGCCCGAGGGTAAACACATCATGAGCATCTTTGCCCAGCCGGTTCCCTACCGGTTCAGCAGCGGAAGCTGGGACACCCGGCGGGAGGAAGTGGCCCGCGTGGCGCTGGAGTCGATCGGCCGGTTCTGCAGCAACATTCCCGAGGCCGTGTTGCAGCTGGAGGTCATGGGTCCGCCCGACATCGAGCGGCGGACCGGGCTGACTGGAGGACACATTTTCCAGGGCGAGTGTCTGCCGGACTACATGTGGGACCGACGGCTGAAGCCGGGCACGCCGATGACCGGCGTTTTCCTCTGCGGAGCGGGGACCTACCCGGGTGGCAGCGTGATCGGGATCAATGGCCGCAACGCCGCCATGGAGGTGCTGCGGTCAGAAGCTCAGCTTTTCGCCCGAATTATCGTCAGCTTGAACCCGTCGGGGTCCTGGGCGGTGAAGCTGTAACTCTCATGGTGGTTCCCCGGCTCTTCCGTAATGGTGCCGCCGAAGTCACGCAGCCGTTTGGCGATTGCGTCGACGTCCTGGGTGGTCTCGCACCAGATGCGGAAGCCGGCTCCCTTGGGCCGGTCACGTCCGCGGCTGAAGTCATCCTGGGAAAGCCCGAGCTCGCAGGCCCCGGCCTTGAGCATGGCTCCCTGGAGCTTCCCCCCGTCCTCCCAGCGCTCGGCCAGATAGAAACCGAGTCCCTGGCAGTACCACTGGACGCTGCGGTCGATGTCGTTGACGGTGAAGCTGGGCATGATCGAGCGGAGCCGGAGCGACTCCGGCTGCTGCCGGGCTGCAGGTTTGTTGGCCATGGCCGTCACATTCCTCCTGGTCGGACGTCACCAATTTGGCTCACCGGAACATAGGGCGATAGGTGACGTGATCCGCCTCACAGATGTAAATGCCTGACATAGAGTTACGTAGACCTGTCCGGGCAAGACCATTATTTTTCCAGACGAACCTGGCGCGTTCGACCGGGGTTCGGGCGGTGGGTGACCCGCTGCCCGGTATCTGTGCGCGACCTATACCAGGAGCCTAATTGCGCTCTTACCGGCCGGCCTTCAATATTGAGCGATCCTCCCCTACGGGACGTCTCCCGGCGGCAGCATGACCACGCCTATTGCCTGTCTTCAGTGCACTGGCCCCCTCGGGCCTGATGACCGCTTCTGCGCCCGGTGCGGAGCGGAGCTTTTGTGGTGCGCGAGCTGTGGCGAGTTCCTGCTGCAGAGCAACGAGACCTGCCCCAAGTGCGGCACTCCAGGCATCCCCCGGCCTGACTCTCACTCGATTTCCGGCGAGCTGTCCGAAGAGGAGTCCCCCTGGGCTGAAGTGATAGCCCGGCTCCGGCGCGCCACGCTCGGCGAGTTCGAGATCGGGCACGAGCTGGGACGAGGTGGGATGGCCGCGGTATTCCTGGCGCACGAGCTGTCGCTGCATCGCGACGTGGCCATCAAGGTCATGTCGCCCGGGATGCTGATGGGCGACGGCATGATCGACCGCTTCCGCCGTGAAGCGATCACCATCGCGCATCTCAACCATCCCAACATCGTCTCCGTGTATTCGGTGCGGGCCGCCGAAGGCCTCCACTTCTTCGTCATGCGCTGCATCCAGGGACGCTCGCTGGAGCAGGTGCTCAAGGATGCGGGCAGGCTGCCGCTCGCCACGGCCCGGTCCATTCTGTACCACGTCGGTTCGGCTCTGGCTTACGCTCACCGCTTCAAGGTGGTGCATCGAGACATCAAGCCGGCGAACATCCTGATCGACGAGGATGGCAACGCCGTGGTCACCGACTTCGGCATCGCCAAGGCCGCGGAGGGGCCGAGCCACACTCACACCGGCTTCATGGTAGGAACGCCGGCCTACATGAGTCCGGAGCAGTGCGCCGGCGGTGAGGTGTCGGGCGCCTCGGACCAGTATTCCCTCGGTGTCGTGGCCTATGAGATGATCACCGGCGTGCCACCGTTCAACGGGTCCACCTATTCAGTCATCCAGGCGCACGTCGAGCAGCCACCCCGTCCTCTGCGCGAGCACGGGGATTGTCCGCCCGAGCTGGAGGCCGCGATTCTGCGGATGCTGGCCAAGAATCCGGAGGAGCGCTGGCCCAGCATGACGCAAGCCCTCACGGCCCTCGGCGCCGCGGCGCTGCCCGAGGATGACCCGGCGCGTGCCGAGCTGAGTCGGTTCGCCATGGCAGGGTCGCGCACCACGTTCGTGTCGGGCAATGGCTCACGCGTCGGCGGCAAGTCCTCCGCCGTGCTCCAGGCCACTCCACCGGGAATGATGCGGGCCGTGAGCATTCTTCCGCCTCCGGCCGGGCTCGAGGTGGGCGACAGCTTCCTGCTGGTGGCGCGGGTGCACGATGGCCAGGCGGCTCGCTTGCCTACCAGCCCGGTGCAGTGGAGCAGCGACTCACCCGGTGTGCTCCGGGTCAACGCCACCAAGGCCGTGGCCACTGCCGTTAATCCCGGCACCGCCCTTATCCGCGCCATTTGCGACGGCCAGGAAGGCCGGCTGCGGGTGACCGTGGCGCTCCCGCGGGCCGATTCCATCGTGGTGAAGGCGGTCGAGAAGGCGATCACCGTAGGGGACGAGATCCGCCTGGAGGCAACCCCGCGCGACAAGCGGGGACGCGCGGTTGAGCGGCCGGTGACCTGGCGATCCGAGGATGACGCCGTGGCCACCGTCAGCCTCGATGGCGTTCTGACGGCGCGTTCCGCCGGCTCCGCCCGCGTCGTGGCCGAGCTCGACGAAGCCCGGGCCAATGTCGGAGTCACCGTGCTTCCTCCGCGGGTGGCGGCGGTGCATATCTCCGCGGCACCGGAGTCCGTGGTAGCCGGAGATTCCTTTGCTCTCACCGCCACGCCACTCGATCGGTGGGCCGGCGCGCTCACCGACAGGAGCGTGGCCTGGAGCGTCAGCGATGTGAACATTGCGGTGGTGACTGCGGGGGGGTGGGTGATCACCCGGAATCCGGGACACATCATGCTCACGGCGGTGTGTGAAGGCGTCAGCTCCTCCATCAGCGTGAACGTCCTGGAGCGGGTTCCCGAGCCCATCGTTTCCCGTCCTCGCCCCGATCCTATCCCGTGGGAGCTGCCGCCGGAGCCGCGTAGTCCGGAGCCCCGTCGTTCGCGTCATCGGCCGGGATTGCTGGTGGCCGCCGGAGGCGCGTTCCTGGTGGCAGGTGGCTTCTGGCTGGTTGGCGGACGCCGTCAGACAGCCGCGCCGGCCGTTCCGGAGACGACGCTTGCCCTGCGGGACTCGGTAAGTACTGACCCGGGTCTAGGCTCGGCCGGTTATACCGTCTCTTCCCCAAGCAAGCCGGCAGATTCCGCGGATGAGCGAGCAGATTCCACTGTGGTGGACACCAGCGCGCCGGTATCGGTCACGATCACCCGGCGGCCGGCCCGTCCGCTCGTGGTTGGGATGTCGAGCGCCCTGGCCGCCGAACCGCGCAATGCCAGCGGCAAGATGGTGGGCCCGGAACGGATCTCCTGGAGCTCGACCGACACCACAGTGCTCACAGTGGACTCCTCCGGGGTGGTGCAGGCTTTGGCCGTCGGCCGGGCTCAGGTGATTGCTGCCGCCGGTGGTCGGCGGGACAGCGCCCGAATCGTGGTGCGTTCGGCTCCGCGCACCCCGGTGCTGCCGCAGCTCGCCTCGCTTTCGATTGCGTCTCCCGCTCCTCTCCGGGTGGGCGACACGCTCACGCTGGCGCTCTCCGGGCAGGATGAGAGTGGCAAACCGATCCCCGGCGTTCGGGCTACCTGGAGCTCCAGCGATCCATCGGTCGCCTCGGTCGATCAGAGCTCCGGGCTGATTCGAGCCCGGTCGCCCGGTGGTACGCTCATCATTGCCCGAAGCGGTGGGGAATCGGCAATCTCATCGGTATCGGTGGCTCCGGCCCCGGTCGCGTCGGTCGATGTCAGCGGAGCCCGCCCGCTCAAGGTGGGAGACACTCTGGATCTACAAGCCGCTCCGCGCGATCAGCGGGGAGGGGAACTGAGCGGCCATGCGGCAGTCTGGGCCAGCAGTGATCCGGACGTGGCGTCGGTGGATTCGTCGGGTGTGGTGGTGGCCCTGGCGGCGGGCAGCTCAGACATCAGTGCCAGGGTGGACGGCAAGACGGGGAAGGTGCGAGTCACCGTTCTGCCGCAGCCGCGAACCAGCCGGACCGAGCTCGCCGCGGAGGAGCCGCGGAGCTCGTCACCCGCCACACCTCCAGCAGATCCGGCGGCCGAGCGGCTGCGGCTGATCGATGAGATGCGCCAGGGCGTGGACCAGTGCTACAACGCGGTGGCGCAGAAAGATGTCAGTGAGCTGGAAGAGCTGTATCATCCCGAGTCCAAGACCGACCGGGATAATCTGAAGAAGCTCAGCCGGATTCTGCGGACCAGCGAGTGGGCTGCGCAAGTGGGTGAGCGGGAGGACGGGGCTCAGCGGATGGGCAGCGGTACGGCGTCGATGGAGTTTGGATTCCGGCTGTCCTGGAAGGACGCTTTTGGGGGCAGGCTCACCAGCCGGCCCGTCTTCCGGGTGGATTTTGTGAAGGACGGCAGCAGGCTCAACCTGACCAGCTGCCGGATCATCGGCACGCCGGACCTCTAGCCGAGTAGCCCTACCCTCCGATCCCGAAAGCAAAGCCGACGCGCACGACCATATTGGCTCCCGAGCTCAACTCGATCTCGCTAGTCGTCGTGTTCGAATTGTTGTCGAACTCGAGGGTGCCGCTACCCAGCTGATTGTATCCGAAGGTGGCTCCCATATCCAGATTGACGCGGGATGACAGGCGGTACAACAAGCCGCCACCTCCGTTGATCTGAATGAACGAAGACGACAGGGAAAAGGCAGGATCGGAGAAACCAACCTTGAGCAGGGAAAACCGGGCAGAGAGGTAGGGAGCCCACACATTGCTTCCGGTATGAATCCGATACCGAGGCTCGATGAAGCCGCCATACAGCCTGAGATCCAGTGCGGGTTCGCCGGGATCAACCGGTGGGCGATCGTGGACGGTGTACTGGAAGCCCAGCCCAAATGATAGGGCTCCGGGTGTGTAGCGAAGCTGAGCCTCCCCTCCGAATCCATTCTTGAGGGTCTGAAATACATCGCCGAAAACTGCGTTATAGAGCCCGGAAACCTGGATCGACACGGCCTGGGCCGATTGGGCCGCTGCCTTGCCGGCAACGAGCAGGGTCAGTGCCGTGAGAACTCCGGAAATTCTTCGGTACACTCTAGCTCCAGATCATCGGGGTCTTCCGCCGCCGGATTTCGGCGCGATTGGTGGCGGACCCGAGTGCCTCGCTGAAGAAGACGTTTGCAGCTGGCTCATCGCTGGCGCACTGCCGGTGACCGTGTAATGGAACTCGACCGGTGAACCCTCTGGCACCGAAGCCGTGGCCATGGTGCAGAACGGCTGATCGCCGGACGGCTCAGTTCCGGTGGGCTGCCTGGTGCTCGAGTAGCCATTGGCATCGGTCGGTGGCACCGGCTCGCCTGGTGTGCCATCGCAGGTAGACCACTGGACCGCGATGTTGCTCACGCCGTTGCCGATATTGGTCCACCACCCGGACGACAAGAAGCTCCGGCAACTGAGAATTTATCGGCGCTGCTGCATCGGACTCATCACCGGAAACCTTCGCCAGCCGTGCTGGCCGCATCCGGAATGGCCAGAATGCTGTCCCGGAAGATGCGGCCATCCGGTAGCCCCAGTTGCAGGTACTGATATCCTGCCGTCGTACCCAGAGTCCAGCTGCCTGCCTGCACTACTCCATTGAAGTCGCTGAAGGGTGTCACCGGCAGTGCGGTTCCGCCAGACGGCGCCTTCAAGGTAAAGTCCGCGTCTGCCACCGGCCGGCTTGAGGCATCTCTGAAGGTCCAGGAGATTACCGGCCCGCCAACAGTGCTACCCACCACGGCAGAAGCGGGATGGCTCGGCGCGGCTGTGACGGTGGAGACGCTCGGCAATGTCACTCGTGCCGTCGCGCTCTGGAGGCCCGGAGCGGCGAAGGTGAGGTCCTTGGGTCCCGGTATGCCCTGCAGCGTCAGCGCGCTGAACGCGGCACGTCCATTCTCGTCGGTCGCCACGGTTTCACCCGTGACCGTAGTTCCGGAGGGCAGCGCCGAGACAGTCACCATCACACCGGCTTGCGCGATCGGATTGCCGCTGGCGTCCTGAATCTGGAGTACTGGTTGACTGACCAGGGGCAGACGGCTTCGCGCAGCGGTCGAGGGCTGGATCACGAACGCCAGGCGTGCCGCTGAGCCCTCTGTGATGGCAAACGGCGTCGAGGTTACGCCCCCCAGCCCAGGCGCGCTGAAGGAGAGGGTGTAATTGCCTGCCACTCCACTGACCGCCAGCCCGCTGAAGGCAGCCTGGCCGTTCGCATCGGTGGTTGCCGTCTGGTTTGTCAGCGTGCCGCTGGGTCCGGAGGATATCGCAGCCGTAACCGCGATGCCCGGCTGCGCCGTCGGGTTGCCATTCTCATCTACCGTTTGCAGCACCGGCTGCTGCGCAAACGGCGTCCCGCTCTGGGTGGGAGAAGACGGCTGGGTCGAGATTCTCAACCGGCCTGCGGCGCCGGCCCGCGCCGTTGCGGTGAATCGAACCGACGGGACCGGCGAGGCCTCGATTCGGGCCGTGAGGGTGTATTGAACGTTGGCGGTGGTGCCCAGCGTCCAGCTCACCTGCGCCAGACCCTGCTCGTTGGTAGTGGCCACCTCCGGAGATACCGAGGAGTTCCGGTTGGGAGTGAACGTCACCTCGACGCCGGGCACCCCGTTTCCGGCCGCATCCTTGACCATCACGGAGGGTCCCGGACTCACGGGAGAGTTGACGGTTCCCTCGTACGTGAGGGGCTCCACTCCAGTCATGCTCGCCGGTGTGCCGGCCAGGAGCTGGATCGGGTCCTGACTCTGTCGCCGCACCCTGGGCGGTAAAGCGGAGAGTCTGGGCTCCCTGCGCGCCGGTTAGACGCCAGGCCGCTGAAGCTGGCAACCCCACTGCCGTCGGAAGTAGCCGTGGCGCTCCCCGTCACAGTAGCCCCTCCCGAGCTGACGGAAACGGCCACTTCCACACCGGAGACCGGCTGGTCGTCTGCATCCAGCACATCGAGAACCGGCTGGCTCTCCAGCGGAACCCCGTTCTGGGCCGTCTCGGACAATCCGGCATGGAGTACCAACTTGGCTGCTGTCGCCGGCGCCGCCGTAGCCGAGAGCTGTAGAGGAGAGTGCTCCAGCGGAGCGTTGTCGTTATTCACAGCCTCTGCCGAAACGTTCTGTGCGCCGAGCTGCTCGCCCAGAACCCAGCGGACCCCGGCTACCCCGAGGGTATCGGACTGGGCGCTGTCACTGGAAAGCCGTCCGCCACCAGTGGCCAACGCTGAATCTGACCGTCACCCCCGGCACTGGTCGGCCCGACTCGTCGGTGACCTTCACGGCGATCGGCTCCGATAACTCCCGTCCCGGCGTGCCGGTCTGATTGTTCCCTGACCCGACGTCCATGGAGCTCGGCTGGGGCCGCTCAGGACCGAGATGGCAGAAGGGCCCCTCGCACGGTTCGACACTACCGCCGCTGTCGCAGCTTTGCAGGGCGGTCATCGCTGCCAGAAAGGGCAGGAGCCCGAGCAGTCTCGTTCTTAGCCGGTGAAGTCGCAGAGGGGTCCCCATCGGGTTACGGGTTATCGCTCGGTCGGGTAATAAATCTAGTATCTCACCTGTGGAGCGTCTGTCAAGTTTGTGATCGGCATCACCTTAGCGCCACTCCCACCCAATCTGGCGGTGGATCTTCACTCGGTCGCGAAGGTGGCTAGGAACAGTCAAGCGACGGTCAAGCAGCCAAGACGCCCCGGCTGCGCTAGGCAGCCGGGGCGTCTGACCGAACAGTAACCGGAAACGACGTCAGGCGCTGAGCACGACCTTTTCGCAGTTGTCTTCCTTGTTCAGGAACATGTCATAGCCCTTGGCCGCCTGGTCCAAGCGGCAGCCGGTGGGTGATGACGAAGCTGGGGTCGATCTCCCCATTCTGAATCCGGTCGAGTAGCGGCCGCAGGTACCGGTGGACATGGCACTGGCCGCTTCGGATGGTGAGCGACCGGTTCATCACGGCTCCCATGGGGAACTTGTCGATGAACCCGCCGTACACCCCGATCACCGAGACCACCCCACCGTTCCGGCAGGCCAGAATGGCCTCCCGTAACGCGATGGGACGATCGGTTTCCATCATGGTGGCCTGCTTCACCCGGTCATAGGCGTAGGTGATCCCATGGCCGTGCGCTTCCATGCCCACGGCGTCGATGCACTTATCGGGACCCCGCCCACCGGTCAACTCCAGCAGCGCGTCCTGGACGTTCAGCTCCTCGTAGTTGATCGTATCGGAGGCGCCCGCCCGCTGCTTGGCCATGTCCAGCCGGTACTTGAACCGGTCGATGGCGATGACCCGTTCCGCCCCCAGCAGGTAGGCGCTGGCGATGGCAAACTGCCCTACCGGGCCTGCGCCCCAAACCGCTACCACATCTCCACCTTGGATATCGCACATCTCCGCACCCATGTAGCCGGTGGGGAAGATGTCCGACAGGAACAGCACCTGATCGTCGGTCAGATCCTCGGGAACTTTCAGGGGCCCGACGTCGGCGAACGGCACTCGGGCATACTCGGCCTGGCCGCCGGCGAATCCGCCGAGCATGTGGGAGTAGCCGAAGATTCCGCAGGGGGAGTGGCCCAGCAGCTTCTCCGCGATCCAGGCGTTGGGATTGGAGTTTTCGCAGAGCGAGAACATCTGCGCGTCACACGCGGCGCAGGCTCCGCAGGCGATCGGAAACGGAACCACCACCCGGTCGCCCACCTTCAGGTTGCGCACCGAGGAGCCAACCTCCACCACTTCGCCCATGAACTCATGGCCCAGCACATCGCCTCGTTCCATGGTAGGAACGAAGCCGTTGTAGAGGTGGAGATCCGATCCACAGATGGCGGTCGACGTGATCCTGACGATCGCATCGTGAGAGTTCAGGATCTTTGGATCCGGCACCTCTTCGACTTGCACCTTCCGCTTTCCCATCCAGCAGTTGGCCTTCATGATCTATGTCTCTCTTTCCGAGCCGTGCGGCTCAGTCAGCGTTGAACCGCGTGCTCGCGAGGTGTCCCCAGAAGCTCAACATCCTCCAGGCTCTTCGGCGGCTGCGCCGGATGCATGCCGGAATGGATGCTTGAATCCGAGTGGACGATCTCTCCCGTCTCCATGACCTGCTTGAAGCGGCGCAAATCGCCCTTGACCTGCTGCTCCGGCTCCTCGCCGAAAAGCTTGGCGATCAGCGATCCCAGTTTCCCTCCGGGAGGCTGATAGCGAAGCTCGACATGGATCTCGGTGCCCCGGTTACCGGGCGCGTCCTTGAACCGCACCGTCCCGGAGTTGGGGATAGAGGCGTCAGGCAGAGAGCGCCAGGCGATCAGCTCGTTGGGGCGGTCTTCGATGGTCTCCGCCTCCCACTCGACGGTCGTGCCGGCCGGAGCCTTGGCCTTCCAGCGGGAACGGTTGTTGTCCAGCACCTCGACCGATTCGAGGTGAGCCATGAAGCGCGGAAGGTTCTCGAAGTTGTGCCAGAACCCGTAGACTTCGCTCCGCGGCCGCTTGATAGTCAGGGATTGAGTGACGTGAACGCCGCTGGACGGCTGCCGGTTCTGCTGGACCATCCTGGACCCATTGGTTCTGGTGCTCACTTCCGCTTCCTTCGTGGCGGCTCAGCTGCTGGCCGGTGAGGAAGTCGACGACGGTAACACCCGCCACGGCCGCGGTGGCTGCGGCAACCCGGTTCCGGTCGTTTTGATCGTCGCTCATGGCCTTGCCCAGAAGGGCCAGATCCATCAGGTCTCCCCCCACCCGGCTCCACACCCAGCCCGGAGACTGAGGTGAGGCAAGGATTCCGATGCCGCTGGTGATCTCCCTTAGCCCGAGAGCAAACATCGTGTTACGAGTTTCATCGTCATCACTTATACCGATCAGCCTGGCCAGGGAACGAGGTGCGCCGATCTCGGCCAAGCCTAATCCGATACTGAACCATCCCAGGCCTCTGGCTCGGCGCTGGACGCTGCTCTCCATATCGCCTGAGGGCTGGTCGGTATACCGTCGGCGATACCGAAGGCCTTGCTCGGTTGCTGCAGTCATGATTCCCCCTTCTCATTCGTCATCGTGGATCGAAATCTGGCCGCGGGGAAGAACCCTCTGATCGTCTTAGGTGGGTGATGTGGCGAAGACGGACGAGCAGGCGATCAGATCTCTCCCCAGCGTGATACCGGGCGAATTCCCGCGTGGCGACCTCGGTTATCTCGCGGGCCGCAGAGGTCGATAGTGATAGCGGGGGGAGCAAGCGAGATCCGTGACCCTGATCACGCCAAAATGCAGTAACCGAGCTAGCGATTTACGCTGGAGCCTGCACCGAACCTCAGCGGTGGGAGCGGCTCCTGATCAGGCCGCGAACGGTTGTGATCAGTCCCTCGGGCGGGAAGGGCTTCTGCAAAAAGGGGGCGGAGGTGCGGGGAGAGCCGCGACGGAAGATGTCGTTCACGTCGTAGGCCGAGATGTAGAGGATTGGGAGATCAGGCCAGCGCTGGGAGATACGGCGGCCCAGCTCTCGGCCGTCCATACCGGGCATGACCACGTCGGTAACCACCAGGTCTACCGGCTCGGGGGCGCCTTCCATAACCTCCAGCGCCTCGGCTCCATGCCCGGCTTCCAGCGTAGTAAAGCCTTCAGCCTGCAACGTACGACACACGCAGCTCGCGCAGGCCTTGCTCGTCGTCGACTACAAGAACCACTCGCCTGGGCTCGGTAGTGGAGTCAGGCCCTGCCACAGCCTCGCCGCATGCGGATTGATTGGGTAGCGGTAAGCATGCCGCAACTTACCACCAGCCATAGTAATCGCCAGGGGTGAGGCGGAGGGTGAGGACAGGGGGAACGAATCCCCCTGTCCTCCAGGAGTACCCTAGACCGTTCGACGGCCCGAGATGAAGTTGATCAGGAACACGACCAGCGCGATCACCAGTAACAGGTGGATCAGGCCGCCGGCAACATGAAAGACTCCCCAACCCAGGAGCCAGGCGACCAGCAGGATGACTGCAAGCCATACCAGCATGGAAATTCCTCCGCTAAGGTGATCTGCACCATCAGCTCTGGCCTCAACATAGCAACCGCCGGATACCCGGTCTGTGAGCGCATTCACATTCTTCCCGAAGTTCTTGTAGCAGTTGGGTATCCACGTCACAGCCCTGAGCGCTCCGAGCCCGGCAGGTTGCCTGATGGTCATATCGGGCTCGATGCGGGAATACCTCCAAATGAGTGCCAGCATGGCGACGATCGTTATCAGCAGCTCTTCGAGTCCACGGTTGACTACGCCGTCTTCCATCTCAGCCTTGACGGCACGGTGGAGACCTGGAATCCGGGCGCCCAGCGGATTTTCCTGTATGAGCCAGGCGAGATCATTGGGCGCTCCGGCACCCTCCTGTTCACGCCCGAGGACAACCTCCAGGGCGTTCCGGAACATGAGCTCAGGTTCGCGATCCAATCTGGCCGGGCCGAGGACTCCCGCTGGCATATCCGAAAGGATGGCTCCCGGTTCTGGGCCAACGGGGTCATGGTAGGGCTCCGCGATGAAGCAGGCACGGTAACTGGAGTAGCCAAGATCATCCGCGACGACACCGAGCTGAAGCGCTCCGAGGAGCTGCTTCAGTACCAGCTCAATCTGGCCGATGCCATCGCCAGCAATGCCGCTGAAGGGTTGATGCTGGTGGACAAAGAGGGCCGCCTGACGTTTATCAACCCCAGTGCCCAGAGCATGTTCGGCTGGTCGCAGGGTGAGCTGGTAGGCGAGCTGCTGCACGACAGGCTCCGATGCCGTGCGGCTGACGGCAACTGGTTGTCCAGTGAAGAATGCCCCCACATGAAGGTGCTGAGCACGGGAGAGACTCTGCGGAGTGAAGAAGACTTCTTCCTGCACAAGGACGGCCGGCTCATCCCGATCAGCTCCTCCATCGCGCCTATCCCTTCGGATAGCACGATCAGCGGTGCGGTTCTGGTGGTCCGGGACCTGACTCAGACCAGAAGTCGAGTGAAGCCCCTCAGAAGAGAGAACGAGGCGGCGTTGCAGCAGTCCCAGAAGCTCGAGAGCATTGGGGTCCTCGCCGGGGGAATAGCACACGACTTCAACAATCTGCTCACTGGAATCATGGGGAACGCCGGGCTGGCCCGCCGAGCCCTCAACACCGGAAAGACCGAGCAGGCCGCTTCACTCTGGGCGACGTGCTCTCCGCCAGCCAGAGAGCGGCGGACCTGACCCGGCAGCTTCTGGCCTATGCCGGCAAGGGCCGGTTCGTCATCGCTTCAGTGGACCTGTGCCAGCTCGTGAGCGAAGTGAGCACGCTGATCCGGGCTTCCATCTCCAAGAAGATCAGCCTGGTGATCGACGTGCCGGAGGACTGTCCTCTGGTCGAGGCCGACCGGGCTCAACTGCAGCAGCTGGTGATGAACCTGGTGATCAACGGTGGTGAAGCCATCGGTGATGAGCCCGGGACTCTGACGGTCCGGGTCCGAACCGAGCACTTCACCGAACGGCGGGAGCGACCCCGGACCGAAGGTTTCCCCATAGTGACCGGGGAATACGTGCGGATCGATGTCACCGACACGGGAGCCGGCATGGATCCCGAGACCCGCGATCGGATATTCGAGCCCTTCTTTACCACGAAATTCCTGGGACGTGGTCTGGGTCTGTCGGCGGCACTGGGCATCGTAAGGGGACACCGGGGAGCCATCAGCCTCAGGAGTGAGCCGGGCCGGGGCACGACGTTCACCGTCCTCTTGCCGGTGCCGCGCGAGCGACGTGCACCGGATCGGGTGAGCGGGCATTTCCTTGTGGAGCACGGGCTCCAGGGCGTCGGAACCATCCTGGTGGCCGACGACGAAGAGGGCATCCGCGCGCTGGTGTCGAACGTGCTCGGTGATGCGGGGTACACCGTCGAGCTGGCGGAGGATGGGCAGCAGGCAGTGGAGCGGCTGCGCGACCTGGGAGACGATGTGCGGCTGATTCTCCTGGACCTGACGATGCCCGAGCTGGGAGGAGCCGAAGCGGCCACCGAGCTACGGAGGATGCAGCCGAACACTCCGATCGTGGCGATGAGCGGCTATGGCGACATCGAAGTGCTGCAGCAATTCAGCGAAGCCGGCGTGGACGAGTTTCTGCCCAAGCCGTTCACGCCGGAAGAGCTTGCCGCCAAGGTGCGGGACGTGCTCTCACCGGCTTCCCTGAGGTCTTTTCCTCCGCCCAGATCCGCTGGAGTGAGTCGCGGCTGTACGCCAGGTGGTGACGGTCGGGTGTAAAGACCTCCAGGGTAATTGTTCCGTCGTATCCCACCTTCTGGAGCGCCCGTATCGCTCCCCGGACATCCACCGACCCGGTGCCCAGTGGTAAATGCAATCGGCTCCGCCGCCTTTGTTGTCATGCAGATGCACGTGGCGAAGCCGGGTGCCGTAGGCCGCCAGCAGCTCGTCCACTGTACTCTGAAGCACCATCAGATTGGCATGACCGATGTCCAGATGGAGGCCGAGCTCGGGAAGAGGATCGAGCAGCTCTCCCAACTGCTGTGCGGTGTTGAAGTCGCCCGGCAAGTTCTCCAGCATGATGCCGACGCCCCTTTCCGCGGCGTAGGGCAGCAGCTCGCCCAGCGTGGCAAGGTTCTTCTGAATGAAGAATGCCCGGTCGTGCATGGGAGCATGCCGTCAGGGTGCACGTTCATCCAGCGGGCGCCCAGCTCCGCGAAGACGTCGACGCAGCGGCGCAGCTCCACCAGTGATGCTCGCCGGATCTCCTCGATGCCGCTGGCAATCGGCAGATAGAAAGCAGTATGCCCGACGATGGCCATGCGGTGGCGGGCCAGGGCTTGGCCCACGGCCTTCGGGTCCACCTTCCAGGACGCGGCCCGGGGCGGCTCGAGAGTGAGGTCGATGAACCCGAGACCCATATCGGCCATCCACTCGATCTCGTGGACGATCTCCTGGGCTGGGTGGTTCATCGCACCGATCAACATGTCAGGTCACCGGGTGTGCCGGATGAACCAGGGGCGGGAGTCGAGGAGGTTGGCTCGGGCACGAGAAAGCTCGGGACTGCCGCGGGGAAAATCATTCAGCCCGAGTCGGTCTCTCACCGGAGGAGGTATAGCCGAGGCCCGGTCCGGGGCAAGCCAGCTGAATACCGACACGGCTCCCAGCCAGCAGCGGTGCGTCTTCGGCGAGCCGGCTCAGCAGACGGTCCCAATCGATTGCCTCCAGCCGGGCATCCAGAAGATTGAAGATATCGGTCCAGTCACACCGCTCGTGTTGCAGGACGTAGAGCTTGCTCCAGATCAGCTCCTCGATCGGAATGGCTCGAAGCGGCTCACCGAGAATCGAGACCTCGGGACCCAGGGTCAGCCAGTCTTCGTCGACTTCGGCCCGCTGATTGGCCATGGCCCAGATCGCATCCACGATGATGTCACCCTGGCTGGCCCGGTAGATCCAGGAGCGGTCGTACGCCAGGCGATCGAAGTGGTCGGTGAGCCCTGCCTCGCCCATGACCTGGATCATGGCCGCGCGATCCACCGGCCGAACATAGATGTCGAAGTCCTTGGTGTTGCGAAGCTCCCCGGTGTATTCAGCGGTTGCAAAGGCTCCCCCGAAGGCAAAGCGGATGCCCCGCTCGGTGGCTCGTCGGAGCACCTTGCGGTACACGGCCCACTCGTCGGCCGGGATGCGGTGCCACTCCGGAGGTATCGGGGATTCCACAGGGATGGATTGGTTCATCCCTGTAGTTGTCGCCTACGGAGACAATAGGATGTGATTGCAGTCACCCGCAGCGTAGGAGACCGGGTGAGCCTGCCCGGCTACGGGGAAGGGAAGGTGGGCGATCCCGCAAGTTCAAGAGCGAGCTCGCCCGTCCGGTTCGTCGGTCGGCTCAGAAGATGTAGCGCACGCCCGCCTGGAACTGCCGCGGCTCTCCCAGGCCGCTCCTGATGGTTCCGTCGAAGACCAGGAAGGTGCCCGCGGTGGACGGATCCTTGAAGTTGTCGTGATTGGTGATGTTGAATCCCTCGAAGATCAGCTCCAGCGCACGGTCGCGGGCAAAATACAGCGGCTTGGACAGACGGATGTCCCAGGAGAAATAGGCATTGTCTCGGCGGATGGTATTGCGCTGGAGCACGTGCCCATCGGGACAGATGCGCTGCGACGGCTGGGAGGCCCGTACCCCGGTGCCCACATTGGCCGGGCCGCAGACCTCGGAGGTTGGCTGGGCGGAGTAGGCGCTCAGCCGGTTGTTCAGGAAGACATCGCCCGGAAGAACCGCCAGCACCCAGGCATTGAAGCGGTGGCGCTGGTCGCGGTCGCTCCAGTTGTATTCCTTCTCCAGCGAGTCGGCCCTGGCGTAGCGGAAGGTGAAGGGATCGCGCTCGTTGTCGTCGTCGGCCTTGTCCCAGCTCAGGGTGTAATTCAGCTGGAACTCGAGCCGGGGGTTCAGCGGCGCGCCGGAGCTCGGCGGTTATTCCGTTAAAGCGGGACCTGGCCGTGCTCTGGACCACGGTCAGCGATCCCAGGCCCGGGGGCGCCTCCCGGGCGCAAAGGCGGTAGACCAGGGGCCCACGGTGTCGTTGCCGAACACCGGGTCGTTGCGCGTTGAAAAAGCGGGTCAGGTTATCGGTCCGGGCATGGGTGTAGCTCAGGCCGGCCGCAATCCCCGTCCCGATCTCCCGCTCGTAACCGACCGTCGCGGTGAAAGTGCGGGGATTCACGAAATCCTTGTCGAACACGAAAATTCCCGGCTCGAAGGGTGCCCCGGCGGCGTCGGCAGCAATTCCCCGTACGCCGGCGGCGCCCCCAGGATCGGGGTGAGCGCGCTGTTCCGGAAGATGCTCTGACCCCGGGAGCCGTCGGTGCTCCGGCTGCTGGCCAGGTTCAGGCCCGGAATGCGGGCGTAGTAGATGCCGGCGTTGGCCCGGATGACCTGCTTGCCGTTGCCGTTGATGTCGTAGGCGATGCCCAGCCGGGGCTGGAACATGTTGTAGTCGGACGGGATGGTCCCGTCGCCCGGAAATTCGAAGCTGCCTTTCGGCGTGACCGAGGTGGTGCCGATCAGCGGCTGATAGAACAGGTCGGGGATCGGCGTGATCAGACTGGGCTCGATCTGCGCCTCCCAGCGCAGCCCGTAGTTGAGCGTCAGGTTGGACTGCGGCTTCCAATTGTCCTGGAGGAAGAGCGCGAGCTCATTCTGGATGATGGTCTGAGTGCCCGCCTCATCCACGGTCAGTCCGTTGAGCCCTGCCTGCTGCAGGTAGAGCGCGACCGGCCCGGTGATGTGCTCGCCCACGGGACAGGCGCCCGTGTCTGGGTGGAGTTGGCGTGTTGGTGACGTCCAGGGCGCACTCGACGTACCCGTGGTTGGCGACGTAGCTCAGGAATCCGGGAACCGAGGTAAATCCGATCCGCCCGTTGCCGAATCCTCTGAACGTCTGATCGACCCCGGTCCGGTTCCACTCGCCGCCAAACTTGAACAGATGGTTGCCGCTGACCATCGATACGTTGTCCAGCACCTGGAAGCGATAGTCGTGCGCATCCACCGGAATGAAGAACGGCATGCCGATCCGGTAGCCCTGGAAAGAGGCGTCCGGGGCCACGAACCCGATGTCGGTGTCCGGGAACGGCCGGCCGACGGTCGGATTGGTTGCCCCTTCGTAGGGTCGCGGCCGATCCTCCCGCGCCCACTGGAAACGGAACTCGTTGGAGAGCGCCGAGGAGAAGAGTGTGGTCAGGCTGCCGTTTACGGCGTGGGAGAAGTCCCGCTCGAGCGCGTTGGCGCTGCGGCCCCAGAAGTCCACGTCGAACGTGCCATTCTCCTGGCGGGAATTGGTGTAGTTGTATTTGAGCGACGCGTTGCTCTTCCCACCCAGCTTGAAGTCGAGCTTGGCCAGGAAGGCGTTGGCATCATTGGTCCGGCTGATCGGGCCGAAATCTCCCTGCAACGCTCCGCTAAACGCGGTGTCCACGAAGGCGAGCAGGGCGGGGTCGATTGCGCCGAGGCGGTCGGTCTGCTTGGTCTCGTCGTACACCTGCTGATCGTAAGCCAGGAAGAAGAACACCTTGTCCCGGGCTATGGGGCCGCCGAGCGTGGCGCCGAACTGATGTTGCTGAAAATCAGGCGTGAAGCCGGTGGTGCCGCCGGCGGGGAAGGTGTGGGTGAAGTCGGCCGAGAGTGCGTCGTACTTGCCGAAGTAGTGAGCCGAGCCGTGGAACTGGTTGGTGCCTGACTTGGTGATGATGTTGACGAACCCGCCGCCGGAGCGTCCGAACTCGGCGTTGGCCCCGTCCGATACCACGACAAAGTCCTGGACCGCGTCGAGGTTGAAGGTGAAGGCCGGACGCTGGCCGCCACGCTGTTCACCGAAGAACGGATTGTTGAAGTCGGCTCCATCCACCGACACGTTGTTGTGGATGCCCCGCTGGCCGCCGATGCTGATCTCGTCCCCATCGGGGCCCTGGACTGTCGCGACGTTCGGGGTGAGCGTGGTGTAGTTGAAGATATTGCGGCCGTTGTTGGGCAGCCCTTGCACCGCCTCCACCCCGAGTCGGGTAGCCGATTCCGACTGCGGTCGGGTCCACCCCACGCTCCGGCGCTGCCACCGTGAGCTCTTGCAGCTGCACCACCTGGGGGGCCAGAGCGAAGTTGATTTCCACCGTCTCGCCCAGCCGCACCTCGACGCTATCCCGCCGGCTCTCCTGGAACCCCACCGCTCTGGCGGCAACATCGTAGGTACCCACCCGAAGCAGAGTCGCGATGTAGACTCCGCTGGCATTGGTGGTAAGGGTGCGCTCTGCGTTGGTGGAGAGGTGGCGCAGCGACACGTGGGCGTCAGCCAGCGGATGGCCGGTTGAGTCCGTTACGGTGCCTCTGATCACACCAGTGGTGGCCTGGGCCTGCGCCTGCGCGAGGGAAGGCGCCGCCAGCAGGCAGGCGACGATTGGAGAGGGCGGAGAAGACAGAACGTCGGCGTGGGTCCATGGCGCGAGAATCCCTTTCAAGAAACCGGAGGGCGATGGGGCGTGCCGCGATATGGGGGAACGGCGGATAGCTTACCGCCCCCTGCGGGTGGTCGCAAGGAGTCCGGTGTGTGGCGGGTCACAGACCGGGGATAACCTTACATTGAACTTGAATAGTTCCGGCACTCCCTAGGCTCATCAGCCGGGTTTCGGAGCCACATGACTGACAGCGGGGCCGCACACCGGATTACCGGATCAGATATTCTGGCTCGCGCGTCGCGCGTGCGCTCCCGGATGGACTGGGCCCGGTTGGGCGTCGGCGCCAAGGGGTTTCTCCTCACCATTGCTACCGCGATCGTGTTCGACCAGCTCGCCCGGCACGGCATGCCGGTCGTGCACCCCTTCGCCTTCCTGCTGCTCACCGTCGTCTACTCCACCTACACGGGCGGCCTGCGGTGGGGGATCGGCAGTGCCGTAGTCTCCCTGCTGTACGCCCGGCACTACCTGGCGGAACCGGGATTCGTTCTCCGCTACACCCCGGAAAACGCCTACACGCTGCTGGGCTTTCTCCTGGTTTTTCCTGTAACCGTTTTCCTGGTTGCCCGGATGAGAGACGCCGCGGAGCGGGCCCGCGCCCTCGAGTTCTCCCGAGCGGAAGCGGAGCGGCTGGATCGCCGGCTCTCCTTCTTTGCCGAGGCAAACCTGATCCTGGCCGCTTCGCTGGATCATGAGGCCACGCTGCGCAATCTCGCTCGCCTGAGCGTGCCCACTCTGGCCGACTGGTGTGCCATCCATCTAGCCAACGAGCAGGGCCAGCTTCAGTTCGTTACCGCCGCCCATCGCGATCCGGCAAAGGACCTGCTCGTTCGGGCGCTCTGTGAGTCCGGCTCCCATCGGCCGCCATTCGGCCGTTCAGACGGGGGAAGTTACGGTCCGGTGACGGACGAGGTCCTCCGGGCCAACGCCGAAGATCCCGAGCAGCTCAAGCTGCTTCGGGTCCTCGCTCCGCGGTCTTTCATTCGGGTGCCGCTGCTGGCCCGCGGCCACACCGCCGGAATGCTGACGCTGGTAGCCGGGCCGGAGTCGGGGCGAGTCTACGGACCCGACGACCTCAGCTTTGCGCAGGAGCTGGCGGGCCGCGCTTCCTTGTCGGTCGAGAACGGCCGGCTGCAGCACGATGCCCAGGAAGCCAGCGAGCGCTACGGGATGCTGTTCGGCAGCAATCCCCAGCCCATGTGGTTGTTCGACATCGACACTCTGGTCTTCCTCGACGTGAACGAGGCCGCCATTCGCCACTACGGCTACAGCCGGGACGAATTCCTCGCCATGACGATCATGGACATTCTGCCCCCTGAGGATGCTCCCGGCGTTCACCATGGCCTCGAGCGAACCGGCATCGCGCGGGGCGACGTAGCTCTGATCCAGCACCAGCGGAAGGACCGCAGCATTGTGGACATGGAGCTGGTTTCCCACGAGATGGACTGGAACGGGCGGCGGGCCCGCCTGGTGCTGGCCACCGACATCAGCGAGCGCACCCGAACCAGGGCCGCGTTGCACCAGAGTGAGGAACAGCTGCGTCAGGTCCAACGGATGGATGCGGCCGGCCGGCTCGCAGGGGGCGTGGCGCACGACTTCAATAATCTGCTGACTACCATTCGCGGTTTCAGCGATCTCCTGCTGCGCGACACTCCCGTGGACGACCGGAGGCGGAAAGACATCGAGCAGATCCGCAAGGCCGCTGATCGGGGAGCGATTCTCACCCGGCAACTCCTGAGCTTTGGCCGACAACAGACTCAGAATCCTCGGCCCCTGCAGTTGAATGCGGTAGTCACCGGTATGCAGGGTCTGATTCAGCGTCTCATCGGCGCCGACATCAACCTTGTCACGGAGCTGCGTCCTGGACTGGGCGAGATGAAAATGGACCCTGCCCAACTGGAGCAGGTCCTGGTCAACCTGGTTCTCAACGCCCGGGACGCCATGTTATCGGGCGGAACCCTGACCATCGAAACGGGAGAGCGGCAGATCAGCGGGTCGTCCCGGGGCCGTTCGGTGAAGCCCGGCCGGTACGTGGTGTTGGCGGTCAGCGATACGGGCAGCGGGATGGATAGTGATACCATGTCCCACATGTTCGAGCCGTTCTACACCTCGCAAACCCCGGGGACTCGCACCGGCATGGGTCTGTCCATCATTTACGGCATCGTGAAGCAGAACGGAGGTGTGGTCCGGGTGTCCAGCGAGCCGGGACTGGGTACCACGGTGAAGATCTTCTTTCCCCTGGCGGAGGCAGACGAGCAGAGTGTATCCGAGACGCCGGCTTCAGTCCGGGGTGACGAGACGGTGCTGCTGGTGGAAGACGAGGATGGGGTGCGGGAGCTGATCTGGAAGATCCTGACCGACCATGGCCACACGGTACTGGAAGCGCGGCACGGGCGCGACGCCCTGGCAATCGCAGCCGACTACAAACATCCGATCGAGCTTCTGTTGTCCGATGTGGTGATGCCCGAGATGGGGGCGAGCGAGCTGGCCGATCAATTATTGGCCGAGCGGCCCGGACTCAAGGTCCTCTACATCTCGGGATATACCACCGATGAAGTAGTTCGCCGCGGTATCAGCCGGCAGGACGCCGCGTTCATTCAGAAGCCGTTTACGCCGGAAGAATTGATGCGGAAAGTACGAGAACTGTTGGATCAGGCCGAGAAGGTTACCTCACCCTTGCCTGCAAGCTCTTGAGCACGTCGGGGCTCGGCTCCCCCCGCAGATACAGCATTACGTCTCCGATTGCCCAGCGCAGGCTCCCCGCAGGGGCGCTGAGTGCCTGGCCCGAGGCCATTCGCTGCTGATCGAGGAGAATCAGCCGGCCTCTGTTATCGACATACACCACTCGGACCACCGGACGACCGGGCGTGGTTCCCGGAATCAGCTGGGTTCGGGTCAAACCGATGAGCTCCGGTGTCATCCCCTCGATCACGTGAACCGGGCCACCCAATTGCTTCACTGCCTCATCCAACCCGATTCGCATATACACCTGGGACCGCTGTTCCAGAGTAGGTGGCCGGGGAGCCGGCTCGGACTCCGGCTCAACCCGAGCGGGTGGCAGGGCGGCGGTGGCGGCGTTGGCTCGCTGCCGCTGTCTCTCCCGATCCAGCTCGGCCAGCGCTGCTGCTGCCGCGCGCCGGGTGGCCGCATCGGCCTCGCTCGCCGAACGCTCCCCCTGTGCGGTGCTGGTCACTCCCCCAGCTGCCGCCACATTGACGGCGCTGTCCTCTGCAAGCTCCTCCAATGCAGCAGAGTCAGCTGCAGCTGAATCTGCGGCGGCGGAATCTTCCGGGTCGGCCGCCGGGGCGGACGCATCTACCGCAACCTTGGCCCGGGCCGGCGCGGGCGTGGGCACTGGCGCCGGGGCTCGCTGCGGTTGGATGCGGCTCTGTTTGGTCTCTCGGGTAGCGAGGGTAGACTCGGGCTTTCGGCTCTCCGCAGGGCTCACGACCGGAGGTTGAGCGGCTGGCTGGGAGACCGACGTGAGATCCCGGTCGGACAGCATCGGATGGCTCGGCTGCAGAGCGCGCCCGATCAGCTTACCTCCAGCGAGCACCCCGGCCAGGACTGCCGCCATGGCGAGGCCCCGGATCCAGCGTCTTCGGGTGGCATGCGCATCGATCGGATCGGGCACCAGGAGCACTGGTGGCTCGTCCCATGCCAGAGGCTCATGGGCTGGCCGGGAAGGGGGCGGCGTCGGTGGCTCGGATCGGGGAGGCTCCGGACGGCTTCGCGGGCCGCTGGCCGGCACTTCCATGGCTCCTACCAGTCGGTCGGCCTCAGCCAGCACCTGCTTTACTTCCTGTAGACGGGAGCCACAGGCTACACAGCTCCCCAGGTGCTTCTGGATCTCGCTGACTTCCGCCAGATCCAGCTCACCGTCGAGGAGCGCGTGCAGCGTGCCTTCATCAAGATGCGACATTCTTGCCCCGTCCTTCCGCTCTATACGCTTCCACCAGCCGGCGCCGGGCCCGGGCCAGCGTGGTTCCCACGGCGCCTTTGGAGAGTCCCAAGGTGGCAGCAATCTCTCCGTAATTGAACCCCTCGGCCTTGAGCAGCAACGCCTCGCGATCCCGTTCAGTCAGGGTGGCTAGAGCGGCCCGCACCCCTGCGCTCCGCTCGTTCCGGTCGAAGTCCTCATCCGGTCCCTGAGCCGGGGTGGCGTCGGCCCGGAGCAGCTCGAGCCGCCGACCCTGGCGCACGGTTCTCCGGCCATCTTCCCGTACCAGGTTCAGCGCGACCGCGAACAGCCACGGACGAGGGTTGTTGGGGGGTGCCGCCACCGCGCGGGCAAAAGTCTCCTGGGCCAGATCCTCGGCGCGGTCCCGGTCCCCCGTCCGGCGATACAGCATCCGAACGAGCGAGCCATAGTATTGCTCGAAGAGCTGGGTGAGATCGGCCGTCATGTACCTCATCAGTAGCCCGACGCATCACTGGTTTCGGGCGCCCCAGCCAGCGGCCGGGACGGATTCCCGAAGGTTCAAGATGCTCCAACCCCGGCAACAGTCGTACCACCAATAATATGCCCGTATCGGGGACGGTGGAGCGGTGACGCCGATCCTGCTATCGGCCCCCAATCTGGAGGTTGGCAGCAGCCGGATCCCTCTGGTCTAACCACATGGTGGATCGGAAGAAACGACGACTCTCCGCGGCTGGTGCCCCCCCCGTTCCGCCCCAGGACGGGAGATGCGCCTCAGCGGCGAAGTTGCACTGGACCGTCTACTGGACCGTCTAATTGAGTGCGGCGGTGACCAGAACGCGGCGGAGGACCCCGATGAGGTCTTCCGCGAAGAAGGGCTTTTGCAGAAACGCGGTGACGCCCGGGCCGGCATCGCTGAACTGCGACGCCACGGCCTCCTCGGTGTACCCGCTCATCATGATGACAGGCAGATCGGGCCAGCTCTGCCGTAGCTGGCGCAGCGCCTCCTGGCCTCCCATTCTCGGCATCGAGAGGTCCATCAGTATGGCGGTCAACCTCGCTGCCTCTGCTCTCCATGACGTCGAGGGCATCCCGTCCGTCTACCGCGGGAATGGTTTGGAAGCCGAAATCCTGCAGGATGCGCTCGGCCACTTCCCGCACCTCCTCCTCGTCTTCGACCACGAGGATCGTTCCTTCACCCCGCCATTCGCTCCGTGCCGCGGAAGGTTTCTCCTGTTTTGTGACTTTTCCCCTGACCGAGGGGAAAAGGACCTGAAAACTGGTCCCCCGTTCCGGCTCGGTGCGGATCCGAATCAATCCCTGGTGGCTCCGGACGATGCCCATCACCGCTGCCAGTCCGAGCCCTCGGCCGGAGAACTTGGTGGAAAAGAAAGGGTCAAAGATGCGGCGAAGGGTATCTGGCGTCATGCCGGCGCCGGTATCGTGGACCTCGAGGTAGACCATTTCCTCGCTGCCGTCGGCCGTGCTCTCAGCGTCGCCGATGAGAGAGGCGAAGCCGGGTTGGTGGAGCTGGCTTCGGTCGAGCACGCCGGTTCGAAGCGTGATGGCCCCGCCCGCCTTCTGCAGGGCGTCGGAGGCGTTGGTGATCAGGTTCATCACGATTTGCCGGATCTGGGTGGCGTCGGCCTTTACCGGGGGAAGATCGGTTTGCAACTCCCAGACCAAGGTGGCCTGCTTGCTGATGGCGGTGCGCAGCAGCGTTGCCATCTCTCTCACTTCGTTGGAGAGGTCCAGGTTGCGAACGACGAACGCGCCCTTCCCCGAGTACGCGAGCATCTGCCGGGTCAGGTCGGCGGCACGCATTGTGGCCCGAATGACTTCTTCCATCGGCCCGCGAGCGGGAGAGCGCCCGGCCAGGCGGCTGAGGGCGATGTCCGCATTCCCCAGGATGACGTGGAGCAGATTGTTGAAGTCGTGGGCAATGCCTCCAGCCAGCACGCCGATGCTCTCCAGCTTCTGCACGTGCCGGGACTGAGCCTCGCTGTCTTCGGCGGCGCGCCGGGCGGTCTGTTCCCTGCGCAGCAGCTCCTCGGACAATTCCTGGGCTGCGTGCAGAGCGCCGGTACGCTCGGCCACGCGGGATTCGAGCTCGGTGTTGAGAGAACGGATCTGCCGGGCCATCCGCTCCTGCTCGGTAACGTCCCGGATGATCCAGCGGAATCCCGCCGGAGTGCCGCGCTCGTCGTCGATGACCGAGTAGGTCAGCTCCGTGTGCAGATTGGTTCCTTCCCGCGCCCGGAACCTGAAGGCCAGCGGACGGCTGCTCCCGCCGGGATCGCGGCTGCTCAGCAATGATCGGAACCGGACCCGATCGTCGGTGGCGATATAGGCGGCGAGAGCTTTCCCGATCAGGAACTCCCGCGCGACACCCAACAGCCTCGAGGCCGACAGGTTCGCTTCGTCGATGATGCCGGCCAGGTTGGTGACCAGGTAGGCGTCCGGCGCCAGGTCAAAGAGCTCCTGATACCGGCGCCGCTCGGCTTCGACCGCCAGGTGGGCGGTAGCCAGCTCTTCGTTCTGGGTCCGGAGCTCCTCGTCAGCTACTCGCAGCTCCTCCACGGCCGGCAAGCAGCTCCTCTGCCGCGCTGCTCGGAGTCCACATCTTCGTGTTGCGTGAGGGAGGCGATGCGGTCGTGCGCGATGCGAAGCCGGTTCCCGAATTCTTCGGGGCTCATCATTCCGTCCGCCTCGACCGTCCCTGCGGGGCTCCTCCCAGTATCGCGCCAGGGTCTCCCTGGCCTCCTGCAGAATGGCGAGCTGGTCGTATGCGGCCTTGAGGGCAACCTCGGTGGAGCGGCGAAGCTCCTCGGCGGCCTGACGCGCGTCTTCCGCCGAGGATCTGGCGTCCTCCGCTGCGGCTCGAAGCTGCTCCTCTGCTGTCCGGAACTCCTCGGCGATTGCCCGGGCACCCTCCGGTCCAGCTGCGCTGCTCCTCTCCCGACTGGCGGGATCGTTCCTGATCCTTGCGGAGCGTCCTCAGCCGCTTGCCGCTCGCGTTCCTGAGCCTGGCGGGCGAGCTCGGCGCCTTCCCGGATCTCTTCGGTGACCGCGAGCTGTTCCGAGTCTTGCTCCACCCGGTTGGGACGAAGGTCAGGCGCTGCCATCAGGCGAGCTGCTCCATCAACAGAATTGCACCTCGAACGCCAGTATCGTCGGCCCGGAGCGGGGTGCAGGTCACCTGGCAGCGGATGGTCTTGCCCCGGCGATTGACTGCGTCCAAGACCTGGTTTCCCGCCTCCCCGCCCAGGCAGCTTCGAAGTAGGGGCCGCAGCCGTTCGAGCGGCAGGCCGATATCCAGGTTGAGCAGGTGCTTGCCCTCAACCTCCTCCTCCCGAAGTCCCCAGAGCTCCTCGGCTTGCGGATTCCAGGCCAGCACCCTGAGCTCCGGGTCTACCACCGCCACTCCACCTTCGAGACTGGCGAGCACGGCCTGCAGGAAGGCGTTGGAGGTGTCCAGATCCTCGCCCCGCTGCCGCAGCTCGTCGTTCATGGTCTGGAGCTCTTCGTTGGTCGACTGGAGCTCCTCGTTCATGGTCTCCAGCTCTTCATTGGTCGACTGGAGCTCCTCGTTGGTGGTCTCCAGTTCCTCCACTGTGGACTGGAGCTCCTCGTTGGTGGTCTCCAGCTCCTCGTTGGTGGACTGAAGCTCCTCGTAGGCCGTCTCCAGCTCCTGGTGGGACTGTTCCAGCTCCCGCTGCAACCGGCGATAGGCGGTGGAATCGCTAAAGGTGAGCACGGTGCCCAGGACACCTCCCGGCCCGTCCGTCAGCGGAACGATTTGGAGATCGAGCCAGCGCAAGTCGCCCGTGGGGCTGCGCCACTCGATCTCCTTGATGCCGACGTGGCGCCGCTCGGCCTCGGCGCGCTCGATCAGTGAGCGCAGCTCGAGCGGACGATAGGACAGGGGAAGATCCCGGAGGGGCCGGCCCACGTCCGATTGCCGAAGAGCAAAGAGCTCCCGCGCGCGATCGTTGGCGATCACCACCTGGCCGGCAGCATCCACTACGAGCTGAGCGACCGGGCTCGCCTCCAGCGCCGCCATCTGCAGGTGACTGTCCAGGTTCTCCAGCGCTCCGGCCCTGCGCTCCCGCTCGGGAAAACCCGGGTCGGGCAGGGAACGACGGGCGCCTTTCCGGCTCAGCCGGCGCTTCAGGTCTACCGCCACGAAGCTGTGACCATGGGCCATCAGCGTCTCGGCCCGTCCTAACAGGAGAAACCCCCCATCATTCAAGGCAAAGTGCAGCCGGGAAAGCACCCGGGCCTGGGTCTCTCCGTTCAGGTACATCAGGGTGTTACGGCAGGTGAGCAGATCGATGCGCGAGATGGGCGCGTCGTTGATCAAGTCGTGCCGGCCGAAGATGACCTGGCGCCGGAGGTCCTTCCGGAAGAGATGGAGCCCGTCCACCTTCTCGAAGTACTTGGTCAGCAGCTCCGGCGGAACTCCTTCCACCTGGCGGTCGCTGTAGGCGGCGTGCCGAGCGGTGTCGAGCGCGTCCTCGTCCACATCGGTGGCGTAGATCTTCACCCGCTCCCGGAACTCGTCCAGCCCGAGCTCCTCGGCCAGGATCATGGCGAGGGTGTAGGCCTCCTCTCCCGTAGCACAGCCGACGCTCCAGGCCCGAAGCGCCTCACCGGGAGCCTTGGCTGCCAGGATTTCCGGGAGAGCGACGGTACGCACCACCTCCCATGCGACCGGATCTCGGAAGAAGCTGGTGACGTTGATGAGGATAGTATTGAAGAGCGTGGCAAACTCGTTGGGATGGACCTCGAGATACTCCTGGTATCCCGCAAAAGCTCTCTACTCCGACCGACTCCATGCGCTTTCGGATACGCCGCGCCAGCGAAGCCGCCTTATAACCGTGAAAATCGAAACCGCGCGAGGTAAGCAGGTACTCCAGTAGCCCGGGCCACTCGAGGATCGGATTCCGGTGGAGGGGCGGAAGGCGTGGCTTCGTCCGAGAGCACCGTCACCGGATTGGATGAGAGCCTCTTCTGCCGAAGTCCGGGTGCCGCTCGTTCATCCCACCACCAAGGCTTCGGCGGCATCACCGCTCCGAACCCCCCGGTCCAGAGCGGTTCGGATGACTGAGGCATGGTGCTCGGCGTCCATGGCCTGCTCGGTGAAGGAAGAGGCGCTGTGCGAGTGACCGCGGCTGTTGGCGCGTGCCGCCAGCCGCCGGGCCAGAGCCGAGTGCTCTTCCAGCGCCCGCAGGGCGGTCCAGAGCGCCGCCTCGAGCTGCTCCGACTGGTGCACCAGCAGCGCCTCATCACTGTAGGCGTGACCCACGCGGCAGCGGAAGCGGACCAGCTCGTTGTCCTTGACCTCCCAGAGGGTGCCGTGGCATTCGGGACAGGTCATGGTGGACGGAACTCCCGGCTGGGTATGCCGGTCGGCAATGGCAAAGTCGTCGGCCTGCTGGTCGTCAGGCGAAATATCGGGCATGAGTACCACCTCGGGGCGCTGTACCGGCTCCAGGGCAAGCTCGGTGAGCAGCAGCGGGATTTCGGACGGCGCGAGCACGTGATCCATTTCCACGTGTTCGATGGCGCTCCGGGGCATTCCCTGATACAGCGCGGACTCCAAGGATTGAGCGATAGCTATCCCTCCGTGCTGCTTGACCGCGAGAAGCCCCGCCGTGCCGTCGTTGAGATTGCCCGAAAGAACCACTCCAACGACCCGAGGGCCGTAACTATGGGCTGCGGTCCGAAAGAGGGGATCGATGGCAGGCCGGTGACCATTCTCTTTGGGTCCCCGGGTCAACCGAGTCTGACCATCGCTGAGATGCAGGTGACAATCGGGAGGAGCTACGTAAATCCGGCCGGGCTCGATCGCCTCGCCACTGACGGCATGGCGAGCCGGGAGTGGTCCGGCCCGACTCAGAATTCGGGGCAAGGTACTGGTGACCGACCCGGGGAAGTGGACCACGACGAAAACGGAACCGGGAAAATCCTGAGGGAGGCCTTTCACCAGCTCGGCAACTGCTTCGATGCTGCCGGCGGAGCCGCCGATAACCACGATGTCCCGCCCTGCCATTTGCGCTCCGATGCTGAGTAGTGAAGCTAGCCCAGTTTCGAGGGAAGGGCAAACGTCCCTCTCGCATCTGCGTAACCGGGATCACGGCTTCCGGCTCGCCTTGGCCACAGGTTGGCTTGATGCTGAGCAGAAAACACATCCGATTCACGCGGGACTCCGCAGAGGGTGGCTTGACTTCACGGGTCGCCAGTCCCTTTGGCAGTGAAAGACTGCATCTGTTCGAACGAGTCGCCCGTGCCTTGCATCACGCGTCGGGCTTCGAGCGGACCATTCGGGCGACCGGCGAGTGCCTGGTGCCCGGATTTGCGGATACCGTGGTGCTGATCGTCGCAGCGGGAGGAACAGGAGGATTGGATCGAGGTTGTCCACTCCAATCGCGCGTGAGGAGGCGGAGCATCGCGGAGGCAGTCCGCCCTTTGCTGCCGGCGCTGCGACGGATAGCGAAGACGGACGCGGAGCAGGGCCGCGAGTTCCGCTGGATTCCCAAGCTCACCACTGCCGCCGCGCGTTTCCTCCGACGGGATACTGCGGTCTACTCTCTGTTACAGCATCTGCATGTTCAATCGTTGATGGTGGTTCCCCTCCGCTCCGGAGGCATGATTTTCGGAGCCATGGCTCTGCTTCGCACGCGCGTCGGAGCGAGCCGTACCACGCCATGGATCTTTCAGCGGCTCAGGTCATTGCCCGGCGCGCGGCGGTCGCGATCCAGGGCTCGGAGCTGCAGGACCGGCTGGGGAACGAGGAGGCCCGCCGTTACCGGCTGGAAGACACCCTGCAGAAATGGATCCGGGTATTCGACCGCGCGGGCTGGGGTGCCGCCATCGTGGATGCGGAGGACCAACGGATCGAGGCGGTAAACCCGGCATTTGCGGCGCTGCACGGCTATCCGACCCCGGATAGCCTGAGTGGAAGATTGTTTACCGATCTGCTCCCCGCTGACCGGGCTGATGAACCGGCTGGGTGGCGGAGCGAGTCGAATCCTCCAGTGTATGAGTCGCTTCATCTCCGGGCCGATGGCTCCCTGTTTCCGGTGCTGACCAATGTCACCTCATTGACTGCCGGTCCGGGTGGCAGCTCCTACGTCATCACCGTTCAGGATCTCACCGAGCTCAAGCGGACAGAGGAGAGGCTTCGTCGCGCCCAGCGCCTGGAGGCCGTGGGCCGGCTGGCGGGCGGAGTAGCCCACGAAGTGAACAACATGATGACCATCATCCTGGGATTCAGCGACCTGCTGGCCCGGAGCGGAGCAGTCCCGGCCGAGCGTCATCGGGACATCGAGGAGATTCGAAGAGCGGCCACCCGAGCAGGCAAGATCACCCAGCAGCTCCTCGCCTTCAGCCGGCAACAGATTCTCCAGCCGGCGGACCTCCAGCTGAACGGCGTGCTTCAGGAGCTGGTGCCGGTGCTGAAGCTGCTCCTCCCCGCCAATGTCGAGCTGGAGACGTCGCTCGCACCTCTGGGCCCCCTGGTGCGAGCCGACCGGGCGCAGCTGGACCAGGTGATCATCAACCTGGCATTCAATGCCCGCGATGCCATGCCCGGAGGCGGAACCCTACGGCTGCTAACGGAATCACGCCGGCTGGACGAGCAAGACGGCCTCCAGCTCATCGGCATTCCCTTTGTCGCCGGGGAATACGCTCTCGTCTCGGTGATCGATACCGGGCACGGCATGGACTCCCAGACGCTTCAGCAGGTCTTCGAGCCCTTCTTCACCACCAAGCCGGCGGGATCCGGTACTGGATTGGGCCTGGCCACCGTCTACGGTATCGTGAAGCAGAGCGGCGGCTACGTTTGGGTCGAAAGCGCCCCGGGTACGGGAACCACGGTAACGGTGTGTCTGCCCCAGGTTCGAGCCGAAGCCCCGGTTGAGTCCACCAGGTCATCCGGTTCGTTCCCGGCAGAATGCAGGACCGGCACCGTGCTGGTGATCGAGGATGAAGAAGGGGTCCGCGAGCTGGCCCTCCGGGTCTTGGAGCAGCAGGGCCATCGGGTCTATGAAGCTCGCGATGGTGACGAGGCGGTTGCCCGGCTCGAGGAGTTCGGCGCTGCGTTGGATCTGGTGCTCTCGGATGTCATTGTGCCGAACATCGGCACGGTTGAGCTGGCGCAGAAGATCCGCGACGTTCGGGCCGACATCCCTATCCTCTATATGTCGGGTTATTCCCATGAGGACGTGGTGGAGCGCGGCCTGGTCGACCCCGAGTTCCGTTTTCCTGCAGAAGCCGTTTACCGCGGCTGAGCTGACCCAGCTGGTGTGCCAGCAGATCGAGGGTGTGCCGGCGGCACGTGGTCGGGAGTAACTACATGTTTATATTCCATTTAGGCGTGAGTTCGTCGGTCTGGCTCAGCCTCACATCCCGGGTAGGAATGCCAGCTTAGGGGGCAGCATGCAGACTGGAACCGCTCCAGCCACCGCGGTCGCAACCGACACCTTTCCGATCAACGGCACCGACTTCGTCGAGTTCTATGTCGGCAATGCCAAGCAGGCCAGCCACTACTACCGGACCGCGTTCGGATTTCAGCTGGCCGGCTATCGGGGGCCGGAGACCGGTACCCGCGACCGGGCCAGCTACCTGCTACAGCAGAACAAAGTCCGGCTGGTTCTCACCTCACCGATCACGCCCGATCACCCGGCAGCGGCGCATATCGCGCTCCATGGAGACGGAGTCCGGGACATTGCGCTGTGGGTGGATAACGCCCGCGAGGCCTTCGAGGTGGCGGTGGAGCGGGGCGCCCGTCCGGCTCAGCAGCCTACCGTGCTGCGGGACGATCAGGGAGAGGTGGTCATCGCGGCGATCCATACCTATGGCGACACCATTCACAGCCTGGTGGAGCGGCGGAACTACCGGGGAAACTTCCTCCCCGGCTTCCAGCCGGTGACCTCGCGCTACAACCCGGCCCCGGTGGGTCTCCAGTACGTGGACCACTGCGTCGGCAACGTCGAGCTCGGCGCGATGAACAAGTGGGTGAACTTCTATCAGGACGTGATGGGCTTTCGGAATCTCATTTCGTTCGACGACAAGGACATCTCGACCGAGTACTCCTCCCTGATGTCCAAGGTCGTGGCCAGCGGCAATGACCGGATCAAGTTCCCTATCAATGAGCCCGCCAAAGGCCGAAAGAAGTCGCAGATCGACGAATACCTGGAGTTCTACCGCGGCCCCGGGGTCCAGCACCTGGCCATAGCCACCAACAACATCGTGGAGACGGTCTCGGCGCTGCGCGATCGCGGCGTCGAGTTCCTCCAGGTGCCGAAGACCTACTATGAGACGGTGCTGGATCGAGTGGGCAAGATCGATGAAGATCTGGCCCCGCTGCAGGAGCTGGGGATTCTGGTTGACCGGGACGACGAGGGCTACCTGCTGCAGATCTTCAGTAAGCCGGTGCAGGACCGCCCGACCCTGTTCTACGAGATCATCCAGCGCAAGGGCGCCAAGAGCTTCGGCAAGGGGAATTTCAAGGCGCTGTTCGAAGCCATCGAGCGGGAGCAGGCCCTGCGAGGGAATCTGTGATAAGCGTAAGCGGTTAGCGGTAAGCGGTAAGCGGGTTTAAGCGGAGCTCTTCCAATCAGCCCGCTTACTTCTCACCGCTTACCGCTCACGTTTTTGGAGGTTGAGATGCCGATCTATCACACGATGGGACAAATACCCCGGAAACGGCACATCGCTTTTCGGAAGCCGGACGGCGGGATCTACGCCGAGGAGCTGATGGGGCACGAGGGCTTCACCGGCACCTCGTCGCTGCTGTATCACACCTATCCGCCCACCACCGTGAAATCGGCCAAGCGGCTCCGGGAGATGAAATACGAGGCCGACCCCGACAACACGCTTCGGCATCGGCATTTCCGTACGTCCAAGGTGAAGAAGGGGGGCAGCCCGACGCTCGACCGGGTACCGCTGCTGTTCAACAACGAAGTCGCCATGCTTTACGTCGAGCCGGATGAGAACGACGCCCATTTCTACCGGAACGCCCAGGCCGACGAGCTGGTGTACGTGAGCAAGGGAACCGGCACGCTGGAGACGATGTACGGCGACCTGCCCTATCATGAAGGCGACTACCTGGTCATCCATCGCGGCATCATGCACCGCTATCGGCTGGACCTGAGCGGCGAGCAGACCAAGCTGCTCATCATGGAGAGCCGGGGCCACGTGCGCTGGCCCAAGCGGTACCGCAACGAGTTCGGCCAGCTGATCGAAGGAGCGCCCTACAGCGAGCGCGACATCCGCCGGCCCACCCAGCTCCGCACTCACGACGAGAAGGGCGATTTCCGGGTGCTGGTCAAGCAGTACGACGGCCTGAACGAGATCATCCTCGATCACCATCCGTTCGACGTGGTGGGCTGGGACGGGTACTTCTACCCCTGGGCCTTCAACATCATGGACTTCGAGCCGATCGTGGGTCGGGTGCACCAGCCGCCGCCGGTCCACCAGACGTTCCAGGGCGACGGGTTCGTGGTCTGCAGCTTCTGCCCCCGGCCGTACGACTTCCATCCGGAGGCGGTACCGGCTCCGTACAACCACAGCAACGTGGACTCGGATGAAGTGCTCTACTACGCCTCGAGCGAGTTCATGAGCCGGAAGGGCATCGAATTCGGCAGCATCACCCATCATCCCGACGGTATTCCCCATGGGCCTCACCCCGGCCGGGCCGAGGCGAGCATCGGCGCCAAATACACCGAGGAGCTGGCGGTCATGATGGACACCTTCCGCCCGCTCAAGGTGGCCAAGCCTGCCCTTTCCATCGAAGATCCGGAATACCACAAGTCGTGGCTCGATGCGCAGCACGCGCAGTTCAATCCGCCTACGTCGTGATTGAAAGCGGGGAAGCGGGGAAGCAGGGAGGCCAGGAAGCTGCATGTCATCCTGAGCAGAGCGAAGGATCTCTCCGATAGGTCTTGGCATTATGCCGGCCGGCAACCACGAACCGCCGCTCTGGACTCCTGACCCCGAACGCATCGCGCGGGCGAATCTCACCGCATTCATCAACCATATTCAAAACAGCAAACCAGCCGGATCAGAAGCCGTCGGCGACTTCCCCTCGCTCTACCGCTGGTCGGTCGAGCGGCCCGACGCATTCTGGCCCGAGGTCTGGCGCTTCTGCGGCGTCATCGCCGAGGAGCGGCCCGGGCGCGATCCGTGGGACTCGGTGGTCGTTGGGCTCGACCGGATGGCACCGCCCGATCCGAAGCTGGGGCCCAGGTGGTTTCACCGGCGCGCGGCTCAACTTCGCCGAAAACCTGCTGCGCTATGACGGACGATCGACCGGCCCTCGTGTTCTGGAACGAGCAGGGCCGCCAGCGCGAGGTCAGTTATCGCGAGCTGAACCAGCAGGTGCGCTCGGTGGCGGCGGCCCTGGCGGCCGAAGGAGTCGCGGCCGGAGACCGGGTTGCGGGATTCATGCCCAATCTTCCCGAGACCGTGATCGCCATGCTCGGCGCGACCAGCCTTGGCGCCATCTGGTCTTCCTGCTCGCCCGACTTTGGCGCCAACGGGGTGCTCGACCGCTTCGGCCAGATCCAGCCCAAGGTTCTCTTCTGCGCCGATGGCTATCGCTATGCCGGGAAGGAAATCGACTCGCTCGCCCGGGTGCGCGAAGTCCGCGAGCGCATTCCCGAGATCCAACGCGTCATTGTTGTCCCTTACCTGCATGAGAAGCCGGAGATCAGTACTATCCGCGACGCGAGCTTGTGGTCTGACTGGGTGAACCGTCCGCCCGTCCGCCCGATCCGCCCGTCCGCCTTCCCTTCGACCACCCGCTCTACATCATGTATTCCTCCGGCACCACTGGTCTCCCCAAGTGCATGGTTCATGGGGCCGGAGGGACGCTTCTGCAGCACGTGAAGGAACTGGTGCTTCACACCGACCTGCGGCGCGACGACCGGATCTTCTACTTCACCACCTGCGGCTGGATGATGTGGAACTGGCTGGTCTCCAGCCTGGCGGTCGGCGCCACGGTAGTGCTGTACGACGGCGCGCCGCTCTATCCCGCTCGGATCCTGTGGGATATGGCTGAGCGGGAGAAGGTCACGGTGTTCGGGACCAGCGCGAAATACCTCGCCATGATCGAGAAGGAGGGGCTGGAGCCGGGGCGGACTCACGACCTCGGCTCGCTCCGCGCCATTCTGTCCACCGGCAGTCCGCTCGCGGCACCCAGCTACGACTATGTGTATGGCAGCATCAAACGCGACCTTCACCTGGCGAGCATCAGCGGTGGGACCGACATCATCTCCTGCTTCGCCCTGGGAAATCCGATCGGCCCGGTGTGGCGGGGAGAGCTGCAGACCAGGGGACTGGGCATGAGCGTGGAGGTGTTCGATCCCGACGGCCGATCCGTGCAGGAAGCCGAAGGTGAATTGGTTTGCACTCGCCCGTTCCCCAGCATGCCGGTGGGCTTCTGGAACGATCCTCAAGGGGTCAAGTATCACACGGCGTACTTCAGCCAGTATTCCGGGGTCTGGCGCCACGGAGACTGGGCCCGGCTGACCCGGCACGATGGTCTGGTCATTCTGGGCCGGAGCGACGCAACCCTGAATCCGGGAGGGGTAAGAATCGGGACGGCCGAGATTTATCGCCAGGTGGAGCAGCTGCCGGAAGTCGTTGAAAGTCTTGTAGTTGGGCAGGAATGGGAGGGCGACGTTCGGATCGTACTATTCGTCCGCCTGAGGGAGGGAGCGAGTCTGACGGAGGATCTGGTGTCCCGGATCAAGGGCCGGATCCGGGAGTATGCCAGCCCTCACCATGTTCCCCGAAAGATCATTGCAGTGGCGGATATCCCCAGGACCATCAGCGGCAAGATCACCGAGCTCGCGGTCCGGGACGTCATCCACGGCCGGCGCCGTTGCCAATGTGGACGCTCTGGCCAACCCCGGGGCGCTGGACCGGTTCCGGAACCTGCCGGAGCTGCGTACCTGACTCTACCTCCTGCTCCCCTCCCGCCGCCCGGGTGTTTTATGTGATTTAGACCCTATCGGGATGGGAAAAGTCGGAGTACATTCTCGCCACGCGGCTCGAATAGCGCGGTGTTTTCCACGTTGAGCCCGCGGTACACGACAACAGCGGCTGAGACCCTCAGGCGGGCAGGGTCCCTTAGCCCAGAGGAGCACACCCCCATGCGTTACCTTCTGATGCTGGCTGCCGCGGCGACTTTGGCAGCCTGCCACAACCGTGGCGAGGACGAGACTGGTGCAGCGCCCGATCGTGGCGACACCACTGCCGTCACCGCAACGGACACTACCGCTGCGCCCACTGACACCACCATGGGTCAGACTCCGGCAGCGGACACCAGCTTCGTTCAGCAGGACACCACCGCGGCGCCCACCAGCGTAGACTCTACCGCTACGCCGACCGGCGACACCACGGGTGCTACGCCTACTGACACCACCTCGTCTGCCACGCCGAGCGACAGCTCGACCATGGGTGACATGGGCCAGGACAGCAGCAACATGGCCACGCCCGCCGACAGCACGAAGCAGTAGTCCAAATTCGCACTTGCTTTACCGCGGCCCCAGTGATTGGGGCCGCTTTTGTTTGCCGGGAGGTCCGCACTGCGACGTAGGCCGATGTGATCTATGACCTTCCGCACCAAAAATCAGTTGGGCTCCGGGAAGACTCCCGGAGCCTGCCTTTTTTCTTCGGCTTCCCTCCGCGGTAACTTTCGGCTATGAGTCCGACGCTGGTTACCCGCACCTACCTCGAGATGCTTTCGCCCACCGAGCTGCGACCGGCAACCCTGCCGGAACCGGCACCCCGTATCGAACGGCTAGAGCAGTGCAGCATCGATTTCTTTCGCTTTCTCTACCAGCAAGTCGGCCAAGCTTACCACTGGACCGACCGGCTCCGCTGGAGCGATGAGAGGATCCGGGCGTATCTGGCAACTCCGGGCGTGTCGCTCTGGGTGATGACGTGGGATGGAGAGCCTGCGGGATACTTCGAGCTGCGGGAGCACGAAGATCGTTCGGTCGAGATTGCGTATTTCGGGTTACTGCCTGCGTTCATCGGCCGGGGCTGGGGAAAGTTTCTGCTTACCCAGGCGGCGCATGCGGCGTGGCAGCTCGGTCCCGATCGGGTATGGCTTCACACCTGCACCCTGGATCACCCTGCTGCCCTTCCCAATTACCTGAAGAGAGGCTTCCAGCCGATTCGAGAAGAGGTATATGAAATCAGCGGGGAAGTGGGGAAGCGGGAAGCGGGGACGCAATAGACTCAGAGCCAACCCTGAATCACTCGCCAGTAGCCGCCGCAGAGCCGATTCAGGCCTCCGCATGCGGTCCGCTCTACCCAGCTCCGGGCCAGGCCGCGAGAGAACGGAACGTCTCCTCCTCGCAATATGGCGCGGTCAGGAGTGCGGCGGGCCTGCTGAACCTGACGCCTCCGCTCCAGTGTCATCCCGGGATGGGACACCATCCAGCTCGCTGCCCGAAGCCAGATGCCCAGCCAGCCGCGCCGGAGGCAACCGGCCAGCTGAAACAGCTCGAACAGCAGGAGCACCGGCGCAAGCAGCAGAAGGGTGCGGACAGCGAAACAGTGCAACATGATTCGCCACCGGTTGCGCATCAGGCAATACACCCGGAGGTCCGAATGCTGCCCGCCTGGACGGTGTGACAGCCCGGGTGTTCCAGTTCCGTGCAGACAAAGAGCCGAGGGCACCGCCAGCAGTTGATGCCCGCGGACCCGGCTTCGGACGCCGAGATCGTGATCCTCGTAGTTGAAGACGAAGCTGGGATCGAACGGCGGATCCTCTCCCCACACAGCCCGATCGAGCAGGAAGCAAGCGGTAACCATGGAGCTCACTTCGACTATCTCCCTGGATGCACCGTCCTGCGGCATTTCGCAGCAACGCGGAATCATGTGACCCAGGAAATGGCAGTCCGCGCCTTCATACTGGATGATGTTTCGCTGGTGGGCGTGAAGCACCCTCGGCATGGCTGCCACCACGCCGGGACGGCTGCCGAGCGCTGCCCGCAGCTGGAAGGCACAGTCGGGCGCGATCGCGACATCATTGTCCACGAACAGAACCAGGTCTTGACGAGCCGCTCGAAGGCCGGCGTTGCGAGCCGCTGCCGGGCCGTCATTCTGGACCAGCCTGAGCACCTGAACCTCTGGATAACATTGTTCTACCAGAGCACGACTCTCGTCGGTAGATCCGTTATCGACCAGGATCACCTCGGCAAAGCGAAGATTGGAGCGGCGCACCGCGCCCAGTGAGTGAATGAGATGGGCGGCCCCGTTGTAGTTGATCAGGCAGAGGCTGATCGGACGGGAACCGGAGGCCTGCTGGGTGATCATTGGCCGGTCAGGCGCATGGGCCGCCCGTGCAGCCGGTCACCCAAATCCGCGCCAAGCCAGGCGCAGACAGTTGGCACCAAATCCAGGATGTTGTGGCCGTCTATCTGCCCGCCTTCTATCCCGTCTCCCGCAGCCACGAACCAGCCGTGCGCCCGATGGTTTCCCGCCCGTCCTGAGGGGATCCGTCCGGGCGGAGCCCAACGAAGCTCACCATAGCGGTCGGAGGTGATCCCCGGTGACTCGATCGGCGAGACACCGTTCCACTCAATGACCAGGTCCGGGAGTCGGTCGCGGGCAGGCGCACCGGCTGGAGCGAGCTCGTGCTGGCGGTACACGCACCGGACAAGAGGCGAGCCGGTCTTGAGGTCGCGAAAGCTCATGAACCCGGCTGCCAGCTCCGCGCAGATTGCATCGTACTCCTCACCGGGAGAGACGATGCCCTGCGGCTCACGGCCCCGCAGATTCACGCGGATGTAACCGGCGTGATCCATGGGGACGGGGAAAGCGCGAGTGGTGGTCCAGTCGAACATGCGCTTGGACCAGAGCTTCACCAGTCGGCTCTGCAGGCTCTGGGGGAGGCGGCTGGTGACCACCCGGATGAGCGGCCAGGGCAGCATCTGCTTGACTCGGTAGAGGGCGCCGCGTTTGGGGGGCTGGCCGGAGCCGCCGCTCTGCATCCGCTGCAGAATGTCTGGTACCCGGTCGGCCCAGGTGGTGTTGGGCCCCATCCCGTGCACCGCGAACACCAGCGTTATGGCATCGGCGGGCGCCCCGGCCAGGATCCGCTCGAGCGCCCGGTCCGAGGCGCGATACACTTCGGTCAGACCGCGCTCCAGATACTTTCTGTCCTGCTCCGACAAGCGAGTCCGGTCCACCTGGGACAGGTCCCAGAGATAGTGCCCCCCGCGGTGGCGTCGCGCCGAACACCATGAGGAAAAGATCCCAGCGCTCCTGGGCCAGCATTCTCGCGCCGATGGCGCCCATCTGTTCGGTGGCCTGGATCAACTGGGAGGTGAGCCGTTTGAGGCTCCCGGCGGACTGGGCGCCGAACAACTCCGCCGGCATAGACGGTGGACCGAACTCTTTCTCCAGACCGTTCCAGAGCTCGGCCGGCCAGGCTCCTCGGGCGATCACGTCGTGGGTTCCCCAACCCGCCAGGTGGACTCCATTGATCGGCTTGGGTGAGGCCACCGTCATCGGCACATCGAGAACCGCGACCCTGAGCTGCTTGCCGTCCAGGAGCTCCCAGAATGGCGGCTCGGGAAACCAGGTCTCGTCGGCCAGCTCGACCTGCATCCGCTCCTGTCGCCAGATCTTGTTGTGGTAGAGGCCGTGCCACGCGACATCACGGCCAGTGTAGAAGGTGGGCCATACGCCGCCGGCAAAACGGGACGCGCAGCCCTCGAGCGACCCGTAGGCGCCCCGGGCCTTGAGCCGCGGAAAGAGTCGGCAGCTCGCCCGCGGCGCAGAGCCGCTCGACCAACTCCTGGTCGGCTGCATCCCATCCAATCAACAGAACCGGCCGGCGTGATGTCATTGTCGTTGGGTCGTCAGTTATAAGGGTCGGGGGTGTCCACCCAGGCGCCGTCGGCGGCAAGACTCCGAATGGAGGCGTCCACCAGGGCCACGGAGCGAGCACCGGCAAGTCCATCCGCGGCCGGCGAGCTTTCCTGGCTGCAGGAGAGCCGATCGCCTGGGCCCAGGCGTGGAGTTGCCGGCGAAATGTGCTCAGCGTATCGCCGGGGTGACCCATCAATTTATGGGCCACCGCCCGCAACCGCGTTCGACCCTCGAGCCACCGGTACGCCAGGGATCGGGGCAAGATTCCTCTCCGCAAAATGCCTCCCGGACCGGCGAGCAACTCCTGTCCGCCGACATTGATCTCCAGACGCTCGACGTATCCTGGGACATGACCTGCCAGGCAGGAGGCGATCAGGTTGCCCTCGAACTGCAGGTCGAGCCGAATCCGGGTGCCTGGCGCATCCTGCTGCATCGACCGAGCTCGCACCCGGGTGGGGACCCGGCCCATCAGCCAGGGTATGAGGTCGAGCTGATGGGATGCGATATCCTGAAGCAGGGCTGCCGACCTGTCCGGCTCGCGTAGATGCGACGCCACCGGATTCCAGCCGAGCGGATCGGAGTGAAGCTCGAAGCGAACGGAGCGGACCGTACTGCCAGGCTCTCGCTCGAGTCTCGCGCGCAGCTCGAGATAAGCCGGCCGGAATCGGCGGTTGAATCCCACCCAGATTTGCCGGTTGCGAGAGCGTGCCAGATCGAGCAACAACCTGGCCTCGGAGGTCTGAAGCACCATAGGCTTCTCGAGCAGCACATGGGCTCCGCCGCGCAACGCCTCCTCCGCCAGGGAGCAGTGACTCTCGGGCGATGAGCTGATCAGAACTGCGTCGGGTTGAAGCCGGGTGAGGAGGGGTGCCAGTGAACCATCGGCGGCCACTGACGGAAGCCGGCCCTTGATCCATGCCAGCCGCTCGGGCCGAGGATCGGCGACGCCAATCAGGGACCAGCGGGCCTGGGCTAGGAGTGCCGGCAGGTGAAATCGCTCGAACACCCGGCCGCAGCCGACGGCAACGAGCCGAAGGGGATCCTCAGGCCGCTGAGTTATGCCACCTCCTCGAATCGCGCGGTGAAGTGGCGCAGCCAGGGGGCCTGTTCGGCAAAGCGGTATCCCCGCACATTCGCCCGGCGCTCCCAGACCTGGAGAATGGCCTCGACCACGTAGTCGATGTGACTCTGGGTGTAGACCCGACGCGGAATCGCCAGCCGCACCAGCTCCATCGCTGCCGCAGTCTCCTGTCCGCTTTCCGGATCCCGCTTGCCGAACATGACGGTGCCGATCTCGACTCCCCGGATTCCCGCCTCCCGGTACAGCTCCACCACCAGGGCCTGGCCGGGAAGCTGGAGCGGGGGGATCTGGGGAAAGAAGGCCGCGGCGTCCACATAGATCGCGTGACCCCCGGGCGGCTGCACGATGGGGACGCCGGCCTGGGCAATGTGCTCCCCCAGATAGGTGGTCGAGCGGATTCGGTAGAGGAGATAGTCCTCGTCCAGAGCCTCATGCAGCCCGACCGCAATCGCGTCCAGGTCGCGCCCGGCCATCCCGCCGTAGGTGGGAAACCCTTCGGTCAGAATCAGCAGGTTCCGCTCCTTCGACGCCAGGCGCTCGTCGTTGGTGGCCAGGAGCCCGCCGATGTTGGCCAGACCGTCCTTCTTGGCCGACATGGTGCAGCCGTCGGCGTAGGAGAACAGCTCCCGGGCGATCTCGACCGGCCGCCGGCCGGCATAGCCCTCTTCCCGGAGCTTGATGAAGTAGGCGTTTTCGGCGAACCGGCAGGCATCGATATACAATGGGATCCCATATTCTTTGCAGATTCCGGAGACGGCCCGTACATTGGCCATCGACACCGGCTGCCCCCCACCGGAGTTGTTGGTGACGGTGAGCATGCAGAGCGGAACCCGCTCGGCGCCAACCTCGGCGATCAGCCGGCGCAGGGCCTCCACATCCATGTTCCCCTTGAATGGGTGACGGGCGGAGGGGATCCGGCCTTCCGGGATCACCAGATCGCGTGCCTCCGCCCCGGTGAACTCGATGTTGGCGCGGGTGGTATCGAAATGGGTGTTGTTGGGAACCACATGTCCCGGCCGGCACAGCACCGAGAAGAGAATCCGCTCCGCGGCGCGGCCCTGGTGGGTGGGCAGGACGTGGCGGAAGCCGAAGATATCGTGCACCGCCGCCTCGAAGCGGTACCAGGAACGGCTTCCGGCATAAGACTCGTCACCCCGCATGACGGCCGCCCACTGCTCCGAGCTCATCGCTGCCGTGCCGCTGTCGGTCAACAGGTCGATGAGCACGTCCTCGGCGGGAAGCAGGAACACGTTGAAGCCGGCCGCGCGCAGCTTACGATCCCGCTCCTCGGCCGTCGTCATCCGAATGGGCTCGACGGCCTTGATCTTGAACGGCTCGATGATGGTTCGCATGGGCTGAATAGTATAAACAGCCCATGCCATTGTAGCGTGGGTCACAGCAGCGTATCCCCGTGCCGACAATTATTGCCTCTCCTCACATCGGCAGGATGAGCGTGAGCTCGCAGTTTGGCAGATGTATCCGGATCGGTGGCGCCCTCCTCCTTCTGGTTGGGTGTTCGCGTTCACCTGATCGCCCGGTGCATCCCGGCCAGCACACCGCCACCCTCCCCGGCCGCGTTGCAGCAACGCCCTCGTCGGACAGTGCGGATGACGGGCAATGGATCATGCCCGCCCGGAACTACGCATCCACTCGCTACAGCGCCCTGAGTCAAATCACCACCCAGAACGTGGGCCAGTTGAAACTGGCCTGGACCTTCTCCACCGGAGTGACTCGGGGCCACGAAGCGGCGCCATTGGTGGTCAACAACACGATGTACATCGTGACGCCGTTCCCGAATTATCTGTACGCGCTGGATCTCACCCAGCCGGGCGCACCGGCAAAGTGGACCTACAAGCCGAGTCCCGCGCTTGCGTCGCAGGGCGTGGCCTGTTGCGATCTGGTGAACCGGGGGGCGGCATACTACGACGGAAAGATTTACTTCAACAGCCTGGACGCGACCACGCACGCGGTTGATGCCAAGAGCGGGAAAGAGGTCTGGAGCACCCGGGTCGGTGACATCAACAAGGGCGAGAGCACCACGATGGCGCCGCTGGTGGTCAAGGGCAAAGTCCTGGTGGGAAACAGCGGCGGAGAATTTGGTGTTCGCGGCTGGCTTACCGCCCTCGACGCAAAGACCGGGAAGCTCGCCTGGAGAGCCTACCATACCGGCCCCGACAAGGACGTGTTGATCGGCTCCCGGTTCAAGCCGTTCTACTCGCATGACAAAGGCAAGGATCTCGGTGTTTCCACCTGGCCGGGCGACGCCTGGAAGATTGGGGGCGGCGGCGTATGGGGCTGGATCTCCTACGACCCCGATCTCGATCTGATCTACTACGGCACCGCCAATCCCGGACCCTGGAACCCCGATGTGAGACCGGGCGACAACAAGTGGACCGCCGCCATGTTCGCCCGTGACCCGGATGACGGGCAGGCGGTCTGGAGCTACCAGTGGAGTCCGCACGACCTGTTCGACTACGATGGCATCAACGAGCTGGTTCTGCTGGATCTGCCGATCAAGGGGCAAATGCGGAAGGTGCTGGTTCGGCCGGAGCGGGATGGCTACATCTACGTGCTGGACCGCACCACCGGTGAAGTTCTCTCGGCCGATCCCTACGGCTACATCACCACCACCAAGGGCGTCGACCTCAAGACCGGACGTCCCATCGAGGTACCGGAGAAGGCGCCGCAGACTGGGAAGGTGGTGCGGGAGATCTGCCCGGCGGCCCCCGGGGCCAAGGACTGGCAGCCGTCCTCCTACTCCCCGCGCACCCGCCTGCTGTACATCCCGCACCAGAACCTCTGCCAGGACGAAGAAGCCGTCGAGGCCAACTACATCTCGGGCACGCCCTACGTGGCCGCGATCGTGAAGATGTATGCCGGCCCCGGTGGTAACCGGGGTGTGGTCACCGCCTGGAGTCCGGTGGAGCGCAAGGCCGTCTGGCAAGTGAAAGAGAAGTTCCCGGTCTGGAGCGGAACGGTGGTGACCGCCGGGGACGTCGTGTTCTACGGCACGATGGATGGCTGGTTCAAGGCGCTCAACGCGCGAGACGGCTCGGAGCTGTGGAAGTTCAAGGTGGGCTCCGGGATCATCGGACAGCCGATCGTGTATCGGGGACCGGATGGCAAGGAATACGTGGCAGTGCTCTCCGGGGTGGGCGGCTGGGCCGGCGCCGTAGTGGCCGGCGGTCTGGATGTCAGAGACTCGAGTGCGGCGCTCGGGTTCGTCAACGCGATGAAGGATCTTCCCCAGGCCACGACCAAAGGCGGGATGCTGTATGTGTTCTCACTCCCGTGAACACTGCGGGGCGGCGGGGCAGCGGGGCAGCGGGGCCGAAGTCATGAGAAGAACGGCCCGCATGTGTCTGTTTGGCCTGACGCTGGTGGCCTGCCAGCGGGAGGAGCGGAACTTCTCAGGTATGCCACCGAGCGCCACGTCCACCATGCCGGCCGCTCGCGAGAGCGGGTTGCAGCCGGGGCCTCCGGTTCGAAGTGCCTCGATCAATGGGCCGTACGAGCAGAATGCGTACGGGGTCTCTCAGGGAAAGACGTTATACAATCAGTTCAACTGCTCCGGGTGTCACTTTCAGGGCGGTGGTGGAATCGGTCCACCGCTGATGGACGAAGAGTGGGTCTACGGCAGCAGGCCGGAGAACATCTTCGAGACCATCGCCGAGGGGAGGCCTAACGGCATGCCTTCGTTCGGTGGCAAGATCAATCCTGACCAGATCTGGCAGATCGTGGCCTACGTGCGCTCCATGAGCGGGCTGCTGCGCAAAGACGTGGCGACTGGACGCAACGACGATATGCAAGTGCGGAGCCAGGAGCAGGCCGCCGACAAGGCCAAGCCGGTGCGGACAGCTGTTCCCCCTTCGGCTGAGCGGCAATGACGGAGCTGGCCATGCTCAGCCTGCTACAGCAATCGCACTCGGTCCTCAACCCCAGCAGTCCGCAGACCCGGCTGATCGATCGGCTGTGGGATGCGATGTATCTCGTCTCCGCCGTGGTGTTCGTCCTGGTGGTGCTGGCGCTGCTCCTCTCCGCGTTCCGCCGCCGCGACGGCGAAGCTGCGGAAACCGACCCCGGACGGGAGCGATCGCTGACCACCGCGGTGAGCATCGCGACGGCGTTGACCGTGCTGATCCTGTTCGGATTTCTGGTCTACGATGTCGCGGTGGGCCGGCAGCTCACTCGCGGGCTCGGCAAAGACGCGTTGCAAGTCCGGGTCATCGGCCACCAGTGGTGGTGGGAGCTGCAGTACCGCGATTCGGTGGCGCATAACTGGTTCACCACGGCCAATGAGCTGCACATCCCGGTCGGGCGGCCTGTTGCGCTGGAGCTTCTCTCCACTGACGTGATTCACAGCTTCTGGCCGCCCACGGTAAGCCAGAAGCGAGACCTGATACCGGGCAAGGACAACAGCCTTTGGCTTCAGGCCGACACGCCCGGGGTCTACCGGGGCCAGTGCGCCGAGTACTGCGGGCAGCAGCACGCCAAGATGGCCTTTCTGGTCATTGCCCAACGCCCGGACAGCTTTGCCAGTTGGCTTGCCGCACAGCGGGATACCGCTCTCACCCCAACCACTGAGCTCGCCCGCCGGGGCCAGGAAGTATTTCTCGCCTCGAGCTGCGTCATGTGTCACGCCATTGCGGGCACTCCCGCCGGAAGCCGGGTGGGCCCTGACCTGACCCATCTCGCCAGCCGGCGGACTATAGCCGCGGGCACCTTGCCCAATACCCGGGGAAATTTGGCCGGCTGGATCCTGGACCCGCAGAAGATCAAACCGGGGACGCGCATGCCGCCCAATCAGCTGGAACCGGCTGATCTGCAGGCTTTGCTGGCATACCTGGAGACTCTTAAGTGAGCGCCGCGGCCGCCCCGGTTCCTCAGCCTCCTCCGCCGTACGAAGATCAGGAACGCGTCCGGCGCGAGTTGGAGCAGACCTGGGCCCAGCCTCCCGGGCTCTGGCACTGGCTGAGGAGCGTCGATCACAAGTCCGTCGCCAAGCGATACATCGTCACCGCCTTCATCTTCTTCGTGCTGGCGGGCCTGGAAGCCGCGACCATGCGCGCCCAGCTGTCCCGGCCGGAGAACACTCTCCTGGGCCCGGACGCCTACAATCAGTTCTTCACCATGCACGGGCTGACGATGATGTTCCTCTTTGCCGTTCCGATCATGGAGGCAATGGGGCTCTACTTCGTTCCGCTGATGATTGGCGCCCGCAACGTGGCATTCCCCAGGCTCAACGCCTATGGGTATTGGGTCTATCTCTGTGGCGGCATCTTCCTCTACCTGATGTTTTTCATGAACACCGGCCCCGACGTTGGCTGGTTCGGGTACGTACCTCTGTCCGGACCGGAGTTCAGTCCGGGCAAGCGGGCCGATGTGTATGCCCAGGCGATCACCTTCACCGAGATCGCGGCGCTGGTCGGATCGGTCGAGCTGATCGTCACCATCTTCAAGAACCGGGCGCCGGGCATGACGCTCAACCGGATGCCGCTCTTCGTCTGGGCCATGCTGGTGCAGGCCTTCATGATCCTGTTCGCGATGCCCTGGGTGGCCACCGCGACGCAGTTCTTGGCGATGGACCGGCTGATCGCGACCCACTTCTTCAATCCGGCGGAAGGTGGCGACGCCCTCCTCTGGCAACACCTGTTCTGGTTCTTCGGCCATCCCGAGGTCTACATCATCTTCATTCCGGCGCTGGGTTTCGTGTCGTCCATCATCGCCACGTTCACCCGCCGGCCGGTGTTCGGCTATCCGGTCATGGTGCTCTCGATGATCGCCACCGGTTTCCTCGGGTTCGGTCTCTGGGTGCATCACATGTTCGCCACCGGGCTGCCCCAGCTGGGCGAGAGCTTCTTCACCGGCGCCAGCATGATGATCGCCATTCCGAGCGGGATCCAGATCTTCTGCTGGATCGCCACTATCTGATGCGGGGCGGCCCCGGTTCACGGTGCCGTTTCTGTTCGTGCTCGGATTCGTCCTGCTCTTCATCATCGGCGGGTTTACCGGGGTGATGGTCGCCTCGGTGCCGTTCGACCAGCAGGTGCATGACTCCTACTTCATCGTGGCCCACTTCCACTACGTCCTGATCGGCGGCGCTGTCTTTCCCCTCTTCGGGGCCTTCTACTACTGGTTTCCCAAAGTGACCGGCCGGATGCTGAGCGAGCGGCTGGGCCGGTGGAATTTCTGGCTGTTCTTCATCGGGATGAATGTCACCTTCTTCCCCATGCACCAGCTTGGGTTCGAAGGCATGCCGCGCCGGGTCTATACCTATCTGCCGGAGACCGGCTGGGGCGATCTGAACTTGCTGGCGACCATAGGCGCAGTGACCATCGCCATCAGCATGCTGATCTTCGTGATCAATGTCGTCCGGAGTTACCGCGGCGGACTGCTGGCGGGCGACGATCCCTGGGGCGGAGAGACGCTGGAGTGGGCCACCACCTCGCCGCCCCCGCACTACAACTTCGAGTATCCGCCGGTGGTGGAGAGCCGCTCCCCCCTGTGGGACAACACCGGGGAGATGCCGGTGGTCACCGGTCTGCGAACCGATGTGCGGGATACGCTGGTCACCACCCTGCTGGATGCGGAGCCGGACAGCAAGCACCGGCATCCCAATCCCAGCATCTGGCCGCTGCTGACCGCCATCGCCACCACGATTCTGTTCGTCACCCTGATCTTCACGCCCTGGGGCGCGGTCATCGGGACGCCCCTGTTCCTGCTGGCCCTGCTCGGTTGGGGCTGGCCCAGGGGACGGGACAAGCGGGAGCAGCAGCTGGTGGAGAGTGAGGCATGAGAGCCACCCGTGCCGTCGCCGATGTGCGGCATCTTCCCCGGACCGTGTTCGGCAACCGGTCCCTGATGTGGTGGGGCACGATGGGGTTCATCATCATCGAGGGCACCACGCTGTTCATCTGCGCGGTGACGTATTTCTACCTCCGCCGGAACTTCACCAGTTGGCCGCCGCAGCACATCTATCGGCCCGGGCTGGTGATACCGACGATCCAGGTCGCTGGTGATGCTGCTGAGCATGGTCCCGATGCGCTGGGTGGATCGGGCGACCCACCGGATGGACCTCGCTACGGTGCGTACCGGACTGGTGATCTGCTCGTTGTTGATCCTGCTCATGTGCGTGCTCCGGGTCTATGAGTTCCGGGCGCTCAAGGTCCGCTGGGACACCAGCGCCTACGGCTCGGCGGCATGGGCTGTCGTTTTCTCCCACAGTACGCTGCTGTTGCTGGAAGCGGCCGAGACGCTCGCGATTACCAGGCTCATGTTCGGGAGTCAGGTGGAGGAGCGGGATCTCTCGGGAGTGAGCGACAACGCACTGTACTGGTACTTCCTGACGGGCGTATGGATCCCGCTCTATATCGCGGTGTTCCTTTCGCCCTACTTCATGTGACCGGGTAGAAGCGGCATGACCGTAGACTCGCGCACCGACATACCCGACGCCGGGGAGCTGAGGGCCCTGTGGGCGGGACTGCTGCTGGCACCCGCGGCGTTCCTGCTCAATCTGGAGGTGGCGTACGCGCTGGTTCCCACCGCGTGCTCGACTGGAACCCGGCTCCTGATGCATATCGTCCACCTGGTCTGTCTCTTCCTTGCCGCCGCTGGTGCTCTGACTGCCTGGCGAAGCTGGAGACTGACGGGGGAGATCTGGCCTGGTGGGGCCGGAGGGCGGCTCTCCCGGAGCCGCTTCATGGCGGGGGTGGGGCTTCTGCTGAGCCTCTTCATCGTCATGGTGATCGTGGCGCAATGGATCCCCAGCTTCGTGCTGAGTCCGTGTCAATAAAGGGCGGGAAGGACGGGAAAGACGGGACGAGGACAGGAGATGGTTCATTCGACCGAACTGATTAGCCCGCAAAATTTCTGGACCGCCTGGAGCCTGGAGCCGGGGGTGGTGGCCGGCCTTGGGCTCACGGCCTGGTTGTACTCGAGCGGAATCAGGCGGCTGTGGCGCAACGCCGGGTCGGGACACGGCATCCGCCGGTGCGAGGCGCTGCTCTTTGGCCTGGGCTGGGCCAGCCTGGCGGTGGCACTGGTCTCACCGCTGCACCTGTTGGGCGAGGCGCTGTTCTCCGCTCACATGGCCCAGCACGAACTGCTCATGGTTGTCGCGGCTCCGCTGCTGGTGCTCGGCCGGCCAATCGTTGCCTTTCTGTGGGCGGTCCCGATGCCATGGCGCAGAACCGCCGGCAGTATTTCAGCCCGTCCCTCGGTGCAGCGCACCTGGCATCTCCTGACGCTTCCGGCGGTGGCGTGGACGGTTCACGCCGTCGCGATCTGGCTCTGGCACGTGCCCGCACTGTTTCAGGCCACCCTGGACAGCGATCTGATTCATACGGCCCAACACCTGAGCTTCCTGGGATCTGCCCTGCTGTTCTGGTGGTCGCTGCTTCGGGTGCGCGAAGGCCGCCTGGGGCGCCCCGCCGCCATCCTTTACCTCTTTACTACGGCGCTGCACACCAGCCTGCTCGGAGTCTTGCTGACCTTCAGTGACCGCGTCTGGTACCCGTTGTACCAGTCCAGTACGGCTCCCTGGGGACTGACTCCGCTGGAAGATCAGCAGCTTGCCGGGTTGATCATGTGGATTCCCGCCGGGGTGGCGTACCTGGTGGCGGCACTGGCCATCGCCGCCAGCTGGCTCCGGCGTACCGGGGCGAAGGCGTAACCGTCCCCGCGAGAGCCGGAGCCACCGGCGTTGTGACGGTTATGCTTGCGGCGCTCACGCTGGCAGGGTGTAAACGAAGCACCGCCATGACGCCGGCTGCCGCCACCCAGATCACCGGCGGAATTCCGCAACGCGGCGCACTGGCCATCCGGCAGTACGGCTGCGGCACCTGTCACACCATTCCCGGCGTTCCCGGTGCGCGAGCCACGGTTGGTCCAGCGCTCGCCGGGCATCAGCGGGCGGCCATACATTGCCGGCGTTCTGACCAACACCCCCTCCAACCTGATTCGGTGGATCCACCACCCGCAGCAGGTCGACTCCACTGACGGCAATGCCCGATGTCGGTCTCACCGAACCGCCGCCCGGGACATCGCGAGTTATCTCTACACCCTAAAGTGAGAGGTGAGAGGTGAGCGGTACGAGGCCTGCCCTTGTTGCTCCTGCTTCTCTCTTACCGCTTACTCGCTAACCTCGGACGTGTCACTTGTTGACTAGTCACCGCTATCGCGGGCGCTGTCTGCTGCTCGGCTGCGGTCCTTCGCCGCAGGAGAAGGCTGCAGCTCGCGCGTCGCACCGTGCAGTCCTGGACGGCGACGGTCGAGAAGACCACCGATGCGGTCCAGCGGGGTGCTGCTCCACGGGTGTATGGCCGCCAGATCGTTGCGGCGGCGGTGGAGAGCAGAAAGACCGAGGCTGGTACCCCGGAGTGGCAGAAGGCTGCCGGCCCATGAGCGCGCAGCACTGGACCAGGCCATCCACCGGCTGGCCGTGTTGCTCGGCCTGCCCGACCCGAGCCCTTCATGAGCAAGCTGCTCAAGATCGCGCTCGGCATCTTCACCAGTATAGGCGGCTTTCTCGAGGTCGGTGCCATCGCCACCGCGGCCGAGGCGGGCGCGTCGTTTCGGTTTCAGCTCATCTGGGCCGTCGTGCTGGGGACGATCTGCGTCATCTTCCTGGTGGAGATGTCCGGCAGGCTGGCCGCCCTCAGTCATCATACGATCAAGGACGCGATGCGGGAGCGCTTTGGCCCCCGGGTGTTCATGCTGACGCTGGTCAGCGACGTGCTGGTCAACGTGCTCGTGCTGGCGGCCGAAATCGGCGGGATGAGCCTCGCCCTTCAGCTGGTGACCGGGATTGGCTTCCGCTGGTGGGCTCTCCCCACCGGTATTCTGACCTGGCTCCTGCTCTGGAAGGGCAGCTTCGGGCTGATCGAAAACGGGGTGTCACTGCTGGGGATGGTGGCGCTGGCTTTCTCTGGTCGCCGCCTGGAAGCTCCATCCGGACTGGTCACGACGTCGTGGCCGGGCTGGCGCTCACCCTGCCGGCGGAACGACCGGTGCACTACTGGTTCACCGCCGTGAGCATTCTGGGCGCGGTGATCAGCCCCTACCTCTTCTACTTCTATTCGTCGGGAGCGATCGAGGACCACTGGGGAGTGGATGAGATCGGCGTGAACCGCGCGGTCGCCACGGTGGGGATGAGCTTTGGCTGTGTCTTGTGTATCGCCGTAATGATCGTTGCCGCGCTGGTGCTGCAGCCAGCCGGAATCCAGCCCGACCGCTTCGAACAGTTGGGGTTGTTACTCACCGGGCCACTGGGGCGCTGGGGTTTCTATCTCTTCGCCGCGACACTTCTCGTCAGCTGCCTTGGCGCCGCGTTGGAGCTGAGCCTTGCCACCGCCTATTCATTTGCCCAGGGGCTGGGATGGAACTGGGGGGAGAGCGTACACCCACGGGATGCGGCCCGGTTCAGCCTGACCTATACCATCATGATCGCTATGGCCACGCTGTTGATCGTGCTGGGCCTGGATCCGTTGAAGCTGACGCTCTTCTCCATGGCGCTAACCTCGTTGACTCTTCCCATCGTCACCTTTCCCTTCCTCGTCCTGATGAACGACAGCGATTACTGTGGCGAGATCGGCAATCACTGGATCGGCAATGCGGCGGTGATCGTGATCAGCCTCCTGGCGTCTCTCATTGCGCTGGTGGCCATCCCGCTTCAACTGATGGGGGGGTAATGATAGACCTCGGCCGGCAGGTACTCGACCAGCAGCTGGTGGACCGGAATGATCTGAACATGGGCAAGGTGGATGGCATCGCGCTGGAGTTGCGCGAAGGCAAGCCGGCCCGTGTCGCGGCCGTCCTCACCGGCGGCCACTTGCTGTCCCGTCGGCTGCACCCTCGGATAGAAGGATGGGTCCGAAGGCTGACCCACGGATTGCCTCCTGCCCGGGTTGAGCCGATCCGCATCCCCTGGCCGCAGGTGAAAAAGATCGGAGTGGACGTAAAGGTCGACTTCGCGGCTGCCGACGCGATGCCATGGGAGCACTGGATCCGAGATCGTGTCGTGCGCCGCATTCCGGGTGCCTGACCATGGTGAGTCGGGAGATCTATCTGGAAGACCTGCTGGGGCGGGTGGTGCGAACCGCCGCCGGGCGGCCGGTGGGACGAATCGAAGATGTGCGGGCCGAGCCGGATGGGGATGAGTATCTCGTGCGAGAGGTCGTCCTGAGCGAGCTGGGACTGAGAGCCCGACTCTTCGGCATGGCGGCACAGCTCCCCACCCTGAAGGCGGTCGGCCTTGCGCGACGCTATCGGACCCGCGCCATTCCCTGGGAATGGCTGGACTTCTCCGATCCTGCACGGCCGCGCTTTCGAGAAGGGGAAGAACGGGAAGGAGGGGCGGAGGGCCGGAGAGGCGGAGAGTGACGATCGGGAGACCACCCTCCGCCCCTCCGCCTCTCCGACTACCTATTAAACGCCTTGCCCAGCATTCCACTCACGTCGTCCATCACGTTCCCATCGTTGTTCTGGTCGAGGAAACGGCTCAGCGCCCCCATGACGCCGGGAGCCGACTCCTTGAGTCGCTCGTGCTCCCCGGTGAGCATGGTGGAGAGCCCGTTGCTGTCGAGCTGATTCTCCCGTTTGGCCCGGCCGAGCGCGCCCATCACGAGCGGCGCCAGCATGGTCAGGAGTTGAGCGGTCTTGCCGGCGTCCAATCCCGTGGCCTGACTGAGGCCGGTCTGAACGTTCTGCTGTCTGCCGCCGAGCACGTGCTTCAGAATTCCGGCGCCGGCGCCTCCGCCACCCTGAGTGAGGAAGCCCGGGATGTCGTCCAGAATGCTTCCGTCGTGGTCCTGGGAGATGGCCCGGTCCAGTGATTGTGCCTGACTGGGGTTGCCGGCGTTCCGGGCTACCGCACTCAGGAGGAGGGGCAGTGCCGCATCCACGGCATTGCTGGTGGTTCCCGGGTCGGCGCCGAGCTGACGGCTGATGGTGTTGATCGCCTGGCCGCCGAGACGTTGCTGCAGCATTTCGAGGAGGGACATGAGGGACCTCTTAGTGGATGAGTCGCGAGTCACGAGACGCGAGTCGCGAGTGCAGATCGATTCGAGGCAGTGAAGATGCCGTATCGGGTCCCCAATGAATGTGGGCGGGGTCACTGACCTCGGCTCACCCGCTCACCGCTTACCGCTCACCGCTTACCGCTTACCTTCCCCCCATGACCCCAAAATCTCTGGCCCGGTTGCAGTTGGCGGGAGCCGCTCTGCTGTTCTCTACCGGCGGTGCGGCGATCAAGGCCGCCGACTTCACCGGGTGGCAGATCGCGAGCTTCCGCTCCGGACTGGCGGCGGTGGCCCTCTGGCTGATGACACCGGCGGCAAGACGGGGCTGGACCTGGGCTGGAGCGCTGGTTGGGGTCGCCTATGCCGGCTGCCTGACTTTGTTTGTTCTGGCCAACCGACTCACCACAGCGGCTAACACCATCTTTCTTCAATCAACCGCTCCACTATACCTGCTCATCCTTGCACCCTGGCTGCTCAAGGAGCCGGTGCGCCGCCAGGATCTTGGCTTCATGGCTACGGTGGCGGCAGGGTTGGCGCTGTTCTTTGTGGGGGTGGAGCAACCAATTGTCACCGCACCCGATCCCGACCGGGGAAACCTGCTGGCCATGGGAAGCGGCCTCTGCTGGGCGCTTGCCGTGGGCGGTCTCCGATGGCTGAGCGCCGCGCCAGGCCGCGGATCGCCGGCTGCGGCGGTGGTCTCCGGAAATCTGACCGCGTTTCTGGTGTCGCTGCCTATGGCGCTGCCGGTCGGGTCCCACGGCCCGGGTGACTGGGCGATTATCGGCTACCTGGGCATCTTCCAGATTGCGCTGGCCTATGTGTTCGTGACCAGAGCCATTCACTCCATTCCGGCCCTGGAGGCTTCGGTGATACTGCTGCTGGAGCCGGTCCTCAATCCGGTCTGGGCCTGGATCATTCAGCGGGAGACGCCCGGCAGTTGGGCCCTGCTGGGAGGGGCAATCATTCTCGGTGCCACGACCTACAAGAGCTGGAGCGAGAGCCGGGTGGCGGCTCCGGTGACCTGATGCGGCATACTCCCGCGCTGATCGAAACCATGCGGATCAGGAACGGACTGGCGCCGCTCTGGTATCTCCACATTCGCCGGTTGGCCACGAGCTGCAAGGCGCTGGGCATCCCGCTTCCCGGGGAGCTGCCCCCGCCCGAGGGAGGTCTCGATCGCACCGTGCGCTGGGAAGTTGGAATGCGGGGGGTTCAAGAGAGCGAGCGGCTGGTCGAGCCGGTCGAACCGGTCAAGCTCATCATCTCCCGGATCGCCCACCATCCGTATCCCCACAAGACCACGGATCGGGCTCAGTTCGACCGGGCGCGGGATAAGGCTCGCGGGGCAGAGGCCGATGACGCGCTGCTGCTTACTCCCGGAGGTTATCTGGCGGAGACCGCGATCTGGAGCGTGTTCTGGTGGGAGGGCGGGAAACTCTGCGCCCCGGCCATGGAACTCGGGATCCTGCCCGGGGTGGGACGGTCCCGGATCATGGAGCTGGCCGGTCCAATCGAGGAGAGGCGGGCCACCTGGAGCGAGGTCAGAGGCCTCCCGCTTTTTCTGGCGAACGCCGTCCGCGGCGTGGCCAAAGTCTCGGCGGTCCAGGACGATCCGGTGCCGTCGGCCAAGCAGACAGACGAATTGGCTGCACATTTTTGGCCTTGACCCGGGGGTCTTCCGGGCGATATTTCCCGGCTCGGGACGCTGGCCCGTGGTGGTTGTAGCTCAATCGGTTAGAGCGCCGGACTGTGGCTCCGGAGGTTGCGGGTTCGATTCCCGTCAGCCACCCTCGAAGGTCCGTAGCTCAAGTGGTAGAGCACCGGTCTCCAAAACCGGGGGTTGCAGGTTCGAGTCCTGCCGGGCCTGTGGATGTCAGTCACGAGTCACGAGCCGCGAGTCGCCAGCGGAACGTCGGGAACGCGGTGGAACCGATGCTTCACCGTCAGCCGTTCCTGTAGGCCGCATGACTCGCGACTCGTAGACTCCCGACTGAAGTACCACGGCGCTATCGTCTAGGGGACTAGGACGGGGCCCTCTCAAGGCCCAAACACGGGTTCGAATCCCGTTAGCGCTATGAAAGGTGAGACGGCCCCATCGTCTATCGGTTAGGACGCGACCCTTTCAAGGTCGAGAGAGGGGTTCGACTCCCCTTGGGGCTACTACCCGCGCCGCTAGCTCAATTGGCAGAGCAAGTGACTCTTAATCACTAGGTTGTAGGTTCGATTCCTACGCGGCGCACTTAAACCAGACAGCACCATAATAGTGGCAACGGGTCGACCTCGGTCGGCCCGTTTTGCTGTGGTCAGGGCATGACCGAGTTCACAGACCAGGAACCCTCCAATCCTGGGTGGCCCCTGTCTGATGTGTGGGACATACTACGGTAGCGAGTCACTCACCAAGCGGAGACACAACTTTTGGAGGGCGCTGCCATGCACGTCGACCTCTACACCAAGTCCATTCTCACCATCATCGCCGTGTGTCTTCTGGTTCTGGTATTCCGGGAAAATCTCATCGTCCGCCCTCTCGCAGCTCAGCGGGAATTCACCTGTCATGGGGATATGACCGCGAACGAATACGGCGGAACCCGAGCAAAGGTTGGCGGATATCAGTTCGTCGTCAGCTGTCCCTGATAAGTTGGGTCCGCATTGACGAGTTCCTTGAGTCAAATGGCGAGTTTGGGGAGCTAGGAAAACTCTCCGGGGCGAGCAGCGGAGGCAAATGGCCGACCCGCTGAATTGTATGGAATTCCATATATATTCCACAGGTCTGATGGAATGATTGAGCCGTCACAGAGGAATGGTGAATACGCAATCGCTGGAAGTGCCGCTCAAAGGATTCGGCGCGAGCCCCACCCAGGCCCAACTGGTGGTAGAGAATCTCACTACCGGCCAGCGAGTTCGCCGAGCGGGGGTTGCTCTCGCCGCCGGCGGCGCATTGGCGGTGATTGCGCTTCCCATTCCGCTGGTCCACTTCGTCCTGGTCCCGGGCGCGTTGCTCTTGGGCCTCATCTTCGCCGTAATGCGGCTCAATCAGCGGCAGGTAATCCGCTCGGCGGAAGGCGCCTGCCCCTACTGCGGCGCCCATCAGCGGCTGGGCCTGGCCGGCCGGGTTTTCCGCTTGCCCCGGGAAGTGTTCTGTGACAAGTGCCGACGCCCGCTCGACCTCGGCGCGGACTGAGTCGAAGGCATCTCATCGGCAAAGAGCATCGCCGGCGGCTCACCCTCGCCACCCATTTCCGCCACGAGCCGATCCAGACCTCGCTCCAGATTCCTGAGCTGCGCCCGGGGTAGCTTGAGCAGGGCGTTGATCAGGTGCACCTGTCCCGGTACCGGGGCCCGGGCTACCAGGCGTTTTCCTGCTGAAGTGAGCCTCAGCTCGCGCCGCCGCCGGTCACTGCTGGAAGGCTGCCGAGCCACCAGGCCCTGCTCGACCAGCCGCCGAACCACAACCGAGACCGAGCTCTGATGGGTGTAGGTGCGGGCGGCCAGATCGTTGATCGACCGGGCGGGCGCGTCCGCGAGCTGCTGCAGCACGAACAGCTGAGCGCCACCAATGCCCACCTGCTGCTCGCTCCGCCGGGAGGAGCGCCGCAGTATCCGGATGATTCGCCGGATCGCGTCGAGCGTTCCGGTTAGCCGGGGATCTCTTCGTTTGGGCGGCATAAGTCTCGGCGTTGACCTTCGGCGGACCTGTCTTCGCACCCATCAGCTTGCACAAGGCGCTGCGATAAGGGAAGCCAGGGTACGTGACTACCGTCACTGCCCAATTCCTTCGAGCATCGCACAGTGGCACGGGAAAGCCGTCACCCGTGAGTTTCATCTCCCGGAGCGTCGTGTGAGTGATCGCCTGCTCGACCTGTTCCTGCGAAGCACCGAAGACTACGCCATCATCCTGTTCGATCCCGACGGCCGGGTCCAACGCTGGAGCCGGGGTGCGGAAAAGCTCTTCGGCTTCTCGGCGCCAGGAGCTCGAAGGCACCTCGGCCCACGAGATCTTCGTTCCCCCGGACCGCCAGGCAGGCGTGCCCGAGGTCGAGCTGCAAGTCGCCACGGAGCAGGGCAGGGCGGAGGACGAGCGCTGGCACCTGCGGAAAGACGGCAGCCGGTTCTGGGCTTCCGGAGTGATGATCTCGCTCAAGGAGGACGGCCGCATCGTCGGGTACGCCAAAGTCGTTCGGGACTTCACTGAGCGGCGCCAGCTGGAGGAGGCCGTACGCCAGACCCAACGGCTGGAGAGCGTGGGCGTGCTCGCGGCCGGAGTCGCTCACGACTTCAACAACGTGCTCACCGCCATTCTGGGCAACGTGGCCATGGTTCGGCGCCGTCTCGAGGCGCAGCAGGGCGGGACCGAGCTGCAGGACATGCTGGTGGCGGCAGAGCGGGCCGGCAACCGGGCGGCCCATCTGGTGAAGCAGCTGCTCAACTACGCGGGCAAGGGCCGCCGGGAGATTCAGCCGGTGGATATCTCTCAGGTCGCCCGGGATGCACTGGCCATCGTTCAGGCCTCGGTATCCCGGAAGATCACTCTGCGCTCGGATATCCCGCAGCAGAGCCGGATGATTCAGGCGGACGTGGGCCAGGTGCAGCAGCTGCTGCTCAACCTGGTGCTGAATGGTGCCGAAGCCATTGGCGACAAGGAGGGCGAGGTTTTCATCCGGGTACGGGTGAGGGATGTCCCCGAGGCGGAGCTCAACCGGATGTATCCCGGGTTCTCCCTGCAGGCCCGCCAGTACACCGAGATCCTCGTGAGGGACACCGGCAGCGGCATGGACGAGAAGACGCTGCAGCAGATCTTCGATCCCTTCTTCACCACCAAATTCCTGGGACGCGGCCTCGGCCTGGCAGCGGCTCTCGGTATCGTGCGGGCGCATGGTGGTGGCATCTCGGTGCAGAGCACCCCAGGCAAGGGAAGTACCTTCTCCGTGCTGCTCCCGGCAGAGCAGGAGAGACCTGAGGCCCCCATGACAGTTGCCGATTCGCTCACCGAGTCGGCCCGGGGCGAGGGACTGGTGTTGGTGATCGATGACGAGGTGGGCATCCGGAGCCTGCTGCAGCATGCGCTGGAGGAGCTGGGCTATACCGTGCTCACGGCCGAGCACGGAGCGCAGGGGCTGGAGCTATTCGAGCGATCGGCCGAGGAGATCATCCTGGTGCTGATCGATATCGTCATGCCGGTGCTCGACGGGGCCGAGACAGCCATCCGAATCCGGGAGCAGAACGCCGAGGTTCCCATCCTGATCACCAGCGGCATTGGGGATGACGATGCGCTCCGCCGCTTTGAGGACGTCCGCATCTCCGGCTTCGTACCCAAGCCATTCGCCCCCGACCAGCTGGCGCAGGCCATTGCCGTGGCTCGCCAGGGGCTCGGTCGCTGGGTGGGGAAGGAGCGCCGGCAAGGCGCTCTCGCTCGCTTCCAGGGTCCGGAGCGACGGGGCTCGATGGTGTAGTGCTGATCTTCCATCCAGACGGGTGGCTCCGCTATTCGGCCGGCTGGTCTGCGCCATATTCCTTCTGCTGCTACCCGCAGCCCCCGCGCTGGCCCAGGCCGCCTCTGAGAATCACCCCAACATCCTGATCTTCGTGGCCGATGACCTGGGCTGGCGGGACACCGGGGTGTATGGCAACCGATTCATCCGGACCCCCAACATCGACCGCCTCGCTCGATCAGGACTGCTGGTGAGATACGCCTTCGGCACCAGCCCGCAATGCAGCCCGTCCCGCATCAGCATTCTCTCCGGCAAGTACTCCCACGCCACCCGCACCGAAGACTTGCACACTCCGCTGCCCGACGGAGTGCGCCTGCTTCCGTCGTACTTGCAGGCACAGGGCTACTTCACCGGTCTGATGGCCAAGACCCATCTCGGTCCCAACGGAGAGAAGCAATTCCAGTGGTACTCGCCCAAGACCGCCGCGGCCTTCCCCGCCTTTCTCGATTCCACCGCCACCCGGCCCTTTTTTCTCTGGGTAGCGTTTCATGAGCCGCATCGTCCCTATCATCCCGAGAGCGTAGCTCACCGGCATCAGCCGGGGCGGGTGGTGTTGACCCCGTATCTGGCAGACACTCCCGGCACCCGGGCTGACCTGGTGAACTATTACGACACCATCGCCCACATGGACGATGCCATCGGCGAGATGATGGCAGAGCTGGAGCGGCGCGAGCTCCGGCAGAATACGCTGGTGATCTTTCTGAGCGACAACGGTGCGCCATTTCCCCGAGAGAAGGGCACGCTCTACGACGCGGGGACGCGCACGCCGCTCGTCTTTTCCTGGCCAGGTCGCATTCCGGCAGGAACGGTGTACGATCGCGGACTGGTGAGCACGGTGGACCTGACTCCCACGCTGCTTGATGTAGCCGGGGCCACTCCGACCGAATCGGTGCAGGGACAAAGCTTCAGGGAGCTGCTCACGCGAGCCCGCCAAATTCACCGGCCGAACCCACGTGTTCAGCGAACGCAATTGGCATGACTGCGACGAGCATCAGCGCGCGGTGCGCACGCTCCGGTTCAAGCTGATCCGAACCGATGCCTACACCGACCTACCGCTCTGCACCGCCGCCGACATTGGGGCCAGTCCGTCATTCCTTGCGTTGCGAGCTCGAGCGAAAGCCGGGCGGCTCACCTCGGCCCAGCGCCGGCTCTTCGAGGTTCCCCGGGCACGACTCGAGCTGTACGATCTGAAAACCGATCCGTGGGAGCTCCGGAACGTGGCCGACGAGCCCCGCTACGCCAAGCAGGTGCGGGAGCTGGCGGCGGTGCTGCAGCAGTGGATGGAGCAGTCCGACGACTTTCCGGCCGCATATCGAGTCCGAGACGACAACACCGACCGAATCACCGGCGTGCCGTTTACCAGCAAGATTCCGCCGCTGCGTAATCCGGACCTGCCTCCACCGTCCCAACGCTGGGGTCAGCAGGACCCGACCTGAAGCCTTCTCCCTTCTTCGAGCTCACCCCTTCGTTCGAGACCGCCTGACCACGACGCGGCATTGACAGACGCGCCATTGGCGGTTTGAATACTCCGGCTGGCCGGCGTTGGAGCCGGCCACGCAGTTCCAGCTTCCGGCGGCACCCATTACAGCCAGGGGAGTACCGGCATGGCGCACGCGCAGCTCCCGATCGTCCGCCGCCGTTTCGGCGAGACCATGCGGAAGGATTGGTGGTGGCTCCAGCCCGTCACCGTCTTCCTGCTGCTCTCGGCCTTCATCTGCTATGCCACCTGGGCTGCCTTTCAGGGTGAGCATTACACCTACGGGCCCTATCTTTCGCCGTTCTACTCACCCGAACTGTTCGGCGACTCGCCCCACGCCTGGTTCGGTCCCCGGCCCACCTGGTGGCCCAGCTGGCTGGTGTTTTCGCCGGCGCTGCTGATTCTTCCGTTCCCCGGTCTTTTCCGGGTGACGTGCTACTACTACCGGGGTGCGTACTACAAGGCGTTCTGGGCCGACCCGCCGGCCTGCGCGGTAGGAGAACCTCGAGAGACGTACTGCGGTGAGGCGGCCTTTCCCCTGATCGTGCAGAACATCCACCGCTATTTCCTCTATATCGCCCTGCTCTTTCTGCTGGTGCTCCTCTCCGACGTCTACCAGGCACTCTGGTTTACCGATCCCGCAACGGGACAGACCTCCTTTGGCATCGGGGTAGGAACCCTGGTGCTCCTGATCAACGTGGTCCTCCTCGGCGGCTATACCCTTGGCTGCCATTCCCTGCGTCACGTGATCGGCGGCTACCTGGATCAGCTCTCCCGACGACCCGTGCGCCGCCGGCTATACGATTGCTCCAGCTGCTTCAACCGGGCCCATATGCGGTGGGCCTGGATCAGCCTCTTCGCGGTGCCGTTTGCCGATCTGTATGTCAGGTTGTGCTCGATGGGGATATGGACGGATTGGAGGATTTTGTGATGCCAGTCACGAGTCACGAGTCATGAGACTCGAGAGCCGTATTCCAACCGATCTTATTCTCGCGACTCGCGACTGCGCGACTCTCGACTGATGCCCGAATACCAGACCTTCGAGCACGACGTCCTGGTGATCGGTGCCGGCGGAGCCGGGCTCCGCGCAGCGATCGCGGCATCGGCGGCAGGCGCCAAGGTCGGACTGGTGTGCAAGTCACTCCTGGGGAAGGCGCACACCGTCATGGCGGAGGGGGGCGTCGCTGCCGCACTGGCAAATGTTGACGACCGGGATAACTGGAAGGTTCACTTTGCCGACACCATGCGGGGCGGCCAGTACGTGAACAATTGGCGTATGGCCGAGCTGCACGCGAAGGAGGCGCCCGACCGGGTCAAGGAGCTGGAGGCGTGGGGCGCGCTGTTCGATCGCACGGCAGACGGCCGCATTCTCCAGCGCAACTTCGGAGGACATAAGTACCCCCGACTGGCCCACGTGGGAGATCGGACCGGTCTGGAGATGATTCGCACGCTTCAGGACCACAGCATCCATCAGGGTATCGACGTGCACATGGAATGCACGGTGCTCCAGCTGTTGCACCGATGGCGCCCGGGTGACCGCCGCTGTGGGGTACGATCGGGAGCGGGGACGTTTCCGTCTCTACCGCGCCAAGGCCGTGGTTCTTGCCACCGGCGGTATCGGAAGGGCCTACTCGATTACCAGCAACAGCTGGGAGTACACTGGAGACGGACATGCGCTCGCGTATCACGCCGGTGCCGCGCTCCAGGATATGGAGTTCGTTCAGTTTCATCCCACCGGAATGATCTGGCCCCCCAGCGTGCGCGGCATCCTCGTCACCGAAGGTGTCCGGGGTGAAGGTGGGGTGCTGCTGAACCGCGAGGGGAAACGGTTCATGTTCGCTGACATTCCGGAGAACTACCGGAGCCAGACGGCGGACAACGAGGAAGAAGGGTGGCGCTACACCCAGGGTGACAAGACCGCCCGGAGGCCGCCTGAGCTGCTCACCCGGGATCACGTGGCCCGATGTATTCTGCGGGAGGTTCGGGAGGGTCGAGGCAGTCCTCATGGCGGAGTCTTTCTCGACATCTCCTGGATCAAGCGCAAGCTGCCCGATGCCCGGAAGCACATCATCCGGAAGCTCCCCAGTATGTACCACCAGTTCAAACAGCTGGCCGACATCGATATCACCACGACGGCGATGGAAGTCGGTCCGACCACCCACTATGTCATGGGCGGAATCCGGGTGGACGGCGACAGCCAGGCGAGCACCCTGCCTGGGCTCTTTGCCGCCGGAGAGTGCGCCGCCGGCCTTCATGGTGCCAACCGGCTGGGCGGCAACTCGTTGTCGGATCTTCTGGTGTTCGGCAAACGGGCGGGCGACCATGCAGCGCAATTCGCCCGGGAAAACCGGCTGGGCGACGTGGATCTGGCCGATGTGGATGACGCCATTCGCTCCGCCCTGGCTCCTTTTGAGCGGGATGGTGGCTCCGACGGGACGGGACCCTATCAGGTGCAGCAGGAGCTGCAGACCATGATGCAGACGCTGGTCGGGATCGTACGGACCGAGGCGGAGATGAAGCGTGCCCTGCAGGGGATCGAACGCTTGAAGGACCGGGCCTCCCGGGTAGGCGTCACCGGAAACCGGGAGTACAATCCGGGCTGGCACACCGGGCTTGACCTGGGGAACCTTCTCACCGTGTCGGAGGCAATCACTCGGGCCGCTATCGACCGGAAGGAGAGCCGGGGTGGCCACTTTCGGGAGGATTATCCGGAGAAAGACCCGGTGGCAGCCACGTACAACATCGTGATTCGTAAGGGGGAGGATGCGCAGATGCGGCTCTCTCGCGAGCCGGTGTCCGACATGCCTCCGGAGCTCAAGCGGATCATCCAGGAGCAGAAGTGACACGCCGCGCTCTCAGCGCTGCGGGTCATCCTGAGCGCAGCGAAGGATCTCTCATTCTGGAGCAACGATGACTGGTCCGGGTGTAGTTACCACCGAAACGATGCAGCCCGACCTCGCCGAAACCGGGCAGGTTCAGGAGAAAGAGCCTCCGAAGCCCAAGCGCGAGCCCAGCGGTCGAGCCGTGTTCCGGGTCTGGCGCGGCGATCGGGAGGGGGGGAAGCTGGTGGACTACGCCACAACCATTTCCCCGGGAATGGTGGTGCTCGACGTCATTCACCAGATCCAGGCCGAACAGGCCAACGATCTCGCGGTGCGCTGGAACTGTAAGGCCGGCAAATGCGGCTCCTGCTCGGCCGAGGTGAACGGCTCGCCCAGACTCATGTGCATGACGCGGCTGAGCGAGTTGCCGCTGGAGAAGCCGGTGACGGTCGAGCCGATGCGCGCCTTCCCTCCGGTGAAGGACCTGGTCACCGACGTTTCCTGGAACTTCACGGTGAAGCAGCGGATCAAGCCCTTCACCCCACGCGCCGCGGACGCCCCGGATGGCACCTGGCGCATGGATCAGTCGGACGTCGACCGGGTTCAGGAGTTTCGGAAGTGCATCGAATGTTTTCTGTGCCAGGACGTCTGCCATGTGCTGCGGGACCATCATCTTCACCAAGATTTCATCGGTCCCCGATTCCTGGTCCATGTGGCCGCGCTGGAAATGCATCCCCTCGATGTGGAAGACCGGATCGAAGAGCTCCGCCGGGCCCACGGCATCGGGTACTGCAACATCACCAAGTGCTGCACCAAGGTCTGCCCGGAGCACATCACCATCACCGATAACGCGATCATTCCGCTCAAGGAGCGGGTGGTCGATGAATTCTTCGACCCGCTAGGGAAACTGGTGAAGATCTTCAGCAGGAAGTCGCGACCGTGACTCGTGACTCTCCACTCGAGAGAGACCATGTTCGAACCGAAGCCGATCTCCAAGGAAGGCATCCCCACCGCCTTACAGAAGGCGGAGCGCTACCGCATCATCAACGACCCCAGCTCGGCCGAGAGCATCTGCCTGGACGTACTGTCTGTGAGTCCGGACAATCAGCAGGCGCTGGTCACGCTTCTCCTGGCGATCACCGACCAGTTCGGGACCGCTCCCACGGAAGGCGTGCGCCGGGCACGTGAGGTGCTGCCCCGACTCCAGGACGAATACAAGCGCACCTACTACGCGGGCATCATCTGCGAGCGCTGCGCCAAGGCGCAGCTTCGATCCGGCATGCCAAGGTCGGGGCAAATGGCATATCAGTGGTTCCGGGATGCGATGAGCTGGTACGAGAAGGCCGAATCCCAGCGCCCCGCGGGGAACGACGAAGCGATACTCCGCTGGAATACATGTGGACGTATCCTCGCCCGCTATCCGCAGCTACAACCCGGAAGCGATGAGCCGGTCGTTCTCAGCCTCGAGTAACCCCTAGAGCGATTTCAAGAACGCGATCAGGGCGTCCCGGTCCGGCTGGCCCAGTCCCTTGACCCGATCGCGCGCCCGGGTGGCCTCTCCTCCATGCCAGAGTATCGCTTCCATCAGTGAGCCGGCTCGGCCGTCGTGCAGGAAGCGGGTGTGACCGTTCACCGTCTGGACCAGTCCGATCCCCCACAGAGGCGGAGTCCGCCACTCACTTCCAGACGCCTGGAAGTCGGGGCGGCCGTCTGCGAGGCCTGGGCCCATGTCATGGACCAGGAGGTCGGTGTACGGATGGATGACTTGACCCGAAACCTCCGGTACGCCCTGCAGCCTCCCGGTACGGAGGGTCGGAGTGTGGCAGCCATCGCAGCCGGAGGCGTAGAACAGATATTCGCCCCGCCGGGTGGTTACATCGTTGAGGTTGCGTCGTGCCGGAACGGCGAGCGTCTGAGTATAGAACGCAACATCCCCAACGATTTCCGCGCTCACTTCGACATGAGTGGTGCTGCAGCTGGTCCCGCTTCGGCCGGCGCAAGACTCGCTGGGGAACAGATCCGAGGTCACACCCATGTCGCCATTGTAAGCGCCTGCGGTCTGTTGCAGGAGGTTCGGAGTATTCGCCTTCCAGCCAAACCGGCCGAGTGCCTGCCGCCGATGGACCGCATCGAACACGACGTTTGCCCGCCCTGAGATCCCATCGCGATTGAAGTCCCGGGGATCCGCCCGGGCGAGTATGCTGAGAGCGGGGACGGCCTCGAGCAATCCCAGACCAAACACCACGGGAGCGACTCGGGGCGAGAAGAGGAAGTCAGCCGCAAGGCCGGGATAGAGTCCGGTCAGCGTGTAATGAGGATCTTGTAACTGGAACTTGGTGCCGTCGGCGAAGCTTCCTTCGGTCGTCGTGTAGTATACCGAGGCCTGAATGTCGGCCTGATCGGGCGCTACCCCTCGTGTCTGCAGCTGACCGCCAAACCCTCCCGGTATTCCCAGAGGACCACCGTTCACATCCTTGCCCGTGATGCTGGAGCGAAACAGCATTGATGAGAAACTCAGGCCATCTTCCGGGGGACGCCCACGCCCGTCACCCAGGTGGCACCCCTCACAGGACACGTTGTCGAAGACCGGACCGAGGCCTCCAGTGATTGGATCCGAGCCGGCAACATGCTCCAGCTCGAACGCAGCGTCTCCCGCCTCGTGTTTTGCCAAGTTCAGTCCCGCGAGATTCGGTGCCGCGGTCTCGAAGGCCTCCTCGTCTTCCCGGAAAACGGTGGTCGCGCCGCCAGACAGCGCAGTGTGAGCCTCCCGATCTAGTCTCCCGGCATCGAGCTCCAGCTCGACACCCGACACATTGTCGTCCAACGCCACATCCTCGGGCTGGCTGGCTGCCGGAGGAGGCTCGGTTTGATCGGTACAGGCAAAAATGCCGGCCAGAACGATGGCATAGTGTAGCCGCGACATAACGTCTCCTGTCGCTCGCGTGAGAGGGGGCTGCCCGGCCAGGCGCTGCAGCGACCGCCGCTCGAGGAGACACGCGCGTCCGCGCGGCTTCGGAAAATCTCGAAGCCGAGGCCAGAGCTGGTGACCGGGGAAGGTCACAAGTGCTGTGCGCCAGAGAGCCAGCGCTATGGAAAGAGCCGGTCTTGCGACTGAACGGTTTGCGGGGGAAACAACAGGTCGCGAGGAATGGAACGCCGTTGCGACGCCATCTCGTGTTCGGATGCTCGCGGCAATGCTACGATGGGAGTTGGGAGAACTGCTGTCAATAGTCAAAAGTGGATAGGGGGTCGTCTCTTCGCCTGACCCTTGACAGGAGGAAGACAGTTCGATAACCATTGAACTGTGAAAAACACCGGGGCGGGACGGTCGACCCTGACCGAGAAGCAGTTCGGGCTGATTGCCAAAGCGCTCGCCGATCCCAGGCGGATGCAGGTGCTCGAGGTGATCGCCGGGGAAAGAGCCTGCGCCTGCACCAAGCTCCGGGAGGAATTTCCCGTGTCCAAGGCGACCATTTCGCACCACATCAAAGAGCTGGTCCGTGCCGGCCTGGTCGAGGCTCACCGGGAGGGACAGTTCCTGAGCTGCGAGGTTCGCCGAGACGTGCTGGAGGCGTATACCGCCGAGTTGCTGCGGCGGGCCGGTGGAAAACTGAAAACTTCCGTCGCCTGAAATCCATGTGGACAAGGCGCGGAAGATTTTTTGTGGCATTGAGTTCGATGATTATCGAACTATCGTACCAGTCGTGTAACAGCAGGCGCAGGGCCAGCCAGGTTGGTCGAATCAGGGTGGTCCCGAACGACGAGAAGATAGGCGAAGCAAAGACGCGAATTTCTTTCTGGAGGCAAGGCCAATGATGCGGACTCGGCGAATCGTTTTTAGCAGCGGCCTTGGAGTGGTCGTGATCTCCCTGGCGGCGCTGACCCTCAACAGCCGGGCAGAGGACAAAGCTCCCGCCGCCCCTCCGCTTCAGCCGGTGACGGTCGCTCCGGTGCCGGAGCGGGAAATCTCCGAATGGGATGAGTTTACCGGCCGGCTCCAGGCGGTGGATCAGGTCGAGATCCGGCCCCGGGTCTCCGGCTATATCCAGCGGGTGACCTTCACCGAGGGCCGGGAAGTTCGGAAAGGCGAGGTGCTCTTCGAGATCGATCCTCGGCCCTACCAGGCCGACCTGGCCCGGGCCGCAGGCCGAGCTGGAGCGCGCCAGGTCGGCCGCCGCGCTGGCGGCGAGTGACGTCAGGCGGGCCGACCCGCTGGTGAAGGCTCAAGCCATCTCGCGCGAGGAATACGACAGCCGGACCAGCGCCGAGGCGCAGGGTGGGGCCAGCGTAAGGGCGGCGGAAGCCGCGGTGGAGACTGCGCGGCTCAACCTGGAGTGGACCCGGGTTCGCTCACCCATTAGCGGCCGGGTCAGCAACGCGCTGGTCACCGCCGGGCAACCTGGTGCAGGCCGGACCGCCGGCCGACGCTGCTCACCACCGTCGTGTCGCTCGACTCCGATGTATCGTCTACTTCGACAGCGACGAGCAGACCTATCTCCGCTACGCCGGCCGGGCCCGAGAACAGCGGCGCCAACTGGCGCGACGGCCAAGCTGCCGGTCTACCTCGGCCTGGCCAACGAGGACGGCTATCCCCACGAGGGGCGGCTCGACTTCGTGGACAATCAGATCGATCCCAACACCGGGACCATCCGGACCCGCGCGGTCTTCTCCAACAAGCTCACGGGCGCTGACTCCCGGGCTTGTTCGCCCGGGTCAAGCTGGTGGGCGACCACAAGCGGAAGGCGCTGCTGGTGCGCGACGCCGCTATCGGCACCGACCAGGATCGGAAGTTCGTGCTGGTGGTTGGACCGGGCGACACGCCTGGTCTATCGGCCGGTGGTGCCGGGGCGGCTGGTGGACGGACTCCGCATCGTCGACTCGGGGCTCCAGCCCAACGAGAGGGTCGTGGTGAACGGCCTGATGCGGGTCCGGCCCGGGATGAAGGTGGCTCCCACACTGAGCGAAATGACGGCGGCTGATTCGGCAGCTCCGGCCGCAGGACAGCGGAAGTAGCCGATGCGATTCTCCCGCTTCTTCATCGACCGGCCGATCTTCGCGGCCGTAGTCGTCGATCGTGATCTTCATCGCCGGCCTGATCGCGATGTTCGGCCTGCCGATCAGCGAGTACCCCGAGGTGGTGCCACCGTCGGTGGTGGTGCGCGCGATCTATCCCGGCGCCAACCCCCGGGTGATCTCGGAGGCCGTCGCGACACCGCTGGAGGAGCAGATCAACGGCGTGGAGAACATGCTCTACATGTCCTCCCAGTCCACCTCGGACGGCGTGCTCACCCTCACGGTGACGTTCCGGGTCGGCACCGATGTCGATCTGGCGCAGGTGCAGGTGCAGAACCGGGTGAGCCAGGCGCTGCCGCGTCTGCCGGAGGAGGTGCGCCAGCTCGGCGTCACCACGGTGAAGAGCTCGCCCAACTTCATCATGGTGGTGCACCTGCTCTCGCCGGACAACCGCTACGATGTCACCTACCTCCGGAATTACGGCCTGCTCCAGGTGAAGGATGTCCTCGCCCGGATCCCCGGAATCGGCCAGGTGCAGGTCTTCGGCGGCGGCGACTATTCCATGCGGGTGTGGCTCGATCCGGGCAAGGTCGCCGCTCGCGGTCTCAGCGCGACCGACGTGGTGAACGCGATCCGGGAGCAGAACGTCCAGGTGGCGGCCGGAGTGGTTGGCGCCCCGCCGATGCCGATGCCGGTGGACTACCAGCTCAGCATCAACGCGCGGGGCCGTCTCGACCAACGAGGAGGAGTTCGGCGACATCATCCTCAAGACCGGCGACAACGGCGAGATCACCCGGCTCCGCGACGTGGCCCGGCTGGAGCTGGCGGCGGGCGACTACGCGCTTCGCTCACTGCTGAACGGGAAGGAAGCGGTCGGCATCGGCATCTTCCAGGCGCCGGGCTCCAATGCCCTGCAGCTCTCGAGCACGGTGCGCGCGACCATGGAGGAGCTGCAGGAAGAACTTCCCCCAGGGCGTGGAGTATCGGATCGTCTACGACCCCACGATCAACGTGCGCGACGGCATCCGCGAGGTGGTGAAGACGCTGTTCGAGGCCATCCTGCTGGTGGTGCTGGTCGTGGTGCTGTTCCTCCAGACCTGGCGGGCGTCGGTCATTCCGCTGGTGGCGGTGCCGGTCTCGATCGTCGGCACCTTCGCCATCCTGCTGATGTTCGGCTTCTCGATCAACACGCTCTCGCTGTTCGGGCTGGTGCTGGCCATCGGCATCGTGGTGGACGATGCGATCGTGGTGGTGGAGAACGTGGAGCGGAACATCGAGGCGGGCCTCTCGCCCCGCGACGCCGCCCACAAGGCGATGGACGAGGTGAGCCGGCCGATCATCGCGATCATGCTGGTGCTCTGCGCCGTGTTCGTGCCGGTGGCATTCCTGAGTGGTTTAACCGGCGAGTTCTACCGCCAGTTCGCGCTCACGATCGCGTTCTCCACCGTCATCTCCGCGATCAACTCGCTCACCTTGTCGCCGGCGCTCAGCGCGATTCTTCTCAAACCGCACGGCGCGCCGCCCGACCGTCTCACCCGGGTGCTGGACCGCTGCCTTCGGCTGGCTGTTCCGGCCGTTCAACCGGGCATTCAGCCGAGGCTCCGCGAGCTACGGCTCGGCGGTGAGCCGGGTCTTGGGTCGGAAGGGACTGGTGCTCGCAGTCTATGCCGGACTGATCGCGCTCACGGTCTTCGGCTTCTCCAAGGTGCCGAAGGGTTTCGTGCCGACTCAGGACAAGCAGTATCTCGTCGCCTTTGCCCAGCTCCCCGATGCGGCGACGCTCGACCGCACCGAAAAAGTCATCCGGCAGATGTCGGAGATCGGGAGCAAGCAGCCGGGGGTCGAGAATGCGGTGCAGTTCCCGGGCTTATCCATCAACGGCTTCGTCAACGCCCCCAACGCGGGCATCGTCTTCTTCACCCTCAAGCCGTTCGACGAGCGGCATGGGAAGGCCGAGTACGGGCTGAACATCGCCGGGGCGCTGAACGCGCAAGTTTGCGGGAATCCAGGACGCATTCGTGGCGGTGTTCCCGCCGCCGCCGGTGAATGGCCTGGGAACAGGTAGGTGGCTTCAAGCTGGAGCTGGAGGACCGCGCCGGACTGGGAGAGACCGCGCTCAACGACGCCACCCAGGCAGCTGCTCGGGCGGGCATATCAGACTCCTGCGTTGGCCGGGGTCTTCAGCGGCTACCGGGTCAACGTGCCGCAGCTCGAGGTCGAGGTCGATCGGGAGAAGGTCAAGCGCGAAGGCATCGTACTCACCGACCTCTTCCAGACCATGCAAGCGTATCTCGGGTCGGTGTACGTCAACGACTTCAACAAATTCGGCCGGACCTACCAGGTGAAGGTGCAGGCGGACGCGCCGTTCCGCGCCACGCGCCGACAACATCGCGCAGCTCAAGGTGCGCAACGCAGCAGGTGCGATGATACCGCTCGGCTCCGTGGTGCAGGTCAAGCAGTCGCACGGCCCCGATCAGAGCACCCGCTACAACGGCTATCCCGCTGCCGACATCAATGGCGGCCCGGCTCCCGGATTCAGCTCCGGCCAGGCGCAGGACGCAATCGAAGGGATCTTGCGCGAGGTGCTGCCCAACGGCATCGGCTACGAGTGGACCGACCTCACCTACCAGCAGAAGCTGGCCGGCAACACGGCGGTATTCATCTTTCCGCTCTGCGTACTGCTGGTCTTCCTGGTGCTCGCGGCGCAGTACGAGAGCTGGTCGCTGCCGCTGGCGGTGATCCTGATCGTTCCGATGTCGCTGCTCTGCGCCATCGGCGGCGTGTGGCTCACCAAGGGCGACAACAACATCTTCACCCAGATCGGCTTCCTGGTGCTGATCGGGCTGGCCTGCAAGAACGCGATCCTGATCGTCGAGTTTGCCCGCGAGCTCCACCTGCAGGGACAAGTCCGTGATCGACTCGGCCCTGGAGGCGTCCCGCATCAGGCTGCGGCCGATCCTGATGACCTCGTTCGCCTTCATCATGGGTGTGCTTCCCCTGGTGTTCTCCAGCGGTGCCGGGGCCGAGATGCGGCACGCCATGGGCGTGGCGGTGTTCTCGGGAATGCTGGGAGTGACCTTCTTCGGTCTGGTGCTCACGCCCGTGTTCTACGTGGTGCTCCAGGGAATGCTGGAGCGGCGCACCCGGCGGGCTCAGCAGTTCGCGCTGCAGCCGGCTCACGATGAGGAGTCGAAACATGCGTAAGGCGGCATTGCTTTCCTCGCTGGTTCTGCCGGCTCTGGGCTGTGCCTCTGCGCCAGGCTATCGAGCCTCAGATGTCCCGCCGCCGGCGGCTTTCCGGGAGACCCGGGATACCACGATCGCCGTCGCGGCGGCCCCCTCGGACAGTGCCGTGGCTGCTGAACTGGCCGGACCTGGGAGACACTACGCTGACCCGACTGATCAATCAGCTGGCTCGCGCCAACCTGGATGTCCAGGCGGCCGAGGCGCGGGTACGCGGTGCGCGGGCAGCGCGGACGGAAGCGAAGCTGGACTTCGTTCCGACGGTGACATTTGCCGCGAGCTACACCCGGCAGCGCCTGTCGGGGGCCCAATTCCCCGTCGCAATCGGCTCTCAGCGGTTTCCCGATCAGAACATCTGGGATGGTGGATTCGATGCGTCATGGGAGCTGGATCTCTTCGGCAGGGTGCGACACAACGTGCAGGCGCAGGGAGCGTTGGTCGAGGCGAACCAGGAGGACCTTCGGTTCGTCCAGATCTCCCTCACCGCCGAGCTGGCGCGAGCGTACTTTGATCTGCGGGGAGCGCAGGAGCAACTCGCGGTAGCGGTCAGGAACGCGGAGAATCAGCGCCGGACCTTCGGCCTGACCCGAGAGCGGCTTGAGGCCGGGCGGGGCACCGCGTTCGATACCGAGCGGGCGCAGGCGCAGCTCAGCACCACGCTGGCGTCGATTCCCGGATCTCGAATCGCGAGTACGTGAGGCGCAGTATCAGATCGGCGTGCTGGTGGGGCGCTCCCCCGCCGCGGTTGCGGCGGAGCTGGAGAAACCGGCGCCCCTGCCGGACTTCCCTGATCTCACCGGCATCTCTACTCCGGACTCGGTGATCCGGCGCAGGCCGGATGTGGCTGCCGCGGAACGCCAGGTTGCGGTGGAGCGAGCGCTGGTGGGGGCGGCTAAGGCAGATTACCTCCCGCGCCTCAGCCTTGGTGGCAGTGCCGGGTACGCCTCGAGCCAGTTCGACGCGCTGGGAGACCAGGGGACATTCCGGTATGCGGTCGGTCCGATCATTTCGTGGCCGGCGCTCAATCTGGGAAGGGTCAAGGCCAGGGTGGACCAGTCACGCGCCCGGGAGAGCGAGGCTCAGGCGCAGTACGATGCTACCGTGCTCCGCGCTCTGCAGGACGTCGAGACCTCGCTGGTTCGCTATCGGACCGCCCGCAGCCGGCTGGACCGGTTGCGGGACGCGGCCGACGCGAGCGCGCGGGCCGCGGAGCTGGCGAGATTGCGGTTCACCGGCGGAGTCGCCGACTTTCTGCAGGTGCTCGATGCCGAGCGGACTCAGCTCGAAGCCCAGGATCAGCTGGCGCAGAGCCGGACCGATGCGGCGACGGCGTATGCGGCGCTATACAAGGCGCTGGGCGGCAGCTGGCCGGCAGCCGGTGGCGAAAAGAAACAGTAAAACAGCCACGCAGCATCGGCTTCATTGGGCGGCTAGGCACCTCCAGAATGGTGATGGTGAGTGACTCCTTGGTGTCGAATTCCGACGCCTCCACCTTCTTGCTGGTCGAATCCGCCGGTATCACCATCTCGCCGGCGCCGAGGGTACCGGCCAGCACCCCGGGGTCGATGCCCATCTTGCCCGTCCCGCCTCCTTGTCGGCATTCGATCTGGCCGGTCGGCTCCTCATCGAGCTGAGTGTGCCATATCGTCACCGATCCGGACTTGGGATCCATGAGGGCCTTCAGCAGCCAGCGTTCCTTGACGTTGCCGCTTCCGCTACAGTTCCGCGGCAAGGTCATATCAATTCGCCGGTTCAACGAGAACTCTCCCTCCGAGTAACCCGGCCGGTCCTTCACCGGTTGGAGACTCACTTCAAACAAGGCCTGCGAGGATTGCCTGGAGGGCAGCCCGCCGGGAACCTCGAAAAGCCAAGTGTGGTGAATTTTGAGCTTGATCTTGGGCATGACGCAGCCACACTCGGGTGAGGCCGTGTATCCCTCCTTACCGACAAGGTTCGTCCACTTCCGAGCCTTCTCCACCAGGTCCGCCTGGGTGCCCGGTGGCGGCTCAGGCTTGCCCTTGAGCGCAGCCCCCAACGCTCGATCGCCGTGGAAGGCCGCCTTGATGAATTGGATTTCCCTGTGATCGGTTTCGAGGTGGTCAACGAACTGCTCGCCGGTTGGTTCAAATCGCTTCATCAGCATGCACAGCTTGTCGTCATTTTTTCCGGTCCAGCGCATAGGCGGCGGAGCAATCAGCCACCCCTCGATCAACGCTGTCGTGAAGCTGGCGCCTGACCAAGTGACCTTCAATGTTGTCATGACAGCTTCCACAGGACTCGTGCAACTTCTTCCGCTCCTGAGCCGTCAGTAGCGCTTGTGGGTCCAGCCCGGACTTCTGTACGACCTCCGAACCCTCATGCGCCTCCGACGCGATGTCGAACGCGCCATGGCAGTTGATGCAGCGCGGGTGGCGAAAGACCGGCATCATCTCGCGAAAAGCTTGCACCGCCTTGACCTGTTTTCCCACCGAGAGAGGGCACGATGGACCGGCTCGCTGCCAGCACCCGCGGCAGATTCGCGGGAGTGGCACCGGCTTGCGGCTTGTTTGAAGCGTCGGGTGATCGAGATAGAGGATGCTGATGCGCTCCAACTGCAAGCGTGTACGGAACCGCGCTCCGGCCTTTGCGTCTCATGGCGGGATCTCCGGCTAGGCGTGGCGGTGTATCCGGCAAACGGGGATGTGGTGAGCAGCTTCACCATATTGTACGGTCCAGTTGCTGAGTCGGATAGCCGGAAACACAAAGGACACAGATGAATTCTCTGTGTCCTCTGTGTATCTGTGCCTCTGTGGTGAGTCAGTTGTGGATCAGTTGGTCCGATTCAGCTCCACCCGGCGGTTCTTGGCTCTGCCGGCGGCCGTCTTGTTCGACGCGATCGGCACATCCGGGCCAAAGCCCTTCGCGGTAACCTGAGTCGGCGGAACGCCATTGGCCTCGAGGAATGTCTCCACCGTACGGGCCCGCGCCAGCGACAGCCGCAGATTTCTGGCTCGGGTGCCCCGAATATCGGTGTGACCCGACACCTGAACCTTGTACTGCGGATTCTCCACCAGCTGGCTGGCCACGTCGCGGAGGATCTCCCGCGCTTCGGGCGTGAGCGTCGCCCGGCCGGGCAGGAAGGTCACGCCGCGAAGAATGACGCTCCGGGTTCCCTTGTGGAACAGGATGGTGCACCCGTTCGCATCCGCGGCATCGGTCTTCGGTGTGTCGGGGCAACGATCCCGGCTGTTGGGCACGCCGTCGCCGTCGGTATCCCGCTCATCCGCAATCACGATGGTACAGCCGTTCGCGTCCGCCGTTACACCTGCCGGTGTGTTGGGGCAGCGATCCCTACCGTCCGGAACGTTGTCCCCATCGGTATCCCGCTCCATGAAGCAGCCGCGGGAATTGACCGCGTCGCCGGCTGGAGTATTGGGGCACTGGTCGGTGGCATCGGACACGCCGTCCTGATCGTTGTCCCGCTGGCTGGGCGCGCAGCCGCTGCTATTGGCCGTCTCGGCCGGCGGACGTATTGGCGCACTGGTCGACCAGGTCGGACACTCCGTCCTTGTCGTCGTCCTTCTGGCTGGCGGCACAACCGTCGGTGTCGACCGGTTCGCCGGCGCCGGTATCGGGACAGCGGTCCATCTCGTCGTTCACTGCGTCCCGATCCGCATCCTTCTGGTTGGAGGCGCAGCCGTACGCATCCACCGCCTTACCCGTGACCGTGTTGGGGCAGCTGTCCTTGAGATCCGCCACTCCATCCTTGTCGTGATCCTTGGGTCCACCAGACTTGCCTCCGACCCGCAGGGTCAAGCCGACCTGGGCACCCCAGTTGATGTACTCGTTGGTCCGGTTGGCATCGGGGTTTCTGATGTAATCGGCGGTACCGTCCACCCTGAAGCCGAAGCTGGGGCTGAGTCCCCAGCGGAGACCGAGCACCCCGGTGAAACCAGGATCGTCGAAGCTGACACCGTCGCGGTACAGGTTGTGGATGTAACCTGCCCCAATCCGAAGCGCTGAGGAGAAGCCGCCGAGCGGGATATGGTAGGTAAGCCGGCCCCGAAGCGGGATGTTGGTGATGCCAATCCCGGTGACCGTGCTGTGGGATTTCGTGTAGGCTCCCTCGGCCTCGATGGCGAGATTTCGAATCGGATAGAAGCCGAGCGATCCACCTCCGCTGGCCCCTTCCTGGATGGCAAGGGTGCTGTCGTACCGGGTGTAGCGGCCAAAACCGGTCAGCTCAAAGGATCCTGGTGCCTGCGCCACGATGGTGGCCGGCGCGGTCAGGAACAGCAGGGCAGTGGTGAGTCCGCGAACTCGCATACCGCTCTCGAGATCTAAGGCCTGGGGGATGGGGACTTCGCATCACCAGTATCGGACGGTGAGCTGAATTCCATGACCCTCGGGGCCTGCCGGACTCAATCAGTCGTCATCGTCCTCCCGGTCGTGCAGGGCCTCCGATGCCTTGTGGCGGACCGCCTGATCGGGGTCTTTCCTGGCCACGCTGAGCACCTCGTTTCCTCTGCTGTCCTCCAGGTCGGCCAGGGCGGCAACCACGGAATAGCGCATTCGAGGATTGTCGCTCCGGTATGCCGTTGCGAGCGCGGGAACGGCCGTGGTGTCTCCGATCTCTCCCAGTGACCTGGCCGCCAGTATGGCCAGCTGCTGGTCGCGGTCGGTCAGGGCCGCGACCAACCGTCCCGGCGCCCGCTTCAGGTTGTCCAGCTCGCCCAGCGACTGGGCCGCCAGCCGGCGCACCACTGGATCCTTGTCTTCCAGCGCTTTCTCCAGCGCGCCTGCAGCCTTTTGATCCTCCACGTCTCCCAGGGCCTCGGCTGCGGCCCGGCGCACGCGCACATCGGGGTCTTTCAGGGCATCGATGAGAGCTCCGGTCCCCCGATAGTCTTCTATCTCCCCCAGTGCCTCTACGGCCGCCAGCCGCACCTCAGGGCTCCCGTCCTTGACCAGCGATGCGAGTCGCTGCGCCGAGCGAATGTCCTCTATCTGACCCAGCGCCCAGGCCGCCGTGGCTCTCGTCGGTGCGTCCTTGGATCCCAACAGGTCTCCCAGCGGCTTGACCGCCCGCGCATCCTCCAACTCTCCCAGGGCATACGCAGCCATCCGAATCACCGATTGGTCGCTGTCCTTGAGCGCCTGGGTGAGATCGTGCAGCGAAGCGGGATCCTCCGCATCCGCCAGGCCCAGCGCCGCGGCCTCGCGCACCCGTGGATCCTTGGAGCTGAAGCGCCGCCCGGAGCCGGCGAACGGCTTCGTCCGTGTTGCTGTTACCCAGCAGACGCGCGGCGGCACGCCGGACGCAGAGATTCGGAGCGGACAGGGTGCTGGAGAGAAGAGCGAGGGCGGCTGGATCGGTGATGGATCGGCCCAATGCATCCCGTTCGTGACTCAAGGTGGTTTCACCGGCCAGTACGCCGATCTGCCGGTCATCGATCACCCGGGCCCCAGTGGTTGCCGATCGAGCTTCCAGCCAACTGACATACGAGAGGGTCGCTGGCGGCCAGAGCCAGGAGGAATCGCGATACGCTCGGCCGAGTCTGCAGCCGGCTCGGGGGATTGGAAGCCGACCCAGGGGTCGACGTCATCGTAATCCGGGTGATGCTCCTGGGCCGGCATGGGGGTCGCCGTACAGCCGAGCAGGAGAAGGGCAGTGATGCTGGCGACCAGACTTGGTTTGTGCATGGCTTGGCTCTCGAGCTGTGGCATTCCGGATGCCCGCGGCCTCGGTGATTGCGAGCTTGGATAGAGAGTTCGGCCAAAGCGTTGCAATCCTTCACCTCCCTTGGGAGGTCTAACGGTGCCGAGAATCAATCGATAATTTTGGACTACCCGCCGCGAATGCCGCGGGAGCGTGACCAGCAGGAGAGAGGGTTCGGATATGCTCGGTCCTAAAGGGCCGTTTTGTCAGAGCTGCGGCATGCCGCTCAACCGGGACCCTGCCGGCGGAGGCAGCAATGCCGACGGAACCCGGAGCACCGAGTACTGCAGCCACTGTCTTCAGGAGGGCAAGTTCACCGAGCCCAACATGTCGGTGAACGAAATGATGGCCCGGGTCGAGGGAAAGCTCCGCGAGATGCACCTGCCCAGCCTGGTGGCTCGTCGGTTTACCCGGGAGATTCCCAAGCTGCGGCGGTGGCAGCAGGCTCCCGCCGGACAGTCCGGCTGACCCTTAACGAAAGGTGCCGGGACTGACCTGATAAACAATGTGAGGATTCCCGACATCCTCCTCCGGGGCCCAGAACCCCAGCTGCTCGCTCCAGCGAACTGACTGCAGCCGCCGTCCCCGCAGGGTGAGAAACCCTGCCCGCCCGGGTGGTGACCACCCCCAGATTCCGAAGATCTCGCAAGTTCCTGAATGAGACCCTGGCCCTTTCGGCGACGATACGGCGAGCAGCAGTGGGACCGATGCCAGGCACCCGCAACAGCGATTCGGGTGGGGCAGTGGTTACTTCGACCGGGAACACCTCGGGATGCTGCAGCGCCCAGGCGGTCTTGGGGTCCTGAGCCAGTGGAAGATTGCCGCTTTCGGCGTATACCACGTCGTCAGGCGCGAACCCATAGTCGCGCATCAGGTACGCCGCCTGGTACAGGCGATGCTCCCGCAGCGCCGGCGCGGCCCGCGCGTTTTCCAGAGGAGTGTCGCTGATTGGGCGAAAGGCGCTGAAATGTGGATGGTGAAGGCCGCCGCCGGCGCGCAATCCGCTGATGGTGTTCAGCAGCGTCTGGTCGGTATCGGTGGTGGCCCCAACCACGAACTGAATCGTCATCCCCGCCGTCCCGCCGGGATGCAGCGGGTCTCTTGGCTTACCGTACGCCTGAGCCTCCCGCTCTTGGACAATCAGCTGTCTGACCCGTTCGTAGTTGTTCAACGTTGTGGCGAAGCTCTTTTCCGGCGCGATCTGCGCCAGGCTGCTGCCACAGGGCGTCTCGAAGTTGAGCGAGATGCGGCTGGCGAGTGAGGTGAGCCGATCGATCTGATCGGTTTCACCGCCGGCGACCAGCTTTACATGGATGTATCCGGCAAAGCGGTGGCGCTCGCGCAGCAGCTCCAGCACCTGAATCAGATCGTCCATGATCTTGACCGGGCGCCCGGGAATGCCGGTGGTGATGAATAGTCCTTCGCACCATCCGCGCTGATGTGCCGCCAGGAAAATGCGCACCAGCTCTTCCGGCTTGAGCAGGGTGCGGGGCATGGGCCGATCTCGCCGCATAGGGCAGTAGTGACAGTTGTAGCTGCACGCGTTGGTCATGAGAATGCGGAGCAGCGACATCCGGGTGCCAGGCAGGGGCCGCAGATGCCGGATGTTGAGGGGACGAAGGGCGCCCACGTCTTTGGTGTGCTGAAGCCGGGGCGGCAAGCCCTCCCGGTCGTCTGCGGCCAGGGACATCAGCAGGTCCAGCTTTTCTTCGAGATTCATGTGCTCCTCCATCCGACTGAGCACACAGTACCCGAAGAAATCCCGAAAATCAAGACCTTACGGCGATGTATACTAGGGAAACGTCTTGCCCTGGAGACCGATGACTTCGAGCGCCACCGAGACTTCCGCGCCACTTGAGCCCCGCACCAGGTACCCGACCGTCCGCAATTTTGTGGGCGGCCGCTTCGTGTCGAGCGGAGCAGGATCTCAACTCGAAGTCGTAAACCCGAGTGACGGGAGCCTTCTCTCTCATGTGCCACTCTCGTCCACCTCTGACCTGGCGGCAGCGATCGAGGCCGCGGCGGCTGCGTTTCCCGCCTGGAGCACGCACGCCGCATCAAGGAGCGGGTCCAGGTCTTCTACCGCTATCGCAGCGCTACTGGAGCAGAACCTGGGCGAGCTGGCGGCGCTGATCAGCGAAGAGCACGGGAAGATTCGGAGCGAGGCCGAGGCGGAAATAGCAGAAGGCGATCGAGCTGACCGAGTTCGCCTGCTCGCTTCCGCAGATTGCCACCGGCGAGGTGCTGGAGGTGAGCCGCGGGATCGAATGCCGGATCGATCGCTATCCGGTTGGGGTCGTTGCGTCGATAGTGCCGTTCAACTTTCCCATCATGGTACCCCACTGGACCATTCCCAATGCGATCGCGCTGGGCAACTGCATGATCCTCAAGCCGTCGGAGCTGGTCCCGCTCTGTGCCGGGAGGATCGCCGAGCTGCTGACTGAGGCTGGGCTCCCGGCCGGAGTGTTCAACGTGGTGAACGGGGCGCAAGAAGTTGTGGAGGCAATCTGTGATCATCCCGGAATTGCCTCGGTGAGCTTCGTTGGCTCCACTCGGGTTGCCAAGCTGGTGTACCGTCGAGCCACCGCAAGCCTGAAGCGAGCTCTGGCCCTGGGCGGGGCCAAGAACCATCTGTTCGTCCTGCCGGATGCCGATCCGGCGCTCACGGCATCGAACGTGGTGGCCTCGATGTCCGGATGCACCGGTCAGCGCTGCATGGCGGGGTCGGTCATGCTGGCGGTCTCGGAGACGGATCACATTGTCGGCAAGCTGGTGGAACAGGCGCGGAGCCTCGTGCCCGGCCGGGACATCGGTCCGGTCATCTCTCGGGAGGCCCGCGATCGGATCAGCCGCTCGATCGATCAGGCTGTGTCCGCCGGTGCCACCCTCCTGCTCGACGGGCGCAACCTCCGGGTTCCCGGCAAGGAAAGGGGATTCTGGATCGGCCCCACGATTCTGGACCACGTGCGGCCGGACATGGCCATAGCGCAGGAGGAGGTGTTCGGTCCGGTGCTGGCCATCATCCGCACCGAGGATTTGAATCAGGCGCTCGCCGTGGAGAATGCCTCGCGCTATGGCAATGCGGCATCGGTGTTCACCCAGCAGGGCGCACTGGCGCGGGAGGTAGCCGAACGCGCATCGGCCGGAATGATCGGGATCAACGTTGGGGTACCGGTGCCGCGAGAGCCGTTTTCCTTCGGTGGTTGGAACGAATCCAAGTTTGGTGCCGGTGACATTACCGGACACGGCTCCATTGAGTTCTGGACCCGCTCAAAGAAAACGACCACCAGGTGGAGCGCCTAACCCAGGATCGACACGATGACGACCGACGTGATTACCCGGCCGGTACCAATGCCGGCCTTCGACTATACGCCCAAGCCATACACCGGGCCTTCTCGCGAGGAGGTGCTGGCCCTCCGGCAGCAGTACGTGAACCCCGCGGTATTCACGCTGTATCGCGATCCACTGATGATTGTCGAAGGCAAGATGCAGTACCTCTTCGACGAAACCGGCCGGCGGTACCTCGATCTCTTCGCCGGCATCGTTACGGTTTCCTGCGGCCACTGCCATCCCAAGGTGTTACGCCGAATGCAGGAGCAGATGAATGCTCTGCAGCACACCACCACCATCTACCTGCACCCCAATCTTCCACTCCTGGCGCAAAAGCTCGCCTCGAAGATGCCGCCCGGGCTGGATGTGACCTACTTCGTCAACAGCGGGAGTGAAGCAAACGATCTGGCGGTCACCCTCGCGCGGCTCTACACCGGCAACCTCGATGTGATCGCAGTCCGAAACGCCTACCATGGCGGCTCGCCCAGCTCGCTGGGAATGACCTCACACCACACCTGGAAGTATCCCCTTCCCGGGCCGGCCGGGGTACATCACTCTCTTTCGCCCGATCCCTCGAGCACGATGCTGACCGGCACGCCGGAGGAGATCGCCTCCAGGGCAGCGGCGGATATCCGGGAGTTGATCCGGTTTTCTACGCCAGGGGCGATCGCGGCGTACATCGCCGAGCCAATTCAGGGCGTCGGGGGAGTGACCCGGGGCGCTTCCAATTACTTCCGCGAGGCCTACGCGATAGCCCGGGAGTATGGTGGGCTGTGTATTGCCGACGAGGTGCAAACCGGATTTGGCCGGACCGGCGCGCACTACTGGGGATTCCAGAACTACGGCGTGGTACCCGACATCGTGACCATGGCGAAAGGCATCGGCAACGGAATGCCTCTGGCCGCGGTAACCACCCGACGGGAGATCGCGGAGGCCCTGACCCGGAGAATCCACTTCAATACCTTCGGCGGCAATCCCGTGTCCATGGCCGCGGGGCTCGCCGTGCTCGATGTCATCGATGAGGAGAATCTGCAGGAGAACGCGCGAGTGGTGGGCGGCCGGTTTCTGGAAGGTTTGCAGAAACTTCAAGGGCGGCACCGGCTGGTGCGTCACGTGCGAGGACTGGGACTCATGCTCGGTGTAGAACTGGCCGACCCGGTCACCGGCGCTCCGGCTTCGGGACCGACGCTCGAAGTGCTTGAGGCTGCCCGGGAGATGGGAGTGCTGATGGGCAAGGGTGGGCTGGACGGAAACGTGCTGCGGATTAAACCACCGCTCTGCATTACCGAGGAGGACGTCGACTTTGCACTGGACGTGCTGGACCGTGCGCTCGAGCGGGCAGCATGACCGGGATCGTCACTGCCGCCGCCGGGCCTCGGCCAGTGCCAGGCTGATCGACTCTCTCGAGGCCAGGAGATCCTCTAGAGCGCGCCCCGAGCCCCTGGGTTTTGAAGCGGACTCGTCTCCCCGTTCCAGCAAGGGCAGGAGTTTGTTCCACACCGATCCGGGAAGCACCGTCTCCAGGTACTCCAGCGCAGTACCACGGAGATAGGAGTCGTCGGTGTGCAAAGCGTGAAAAGCCAGTCGCAGAGTCTCTCGCGGCAGAATGAGCGACAACAGCGTGAAGAGGTGCTCCAGACTGCGGCTGACCCGATCCCGCAGCACCTCGACTTCCATCGGAGACCGCTCCTCTTCCGCCGAGTCGATCAGCTGCCGGCTCTCCCACACACCGCGTTCCACTCCTATTTCCTTCTCGATTACGCCGAGAATATAGGCCCGGTCCACTGAAGCATTCCGGATCTCACCGGCCATACGGCTCGAGCGCGCGTCCGGCCCGGTAGCGCACCTCGAAGCGGCGGTCATTCAACGCCTGGAGAAGTCCGTTGAAGGCCCTCGGGCTTTGCGTGCCGGCGAGGACGTTGACCAGCCTTCGTCTGATGGCAAAGTCTTCGTCCGGGTCCAGCAGTCGCCGAAGCAGAAGGTCGGTGTCAGATGAAGCCACTCGGCGCAGTGACACGATGGCCGCCGGAGCCACCGCGTCCCACGCCAGAAGCTCGATGATATTTCCGACCTGGTCGGCTGCCGGAGTGGTTCCGGCCAGAGCCTGGTTCACCTCTTCGGCATTGCCATGGTGGATCGCCTGATCCAGCGGTGTTTCGATGACCGCTGGAGCGGCTCGTCGGACCGATGGCTCTGCGACATGGCCTGAGTCGGTCGGGATGGCCAGGCGGGACCGGATCCCGCTCAGATCGAACCCGCCAACGGTTTGCAGCCAGGCCGCGGCGTCATCGTCGGTCTGGTCCGGGAGCGGTCCCGCCTGGCGATGGATGCTTCCCTCGAGCGCCCCGACGTAGCCGAGGTGAAGCCGGCGAGCGACGGCGAGGGCCAAAGCGGACAGCAGGACGACCAGACCCAATAGCAGCCGTCCCGCCCCACCGCTGTTCAGCGCCAGCGCGCCCAGAATCAGTCCGGCACCCAGGATATCTCCCACTCGCGCCGCGCCAACATCCAGCAACAGCTTGGTGGCCCGCTTTTCCAATGGCGCAACCGGAGTAAAGAGCAGCTCGTATGCCCCGCGAAACACCGAGCTTCGGAGGACCACTTCGGCGCCGCGGGCCAGGGCAATGGGCAGCACACCGGGCGCCAGCAGGGCTCCCACTGCGCCGAGACTCACGCCAGCCGGCAGGAGCGATGCGCTGCGGGCGACGCCGAGTCTTCCCAGCAAGGGCCGCAGCGCGGTGACCTGAATGAAAATCCCGATGAGCGCCGTGGCTGTGTAGAAGGCCGCAAAGAATCGAAGCAGCTGCTCTCCGCTGGTCGTAGCTGCACTCGCTCGGGCCTTGAACACGTAGTCGAGAACCCCCTCGGCCGAGGACGTGAGCGTGACCAGCAACGCGATTCCCAGGAGGTAGGGTGAGCCGCGCAGCACCCTCCCACCGCTCATCAGCGGTTCGGTTTCGGCTCCCTCACCCGCCGACAGCTGCGGAGGTGCACCGCGCCCCATTCTCATCACCAGTACGGAGGCGAGCAGGTGCAGGACGGCGAGCACCGGGAGCATGGCGTTCAGCGACAGCACGGATCCGACTCGCTCGGGCAGCAGCCCGCCCAGCAGTCCTCCGATGGAACCGCCGGCAGTGATCCGCCCAATGGTGCGGCGCGCGGTTCTGGGGTCGAACCGTTCATTGATGATGGCCCAGAATCCGGAGACCAGGATCGCACCGATCGCGGTGAAGTGGAGATAGACCAGAACGGCAGCAGCCCTTCGGGCCGAGCCGACCAGGGCCCATTCCGCCAGCAGCAGGGCTGCGCTCAGAGCATACAATCGGGGGACCAGACGAGCCGGCTGGGTCCGCGCCATGACCCCGGCAATCAGGATCGCCAAGAATTCCGGAAAGGGCGGCGGCGGCGATGACGATCGCCGGCAGTGCTGCTACGCCGAAGCTCGAGAGGAAGAGCGCGTCGCGAGTAGCCTTCCCGGCGAGCTGGAGGGTAATGATGAGGGTTGCCGCCAGCGCGGCAGCCGACGCGGCTTGCGCGTCAGAATCCGAAGCCGGCCTGGACATAGACGGCGGTTCGTTCGTCCCCCGCCGCCAGCGCGACCGAGAAGGTGTAGGCCCGCTGCAGGTATGAAAGTGAGAGCCCGCCGCCAAACGCGGAATGCCAGGTGTCGGAGCTCTCGCCCGCGAGGTAGACCCGGCCCACGTCGGCCAGTCCAAAGACGCCGAGCTGGGTAGGAAGAATCAACTCGAAGCGGGCCAGGGCCAGCCGCAGCTCGGCCGAGCCATAAGCCGAGGCGTCGCCGGCGTAGCGATTCACTGTGCCCAGCCGCACGGTCGAGGCGCCGCCGATGAACGCGGACTCGAAAAACGGATACTGCCCCCAGACCTTCTTGCCGCCTACCCGGAGCGCGAGGGTGGGGTCGAGCGGCGCATGGGCAGTGAGAAAAGTCCGGGCCTCACCGTGCACCTCGCCGAAGACACTGTCCACGTCCCACAGAGCCGGGTACAAGGTCCCGGTCAGCTCGAGGTACAAACCCCGTTGCGCCGCTTGCTCTCGATCGCGGGTGTCGTGCCGGAGCGTAAGCCTCCCACCGAGCTCGCCGAAGTTTCCGGTGCCATAGAGATCGCCCAGGGTGGCGAGGAATCGATCCGGATGGTTGTCGGTGGACGCGTACTTCAGGAGCGGACCCACCTGCACCTCCGAGTGCGGCCCGATCGAAAGTGCAATCGAAGGCTGAATGCCGTACGCGTCCTGGGTGACTCGATAGAACTCGTTATCGCCCGGAGCTGGAATCTCGTTGCCGAAACCATGGAAGCTGATGACCTCCACTCCGGACGCGCGGGCGCGCAAGTCGAAATAGGTTCTGGAGTCCTCCCGCCGGAAATCGCCGTGGTAGTCCAGCCGGTACGTCCAGGGGCCGGTCGCTATGCCGGCGAGAAAGCGGTGCCGGCTCGAGTAGGGATACTTTCGAAAACCGTAGACGGTGAGGATGCGTCCGCCACCGATGAACAGCCCAATGTCCGGTCCGTAGCTTGCCCAGGTGTAAGGGATCCAGCGTTGCCCCCAGTCCCTGGGCGGCAGCTCCTTCTTGTCGCGAGGAGGGGCGATATCTGGGCGACGGTCGATCTTGCTGTCGTAGCCCTCGGTGTGGGACGGTCCGGTGCTGTCATCATAGAATTTCTCCCGCTTCGACCGGACTCGAGTCCACCAGCACATCTCGTCCTTCCTCTCCCAGCGCTCTGAGTTGCGGCCCTCCTGTGGCGGGACCATTCGCCACGAGCCGGTCGTCTCCCGCGCCGAGGTAAACCCGAACCTCCTTGGTGGTGCGGGAGTCGAACCGGCGCCGGTAGTACGGAGTGGAGGAGCCTCTTCCGTCAGATCGCGACAGCGTGAGCTCAGCCGTGTCTTTGCTGACTCGAGTGAAACGCGCCTGGTCCGGTTGCTGCGGTTGCATGGACGTCGACCTGCTCTCCGAGCAGGCGATAGTACTTCTCCGCCGCCTTGGGCAGGTCATCGCGCCTCTGACGCAGCGCCTTGCTGAGAGCCTCGCCCTTGATCGCTCGGTGCTCGGCGGGAAGCGCCCGCACGGCATCGGCAATGACCGAGTCGGTCAGACTGGTCTGCAGGGCAATAACTGCCGATTCCCACTCCGGCCATTCGAGCTCAACCAGGAACCGGCGGTCGAGATCGCGGCCGTTCCAGGTGGCGCCCGGGAGGTAGGGATACTTGGGCCCGAAATTGATGAGTATGGGAGAACTGGTCCGTGCCACCGAGAGGAGCAGCCCATCGTATTTGGCGAAGGCCTGGTCCCGGTCGCGAGGAATCGGTACCCAGACCCGGGGAACGCTGTCGCTGAACCGGGCCCAGACCCACTGGTCGGAGTGGCGATCCCAGTCGCCAATCAGCACGTCGAAGAGCCGCGCCTTGAGCAGAGCCCGGGCATCCACCCGGTCATCCGGGCTGCGGCCGGTGCGGGCAAACAGACTGTCGCTGCCGATGATCTCGGTGGCGCCGCCCCACTTTGCTGCCGGACCGCTCGAACCGCCAATCCGATCCTCCAGAAACCCCATGAGCCCGGCAAACTGGGCCTCGAACTGACCCAGCCGCTGATCCTTCGGGGCAGCACGTACAGGCGGGCCGGCCCGTGCGGAATCTTGGCGGCCCGGAGCAGCCGATCCACCACGAGTGGAGCGGTGGGAAAGGCGGAGCTGGTCTGGTCGCGCACCACGCTTCCGGCCACGGTGGGCCGGAGCTCGAGCGGCAATGTGGCTGAGGGGTCCTTGTCGACCGACCGGAAGAAAAACTCGCGACCATCCGCGCCGGCCAGCAGCAGCGACTTGGTCTGGAAACCACCGCCTTTCGAGACCGGGCGGAGCCCTCCGGCAAAGCTGCCAAGATCGAGGACCGGGACCGTGATCGGCGTGGTCCACAGCGATCGGTACTCGCGGCCGAGCATGAGCTCGTGGAGGCCGCTCGCGCGGTACTGGGGCCCGGCTGCAACCAGCGTGTCTCTCGGGGAATGGCTCTGAGCGACTGCGGTCGAGCCGATCAGGGCGGCCGTAAAGCTCAGGAACAGCACGCGGCAGTGTTGCATCAGCTCACTTAACCCAGGTGGAAAAGACCTCGTGACTCTGGCCGTCGGCCGTCACTGTGAGCACCGCGAGTCGGGCCGGCCCGGCAGACGGCACATCCAGTCGAGCGAAGCCGCTGGCCTCCTTCGCGAACAGGGTTCCCCGAATGTTGGCCGCTTTGTCGGTGTGCTGGTAGATCCCGCCGCCGCTCACCAGCTGCAGCGGGACCGGACCGCCGGCAATGACCTCGAGGTTGTGTTCATGTCCCGCGGCGTACAGGTCTGGAGGCCTGGCCGGAGAACGCCCGCCGGAAGGCGGCAATGAGCCGCTGATAGGCCCGAGACGACATGTCCTGGCTGGAAAGGCCGTGTTGTCGCGCTGAGGGATACAGCGATCCGATGAAGGGCAGGGGGAGCCACAACCAGGGCACTACCAGGCGGAGCGGAAAGATGTGGTCCTCCCATCCGAAGTACCCGCCGTGGGGACCGCCACTGGACAGCGGGTGGTGGGCCGCAACCAGCGTCATTCGGGGTCCGGCATTCTGGAGGGCGCTGCGGAGCGAGTCCACGATCTCCTGCTCGCTGTCCGTCGGGCAGCTCGAGGTTGGGTCCATCGGCTTGGCGGCTCCATGGAGCCACCATTGAGTGTCGAGCAACAGCAGCCGAACCCGGGTGCCAATATCGACTATGCTGGGTCCAGGACAACCTCCTCCCGGTTTGAGCGTGGCGTATCCACGGCCCACGGAGTCGATGTAGCGCTCCTGCCGGAGGGCTGCCTCCCAGCCACCCTTCCCGAACCGGTCCCAATCGTGATTTCCCAGAACGAAGTAGCCTTTGACGCCGGCCCGCTCCACAACCTGGAGCTGGGCCCGGAGGCGGCGCTCTGCTTCGGCCCGTTCCGGATCCTGGGGTTCGGGCAGACCTTTGGGGTAGACGTTGTCGCCCAGGAAGACGACGACGGTCTCCACCCGCTGCACGGCAAGCTCTCGGCTCAACGCCTCGAGAACCGGCTCTCCGCCGGCCCGGGGGGCTCCCGCATCTCCCATGAGATAGATCCGGGTGGCAATCTGCTGCGGCGAGATCTCCGGAACCGGGGCTGAGGCTGGTGGCGAGCCGGCGCATGCAGCCGAAGCCAGACCTGACGAAGAACCAGGACCAGAGTCGGGTCACCAGCGCGCGCTGGTCTGCTGCGCTCTCGACTTGCGTCCATACTCGCGGCCGATCGCCACGGCGATGAGCAGCCACACGACCGCCAGCACCAGGTTTACCCGGGCAAAACCGGTCGCGGCCGAGCGCCGAGCCATCGTGGTGCCCGACATAGACGAGCAGCGGCGGAAAGCACGTCGCCACCCCGCACGAAAAATGAATCGATTGCCTGTTTGGCCTTGTACTTCTGCTCGCGGCTGGTGGGGAGGAAGAGCACGTTGCGCACGGTGTTCTGCACCGAGTAGTCGGTGGCGTTTTCCGCGATCTTCACCACTCGGACCAGCGAGAGAATCGGGACGAACGCCAGGACGGCGTAGCCGATAAGCGCGATGATCGGGAGAACCATGACGGCCACCCGGACCCCGAAGTATTTCAGCAACCGTGACACCAGAAAGAGCTGGACCGTGAGCCCGACCAGATTCACGGCAAAGAAAAAGTCGGAGTAGAACGCACCGATGTACTCCGGGACCGAGAGTCCCCCGGCAGTTCCCGCAGCCACCGCGGCCTGAGCCGCTCCTTCCACCGTCCGGCCCAGGATGTATTCCCCCGTGGTGTTCACCCAGTTGAGAACCAGGGCCAGAAAGGCAATCAGCAGGAGATACCGGTCTTCGAAGACGAGGCGGAAGGTCCCCTTGCGACCAACCGGGCCGGTCCCGGGCAGCGACACGGTCAGCTTCTTTACGTCCTCGACCATCTCGATCTGGTATTCACCGGTAGCCGCCGGGATCTCCGCCGTGGTGAGGTGCACCGGCAGATGGGTTTCGTGCCGGGCCCGCTCCCGGGCGTCGACCAGGTTGCTGATCAACCGCGCGGCCAGCAGGAGCCCGGCTGCCACCAGCAGGAGCTGGGGAACCCCGATCAGCGGAATGAGCTGGCTGGCCAAGACACTGGCCACCACCGCTCCGAGTCGATCCGCCGAAGGCGACGATGGCGAACAGCCGCTCGCCCTGTTCCTTGGTGTAGATGTCGTTGGCAAAGGACCAGAACTGAGCCACGATCATCAGATTGAACACGCCAACCCAGAGGAAGAACACCACCCCAATGGAGACATCGGCATGGGTGAGACCATAGAACCCAATCAGGCAGACCACGAAGAAGGCCGTGACTGCGTTGAGCAGAGCCGCGGCGGGGCAAGCGGTCCGCCAGCAGCTCCGTACGCAGGCACCAGGATCAGAAGCAGCAGCGCCTGCCCGGCGGCGGCGTACGACTTCACCTCTGCTCCCTCGCCGGACAGAATCAGCGCTTCGCGGATCGGTTTGATGAAGTAGTAGGCGCAGAAGAGGAGGAAGACGTTGAGGGCGAGCAGGATCGCGGTTCCGCCTTCGCCCGCGCTGAACGTCGGCAAAGAGGCGAAGGGCGCGATCCAGCGGGCCCGGCCGGATCATAGCCTCTGGCGGCCAGGCGTCCGGCTGTCATGGAATACGTCAGCAGGTAGGGAGAGCGTCAAGAGGCGGCCGAGCCCAGCCCCGGTGCCGGGGTGGTCACCGGCTCCCACTCCAGGTCCATGGTCTTGGTGAGCACCTGCTGCCGCACTTCCGCGGACCGGAGGCCGGCGGCAGCGGGATGATGCCGGTCCCACCAGCGGTGGGCCCGCTCTTCGGTCCACCCGTTGCCCGCGGCCGACGCGGCCAGCAACCGGGAAAGCTCGTGGGCCGACTGGGGACGGTCTTCGGGCAGTTTGGCCAGGCAGGACAGAATGATGCGGTCCAGATCTGCCGGCACCTCCAGCTCGCTCCGCTGGGAAGGCGCAATCGGTGTTGCGTTGGCGTGCTGATACATGAGCTGAATGGCGTTGGGGGCCTGGAACACCATCCGGCCGGTCAGGAGCCAGTAGCCCACGCAACCCAGGGTATAAATGTCCACCCTGTGGTCCGGCACCCGATCGCCCCGAATCACCTCGGGCGCGATGTAGGCCGGCGTGCCGGTGGTGCTGTCGGGCTCGGTGAGCATCGTGGACTTCCCGGTCTCCTTCTCCCATGGCCTTGACCAGCCCGAAGTCGAGAACCTTCACGAAGTCCACATCCAGCCCCATCCGGCAGGTAAAAATGTTCGATGGCTTTATGTCTCGGTGGACCAGGCCTCGCGTGTGGGCTTCGGCCAGCGACTCACAGGCCTGCCGCAGCAGATGCACCGCCCGCTCCGCCGGTACCGGGCCGTATCGCTCGATCAGCGTCTCCAGGTCGAGACCATCGAGGAGCTCCATGACGAGAAAGAAGGTGCCGTCTTGAGAGACGCCGAAGTCGTAGAGATTGATGGTGTGCGGAGAGCGGAGTGAGGCAGCGGCTTCCGCTTCCCGCCGGAATCGCTCGATGATGACTCTCGCCGCGCTGGGCGAGCTCGACCCGATCAGCTCCGAGCGGATGAGCTTGACCGCCGCCGGCCGGGCGAGCATCTGATGCGTGGCCCGGTAGACCTCGCCCATTCCGCCCTTGCCCAGCGGCTCCTCCAGCCGGTAGCTCCCCAGCTCCCGAGCCCGTCGCACCTGCTGGCCCAGGCCGTGAATGATCTTGACCGGGATGACCACGAGAAAGGCGCAGATGTAGGTGGGGAGGAAGTCCCACAGGATGTAGAATGCGTTGAGATGAACTTGGGCCCCCCGAAGGTGGCTCAGCCCCAGCGCAACCGGCTCGGTCGAAGCAGCGAGTAAGGACGTGATCAACGTCCTCCTCGGCGTGTTCGGGACGATGGCGGGATAGAACAGAATCGGGATGCAAACCCAGGACACTCGGGGCGAGATGGGAACTGCCGCCCACTGGCTCAGAATCGCAATCAGCAGACATTGGAGGACCAGAAATCCGGCGCCCACATCCAGCAGCTTCGGTTTGCCACTCAAACGATGAGCCAGCCAGGTCATCGCGAGAGAGCTGGCGACCCCGATCGTGGCGACCAGATTGCCGGGAAAGGGCCAGAGCGCCTGCATGAACGCCATCTGGCCCAGCCAGCCGGCCACGACATTGTTCAGGAGGAGCGTGATGACCCACAGTGACGCAAACACGATGCTGACGATGCCGACCCGGCGGCAGGTCTGACCCAACAGCTCGGTCGGGCAGACTTTGGCCGGGGCGTGATGCGGTGGTGCGGACAGGTGTCGAGGGCCGGCGGCCCAGCAGACGTCGAGTGCTCATGATGGTTTCGGTCGAAGGAATCGTCTCTAAGCCTACCACTGTTTTGGGCTGTGGGCCATTGTTTCGGCTATGGCCAATAACTCTCAATCCTCGTACGTTCGTTTTGGTTCCATCCTGGCCGGGATGGGATCTCGTCAGCAGGCCCCCAAAACCTTGGCTCCGACTTCAGCCCAAGGCTGACCGTGGAACCACCGTCGCGCCTCCTACAGCTGGTTGCGCTGAGTAGTTGCCTCCTGGGCTGTCACTCAGGGCGGTCCTCCCGCTGCCGCCCCGGAGCGGTGTGGACCTGCCGTCCCCGTAACGGCCCAGCATCCGATCACGGCCCGAGCCTTTGGTCTGGCGGGTGACTACGAATTGATTCAAGTACAGACGCAGCCTGCGGCGGGGCAAACCAGCATCGGACGGCTGCACCTGGTCCCGCTCGATTCCGTGGCCCGCTCCCATGCCGTGGGCGGCGCGGTGCGGGATCTGGTTGGCTGGCTGGAGACCGAACAAGGCGATACCACCTGGCGCCCCAACGCAAGCTCCAAAGACCCGGCTCATCCCGGCGCCGTGCTGGCGGGCGATCATCTTCGGCTCGGTGAAGCAGGCGGCGCCGACTCCCACGCCGAACATCTCATGATCACGGCGGTGGGCAAAGAAGGATTCTGGGGCTGGTGGAAGGCCGAGCCTGGCTGGGAGGTAGCCCAGGACGAGGGGACCAAACGCATTCTGCCGGATCCTGCCGGCTATTTCTGCGCTTCGAGAGTGCAGCCCTGAAGATCTCCTCCCCCAGCGCGGGACTCCTGCTCTTTCGACGACCGACACTCGGTCTGGAAATTTTCCTGGCTCACCCGGGCGGTCCCTTCTGGAAGGCCCGGGATGCGGGGGCCTGGACCTTACCCAAAGGCGTGGCCGAGGCGGGGGAGGATTTGCTCGCCACGGCACAGCGAGAGTTTCAGGAGGAAACCGGTATCCGCCCTGAAGGGCCGTTTATCTCCCTGGGTGCCGTGCGGCAGAAAGCCGGCAAGATCGTGCACGCCTGGGCCTGGGAAGGTGAGGCCGATCCGACTCGAGTCACCAGCAACACCATGAAAACCGAGTGGCCCCGCGGCTCGGGCCGCTGGCTCACCTTTCCCGAAGTAGATCGCTGCGCCTGGTTCCGCCCGGCACAGGCTAGGGAAAAGATCAATCCCGCCCAGGTGGAGTTCATCGACCGGCTCGAGGTGGCGCTGGGCCTGCGGGAGTCTCAATCCCATCCATGATCTCCACCCAGGTTCTCACCACACTGCTGCTGTTGCTGCCGATCCGCGGGGTCGCCCAAGGCTCACCTCCGCCGCACGCTCGGGCCCGGGCGCTCGGGGTGACTCCGGGAACTCTCGACCCCGGAGCCGGCAATGCCATAACCGACGTTGCGGGAGTCCGGGTGGGTCAGACGACTGTGGTGCGGGGGGACTCAGTGCACACGGGCGTCACCGCGATCCTTCCTCATCCAGGCAATCTCTTTCTGGATCGAGTTCCCGCAGCGATCGTGGTGGGAAATGGATTCGGCAAGTTGCTGGGCAGCACTCAGGTCAACGAGCTGGGCGAGTTGGAGACGCCCGTCCTTCTCACCTGCACCTTATGCGTCTGGAAGGCCGCGGACGCGATGGTGGAATACCTGTTGGAGCGTCCCGGCATGAGCGAGGTGCGCTCGATCAATCCGGTGGTGGGCGAAACCAACGATGGCTACGTGCTCAACGCCATCAGGAGCCGTCCCATCGGCCGGGACGATGTACGCCAAGCGCTCACCCGGACTTCGACCGTCGTGGAGGAGGGGAGTGTGGGCGCCGGCGCGGGGACTGTGGCCTTTGGCTGGAAGGGCGGGATCGGCACGTCCTCCAGAGTCGTTGCCGATTCGGGCAGCCGCTGGACGGTCGGAGTGCTGGTTCAATCCAACTTCGGCGGCGACCTGCACATTCTCGGCGTGCCCATCGGCCGCGGGCTGAACCGCCGAGGCGTACGGCAACAGGGCGAGCCGCAGGGGGCGAAAGGCTCCATCATGATTGTGGTGGCCACCGACGCGCCGCTTTCGGACCGGAATCTTCGTCGGCTCGGTACCCGAGCGCTCATCGGGGTAGGCCGAACCGGCTCCTCCATGGACAATGGGTCGGGTGATTACGTGATTGCCTTCTCGACCAGCCCGGATGTCCGGCGCCGAATGGGTGAGCTCCGGCGGAGCACGCCCGAGCTGGGCAACGACGCCATGTCTGGGTTGTTCCAGGCCGCAGCCGAGGCCACCGAAGAGGCGATCTACAACTCTCTGTTCATGGCAACTACCGTGTCATCCAACCGAGGATCGGTTGAAGCCCTGCCGGTGCCGGAAGTCATGAAGCTGCTCCGCGCTCGTGGGGCGCTCACCGGTGCTTCAGCTGCGCCGTGAAAGCCTCCGACCACTTCTCGGTGGTTGCAGATGCCTATGCGCTGCGGCGGCCGGCTTACCCCGATGAGTTGTTCGCCTTCCTGGCTGGCGCAGCCACCGGACATGATTTGGTGTGGGACTGCGCCGCGGGAAGTGGCCAGGCCAGTATCCCGCTTGCCCGATACTTCCGGCGGGTAATCGCCACCGACATCAGCAGCTCCATGCTGGCCCAGGCGCCCGCACACCCCTCTGTTGACTACCGCCAGGGCAGCGCCTATGAAAGTGGGCTCCAGCCCGGGAGCGTGGACCTGGTCACCGTCGCTCAGGCGTTGCACTGGTTCGAGCCGGAACGGTTCTACGCTGAGGTGAGCCGGGTACTCAAACCAGGCGGTATCTTGGCGGTCTGGACCTACGGAGCGTTTGGGTGTGATGAGCTCTATGGCAACCAGGTGCTCGAAGACCCGGCGGTGAACGCCGTCGTAACCCGGTTCTACCATGAAGTGGTGGGCCCTTACTGGCCTCCCGAACGGTGTCACGTAGAAGCCGGGTACACCACCATCAGCTTTCCGTATCCCGAGCTCGATCACCCGGAGTTTCAGATGCAGCAGCAGTGGACTCTGGACGAGCTGCTGGGCTACATCGGAACCTGGTCCGCTACCCAGCTTTACCGGGAGGCAAATGGATCAGACCCAATACCCGAGCTGGGACGCGAGCTGCAGCGCCTGTGGGGCGACAACCGAAGCTCCCGGCTGGTCCGCTGGCCCCTGACCCTGCGCGTCGGGCGGCGCCCGGAATAGACCGGGAACCCTTGGCTCCGGACCAAACCGCCCCGGGGTGGTGACGAATCTCTGCCGGCATTACATTGCTCCCCGTCCCTCAACAAGACCAGATATGCAGACCCTCGACGAGTTCTCCCACTCCTCGCCGACCCGCGCCGGCTCTGGAGTAAGCGTACTGGTGGTGGACGACGAGGCCGCTGTGCGTCGGTTTGCCGTGCGAGTACTGCAGCGCGACGGTTACGACGTCCTCGAAGCCGCTGATGGGCACGAAGCACTCGAAATGCTCCGGGCAGGACAGGTGACGGTCGACCTGATCGTCTCTGATATCGTGATGCCTCGCATAAATGGCGTGGAGCTGATGCAGGCGGTGAGCCGAGTCCCATCCTGGTGTGCCCGTGGTTCTGATGTCCGGCTACGCCACCGCGGCGCTTTCCGAGCTAGGCATCGCCACTCCCTGCAGCATTCTCCCCAAGCCGTTTCCCGCCGAGCGACTCCTGGCTGAGGTCCACCGCTGCGTGCGCAGCCGTGGCGGAGGTTCCAGCGCCGCGTAGGCACCAGCAGGCTCTGCTTCACTCCCAACCCGTCTAGTCCTTAACTCTCCGGCCCCGCCATTGGCGCGGGTATTGCCGAACCTTCCGTCGTTGAAACGCTCAGGCCCACGGTTGTCACCGGTTTGAGGGTGCAGCGCATTCATACCGGCGGATCTCCGCCGAGTATTCGTTCGGCTCCTACGAGCTAACACGACACTGGAACTTACGTTAGACGGCACAGCCCCAGGCGTTATACCGCGCCCCGCGGCTGTGGACGGTGCGAGTAATTGCAGCGCAGGCCGGTGCAGAACGCAATGGTTCTTCCCGCAGTTCATTCGCCCTGAGGATTGAGCATGGCCGAGGAGCCCCGATGAGTTTCGCAGCCGATAGACGCCCGGCCTGGCTTCTTCTACTGCTGTTATTGGGTTGTGATGGCGGCCCGAGTGGTCCGAGCGCCGGAAGCCTTCGCGTCACCATCCTCGGACTTCCCAACGGAACGGCCGCCGCAGTCACAGTCACCGGCCCCGACAACTTCAATCAGCCGGTTTCGGCCACTCAGACCTTCAGTCAGGTGACGCCGGGAGTCTATACCGTCAGTGCTACGGCGGTGCCGGTCAGTAACTCCACCTACGATCCAAGCCCACCGTCGCAGACGGTAACCGTTGCCGCTACCAACACTCAGGCCACCGCCTCGGTCTTCTATTCCCAGGCCGCCGGTACCCTCACCGTGGACGTGAATGGTCTCGGCACCAGTCGCAGCGCGGCAATTACCGTAACCGGCCCCGGTGGATACAACCAACCGGTCGATGGTACCACAACGCTGGCGGGCCTCGATCCCGGCGTCTATACCGTGAAGGCCACCGACGCGGCCTCGATCGGATGCGCCACCCACACCGCCAGCCCCGACAGTCAGGATGTGAACGTGGTGGCCCGGAGTACCGCGGTCGCAACGGTGGACTACAATCCTCCCCCCAACGACGGTAGCGTGAATCTCTGCATAGCCAGGGTGTACGTAACGCAGAGCGTGCAGGATGCCGGCGGATCGGTGCCGCTGGTCCAGGGACGCGATGGTTACCTGCGGGTGTTTGTGGTGGCCGACCGGGCGAACACCGTGGCTCCCACGGTGCAGGTTCGTCTGTTCAACGGCGGAGGGCTGTTCTCGACCATCAACATCCCGCCCTCAGGTCTCTCGGTACCCACGGCGGTAGATGAAAGCTCTCTGGCCTATTCCTGGGACACCACGCTATCAGGCGCACTCATTCAGCCCGGGCTGGCTGTCGAGGCCGAGGTCAATCCCGCGGGTGCAACCCAGATTCCGGAGACAAGCACCACCGATAACGTGTACCCTGCCACCGGAGGACCGGCACTGCTGAACGTGCAGTTCGTCCCCCCGCTCGACGTGACGCTCGTGCCGGTGCTGCAGTCCGGGAATCATCTGCTGGGCCGAGTGTCAGCCACAAACAAGGACAGCTTCCTGGTCAGCACCCAGCGCATGCATCCGATCGATACTTTCAGCACCGTGGTCCACGCCGCGTATTCGACCAAGACTGCCCTCACACTCCAGGCCAACAACAGCAACGGGGCGTGGGGGACCATCCTGGGTGAAATCGATGCGCTTCGGGTCACGGAACACAGCCCCCGCTATTACTTCGGCGTTGCCCGGGTCACCTACACGAGCGGGGTTGCCGGCGTGGCATACGTCAGTATCCCCGGCACTACTCCCGGAAGCGGGCAGCGCGCCGCTCTGGGCTGGGATTATCTGCCTTCGGGGAGCGTCGTCGCGGCGCACGAGCTGGGACACAACTGGGGCCGCAACCACGCGCCGTGCGGCGGACCCGCCGGCATCGATCCTCAATACCCCAGGGCGGACGGCAGCACCGGTGCATATGGAATGGACGTGGCCGCCAAGACGCTGGAGGCATCTACCCTGGCCGATATCATGGGCTACTGTGATCCCAAATGGATCAGCGACTACACCTACCGCGGGGTGATGAACTACCTTCGGTCGCCCAGCCCGCCCATTCTTTCGTCGGTGGGCAGCGCAGACATCCAGCCGTGCCTTCTGGTCTGGGGACACATCGTGAACGATGAGATCGTTCTCGAGCCTGCCTTTCAGGTCTCTACTCGGCCCGCACTTCCCGGCCGTCGCGGTCCCTACCTGTTGGACGGGCAGGACTCCACCGGCAAATCGATTTTCTCGATGTCGTTCAGTCCCAATGCCGTGGTCGACGCTCCCGCGGCGCAGCAGAATTTCGTCTTTGCCATACCTCTCTCGACCGTCGGTGCAGCCCGGCTCGCCCGGATTCGGGTAACCGGCCAGGGGCGGCAGGCGGCGCTGGCGGATTCGGGCGGTACGATCGCTCAGGGCCCTGGAGCGGTGCCCGCGGACGTCGTGGTGCGGCGCATCGCCGGCGACCGCGTGTCTCTCCGGTGGGATAACACGGCGCATCCTATGGTGATGGTGCGCGACCCGGACAGCGGAGAGGTACTCTCCTTTGCCCGCGGCGGCGAGGTGGAGTTGGCTACCCGGAAGGCTCAGGTCGACCTGCTGCTGTCGTCAGGAGTGCGTAGCCAGTTGCGGCGGATGCGGATCCAGTGAGGCGGTTCGCCGCTCTGGCTCTCGTGCTGTGGTCCAGCGCCTGCGCCTCCCGTAACTCGAGCTCTGGTTCAACCGAAGGCATGGCGGTCGATTCTGTATCCGCTCCGGTCATTACCCTGGAGCGCACGGCCTGCTTCGGCGGCTGCCCGGTCTATCGCCTGGCCGTCACTTCTGACGGCGTCGTGAGCTACGAGGGACAAGCCCAGGTCCGACAGCTGGGCAAGGCGTCCTCCCGGATATCGCCCGAGAAAGTTCAGGCTCTGCTCTCCGAGCTCGAGCGGGCTGGATACTTCTCTTTTGCCAGCCGATACGCCGCCGCCGAGCCGGTCTGCGGCCGGTACGCCGCCGACTCTCCTTCTGCCATCACCTCCATCAGTTCTGAGGGCCGAACCAAACGGGTGGAGCACGATTACGGCTGTGGCGCGGCTCCGGGAGCCCTGGTGGTCTTGGAGCGGCGGATCGACGAGGTCCTCGGCTCGGCCCAGTGGACCGGCCGCTGAATCAGATCACTTCCCGGCGCTGAGCCGGATCCATCCGATCCCGCAGCGCATCTCCCAGTAGCGTTGCCGCAACCACCACCAGCACCAGCGCTACTCCGGGCGCCGTCGCTACCCACGGAGCATTGACCAGGGTATCTCGGCCCGAGGCGATCAGATTGCCCCACGACGGGGTCGGCGGCTGCACTCCCAGTCCCAGAAACGAAAGCCCGGCCTCCAGCATGATGGCGTTGCCGACCCCGAGCGCCGCGGTGACGATCACCGGAGTCATGGCGTTGGGCAGGATGTGTCGCACCAGTACTCGCGGGCCTCTGACCCCAAGGGCAACGGCACTCTCCACGAATGGGCGCGCGGAAAGCGCCCGAACCTCTCCATGCACCAGGCGCGCTACCGTCATCCAACCGGTCACACCCAGCACCGCCACCACCAGAGCGGCACTCGGCTGCCAGAGCGAGGCGAGCAGCAGCAGGAGCACCACTCGGGGAAGCGCCAATGCGAAGTCGGTCAGCCCCAGCAGCAGGGTGCCCACCGCGCCGGGCCAGAAGCCTGAAGCAGCTCCGATCAGGACCCCGATGGTCACCGAGAGCAGCACGGCGAGCACCCCGACTCCCAGGGAGATCCGCGCGCCATAGGCCAGACGGGCCCATACGTCGCGTCCGAAGCGGTCGGTGCCCAAGGCGTGAAAAGCGCCGTGCACATCGGTACTGAGTGGGTGGCAGGAAGCGGGTGGCGACGATGTCCCGTTGCACCACCGGATCGCCGGCCAGGAGTGGAGCCGCCAGCGCGATCACCATGGCCAACAGGATCACCACCAGCCCGAACTGCGCCCGCCGGTCCCGCAGCAAGGAGTGCGAGGGCAACATCACTGGGCTCCCGCGTGGGCGGTACGTACCCTCGGATCAACCCATGCGGTCAGGAGCTCGGCCACGAGGTTGCCGGCTACCACCAGGACTGCGCTCACCGCGGTCGCCGCCATGATGACCGGGTAGTCCCGCGCTCCTACCGCTTCGACCATGATCCGGCCGACACCCGGCCAGGCAAAGATGGACTCGATGAACACCGCGCCCGAGAACAGGGCGGGCAACGAAAGACCCAACAGGGTTACCACCGGGATGAGGGCGTTCCGCAGCACGTGCCGAAGATTCACCTCCGCGGGTGAAAGTCCCTTGGCCCGTGCCACCGCGACGTGCGGCGCGCCGCGCACATCGAGCATTGCCCCTCTCACGTACCGGGCGACGCCGCCCACACCGATGAGCGTCAGGGTGGTCAAGGGCAAGGCCAGGTGGCGGAGCCGATCTGCCATCCGGCTCCAGCCGGTCAGAAAGTCGGCGTCGAAGCCTGCCGCGCCGAACGCAGGCAGGGCCCTGGCCCAGTAGGTGAAAACCATCACCAGCATGAGGCCCAGCCAATAGCCGGGCAGAGCAAACAGCGTCACGGTAACTACCGACAACGAGGTGTCCACGCCGGCCACCGCTGGCCGCCTGGATCGCACCAACGCCGATCCCCAGGACATAGCTCAGAGAGCAGCGAGAGCCCTACCAGGCGAACGGTGGCAGGCCACGCTTCGGCGATCATCGCACTTACCGGGCGGCCGGTTGCAATGCTGGTGCCCCAGTCCCCCCGGGTAAATCGAGCCAGCCAGTTGGCGTACTGCTGCGGCAGGGGCTGGTCCAGCCCGAGGCTTCTCCGCTGAGCAGCCAATTGTTCCTCTGAAGCCGTGGGTCCAACGAGGAGGAGGGCGGGGTCGCCGGGCGCGAGCCGAATGAGAAAAAACATGAGAGTGACCACGCCCAGAACCACGGCAAGGCCGGTGAAGGCGCGGCGCAAGAGTGCTCTCACCATGGTTCAATGTAGACAGTGTTGCCGCTAAAATACGCCGTGCTCGGGCGCCACTTCTCGATTCCTCTCCTGGCTATTGGTGTCGTCGCCTGCGGCTCGAGCGCGGAGCGCCGCGGCGCTACCGTGCTGTTTGCCTCGGGCGCCGACCTGCAAAGCATCAATCCACTGCTCACGGTCCACCCGCTTGCCCGGCAGGTCCAGCGCTACGTGCTGCTCACCACGCTCGCGCGCTACGACAGCAGCATGACGCCGCAGCCCTATCTGGCGCGATCCTGGCGCTGGTCGCAGGATCATCGAACACTCACTCTCGACCTTCAGACCGGCGTGCGCTGGCATGATGGTCTTCCCACCACGGCGCGGGATGTGGTCTGGACCCTCAACACCGCGCGCGATCCCGCCACAGGCTATCCCCGGCAGAACGAGATGGTCGCCTTCGACACCGTTTCGGCTCCGGACGACTCGAGCGTGGTCGTGCGTTTTCGAGAGGCCCAGCGCAGTTTCCCCGATCTGCTGACTGACCTCGCCATTCTCCCGGCCCATCTCTTCCTGGGAGTGAAACCGGCCGATCTGCGGCAGGCCGGTTGGAACAGCTCGCCGGTTGGCAACGGACCATTCAGGTTCGTTTCCCATGAGGCGAACCGGCGATGGGTCTTCAGCGCCAACCGCTCGTTTCCTGCCGCCCTGGGTGGACCACCCCGGCTGGACCGCTTCATCGTGGTAGTGGTGAATGAGCCCACCACCAAGCTGGCGGCGCTCACCTCGGGCGAGCTCGACTTCGCCGGCATCCAGCCGGCCCACGCCGAGTTTGTCCGCCATAACCCCGAGCTTGCGGTTCTCACCTATCCGCTGCTGTGGACCGACGCAGTGCTGTTCAACACTCGCCGCCCACCGTTCGACCAGCTGAGCTTGCGTCGGGCGGTCAGCTCCGCAATCGATCGTAAGGAGCTGGTGGACGGTTACATCTACGGATTTGGGACACCCGCGCGAGGGTCCGGTTCCCCCGACGGCTCCCGGCTATGTTCCTGTTCGTGCGTCCGCAGCAGGCCCGGTTCCGGTTTCAACCGGCTCCCGCACAGCGTTCGAGCTACTGACGGTGGGCAGTGGAGAGGCCGCGTTGGAGCAGATGCTCCAGGCTCGGCTGAAGAGCGCCGGCTTTGATGTTACGCTGCGCCAGCTCGAGCTCTCCGCCTTTCTGGCCCGGGTCTACGGCCGGTCGCACGATTTTCAGGCTGCCGTACTGGGCATTCCGGGCGACCTTGCGCTGGGGTATCTCGGTCCGCTCGCGTCGCTCGCCGGCATCCGGGTTCCATCCGATCCCGGGCTGGCCCAACAGCTGATTGCTGATTCGGTGCCTGCAGCTTTTCTCTATCATCCCCGAGGTCTACAGGGTATGAACCGCCGGGTCCACGGGGTGACGATGGACCTCCGGGGAGAGCTTCCTACGGTGCAGCGGTGGTGGGTGAGCCGGTGAGCGAGCCCGCCTTCGCGGCCACGGCACCGGTGCGTCTGGATCTCGCTGGAGGCTGGACCGACGTTCCGCCCTTCTCCGCTCGAGAAGGGGGCGTCGTGGTAACCGCCGCCATCCGGCTCTTCGCCCGGGCCGAGGTGCGGCTGGGAGGCACCGGCTTCCGTCTCGTTGCCGAAGACCTCCACGACCAGCTCGAGGTCAGCGATTCCTCCGGTCTGGTTCGCAACGGAAGACTGGACCTGCAGAAGGCCGGGCTTCGAATGCTGCCGGTCGGTGGGTGCACTCTGCTGACCCGCACCGATGCGCCTCCCGGCTCCGGACTGGGCAGCTCCGGAGCCCTCGATGTGGCCCTGGTCGCCGCCTTGAGCTCCGCTCGAGGCGAGACTCGCGATCCATTCGAAATCGCCGAGACCGCCTGTCACCTGGAAGCGGTGGAGGCGGCAATGCCGGGCGGGCGGCAGGACCAGTTCGCCTCCTCCTATGGTGGATTTCTTCGGTTGACCTTTCGTGATCCTCAGGCTGAGGTTCAGCGGCTCAAGCTGGATCCGGAATTCATGGCGCAGCTGGCTCGGCGCCTCGTACTGTGCTACACCGGGGCCTCCCGCTTCTCCGGCACCACCATCGAGCGGGTGATGCGCGCGTACGAGGAGGGAGATTCCAGCGTACATGACGCACTCCATGGACTTCGGGATGTTGCGGACGATATGGCCGGCGCGCTCGTCGCCGCGGACTTCTCCCGGGTTGGACAGCTGCTCAGCCAGAACTGGCGCCACCAGCTCGCGTTGGATGCCCGAATGTCGACTTCAGAAATGGCCAATCTCGAGCGGGCAATGGCGAGCGCGGGCTCGCTCGGCGGAAAGGCGGCGGGTTCGGGCGCGGGAGGCTGCATGTTCTTTCTCGCTCCCGATGACCCCTCGGCAATGATGGCGGCCGCGCGAAATCTGGGTGCCCAGCTCCTGCCGGTGTCCTGGGCGATGAGGGGAGTCTACCTGTGTTGACCGCAGAGGAGCTGGAAACGCGGCAGCAGGAAATCGTTGGGTCTCCGGAATTGGCGGCACTGCTGGAGCGGCTGGCACAGCGAGCGGCTCCGGTGCTGCAGCGCATGCCCTCTGGTTCCTGAAGCAAAGGCCTTGTTGACCGCAGATGGCGGAGTCTGTCCTGAGCACGGTGTCCGGCTCGAGTTCGATCCCTGGAGCCCCACCGAGCACCGCTGTCCTCGCTGTGGGCGCCGCTTCACCGGCGAGCGGCACGACCGGGCCTGGGCCCATTATCAACACCTGTGGGTGTCGGAGCGAGCCGCTCATCTGGCCACGCTGGCCTCTATGGCCGGTCGTGAAGATGCCGCTACCCGGGCCAATGCCGTCCTCCAGGCGTATCGGAACTACCCTGCGTATCCCAACCGCGACAACGTGCTGGGGCCCAGCCGGCTCTTCTTCTCCACCTATCTCGAGTCCATCTGGCTGACCAACTACCTGGCGGCCGCAACGCTGCTTCGGGATGGAGGGCTGCTGGAGGCGGAAACCGCGGAGATCGTGGCGGCCGTGGCCGACGAGGCCGCCAATCTGATTGGCGAGTTCGATGAGGGCCTCTCCAACCGGCAGACCTGGCACAATGCCGCGCTCGCCGCGGTGGCTGTGTGGTTCGAGGACGAGGAACTGGCCACCCGCATGCTCGAGGGACGTAGCGGCATCCTGACCCATCTGCTCCATGGGTTTGGGCCCGACGGGATGTGGTTCGAGGGCGATAACTACCACCTGTTTGCGCTGCGGGGCCAGCTGGTAGCCATGGGTTGGGCTCGCCAGGCCGGCGTCGATCTGCTGGCTGACTCTCAGCTCGCCGACCGGCTGAGTGCCGCCCTCCGGGCACCGGCGTCTGACCGCCCTGCCCGATGGGACCTTCCCCGCGCGCAAGGACTCACGGTTCGGGGTGTCTCTGGCGCAGCCGATGTACCTCGAGCTTTGGGAGGTTGGATTGGCGCGCCTCGAGCGTGCCGGCGTTCCGCAGCCGGATCTATGGGACTGGCTCCGTCTTCTGTACCAGTCACCCTGCGCCCCCGGCTCAGACTTTCGACTCCTATCTGCACGAGGCCGGTGAAGCTCCGCCCACCTCACCCCGGACTCGTGCCGATCTCTCCTGGTGGTCGCTGCTCGAGATGCTGCCCAGTCTTCCTGAGGGCACCGGTGCCTGGTCTCCCGGAAGCGTCTTCTTCGAGGGACAGGGGCTCGCCATTCTGCGCCAGGGCAACCGCTACGCCAGCCTGGAATGCGGGGCCTCATGGTGGAGGACACGGACACCCCGATCGGCTGAACCTCGTGCTCCACGCCGACGGGGAGTACTGGCTGCCGGACCTTGGCACCGGCTCGTACGTCGCCCGGGACCTCTTCTGGTATCGTTCGACGCTGGCCCACAACGCTCCCCGTCTGGACGGTGTGTCGCAGCGGCTCGGGCGATGCGCTGTGCGACAACTTCGACCAGCAGGGAGAATGGGCCTGGGCCCGGGGCAGATTCGGCGATCTGACCCGGACTCTGGTCTCCGGACCCAACTACCTGCTGGACATCGTGGATCTCTCCTCGGCCTCCGATCAGCTGCTCGAGCTGCCGCTGCACCTGAGCGGGCGCAGCGAGGTGACGGTCGCCGGGCCACTGGGTGCCCGCCGAGCTGAGCGACGAATTCGTCGCCGACGCTCAACGTTTCGTCCCCGATTCGCCTGGACCCGCTCCGTCTCAGCTCCTCCGGCAAAGCGGGCGCCAGAATCAGCGCGCTGATCGACCTTCCGGGTGATCTGATTCGGGCCACGGGGCCGGGCATACCGGGCACGGGTGAAACAATGCCGTTCTATCTGCTGCGCTCCACTGGGCGAAAACTCCGGATCGTCGACGCTGCTCGAGCCCGGGGTCCACGCCGGCGGTAACGGAGCTGCGGGTTACCGAGAGCGGAGTCGAGGTGCAATCCGGATCGGGCGTGGAACGGCACATCTCGACGGTAGAAGGCTGGGAGGTCCGGTCCGAACGGGAGACGATCCGGCTTCGAGGCAGCCGCAAGGCGGCGGCTCCCTTCCAGCCGCTGATGCAGAATCGTCCTCTGGTTGCCCGCGGCGGTCGCGCTGCAGGTCGCCGAGCCACCGGCACTGGACGGGAGCCTGGATGGGTTCGATCCCAGCGAGCCGCTCGAGCTCGACCACGAGGACCAGTACCGCCGCAGTGAGGAGCCCTATCCCGGCCCTGAAGAATTTTCTGCCCGCGCGTACGTCAACTGGAGTGACGCGGGTTTGCACCTGGCGGTAGAGGTGACCAAACCGGAGCTGGTCCTCCGCGATCCCGCAGGCGGCGCCGCTCCGGCTGGACAACGAGCCGGACGAGATCCACGCCGACGGAATTCAGCTGTATGTCAGGCTTCCGCAGGAGGAGGTTGGCTCCGGGGTCCTGATCGTTCCCTCGACCAAACCGGAGAGCTTATCGTTCGTGGCGTGGAAGGAACTGCGGGCGCGGCCGATCAGGTTACCGGCGGCTGGTCGGCCACAGAAGCCGGGTACCTTCTCACCGTCACCATCACTCCGCCTGGCTGGGGTGACGTTCCGGCCGGGTGAGGAGATCGGCTTCGACCTGCTGATCAATCAGATGCTCCCCGACCGGCTTCGCCGAGCCGGCCAGCTGGTCTGGAGTGGTGGCGGAGGCTGGGTTTGGCTCCGGGGCGACCGGCAGGATCCGGCGCGGTTTGGAACGCTCGAGCTCGGCTGACTTCAGCGCGCGAGGCACACGTGACCGAACACATCGCGGGATTCACCTCCACCGGCAGCAAGCGGCCCGAGACGCTCTTCGGGTCCCGCGATCCCGATCTGCCCAGCCGGATGACGCGGTCGTCCGGCTGTCGCGTCTGGGACGACCAGGGCCGGGAATACATCGACTACATCATGGGGCTGGGCTCGGTCGCCCTGGGCTATGGCCACCCCGAGGTGACCCGCGCGGTCACCGTCGCGGCGGGCAACGGTGTGGTGGGTCCGCTGGCTCCGGTGCTGGAGGAGGAAGTTGCCGCGGAGATCTGCCGCCTGATCCCCTGGATCGAGCAGGTTCGGTTTCTCAAGACCGGTGCAGAGGCCATGGCTGCGGCGGTTCGCCTGGCTCGAGTGTTCACCGGCCGGGACCACGTGCTGGGCTGCGGCTATCACGGCTGGCTCGACTGGTCTCAGGGTGCTGCCGGCGTTCCCTCAGCCACCCGCGCCTTGTACGCCGAGCTTCCCTTCAACGATGCCGACCGTGCACGGGAGCTGATTCGCTCAGCGGGAGACCGGCTCGCCGCCGTGGTGTTCGAGCCGGTGATTGTCGCCGAGCCCGAAGCCGCCTGGCTCGAGGTGCTGCGGGAAGAGACCGCTCGGTCGGGGGCCCTGCTCATCGTGGATGAGATCAAGACCGTCTGCCGGCTCGCAGTTGGAGGCGCCTGCGAGCGCTATGGTATCCGGGCCGATCTCACCGTTATGGGCAAGGCTCTGGCCAACGGGTTTCCGCTGGCCGCGGTGGGAGGCCGTCGGGAGGTGATGGCCGGTGCAATGCGCACCTGGATCTCCTCCACTCTGGCAACCGAGTTCGTCTCCCTGGCCGCGGCCCTCGCCACGCTCCAGGTCATGGTCTCCCGGCGGGTGCCGGCTCACCTTCAGCAGGTTGGCGGCGCGGCTCCTGGAGGGCTTGCACCGGTTGCAGCGCGAGCATCCCGATCTCGTGACTGGCGTCGGCGGGATCCCGGAGATGTGCTTTCTCCATTACGCCGACGAGGCCGTGTCCCGCTCGGTGACCGCGGCCTGCGCCCAGGCCGGTCTGCTCTTCAAGCGTTCGGCCTACAACTTCGTCTCCCTGGCCCACGATCGAGCCGACGGTCGATCGCACGCTCGCCGCTGCTCGCCGAGGCCCTCTCGACCGTGGCCAAACCTGCCTAAATTGTGGGGTGGGTCTGTTCTTTACCGCACAGGAGGAGACATGTCACCGCGCAAACCTACCGTCGATGATTTCGACGATGTGGACGATGAAGACGGCACGCTGGAAGAAGAGGTCGCAACCAACGCTGATCTGAAGTTGACAGTGACCGATGAGAGTGAAGCGGGTCTGGGAGGGCTGCCTCAGAATCTGCCCGAAGAGGAGGAGTAGAGGAAGCAACGGGTGCTCATCGACGTTCACGCCCATTTCCTGCACGACCGCTCCCCCCGCACCGACTGGCGAGAACGCAATGCCAGCCGGCTGCGAGCCGGGGAGCGCGTCGGTATTACGGTGCACGTCGCCTCGATCCTCGGCAGCTGGGGCGCCACCTCTCCCATCTACTTTCCCTCTCCCAGCGACATCGAGTACGGCAACGACTTCCTGCTGGCGCTCCAGCGGGAGCACGCCGCCGGCATCCGCGGCTACGCCGTCGTCAATCCGAACTTTCAGCGCCACGCGCTCAGCGAGCTGGCTCGCTGCCTCGATGCCGGCATGATCGGGATCAAGCTGGCGGCCAGCCGCCGGGCCGACGATCCTCTGCTCGATCCGATCTGCCGGGTGGCCGGTGAGCGCGGTGTCCCGGTGCTCCACCACATCTGGCAACACCGGCGGCGGGACTATCCGGGACAGGAGGCGAGCGACGCGGTCGAGCTGGGAGCGCTGGCCGCCCGGCATCCCGGCGTCAACTTCCTGCTGGCCCACATCGGCGGCGGGGGCGACTGGATCCACTCGCTGGCGGCCATTCGGTCGCTCCCCAACGTGTTCGTCGACCTCTCCGGCAGCGGCGTGGATGGCGGAATGCTGGAGGCGTGCGTCGAGGCCGTGGGTGTCGAGCGGCTGCTCTGGGGCTGTGATCTGACGATCGATACCGGCTGGGCCAAGCTGCGCTACCTGGAGCATCTGCTTTCCGCCGACCGAGCTCGAGCTGATCCGGTGGCGCAATGCCGCCCGGATCTTTCCCCCCAACGCGTTCCCCACCGACTGATGCGCCTCGACGTCAATAGCTTCGTGGGCGCCTATCCGTTCCGGCGAGTGCCCGGGACCTCGCTGGAGGCGCTGCTCCGAGCCATGGACCGGGTCGGCGTCGATCAGGCGTGGATCAGCCACCTGCCCAGCGTGTTCTGGCGAGACCCGGCCGAGGGAAATCCGTGGCTATACCAGATCACCGACGGCACGAGCGGCTGCGCCCGGTTCCGGCGGTTCATCCCGGGCTCAAGGGCTGGGAGCAAGCCATTCGGCGAGGCCCGGTCCCGCGGCGCGCCGGCGGTGAGATGTGATCCGACCTACTACGGGCTCGACCCGGCCGGACCCGAGATGCGGTCGCTGGTGCAGGCCTGCTGCCGGTGAGAACATGCCGCTGATCATGGCGGTGCGTCTGGAAGACGCCCGGCAGCGGCACCCCAACGATCGCGCTCCCGAGCTGCCGGCAGCCGGCAGTCAGGACACTGCTGCGAAGCGATCCCGCGGCTGCGGTTGCTCATCACCCACGCCGACCGGAGCTTCATCGAGGAGGTGCACTTCGGGTCCACCCCGGAGGAGTCCGCCCGGATCTGGTGGGACATCTGCTGGATCTGGGGACCGCCGGAGGATCACCTGGAGACACTGCTGCGCACCGTTGGAGTGGACCGCTTTGTCTTCGGAACCGGCCAGCCGCTTCGGCTGCCGGAGAACAGCGTGGCCAAGCTGGACCTGCTCGACCTGAGTACTGAGCACCGCTCTGCCATAGAGAGCGGAGAACGCCATGGCGCTCAGCCGGAGCTCGATCAAGAGCAAGACTCGCCGGGTAAAGGCGTGACCGCAGAGATCAGCTCGTTGATCCAGCGTCTCGATGGCGCACTCATCCCGGCGGTACCGGTCCCGTTTCGCGGCGCAGATCTCGATCCGGCTGCGCAGCGCTCATATGCCGGCTGGATGGCAGGCCAGCCGATAGCCGGCGTCGCGGTCTGGGCCCACACCGGACGAGGCCCCCACCTCAGCGCCGAGCAGCGCAGGCTGGTGCTCGATACCTGGCGCGAGGCGCTGCCGGATCGCGTTCTGGTTGCCGGTGCCCGCGACATCACCATGGCCATCGAGGCCCGCCGGGGAAAGGCCGATGCTCTGCTGGCCTTTCCCCAGTCCAGCGATCCCGTTGGACATCACCAGCGGCTCGGCCGGGAGCTGCCGGTCATCGCGTTCTATCTGTATCAGGCTGCCGGCGGGGTGGACTACGACGACCGCACCTTGCACGCTATTCTCGAGCTGCCCAACGTGGTCGGGATCAAGGTGGCTACGCTCGATTCGGTGATGACCTTCCAGCGAATCGCCGCCGTCCTCCGGGAGCATCCCGACAAGCTGCTCATCACCGGCGAAGATCGTTTTCTGGGCTACTCTCTTCTCCTGGGCGCCCGCGCGGCGTTGATCGGAATGGGTGCCGCTCTGCCGGATCTGCAGGCCGATCTGCTTCGCGCTCGGATGGCGGAAGATTGGCCTCGCTTTGTCGCCTTGTCCGAGCTGTGCGACCGATTCAGCCAGACCACCTTCATCGATCCCATGGAGGGTTACATCCGCCGGATGCTCTGGGCGGCCGCGGCGGAGGGTGCCCTGCCGCCAGAGGCCTGCGACGATCCGTGGGGACCTCCACTTCCAGCCGGTGAACGCGAGGCAGTCGAGCGCATGGTCCGCGATGCGCGAGCGACTCGAGCGTGACTTCGAGCGGTTCAAGCGCGAGCTACCGCGCGACTTCCCGAACTACGTCCGGGATGCCTACCGGATAGATCTCAGCGCCCGGTACCTGGGCCATCCGCTGCCGCACCCGATCGGCAAGGGCTCGGGGCAACTCTCGCTCAATCTCGAGCAGCTGGAGACCGATCGGACAGCGGGCCTCGCCTTCGTCGTTCTGAAGACCGTGATCGCGGAGGATCCGGCTGGGGAGCGAGCGATGGCAGCATGGGCCATCCACGAAACCCGGATGAAAGTGGAGCGACGCCGGTCTCAAACCGGACGAGAGGGGTGGACCGTCACCTGGAAGGGCCGGGGCTGGGACCGCTCATTCGACGACTATCTCGCCCTGGTTCGTTCGGCCGGCGACCTCACCCGATCGGGAGAGATCGTCGCGGTGCCCTCGGTCAAGTATCACCTGCCCCGGCTGGACGAGCCGTTTCGGTCCGCCGAGTACCGCCATACCACCGAGCGCATCGCGGCAGCGTGGGGCAACGACACCCTGTCGCTGGAGAAGGATTTCTCTCCCACGCTGGCGGGAGACGCCCTGGCCGACGAGCGCAACCAGATCTTGCGGTGGCTGCGCGAGGTTCCCGATCAGATTCGTCGAGGCTCTGACCGGCCCGTCCGCCTGGCGCTGAAGCTGATGAACGCCCGCTTCGACGACGCCTTCCAGCTGGAAATGCTGCGCACCTCCAGCTCGGCCGACGCGCTGGTGGTATTCAACCGGCTGTGGGACCCGGCGCAGGGCGTGGCGTATGGCGGCTACGATCTGAGCGAGCGCAATCTCCGGGTGCTCGAGCTGGCCTCGCCGGAGCGACGTCTCACTGCCGCCCCTGGTCGGCCAGCGGCAACGTGTGTAGCGGCCGGATTCTCCTCGACTACGCCCGCGCCGGCTGCGAAAGTGTCCAGCTGCATACCGGTTTCCAGCTCCCGCTCTCGGAGTACCCCGCCACCAGCGGCTCTCGTCCCCAGCGTGCCCTGCATGCTCTGGTCTTTGACCCTAAGGACGGACTGATAGCCGGCATGCTCGATCTCGAGGCAGAAGGTCAGCTCGAGCGGCGGGACGGGGAGCTCAAGTTCCTCGATCTGCAGAACCTCACCCGGGTATGAGCTCGCTGAGCACCAGCTCCGCAGCTCCCAGCTCCACCAGCTTCCGACTCGAGCGCGTCGAGCTCTATGAGCTGACTCTGCCGCTGCTGGAGCCGTTCATCATTTCTGGCGGCACCATGACCCATCGGCGTTCTCTGGTCGTGATTGCTGCACGACGACCAGGGCAACCGTGGTTTGGGTGAGTCGCCTCCCTTCGAGCTGCCATTCTATTCCGAGGAAACGCTGGCGGGCGCCCGCCATCTGCTGGAGCAGGTGTTGATCCCCCGTCTGTTGCAGGTCAGGCCCGGCTCATCCCAGGCGGCCGACTCGTCTGTTGCACGATGGTATTCGAGGGAACCGGTTTGCCCGCGCCGCGGTGGACACTGCGCTGTGGGACCTCGAAGCGGCCCGGCGGAATACCGGACTGGGTCAGGTTCTCGCCGACAGGCTCGGCGTCGAGTGCTCTCCCGCCATCGACTGCGGTGTGGCCCTGGGCATCCCGGCGGACCGATCGCTCCAAACCCTCCGCCGGTGGATCGAGCAGGCAATCCCTCGCGGCTACCGGCGGGTCAAGATCAAGATCGCGCCGGGATGGGATGCCGCCCCGATCAAAGCCGCAGCGGAGGCCATGGCCGGTTCCGGTTTGCCCCTGACGGTGGATGCCAACGGAGCCTACCAGTGGCCGGAGCAGAGAGACGCGCTCAGGGCTCTCGACCAGAATGATCTGCTTTACATCGAGCAGCCTCTCCCGCCTGACGAGCTGGTGGGCCACGCCCGACTCTCCCAGGAGCTGCGCACCCCGGTCTGCGTGGACGAGACGCTGCACGATGCCAGGGCCGCTCGTCAGATTATCGAGCTGGACGGACCCCGGGTCTGGAACATCAAGGTGCATCGGGTGGGTGGCCTTACCGAGGTCTGCCGGATCTACCCCCTCGCCATCTCCTACGGCGCCAAGCTGTGGGCCGGCACCATGCCCGAATCCGGCATAGGATCCCAGGCCGCTATTGCGGCCGCGGCCTTGCCGGGCTTTGTCTACCCCTCCGATGTGGAGCCCAGCACGCGCTGGTTTGGGCCCGACGCGGACGTCATCCCGCTCGCGATGGATTCCCAGGGCCGCATGCAGGTGCCAACCAGCTCGGCCGGCTTTCTGCTGATCCAGGAACGGTTTGCCGCCGCCGCTCGGCTGCTGGCGGTCACCGAGCCCCGGTGACGTGACATACAGCCGAAGGCTCCGGCTGCATGGCATGTTAGACCGTCCCCTCTTCGGAGACGAGTATGGGCATCAGCGAAATGGTCCGCCGGCTGGCGGGATGGTGTTGTCTCGGCATGGTGGCCGTGTTCGTTCTACTGGGCTACTACTTCGGGAACATCCGCTTTGCGCCGCTGGCGGGCGGATTTCTGATCCTGTCGGCCGTCTTCCTGATCGAGCTGGCCCCGGAGCAGGCTGAGAACAATGGCATTCACCCGGGAACAGATCCGAGAGTCGATCGAACGCGCGGGTGACCAGCATTGGCAGGCCCTGATCCGTCACCACGAGGATGCCTATCCGGCCAGCCGCCCCACACCAGGCGATGTAGCCCGAGCCGAGGCGGAACGGCTGAATGCCCTCGGCCTGGGCGACAATGCCGAATCTGAAGCTGATCGAGAGCCGGGTCGAGCGGCTCCCGTCCACGGTCCGAATCACCCACGTCTTCGAAGACCGTAGCAAAGGCACTCGCTTCGAGACCGAGCCCTTCACCGGCTACGACTGAGGCTGGTTAGCTTTCCCGGCAATGGCCGGGTACACCTTCCATCTCATCCCGCATACCCATTGGGACCGGGAGTGGTACCTCCCGCAATCCATCTTTCTTGCCCGCCTGGTTCCCGCTCTCGATGACCTTCTCGACCGGCTCTCCTCGGAGTCCGGCTCCACCTTCCTCCTCGACGGACAGACCGTTCTCCTCGAGGACTATCTCAGCGTCCGCCCCGAGCGCGAAGCCGCCGTCGTGGAGCTGGTGCGCTCCGGACGGCTCCAGGTAGGGCCCTGGTACGTTCTGGCCGACGAGCTTATCCCCTCGGCAGAATCCCTGATTCGCAATCTGCTCGCCGGACAGGCCGACGCCGCCCGATTCGGTGGTCGCAGTGATGTGCTCTACTCGCCCGACGCGTTCGGACACCCGGCAATCTGGCCTCAGCTGGCCGGCGAGTTCGGCATCCGGTTTGGAGTGCTCTGGCGCGGGCTGGGCGGCGAGCCCGGCCAGGAGCGCGATCTGTATCGCTGGCGCGGTCCGGACGGGCGCGAGGTGCTGCTCTATCATCTGCCGCCCGATGGCTATGAGATCGGTGCCGCGCTTCCCGCAGACGCTGAGCGGCTGCCCCGGATGTGGTCTCGCATCCGCTCCACTCTGGTCGAGCGTGCGGCCACCCACCAGGTCGCCGTCTTCGTCGGCGCCGACCATCATGCCGCGCACCCTGAGATCCTGAAGCTGCAGCATCTGCTGGGCGAGCTCGAGCCGGGGAGCCAGTTTCGCGTCTCCCGACTGCACGAATTCTTCCTCGCCGCCGCGGCCGAGTCGCCGCCGTGCCGGTGCATTGCGGGCGAGCTGCGTTGGTCCTACGGCTACACCTGGACGCTTCAGGGTGTCCACGGCACCCGCGCCCCGCTCAAGCGACTGCACTGCGCTGGCCGAGCTTGCCTTGAGCGGAAACGCCGATCCGCTGGCCGCGTTGGCGAAAACTTATCGCGGCAGCGACCGGCGGCCGCTCTTGAACCATGCCTGGCGGCTGCTGCTCCAGAGCGAGTTCCACGACTCGATCGGCGGCTGCACCAGCGATCAGGTGGCGCGACGGGTTGAGCCTTCGGCTGCAAGACGCCGGGAACCTCGCGTCCGAGATCGCCCGCACCAGCCTGAACGAGCTGGTGGGCAACGATCCCGATCGGGTACGAGACCAGCCGGAGCTGGCCGAACCCCAGCTGGTGCTCTGGAATCCAGTCCCTCGCCCGCGATCGGGCGTTGTCATTGCCGATCTCACCTGGTTCGAGCGGGATGTGCTGGTTGGACCACCGGGAGACAATGTTCCCCGAGCCGGCCCGGGCGCCCGGCCTTTTCATCTTGTGGGTAGTGACGCCTCAGTTCCGGTCCAGTGGCTGGGGCGCAAACGCGGCTACGAGCGACTCGACGCGGCTCGGCACTATCCCGACCAGGATGAGGTCGACTGTACCCGAGTGGCGTTTCAGCCTCAGGTCGTCAAGGGAATGGGGTTCGATGTCTACGGATGGGGGCCGGGGTCGAAATCGGTGGAGGGCGGCGCCTGGCTTCGGGGCCGTTCCATGGGGAACGAGCTACTGGAGATCCGGGTCGGCAGTGGCGGCGCAATTACTCTGGTCGACCGGCGTACGCGGCAGCTGTACCGGGACGTGTTGAGCCTGGAGTCCAGCGGCGACGTGGGAGACACCTACACCTATGCTCCCCCGCGTCCGGACCGAACCGTTCGGGCTCGGGGCAATATGGCGGTCATCCCTCTGGCGAATGGCCCGCTAGTCGCGGCGTTGGAGCTGCGCTGGGCTCTACGCCGCGGATCCGGCAGAGGAAAAACCCGCGAGGGAGTTGAAGCGCGGGTGACGCTATCGCTCCACGCAGGAAGTCCCCTGCTCCGGTGTACCCTGGAGCTGGATAATCAGGCGCGAGATCATCGGCTGCGCGCGCGAGTGCGTACCGGTCTTCCCGGAGTGAGTGCCACGGCCGGAGCGCAGTTCGGGATTGTCGCCCGACCATCAGTCAGCCTTCGAGCCGGCCGCTATCGGCGGGAGACACCGGTGGCCACCGCCCCGGCACACCGCTTTGTCGCTTGCTCGTCCAGGAACCGGGGGTTGGCGCTGCTGACTCCCGGTTTTTTCGAGTACGAGCTGCAGGGGAACGGTGATCTGCTGATGACGCTGCTGCGGTCGGTGGGCCAGCTCTCTCGGGGAGACCTGCCAACTCGTCCGGGCCACGCCGGCTGGCCCACGCCCACACCGGAGGCGCAGTGCCTCGGCCAGGACCGGGTACAGCTCGCGCTCGGGCCGGTAACGCAGGCCGAAGTGGAGCAGGGAACCAGCTTGCCGCAGCTCTGGGAAGACGCCTTCCTCCCCATCCGCGCCCAATGGCTTCGTCAAGCATCCCCGCTTAGCCCGGCTCCGGTCGAAATCCGGCTCGAGGGCGAGGGACTGATCTTTTCCGCCATCAAGCCCGCGGAGCAGGGATCGGGGCTGGTACTCCGCTGTTTCAATGCCGGGCCACAGCCGGCTGCCGGGGTCTGGCATATGTCCGCCCCGCTCTCCACCGCGCAACGTTGCCGGGCCGACGAGCACCCTCTGCACGAGATCCGATTGGGCGAAGGCAGTCGCAGTGTTCCCTTTCACGCAGCACCGCACGAGATCGTTACCATCGTGGTAACCCTGGCCCAACCGGACTAGTTTTGCTCATGCATGACCTGCCCGCCCTACCATGCTTCCCGTGTCCGTATCAGTCCTCGTGTTGTGCCTACGGCGTCACCTTGAGCGAGGAGGAGGCCGCGGCAATTG
>CAWGVB010000007.1:0-7463 GCA_963825815.1 uncultured Gemmatimonadales bacterium | reverse complement strand
TGTGGCGGGACTAACATCCTGAGCGACGGGGTTTCACCCACTACACCCAAAGGCGACAATGTTGCTCTCCCGCTGCTCCGCCATCTGCCGGCTGCTCCCGCTCGCCCTGGCGATTGCCGGCTGCAGCGGACTTCAGGCCGGTCCCGAGACATCCAGCGTGACCCCGGTGCCCGCGTCTCGTGACTCGGCCTATGTACGAGCCCGTCGAGCCTTGACTGGCGAGTCCTTCACCATGGATGTGGTCGACTCGAGTGGAGGTGTTCTGACTGGTACCCGCTGGCCCAGCTTCCAGCGCGGTACAGGGAACGTCGACCGCTTGCCACGTCAATGTCGTCCTGAAAATCCGGGGCGACGCCACCAGTTCCGAGGTGGCTTCGACCAGCCGCTGGATCGCCCCCAGCCGCATGAGCGAGAAGGCGCCCAAGGTGTGCGAACAGGAGCGCAGCCAGGTGCTGGACCGAACGAATCAGGTGCTGGTTCCATCCCCCACACCATAGCGGAAGAGATTCTGCCCGGGTCAGCGATGAGGAATCCCCGCTACCCGCTCCGTGTGCGAGCCCCCGCAAAGACCGACTCGGCAGCCGCCCAGCCGGGCTTTCCTGTCCCTCCCGCTCTCCCCCTATATTCGTCCCTACCCTCGAGTACGGGATTGGGCATGACCCATCGTATCCTCGTCGTGGACGACGAGCCGGACATCACCGCGCTGGTCGCCTACCACCTGGCCAAGGTGGGCTATCGGGTGTCCACCGCCGCCAACGGGCCCGACGCCCTGAAGGCGGCGCGGGAGGAACGGCCCGACGTGGTGGTCCTGGATCTGATGCTGCCCGGTGTCTCTGGCTATGACGTGCTGGCAGAGCTTCGACGGCGGGAGGAAACCAAGGATGTCGGCGTCATTCTCCTCACCGCCCGGCGGGAAGAGACCGACCGGATCCGCGGGTTGTCGCTGGGCGCCGACGACTATCTGACCAAGCCGTTCTCGCCCCAGGAGCTGTCGCTCCGGGTAGGAGCCCTGCTCCGCCGGCTGGGCTCTCCCGCGGTGAGCGCCGGGTCGACCCTCAGCGCCGGCCCCATCTCCATCGACCGCTCGGCGCACCGCGCGACCCTCCATGGCCGCGAACTGAATCTCACCGCGACCGAATACAAGCTCCTGCTTACTTTGGTGGAGCGCCGGGGAAGGGTGCAGAGCCGTCCCCAGCTGCTGGAGATCGTCTGGGAGGCTCAGCCGGACATTCAGACCCGTACGGTGGACATGCACGTGCAGCGGCTCAGAACCAAGCTGGAGGATGCCGGCAAGTTGATCGAGACCGTGCGAGGATTCGGTTACCGCTTTCGGGGAGGTGAGCGCGGGACCCGCAGCAAGTGAGCTTTGTTCGGCGGCTGGTGCTGGGATCCATTCTGATCCTGGTGTTGACGGTGGGGATTCTCTTTGGGCTGGCCGAGCGCTCGCTCCGACGGGATCTGGAAACCGACATCGTGCGCTCGCTGGAGAGCGAAGCGCGCCTGGTTCGCGAGGCGCTCCCCACCGACACCGCGGCATGGCAAGTCACCGTACGTCGGCTCGCCTCGCAGACCGGACATCGCATTTCCCTGATCGACCGCAGCGGCTGGGTCCGCGCGGATAGCGACTTTCCGCCCGGCAAGCTCCCCCCTCTCGAAAATCACAGTAACCGTCCCGAGGTTCAGGCCGCGCTGCGCGGTGGGCGTGGAAGCTCCAGCCGCCGGAGCGCCAGCGTGGGCCGACTGCTGATGTACGTCGCGATACCGGGAGGCCCCGGCGTGGTGCGGGTGGCCGCGGGTCTGGATCAGGTAGACGAAGTCGTGAACCGGGCTCAGCAGGCGGTGGCCGGCGCCGCCCTGCTGGCGTTGCTGATCGGGAGCGTGCTCGCACTCGCGGCCGGCCGTTCGATCGCGCGGCCGCTGGTCGAGATCGGATCGGCCGCCCGGGCGATTGCCGACGGGGCGCCACCCCGCTTTCCCCATTCGGGCATTCCCGACATCGATCGCCTGGTCCAGGCGCTCCGGGAGATGCACCGCCAGCTGGCCGACCGCTTCGCCGATCTGCGCCGGGAACAGTCGGAATCGGCTGCCCTGGTCGAATCCATGGTGGAAGGGGTCATCGCCGCCGACGTGCGAGGCCGGATCGTCACCGCCAACTCGGCGGCCCGCCGGATTCTGGGATACAAGTTCGATCAATCGCTTCCCGACTTTCCCGAGCTGTTTCGGGTGAAAGGCGCTCGGGAGGTCGTCGACCAGGTGATGCAGGGGAAACTGGTGCAGGACCGTGAAGTCGAGATGGAAGACCGCACCCTGCTGATGAACGCGCGGCCGCTGCCGTCGGGCGGGGCCGTGCTGGTGCTGCACGATCTCACCCAGCTCAGGCGGCTCGAGTCGATGCGCCGCGACTTCGTGGCCAACGTGTCGCACGAGCTCAAGACCCCGCTTACCTCGATCTCCGGCTACGCCGAGACCCTGCTGAGCGATAACCTGGAGCCGGACATCAGCCGGCGGTTCGTGGCCACCATTGCGGGGAACGCAAGGCGGATGCAGCGCCTGGTGGATGATCTGCTGGATCTGGCCCGGCTGGAAGCCGGGAGCTGGCAGCCAGAGCCCGAGCCGATCAATGTGCCGGCGATCTGCCGGGAAACCTGGGATGGACTGGGCGACGGCAACAGGAAATCAGCAATCGATTTCCGGATCGAGATCGGAGCCGGAGCCGACGAATTGGTCGCCGATCCTGACGCGGTACGCCAGATCCTGACCAACCTGCTGGAAAACTCAACCCGCTATACCCCGGCCGGAGGACGGATCACCTGTCGCAGCGCAGTAGTCAATTCGGGCACTGCCCTGAGCGTCGCCGACACCGGTTCCGGCATCATCCCGGATCATCTGCCCCGCATCTTCGAGCGGTTCTATCGCGCGGACCCGGCACGTTCCCGGGAGCAGGGAGGCACCGGGCTCGGTCTCGCCATCGTGAAGCATCTAGTGGAGGCCCACGGCGGACGGGTGTCGGCGGAGAGCGAGCTGGGTCTCGGCACCACTATCACCTGCTGGTTTCCGAATGATCGGTCGCGGCAAAACCTTGAATAACCAACGGAGCCCGATTGCTTCTCCTTTCCCTCGGGTCACGCCACCGCCTCGATGTCGGTAGCGTTTGCCTACGGGACGATGTTCCCGGCCTGGATGGTGCCCCTGCTGCTGCTTGCCCTGCTGGTGGGCTTCTCCCGGGTGCGTTTGCGGGTGCACTATCTGGGCGACGTCCTAGTAGGGCAGCTCATTGCAGTCGGGACGGCCAGTCTCCTCTCGCTGTTCACACTGTAGCCCTCTCCCGCACCGGGCTGCCTGAGCGCTCCTTGATGAAGGCGAGCAGGTCGGCGTTGATAGTATCGGCTTCGGTCGTCGGCATACCGTGGGGAAAGCCCTTATACGTTTTCAAGGTGCCGTTCCGGAGCAGCTTGGCCGACAACGGGGCCGAATCGGCGTAGGGCACGATCTGGTCGTCGTCGCCGTGCAGCACCAGCACCGGGACGGTGATCTTCTTCAGGTCTTCGGTGAAGTCCGTCTGAGAGAATGCGACGATACCGTCGTAGTGTGCCTTGGCGCCTCCCATCATTCCCTGTCGCCACCAGTTGTGGATTACGGGCTGCGAGGGTTTGGCACCCGGGCGGTTGTAGCCATAGAACGGCCCTGAGGCCAGCTCGTAGTAGAACTGCGACCGATTTGCGGCCAGCTGCACCTGGAGTCCGTCGAACACGTCCTTGGGCAACCCACCCGGATTCGCAGCGGTCTTCATCATCAGCGGCGGCACCGCGCTCATGATCGCGGCTTTGGCTACCCGGCTCTCGCCATGCCGGGCGATGTAGTGCACCACCTCGCCGCCGCCGGTCGAGTGACCCACGTGGATCGCGTCCTTCAGGTTGAGCGTGTTCACCACCGCAGCCAGATCGTCGGCGTAATGGTCCATGTCATGGCCATCAGCGGTCTGGGTGGAGCGGCCGTGGCCCCGCCGGTCGTGGGCGATCACCCGATAGCCCTGCTGCACGAAGAAAAGCATCTGCGTATCCCAGTCATCGGCCGAGAGCGGCCAGCCATGGCTGAACACAATCGGCTGCCCCTTTCCCCAATCCTTGTAGTAGATCTCGGTTCCATCGATGGTGGTGATTGTCGACATGGTTTCTCCTCCTATGACTGAATGAATCAGGCCGTCATTCTACTTCTCTGTCTCCTCGTCTTCGCTAATGCCGATGCGCTACCGAAAGGGCATATACGGCCGACCGGAGCGGCACGAGTGGGTCGTCGGACAGCTCGATCCCGTTGGTCAGGAACGTCGGGTTGAAGGTCAGCGAGCGCTGCAATTCATCCTGGTTAGGCTCGACCTTGGTCAGTCGGATGACGCCGAGCTGCACCCGCTTCCGGTCGTCAGCCCAGACGATCGAGCCGTCGTTCGTGGGGTCCCCGGGATTGGGCAGCTGAGCGTACAACCGGAATTCGACCGGACTGCGGGCCAGGCGTTTCTGGATCTCCTCCTGCAAGTAGTTCGCGCCCGCCTTGGCCGCGGAGGCGGAGTCAAGGTTTACCACTCCAGCGGCTGGAACGATCTGGTATCGCACCGGCTGTTTCTTGCCCTTTCCGTCCACCAAGACGAAGGCGTTGTTCCCGAAGTAAGCTGCCGTGCCGTAGCTCTTGGGTCGCGCCTGGACCTCGGTCGCAAACTTCAAAGCCCGGGGATGACTCCCCAGAAACGTTTCGATCGGACTGGGGTGAGGAGCATCAGGACCGCTGGCGGCGGCCGCCTTGAGGAATGCCAGGAAGTCGTCCCCGGTCCCGACCACGAAGCCGTTATGCGAGATGCTGACGATGTCGGTGAATCCTCCACCCGCAAGTTTGAAGCGAATAGCCATGCCGCGAGGTCCCGACCCGGGGTTGTTGTCCGCGTTGGTGGGCAATCCAGGCGCGTTGGAGAAGCGGACCGTCACCGGCACAGCCGGCCCGTTGAAGTGCGCGGCCCGGCTCAACGATTTGGCCTGGGCTGTTGGAGTGAAGCTCCCGCTCAGCACAATTCCTTTGGCATGCATGAACCGGAATCCGGTGTGGATGCCGCCATTGAGCTTTACGACCACATCGGCAATCTGCTGCGGCAGGCTCGCGCCCGGTTGCGAAGCGGAGCTCGAGTCGGCCGAAGCCGTAGACCGGGAGCCTGACTCGCTGCGGGCGCTCGAGCGCTCGCAGCCGAGTAGCCCGGTACTCGCGCCGAGCAGCATGACTCCGGCCATCACGGAAGACGGATGCAGCGGCATACGGAACCTCCCTGAGAGAACTGTCCTCTGCCTCTGACCTGGTGGACACTTCACTTGTGGAGGACGGCCCTGAGCGCGGTATTGGCCTGGTGGATGGCGCCCGAACCGCCGGTGTGTCCGCGATCGCGTTGAGGAGTACGAAATCGTGGATAGTCCCGTTGTATCGCACACTGGTAACCCGCACTCCGGCTTGAGACAATTTCCGGGCATAGGCCTCGCCTTCATCGCGGAGGACATCGTTCTCGTCCACCATGATCAGGGCCTCGGGCAAACCCTTGAGCTCTGCCAGCGAGGCGTTAAGCGGAGTGGCACTGGGCTGCTGCCGCTCGTCCACGTCCGGCAGGTACGCGTCCCAGAACCACTGCATGGCTGCCCTGGTGAGCCAGGGACCCTCGGCAAAGGTGACGTAGGATCCGGTTTCAAAGTTTGCGTCCGTGACCGGGTACATGAGCACCTGGAACGTGATTTTGGGTCCGCCCCGCTTCTTGGCCAGCAGCGTCACCGCGGCGGTCATGTTGCCGCCGACGCTGTCGCCGAGCAGGGCAAGCCGGGCAGGATCGACACCCAGCTCCGGCCGTGTTCGACCACGTACTGGGTCGCGGCGTACGCCTGTTCTATCGCCGTGGGATACCGGGCCTCAGGTGATCGGTCGTAGTCCACGAACACCACTGCCGCGTTGGTGCCCACCGCGATCTCACGCGTCATCCGGTCGTGAGTCTCCTTGTCTCCCAGAATCCAGCCGCCGCCGTGGAAGTGCATCACCACAGGCAAGGTTCCTTTAGCGCCCTCCGGCCGGACGATCCGGATTCGCACCGACCCGGTTGGCCCCACCGGGAACGTGGTGTCCTCGATCGACGCGGGGAGCTTTTGGACCGGCTGGCGTTGCGCGCTGGCCAGAACCTCGCGAGCGGCGGTGGGCGTGAGGGTGTAGAGTGGTGGCCCTCCGGCCGCGGTCAACGCATCGATGAACTTCTGCGTCGCCGGCTCGAGGACCGGCCCGCCGTCCGAGATCGCATTGCTTCCGGGCGAGCGAAGTGCGCTGGCTGAGGAGGCTTGGGTGCTTTCCATTGTCGTTCTCCTGCTAGACGGTGGGAGATGGTGGCATCGATGGGATCGCCCCGGTGATCGTGGGCCGGCGTGAGGAAACCTTCTCGATCGGAGTGGCGAAGAGCTGGCGGACGTTCTCCCGATCAGGGCGCGTAACCGGTGAGGACGAAGTCGCGACATGTTGCGCAGTTCCGTGGTTTCACCGGTGGGCGTAGTCCGTGAACACGTAATCTCTCTTCTGCACGATCGTGTGGCAGGCGAATCCGCACTTGGCGTCGTTCCCCTGTGGGGGATTGGCCTTGGTGTCGGCGGGCGTGAACTTCGCGGAAGCCGAGTCGTACTCGAACGCGCCCCAGCCCCATCCGCCGCTATCCGCGAACCGCTTGCTGTCCTTCACCATGAAGTCCACGTCGTGTTGCCGGCCCGGCACAGTTGCGGCGGGGAAGGTGGACATCTTGGTCGGGACCCAGTGGATCTTCGTCATCTTGGAGCCATCCGGGAACGGCTTGCCGTTGCCGGGAATACCGGACTCGTAGGCCTTGATCATCGTCGGATTGCCCAGGATGGCGGCAATTGCGGGCCCGTCCTGGCTGATGGAGATCAGCTGCCAGTTCTCGTATCCCTTGAACTCGGAGAAGGCCAGCCCGTTGGGCACTTTCACGCCGTACTTGGCCGCCTCGGGCGACTCTGCCGGCTTGGCGCAGGCAGACACTGCCGCCAGCAGCCCAATCATCAGTACGCTCTTGGTCCTCATGCCACCCCCGTATCACTGGTGAATCCGATTGGCTGACCCAATCTCAGGACGAGTGGTCGAACGGCAATTAGACCATGGTGCTGGTGGAAGTAACGACTCTGTATCGGGACGCAGGTAGGCAGTAGACCTTCGAGTTCCTTGATGTCTTTGGGTTGAAGTGTCTGGCTGAGCTGAAACCCTCGACCCGAGCCTGGGGCCCGGATCTTGGATGTAAACCCGCCCACTACAGTCACCTGGACCTTGGACCAGGATGATCGTTACCCAGTCGTGACGGGGGGGACTGGCGCGAAGGCTGAAGTCATGGGAATCTACAAACCAGCCCATGACCGCCCCCGACACTCCCGCACCGCCCCGCCTGGCCGCCATAG
>CAWGVB010000006.1:0-213968 GCA_963825815.1 uncultured Gemmatimonadales bacterium | reverse complement strand
TGCGATCGCAAGCACTGCGCTCACCAAGCACCCGCATCTGCGTCCCATGCTGTCGCTGGCCAACGCCTTCAGCACTGAGGAGCTGGCCGCGTGGGAGGAGCGAAACGCTCGGCAGGTCTCCGAAGTAAAAACCGCGGGCTACACCACCGAAGTGAAGATCGACGGCACCGCGGTGAGCCTCACCTACGAGAGCGGGAAGCTCAAGGTCGGCGCCACGAGGGGTAATGGCACAACAGGTGAGGACGTCACCCCTAACCTCCGTACTATTCACGACATACCACTTTCACTTAACGGCAAGGATCACCCGAAACTGATGGAGATCCGGGGCGAGGTCTACCTGCCCTTCGCCAGCTTTACCCGGACCAACAAAGAGCGGGAGAAGCTGGGCGAGCCGCTCTTCGCCAACCCCAGGAACGCGGCCGCCGGCGCGCTTCGCATGCTCGATCCCGCGATCACCCGCCGCCGCCGGCTTCGGATGTTTGCCTACGCGCTCGAGGTGATCGACGGGCGGATCACGGTGCGCACCCAATCCGAGCTCCTCGATCTGCTCGCCAGCTGGGGCTTTCAGGTCGAGCCCCATCGCAAACGGTTCAACACTCTGGACCAAGTGCAGACCGCAATCGAGAGCTACGAGACGCTGATCCCCAATCTCGATTTCCAGGCCGACGGCGTCGTGGTGAAGGTCGACCGACTCGCGCTGCACGCCGAGCTCGGCGTGGTCGGCGGACGCGAGCCGCGGTGGGCCATCGCCAGGAAGTTTGCGCCGGAGGTGGCCGAGACCGAGCTGCTCGACATCGCCGTCAATGTAGGGCGCACCGGCGCGCTCAATCCCTTTGCCATCCTGCAGCCGGTGCAGATCACCGGCGTCACCGTGAGCCGGGCGACGCTCCACAACGAGGACCTCATCGCAACCAAGGACATCCGGATCGGCGATCGGGTCGAAGTCATCCGGGCGGGCGAGGTAATTCCCCAGATTGTGCGACCGATCATCCGGGACGGAGTGAAGCGGGGCGAGCCGTGGCAGATGCCGGACCACTGCCCTGCCTGCAACAGCCCGACGCCCCGGATCGAAGACGAAGCAATGCGCTACTGTCCCAACGTCTCCTGCCCGGCCCGGGTGCTGGAGGGTGTGGTGCACTTCGCATCGCGCGGGGCGATGGACATCCGGGGACTGGGATACGAACGGGTGCGGCAGCTGCTGGACGAAGGCGTGATCCGGAACGTGGCCGACCTCTACACCAACGTCACATCCGAGAAGCTGGTGACGCTGGAGCGCTACGCGAAGCAGTCGGCGGACCAGCTGGTCGCCGCGATAGAAGACTCCAAGACTCGGCCGCTCTCGCTCCTGATCTTCGGGCTCGGCATCCCTCACGTGGGCTTCACCGCGGCGCAGCTGCTGGCGCGCCGGTTCGGTAACCTCGACGCCCTGGCGAAGGCTGCGTGCGAAGAACGGCTGGGCGGGATCCAGGGGATCGGCCCGGTGATCGCCAAGAGCGTCACCGCATTCTTCAGCGAGCCCCGGAATCAGGAGCTGCTGGAGCGGCTCAAGGCCGCGGGTGTGAACACAGTCGAGCCCACCGTTGCCAAAGCCGACGGCGCGCTCTCGGGCAAGACTTACGTGCTGACCGGGAGTTTGCCCACGCTCTCCCGCTCGCAGGCTACCTCTTTAATCGAAGAAGCCGGAGGGCGGGTCGGCAGCAGCGTGAGCAAGAAGACCGACGCGGTGGTTGCGGGTGAGGACGCCGGCAGCAAGCTGGAGAAGGCAAAGTCGCTGGGCGTGGAGGTCATCGACGAGGCGGAACTCCTGCGGAGAGTCGAACAGTCGGAGAGTCGGAAAGCCGGAGAATGATCCCATCCACCTCCGCCCCTCCGCCTCGCCGGCCGCACCTTGTACTATTCAATCACCTCTAACCCACGACCTATGATCGACCAGGCATCACGACAAACCCCGGCTGCCCTTCGGCTCGGCCGCAAGGTCATCCATCAGCTTCGTGCCTCGCTCGAGCGCGATTCGGGACTCCAGGCTGCCACTCACCTCCAGGAGGCCGGCTTTGCCGGAGGCGAGGAGCTGTACGAAGACTTCGCCCGGTGGCTCAAGGCCGAGCGGAACCTGGACCAACCGTCAGACCTGGACGTGCAGTTCCTGGGCGAGGTGCTGTCCGACTTCTTTGCGGAACAGGGCTGGGGCAAGCTGACCTCCATGCCACTGGGGGAGGCGGTGCTGGCCCTGGACTCGGAGAATTGGGCCGAGGCACTGGATCAGCCGGAGGGCCAGTACCCGTCGTGCCATCTGAGCTGCGGGCTGCTGGCAGATTTCCTGGGGCGGGTGTCGCAGGGCCCGGTGGCGGTGATGGAGGTGGAATGTCGCTCCCGCGGGGACCACAAGTGCCGCTTTCTGGCCGGAGCGCCGGAGACGCTCAGCATTCTCTATGAGCGGATGGCGCAGGGGTCGGGCTATGTGGAGGCGATTCGGCGGAGCTGACGGACGGGCGGACGGGCGGACTGTAGGCGGTCGGCGGCAAGGGGTAACAGAGGCGGTAGGAGCGGGATTCTGCCCCTACTGCTTTATCGTTTCTTGCGGATCGTCTCGGGTTGCGGGATCAAGCCGTTTCTCACCATGCTGTCCGCCTGTCCGCCCGTCCGGCCGTCCGCCCGCTTCAGCTCCCCTTCACCAGCTTGATCCCTCCTGATCCCGTCTCGATATCGATCTTCCCCCGCCCATCGCCAATGCGCCCGGTCATGTGATCCCGCGCGTGCCGAGTGACGGCGACCTCGAAGTCGGTCTCGATCTCGCCGCTCGAGGTCTCGATGTCCACCTCGGCGCCGATTGTGGGCGGGACCTTGAGCGTGATATCGCCCGACCCGGTCTCCACGTTCACATTCCAGAGCTCCCCGTTGACATCTGCGGTCACGGCACCGCTCCCGGTCTCCAGCTTCAGCTGCGGGGCCGTGAGTCCGGCGAGCTGGATGTCGCCCGAGCCGGTCTCCACATCGAGCGACGCGCTCCGCACCCCGGTCCCGCTCACCTCGCCTGAGCCGGTATCCACCGAAACGTTCTCCCCTCTCACATCGGTGAGCGACACCGATCCCGAGCCGGTGTCTACTGACAAGTCGCCCCGCGAGTTGCTCACCTGTACCTGGCCCGAGCCGACGTCGATGTTGAGGTCGCCCCGGGTATTCGAGGTGGTGACCGGCGCCGAAGCGGCGTCGATATTGAGGTCGCCCTCTACGTTGGTGACGGAGACCTTGCCCACCGCGAGGTAGAGCGAGAGCTGCTTGCCCATGGGGACGGTGATGCGGAGATCGGCATGGGCATCGAGGCCGCCGGCCGCAGCGCTGATGGTGACCCGCCGGCCCTCGTTCTCCTTCTTGTGCTCGTCATCCTGGTGTCGGTCGGAAAAGGTGCCGTCCTCCCGGACCCGGAGCTGGGTGGATGAGCCGCTGCTGAGCTTGCCGTAGGTGATCCGGTCAGCGGGATAGACGAAGCGCAGGCTCTGGGTTCCGTCGATCTCGCTCTTCATCACCTTGAGCTTGGCTGCATCGGCCCCGCCCCGGGTGGCCTGAGCTACCACGTCGGGCCCGGGTCCGGCCTCGACGGTGACCTCGCCTACCAGGTTGTAAATGGCGACCTCGTGCCCCGGGACTGAGTACCGCTCGGGCTGCTGGGCAGCGAGGATTGGAAGCGGGATCAGAGCCGCGCCGAGGAGCGCGGGGACGGTGCGGGAGATCCAGGGACGTGGGGTGGACCTGCATGGTACAGCGCTCCTTGAGAGGAAACTGCGGGTTAGACGGGGCTCGGGCCCGAAAGGTTGCAGAGAGAGAATGGGTTAAAGGGCTGGCCGAGGCCTGTTCTGTCCCATATAGTAGCATTTCCGGGAGAAATCGGCCCGGAACCCCACCGTGACTGACTACCTCACGCGGCTGACTGCCGCCCTGGGCAACCAATACGCGATCGAGCGCGAGCTCGGACGTGGCGGCATGGCCACAGTCTATCTGGCCCATGATCGGAAGCATCACCGCCGGGTAGCTATCAAGGTTCTTCGGCCGGAGCTCACCGCCGCGCTGGGGCCCGAGCGATTCCTCAGAGAGATCGAAATCGCGGCCCAGTTCAATCATCCTCACATCGTTCCGGTGTACGACTCGGGAGAGGCTCAGGGCCTGCTCTACTACGTGATGCCTTACGTAGTCGGCGAATCACTGCGCAGACGCCTCAGCCGTCAGGGCGAGCTGCCGATCGACGAGGCGGTAGAAATCGCCTGCGAGGTGGCCAATGCCCTGGGCTACGCCCACGCTCAGGGAATCGTTCACCGCGATATCAAGCCGGAAAACATTCTCCTGGCCGAAGGGCACGCGATCGTAGCCGATTTCGGCATTGCCCGGGCCATCAGCGCCGCCGTTTCCGCCGAGCACGATGCGGTGACCGGGACGGGCTTTGTGGTGGGAACACCTCTCTATATGAGCCCGGAGCAGGTGGCGGCCGACCTTCGGATAGACGGCCGCTCCGATGTCTACAGTTTGGGCTGCGTGATGTACGAGATGCTGGTGGGCGAGCCACCGTTCACGGGGCCCACTCCGCAGTCGGTCACCAGCCAGCACGCCATCGGATCCGTTCCCCCCATCCGGGCCCGGAGGCCGGAAGTCCCGGTGAAGCTCGAGCAAGTCGTGATGAAGGCGCTGCAGAAGATTCCGGCCGACCGCTTTGCCACAGCCTCGGAGTTCGAGGCTGCTCTCCCCAGCCATCGGACGCCGCCGGAGCCCCAGATCCCCACCGTACCGACTCCGGTACAGCGGGGGCACCGGGTCCCCGTCTCTCGCGCCGGCTGGGCCGTGATCGGTGCGTTAGTCCTCGCTGCGGCACTCACTGCGACGGCATTCCACCGCAGATCCGCCCCGGTGATGAATCAGTCGCTCTACATGGTGCTGCCCTTCCGCCATCGGGCGGCATCGGCTCCCCGGCTCCTCAACGGAGACCAATGCGAGTCGCTGCTCCACGACGCGCTGGCCCGGTGGCGCGGGGTACAGATGGTCGATCCACTCTGGGTCGCTGATGCCCGCTCGCGCCGCGGCGGTACTGGAAGCATCGATGACGGACTCTCGATTGCACGGGAGCGTCGGGCCGGGCGGGTGGTCCTCGGCGAAGTGTGGGAGTTCAAGGACACCATTTACGTGCGGGGGCTGCTCTACGACGCGGCCGGCCAGAAGTTGGTCCGGGAACAGTCAATCCGTATTGCGCCCGATCTCAGCGATGCCCAGTCACGGTTCGAGGAGCTGGCCGATTCGCTCCTGATCGGCGGCGGGGTGGCCACCGGCAGCTCCGCCCCGGAGCGGCGACCAACTCTCGCTTCCAGCCTGGCGTGCCTTTCAGGATGCGTATCTGGCGATGCAGCGCTGGGACCTGGATTCGGCCAAGGCCCGGCTGCAGCGGGCGCTCGCCATCGATCCGTCCTACGGCATGGCACAGCTCTCCCTGGCGCAGGTGCTGGCCTGGAGCGGCGAGGAGCCGAAATCCTGGCGAGGCTATGCGGCCGGTGCGCTGAGCTCGGGCGACAGCCTCTCTCCCCGGGACCGCGGGTTGGCCGAAGGGATGCTGGCCCTGGCCGACCAGCGGTTTCCCTCAGGCGTGCGACCGGTTCCGGGACCTGGTCGCCCGGGATTCGCTCGACTTTGCGGCCTGGTTCGGTCTGGGAGAGTGCCAGGGAAAGGACCCGTTGGTGGTGCGTGACCCAGCCAGTCCTTCGGGATGGCGGTTTCGCGGCAGCTATCAGGGGGCGGTGAACGCCTACCGGCGAGCCCTGGAGATCGTGCCTTCGGTGCATCTGGCTTTCCGCGGTCAGGGGTTTTCCCGGCTGCCGCAGCTGCTGTACACCGAGACCAACCACATTCGACAGGGCTATGCCCTCACCCCCGACACAGTACGGTTCGGGGCCTTCCCCTCGATGACCCACGATACTCTCGAGTTCGTGCCGCACCGCATCGAGGCTGTGGTCGCCGCCGTTCCGGGAACTATTCCGTCGACGGTAACCGCAGCGGTGTCCGCAAACCGGGAGCTGATGCGTGATATCGCCACAACCTGGGTGACCGCATTTCCTCGTAATGCGGATGCACACGAGACTTTGTCGCTGGTATTAGAGACCCTCGGCGAGCTGTCCGCCGGCCGATCCAAAGATTATTCGGCTTTGAGTGAGATCCGGAAAGCGCGCACGCTCGCGCGTGACCCGGCGGCGGCACTGCGCATGGTCAATGGCGAAGTCCGCCTGCTGCTCAAGTCCGAGCACATGTCTGAGGCCCGTAGACTGGCAGATTCCCTGCTCCGGGCAAATCCAAACCCAATGATGGAGAATGCGCAGCACTTGCGAGGTCTGGCGGCTTTGGTTGGCCGCGTCAACCTGGCCGCTCAACTGCAACGCCGCGCCGCTCCGGACTACACCTTCCTTGCCCCTGACTGGCAAGAGATCAAGCTACCGCTGTCTCTCACCGATGCTGCACTGGGCCTCTTTGCATACGCCTCTTTCGGTGCTCCGCTCGACAGTATTGTTGCCCTTGAGCACCGGGTGGAGCGACTGATCCCCAGCTACGTACCACCCGACCAGCGAACCAGCGTCCGACAGGCGTCTGCTCGATCGTCCGGCGGTGCTCGCGTTCCCCGAGCGAGGACTCCGGCCCGTGCATCGCCCTGGCAGTGCAGGCGGAAACTACCTGCTGGTGATGCAGTGGAAGCTGGCGACGCGGCGACACAGCGGAGTGCGACAGGATTTCGAGCGAGCTGCGCCGGCCACGCGCCGGCCTTCGTCCGGGCGATGTGGCCTTCGACGCGACCTACCAGGAAGCCCGGCTCCTGCTCGCCGTCAGAGATACCGCCGCCGCCATCCGGCTCCTGGATCTTCGCTCAATGCGCTTCCGACACTCGGGGCCGACCTGCTGGATCAGCTGCCACAGGTGGCGACTCTGGTCCGGGGAATGGCCTTGCGTGCTGAGCTGGCTGCCCAAGCGGGCGATAGCACGGAAGCGAAACGTCGAGCTCGGGACGTTCTAGTGCTGTGGGCCAATGGCGACCCCGAAGTGCAATCGACGCTCGAGCGAATGCGTTCGCTGGTACAGTAGTATCTCTTCAACCACCGAGGGCCCCATGGAATGGAAATCTCTGTCTGCAAGTCTGCTCGGGGCAGCCAGCATTGCCTGTGCCCACGGGGTTCCTGCGCCACCGTTCGCCACACCCATGGATCGGGTGCCCGCCGAGAGCATTCAGGCTTATCTGAAGAACTTGAAGTTTGACTATCGGGATGGTGCCGGTGATGTCCAGCACCTGCTGGTGAATTGTGAGCAGTCGTGCCAGCTAGGACCGCTCGTGGGAATTTTCCCGGAGAAGAGGATTGAAGCGCAACAAGAGCAGCAATCTGGCAGAGGGTGCAGGCCGGATAATCGCCCAAATCATCAACTACGACACCAAGAACCCCTATCCTCAACTGAACCTGGGCGCGGGCGATACGGTGTATTGGGCGGTGGATTCGGTGGTACGAGTAAACCGGGATATGTCGCGGGGACGCTCTCTCTTCATTTCTACACAGGCAATGCGCACCCGACGCGACTCGCTTGCGACCACGCGAACTCTCCGGTTGTTCGAGCATCCGGACTCGGTCATCAAAACCTCGGCGGCACGGTGGGTTCTCGATTCGCTCAATTACGAGGAGAAGGGCGCTCCGGGGGGGGAAGGCGAAGGGGTAATCCGCTGGATGCGAGAAATGACGACCTGGGCTAACTGCAAATCGGGAGGGTGCTGCCGCAACTGAACAGAAGAGACAGAAGGAGGATTACAGCCGGGCGGCGTAGTCCGGACGGACGATGATCTCGCCGCCCTGGATGATCTCCCGGTCCCAGGGAAGGATGATGAAGTTGTCGGTCTCGAAGGCGTGGAAGTCGGGCGCGTAGTCGCCGGTCTTGAATGACACCGCGCTCCGCACCTCCGACGGCTTCCGCGCCCGCACCTCGCTCAGAGCGAGCTTCATGGTGCTCCCGGTGTCGCAGGTCTCGTCTACCACCAGCACTCGGCGGCCCTTGATGGACGGCGGCGGACCGGAGACCAGAATCGGCTGGGAGTCCGCGTCCTTCCGGGTCACCACCATCGAGGTGAAGTCGCACTGCAGAATGGAGGCGACCACCACGCCGGGAATCACGCCGGCCTTGGCGATGCCGAGCACGATCTCGGGCTGATACTCCCGGGCAACCCGAAGCGCCAGCGCGCGGCAGAGCTCGCCGAAGAACGGCCAATCGACTTCCAGCACTCCTCGCGAGCTGGGCGCGCTACGACGCATGCGGTCCTCCTCAGAGTCTTCCCCAACCTACGCCCGTTCTGAGGGTGAGCAACGGGCAGCTGTGAAGCTCAGCAACAATTCACCACAGAGGCACAAAGGACACAGAGGTGGCGTACACTCATCTGGCTCAGGTTCGAGCGGGCAGAAGGGCTCCATGCAGATCTCAACAGGCAGAGTCCACTCTAATTTTTTGGTAATTCGGGGCCGCCACCCAGCATGCCTCGGACCCTCATCGGCTAGACGAGACCTCTGGGTCCTCTGTGCCTCTGTGGTGAATTTGTCTCCAACCGCTCGCGTTGCGGGTCGGTTTCCTCAGGACTATCTTAGGCCTTCCCCAACGCCTTGCGTCCATTCGACTTTGCTCGGAGACCCCTGCTCGGCATGAGCTTCTGGCGTCGCATGTTCGGTAAGGGATCGCGGCAGACCGTGGCCCCCCAACGACTGGATTACCTGAACGAGGGTCTGGCTCTGGAACGACAGGGCGACTTCGAGGCGGCGCTGACCTCCTACCGGCTCGCCTTTCGGGACAATCCCGCCGACTCGCGCATCCTGCTCAACATGGCCATCGCGTGCACCAAGACCGGCCAGGACGACGAAGCCATCCGCCACTACCGGCGCGCGTTGGAGCTGGACGACTCGCTGAGCGGGGCGCACTACGGCGTCGCCTTTCTGCTCAAGAAACGCGGCGACCTCCAGGAGGCCGCCAAGCACCTGCGCGCCTTCCTCGCCCGGCCGGCCAAGGGACCCGACGCCGAGCGCTGGGTCAAGTACGCCGAAGCCGAGCTGGAGAAGATGCCAAGCGACGCGAAGGCGTCGGATACGGGGTGATCCGCCGGGCTCTCCTCATCTTCGCCCTGCTGCTGGCCGGTTGCAGCAATCTGACGGAAGAAGAGGGCGGCGCGGTGGCGCTGCAAATCACTCAGCCGGCCTCCGACTCCCTCCAGGTCGGCGAATCGATGACCCTGAGTGCCCAGGCGCTCGGCAAGGACGGCAACCCGGTGGATGCCACGATCACCTGGCGGGCGCCCGACCCGACGCTCACGGTGGAGGAGACCACCGGCGTCATCACCGGGGTCTCGCCCGGTCCCGGCCGGGTGCAAGCTTTTGCCGGAAGTTTGTCCTCTGCACTGCTGCAATTTACCGTCACCGCCACAGCCGACACCCTGATTGTCACCGATTCCGTGCTCACCGTCGCCCCGGGTGAGACGGCTTCCCTGCCCCTGGTGGCTCAGGTTCAGACCTTCAACCCGGCGGGGCCGCTGCCAGGCTGGCCGGTGATCTACACCATCACCGATCCGCCCGAGGTGATCCCGCACCTGGTGGAGCTTCCCGGCGGCGTGGTCACCGACACGGTCAACACTGGCACGGATGGTGCGGTCACCACGGTGACCCTCAACCGAGTCGCTCTTGCTCAACCAGACACCGCCATCGTCGAGGTACGCTCCTTCCGCCCTGGCGGAGCTCCCGTACCCGGCTCCGGACAGCGGTTCATCGTCATCTTCCAGTAGCGTGTCGGCGCCCGCGGCGCGAACCCTCAACGAGCTGTACTTCGGGGCGCTGGCGCGGTTCGGCACCAGGCCGGTGGCTGCCCGCTCCAAGCGCGACGGCCAGTGGCTCGACCTGAGCTACCCCGATCTGGCCAACCGGGTACAGGACCTGAGCCTCGGACTGCTGGAGCTGGGAATCCGGCCGGGCGACCGGGTTGCCATCCTGTCGGAGAACCGCCCCGAGTGGGCCATCGCCGATTACGCCTGCCTTACCGCCCGCTGCACCGACGTTCCGATCTATCCCACGCTGCCGCCGAAACAGGTGGAGTACTGCCTCTGCGACTCGGGCGCCGTCGCGGTGTTCGTGTCCACCCGCCATCAGCTGGACAAGCTGCACAGCATCCGGATGCGGGTGCCCGCGCTCCGGCACATCATCGCGTTCGAAGACGATGCGCGTGGGAATGGACGTGAAGAGCCTGGGCCAGGTGATCGCGCTGGGACGCGCCGCGCGGGTGCGCCATCCCGCGCTGGAAGGACGATGCGCTCGCCGTGCAGCCCGACGATCTGGCCACGCTGATCTACACCTCGGGCACCACCGGTGAGATGAAGGGCGTCATGCTGACCCACGGCAACATCGCCTTCGACGTGATCCACCTGCTGCCAGCTCTTCACCTTCAGGCAGAACGACGAGTGCCTCTCCTTCCTGCCGCTCTCCCACATCTTCGAGCGGATGTTCGGGCACTACTGCATGTTTCACTCGGGCGTGATCATCAACTACGCGGAGAGCGTGGACACCGTCGCGCGCCGACATGGAGCACTGCCGTCCCACCCTGATGGCGTCGGTGCCGCGGCTCTACGAGAAGATCTACGCCCGGGTGCTGGAGCGGGTGCGGAGCAGCTCGAGGGTCCGGCAGCAGCTCTTCTTCTGGGCCAAGAATGTGGGCGAGAAGTGGGTGGAGCAGCGGCTCGAGCGGGGACGGGTGTCCCCGGCGCTCGCGCTGCAGCATTGGCTGGCCGACCATCTGGTGTTCGCCAAGCTGCGGGCCCGGACCGGCGGGCGGATCCGGTTCTTCATTTCGGGCGGCGCGCCACTGACCGCCGACATCGCCCGATTCTTCCACGCCGCCGGCATGCCGATCCTCGAGGGCTATGGACTCACCGAGACGTCACCGGTCATCGCGGTCAACACCTTCGAGCACCTCCGGCTGGGCACGGTGGGCCGGCCGATTCCGGGGGTGGAGGTGCGGATCGCTCCGGATGGCGAGATCATCACCCGGGGACCCAACGTCATGGCGGGCTACTACCGGAAGCCGGAGGCCACCGCGGAGGCGCTGGACCGCGAAGGCTGGTTCCACACCGGCGACGTGGGCCTGCTCGATCCGGACGGTTTCCTCAAGATCACCGACCGAAAGAAGGACCTGATCGTCACCGCCGGCGGCAAGAACATCGCGCCCCAGCCGATCGAGGGCATGGCGAAGACGCAGCAAGTTCGTGAGCAACGCCGTGATGCTGGGCGACCGGCGCCGGTTTCCCATCATGCTGGTGGTGCCCAACCTGGCGACGCTGTCGTCCTGGGCCGAGCAGCAGGGAATCCGCGCCAGCACGGCCGAGACGCTGTGCGCGCTGCCGGAGGTGCAAACCAAGATGGACCGCGAGGTACGGACCACACTCCGGGACCTGGCCAGCTTCGAGATGCCCAAGAAGCTGCTGCTGCTGCCCCGGGACTTCAGCGTCGAGGCGGGCGAGCTGACGCCGACGCTGAAGGTGAAGCGGCGGGTGGTGGAGCTCAGCGTACCGGGAAGAGATCGAGAAGCTGTACGGGGAAGAAAGAGCGTGAGCGGGATTACCGCTTACCTTTGCGTCCCCACCCACACACCCCCCGCACTCGCCATCACATCGATCAGATCTTCGGGCGGCTGATCTCCCTCTCCCACCACACGCAGTCCCGGTAGCACCAGCCGGGCCGGCGTCGCGGACCCAGATCGGGATCATCGGCGTATGGCTTTCCCAACACCACACCCGCGGAGCGAGCGTGACTTGAGCGGAATCATCCCGCCCCGGACCACGCTGATTCCAGCCGAGTCAGTGACCTCCTTCGGGGGGTTTACCGCGACCAGCGCCACGCCGGGATTGAGCGCCGCCACCTCCTCCCACAGCGAAGCCACCGGCCCCACCAGGGCGAGGTAGCCTCCCGGTCCGCTGAGTCCAACCAGCACCGACACGTTCTCGCCGCGTGAGCTCGGTGTTCCCTCTGGAATCCGGCGGCGCCCCTCCGGCGTCGAACACTCCGTCCACCAGCTGAAAAGTCCGGCCGCACACCGGGCAACCCAGCTGTCCCGTTCTGACCGACCGGCCATCCATCTTGTCGGGCAACAGGACGAGAAAGCTCTCGTCGTGGCGGATTGGGGCAGCGGAGAAGGTCGGTGAGTTCGATGAACATCAGTCACCAGTCGCGGTCAGGCGTCACGGTCGAGTCAGCGCGCGTCCGGAGATCCTGCTACGTCAATACTGCGCGGCTGAGCGACTGCGCGACTCGCGACTACGGCTTAAACACCACCCAGCTCAGCTTCCCCGCCTCGACCGTGACCGTGCGGAACACCTTCTTGCCCTCGATCTCGGTGCCGACGGTGTAGGTGCCGATGGGGACGTCGCTCACGGCGAAGTGCTCGCCGTACAGCGGATGGGAGTGGGCCTTGTCGCCGTAGGTTTCCGCATAGGAGAAAGGCGTTTCCGCCGGCTCTCGCTTGATGATGCCGTAGACCCGGGCCTGGGGCACCGGCTTGCCCTCGCCATCGAAGACCTGCCCCGCGATGATTCCGGTGTTGGGCAGCGGCTCGATCCAGAGCTCGGGATTGGTGGTGTAGGGCGGAAATCGCTGCAACGAGTCCACGATGGCGCCCAGCGAATCGGTGGGCGACGCGGCCATCTCCAGGTGAAGATGGTCGTTGGTGGCGCGGCCGGTGTTCCCCACCCGCGAGATCACCGTGCCCTTGGTCACCCGCTGGCCCACCTTCACCTTGAGCGCGGAGTTGTGATAGTAGGTGGAGTAGATGCGGTACTTCTTGCCGTCGGCGCTTACCGTGGTGTCGTGCCGGATGGTGACGGTGAGCGCCCCCTGCTCCGCCCGTCCGGCATAGACCACCTTGCCCGCACCGATGGCATACACCGGAGTGCCGTCCGGATTGTTGAACTCGACGCCCTGATGCTGCTGGAAGTTCCCGCCCATGGTGGAGCCGTAGCGGTAGGTCTGGTCGATGTAGGAGTTGTCGGTCGGCGCGATGGGACGGCGGAACCAGACGGTGAGCGGATTGCGGGCGGCGATGGTGTCCTTGCTCTGCTGCCGGAGACACGGCAGCGTGTCGGCCACCGGACGAAGCCCGCAGGGCGTGCCCTGGATCAGCTGCCGCCCGATGAGCAGCGCATTGGCCGGCGCGAATGCCGCCGCGGCGATCGGCTCGCTCACCCAGCCGGTCGGGGTGTGCCGGAGCCGCTGATTGCCCCTGAGAGTCGCCACGGTCCAGCCCCGGGTGTTGGCCGCCACCCGGCGGACGTACTCGCTCACCAGAATGGGAAAGACGGTATCGGCGGGGCCCTTGGCCGGCGGACCGGTGGCGTCGCCGATGGCGGTCCACTTCTGGCCCATTGTTGGTCGTGATCTGGAGACCGTCGGCGGTGCCGATCACGGTCGTGTCTCCCTTCACCACGATCCCCGACGGCGCCACGTACTGCCACTCCGGCCCCAGCTGATTGTAGGTCCAGTTCTTCCAGGTCTTCCCGCCGTCGACCGAAAGACCCCACCCGTTGCCGACGGTGCCGTACCAGATCTCGCCCCGCGAGCCGAAGCCGAACGCGTGGACGAAGTTCCAGGAGATCGACGTGTCTGGTGGAGTCGGTGCGGTGGTGTCGTGGCGAATCGACTGCCAGACGCTGTCGCCCGCCGGGAGACGATAGATCCCCTGCCCGTAGGTTCCGACCCAGATGGCGCCCTGGGCGTCCCGCGCCACCGCGAGCACGTGGACGCCCCACCCGGTACTGTCCGGCAGCGGCGGCAGCTTGGCCTGCGCGAAGCCCGCTGTGCTCAGCGCAGATCATCGCACGATAACACCGAAAGCAGTAGCCGCAGATGAACACAGATGAACGCGGATATCTCTTGGTGCTCGCATTACTTGACCATCATGGCTGAAAGGCTGGCACAACTTGATAGAAGTGACATAGTCTAACGAAGATACTGCTTTCGATGCACGCGGTACGATCCGTGCGTTTATCTGTGTTCATCTGCGGCTGGCTTTTCCCTGTCGGGCCCAGACGAAGCCAGTCGATGAGGACGTGAGCCGGCCGGGTGGCCACGAAGAGCACCGCTTCGGCCACATCGGCCGGGCGCAGCATTCCCGCCCGGGGAATGAACCCCTCCCGGCGATCGGGATCGAACGGGTCCCAGGCCGAGGTGTCGGTAGGGCCGGGAGACACCAGGGTCAGCCGGACGCCGGTGCCGCGGTATTCCTGGCAGCAAGGTCTCGTGCAGCCCGCGGAGACCATACTTGCTCGCGGCGTAGGCGGCGTTCTCCGGATAGCCCACGTGATCGGCCACGCTGCCACGGTGATGAAGCTGCCCCGGCCTCGACCGCGCCATGGCCGGAAGAAATGCCTGGGCCACCGCAAACGGCGCCCGCAGGTTGACCGCCAGCTGCCGGTCGAGCTCCGCCGGCCCGGTGTTCTCCAGCCGCCGGAGCAGGAACGCGCCGGCGTTGCTCACCACGATATCGGGCGGGCCACTCGAGTCGATGACGCTCGACGCCAGCCGGCTCACCTGATCCCGATCGGTCAGGTCGCAGGGAAGATCCTGCACCGCGCCGCTGGTCCGGCGCTCCAGCGTGCGCGCCACCCGGACGACGCGCGCGCCTTCGCCGGCCAGGAGCTCCGCCACCGCGGCGCCGATGCCGCGCGACGCACCGGTCACAAGGGCCACCCGCCCCGCGAGCCGGCTCACTCGGGGAGGCGGCCTCCGTGCGCCAGGCGCAGGAACTCGTCCCGGGTCTTGGAGTCGTCGCGGAAGATGCCGCGGAGTGCGCTGGTGATGGCGCGGGAGTTCTGCTTCTCCACCCCGCGCATCATCATGCAGAAGTGCGCCGCCTGATCACCACGCCGACGCCGGTGGGCTGAAGCACGTTCATGATGGCGTCGGCGATCTCGATCGGTCAGCCGCTCCTGAACCTGCAGCCGCCGGGCAAAGACATCCACGATGCGGGCCACCTTGGAGAGACCGAGGATCTTGCCGTTGGGGATATAGGCAACGTGGGCCCGGCCGAAGAACGGCAGAGGTGGTGCTCGCAGAGGGAATAGAGCTCGATGTCGCGCACCATGATCATGCTCTGGTGCTTTTCCTCGAACACCGCGTCGCCCATGACCTCTTCTACCGTCATCCAGTAGCCCTGGGTGAGAAAGCGGAGCGACTTCTCCACCCGTTCCGGCGTCTTGACCAGCCCCTCGCGTCCCGGATCCTCGCCCAACGCCGCCAGAATCTCGCGGACCTTGCCGGCAAACGGCGCGGGATCGGGGCCCGCCGCGCGCCCTTAGTCTCCTTCATAGTCCACGTAGTTCCTCGGGGTTTCCCAGAGACGGAGCCGGAGGCCGAGCTCGGGCGGCAGACGCCGCGCGCAGCTCGCGCCAGCAGACCAGGGCGATGTTCTCCGAGGTCGGGATCAGGTTTTTGAACCAGGGCACGTCGAGGTTGAGGTTCTTGTGGTCCAGGTGCCGGAGCAGCCGCTCCTGGGCCAGGTCCCTCAGCTTGTTGAGATCCATCACGTAGCCGGTGTCGGGATTGATCTCTCCCACCACCGTCAGCTCGAGCTCGTAGTTGTGGCCGTGGAAGTTCGGGTTGCTGCACTCGCCGAAGGTCTCCCGGTTCCACTCCTCGGAAAACCGGGGATTGAACAGCCGGTGGGCGGCGTTGAAGTGGACGCGGCGGGTGATCGGCGCAGCGGGGCATGTCAGTCGGAGCGAGCTGAGTAGCTAGTCACTAGTCGCGAGTCTGGCGAGTCGGGAGTCATGAGTACGAGACGCGAGGTTAGAGCGCACATGAAGTACAATAGTACTCGCTCCATGACGCCTCCTAGCTCGCCACTTCGTACTCGCGCCTCACAACAAAAACGCCGACCACGAAGATCGGCGCCCGAGTGAAACGGCAACGGAGAGGATTATTGAAGCCCAATGAGAAAGCTTGGCACCCTCGCCTTAACGTCTGTCTTCCCCCGAGGGGCATGACATCGGCCACGGCATTTGGGCCCATCATCGGACCTGTTGGCTCAATAACGTGGCTCCCCGCTACCGCCCACTCCGATGTAAAATAGGACCGCGCTGTTTTGGGGTCAACCGACACACCACCGAGGTGATCGTACATGCTCGCCACTCTCCTGCTGGCCCTCGCATCTCTCGTCGCGTGGGCGGTGCTCACCTTCGGCATGGGGCCCCAGCCCGGCGCCGTGCACCTGCTGCTCGCGCTCGGCACCACCCTCCTGGTACGCTGGTGGGCCCTCCGGACCTAGCCTGTAGCATTTTGGGAAGTCGTGTTGACGAACCACTACACGGATTGAGGGTTTTGAGACCTCGACCCCACCTTCGCGGACCATGGGTATACCCTTGCCCGCCAAGCTCTTGCAGGTAACGGTCCGGAGGGCAATACTTAGGGATGGTGATGGGCACAAATAGTGCTTCCCACCGCCGTGCTCGACGCCCCCACTTATCGGCTCTACCGGGATGGTGCGCTTGGAACTCCGCAGTCCGCTCGAGGTCTTCGCGTGATGCGCTGGATGGAGTCTCTGGTCGAGCGAACCGGCGCGGGCGGCCTTCCCACCATCCAGAGACTCTGGGCCGTCGACCGGCAAGACCAGAGCAGCATTCGGCCGGGCAAGCGAGATCATCTGCTGCGCCGGGGCCTGAATGTTTTAGTGGCCCTGATCGCCCTGGTTCTGCTCTTCCCACTGCTCCTCCTGATCGCCCTGCTGGTCTGGCTCACCTCGCCGGGCCCGATTCTCTACACCCAGGTCCGGGTTGGGCTCGATCGCCGAGTCCCGGTGGACGCCAAGCAGAACCAGCGGCGCGAGCGGGACATCGGCGGCCAGCCCTTCACGATTTACAAGTTCCGCACCATGCGGGTGGACGCCGAGCACCACAGTGGCGCCGTGTGGGCCCAGCAGGGCGATCCCCGCGTCACCTCCATCGGCCGGCTCCTCCGCCAGTACCGGCTCGATGAGCTGCCCCAGCTGATCAACGTGCTCCGGGGCGAGATGAACATCGTGGGTCCCCGCCCCGAGCGGCCCACCATCTTTGCCGAGCTGCGGGAGCACATCGCGGAGTATCCGCTGCGGCAGCGGGCCCGGCCGGGGATCACCGGGCTGGCCCAGATCAATCATCACTACGACCGCTCGCTGGACGATGTGCGGACCAAGGTGCGCTACGACCTGGAGTATCTGCAGCGCCAGTCCGCGGCCGAAGACTTCCGCATCATGCTGAAGACCCTCCCCGTGATGCTCCGCCGTCGCGGCGGCTGGTAAGCCCGACCTCGCGACCTATCTCGTCAACTATTAGAGTTCCCCGGCCATTGGGCTCGGCTGCGCCATATGCGGCCCGCCCTTCAGACGTCTACTCGAGGCTGTGATGGAGCTGGCGGAATCACGCACCGTGGAGCGAAGCACCAGCCGGAGCGCGACCCTGTTGCTCGGAGCGCTGGTGCTGTTCGGTTTCGTGCTGCGCTTCTGGCGCCTGGGAGCCTGGAGCTTCGAGAGCGATGAAGTCTTCATGCTTCGCGACTCGATCCATCCCACGCTCCGAAACCCCAGGCCGCTGCTCTACTTCCTGAACCATTACGTGGTCGCGCCACTCACTCCCCTCAACGAGTTCGGGCTGAGGCTCCTGCCCGCAGTGTTCGGGGTGTTGGCTATATCCGCGTTCTACGCGGTGAGCCGCCGCCTGGTGGGGACTCGATCTGCGCTGTTCGCCACCTTCCTGCTGACCGTCAGTCCCCTGCTGGTGATCTTCTCCCAGTTTGCCCGCTACTGGTCGCTGGTCTTCCTGCTCTGCGCGATATATCCCTATGCGCTGTACCTCGGCGTAAGGGAGCGCGACCGGGGGATGCTGATCCTGGGCATAGTCACCTTCGTGCTGGCCTGCCTGGCTCATCCCGCATCGGTGCTGCTGATTGGCGGCCCCGGTGTCTGGCTCGCGTTCACCTATCTGCGCCCCAGCTATATCCGGCGGGCCTGGAATCAGAAGCTGGTGCGCTGGGGAATTATTACCGCCGCTTGTTCTGGCGCTGGTCATCGCGGTGCGCTTCGTCCCCATTCTGCTGCGCTGGGTGTCGATCCACGACACCATGGGAGCGTTCGGGCAGTATCTGCTGGCGCCCAAGCTGGCCCCCGGGCTCAAGCAGCTCAAATATCTGTTGGCGTTCGCCGAAGGTCTGACTCTGCCGGTCACCCTGACCGGAGCGGTTGGCGTCTACCTCCTGGCGAAGAGTGGCAACCGAACGCTGGCCATCTACCTCGCCAGCCTGGCGCTATTTCCCATAATCTTTCTGTCGCTGGTGTCGCTCCGGACACCGGTGTCCACCTACTATCTGCTTCCCACCACTCCGGTGTTCTTCATCGGCACGGGAGTATTTCTGAGTCGGATTTTCGAGGTGGATTGGGGAATTCGGGCCCGATGGCTGATGCCTGCCACGGCACTGCTGCTGATCCTGGACGCGGGTACGCCCACGCTGATCTCTCAGTACCGCAATGGCCGGCGCTACGACTTCAAGGCCGCGGCGCGCTGGCTGGAGAAGCGGGTCACTCCCAACGACGTGATCTTCTCTGATCAGCCGGTTGCCATGGGGTACTATCTGCCGAAGGTGGAAGTGCAGCAGCTCCGCTTCAACACCGAGCCACTCAAGCAGTCGATGCAACGAATCCATGGCGGCGGACGAGAGGGGACGCTGTGGATCATCGCTCCGGCGCCGGCTCACGCCTTTCGTACCAACCTGAGGCAGGGAGGTCTGGCGGACGTGGATGTACAGCAACTGCCAGCTGCGGAATTCGCTGGGCGCCGGGCGGCTCGACTTCCGGCAACAGTACCTGCAAGTCTTTCAGTGCCCGCCCGAGAGCTCCAATCCGGCGCCACCGTCGTCGATGTCCTCGAGGATCGGACCGTCAGCGCAATAGCGTAGGGGCAAGGTTCAGTCCCTTCCGGACCGATACCTGCCGGTAGAGATCCTGCCAGCGCTCGACCACCCGGCCCAACCCGTAGTGCACCCGGACGTGCTCTCGACCGCGCTCGCCCATGTCCCGGCGCCGCTCCGGGGCCTGCTCCATCAGCCGCAGCATGGCCTGTCCCAGGGCCTCGGGGTCGCGCGGCGGAACCAGAAATCCGCTCTCGCCGTCGCGCACGACCTCATGGTTTCCTCCCACCCGCGTGGCCACGATGGGCAGGCCGGCGGCAGCGGCCTCCAGCAGCGCGATCGGCATCCCCTCCCAGGCGGAGGACATGACGTAGCCGTCGGCGGCGGCCATGACCTCCGGCACGTCGGAGCGGACGCCGAGGAAACGGATCCGATCGCCCAATCCCAGCGACTGGGCGAGCGACTCAGTCTCCTGTTGCAGGGAGCCGTGACCCACCAGGAGCAGCACCGCGTTCGAATCGCGCTGGCACACCTGGGCGAACGCGTGGAGCATGTTGGGATAGTCCTTGGCGATCTCGAACCGTCCGACGGCGAGCCAGACGAAGCGGTCATTGACGCCGAGCGAGGATCGCAGCGCCTCACGAGTTTCCGGCGCCACCTGCCGGAATCGCTCGGTATCCACGCCGTTGGGGACGCAGGTGAGCAGCTCTCGGGGGACGATGCGCTCGTTGACGAACCGGTCGGCCGCCGCCTCACTGATGATGGTCATGTGGTCCACCAGGCCATTGCTGATCCGGTAGGCCGCCATCCAGAGCGGACCGCCCTCGTAGATATTGTGAATGGTGGAGACCATGACCGGAACGCGGGCGAAGAGACGGACCGCTCGAGCCATGAGATTGGCGTGGACCATGTGGCTGTGCAGCACATCAGGTTTCCAAGCCCGCACCAGCCGGATGAGCCGGATCAAGCCCCGCGGGTCGGGAACGCCGCGGCGCATGTCCAGGCTCTCGGTGCGAATCCCCTGGCTTCTCGCCTCGAGGCCCATGGGACCGAGCTCGGTGAGCGACACGATGCACACATCGTGGCCCTGGGCGTGCATCAGCTGAGCGGCGGAGAGCAGCTGCTTGTCCGCTCCGCCCATGCCCATGCTGGTGGAGAGAAACATCACGCGCATGGCTTGCGGCTTAACCAGTCCCATTGTGTTCGTCGTCTGACCCGGGCATACTCAACATCCATCGGATGATCTGGTTGATCCCACTCCACTCAACTTCATGCCAGCAACGCTCCGCCGTTTCATAGACCTGAACCGTCGGGTCTCCCGCTGGGAACGCTCTCTGGTTTCCCGGCTGGTGCCTGGCTGCGCTGCCGACGGCACTGTCGATTTTCGGGACCGGGTTCTTCCCAGCCTCATCCGGCCCGGCATGCGGGTGCTCGACGTGGGCGGCGGCAAGGAACCGGCGATCTCGCCTGCCATGAAGCAGCGCTACGGCCTGCGGATTACCGGCCTGGACGTCTCCGCCACCGAGCTGGAGCAGGCTCCGGCGGGCTCCTTCGACCAGACCATCGTGGGGGACGTGGCCACCGTCAGCATTCCCGGGAGCTATGATCTGATCTTTTCCCGGGCCGTGCTGGAGCACGTGGCCAATCCGCGGGCGGCCATTACCAACCTTGCCCGCGTGCTCGCGCCCGGAGGCACCATGGCGCACTTCATGCCTTGCGGCAACGCTCCGTTTGCGGTGCTGAATCGCTGGCTGGGAAACAAGGCCGCCCGGCGCCTGCTGTTCAGCATCTTCCCCGAGAAAGCAAAGGGGAGCGGGTTCCTGGCCTACTACCGGGAGTGCACCCCGAGCCGGCTGCTGCGGATCTGCCGGGAAAACGGCCTGGAGCTGGACCGGATCTATCCCTACTACAACTCGGATTACACCTCGTTCTTTGCCCCTGCGTATACCGTCGAGACCCTTCGCCAGGCGCTGATGTGCAGCCTGCATCTGAGCGATTTTGCCGAGTCGTTTGCCGTGGTGGTTCGCAAACCCTCAGGCTAAGTCTCGCTCCTCCGATCCGCCGAGTGTCCGGCGGAGCATCTCGCTTCAATGGCGTAGGACAATAGGCGTAGCCATATCGCCCCAGGGCGAACAGATACATCCAGGGCGGCAGCTTGAGCTCCCGCACGACCTTTGCCTGCACCTTGGCCAGCGCCCGCTGGCGATCCACATACTTGAACGAGCGATGGAAGAAGCTGGTGGAGTGCACGTAGTGCTCTCCCAGAAGCTCGGGCACGTTGGCGAAGCGCCAGCCCAGCTTGGCCGCCTTGAGCCAGAGAAGCTGGTCTTCCAGGTCGGCCACCTCGGGATAGCCGCCCGCCTCGGTCCACACCCGCTTCCGGAACATCGCGATGGTATTGGCCATGGGAATGGCTCGGGCCATTGCCGGAATGATGTCCTCGTGCTCGCTGGGCGGCATTCGGACGTAGCGCTCGTTCCGGTTCTGGTCGATGACCAGATAATGTCCCCCGACCACGCCGACCCTGGGGTTAGCGTCGAGCACGGCGACCTGCAGCCGAAGCCGGTCAGGATAGCTGCGGTCATCGAAGTCCTGCCGCGCGACGTATTCACCCCGGGCCTGGTTCACTCCGAAGTTGGCCGCTCCGGTGATGCCGAGCCGCCCGGGTGAAAAGACTCGCACCCGGGAATCGCGCTTTTCGAGATCCCGGAGGATCTCCTCGGTCTTGTCCTGGGAGCCATCGTTCACCAGCACCCACTCGAAGTCGGTGAAGGTCTGGCTCAGGATTCCCGGAATGGCGCGGTCGACGTAGGGCTCGCCATTGTACACCGTCGTGACCACACTGACCCGCGGTGTCATCGGCTGGTCCCCCGCCGTGCCTGAGGCACGGCGATCGGACCGGGGCGGCCGGAAGTCGGGCCACGGTACAGAGGAGCACCGGCGTACTGCGGGACTGGGCTCAGCCGGACGCCAGACCATCGTAGGTGCGCGAGCCAGACCGATGAGAGCTGCCAGCACGAACCAGACGGTCTTTCGATCGTCCCAGCTCAGCGGGAGCATGGCCACGGCGATGGTGGCGAGCAGTACTAGCGCAAAGCGGCGCTCCGTCCCTCGCAGCCGCATCAGGGCGAGGAACACCGCGATGAACATGGTCAGATACAACAAGAACCCAACGAAGCCCTCTTCGACCAGAACTGAGAGATAGGAGTTGTGGGCCACCTGGGTGGCGTAGCCCAGCTCGGGCAACAGCGCCACCTTGAACGAGCCGCTGCCGTATCCGATCATGGGGCGTTGGGCAAAAGCATGAATGCCGGCCTTCCAGATCCGAAAGCGGCCGCCGAGGCTCAGGTCTTCCACCGCGCTGGTGGTAGTCGAGAGCCGGCTGACGATGGTCTTCGGGACATAGGCCACCGCGATTCCGCCAGAGATGGCAAGCAGGGCGATCGCCAGCGCCAGTTTGCCGGGCGAGAGTCGGGTCATGGTCAGCGGCACGATCAGGAGGCCCACCAGACTCGCGATCATGCCGCCCCGCGAACCGGTAAGCCCGATGGCCAGAAGTCCCAGCGGGATATAGGCCCGGCAGGCCCAGCGCACGATCGGCCGGTGATAGGTCATCCCGAGATACCACGCCATGGGAATGGCGGCCGCCAGGGTCATGGCCAGGTCGTTCGGGTCTCCGCCGCCGCCGGCAAACCGACGGGCGGCCCCGCCCGCCCTGCGGTAAAGCAGAATGGTGTCGAGGGCCGAGACGTAGGAGCCCAGCACGTAGGCGCTCAGCAACCCGATCACTCGCGAGCGGGATGGCGCAAGCTCCCAGATCATCCAGATCATCACCAGCAACTGCACGAAGGTCCAGAACTTCTTGGGCATGACGGCCGGGTTATAGAAGATCAGCAGAACACCCGCGGCCCATACCACGAACAGCAGAGCGGCCACATGGAAGACGTGCCAGCGCCGAAAGCGGCCGGAGATGACGTTGACCACGATGGTCAATCCAACGGCCGCCGCGCCGATCACCCGGCTGAATACGCCGACGCCGGGGATCACGATGAAGTTTTCCCAGGGTAGGGAGAAGACGAAGAACCAGACGGCGGCGTAGGCAATCGACATCAGGCGGCCTGCTCGATCACGCTGAGGTAATGGTCCACGGCGGCATCCATGGTGTACGGCTTCAGTGCCTCCGCCGACACCGCACCCCCCGGCTGGTCCAGCGCTGCCTCCATCGCTCGAGCGAGCGCGGCCGGGTCTCCCACCGGCACCAGAGCGCCCAGCCGGCCTTCCTGAAGAATTTCGCGCGGCCCGCTGGGGCAGTCGGTCGAGACCACACGGGTTCCCGCCGCCAGTGCTTCGATCAGCACAGTAGGCAGCCCTTCCCAGGCCGACGAGAGCACGAACAGCGCAGAGCGAGCCATGTAGGCCATCGCGTTCTGGAAGCCCGGAAGGGCCACATCCTGGGTCAGCTGCAGTTCTGCAATGAGCCGCTCCAGTTCCGCCCGGTCTTCTCCCTCACCCAGAATAATCAGGCGGGCCTGCCGGCGGCTCCGCAGCTGCGCAAAGGCCCGGATCAGGGTGGGGAAATCCTTTTGCCGGGTGAGACGACCTACCCCGAGAATCACCGGCGGCTGCCCCGGCTCGAACCAGGGATGGCCGGGCTCCTCCCGTGCCAGCGCCATGACGCTGGCAGTGATCACCGGATTGTAGACCACCTCGACCTGAGCGCGAGGAAAGCCGGATGTTCGGGCCAGGTCGTCAGCCGCGCCGCGGGACACCGCGACCACGCTGCTGGCCCAGGGATAAAACCGTCGGAGCAGTATGGGCCAGAGATTCCGTGACACCACGTTCTCATGCTGGTTGGCCTGCGACATCGTGTTGTGCTCGGTGACCACGACCGGCGTGATCCCGCCGGCCAGTCGAGCGGCCCAGAGCGCGACCAGATTGGCGTGGCTCATCGACGAGACCAGTACTCTGGGGCGTTCGCGTCTGAGATACTCGGCCAGCGGTCGGAGGCTCCCCAGCAGCCGGCGAGCGCCCAGATCCACCATTCGCACCGCCGGTGGAAGGCTGCGCAGGAAGACGCCGTCCGCTTCCGCCAGCACCAGATCCACCGGATAGCCCCGGTCAGTGATGCCTTCGACCAGATTCACCACCACCCGCTGCGCGCCTCCGCCGCGGACCGCCGGCAGAAAGAAGGCGATACGCCCATTCCGGCTCATGCCGGCTTCCGCATGCGGAAGGGACGCAGCAGTGCTACCTGAGAAAGCAGAAGGTCCCGCATCCGCATTCCGTGCTCACCCAGAGCGAACGAAGGCAGCAACCAACCCGCCACCAGCGCACTGCCTCCACCGGCAATGGCTCCGGCAAGGAGTCCGGCGAGCGGCGGCAATCCGAGGTGCCTGGTTCCCTCGATAACCGCGAAGGCCACCCCACCGGCGACGACCGCCAGCCTGACCGCCGGCAGTTGAGACTGGAAGAACTTGCCCCAGGAGACCGGCACCACGCTGAGACTGAGTTGAGCCATCAGAGTGTAGTTGAGGACGAGCGCGCAGAGCACGCCGAGAGCCACACCGGTCACCCCCCAGTGGTGTCCCACCCACGCGCCGAAGAACACCAGGCCGGCAAACAGCACCTGCCGCCAGGCTCGGCGGTAGACCTTTCCGGTGGCGCGGGAGAGCGAGTCGCTCATCCGGCTGCTGGTGCGAAACATCATGCCCAGCAGCAGTATCTGAAACGGGGGAACCAGGGCTTCCCACCGTTTGCCGAATGCGACGGCAACCAGCTCGGGCGCGAGCACCGCCACCACCACGCTGATCGGCAGGGTCACCAGCGCCATCATGGCCACGCCGTGCAGATACGCCGATCCCAAGCGGCGGGGATCGTCCTGCACCCGGGCCATGGTGGGAAAGAGCACGCGGTCGAGCACGTCGCCCAGGAGCGCTGTCGGCACCGACATCAGCTGGAAAGCGCGGCTGTACAGGCCGAGGGCGATTGCGCCGAGCCAGCGTCCCACGACCATGTTGTCCACCTGATTGGCCAGAATCACACCCAGGCGTGCCGCGCTCTGGCCAACACCGTAATCCATCAGTTCGATGAAGCTGCCCCAGGTCGGTGCGGCGCGAAGGGGCGGCGGGGCCGCACGCAGCAGGATGGCCGTGCGCAGGCCCATCTGGGCCAGCTGCGCTGCGACCAGCGCCCACACACCCCATCCCATCAGCGCGAGCACCACCCCAACCACTCCGTAGCCGAGGCCATAGGCCAGCACGTCGCGGTTGGCGATGAGTCGAAAGCGAAGATCGCGGGTGAGCAGGCTGTCGGGAACGGTAGCGAGGCCGGCAATAGGAAAGATGAGCGCGAGCCAGCGCACCACCGGAGCCAGAGCGGGCATTCGGAAGAACTGCGCGATCAGCGGCGCCCCCAGCCAGATGCCCGCCCCAACCAGGCAGCCGAACGCGAATGAAGCGAAGAATGCGGTGCTGATGTGGCGGGCCTCGAGCACCGGACGCTGTACTACCGCGGGGCCGAGTCCCAACTGGGAGAAATTGAGAGAGAAGCTGATGACCACGAGCGCGGCACCAACCACCCCGAAGTCGGCCGGGGTCAGCAGCCGGGTGAGCAGCACCAGGACAACGACCTTGAGCACGGCCATGGCCGCACTCCCCCACGCCGTCCACACCATGCCACTGACTGCTCGGCGGGTCAGGCTGGGAGATTTGTCCTGCACCTGATCTCCGGCCGGACCGGACCCCTCGACGTTCAAAGGCTTTCCTCGAGCAAGTTCTTACGCGGCTGCGCCAGAAACCCTCCGGCGGATGAGCACGATCCATGCCCCGCACCGACCGAGATGGGGGGGAAGCTTGACCTGGGTGCGGGCGTCAGGCAATCTACCAAATCCATGGGGGAACGATACCTAGCGCAGCCCCGCGAGATTGGGACGGACCCTGGACGCAGCCTCAGTTGTGGCGAGGGTGCCGCAGCTAAACCGCAGACACGTCGAGGACATGTTGGGAACCCAACACCGGTGAGTCTGACCCGGCCCCGCTCGGGACGGGCGGTCTCCATTCGGGGCGAAGAGGTCGTGAAGACCCAGCCCCCTGGTGAAAGCCAGAGGGAGCGGCTCCGAACCGAGGCCGGAGGAGAAGTGGGGCGGAAGACGGGTCTCTTTTACCGTCCCCCGTATTCTCGCCTTCGACGATGCGCTGGGGCAGATCACGTTCGAGCGGCTGCAGCTGGAGAATGTTCGCCACCTGCTGTCAAATGGACAGCAAGGTCCCGAGCTGCTGGAGCAAACCGGGCGTGCGCTGGCCGCCATCCACGGTGGAATGAAGATCACTGATGCGGCCACGGCTCAAGGTGATCTGGGCGCAGACCCGAACCGGCAGCCGGTCCCGCTGCATGGCGATTTCGGAATCCGGAACGTCTTCTGGCTGCCTGAGGCCGGGAGCCTCGCGATCATCGACTGGTCCAATGCCGACTGGACCGGCTTCACCGGCGATCTGGGACCGCCCGAGATCGATCTGGCGGTGTTCCTGATCAGCCTGTTCCACCGGCGTATCTTTGGGCCCTGGCCGCTTCGGCGCAGGCATCTGCTGGCGCGTCGCTTTCTCGCGGCGTACAGCGAATCGGCGCCCCATGGATTCGATCCGGCAGCGCTTCGGCGCGTCGTGACCGGCATGACCCCTGCGTTCACCCGGCTCACCCGCGAACGCAAAGGCCGGCTGCACGCACTGGGCTCCCGGCATGCGCTGGTAGACTTGCACTGGTTTCTTGGCCGACTCTCTAACCCAGGTTGAACATGGAGCATCCGCGAACTGCCCTGCCCTACGTCGAGCGCCACAAGGCGCGGGGACACGACTACGACGAGAGCTTCTCGCCCGAGGTCAACCCGTATCGCGCCATGGTTTGGCGGCTGGAGCAGCGCGCGCTGGATCAAATACTTCAGGTACACCTGGGCGGCGCCGAGATCGACCTGCTGGATTTTGCCTGCGGGACCGGCCGGATTCTCCGCCACCTTGTGGGACGGGTGAAATCGGCGACGGGGGTGGATGTTTCCTCAGCGATGATGGAGGTGGCCCGGGAGGCGGCGCCCGAGGCCGAGCTGCTCGAGGCGGACCTGACGGCGGAAGACGCGCTCGGCCAGCGGCAGTTCAACCTGATCACGGCATTCCGTTTCTTTCCCAACGCCGAGTCGGACCTTCGGCGCGCCGTGTTCGGCGTGCTGGCCCGGCACCTGAGCAAGAATGGCGTGCTGGTGTTCAACAATCACAAGAATCGAAACAGCCTGCGCAGGCGGATCGTCCGACTCACCGGCCGCGAGGTGCAGCGGGGCACCATGACGCACCAGGAGGTGGAAGACCTGCTGGCGCATGCCGGACTCCGGGTGGTGGAGCAGATTCCTCTGGCGACACTGCCGGTGTCGGAGCGGCACCCCCTGCTCCCGATTTCCGCGGTGGAGCCGATCGAGCGGGGGCTGAGCCGGCTTCCGGCGCTCAGTGGCGTCGCCCAGCACATCATCTACGTCTGCGCTCGGAGTTCCTGAGCTGGAGATTCAGGTCCAGTCGTACTTCTCGCCCAACAGCTCGAACAACTCACGGTTGTGCGGCTCGAAGTACGCCGCCAGCCGTGCCCTCAGCTCGGCCGGCATCTTGCGTTCGTAATTACCCCGCTGATAGCTGTCTTCGTACCGGTCCAGCCGGTGATCGCGCAGGCCGAGAAAGTGGTGGACCCGCGCGGTAGCCGCGGCAGGGTCGCGGTACATCGCTTCGCTCTGCAACACGAGAAGCTGGGACCGCGGGAAATGCTCCAGCCATCGGCGGAGTTGCTGCGCGTAGAGCCCGCGGTGGGTATATGAATAGCGGTGGTGATTCCAGCTGTAGTAGTTCGGCTCTCTCCGAATGCGCTCCTCCTCTCCCGCCAGCCGTTCCGCCTCGCGGTCCAGCGCCTCGACAAAGGAAAGTGGCTCTCGCCCGCCCCGCACCTCGTGCTGGTAGTGGGAGAAGGCCCGCTCGATCGGATTGCGCAGCAAGGCGATCAGCTTGATCTCAGGAAGCAATCGAGCGGCCCGCTCAGGAACCAGGGGATGGACCAGATAGTAGGGAGTAGCGTCGAGGGTGATGGCGCCGTTTCTGAGGCGGTGACTGTAGGGGAAGCGCCCTCGGTAGTACCTCACCCCCTGAGCATAGTGGAGATCGAAGTAGTGGATCTCCTTGCCCAGGGGCGCCACCACATCGGGATGCTGGATCAGGTAATTGAAGATCGAAGTGGTGCCACTGCGCTGAGCCCCGATGACCAGGGCGGAGGGCAATCCTCGGAAGGATGCGGTGAGCTCGCGATAGTCGGAGCGGATCCGCCGCAGCGGCCGCTTCACACTCTCGATCACCACGGCCTTGGCGCGGGAACCGGTTGCTTTGGGCAAGCCCAGGAGCCTCGGATTGTGAGGAGCTTAGCGGCCGACGGGCTGTCTGACCTCTTGCGGTCTGGAATCGCCGTAACCGTACCGTAGCAGGTCGTCATGCAGCAGGTTGTCGAGAATGGCCTGCTGAGCGACGGTCAGGTCCTTTCTCCAGCGATTGCTCGTGCTCTTGATCGAGGCCGACTTTACTTCGGCCTCCAGCTCCTTCGAGGGCGGCAGCTCGGAGAATTCGAGTACCCGACGGAAGTGCTCCACCGGCTGCTCGCAGAAGTCCTCATACTTGATTTCCAGGAACTGCTTGGGGTCTACTGCCTGGCGGGCCGCGTCAATGGCGCGCATCTGAATGCGCCACTCGATGCCGGCCAAAGCGGCAAATGATCGATCGTAGCTTTCCCAGGCCGCCTGATCTTCTGGGGAAAGAAGTCCGGCGCGCCAACTCTGAGGCCCGTGCCACCCATTCCAGAAGTGGACGTGGAGCAGGGAGCTCGCTACTGCCCTGCCATCGCGGACGATGTGAATGAACTTGGCGTCTTCGAAGATCTCGTTCAGGAACCCCATTCGGGGCCAGCCGGTAATCTTGACGAGGAGCCGGTTCCGGGAAGGGGTGAGCATCGGCTCGATGGCTGCGCGCACCTGCTTCTTGACCAGCGGGGTCACGTCGCTGCGCACCAGATCGCGACAGGTCTCGGAGAAGCCGTAGGCGTGGGTGTCCCAGAAGTTGTAGTACTCGCCCGGCCGGATCTTTCCGCCAAACATCCGGCGCAGGAGGGGATTACCCATGGCGGTTACCGCCCAGCGGTTCCACTCGGGCCGATAGGGATACCGATGAGTGAAGCCGGACAGCCACATGAGCTGCTGGTGGGCAGCGAAGAGCCGGTGGAAGAGGGTGGAGCCACAGCGGCCAGTCCCGACGATGAAGATGGGCTTGGTGATGTTCATGATCTGCCGGTCCTGTCCGTCTGAGTCTTGGTTCCTGCGGTGCTTTCCCAGGTGGAGCGCACCAAAAGCTGCACCGCCGGTGAGCACGATTCGTGCCCCCTGCCGCTCGGTGCCGGGGCGCAATTTACCCACGGATAAATGCGAAGGGCACCTCCGCTCGGAGGGAGCCGAGTTAGGCCGCAGCGGCAGTTGTGGTGGCGCTGCTGCAGTCGGTTGCGCACTCACATCCAGTGCTGCAGGTCCCGGCCGATCAACTCCGAGGTCTTTTGGATGTCCTCGTGGAAGGGGCGGGTCAGCTCCCGCCTCAGGTCCCTGGGCAGAGACGGCGCTTGGCGGAGATTTCGGCTCCGGAGTCGCTTGACCCAGTTTGTTGCCTGCTTGGGCACCCAGGGCCGTACCACCCGGCCGATGGCGCTGCTGGTAAATAACCCCTCCAGGAACCGGCTCGCCGGCATTCCCCCGACGGCGTGCGGGGTTTCGAAATCGGGAACGAAGCCCGAATCGATGCCCAGCCAGCGATAGACCCGCTGCACCGCACCGGCTGCATTGGTCTTGAAGTCATCGAAAAGCATTACGTGAATCTGATCCCGGGGAAAAGCTCCGAAGTATCGCGCGAGCTGCTGGTAGTAGCGGCTCACCTGCATCCAGCGTGAATCGGGACGGGCCCATTCAGCCGCCGCGGTCAGCTGGCGATCGGGATCGAACACCCGCCCCCGCCTGCGCAGATACATCAGATAATCGGAGTACGCCCGGTCCACCGGATGGCGAATGCTGCAGATGAGCCGAACACCAGGCAACCGGTTGCGGATCCGATCCGCGGCCTGAGGACACTCCAGATAAATGGGCGACGCTTCCCCTACCGCCCGCGCTGTTCCGGCACCGTCGAAGAGCTGCTCGTACTCCTCCGATGTCTTGACCGGAAAACGATGGACGTCGGGATCGCCGTAGAGCAGGCTACCGCGCTCGTCCACCCCGTAGGCGAAGTAGTTGGTCTCCTTCACCGGACTCATGAAGACGTCCGGGTGTTCCTCCAGATACCAGTACAGCGCGGTAGTACCGGCCTTTGCTGCGCCGATAACAATGAAGTTCGGAAGCACGAGCGGCGTTGCTCTCCATCATGTCGGTTGGGCAAAGACTCGAACACTGGTGGGAGAGACGAACACCCGCTCCCCTCTCCCCAGACCCAGGGACTCAAATCTAGCCCGGGGGATGTGGGCCTCGATGGTCCTGCCCCCATCCACCAGATCCAGCTCCAGCCGCACCATGGGACCAAAGGCCCGAATATGCCGGACCACTGCCTCCAGTGAGGAGGGACCCGAGGCGAAGGCTTCCAGCTCCACATCATAGGTACGGACGTACGCCACGCCGGCTTGGTCGGACACGTGGGCCCATTCCGGGAGCCTCGAGCTCGTTCTCCCCGATGTTCACCATGGCCCTGGTGGATCCGGCCGTGAAACAGGTTCACGTCGCCCAGGAAGCCGTAGACAAATGGCGTAGCCGGCCGGTCGTAGACCTCTTCCGGCGTTCCGCTCTGCTCGACTCTGCCTTCGTTCATGATGACCACCCGATCGGACACTTCCAGGGCTTCCTCCTGGTCGTGGGTCACGAACACGCTGGTGACGTGCACCTCCTCATGCAGCCGCCGGAGCCAGCGGCGCAGCTCCTTTCGAACCTTGGCATCGAGCGCGCCGAACGGCTCGTCCAGCAGCAACACCTTGGGTTTGACCGCCAGGGCCCGGGCCAGCGCGACCCGCTGCCGCTGCCCGCCGGACAGCTCGGAGGGACGGCGGTCGGCCAGCACATCGAGCTGCACCAGGCTGAGCAGTCCCATCACCGTGTCCCGGATCTCTGCTTCTGCGGGACGAACCTTGCGCGGCCGGACTCGGAGTCCGAAGGCGACGTTCTCGAAGACGCTCATGTGTCGAAACAGGGCGTAGTGCTGGAAGACGAAGCCCACCTGCCGCTCGCGCACGGGACGATCGGTGGCGTTCTCGCCGTGGAAGAGGATGGTTCCCTGATCGGCCGGTTCCAGTCCGGCGATGATCCGGAGCAGGGTGGTCTTGCCCGATCCGGACGGCCCCAGCAACGCTACCAGCTCGCCGCCGGGAACGTCGAGGCTCACGTTGTCGAGGGCGACAAAGTTGCCGAATGTCTTGCGCAGTTTGCGGACCTCGATGCTCATGCGGCCATCCTTTCAGGGGTGGACTCGGCTTCCGCGACATCGTGGAGCGGAGCGCCGCTGGTACCATTCAACCAGGGTCTTGAGGGCAAGCGTGACCAGCGCCAGCAGCGTGAGCACCGACGCAACGGCAAAGCTGGCCGCAAAGGCGTACTCGTTGTACAGGATCTCGACGTGGAGCGGAAGCGTGTTGGTCTGCCCCCGGATGTGACCCGACACCACCGACACCGCGCCAAACTCCCCCATTGCGCGGGCGTTGCAGAGAATCAGGCCGTAGAGCAATCCCCATTTGATATTCGGCAGCGTCACCCGAAAGAAGGTCTGCCAGCCGCCGGCGCCCAGCACGATGGCGGCCTCCTCCTCGTCGGTGCCCTGCTCCTGCATCAACGGGATCAGCTCCCGGGCCACGAAGGGCGAGGTGATGAATGTGGTGGCCAGGACGATGCCGGGAACCGCAAAGATGATCTTGATGTCGTGCTCCATCAGCCAGGGACCGAACCAGCCGTGGGCTCCGTAGAGCAGCACGAAGATCATGCCCGAGATTACCGGCGACACTGCAAACGGCAGGTCGATCAGGGTGATCAGCAGGTTCTTCCCGGGAAAGTCGAACTTGGTGATGCACCAGGCCGCAGCCACCCCGAAGATCAGGTTGACCGGAACGGCAATCGACGCGATCAGCAGCGTCAGCTTGGCCGCGCTGAGGGCGTCGGGCTCGGTGATGGCCTGCCAGTAGACGGAGAACCCCTTGGAGAACGCCTGGGCAAAGACCAGCACCAGGGGTAGCGCCAGGGTGAACGCCAGGAACGCGAGGGCCAGGGAAGTCAGGGTCCAGCGCACCGCGCGAGACTCTCCGGTTGGCCGGGCGATGGCGCGGGGCGCCGTGGTGGCCGGCCGAGGTACCGCGATGCTGGTCATGGTCTCAGGCCGCCATGCGGCGACGCGCCGCCCACTGCAGAAGGTTGATGGTGAGCAGGAGCAGGAACGAAGCGACCAGCATCACCACCGCAACGGCCGTAGCCCCGGCGTAGTCGTATTGCTCCAGCTTGGTGATGATCAGCAGCGGCACGATCTCGGTCTTCATCGGCATGTTGCCCGAGATGAACACCACTGAGCCGTATTCGCCGATGGCCCGGGCAAACGCCAGCGCAAATCCGGTCAGCAGCGCCGGCGCCACGGTGGGAAATACTACCCGGGCAAATGTCTGCCAGCGTCCCGCGCCGAGACTGGCGGCCGCCTCTTCCACCTCGAGCTCGAGGTCGTCCAGCACCGGTTGGACTGTCCGCACCACGAAGGGCAGTCCGATGAAGATCAGCGCAACCGTGATGCCGACCCAGGTATACGAGACCTTGAGGCCCAGCGGCTCGAGATACCGGCCGAGCCAGCCATTGGTGGCGTAGAGCGTGGTCAGCGCGATTCCGGCCACGGCGGTAGGAAGAGCGAAGGGCAGGTCGACCATCGCGTCCACCAGCCGGCGGCCGGGAAAGCGATAGCGCACCAGGACCCACGCCACCAGCAGTCCGAACACGGTGTTGACCAGCGCCGCCAGGAATGAGGCGCCGAAGGTAACCCGGTAGGAGGCCAGCACCCGGGGATTCGTAATCGTGGACCAGAACGAATCCCAGGAGAGATCGGTTGTCCGGACGAACGCCGTCGCCAGGGGAAGCAGCACGATCAGGCTCAAGTAGGTGCAGGTTATCCCCAGAGACAAACCAAAGCCCGGGAGAACGCTGCGGGATTTCTGCTTCATTCCTGCCCCCTGTTCCGTGGTAGCGACATCACTGCCCCGGCTGGTAGATCTGGTCGAAGGAGGCGCCGTCGGCGAAATGGGCGGCTTGCGCCTTCTTCCAGCCACCGAAGGCCTCATCCACCGTTACCAGCGTCATCTTGGGAAACTGATTGGCGTACTTCGCCGCCACCGTCGGCATCCTCGGCCGATAGAAGTGACGCGCGGCAATGTCCTGACCCTCGGGAGTGTACAGGTACTCGAGGTAGGCGCGGGCCACCTCAGTGGTTCCATGCTTCCCCGCGACCTTGTCCACCACCGCCACCGGTGGTTCGGCCAGAATGCTGAGCGAGGGGGCCACCACCTCGAACTTGCCCGGTCCCAGCTCCTTCATGGCGAGCAGGGCCTCGTTTTCCCACGCGATGAGCACATCACCGATGCCCCGCTCCACGAAGGTGGTGGTGGACCCGCGGGCTCCGGCATCGAGCACGGGCACGTTCTTGTACAGACGGGAGACGAAATCCTTGGCCTTGGCTTCGTTGCCGCCCGGCTGACGCAACGCCCATGCCCAGGCAGCGAGGTAGTTCCAGCGGGCGCCACCCGAGGTCTTGGGGTTGGGCGTGATCACCGACACGCCGGGCTTGGCCAGGTCGCCCCAGTCGCGGATGCCCTTGGGGTTTCCCTTTCGCACCAGCAGGACAATGGTGGACGTGTAGGGTGAGCTGTTGTCCGGAAGGCGCTTCTGCCAATCGCCGGAAATGGTTCCCGCCTTATCGGCGATCTGGTCGATGTCGTAGGCCAGCGCCAGCGTGACTACGTCGGCCTCCAGCCCATCGATCACCGAGCGGGCCTGCTTGCCGGAACCGCCGTGAGACTGACGGATGGTCACGTCCTGCCCGGTCTTGTTCTTCCAGTAGGCGGCGAACTCCTTGTTGAAGTCTTCGTACAGCTCCCTGGTGGGATCGTACGACACGTTGAGCAAGGTCACCGGCTTCGGGGCCGGAGGCGCGTCCGAAGGGTACGACCGATCCGGCAAGGAGCAGAGTGAACGCAAACGTCTTCATGGGTAGAAACCTTGGCTCAGAATGAGGTCTGGAAACGGGTGATCACGGCGTTTTCGGGCTCACGGTCTCCGGTGGTAGCCCCACCAGTGAACGTGGTGTGCTCGTAGTCGACCATGACCTTCACCGCCCGGGTAAAGTGCCAATTCACGCCTACACCCCAGGCCTTCGCGTCCTGTACGCTGGTGGTCAGACTGGCGTAGGTGGGGAACGAGGCTGGGTCGAGCTCGAGTTCACCGTAGCGCGCCACCAGCTCGATGGCGCCAAACCCGCGACTACCCTCGGTGAGGTCGAACGGCTTCTTGATCGTCGGACTCTTGAAGCTGTTCTTCTCACCGGTAAGAAAGAACGAGCCCTCCGCCTGCCAAGCTTTGTGCTCCAGCTCGGCCACCGCACCCGCCTTATTGACGGTACTGCGGGAGATGGTGTATTCGCCGAGGAGACCGAAGGGACCGCTGTAGAAGTAGCCCTGAGGTGCTATGCGGATGCGCCTGCCGTCAGCGAATACGTTATTCGCCGGTGTGGTAGTGCTGCTGCCGTACTTAAAGAGCGTACTCTGGCCAGGAGTACGGTACGAAGGCAGCCCGGTACTGGTAATCGAGGCGCGTTCCAGGCCGGTGCTTCCCGCGATGCCAACACCCAGGGGTCGGAAACTTCCCGATTTGAACGGCTGAATGAAGACGCGAGCGGCGAAATCCTTAGCATCGCTCAGATCGTCGCCACCGTTGGCCAGGTCGGCCACTCCGTTGAACACGCCTGCCTGGTAGGCAAAGAGTCCCTCGGAAATGTCACCCGCGACCTGGAGTCCGATGTCGCGGCTGGGCACCAGGTTATTGGGAAGACCACGTTCGGCGAACATGATATCCTGCGCCGACTGCAGTCGTTCGAGTCCGATCGGCGGCTTGAACTTGCCGGCACGAACCGTGAATGCAGGGGTGAAGTTTCCGTCAAAGTAGGCATCGAAAATTGCCGGTGTGGTCCCTCCGAAGTCGGGCATCAAGCGAAACCCGAAGTACCGGCCGACGTAGCCTTCGAGGATTGGCCGAACCCGGCGGAGCAGCAGGTTGTCTGTTGCGGGAACAGCCTCGTCGCTGGCGAAAAACCTTCCATCGCCCTGGACATACCCCCGGAGCCGGAGGCTGTACTTGCCGTCGGCCGATTTGAGGCCGAAGCCATCCTTGGCGTTGGCGGTCACCGACTGCTTGTCCTTCGCGGCAGCGGCGGCGCTGTCCGCTGAGATCTCGTGTAACCGGTTCAGGATCCGCACCTGCTGGTCAAGCTCTTCGACCCGTGCGGTCAGCGAGGCCATGGTGTCAGTGGGGGTACGGGCGCTGTCGCCCACCACACTGTTTCGCTCTGCCGTGGTGGCGACGTGCACGTCTTGCTGGGCCCACAGTTGTGGTACCCCACCGACAGCAATCAATGCCGCAAGGCTGATCGCGCGTGACTTCAGACCGCTCATCTTTCTCTCTCCCTGGCAACTGTTTAGGACGTTTCGCGATGCGTTCCTGGACCCGGTCCGGTGACGCCGCACACAATAGTCTACTTACTCGATAGAGTAAATAGGCAAACGGCATGCCAAGGGGGCCGCTGGTGTGGAGAGGATCTGCTAGGAGTTTGACGGAACGGGAGGAATGATCTGGTCGACCTTGCTGCGCAGTGAAGCCAGGCTGGTGCCATCCAGGACCCGGGCGGTGGCATCCCGGACTTCTTTCATGGCCAGGTGCACCCCGCAGACCGCTTCGTTCTTGCAGTCGGCGCAGCGCTGGTAGGCGGTCTGGCTGGCGCAGGGAACCGGCGCCAGGGGCCCGTCGAACATTCGGACCACCTGTCCCAGGTAGATCTCGGCCGGGTCCCGGGCCAGCAGATAGCCTCCGCCCTTCCCTTTCCGGCTCTGCAGCAGGCCCTGATTCTTGAGACCGAGCAGGATCAGCTCGAGAAATTTGGGCGGGATCTGCTCGGCCCGGGCGAGATCGGCGATCCGCACCGGCTCCTCGCCGTTATTGTCGGCGAGCGCGAGCAGCGCTTTGATGGCGTACTTGGCCTTCTTGGAGAGCATTGCAGTGGAATTATACACTGCTCTGGCACAGGACTGGCACTTGGTGGGCTCCTGCAACCCTCCCTAGATTTGCGGTCACTTCGCACCTCTTAACACTTCGCCGGCCCACGCGCCGCAGAGGTACCTAATCGATGTGGCTTCTCCTGAAACAGCTGCCACTCCTGCGAGATCCGGCTGTGCGCCGGCGCCTGAAGCAGCTGCCTGGTGTCCGGCAGACCACCCGCGGGATCCGAAGGATGCGCCGCCGGTACTACCGCAAGTACGGCCAATACCGGCTGGAAAAAATGCTGGCCACCACTCAGCGCAAACGCGTGGTGATCGGAGCTTGGAGCCGATTCGATGAGGGTTGGATTCCCACCCAGCGGGACTTCCTCGATCTCACCAAGCCGAAGGATTGGGAGCGCTTTTTTGCGCCGGATTCCGTCGAGGCCATGCTGGCCGAACATGTTTGGGAGCACCTGACCCCGGCGGAAGGACTGGCCGCGGCTCGAACCTGTTATCGCTATCTGAGGCCGGGCGGCTACCTGAGGATAGCCGTGCCCGACGGACTGCACCCCGATCCGGACTATATCGAGACAGTGAAGGCGGGAGCGCACGAGCCGGAACCGGGCGAAAGCTTGGCCGCTGAGTCGAGCCCCGCGGCGCTCGATGGCAATGCCGCCAATCACCAGGCGCTGTACACCTATCGCAGCCTGAAGGAGCTGTTCGAGGCCGCCGGGTTTCGAGTTACCCTCTACGAATATTTCGACGAAGCCGGCCAGTTTCACTCCGAAGAGTGGAACCGGGAGCTAGGGACTATCTGGCGCTCCAAGCGCTTCGACCCCCGGAACAAGGCCGGCAAGCTGACCAGCGTGTATCCCGGCACCCTGGGCGACTACCTCAGCTACTCGTCGATCATCCTGGACGCGGTAAAGGATCGCTGATAAGACAAGAAAAAGGGCCGCCCAACCGGACGGCCCTCCTGCGCAGCTACCGCAGTTCTTACATGTACCCGTCCCGCCGAAGCGTCTCCAACCCACCACCGCCTTCCTTGTCCTGCGCCCGGCCCGACCGCTCGGCGATGTTGGCGAACTTCCCGGTCTGCAGCTCCAGGATGATGTCGTCCACGTTCCGGGCCTCGGACTCCACCGAATTGGTGCAGGTGTAGCAGCCCAGCGAGCGGAACCGCTTGCCGTCGCCCTGATTGTAGTAGAGCGAGACGGTCGGGATCTGCTCCCGGCGGATGTATTCCCAGATGTTGAGCTCGGTCCAGTCGAGCAGGGGGTGAATCCGCAGATGGGTGCCGGGGGCAAAGTCCGTCTTGTACTGGTTCCAGAACTCCGGTGGCTGATCTCCGACCTCCCACTGCGACTGCGCCGTGCGGGGTGAGAAGTACCGCTCCTTGGAACGGCTCCCTTCCTCGTCGGCCCTGGCCCCCACGATGACGCCGGTGAACGGCTCGGTGTTGCGGTCCAGCTCGTACGCCTTCTTCGCGTGGTTCAGACGAAAGCGCGGCCATTCACCGCTCAAGGTGTGCTTGAGCGCATCGGTCTTGAGCGCCTTGCAGCAGGCGATCCGGTCCACGGCCCCGTGAGGGAAGGTGCGCTTCTCCTCCAGCGCCTGGCGATTCTGGCCATAGATCATGGTCAGATTCCACTCCAACGCGAGCCGATCGCGATACTCGATCATCTCGGGAATCTTGAACGAGGTGTCGATGTGGATCAGCGGGATCGGTACGTGGCCGAAGAAGGCCTTGCGCGCGAGCCATAGGAGGACCGTGCTGTCCTTTCCAATGGACCAGAGCATGCCCAGGTTCTTGAAGTTGGCATACGCTTCCCGGAGAATATGCACGCTCCGGTTCTCCAGCTGGTCCAAATGGTCCATGCTGCCGTTAAGCGGAGCTGGTTCTGTCAGAGTTGCCCCCATCAGCGTTGGTCCTCGAAAAGTGCCAGTACCTGGTTGACCGACTGCTCCACACTTAAAACCTGGGTGTCCAGGCTCAACTCGGGATGTTCTGGAACCTCATAGGGATCGTCGATCCCGGTGAAATTCCGGATCTCGCCCCGTCTGGCCCGGGCATAGAGCCCCTTCACATCCCGCCGCTCACACTCCTCCAGCGGAGTTGCTACGTAGATCTCGGCGAACTTGGGACACAATTCCCGAACAAAGTCACGCGACTCGCGATAGGGCGACACGAATGATGCCACCACTGTCACCCCATGCGCTGCCAACCGGCTCGCCATGTAACCGGTGCGGCGCAGGTGCTCCTCCCGCTGCTCCCGGGTGAAACCGGTCTGCGGGAAAACCTCACGGAGCGCGTCGCCATCGATGTACTCGACATCCACGCCTCGACGCACCAGCTCCTGATGCACCCGGGTGGCGATGGTGCTCTTGCCCGAGCCGGACAGGCCGGTGAACCATAACACTGGCGCCATCGGCCGAGTTCCGTTCTTGGGCTCGATGGTTTGGCCGGAGCCGGCGGTCGTTTCTGCCTGGTAAGAGCTGGACATGGTGCCTGGGCGTCCCATCCTCACAGCCCGATCACGAAACTGGTGTTCCGAAGATCCGGCTTGTTGTAGGTGAGTGGCGACTGCCGCTCCCCATCAGGGCCCGACTGCCGATAGACGCAGTCTCCTGCGGCCACATCCCATTCCATGGTGGGTCCCAGGCGGGGATAGACGTCGGCCCGCCCTTCGGCCACCCAGCAGAACTTGAGCGAGCTGCCGGCTTTCACCCGACGGCCGACGGGAATGGTTTTCAGGTATTGCTCCAGCTCGTCCGAGGGGTGAGAGAGACTCTCCACCACCGTCAACGGGACTCCGGGAGCCGCGGGCCTGGAGTAGATGCGCTCCGGCGCCCCGCCCCGTTCCTCCTTCCACGCGCCTTCTCCTTTTACCGCCCAGTACAGCAGATCGAGGGCAGGAGCCAGGACCACACCGAGCACCGGCTCGCCATCCTCGATCAACGCCACGTTGACCGTAAATTCAGCTCTCCGCTTGATGAATTCCTTGGTTCCGTCGAGCGGGTCGACCAACCAGAAACGACGCCAGCTTTGCCTCCGGTCGAACGAAGCCGCCTCCGCTTCCTCAGAAATCACCGGCGTTCCCGGATCCAGCCGCTCCAGCCCACGAACCAGAATCTCGTGAGCGACCTCGTCGGCCAGGGTGACCGGGCTGCGGTCGTCCTTCTCCCTCACCCCGGCGCTCACGCCGGTGTCATAGTAAGCCATCGTGGCTCGGCCGGCCTCGCGAACGAGGTTGGTTACGGCGGATCGAAGCTCAGGCGTTACCATGGCCGGAAGATGATCCCCTTGTCCTGCAGGTGAGCCTTCAGGCTGTCCACCGCTTCCGGCACCGCTCCGCCGGGCAGGTGGAGGTCGCAGGCCAGGTCGGTCGTGATGATGTCGCCGGCCCACACGGTCTCGATCCAGTCGGGCTGCACCGCTGTCTTGATGACCTCGAGGTCTTCCTGAGTCAGCTCCGCGGCAGCCACGATGAGGATGATGCCGGCATCCAGCATCAGGTTAGCAACCTCACCCAGACGCCGCATATGCTCCAGCCGGTTTTCCTGCTTGCGGCCGATGTCCGCGTCTACCCCGTAGAGCACGTTTCCGATGCCCAGGAAGTAGACCACCTTGCCGTCCTCGAACAGCTTTCCTTCCAGCCCCTTGGCCACACTCTTTCGCTCCGCCTCGTCTTCTCCCGTCACCAGAATGAGCGCGGCCTTCTGATTGTACTTCTCGGCCCTCCGCTCCGGCTGGATGAAGCTCGGCTCCCACTTGTAATTCCGCAGGAGGACGCGATCGCGCACCGCTGACTGCCGATCGGGTAGGGCCTCCCGTACAATGCCGCCGCCGCGGATCTCGAAATCGTCCACCAGTACAAACCGGCTGGTGGCGGCGATGTCTTCGGCCAGGTCACAGGCGATCGCCCGATCCAGCTTGAGCACGCACTCGGCGACGTCGTGCCGCTGGATTGTGTTCTTCTGCGAGGCATCGAGGGTCGAGGCGTCCATGACGCGCAGGATCTCCTCCACCCGGCAGACCACGCGGGCCGTCCCCAGCTTGAGCAGATATTCCTTGCGCTTGATAATCGGCTCTTTGCCCAGCCAGAAGAGGCTCACCCGGAGCCGGGTCGACATCTGAGGGCGAGGCTGAGACTCCAGCGTCGCCATCTCGCCCCGGGTGATGTAGATCTGCTCCTGCAGGGTGAACCCGACGGCCATGCCGGCGCTGACCTGGGTTTGCGAAGGCCGATTGAATGCTTCGATGCTCTTGACCCGGCTCTTCTTACCCGAGGGGTAGAAGATGACCGAGTCGCCCACGTTGAGCGTACCGGAATCGATGGTTCCTGCCACGATCCGCCGGTCATCGCCCTGCTTGGTGAACTTGTAGACATCCTGCACCGGCATCCGGAACGGTCGCTCGACCGGGGCCGGCGCGCTGCGGAATGCATCCAGCGCTTCCAGCACCGTGGGTCCCTGATGCCAGGGCAGGTGCTCGGACCGCTCCGCGATGTTGTCGCCCCCGCGGGCCGAGACCGGAATGAAGCAGGCGGGCTCGATTCCGACCTGGTGGAGGAACGCCCCATAGTCCTTGACGATCCCCTGGAACACGCCCGGGTCCCAATCCACCAGATCCATCTTGTTCACTACCACGGCCAGCTGGCGGATGCCCAGCAGAGACATCATGTAGCCATGGCGGCGGGAATTCTCCTGCACTCCTTCGGCCGCATCGATCACCAGCAGTGCGGCCTCCGCCCGGGCGGCACCCGTGATCATGTTCTTGAGGAACTCGATGTGTCCGGGGGCATCGAGAATCAGATATTCCCGCTGCCGGCTCTTGAAGAACACCCGGGCGGCGTCGATCGTGATCCCCTGTGCCTGTTCGTCTTTCAAGGCATCGAGCAGGAAGGCGTACTCGAAGGGCTTCGAGTTCAGCTCACACTGGGCGCGAACCTGCTCCAGCTTGCCTTCGGGCAAGGAGTGGGTGTCGGCCAGAAGGCGACCGATGACGGTGCTCTTGCCGTGATCGACGTGGCCGACGATCACGATGTTCATCCGCTGGTGCCCGTCGGGCCTGGTTACCGCCGTACTCGACGGCTCGAGTTGATACAGAGTGCCCGTCAGACGTGCCTCCCGGGGTTATTCAGTTCCGTCGCGCGGCTATTGCCGCGCGGCAAGTAAGCCAGATCACAAAGTCCAACGCTTTCTTGTGCGAAAGCGGCGGGCAGGCCGCCGCTTTCACAGACTGCAGAGAGAGCGACGGTTTACTGCTCCTCGACCGCGTAATCGTAGGGGTAGTAGTAATCCCCGTACTGCGAGACCTCGCCACCCGGATCGTTGAGCACCGTGCCAACCACTCGGGCGCCCACGTTCACCAGCTGCTGATGCGCCCGCTTGGCCGCGATCCGGTCGGTCTGGCCGGCCCGCACCACGAGCAGCACCCCATCGGCCAGGGCTGCCAGTATTCCCGCATCGGCCGTGGCCAGCACCGGCGGAGTATCCAGGATGACCAGATCGAAGCTCTTGGCCAGTTCCTGGAGCAGCACCCGCATCCGAACGCCGCTCAACAGCCCGGAGGGATTGGTGGGCAAGGCGCCGCAGGTGAGCAGCGAGAGCCCTCGTCACCGTGGTAGGACGAATGATGTCGGTAATGGGCCGACCGGAATCCGTTTGCCCGTCGCGCGGATTGAAGGTGAGCGAATGTGCCGGCATCGTTCCCGTTGTATGAGGGCGTGAGCAGCTCCATCAGGCCGGGAGAGCGGGGCACCTGGAACAGACCGTGCAGTCGAGGCCGCCGGACGTCGCAGTCGATCAGCAGCACTCGCAGGCCATCGTAGGCGAAGGTCACCGACAGGTTGGCCGAGGTGAGGGTTTTCCCCTCGCCCGGGGCCGCGCTGGTGATCACCAGCGTCTTCATGTTGTCGCCCTGCTCGCACCATACCAGGCTGGTGCGCAGCATCCGGAACGCCTCGACGCCAATCGAGAACGGCTGAGTCACCGTGCCCAGCGCGTTGGCGTTGGCTCTCTTGGTATCCAGCTCGGCTCGCTTCCCGGGACGCAGGAGACCACGCTTCGGCGGAGTGGGACTGCCGCCAGTGAGCCGGGGAATGACCGCCAGACCGGGAACCCGCAGCGCCAGCTCGAGATCTTCCGGCTTCCGGATGGAGGTGTTCAGATGTTCCAGCAGGAACGCTCCACCGGCGCCGAGCAGGAAGCCGAGTAACAAGCCAAGGGCGAGCTTGAGCGAAGCGGTTGCCAGGATCGGCGCGTACGGGGTGCCGGCCAGATCGACGATGTCGACGTCTCCCGCCTCTACTTCCTCCGCCATCCGGGCCTTCTGGTAGTCCCGTCTGACGTCATCGCTGGTAGAGGTGAGGGTTTGCACCCGTCCCGTCAACCGCGCTTCTTCCTCGGCCATGGCCGGCAACAGACGCATGTTGCGAGCCGGTCTGCGCACTCAGATTCCTCAGCGCGGCAATCCGGGCATCGATGGTCGAGACGTGACTGGATACCGCCTGGCGGAGCTGACCCTTGGTAGTAGCGATCAGGCTCTTGAGCTGTATCAGATCGGGGTTGGTGGGCGCCGCCCGCCAGGGCCCGGTGGTCATCGAGTCGACCCGGAACTGATAGAGTCTCCAGCTGACGGTAGTAGTTGCTGACCGTCGGGTTTTCGGCCATGGCCGGCGATGAGGCCAGGGCGCGGAGCGCCTCGGACTCACCGGCGTCTCCGCCCTTCTTCAGCTGCGCCATCAAGCGCCGCAAAAGTGGTGCGGTCCGCTTCGAGCTCGGTCCGGCGGGTTTCCAGCGCAATCCTCGAGTTTTGGTTGGCTTTCAACTCGTCCTCGGTGCTCGCCAGCTGCTGGCGGCTGCGGAACGAGGCCAGCTCGGCCTGCGCCCGGGCCAGCATGCTGTCGGTCTGCCGCAACTGCGCCTCGAGGAATTGACGGCGCCGGATCGACTTCTCCTTGGCATTCTGAATGCTGAGCTGCTTGAACGTGTTGACCGCGGTATTCACCACCCGCTGGGCGCGTTTGGGGTTCCCTGACGTATAGCTGACATCGATCACATCGGTACCGGCTCTGGGGGCCACGACCAGGCTCTTCAACAGCTGGTCGCTGGCAACCTCGCGGGGCGCGATGTAGAGGGTGGCACTGGGCACGTCGGGTACCTGGCGACCGCAAACTTCGCGATTCCGAGGTCGAGGACCTGTCCGTAGCGGGCCCGAGCCTCGCGATTGGGCAGGCGGGCCTTGACCCCATTCTGATAGAAGGTCACCTGAATGGTGTCGCCCGAGGCCGCGGGATTGACCCATACCCGCTCCAGCCGAGCGGCGCCGAACTCCGGAGTCAGCGACTGCAATTGCAGACCCAGAGAGTCCACCACGCGCTCCGATTACGCTGTAGCTCCGGACCAGCTGCGCCAGGGACAACAACGGGTCTGCCGTGCGGGGAAGCTGTGGTTCAGGGTTCTCGATCTCGCCGGTCAGCGCCTGCCGCTCGCCGGCCAGCCGAATCGTAGCGACCGCCTTGAAGGTGGCGGGCGTCTTCAGCGCCAGGTAGATGCCCGCTCCCAATCCGAGGAGCGTCAGCAGCAGAACCAGGCGATACCGCCGGCGGAGGACGCCGAAGATCTGGCCCAGCGAAATCGAGTCACCGGCCGGCCGCTCGAAGGGAACCTCGCCCGGAGGCATGCCGGAAGGCAGCTGACGAACTGGAGGATAGTACTCTGGCATCTGTTATGGGTTCCTGTTGGCCCGATCGATCAGGAGGTAAATGGACGCAACCGACCCGACGACGCTCAGGCCCGGCAGGAAGATGTCGCGAAAGAATGACCTGCGGCGATCGACCACGATCTGATCCCCGGAGTGAACTCGCAGAGAAAGATTGGCCTTGGATGGCTCGGAGAGATTGACGTAGAACTCACGCTGCGCTTGACCGGTACCCTCACGCCGCAAGATCCGAATGTGATCGCGGTTGGCAAACTGGTTGGGCCCACCCGCCTGCGCCACGGCCTCGCCGATCGTTGTTTCCGGCCTTACCGCCATCACCTGGGGACGTCCCACCTCACCGGAGATGGCAATTCGGATCAGGGGCTCTATCACGAACTGGGGGTCCTGCTCGAATCGACCAAGGAAGGCTCGAACGTTCGTCTGGGCAGTAGAAAAGGGAATGCCCCCGACCCGGACCGCCTGGTACAGCGGATGGGTGATGGTGCCGTCAGGCCCTACAATGAAATCGCCGCTCATCTCCGGCTTGCGCCACACCACGATCCGGACTGAGTCGCCGGGGGACAGGATGATCTGATCGGGCGGAAGCGGCGTCCCGGCGCCCTGGGCCGCAGCCTCACCGGAAAAGGCCAGGATCGCCAGCAAGAGACAGACTCGGCAGGAGCAGGTTTCGCATAGACCTCACTAGAAGTCAAAGGGCACAGACCTGAAACTGGTCCGGCTCGGCCCAATCAGCCGCCGCCGGGGGCGCACGATCTATGCCTTTATGCGGCATGGGCATGACCCCAGCGCCGGCCCAGAGCGTAAGGCAATGTATCAGCATTGCTTCTGACGTGCAGTCGAGGCATTGGAACGGAGGGAAATCGGTGCGGCAGAGCGGGCGGTTATTGTCTGCTATGGTAGGGGGGCCAACAACGCTACGGACAGCCCTGTAGCGCCACTCCAACAGTGCCGTAAATCAAGTCCAGCTGGATCACCCGCTCCGAACCAGGGGGCGAGACAGTTCTGGGCAAAAAAAGACCGGAGGGGTTGCCCCCTCCGGTCGTGTGCTGCTGCTTGCTCCGCCTACCGAGCCCTACAAGACTTGGCCGGCAAGGAGGCCAGTGTGGCCGCTACATCCCTGAATGCCTGCGCGTTTTCAGGATTGGCCATGAAGGCATCGTCATACTTCCACATCATCATGCGCGCAGCCGGCCGAGCCCAAGGTGATACCCCACTCTCTGACCTGCTGGGCTGTCATCCGGCAGTTGGGATCGAAAGTACCCCGCCCACCCGTCGTCGAGAGCGGACAGTTCCACAACCCGTCCCGCTCCGCCTGGATGCCCCCGTTCAGGATGTTCATGCTGAAGATGATGCCCAATCCATCGCGCCGGCCCAGGTCCAAGCCGCGCCTGAATGAAATATTGACGTCGCCCTTGCGCCAGGAATACTGGTCCACCAGGAACTCACAGACCTGGTAGGACTTGGTCGGCTCAAAGGTTTGATGGTTGTGAACGACGCCGACCAACATGGTCGGGAACATGTTCTTGACGTAGGCACACAGTCCGTCGACCCGGGCTTTGGTCATGGTGCCCGCCGGGCCCCACGTATTTCCATCCCCCCTCCAGACACGTTCGGCTCATCCATGACCGAGTTGCCGATGATGGTGCCGTCAGCAACGGCTGCAGCCACTGCGGCCTTGATGGCAGGAGTGTTATACGTCTCCATCTTGGCCTGCCACTTGGCGAGATCGAAAACGTCGTTAGTCAGGTAGTTCCAGTGCGAGCCGCCGGTCATCGCGAGCACGAGCCGCTTGTGATTCTGCCTTGCCACATCAAGCCTGGCTACGATGTTGGTGGCATTGATCGAGCCGATGCCGCCGGTGAAGACGGCGGTATTCGGCTCCAGCGATGTATCTCCCGCCCACAGGTCGTACGGTGCCGAACGGGATCCCGGTTGGCGTGCCGCTTCCGAGTGGGCTGCTGACCGTGATGGCCGACGTATCGGCCAGAGCACCGGAAGTTGCGATGATCCGATAGTTGCCGGCGGTCTGACCGGCGGTAAAGAGGCCATCCGCCGTGACGGTACCACCGGTGGCCTTGAAGACCACGGAAACAGGCACGCTGTCCCCGGTCGTAGTGGTGCCGTAGGTCGCAAACTGTTTCTTGGTGCCTGATGCCAGCGTCACACCGATGGGCTTCAAGATGACCTTCGCCAGAACGGGCTCCGGCGGGGGTGGCGGCGGGGGTGGCGGCGGGGGTGGCGGCGGCGGAGGAGGAGCCGGCGGTGCGGTAATCGTCACCGTTACGGTGTCGGCCAGAGTCCCGGCGGTGTTGGTCGCCGTGACGCGGTAGGTGCCGGCGGTGTCTCCAGCGACATAGGTGCCCGCCGGCATCGATGAATCCTCCGGTCGCTCCCCAGTTCACTCCAATGGGGGCAACCGCGCCTCCCCTCAGTCGCCCGACCGCGGTGAAGGTCTGGCTCACTCCGGGGGTGAGGCTCACGCTGGTGGGGGAGATCATGACCCGCACCAAGTTGGTATTTCGGCGAACTACAGTGACGAGCGAGGTATCGACCTGCAGTTTCCCGCGTATGCGGTTCTGGCCGACGACAGTATAGGTGCCGATGGCAGCGGCGGAGAACCGTCCGTCGGGCAGAATAGTTCCCCCCGACGTGCTCCACGTGACCGCTGCACCGACGCTATCGCCGGAGCTGGTGCGTCCGTGCGCTCGGAATTGAATCAGCTGGTTTGTTTCTAGCGTGACGCTACGGGGTGAAACCTGTACCGCCACTGGAATACGGTCTGCTGTTTTTGTTGCCGTTCCGGACGTTGGTTGTTCAGTGGGAGCTTCTGGAGCGGTTGTGTCGCCACCGCAGGCAGCCAGCACCAGGAGAAGGGGCAGAAAAGTTCGTGAGACTGCCAGTCTCCGCGCAAGCTTAAAGGTGTACGTCATTGGGCTACCCTTTCATCGCTCTCCTTACAGTGAAGTCCCAACCGTTCCCATCAATCCCCCACCACCCTTGGGCTAAGCGTACTCTAACCACCGCTCCGCCACTTTCAATGGCCAAATATTCGACAGCGCGCAATTGGCCGGAACTTAGCTTTTAGCTTGAACTGACTGTGTTTGCGATGTTTACGTCTACGGATCAGGAAGCAATTGTAACAAAAAATTTTGTCAACTAATAAGACGCTACATGATTCAGTTTGCACTGAACTACCGGCTCCGCGGCAGTTCACACCCGCCCCCGCCGCGAGGTATACTTCCGCTCCCCCAGCTTGCCAGCAGGCTGGACCTCTCACCGAACCCTGGCCACGCCCGGGAGTAGCGCCGCATGAACATCGCCCTCATGGTAACGCGGGCAGACCCGGTCGGGGGGGCCCAAATCCATGTACGGGATCTGGCAGCGGCGGCCAGAGCGCATGGGCACTCCCCCACCGTGATCACCAGTGGGAGCGGGCCTTTCCTGCAAGACCTGCAAGCCCAACAGATTCCGGTCGTGGTTCTCAAGCACCTCGGCGCCCCTATCTCTCCGGTGCGAGACTTCCGGGCGTTACGGGAAATCCAGGCCACCCTCCAGAGTCTCCGGCCCGACTTGCTCGCGACCCACTCCTCTAAGGCTGGGATCCTGGGGCGTTTCGTGGCTCATCGACTGCAGATTCCGGCGGTGTTCACCGCCCACGGCTGGTCATTTACCCCTGGAATTGCCCCCGCGCGCGCGGGACTCTATCGCATCATCGAGCGGCTGGCGGCGCCTTTGTCCAGCAAAATCATCACAGTTTCCGAGTTCGACCGCCGCCTGGCACTCGAGGCCGGAATCACGACCGAGGACCGGCTGGCCACCGTGCATAACGGGATACCGGACGTGGCGGCCCAGCGCAGAGCCAGTCCGGGCCGGAACCCAGCGCGACTGGTCATGGTCGCCCGGTTCGAGCCGCAGAAAGATCACGCTACCCTGCTTCATGCCCTCGGTGGACTGGTGGGACAGCCCTGGGAGCTCGATCTGATCGGGGACGGACCCCTTCGAGGAAGAATGGAGCAGCTGGCGAGGACACTCGGCCTGGGTACTCGGGTGAGGTTTCTGGGACAACGAGCCGATGTCGATGCCTGTCTGGCCGAAGCCCAGATCAGCGTGCTCACCACGAACTGGGAGGGGTTCCCCTTGACCGTGCTGGAAGCGATGCGGGCGGGCCTCCCGGTTGTTGCGACTGCTGTGGGTGGTGTTGCCGAAGCACTCGAGGACGGCGATTCAGGGTATCTCATCGCCGCGGGGAGACGTGACGCTCCTGCGCGACCGTCTTGGCAGGCTACTGAGCTCTCCCGGGCTTCGGGAGGAGATGGGAAGTAAGGGGCGTACCGGTGGGAAGAGCACTTTACGATAGAGCAGATGGTGGCGAAGACATTTGCCATCTACCAGGATGTTGTGCAGCAGAGCCGCACGGCCGGTCGGTCCTCGCCGGATTGCCGCCGGCGTGACGGCGTGAGCCCGGCTACGCAGTCATGATCCCGCAAGGCCGGATGAGCCAGGCTCGGCCCTCCACGGTAATGGTCGTGGAGGACGAAGCTGCGCTCCGGGCCGGCATTCGCCGCATGCTCCAGGAGGAGGGATACAACGTGGTCGAGGCCGAGAACGGAGCGACGGCGCTTCAGCTTCTGGAGGGACCGGCTTCGGAGACGATCGACCTGGTGCTAACCGACCTCCGAATGCCGGTGATGGACGGCCGTCAGCTGGCATCGGCGCTGGCCCGCCGGCGTCCCAGTCTACCGGTAGTGTTCATGTCGGGGTTTACCGCGCAGCTGATGGATTTGCGGCTGGTGTCGCCCAACCTGGCGTTTCTCGCCAAACCGATCCGGAATGCCGATCTGCTGGCGGCAGTGAAAAACCAGCTGGCCCGTCGTCCGCTGACTTGAACGTCAGATCTCCCAGTTGGACATGACTACGCCCTCGGCCGGAATACGCTGGGGGTAGCCATGCAGCAGCATCCGGAGATCGGTCCAGTGGACCCGGTAGCCGAGTTCGAGCAGGCGAAGGTAGGTCCGGGTGAATTCTGTTTGGCAGCGGATAGCTATGCGGGTGACCCGCTCGGCGGCCGCTGAGAGCTGAAGGCCCTGGAGCAGTCGCTCGAATGCCGCGGGATGGGCGGCGACTACCTTCAAAACCCGTAGCTCGTCCTTAGGGCGCCCGGCTGCAAGCGGGGTCGAGTGCCACAGCGCATATCCGCTCAGCACGTCACCGTCGCGAACCAGCGTGGTGTCACCGATACCAAGGTCGTGGGTCAGGGCCAGCTCCCGGGTGAAGTCCACGCCCGGCAAGACCTGGTCAGCCAGCCGGCGGCATTCCTCCAGACGTTCGTTCCACGCCGATCCTGAAGCCGAGAGCAGTTCCGCGACACCATTTGGACGGCGGGGTACATCATGGACCAGCGTGACGGTCATATGACTGGGCACCAGGCCGATTCGGCTGTAGAACCCGATGTTATCGACGGTCCGCGGCATGGTTTCCAGGCCGATGGTGGTGGCGCCCTGAGAGCGCAACCAGTCGATGCCGGTGCGGACCATGACCGACCCGAGACCCTCCCCCTGGCGATCCGGCCTCACCGCCAATGGTCCCATCCAGCCTTCGGTGCCGGAGCGGTGCACCATGTTGAAGGCCACCATGTGGCCGTCGGCATCTCGCCATACCATGGATCCGTCGCCGGCGTCCTCCAGGGCGTAGCGCCAGACCAGGTTGTTGAGCTGAGGAACCCGCACTCCCACCAGACCGTCCCGGCTGTATCGATCGGTGAAGGCGTCGGCAAACACCCGGTTCAGCGAATCGATGTCGCGCAGGGTGGGCCGGTCGGGCCCTCGGACGCTTCGATCAGGCCGCCACATTGCGATCTTCCTGCGGTTCATCGCGCACCGTCGCGACTCCGCTCGCCACATCTACGCCCACCCGAACAACCCGGTCAAATCCCTCGCGCACGGAATCGATGTGGGTGATCAGGATGACTTGGGGGAAGCGATCCGCCAGGCTCCGCAACAGGTCTACAACAGCCGCCCGGCGGTCCTCATCCAGCGATCCGAAGATCTCATCGAGGATCAGGAGCGAGAGGGGTTGCCCGGCGCGCTCTGCTATCATCTGACTGATGGCGAGGCGAAGTGCGAGATTGGCGACATCTTCCTCGCCTCCTGATATCACGGTCTTCGGATCGCCATCGTCGAGCAGCGTGGCCACATAGTCCTCGTCCAACTCGAGATCGGTATAGCGTCCCCCCGTCAGATCTCGAATGAAGCTGGACGCCAAGTAGGAAAGGTCTGGTCGGAGGGTAGCGTTGAGCTCGGTGCGTAGATCGGTGAGAGCCCGGTCCAGCTCCTGGTGAAGAGCCAGCTGCGAGGCGGCCTGGGCCGCCGCATGCTCGCGCTCGGCGCGTTCCGCCCGGCGGCGAGCCACCAGATTCAAAGCTTCCATCGCGGCCGCCGTCTCGCCCCGGGCCCGCACCAGCGCCAGCTCGGCCCGCCTTCGTTCCGCCTCTGCCGCCAGTTCAGCCGCCCGAAATTCACGGAAAGCCGCCTCGCTGTAGTCAAGCTCAGCCAACTTGGCTCGGAGCTCGCCTATCAGGGCTGTCGAGGCGGCGCCCGCCTGGTGAGCGCTTTCCAGCTCAGCCGCCACTTCGTCACTGCGATCGGCCAGTGCCCGAAGCCGTTCCGCTTGAAGCGCCAGCGGCTCGAGAGCACGGGTCTGCTGGAGTACGACCTCGTGACGTTCGTGGTCGTAGGCACCCTGGAGCTGGTCGAGCGAACCTTGAAGCTCTCCGACTCGGACCAACAGTCGGTTTTGCTCCTCCTTGAGTGGAGCAGCCTCCTGAGCCTGGGTCCTGAGCCGGGCCAGCTCACTGGTTGCTCCCGTCACCTCCTGTTCGATATCCAGCCGGCGGCGCTCCACCTCGATCAAAGCAGCGGGCTCCTGCTGTAGCTGCTCGATGCGCTGCTTATAGTAGTTGCCGTTGGAGCGGACTTCTTCCATCTGGCGATCCAGCAGCTCCAGAACCTTGGCGTACTCGTCTCCCAGCGGGCGGGTGCAGGTGGGGCAGACTCCGTCGGCACCCGCCTTCACGATCCGCTGTCGCTGCTCCCTGAGCTCCTGATATTGATCGAGCAGCCCCTGCCGCTTGGTTTGGGCGTCCTGGGCGTCGCGCACCCAGGCGGTTCGCTGTTCCTCCGCTTCGAGGGTAGCGGCCGTCAGGGCCGCGCGAGCGGCGTTCACCCGGTCGAGCGCCTGGTCCACGGCCTGCGCGAGGGGCAGGCGCGCGGCACGTTCCTCGATCGAGGTCAGGTGGCTCTGCACCTCCTGCAACTGGGCCCGGTAACGCCGGCGGGCAGCATCGTGCTCGGCCTGACGCTCGAGCAGCTGCGCCTCTTGCCGCAACGTAGGCAGGGGGCTCAGCTGCCGAGAAAGCTCCTCCAGCTGTTCGCGGGCGGCGGCGAGCTCCAGGGCCTCCTGCTCGAGACGGGCAATTTGTTGGGCGGCGGTGGCGGCCTGGTGGTCCGCCACCCGCAACTCGGCCTCGAGGGCCAGGGCCGCCTCACGCTGCTGCTGCAGCTGTTCCCATCTAGGCCTGATCTCCCCGAGCCGGCGCTCCGCCAGCTCACTCGCCTTGCCCGCCTCGGCCTCCACACGCTGGGCTGTGGCCAGCCGCTCCTCGGCCTGGCTCTGTGCCTGATCCAGCTCCGCCAGATCAGGGAGGCCCGCCCGGAGGGCATCGACCCGGGCTCGCAGCGCGGATCGCTTTTCCTTCAATCGATCCTGCGCCGCGCGGAGTCGCTCGTACCCCAGGACCCTGGAGAGAAACTGCGCCCGTTCGGGCGCGCTCATCGCCGCCATGACCGCGAGCTCTTTCTGGCCGGTGAAATAGGTATTGAAGAATTCGTCTCGGGTCATACCCAGGAGGCGGGTTACCCGCTCGGTCACCGAACCCAGGCTGTAAGCCACGGGAGCAGCGTCGCCGTCCTGATACAGCTCCGCCTGGTTCAGGGAGCGGACAATGCGGTAATGGTGGGCGCCCAGGGTGAAGTCGACTTCGACTTCCACCCGTGCCCGGGGCGGAGCGCCGCGCCGCCGGAGCGTCTCCCGATTGCCCCGGGCGGCAGGCATGCCATACATCGCCCAGGCAATGGCCTCGAGAATGGTGGTCTTGCCGGCGCCGTTGGGCCCCACGATTCCCGTCAGGCCCGGTCCGAGCTCGATCTCGGTGTTCTCGTGCTGTCGGAAGTTGACCAGCCGGATTCGGTTGATTTGCATCAGCCGCCTGCCAGATCCCGTTCGACCAGATCCATCAACTCCTGGCCCAGTCGCACGAACTCACCGCGATCGAGCTCGGCCGGCAGCGGCCTTCCCGCCAGATACGAAGAGACCAGCTCCGGCAGCGTCTGGCGCCGGCCGGGCGCTCCGACGCCGACGGTCGCTGGATTTCGGGCCGCCGAAGATCGAGGTGAAAATGCAGCGCGTCGGCCTTGTAGCCGCGGATCGCCGCGTGATTCAGCTCCCGGGCCACGTGCCGCGGAATGTCGTAGACTCTCAGGCGGACGATCTTGTCCGAGATTCCTCCGGGAATGCGTCGCCAGCCGAAACGCGATCTCCGCGTCGATGGCGGCGGCGGATTTGGTTTCCGCCCGCACCGGCTCGAGGTCCAGGACTTCCCGGGCGGCAGGCACTCGGCGCCGCTCCACCTTGCCGCTGTCCAGGTCTGCCAGCAGCCAACCTTTCCCGTGATCTCCGTGGTCGGACTCATCGGCCCGCTCCCCCCAGATGTTGGGACCGATGTAATCCAACGCTCCGGCATACCAGGCGTTCTTGGCGACCTGATGCTGAGTGTGGTAATGGCCCAGTGCGACGTAGGTCCAGTCCTCGAGATTCAGCTCGCGCCGGTCGACAACGGCCCCGCCAAAATCTCCCGCGCCACGGTGGATCGAGTATTCACCCTCGACCTCCAGGTGTACCACCAGAACCTGGTGCCGCTCGGGCCCCTCCGGCCGAAGAACGGGCCGCTCCGGCGCCAGCAGCGCCTGGCGGGGCACGGCGAAGATGCTGAGATCCAGATCGGGATAGACCAGCCGGCGGGCCTCGGTCGTGGCCACCTCGACTCCGACCTCCTCGAACAGACGCAGAATCGATCCGGTCTCCACTGACCGCGGGGTATCATGGTTCCCGGCGATCAGCACTACCGGAGCTTTGGGCAAGGCATCCCGCAGACGCTGAAGCTGCCGGAAGGCGAAGACGATCGCGGCATTGGTCGGGCGAACCGAATGAAAGAGATCCCCCGCGATCACCACGATGTCGGGCGCCGCCCGAATGACGCCGTCAATCGCGGCGCGAAAGGCCTGGGCCACGTCGGCTTCGCGCTGATTGATGCCGCCCGCGGTCTGCCGGTGGTATTGCCGGATGCCGAGGTGAGGATCCGCGATGTGTGCGAGTTTCACGGGTGGAGAATGAAGAGCGCACGCCGGAAAGAGCAAGAACTCAGGCGTTACCCGTAGGGCTCATCGGCGTGCTTCAGTGCGGGAATCCCGCGGCGCGGCGTCACGACCTCGCCGCCGACCCGACGACCCAGGCAGGCGGCAAAGAACGCAGTCACCTCCTGTGGGCGTTCCCTGCGGGTTACCGCCAAGGGCCCGGCGCACGTCTTCGCTCTCGACGTCCTTCGATCAGCGTCCGGATGGCATCCGGCAGAAACTCTCCGATCCAGCTGCCGCATCTGCTTCACCACCGCCTCTTCGAAGGGAAGCTCGACAGCAGGGGGAAACCGCTCGATGCCTTCGCGGCCGTTGAGCACTGCCGGCCGAGGGAACTTGACGAAGATCGGCTGGGTGAAGTGGGGGTGGCGGAGCATCAGCTCACCCTTGGGCAGGGTGGCCAGCTTGATCTTGGTGGCAGGCGAGATGGTGGCGTACCCGGGCGTGGCGAGCTCGTCCACGTCCATGCGGCCATAAATCACGGTGCCGGCATTGCCGACCACCCGGCGCTGGACCTGGGAGCGAAACTGCTGAGCCGAAAAGAGAACCAGGCCGAGATACCGGCCCCGCTCCGAGAGATCCAGCAGCATCTTGCGCACGTAGGTCTCGGGCCGTCCGCCGGGGCGTACTTGTTGAGCTCATCCACGAAGACCACGACGTGATCTACCCCAAGATCCCGCCGCTCGAGATGCTCTCTCAGCTTGGACACCACCCGGGCAAACACCAGGTCCTGTGCCAGCGGGTCGAGTCCGGCGACGTCGATGACCTGGACACTCCGGTCCTCGAACCGCCCCCAGGGCAGATCGTTCGAGCAACCCGTCATCGGTCACCAGGCCCTTCGACCGGGTGCTGATATTGCTCAGCCGGTTGCGGACCTTCCGGATGGTGGCGATGTGGTGGGTCCTCCACACCTCGCCACCCTTTCCCAGCGCTTCCATGATATCGAAGATCCGGCGAAAAAACTCCTCCAGATCGGCAAAGCTCTGAACCAGTGAATGGCTTTCGGCCGCAGCGATCTCGTCGAGGTACTCCCGGCCTACGACCCGCTCGGCCAGGAAGTCGATGAACGCATCGGCCTTGGCATCGATGTCGTCCCGATTGAGCACCACCTCCGCGTAGTCCAGCACTTCACGCAGACCCCAGACCAGTGGTTCGGTGTTCGAGGCCAGCGCTTCGTTGGTGCGTAGCGTGTTCAGATTCACTCCATCGGGTTTAAGCGGGGCGTAATAGCGAACGGTGTCGAAGGGCTCGGGGAGTGAGCCCGAGACGGGCGTACTGCCGCAGGTCCTCCTCGCTCAGGGTGGCGGGCTGATCCAGAAAGCAGAGGTCAGGCCCCTTCACGTTGAAGCAGAGTGCGGCGACCGTGCCCTTGTGAGCCGGGAAGGTCTGAAAGATGCTGCCCAGCAGGAACTCGACCGCGCTGGTCTTGGTGGCCAGACCGGAAACCCCGGTGATGTTGAGATGCGCCGCCTCCGGGCCCAGCAGGAAATCAGCATCCAGGTAAACCGGCGACTCGAGCCCACCCGCGGCGTACAGCCCAACCGGGATTCCGGTGGCGCGCTCGTCGGCGGTGTACCCGTCCATCCGGAGTGCCAGGCACCACATCGCTATCGGAGGCCAACCAGACGGGACCGAGTGGAACCGGCTGGAGCGGTTCCTCCGGTATCTGGCGCAGAACGGCGGCAGTGTACAGCCGAATCTCCGGCCCGGCCCGTCTGGCTTCGAGCCGCTGCCGGCCGGATCACCTTCGGCTCCGATGACCGCCTGCAGGGGAGAGACCAGGTCAGAGTAGGCAAAGCCGTCGGTGACCACCCCGAACACCGTGCGACCATTATCTTCCACCCGGACGATGGCGCCGATGCCGATAGGAGACGCTTCGGGCAGTCCAGAAGTAGAACTGGTGCGGCGTGGAAGGCTTGAGCTCGGTGGCCACAACCCGGCCGACCGGCGGGAGCGGTGGGGGCATTGCTGGATTGTACCAGCAAACGTGGCCTCAGCGCTATGTCATTCAGCCTTGACTTGGGCGCCCGCCCGGGCCGGCTCCGGGAGGGATGTGGCGAATCGATCCAATCTGTTTCATAATACATTCTGGGGATAGCCAGTGACGCTGCGACAGGAGATCCTAAATCGCTGGTGCCCGGGATATGGGCAACATTGCCGATAGAAGAACGCCGTGAGGTTGCCGTGAATAAAAGCCCAGGAAACCTTGCTCAAGCCCTGATCGAGCTGCAGCCGAATACCACAGACCGCCTGCGGGATCTGCTTTCCTCCTTCTCAGCTCTCCGTAGCAGCAACCGGAATCTGGTGGCCCAGCTTCGAGGCTCGATCTACGAGCTCCGGGAGCACCGCCGCCGACTCAAGCAGCAACATGTGCTGGAGATTTCGGCTGAGCGACACAGCGTAAGCCAACCGGACCTGAGCAAAGAGTTCGGCTTGACCCGGCGGGAGGCGGAGGTAGCCGAATTGCTGAGTCAGGGCCGCTCCAACCAGGCCATTGCTCGCGAGCTCAGGATCAGCGAGCATACGGCGCGACACCACACCCAGCGAATCCTCTCCAAGCTCGAAGTCCACTCCCGCGGCGAGGCCGGTGCCAAGCTGCGGGGCGTCTATCTCTCCTCGCCCAGGTAGGCGTTTCTGCCCATCCGGCTCGGGACACGTAACTGCCTTCCCGGGCATCCTGACTCGTAGCTTACCCGACGCGGCGATGCGGTGTAAGTCGCTGGGTCGGCGAGACAACATTCGCCACCTGGTCGACCCACCGCTTTGAGCTGCTCCGCCACGATGTGTGCGATCCGGTGCACTACCAGTACAGCCTCATCAAGACCGTCAAAATCGAGCATCCATCCGCAGACCCAGATTTACTGAGGGAAACGTCTCCCATCGGGCTTCGCTCCTAACTCCTCCTGCTCAATGGGACGGCAATGGCCCTCCGAAAATCAGGAAGATGAATGGCTGAGCCTGCTGCAGGATGCGGCTTCCCGGGATGAATTCGGGGGTCGGTACAAATACCCCGGGAGACGGGGAATAGCCTGGGAAGCAGCAGCGGCCGAATGGGAAGCGTTTAAGTAGCCGCTAACCGGTTGTGCTGTAAGAGTTCGGGCGGGCAGATCGCTTCTATCCTGCCGCGGTTCTTTCGGCTAGGGGCAGCAAAAACCAGTTGCCGGTCTTGCTCAGCGGCAATAAGAGGCAGGGCACCGAACTTGCTCGTTTGGTCGGCAACTTCATCCCTGCTTCGATGCCCCGTAACGGTCTTCAGCTCGCCCGGCGGTCGCTACAGTTCGTCCGCCCCTATCGCCGCCCGCTATCCGGGGTCATTACCCTGGCGCTCATCCTGGCGGCCCTCAGCGCCGTCGATCCCTTGGTGATGAAGTACCTCTTCGACGAGCTGGAACGTCGAGCCGGCCTGCACAGCCTGATGACCATCGTGGGCGGGCTGGTCATCCTGGAGCTGATTCGGGCCGGCCTTCAGGCCTGGCTAGGCATCCTGAGCTGGGATGTTCGGCTTGGGGTCGAGTATACCCTTCGGGAACAATTGGTCAGCAAACTCAACGCTCTGCCGATCTCGTTTCACCAGCGCGAAGGCGTGGGTGGCACGATGAACCGGGTCAATCAGGGCATCAGCGGCTACGTCGGAGCGTTCAGCGACGTGGCCTTCAACCTGTTGCCTACCCTGCTTTACCTGATTCTCTCCGTAGCGGCGATGCTTCGCATGGAATGGAGGCTCGCGGTGGCGGTGATCGTCTTTACGCCTTTGCCGGCGCTGATCGGCGCCCGGGCTGCCCCGGAGCAGATGCGCCGGGAGAGACGGTTGGTGGAGCGGTGGAGCTCGATTTACTCCCGGTTCAACGAGGTGCTGGCCGGCATCATGACGGTCAAGGGCTGCGTCATGGAGGAGGAGGAGAAGCGCAGATTCCTTCAGGGCGTGCGGGAGGGTAACGAGATCATGCGCCGGGGCGTGCGCACCGACAATCTCACCGGCACGCTGCGAACCATGTCCTCCACCACGGCACGCCTGGCTGCCCTGGCGTTGGGAGGCTATCTCGCCCTGCAGGGGCAGATCACCGTCGGTACCCTGGTGGCGTTTCTGGGGTACATCGGTGGGCTCTTTGGCCCGGTGCAAGGTCTCACCAACGCCTATCAAACCTTCCGGCGAGTGAGCGTCTCACTGGACACGATCTTTGGTATCCTCGACGCCGACGATCTCGTGGGCGATGCGCCCGGCGCCTCCGAGGTCCGCCACCTCAAAGGAGAGGTGGAGTTCCGCGATGTAAGCTTTGGGTATCAGCCGGGCTCCGCGGTGTTGCGCGGGATCAACCTGATTGCCCGTCCAGGAGAGACTATTGCGCTGGTGGGACCGAGCGGCAGCGGCAAGACGACCCTGGCAACGCTCCTGCAGCGATTCTACAGTGTGACCGAGGGAGCGATCACCATCGATGGGGTCGACATCCGGCACATGACCCAGCATTCGCTCCGGAACCAGATCGGTGTGGTCTTCCAGGACGCCCATCTCTTCAACGACACGGTGCGGGCCAACATCGCCTATGGCCGTCCGCAAGCGACTCAGGCGGAAGTCGAGGCGGCCGCCAGGGCGGCCCACGCGCATGATTTCATCATGAACCTGCCGGCGGGATACGACACGATCGTGCGGGAACGGGGGACCCGGCTCTCCGGCGGTCAGCGTCAGCGCATTGCCATCGCCCGAGCCCTGCTGAAGAATCCGCCCATCCTGATTCTGGACGAGGCGACTTCAGCGCTCGACAGCGAGTCCGAGCGGCTGATACAACACGCGCTCAAGACCCTGCTGCAGGGACGCACCGCATTCGTCATCGCCCACCGGCTGTCAACCGTGCGCGACGCCGACCGGATCGTGGTGATCAAGGATGGAGTCATCTCCGAGGTAGGACGTCACTCGGAGCTGATTGTGGCCGGCGGCTACTATGCGTCGTTGGTAACCCGACAGACCGAAGGATTTCTGGAGGAAGCCGAACGAGCCGCTTGAGCTATTCCTCTTCCAGCGCGGTGAATGGCGGAACATTGGTGAGCCAGAAACCCGCCAATCCTCCCTGCGGGTCCACCTCGACATAAAAATTATCGGCCACCCGGACGCACTCGACGGAACGGCGGGGACCGATCTGCAGGTGAAACACACTCTCCGCACTGTTGGTCTGCACCGAGAGCGTGGTGTCCACCTCGAGGGATGCGACCCCGGGGCGGGAAGGCCGCGAGGGCAGCACCACCCGACCGTCCGTCAGCTTGGCCGGCACCTGCAAGTCCGGACCAGTGGTGACCTCGGGCCACACCACGACATCCAGCCCACAGATCACTCCGTTGTTCACGTCCAGAACGGCCACGGAGCCCTCCGCGTCGGTCAGCTCGACCGTACCGGTCAGCCCGCCGCTCTTACGGTTTCCCTTGAACGCGCCCGACAGAATGTCCGTCTCGGAGTCCCAGCGCCAGCTAATGTTGGGCAGCGCCCCGCTGAGCGGCTCGATCCTGGCTTCGATACTCACCCCGCCGATCTCAGGCTGCACGGGCGGACGCCAGACGTCGGATGAGCCGGAGGGTACGGTCGAGACCCTTCTCCAGCTCGGCCTCGGAGACCGCGTAGCTCAACCGGACCCAGCGATCATCGGCAAAGGCTGCCCCCGGCACCAAGGCCACACCCTCCTGCTTCATCAGCTGCTCGCAGAATCCCTGGCCGGTAACCGGGTCCCGCTCCCGGATCCCGTCCACCCGGAAGAAGAAGTAGAAGGCCCCATGGGGTTCCACGAATTCGATGCCCGGCACTTCGTTACGGAACCGGTCCACCAGGTAATCCCGGCGACGGCGGAATGCCGTGACCATCCGAGTTACCTCGGCGTCTACCCGCTCATCGGTGAAAGCGGCTGCGGCGGCCCACTGGGCCGGATGGTTGGCGCCCGTGGTTGTGTGCGACTGTAGCGCAGCCATAGCCTTGGTTACGTGGGGCGGGGCCAGGGCAGCACCAATGCGCCATCCGGTCATCGCGTAAGCCTTACTGGCGCCGTAGATGATCACCGTGCGCTCGAGCAACTCGTCCGGCAAGTCCAGGAGGGATGGCGCGGGGCCCGGACCGTAGTTGATGCGGCGGTAGATCTCGTCGGAGATGATCCAGATGTCGTTCTTCTTGGCCCATTCCGCGATCGCCTTGAGCTCGGCCTGGGTGTACACCGATCCCGTTGGGTTACAGGGCGAGCAGAGGATGAGGCCACGGGTGAGCTTGTGACTCATCCGGTCAAGATCCCGGACACTCACCTTCAGGCCCCACTCCGGGTCACCGGGCACCAGCACCGGCTCGGCGCGGGTGAGATGCACGATCTGGGGATAGGAGACCCATGCGGGCGAAGGGATGAGCACCCGGTCCTTGGGGCCGAACAGGGTAAAGCATGCGTTGAAAATGGACTGCTTGGAGCCGGAGCTGACCACGATCTGCTCGGAATCGACCCGGCGACCACCCGACATCTGGGACAGCTGCTGGGCTATCCCCCGTCGGAGCTCCGCGATCCCGACATTCGGTGGATAACGGGTGAGACCTTTCTGAATGGCCTGAATGCCCGCCTGGGAGGCTGGGGCCGGCGTATCGAAATCAGGCTCCCCGACGCCGAGGTCCAGCACATCTTCGCCTGCCGCCTTTCGGCGTTTGGCCTCGTTGCTGATGGCGACCGTCTCCGACGCCTTGAGATGCTGCACATTGATCGACAATGGATCGGGCATCCAGCGGTTCCACGATGGGGGTGATGTGCGGAAGAGACCGGGGAAAACTTTGGCCCACGGGCTGGCGATGTCAACCGCCGCGCACTTAGCTTGGTGCTCTAGCGACGTCCTGCACTCCCGCCGGAGAACCCTTGCCCTCCTTCGAAGACCTTCACATCCAGCCTTCCATCGCCCGAGTTCTCGACCAGCGCGGGTGGACAGCAGAGACGCCGGCCTCCCGAGAGGTGGCTCCCACAGCGGCTCGGGGCCACAATCTCGTAGCACTGGCTCCTCCGATTCCGGTCTATGCGGCCCCGGCGGTCGCTGGAATGCTCAGCCGAGTGGAACGGGGAAAGCCGGCACTGGTCCTGGTCCCGGCGGTGCAGCTGGAAGATTGGGGAGCGCTGATATCAGACCTGGCTCAGGATGCTTCGCTGTCGATTCAGGTCGGCCGGGGCCCCAGCCGAGCCATGCGACGGCTGCGCGGGGAGTCCTTGGACGTTCTGGTGACCACGCTGGAGACTGCCCTGCAGCTGGTTGCCCGCTCCGCGCTCAGGATGGAAACCGTGGGTGCGTTGCTTCTGGCGTGGCCCGAATCGCTGCCGGATGACGACAGCGTGATGCCGCTGATGCAGGACCTGCCCCGTGAGGCGCAACGGATTGTCTACACGGCGGAGCCCGCGCGGGTGCCTGCCTGGGTGGATCGCTACGCCCGAAAGGCGCTCATCGTCGGCGCCGACCGGCTGGATGCGGGTCCGCTCGGGCCGGTCCGCACGGTGGCTACCGCCTGGAACAGGCGAGTTCAGGCCATCGCTGAGGTAATCGAGGTGGTCGATCCGGCTTCGTTGGTAGTCTGGACTGCCGACCAGGGATACCACGGATCCATCCGACGTTTGATCGCCGGCAATCAATCAGACCTCCAGCTGGTGGTGGGCGATGCGCCGCCGGCCGACACGATCATCGCCTTTGATCTGCCGGCTCGGGATCGGCTCGAACAGCTGCTCGGCGCCGGCGAGGTGATCCTGCTGGTTCCCACCGGCACCGAGAGCTACGTCGCCCGCATCGCCGCCCCACGACGCCCGCTGCAGCTGCCGGGACCGCTCGACGCCGTGCGGTCCTCCGAATCGCTCCAGCGACAGGAGATCCAGAACATCATCGAAACCGGCCAGGGGTCCCGGGCTCTTCTCACTCTGGCTCCTCTGTTCGAGCGATATGATGGTCCCACCGTGGCTGCGGCTCTCTACGAGCTCTGGCGCGGTTCGGCCAACGTGGCACCGCCACCAGCGCCGCGAACCTCGGAAATAGCCAAAGTGTATGTCGGGGCCGGCAAGAAGGATGGAGTTACAGCCAACGACCTGGTGGCGGTGCTCACCAAGGAGTTGCGCTTCGACCGGACGCAGATCGGTAGAATCGAGCTCCGCGACGGATATTCATTGATCGAGCTGCCGGCCCAGGAAGCGGAACGGCTGGCCGGGCAGCTTAACGGTGTGACGATCCGGCGTAAGCGGGTAACCGCCCGAGTTGACCGAGGTCCTACTCGCCCCGGGCGGGGAGACGGGGACGCCCGGAGCAGGCCGGCCCGCAGAACCAACTCACGCTAACGCTTCCGGTTCACCAGGTCTCGTAACGAGCGACTAGCCCGGAATGTCGGCACCATTCCGGCTTTGATGTCACTCGCCTTGCCGGTGCGGGGGTCTCGCCATTCCCGGGCAGCCCGCTTCCGGGTCTCGAAGGTCCCAAACCCCGAGATCGCAATCTTTCCTCCCCGCTTTAGCTCCGTCGCGAGAATACCGCTGGACGAGAAAAAGAGCTCGGCGATTTCGGTCGCCTTGGCCTTGCTGATGCCCAGCTGCTTGGCAACCGCGGCGACAAGGTCCTGCTTATTCACTGGAAGTCCTTGCTTGTGAAATTGTACTGGCACCTTAAGCCAGAACAACCTACAACAACGCTGTCTGATCTTCGTCCCGGCGGGGCACCTTATGACAGTGGCGGCAACGCGCCTGATAGCTCTCCCGCCCTCCGATCATAATGGTCGGAGAGTCGTACCGGGCCGGCTTGCCATCGATCAGCCGCTGATTGCGGCAGGCGGGATCACCACAGAGCACGCAAATGGCTTGAAGCTTGTCCACCATTTCAGCCACGGCCATGAGATCTCCCATCGAGCCAAAAGGCTGTCCCCGGAAGTCGGTGTCGGTGCCGGCCAGGATCACCCGCACACCGCGGGCGGCAAGCTCCGTAGCCACCGGCACGATTTGCGGGTCCAGGAACTGCGCCTCATCGATGGCGATGATTTGGGTGTCCTGCCGCACCAGCCTGAAGATCTCGGCCGCCGAGTCCACCGGGCTGGCCTCCAGCTCGGTGCCGTCGTGACTGGAGACGCTGTATAGCCCGGTGTAGCGGCTGTCCAGATGAGACTTGAAGACCTGGACCCTGCGGCGGGCGATAGTGGCCCGCCGGATCCGGCGAATGAGCTCCTCGCTCTTGCCGCTGAACATCACTCCGCTGATGACCTCGATCCACCCCGGCTGTGCCCCGTAGTTCATTGCCGTCCTGGCCGTGTGTTCTGATGGTTGCTGCGAAGAGGGACAAGATGCAGGGTTGAGGGTCAAGGGTCTAGAGCCTCTCTTCAGTCCTCGACTCTAGACTCGGGAGCCTTGACTCTAGACCTTCCACCATGCTTTCCGTTGCTCTGACAGGAAACATCGGCGCAGGCAAGTCGACCGTCGCGGAACTGTTCCGCCGCTGGGGTGCCACCATCATAGACTCCGACCAGCTCGTCCGTGAGGCCCAGATGCCGGGGCGCTCGGCCTTGCTGCAGGTCGCCGCCCGGTTCGGCCGGCAGATGATCCGTCCCGACGGGACTCTGGACCGTGCCAGGCTCCGGGCCTTCGTTCTGGCGGACCCGCGGGCCCTGGAAGCGCTCAACGCCATCATGCATCCCGAGGTGCACCGCCGCAGACGGGAGCTTCTGGCCGAAGCGCGAGAGCGGGGAGATCGGATCGTCGTCAGCGACATTCCCCTGCTGTTCGAAGCGGCCGATCCTTCGGAGTTCGACGCAGTGGTGCTGGTCGACGCTCCGGAGTCGATCCGCCGGCAGCGCTTGCGACAGTCGCGCTCCCTCCCGGAGCACGAGCTCGACCAACTGATCGCCGCCCAGCTTCCGGCGGACTCGAAACGGCTCCGCAGCGATTATGTCATCGAAAACGAGGGGGACCACCAGGCACTGGAGCGGTCAGCCGCATCGGTATGGGAGGCCTTGCTCGCGCGCGCTTGACCTCCTCCCTCGGCCCGCCTATCCTCCGACGCGCCACCACATTGGAGAGCTGCACGTGTCGAACGTGCCGGACGACCTGGGGTACACCGCTGAGCACGAGTACGTCGCGCGCACCGACGATCCCGCCGTGGTGAAGATCGGCATCACCGACTATGCCCAAGGTGAGCTGGGCGATGTGGTCTTCGTTCGCCTGCCCAAAACGGGCGAGCGGTTGGATTCCCACCAGAGCTTCGGTGAAATCGAGGCCGTCAAAGCCGTCTCCGAGCTCTACAGCCCGGTGGCGGGGGAAGTGGTCGAGATCAACGAAGCGCTGGACGGTGACTCAGGAGTGGTGAACCGGGATCCGTATGGTGACGGATGGATGATCAAGCTTCGGGTCGCCAGCCCCGGCGATCTCAAGAACCTTCTGACCGCCAAGGCCTATCGGTCTCATATCGGCGAGTGACAGCAGGGTCGATGCTACCAGAAACGGTTACGTCCAGGACATGGGCGATCCATGACACATGATGCCTCGAGAGCGTGGTTCTCGAGGCATTTTGCTATGTCGTTGAGGAGCGAGGATGGCTTACAGACTTTCTCAGGATGAGATCAAGGTGACCAGCATCCTTGGTCGGAAGTTGAGTACTCCCACGCTGGACGTTCTGCACCCCTCTCACTTCGCGTATCGGCACATCGGACCACGCCGGGCCGACGTGGAAGAGATGTTGGACCTGCTCGGCTATTCCTCGCTGGAAAGCTTCATCGATGCAGTGGTTCCTGAGGAAATCCGGCTCCGGCGGCCGCTGGCCCTGCCTCCCGGCCGAAGCGAGCGAGAGGTGCTTCAGGCCCTGCGCGGCCTGGCCGGGATGAACCGGGTATTTCGGTCCTATATCGGCATGGGATACGCCGGCTGCTTCACTCCACAGGTTATCCAGCGCAATGTGCTGGAGAACCCCGGTTGGTACACCGCCTATACCCCCTACCAGGCGGAGATCGCTCAGGGCCGGCTGGAGGCGCTGCTCAACTTCCAGACCGTGGTGTCCGACCTTACCGGCCTCGAAGTCGCGAACGCGTCGTTGCTCGATGAGGCCACTGCCGCTGCCGAGGCGATGAACCTGAGCCTGGCGGTGCGCGGGGCGAAAGGCGAGCCGGTCTATCTGGTGGATGACCGCTGTCATCCTCAGACCATCGCCGTCGTCCGCACCCGGGCCGAGGCGCGCGGTATTCAGGTTCGCGTGGCCGATCCCGCTACGTTCACCTTCGACGCCGACGTGATCGGCGCGCTGGTGCAGTATCCGGCAACCGACGGCGAGATCCGTGACTTTCGCGCCGTGTGCGAACGGGCCCACGCGGCCCGGGCGCTGGTTACGGCCGCCACTGACCTCCTCAGCCTGACCCTGCTCACCCCTCCCGGCGAGTGGGGCGCCGATGTGGCGGTGGGAAACAGCCAGCGGTTCGGCGTTCCCATGGGATATGGCGGGCCCCACGCCGCCTTCTTCGCTACCAGAGAGGCCTACAAGCGATACCTGCCCGGACGAATTATCGGGGTGTCAAAGGACCGCGATGGCCGTCCAGCTCTCCGGATGGCACTGCAGACCCGCGAGCAGCACATCCGGCGGGACAAGGCCACCAGCAATGTCTGCACGGCTCAGGTGCTCCTTGCCGTGATGGCCAGCATGTATGCGGTCTACCACGGGCCCGCCGGGCTCCGTCGCATCGCCGAGCGGGTGCACGCCCGGACGGTGATCCTGGCCAACGCTCTTCGCCGCCTGGGCTATCACGTGGCCTACGACGATTTCTTCGACACGATCTGCGTGGAGGCGGAAGGCTGGGCTCTGCCGCGGCTACTGGATGCCGCCCGGGTACGGAACATCAACCTGCGGCAGCTGTCGGCCACTCGGCTCGGCGTAGCGCTCGATGAAACCGTCACCCTCGGCGATGTCGCGGACCTGATCACCATCTTCTCGCTCAATGAAGCGCTTCCGTTCATGCTGGAGGACATCGGCACCAAACGGGAACGCGCCATTCCCAAGTCTCTCACCCGGACCAGCTCCTATCTCGAGCACCCGGTGTTCCACCGGCACCATTCTGAAACCGAGATGCTCCGCTACATCAAGCGGCTGGAGGCGAGGGACCTGTCATTGACCTCGGCGATGATTCCGCTGGGATCCTGCACCATGAAGCTCAACGCCACCACCGAGATGATGCCGGTGAGCTGGAGAGAGTTCAACCGGCTGCACCCGTTTGCCCCGCGGGATCAGGCCGCCGGATACCAGCTGTTGTTCAACCAGCTGGAATATCAGCTGGCGGAGATCACCGGATTTGCGTCGGTGTCGCTGCAGCCCAATGCCGGGTCCCAGGGTGAATACGCCGGGCTTCTCGTCATCCGGGCCTACCACCGCTCCCGGGGCCAATCGCACCGCACCACCTGCCTCATTCCCCAGTCGGCCCACGGAACCAATCCCGCGAGCGCGGTAATGGCCGGCATGCAGGTCGTAGCGGTGAAGAGCGACGCCCGGGGCAACATCGACCTGGATGACCTGAAGGCCAAGGCGGCAAAACATCGGGACACCCTGGCTGCGCTGATGATCACCTATCCCTCAACCCACGGCGTGTTCGAGGGGTCAGTGCGGGAGATTTGCCGGGTTGTCCACGAGCACGGAGGCCAGGTGTACATGGACGGCGCCAACATGAACGCGCAGGTGGGTCTCTGCCGTCCGGGCGACATCGGAGCCGATGTGTGCCACCTGAATCTTCATAAGACCTTTTGCATTCCTCACGGCGGCGGAGGACCGGGCATGGGGCCCATCGGCGTCGCGGCGCACCTGGTGCCGTTTCTGCCCGGGCACCCGATCGTGGATCTGGACCACTCGGCGGCCTGTGGCACGATATCGGCAGCTCCATGGGGGAGCGCAGCGATCCTGCCGATCTCCTGGGCCTACATCGCCCTCATGGGGTATGACGGTCTGAGCGAAGCCACTCAGATCGCCATCCTCAACGCCAACTACGTTGCCCGCCGTCTGGCCGACCACTATCCCCTGCTCTACACCGGGCAGAATGGGTTGGTGGCTCATGAGTGCATCATCGATACCCGGCCCTACAAAGCTTCGGCGGGCGTCGATGTCGAGGACATTGCCAAGCGCATCATAGACTACGGTTTTCATCCACCCACGGTCTCCTTTCCGGTGCCCGGGACCCTCATGGTCGAGCCTACCGAAAGCGAATCCAAGGAGGAGCTCGACCGCTTCTGCGACGCACTCATTTCCATCCGGGAGGAAATTCGGGAGATCGAGGAGGGACGGGCCGACCGGGAAAACAACCTGCTTACCAATGCGCCTCACACGCTGGAGCAGGTGATCTCCGACAATTGGGACCGGCCGTATCCCCGGGAGCGGGCGGCCTATCCATCACCGGAGGTGCGGCAGCACAAGGTCTGGCCCACGGTGGGCCGGATCGACAGCGCCTACGGAGACCGCAACCTGGTGTGCAGCTGTCCTCCAATCGAGGCCTATGGAGCCTAGCTGGCGGCTGTGGGTGGATGAGACTGCCCGCCCCGGCTGGGCCAACATGTCGATCGACATGGCGCTCCTGGATCGGGCCGAGCAGCAGGCCGAAAGCTGGTTCCGCCTCTATCGGTGGGACCCGGGCTGCCTGTCGTTCGGCCGTCACGAGCCGGCGTCTCGGCGCTACGATGCAGAACGCATCCGACTCCTGGGTATCGATGCAGTAAGGCGTCCAACCGGTGGACGTGCCGTATGGCACGAATCTGAGCTTACCTACGCTGTCGCGTGCCCCTGCTCCCGATTCCCTTCCCTGCGAGACGCATACCTTGAGATTCACCGGCTTCTCGCGGAGGCGCTGCTGAGCGTCGGCATCGAGGCAGCCCTGGCCCCGCGGAGCCGCACACCTTCACTGGACGCTGGCGCCTGTTTTTCCCAGCCTGCTGGAGGCGAGGTGTTGGTTCATGGCCGAAAAGTTATCGGCAGCGCCCAGCTGCGACGCGGACGGGCGCTGCTTCAACACGGGTCCATACTGCTGCGCGACGAGCAGCATCGGGTCGACGACCTCGTTCAAGGCGGCTCGATCTCATCTCCCGCGGCGCCCGAGAGCCTGACCCCCCTCGCCGGGCTGAAACCTCGGGATCTCGCTGTCGCCGTCACCGAGTCGGCCAGCATGCGCTGGGCTTCAGTCTGGGCCTGCCCGACGGAACCCAGCCGGGTCCTCGACCGAGCCACTGTGCACTACCCGCAATTCCGATCTTCCGCGTGGACCTGGGCCCGATAAGGGGTCTTATGCCAGGTATGCCGAGGCTTAGAACGCAGGCCACACTCCTGCTTCTGCTTGCCGGCCAAGCTGCCGCTCAATCCAGCAGCGGTCAACGCAGCAGCATTGTCATTGCGGTGGGTGAACAGGCGACCGTCCCGATTCCAACGCTGATGGAAGGTCCCGCGGGAACCCTGGGCAACCTGGAACTGGCGGATCAGCTCTTTCTCCGGCTGGCCGGTCCGGGACCGACATTGCTGACCTCGGGTGATCGCGGCTTCGTGCCGCTCCTGGCCCGTTCCTGGACCCGGCGGGACTCGGTGACGCTCGCCTTCGACCTCGATCCTCGCGCCCGCTGGCAAGACGGAGTTCCGGTTACCTCGCGCGATGTGGTCTTTACCTTCGAGCGCGCCAAGAACCCCGCCATTGCTCCCCGACTCGTCCAGCTCCTGCGCAACGTGAGCTCGGTGACCGCCGAGGGTGATCGCCGAGTGGTATTCCACTTTGCTCGTCCCTACGCCGAGCAGCTCTACGACGCCACCTTCCACGCCCCGCCGCTGCCGGCCCATTTACTCGACACGATCCCGCCGGACGCGGTGGCGCATTCGGATTTCGTGGCTCATCCGGTGGGCAGCGGACCTTATAAACTGGTGCGGATTGTCTCCGGACAGTTTGTCGAGCTGGCGGCGAACGAGAGCTTCTTTCTGGGCAAACCCAGGATCGAGCGGGTGATCATTCGGGTTGCCCCGGATCCGGACGCTCGGATCAATCTGATGCTGAGCGGCCAGGCCGATGCGGTGGACAACGTGGTCCCACCGCTGGACAACATTCAGCGGATCCAGAGCGATACCGGCTTGCGAGTTATTCCCGTCCCCTCCCCTGCGGTGGGATTTCTGCTTTTCAATCAGAAAGACCCGCGCAACCAGGCTGAGCCTCATCCCATTCTCTCCGACGTTCGGGTCCGGCGGGCCATCACCCTTGGGCTCGATCGCCAGCTCTTGATTCATGCCGTGTACGGATCGTACGCCCAGGTGCCCTACGGACCGGTGTCATCCATTCTCTGGATCCGAAACGGCGCGCCCAAACCCGCCCGGCAGAATGTGGAGGAGGCCAAGCAGCTGCTCAGCGCTGCGGGATGGCGAGATACCGACGGCGACGGAGTTCGAGACCGGGAAGGCCGGCCGCTGACACTAACCCTGTCGCTCCCCACCACCAGCGCGGTCCGCCGAAAGCTCTCGGTATTGATTCAGGAACAGCTCCGCCAGATAGGAATCGGTCTCGAGCTGCAGCAAATGGAGTTTCCGCTCTGGGTCGAGCGACGAACGGCAGGCAAGTTCGACATCGATTTCGGCAGCACGGTCCAGGATCCTTCGCCGAGCGGCCTGACCCAGGGCTGGAGCTGTGCCGGCGGGACCAATGTTGCCAAGTACTGCAATCCACGGACGGATTCGCTGCTCGACGTTGCCATCAACACGCGCCCCAAGGGCGATCCCGCGCAACCCTGGATCGCCGCACTGCGGCAGATCGAGGCGGACGCGCCGGCGACCTTTCTGTACGCTCCCTTCTACGTGTATGCCGTGAGGCGCCGGTTCCGCAACGTGAGCATCATGCCGGCCTCATCCTGGCTGATGCTGCGGGAGTGGTCGGATTCCCGATGAGAGGCTGGCTGCTACGCCGGGCACTCCAGGCAGTCGCGGTGCTCGCGATCGCGCTGACGCTGCTTTTCTTCCTGATGCGGGCGGCCCCGGGAGACCCGCTGTCGCGAGCCAGCGATGTGCGACCGCTGACTCCGGTCGAGCTCGCCGCCTTGCGAGCGCGGTACGGTCTGGACCAGCCGCTCGGCGTCCAGTACGTCTCGTTCATCAGCGGCCTGGTAAAAGGCGACCTCGGGGTTTCCATCGAGTACGCCCGGCCGGTAACCGCCCTGCTGGCTGAACGTCTGCCGGCAACGCTGTTGCTGGGCGGCAGCGTTCTCCTTCTCAACTTTACCGTCGGCCTCTGGCTTGGCGTGAGGCAGGCGGTGCGCCGTAACCGGCGGGAGGATCGATGGCTCACCGCCGTCTCCTTGCTGGGGTACGCCACACCCTCATTCTGGCTGGGTTTGGTTCTCGCCTGGCTGGTAGGCATCAAACTGCGACTCCTCCCTGCTGCCGGCATGCAGGATCCACTCCTGAGCTTCGATGCCAGCTTCGGCGTCAAAGCCGGCGACGTGCTGCGCCATCTGGTGTTGCCGGCTCTGACCCTCAGCGTCGTGAGCATCGCCGCAACCATGCGGTACCAGCGTACCGCCATGCTCGAGGTCCTCAACCTGCCGTTCATGACGACCGCGCGGGCCAAGGGATTGCCCGAGCGCGAAGTCATCTGGCGCCACGGATGGCGCAACGCGCTGTTTCCAGTGATTACCCTGTTCGGCCTCTGGCTTCCTATTCTGGTGACCGGGTCGGTGTTCGTTGAGGCAGTCTTCGCCTGGCCCGGGCTTGGCTCACTGGCAGCCACCGCAGTGTGGGGGCGGGATTACCCGGTTTTGATGGGAGCTTCCCTGCTGGTAGCCTGTCTGGTTGTGCTCGGCGGATTTCTTACCGACGTTGCGTACGCACTGCTGGATCCTCGCGTAAGACTGGCGTGAGGCCTGCATCCAGTGTGCTTCGGGAAGCCTGGCGCAATCCTGCTGGACGGGTCGGGGCAATTCTCCTCCTGATCATCACTCTTAGCGCCCTCGCCGGGCCTTGGTTCCTACCCGATCCGCTGGCCCAACCCGACATTCTGGCGGGAAGCCTCCCACCGGGCCTAGGTCATCCTTTTGGAACCGACCAGCTGAACCGCGACGTTCTCGCGCGAGTCGTGACCGGAGCCAGGGTATCGCTGAGTGTGGCTCTGCTCGCGGTAGGGCTCTCGGTGACGATCGGAGCGGCCGTGGGCCTGGTATCGGGTTACTGGGGAGGCGTGGTGGACGCGGGGTTGATGCGGCTGGTTGACGGGGCCCTCGCCATTCCACGGCTGTTCATACTGCTGCTGGTGCTGGCCACCATGGAACGTGTGCCCCTGCCCGCTCTCATCGTGCTGATCGGCGCTACCGGGTGGTTCGCCACCAGCAGGTTGGTCCGCGCCGAGGTCCTTCGTATCCGGGAAGAGAATTACGTCCGTGCTGCCGAAGCGCTCGGGGCGAGGCGGCGCCACATTATCTTGCGGCATCTTCTCCCCAACACAATGGGACCTCTGCTGGTGGCAGCGACGCTCGGCGTTGGCGATGTGATTCTCCTGGAAGCGGGGCTGTCGTTCCTGGGACTCGGGGTCCAGCCGCCCACGCCGTCATGGGGGAGCATGGTTCTGGATTCGAAGGAAGTGCTGGTCAGCGCCCCCTGGGAGGGCATTTTTCCCGGTCTCGCGATCGTGATCACGGTACTCTCGGCAAATCTGGTCGGCGATGCGCTGCGGGAAACCATCGACCCCCGAAGCGCATGACCCACGTACTGGACGTGCAGAACCTCCGGGTGTCCTTTCCTGCCGATCACCGACGGGTGTACCCGGTTGACGGCGTGAGCTTCTGGCTGGATCGCGGCGAAACCCTGGCCCTGGTCGGCGAGTCCGGTTGCGGCAAGAGTCTCACCAGCCTGGCCCTCCTGCAGTTGGTTCCGAATCCGGGACAAATCGAGCCAGGCAGCGTGATTCGGCTGGCCGACACCGACGTGCTGGCATTGCGGGGAGAGGCGCTCCGAAGAATTCGGGGACGGCGAATCGGCATGATTTTCCAGGATCCGATGACCAGCCTCAACCCCGTGTTCAGGGTGGGAGATCAGATCACCGAAGGAATTCTGGCGCACTTCAAGATTTCCCGAACCGAAGCTCGCGATCGGGCGCTGCAGCTGCTCCAGGAAGTAGGAATTCCCGATCCGGTCGAACGGCTGAATGCCTATCCCGCACCAGCTCAGCGGAGGAATGCGGCAGCGGGTGATGATCGCGATTGCGCTGGCCGCCGAGCCGGAAATTCTCGTGGCCGACGAGCCTACCACCGCATTGGACGTCACGGTCCAGGCACAAATTCTCGAGGTGCTGGACCGGCTCCGAACCAGCAGAGGCATGGCCGTCCTTCTGATTACCCACGATCTCGGCATCGTGGCCGGTCGAGCCGACCGGGTGGCTGTCATGTATGCCGGCCAGATCATCGAGGAGGCACCCACCGAGTTACTCTTTGCCAATCCTTCCCACCCCTACACCCAGGGACTCTTTGCCTCGGTACCCCGGATTACCGGACCCCTCCGCCGGCTGACGCCGATACGGGGGAATGTGCCGGCGCCGTCAGCATGGCCCAGTGGCTGCCGCTTCCGGCCCCGCTGCCCCAAGGCCTTCGACAAGAGCGAGCAAGAGCCCCCGCTGCTTCCGGTAGAAATCGATCATCGGATGCGATGCTGGCTGGCTGAGCGACATGGCTGATCTCGGCCCACCGCTGCTTTCGGTACGCGATCTGAAGAAGTACTACCAGGCTGCCGGTCTGTTCGGACGGGCGGCTCCGCCGGTGCGCGCAGTGGATGGAGTCTCCTTCGAGATTGGCCGGGGCGAGACTCTGGCGTTAGTGGGAGAATCAGGTTGCGGCAAGTCGACGGTCGGGCGCACGATCCTGCGGCTGCAGGAGCCCACCAGCGGAAGCGCCATCTTCGAGGGCGCTGATATTTTCGCACTCGACCGAGCCGCCCTCCGCGCCCTCAGGAGGCGGATGCAGATCATCTTTCAGGATCCTTACAGCTCGCTGAACCCGCGCATGTCCATCGGTGCCGCCGTCGCCGAAGGGATCGAGATCCACCGGCTCGCCCCCCGCAAGGAGATTCCGGAACGGGTCAGCGCGCTCCTGCGCGAGGTGGGTCTCGACCCCGAATACGCTCGCCGCTACCCCCATGAATTTTCCGGAGGCCAGCGACAGCGCATCGGAATTGCGCGGGCGCTCGCGGTGCAGCCGGCATTCCTGGTGTGCGATGAGCCGGTGTCCGCTCTTGACGTCTCGGTCCAGGCCCAGGTGCTCAACCTGCTGTCGGATCTTCAGCAGCAGCGGGGACTCTCCTACCTGTTCATCGCCCACGACCTTGCCGTGGTGCGGCAGATCGCTCACCGCATCGCGGTGATGTACCTGGGACGAATCGTCGAGGAAGGCTCCACCGACCAGCTCCTGTCGAACCCCCGACACCCCTATACGGTGGCGCTGCTGTCGGCGGTGCCCGAACCCGAACCTGGCGCCGGGAAGGAGCCGGATCGTGCTGCGGGGAGACCTGCCCAGCCCGTCGAATCCACCCTCCGGCTGCCCCTTTCACACCCGCTGCTTTCACCCGGCAAAGAACGAGCGGTGCCGCACCGAAGTGCCGCCGCTCCGGCCGGTTGCCGGCACGCTGGCGGCGTGTCACTACGCGGAAACGACCCCCCAGCCAGCGGAGGCTGGAGCCGCCTGATAACTGCCGTGACCCTGCTCACCGCTGCCCCTCTCTGTCCGTGCCGATCTTACTTCTGCTTCTCACATAACCCCAACGGGGGAACGACATGACCGAGAAAAGAGACTTGGGCAAGCAAGGGCGTGAAGGATCAGCTCAAGGGTGCGGCCAAGCAGGTGGAAGGCAGAGTCCGCGGCACTGTGGGTGGTGCCACCGGAAATACCGGCGAGCAGATCAAAGGCAAGGCTCAGGAAATCAAAGGGAAGTTCCAGCAGGGAGTCGGCCGGACTGAGCAGGACCTCGACGCCGACGCCGAAGAGAACGAGAGGTAAGCACAGGAAGAGGAAGGGGGCCGAAGCTCGTAGAGCGTCGGCCCCCTTTTTTCATGCCCAATTCAGTCTAGGATTTTCCGCTCAGCGTCGAACCGGCACCCGCAAGCTCCTGCCGCAGCCGCTTGAGCGCCTGGCTTCGAATCTGAGACACCCGGGACTCGCTCACCTGCAGGACCTCACCGACCTGGCGCAGATTCAGCTCCTCATAGTAGTACAGAGCCAGCACCCGCCGCTGCTGCTCGGGCAGCCGTGAGATCAGCTGACGTAAATGTGCCACGTGCTCCGTCTCCACCAGCTTCTGGGTTGGCGAGGTGATCGAGGGATCGGCATGGGTTTCGGCATCGCGCGAAAAGCGGCGTCCGTGCGAGGGCCGAGGCGTTTCCGCCTCCGCGTACACACCCACGGCATCCTTCCATTTCCAGTAGGTCGTGATGTCGATGCCCAGATGAGCGGCAACCTCGTGGGGCGTCGGTGCGCGGCCCAGTCGGGCCTCCAGCGCCGCCGCAATTGCCTCGATGCGTCTCCGCTTCACTCGCACCGAGCGGGGTGTCGAGTCACGGCTTCGAAGATCGTCGAGAATCGCACCCCGGATTCGAAGCACGGCATAGGTACTGAAGGCCAGCCCCCGGGACAAATCGAAGCTGTCCAGGGCCTTCATCAGACCTAATGCGCCGGCACTCACCAGCTCACCGAGCTCAACCGAAGGAATGCGGCGAGAAACCTCACGGGCAACATGATGAACCAGCCCGAGGTGGCGGACCAGCAGCTGGGCTCGCGCTTCAGCGTCGCCCGCAGAACGGTATCTGGCCCAGAGCGCCTCGGTCCGGTCCTCCGTCTGGGCAGCAGGGCTCGCGGTCATTGCCGGCACCCTGTGGAATCGGGAGTGGCTGCCATCGGACATCCATTGCGGAGTGTGGTCGGGGGTGTCGTATCTCTCGGCCGAGGTGGAGGCAACGGCTGTACCAACCAGTGCCGGAGAATGCAGTTGACCAGCTGCAAATTTGTGCAGTGCGCTTCAACTCATTGTGGTGTGGTGGCTTAGCGGAGGGGCAGCGGGCGTGTTTGACCTGGACCGGGCAGGAGTGAGCGGCAGACTACCTCAGGCAGGAGGCCAGAGACAGGCGAGAAACGGCGAGGGGCCCGGCAAGATGCAGGGTTCTAGAGGTTCCACTCCTTGCTCTGCTCGTCGGCCACGAACACCAGGGCCGCGCCGCTTTCTACCATAGCTGTGAGAACCTGGTGAACCTCCGGAGCCAGCACACTGCCGATCAACCCACGCATACGCTCGACCGCGAGCTCGGGGGCTAACTGCTCGTGATAGGGCCGAGCGGTGGTCAGAGCATCGTAGATCTCCGCCGCGGCGATAAGCCGGGCTCCCCAGGGGATGGCTTCCCCGGCGAGGCCGTCGGGATAGCCCTTCCCATCCCAGCGCTCGTGGTGTCCGCGAACGAAGGAGCTGACGCTGCCCAGGTGCGGCAAAGGAGCCAGGATCTCGAACCCTACCACGGTATGACGCTTCATTTCCTCGAACTCAGGCGGGGTGAGAGAGCTGGTCTTTGAGAGCAAACGCTCCGGAACCGCAATCATGCCGATATCGTGAAGCAGTCCAGCCTGCCGGACCTGTTCAACCTCCTCGTCGCTGCGGTCGGTCTTGGCGGCGATGGAGGCCGCCAACTGGGCCACTCTGAGGGAATGGCCGGCGAACCAGGGATCCCGCGCTTCAACAACCGCCACCAACGCCTCCAGCGTGGCAACGATGAGGCCTTTGACCTTCGCCCGCTCTCGCGACAGCTCCGCTCCCAGGTTGATCACCTCTTCCTTGAGCAGCCGAGTCATGTCTCGCTGGCGAATCAATTCGACCCTGCGACGAAGCGCCCGCTGCAACGAGGCCTCCAGCCGAGCCGGGTCTACCGGCTTTGACAGATAGTCCAGCGCGCCATACTGCAAATGGTGCACGGCATCTTCGATCGTGCAGTTGCGCTGCAGACGAGAATGGCCAGTGTGGGATCGCGAGTGAGCGCCTGGGAAAGCAACTCGCCCTGAGGAGTAGCCGGCGGCCGGCCATCGGTGACCATGCAGGCAACCTTTTGCCGGGCGAGGATTCCTAGCGCTTCCCCTGCGTCCGTGGCCGTCAGGACCTCGTAGCCGCGGTGGGTCAGATGGGTTTCGATGTCTTGACGAACGGCCGGGTCATGATCCACGACCAGGATGCGGTCCGGCACTCTGACCACGTGCATACTTCTCCCTACGCGCGCGATCGGCGGTAATGGTCGGCGGGGACCGAAGGAAACCGATCAAAGCATCGGAACGCCAACTAAAATCTTGAGCCATTTTCCTCTGGGAAAGCGAGGAAAGTTGGAGCACTGGTCAGTCGAGGGGTGGTGAGTTACAATCAAGCAGACGTAAAGAATCGCTGGTCGCGGGCCGAAAACTGACCGTACTCACACACGGGCGCCGTCCCACTCCCAAAGGCGCTCGAGCTCGGAAAGGTTAAGCGTTGGCGCATCCCGAGGAGCACCGGACGACCCTGCAAGTCGAAGCCGAGCGGCTCCGGCTCATTCAGCAGCGCCTGCAAAGCGACTTCTACGAAGTGCCTCCCGCATCGGAGCAAATTGCGGCGGCGGTTCTGGCCGACCTGACAGACCTCGAAGAAGGCGCTTCCTCCCTCCCTCACTAACCGTGTGGCAGACCAACGCCAGCTGATTTCCAGCGGAACTCCTTGGGAACCGATCGTCGGCTATTCCCGGGCGGTTCGCGCCGGAAACTCGGTTCACGTCGCAGGGACCACGGCCACCGGCACCAGACGGAACGATCGTGGGCGAAGGCGATCCCTACCGGCAGACAGTACAGGCGATACGTAACATCGAAACTGCGCTGAGAGCCGCTGGATCCTCTCTGGCAGACGTGGTGCGCACCCGCATGTTTGTGACCAACATCGACCACTGGAAAGACGTGGCACGGGCTCACGGCGAGTTCTTCCGTGAAGTGCGGCCCGCCGCCACGATGGTCGGCCGTCAGCCGGCTGGTTGATCCGTCCATGCTGGTGGAGATCGAAGCCGAGGCAATAATCCGGTGAGCGGGCGGCAGCGCTTCACTCAGGTGGACGCGTTTACCGAACGGGCCTTTGCAGGAAATCCCGCGGCAGTGTGCCTGCTTCCCTCCCCGGCCGATCCGGTCTGGATGCAGCAGGTCGCCCGGGAGATGAATCTCGCCGAGACGGCCTTCCTGGTTCGGCAGAACGACGGGTTCGATCTGCGATGGTACACGCCATCGGTTGAGGTCGACCTCTGCGGCCACGCCACTCTGGCGAGCGCCCACGTGCTCTGGGAAGAGCATGAGCTGGAACCGGAAGAGACGGCTCGCTTCCATACCCGCAGCGGTCTGCTCACCGCCTCCCGGGAGAAGGACACGATCTGGATGGATTTCCCGGCCACTCCCAGTGAGCCGGCTGAACCGCCTCCCGAGCTCAAGGCCGGACTGGCAGCAACCACTCGATACGTTGGCCGCACCAGATTCGATTATCTGGTAGAGGTAGAATCCGAACCCGCCCTTCGGGCACTGACGCCCGACCTCGGCCAACTGACTCGCCTTCCCGTCCGGGGCGTGATCGTCACGGCACAGTCAGAGCAGACCGAATATGATTTTGTGTCACGGTTTTTTGCTCCAGCTGCCGGGGTGCCGGAAGACCCGGTCACCGGCTCCGCGCACTGCGCCTTGGGACCGTACTGGGGTGCCAAATTGAGGAAGAGCCGCATGGTGGGATATCAGGCGTCTGCCCGCGGCGGGACGGTCATGATTCAGCTCAGTCAGGACCGGGTGCTCCTGGGAGGCCGGGCGGTTACGGTGTTGCGCGGCGAGCTGCTCCATTAGCGCCATGGATCCACTCGAGGCATTCGGCGCACTCGACCTCCGGGTGGGCCGGATCATCCGCGCCGAGCTCAATGCTCGCGCCCGCAAACCCTCCTATTGCCTGTGGATCGACTTTGGTCCCCTGGGGGAGAAAACCTCCAGCGCTCAGCTCCGTGCGCTCTACCAACCCGAGGAGATCGAGGGCCGGCTGGTGGTTGCCGCGGTGAATCTCGGAACCCGCAACATTGCGGGGTTTTCATCCGAGGTGCTGGTGCTTGGAGTGCCCAGCGACCAGGGCGACGTTGTTCTGCTAGCGGTGGAGCGAGAGGTCCCGCTGGGAGGAAGGGTTTACTAGAGGCCCAAGGCCGGTCAGCGCCCGGCCGTTGAATCTGCGACCACCGGCCGCACGACCAGTCCGGTTACCGCCCCATCCTGCGCCAAGCTCCACTCGATCAACATCCGGTGCTTGGATTTGTCGAAGGTGGCGCTGCGGCTATAGACGGTGAATGGCTCGGCACGGTTTACCTCCTCATCGACCTTGCCCTGCTCGGTTCCCAGATTCTGGACAGCGCGGCTGGCAAAGTCGGCCAGATCGGTTACACTGCCGAACGCCTGACGCATGTCGGGTGAGAATCGATCCCACAGCTTCTTATACTCGCTTCCCGTACAGCCAGGCCGTGTAAGTCCGTCCCTCCTGCATGGACTTCTGTTCCGGCCGCTTTTCCGCGGGACTGCAGGCGACCACGCCGAGCGCGGTCAGCAACAGGCCCAGTCTGGCTTTCCCCATCAGCGTCCTCGATATTCGTCGCGCCATCAGGCACTGGAGAGATCATGCGGGTGTACATCTCGGTCGACATGGAGGGAGTTTCGGGCGTCGTGCACGAGGACCAGACTGACCCGACCGAGCCCCGCCATGCGGGAGAGTATAACAGGTTGCGCCGGCTGATGACCGATGAAGCCAATGCGGCAATCACGGGAGCACTGGATGCCGGTGCGACCAGCGTTCTGGTCAACGATAGCCATTGGCTCATGCGAAACCTTCTGGCCGAGGAGCTTCATCCGGTTGCCGAGTTGTTGAGCGGCGGGCCCAAGCGCCTCTCGATGGTCGAAGGCATCGACGCCGGATTCGATGCGGCGATGTTCATCGGCTATCACGCGCGGGCCGGGACCGCTCACGCGATCATCGACCATACGTACACCAGCCGCGTCTATGAAGTACGCGTCAACGCCCAGCCCGTTGGCGAGCTCGCCTTGAACGCCGCCATGGCCGGCCTGCACGACGTGCCCGTCGCGCTGGTGAGTGGAGACCAGGCTCTCGCATCCGAGGCTCGCTCGCTCCTAGGCGACCAGGTTGAGACCGTGGTGGTCAAGGAGGCGGTTGGCCGGTTTGCTGCCCGCAGTCTGGCCCCCACGGTCGCCTGCCAGCGCATCAGGACTGGAGCGGCGGCCGCGCTCCGGAGGAAGCATGCCAGGTTCACCTTCGACTCACCGATTGGAATAGAAGTGGATTTCGTGGAAAGTCAGATGGCTGATATGGCCGAGCTGGTACCGGGTTCCGAGCGGGTAGGCGGACGAACCGTGCGCTACCGCGGTTCCGACTACCTGGAGGTGTTTCGCGCGTGGCGAGCGATGTATAACCTGGCAGGCGTCGAGTAACGCATGCAAGTCAACGCAATCTGAGGGAGGACGCGGTGCGAGATCTCGCTCTGGGAGTCGTCATCGGCTTTCTCGTGGCCTGGACCTACACCATGCTCTGGAAGGTGCGCTATACCGCCGCGCTGCGGAGTGATGCAGTGGTCCGGAGCCAGGCGATCACCGCCGGCAAGGTACAGGAACAGCTGCTGCCTTATTTCCCCGACTTTCCTTATAACCCCAAGGACGTTCGCTTTCTCGGCAGCCCTACGGATCTGATCGTCTTTGACGGGCTGGCAAGCGGAGAAGTAAAACGGGTGGTCTTCCTCGAGGTAAAAACCGGAGGTTCCTGCCTCACGGCGAGAGAGCGCTCAGTTCGCGATGCCATCGAGGCCGGCGAAGTAGAATGGCTGGAGGTCCGTCTTACGCGCCCCCTGGCGGAATCCGGGGGACGGGTATCTTAGAGATGACCACCGCGTGGTCCGGAGCGCACCTGGGCGGTGCATCTCCACCTGGAGCGGTGCATTCGATGGAGCCTTCAGATGAGACCGATACTCCCGCTGAGACCTCTACCCGCTGTTCTCTCCCTTGCCCTGGTCCTATGCAGCTTCGGATCCAGCGCAAGCGCACAGGCCGTGAAGGTCCCGCCTCCGATAATTGTGGGCCAATGGAAGGAGGACACTTTCCTTCCTGAGCGGCAATGTCACGGCCACTATGCCGCGGCTGACCTCCAGCAATATCTCACCCAGGCCAGAGTCGCGATGTGGCTTCCGGACACTCGATCAGTGAATCTGGATCCCAGTGGCGAGTGCATCACCATAAGAGTTCAGAGTCTCGGCGGAGCCCGGTTGGCTGAATTGGTACTGCGGGGGGTGAACGTTCCTCGACAAAGCGTACTCCTGCTATGGGAGAGGCCGCAGCGCCAAGGGTAGTGATCCGGAAACTCCGAACCCCGCCGGCAGCGTAGCCTACTCGGCCGGCGGTCCACGCGTGATAGGCCAGCCAGTGCCGGCCCTGTACATCGTCGAACGCACCGGCTTCCCACCACATGGTTGGCCCGTCAATCAACGATAGGTCCATGAAGATCCGTCACTGGTACATCGCACTCTGCGTGCTGGGGATTGTGCTTCCCTACTCTCAGTTCATTCCTTTTCTGCAGCAACACGGACTGGACCTGCGGCTCTTTTTCCGGCTGCTCTTCGCCAACCGTATTGCTGCGTTCTTCGGTTTGGACGTGATCGTCTCCTCCATCGTACTGTGGGTCGTGGTTCTGGTGGATAACAGACGCAGCCAGATGCCGCACGCGTGGGCGCCCTTGCTCGGCAACCTTCTGGTGGGTGTTTCCCTGGGGCTGCCGCTCTGGCTGTATCTTCGGGAGGTCAGATTGACCCAACTGCGAGAAGGCCATGGCTGACTGGGCCCCCCTAGTGGCCCGCCACTCCGCCGCAGTGGAGGAGTTTCTGCGCGCCGCTCACGAGGTCGAAGCACACTGGCTTCAGCCTTCCGCCCCAGGCAAGTGGAGCCCGGCGGAGATTACCAGCCACCTGATCGAATCGTACCACACGTTTCGGAGTGAGCTAGCCGGGGGACCAGGGATGGGGCTCCGGCTGGGACCAATGCGCCGGTGGGTGCTCCGCCGCACCGTGCTGCCGCGAATTCTCTCCACCGGCATCTTCCCGGCCGGAGCCCGCGCACCGCGGGAAACCCGCCCCCGCGAGGTCCAGCCCGACCCCAAAATCGCACTCCACGCACTGAGCACCGAGGCCGATGCCATGGTGCAGGAGCTGTCTGACCGGATGCGCAGCGGCCGAGTGCGGCTTACTCATGCCTACTTTGGCCGCATGTCGGCCCAACAGAGTTTGACCCTGGCCATCGTGCATACCCGGCACCACGCCCGGCAAATAGCCGCGGTCACCGCAGCCTAGGTTCCCTCTACCCTCCTTTCTATGGACTGGATCAGCGACCCCCAAGCCTGGATCGGCTTTGCCACCCTTACGGTGCTCGAGATCGTGCTGGGCATCGACAACATCGTGTTCATCTCGATTCTGGCAGACCGGCTCCCGGCAGCGCAACAGTCTCGGGCGCGACTGCTCGGGCTCGGTCTTGCCATGGTGACTCGAATCCTTCTGCTGCTTTCGCTGAGCTGGATCATCGGCCTCACCGCCCCGCTCTTCAGCATTCTCGGGGAACAGATCTCCGGCCGTGACCTGGTGCTGATCCTGGGCGGCCTCTTCCTGCTGGCCAAGAGCACCCACGAGATCCACGGGAACCTCGAGGGCGGTGGCGACCACGCATCCCTCCGGGCAGCTCCCTCCTTTACCGCCGTGCTGATTCAGATCATGCTGCTGGATATCGTGTTTTCGCTGGACTCGGTGATCACCGCGGTGGGAATGGTGAACGAGATCGGAGTGATGGTCGCCGCGGTCGTGGTGGCCATCGGATTCATGATGGCTTTCTCCGGCGCCATCAGCGGATTCGTCAGCCGGCATCCCACGATCAAGATGCTGGCGCTGAGTTTCCTGATTCTGATCGGGGTCGCTCTGATCGCCGAGGGATTCGACCAGCACATCCCGAAGGGCTACATCTACTTCGCGATGGCGTTCTCGGTGGGCGTCGAGCTACTCAATCTGCGGGTGCGCCGGCGCCAGGCCGAAGTGGTTGAGCTCCGCCGGCCCTACGCCGACCAGTCCGTATAGTGACGGCAGCCCAGCAGGACGCCAACGACCGAGCTCCCGGAGCGCAACGTGGGTCCTGATAGCCCGGAGCGGCCCCGGTCCATCACCCTCCGCTTCCTGGCCGAACCGGGAGACGTGAACTTCGGCGGGAAGGTGCACGGCGGCGCGGTGATGAAGTGGATTGATCAGGTGGGTTATACCTGTGCGGCCGGGTGGACTGGATCCTACTGCGTCACGGTCTACATAGGGGGCCTCCACTTCCTGGCTCCGATTCACGTGGGTGAGGTGGTCGAGCTTCAGGCGCTGGTAATCCGAACCGGACGCAGCAGTATGGACATTGCAGTCGACGTCTACGCCCGCGACCCCAAAAGTCCCACCCGCCGGCGCACCGGCCATTGCGTGATTGTGTTTGTTGCCCTGGGCCCTGACGGAAAACCCTCGGCCGGTGCCCCAGTGGGAGCCTCGGGACGACGTCGACCGAGCGCTGCAAGCCTATGCCACTCGGCTGGCCGAGCTGCGGAAGCAAATGGACTCTGAGATGGAACGGCGGCTCGGCCGGCAGGAGGACGCAGCGGGATAGATCAGGCGCGTTTGAGGGTGAATATCGGAAGCTCCGCCGCGCAGCGGAATCGCGCCGGAATGCCGGTGGTGCCCACGCCGCGTGAGACGTACAGCGGAACCGCCGTGTCGCGGTACCATCCCTCGAGGAACCGGCCCGCCCCCACCGGCTTGACCGGAGGAAGCAGCGGAATCCGGATCTGTCCCCCATGCGTGTGACCAGCCAGCAGCACGGCGGCCTTGCCCGACAGGGTGGCCGGCAACTGATCGGCGAAGCTGGGCTCGTGGACAACCCAGATCTCTACCGCGTCTCCAGTTAGTCCTGCCCTGGCTGCGGTCAGGTCAGGTTGACCGTTCAGCATGTCATCGAGACCACTGAGCGCCAGGGTTGTCCCTCCTATGGTCACCAATTTCTTCTGATTGATCAGGAGATCTATCCCGGCTGAGCGATACACCTCCCGGGCACGATCGCCTACCACGCGGGACAGGTACTCCCAGTTTCCCAATACGGCCACGGTGGCCAGCGAGCCCCGAGTCGCCGCAACGAATTCTCTCATCATCTCAAGCGCCTGGGCCGTTTCGATCATGTCGCCGTTGAGCACCACGATCTCCGGGCGCTCGCGGCGCAAATGCTCGAGTGCAGCCCGCGCGGCCAGCTGGTTACCGGGGAGGTGGACATCGGCAACTTGGGCAACCCGGATTCCATCGATCGACTGGGGAAGTCCCGAAACTGGGACATTGTGCCGGCTGAGCAGAACGCGATTCGCTTCCAGCCCGAACGCATCTGCCCCCAGGGCGGCGCCCAGGGCTCCGGCACCAACGAGAAAACGCCTTCGGCTGATTTGCATTAGAGGAAGGTAAACGCGCGGCTTATCTGGTCCCCGCGACGAGACCCCCGGCAAAGCGCTCCATCTCGGCTTCGAGCTCGAGACTCTGGCGATCGCGGTAGATCGTGGCTGCTGCGAGAACTTTGTCACCCCTGATGAACTGAACCGAGCAGTCCCTGGCGTCGATGTCGCCCTCGATCTGGAGCCGGTCCCAGCGCTCCGCGTGCCCCACGTAATTGATGGGGACGTCATAGTGCTGGCTCCAGAAGAACGGCACGGCATCGAAGGCCAGCTGTTGGCCCAACATGTTTCGCGCGGCTGCCTGACCCTGTCTCTGGGCCACCACCCAGTGTTCTACCCGGATTCGCTCACCAGTATGCGGATCCGGCCAACGGGCAATGTCGCCGGCCGCAAATACGTCCGGTGCGCTGGTATTGAGGAACTGATCGACCACGACGCCCCGATCCAGCGCAAGCCCAGCCCGCTCGGCCAGCTCCAGATTGGGCCGCACGCCAATGCCGGCGACAATCAGGTCGGCCTTCAGTCGATCGCCATTTTCCAGCACCACTTCTCCCGGGGCAAACTCCTTGGCGGTTTGTTGCAGGTGGAAATTCACCCCATGCTCCTCGTGGAGCTTTCGGATGAAGTCTCCCAGCTCGGGCCCCATCACCCGCTCCAGGGGACGACGATCCGGCGCGACCACGTGCACCTCGAGTTTCCGGGCCCGTAACGAGGCCGCCACCTCGAGCCCGATGAAGCTGGCGCCCAGGATAATCACCCGACGTGCGCTGGCGCTGGCGGCAATAATGGCCTTGCTGTCCCGCAGCGTCCGGAGGTAGAAGATCGGGCTGTTGCTTTGAGGAAGGCGGACCGGAGTAGCTCCAGTGGCCAGCAGGAGAGCTCCATATTCGTGGGTGCTGCCGTCATCCAGACGCACTTGGTGCCGGCCCGGCTCCAGCGCGGCTACGCGATGGTCGCGAACGATACGGATGTCTCGTTCGGCGTAAAACTCCGGCGGATGCAGCGGGATCCAGTCCTCCTGGAGCGGAGCCCGCCAGATAGTCCTTGGACAGATTGGGCCTGTCGTACGGGGCATCCGGATCGGGATCGAACAGGGTTATGGGGCCCTCATACCCATCGCGGCGGAGTGTCTCCGCGGCACTGTTCCCGGCGGCTCCGGCGCCCACGATCACGATTGACTGAGGGCTCCGTATCGAGGAGGACTGAGAGGCAGCCCGCGCGCCAGACCGGGGCAGTTTGCCCCGGACGAACACCATGTCCCCTTTCTGCTCCACCTTCCAGCAGGACACATCGTTGAGGGCGGGCGGCCGGAGCGCCTGGCCGGTTCGGAGGCTGAAGCAGGCGTGATGCCAGGGACAGCGAACCGTGTCGCCCACCATCAAACCTTCCGGGAGGGGCCCGCTGTAGTGGCTGCACACAGCGCCAATGGCAAACCACTCGTTTCCCTGCCGGGTCAGCAGGACCGCTTCCTCACCCACGTGCCCGGCCAGAAGCTGTCCCTCAGAAACGCCTGTGACCGCAATGCCGGCCGCGAGATCGGGGCCGGTTACAGCCGGGGCCTGTTCGCTCATTTCCTGCTCCTCAGGCGGCCCTCAATTCCGTGGTGCAGTGAGGACAGCGGCTGGCCCCGATCGGAATCGCCATCCGGCAATAGGGACAATCCTTCGTCGCAGGGGCCGCCGCGGCGTCGGCGGGCATCAGCCGGTTAGCCGCTCGGACGATGAGGAAGACCGCAAAGGCCACGATGATGAAGGTGACCACGTTGTTGATGAACTGACCGTAGTTCAGGGTCACGGCACCGGCATCGTGCGCCTGGGCAATGGTGGCGTAGGGCGGTGCCGCCTTCTCTCCTGGCTTGAGCACAACGAAGAGATTGGCAAAGTCGAGACCGCCCAGGGCCAGTCCGATGGGGGGCATGATGAGGTCATCTACCAGAGACTTCACGATGGTGCCGAACGCGCCCCCGATGATGATGCCCACCGCGAGGTCGAGCACGTTGCCGCGCAGCGCAAAGGCCTTGAATTCCTTGAGCATGGGATTTCCCCGATCAGGGTTTCAGGATTGCGAGAGTCCCACTGGCTGTCCCGCTGCTCGCCACTCGGCAAAACCGCCGCGGAAGAAGCGAACGTCGTCGAAGCCTTCGGCCCGGAGCAGGCTCACCGCAATGGCCGCGCGCGCTCCGGTTTGACAGTGCACGATCAGCGGCTGCCCCCGGGGTATTTCGTCCAGCCGCGCCTCCAGCTCGGCAATGGGCAGATTCAGCGCTCCCGGAATATGGCCGGCTCCCCACTCCCCCGCCCCGCGGACATCGAGCAACACTGCGCCATTCCTGTGGCGGGTACTCAGCTGCTCGAGTGTGACCACCGGGATAGTTTGTAGCTCGCCTCCGGATTTCCGCCAGTGACCCACGACTTCACTCCCGAAGTAACCGGCCACGCGATCCATTCCGATTCCTGCCAGGCTTCGCACCAAGTCTTCGACCGTGCCATCGACGGGCTCCGGAACAATGAGGTAGAGCTCTCGGTCGTAAGGAAGTAGGGACCCCGCCCAGGTCGGAAATGCTCGAGTATTCGGGATGTTGATCGTTCCCGGAATGGCCCCCCGGCCATACTCATCGGGGTTACGGGTGTCCACTACTGTGCCGCCGGATTGGAGTACGGACATCAGACTGTCTTCCGCAGAGCCGCGGGGTCGGCGGCAGCTGGCCCAGAAGCCGCGGACCCTCCAGATTCATTCGCTTCATCTGGGCAAAGTACCGCGGCGGATCGGGCTGGCCGGCCAGCACGGCGCGCACAAAGTCGTTCTCATTCTGAACGCCAAAGGCCCAGTTGAACCGCTTCTCATAGCCCAGGGTGGACTGCGGCACCGCGCTCAACGACTTGCCGCATGCCGAACCGGCGCCATGACCCGGCCAGATCTGGAGGTAGTCGCTGAATTCGCGGAACCTCTGGAGCGAGTGATAGAGCTGGCGAGCGCTGGTTTCCATGGTGCCCCGAGTGCCCACGGCGCGCTCCAGCAAATCGGGCCGTCCCACGTCGCCCACAAACAAGAAGTCTCCGGTTAGTGCGCCCATCGGCTCGCCGGCCACCTCGGTGTCGGTAATCAGAAATACCAGATGTTCCGGGGTGTGCCCCGGCAAATGGAGGGCGCGCACTTCGATCCGCCCGACCGTTATGCGGTCGCCGTCATTCATCGGTGTGGCCCGCGCCTCGGCGGCGTAGCGATACTGCCAGTCTGGTCCGCCCGCAGCAGAGAGGTAGAGCCGAGCACCGGCCCGCTGCGCCAGTTCGCGCGCCCCGGAGACAAAGTCGGCATGGATGTGAGTCTCGGTGACGTGGGCGACTCGGAGGCCGTCCTGAGCCGCGGCCTCGAGATAGCGGTCAATATCCCGGTTGGGGTCCACGATCAGGGCTTCACGGGTGGAGGAGCAGCCGAGCAGGTAGCTGGATTGAGCGAGCCTGGGGTCGAAGAACCGCTTGAAGATCATAGCAGCGACACGAGGCCGGAACAGCCGGGGATGGCGTTGGTGGCCGGGTTCATGATCTATTATAGGGCAAAGCGCGGCCGCTTGCCCGTTGCAACCCACTGATCAGCAAGGCTTTCTCTCAAATGTGCGAACCTCTCGGGCAAGAGCGTCACCATGACGATCTCTCACCGGTTTGACACACCGATGACACAAGCCGCGGTCCCTCGGCAGCACCGATCTTCCAGACACGGGCTGCTGCTGCTCGCCACGTTAATTCTAGCCGGCTGCGGCCACACTGAGCCGTTCACTCCCGGCGACTTTGACACCGACGTCCCATTCAATCCCACTCCTCCAATACAACTCACCCTCAATCGCGGACCCGACCGTCAGGCCGCATGGCTGCCCGACGGCTCCGCCCTCTTGTACTCGACCCAGCTCGAAGGCACTCGAGACCACGACGTGTGTCTTGCCCTGCTCCCCCCGACCGGAGGGCGGCAGCGAAGCCTGAGTTGCACTCTTTCGCCATCGGCCGATCAGCGGACCGAATCGCTCCAGTCGGCGGCGGCCGCAACGGACGGCCGGCTTGCCTTCATCGCCGCCAGCAGCGCCATCGGCGCGCTGGTGCCCTCGGTTCAAGAGCTGTCCCTGGCAACCATCGCTGATCCCGCCACACGTACGTCCCTCCTCGGCATCCCCTACACCATCTCAGGCCGGCCGACCCACGGCGGCATCTCTCAGCTCCGGTGGCTGGGCCCAAGCCGGCTGGTGTACCTGGGAGAGGCGGTGAATGTCTACAGCCCGTGTAACGGCTGCCAGAAGGACACGCTGCGCTCCGGGGTCGATGCAGTGTGGCTCGACCTTGCAGCCGGCGCCACCCCCCAAGCCATAGCGGGAACCGGCAACGCGTCGGGGGTTTCGCCCGGAAGCAGTGAGGACGAGGTCTACTACACCCTGGGTGGGGACACCCGGGTGTACCGCGAAACGATCTCCGACGGCGCAGCAACCGTGGTGTTCGACTTTGGCGGCGCTGGAGTTGTCCGCGATGTGCAGGTGGTGGGGACGAAAATGGTCGCTGTCGTCGGCGGCAGGGTGCACTTCACCATCGATCCCACCTTTGGACCGACTCAGTGGGATAGCGGCGGGTTTGTGCATGTGGTCGACCTGTCGAACGCCAACGACCTGGTGGTGACTGGCCCTACCGAACGGGCTCTCTATCGCCGGCCCCAGCTCTCACCCGCAGGCAGTCAGGTCGTAGTGGAGCGGTATCCACTCATCATCATCAACAACACCAGTACCGGCGGCACCATAGACACCACGGTCGCTCGTGACGGAGACTTGTACTTGATGGGGCAGCCGTGAGCCCGCGCCGCACCACCCAACAGGTCGTCGCCGTCGCGCTGTTGCTCGGGTTACTGCCGTCGGCACTCCGAGCTCAGGCTGAGGGCGCCATCGCGGGGCGAGTGTATCAGAGCGGCACCGATCGGTCCCTGGCCCAGGCCCAGATTCTGGTGGATGAGCGGGTTCGCGCGATCAGCGATACCGGCGGCATCTACCGGGTTCGCGGCATTCGAAGTGGGTGGCACAGCCTGGCGGCGCGGGCGATCGGCTACCGAAGCATCGTCCGGGACAGCGTCTTCGTGCAGGCCGGCGGAACCGTGACGGTCGATTTCCCGCTGGAGACCAATCCCCTGAAGCTGGAGCCGCTGGTGGTGACGGCACCGGTGGACCCGGTGCTCGATCCGTTGGCCACGTCCACGGAGCAGAAGATCACCGCGGCCGACCTGAGGGAATTGCCGGTCAGCTCTCTCCAGGAGGCGGTGGCTTTGTCGGCCGGTAGCGTGGGCGAGAGCTACCGTGGCGGGCGCCTCGGCGAGGAGGCCTTCATTCTGGATGGAATGGGGGTCAAGAATCAGCTCGATGCTGCCAGCGGCGGATTGGGGCTCACGATTCCGCCAGATGTCCTGAGCGAAGCATCGCTGGTGACCAATGGCTTTTCGGCCCGGTACGGTCAGGCCATCTCCGGCCTCATCAACGTGGTCACGAAAGAGCCAACCGCTGACTGGGAAGGCCGAGTGGGATATGAGACAGACCGTCCCTTCGGCAGCAGTTGGGACTACGGGCTCGACCGTTTTATCGCCCAGGGAAGCGGTCCCCTGGTCGGAAGGGTCGGGCTGGTAGCGGCGGTGGACATCACCGGCCGGCTGGATGCGGACCCGGTCAATGCTCCAGCGCCCACCGATCCGAGAGACCCTCGAACCGCGTCGCCGACGCTGCTGCCCCATAACAGCGGTGAGCTGTGGAGCGGCCTGGGTAAGATCACGGTGCCGCTGAACGACCGGGTGACTCTGCGATTGATGGGCCTCCATTCGGAAAATCAGAATCTGCTGTTCGATCCAGCCTACAAGTACGATCTCGACCTTGCCCCGGCCCAGCGGGTACAGGGAAACCTGTTCAACGGCCATGTCCAGTATGCCAGCGGCCCCGGGACCAGGAAGCCGCTGATCATGGATCTTCGGGTTGGGCGCTTCACCCGTGAGTTCCTCCGGGGAACGCTGGATGGTGAGTGTGGATTATGCGTTCGGCGGACTCACCGGCAAGCGCTTCCACTTCGTCGGCGAAGACGTGGCCCGAGATCAGGAGCCCTCGCCCGATCCGATCCCCGGCTTTCGAGTCCCTCTCCCCAGCACCGCGTCCCCCTATGGCGTACCGGGGTTCTTCCTCGGCACCGGCTCCCAGGGAAGCCTGGGATGGAGCCGTTTCGGCGAGACTCGAGGCCAGCTCGACGCCACCTACGGGGCCGGCGAGCAGGTGGATCTGTTCTTCGGAGGAGAGCTGGTGCGCCAGCAGGTCGGCACTTACCGGCGGGTCATGGCCTATTTGCCCGTGGGTTTGGGCGACACCGTGCCACCCACCGCCGTCTCCAACTTTTCGCCCACCAGTGCCGCGGCATACGTCGAAGCCCAGGTCCGCATTACCGATCTGGCGTTTACCCTGGGGGCGCGCTACGACCGCTTCGACGCCGGAAGCGAGCTGACGGCGGAGTCCCGGGGATCGCAACAGAAAGTGAGCCCCCGGTTCGCGGTCTCGACCGTACTGAAGGGCGCCACCTTCGTCGCCAGTTACGGCCGCTTTTCCCAGGCGCCCGATTACCAGTTCCTGGTGGATGCCGCCTTCGACGATACCACCCGCACCGGTCGGTTCCGCCGGGGCAACCCGAACATCGGTTTCGAGGACGCGGTACAGTACGAGTTCAGCCTGCGGGTTCGGCCCACCCCGATCACCTCATTGCGGCTGGGCGCCTACGTGAAGCGCCTCGACGGCCTGGTAGCCTCGGTGCCGCTGGGTCTCGATCCCGACTCGACCATCTTCGGAAATGCGGACGCCGGGACGGTGAAGGGCCTGGAGGTGCTCCTGGAGCGCGACCTCAAGAACGGTTTCGGGGCTCGCCTCATCTATACCCTGCAGAGCGCCGAGGCCACGGCAAGTGATGCATTTCTGCTGAACCGGGTCTTCTCGATCGATCCCCAGACCGGAGACACGATCCGACCGGCTCACGCCGAGTTCCCGCTGGACTTCGACCGCCGGCACACGCTCACACTCATTCTTCGAAGCCGAGTGTCCGATAGTGTCGGCCCCGAGGTATTCGGGTCACACATCATCGGCGGCCTGGAAGCCGCGGCCATTGGGAGGGTGGGGACTGGGCTGCCCTATTCCGAAACCGATATCTCCGGCGATTCGATCATTGGGCTGCCCAATTCGCGGAGGCTGCCGACCAGCTACACCCTCGACTTCCTGGTCCGGAGGCCGCTGCAGCTGGGCGGAGTGCGAGGCGGAGTGTACCTCGACATGCGGAACGTGCTGAACCGGCAGAACGTCGTCGCCGTCCGGCGGGATACGGGACAACCCGGACCCGATGACAACGCGGTGAATGCGCTCGCGGAAGAAGCGTATGCCGCCCATCCGGAAGATATCCCCTACGAATCCCCCTACTACCGTGCTTCGGCCGACATCAATGGGGACGGATACCTCTCGGGAAGGGATGAACTGTTCCCGCTGTACCTTGCGGCTGCCCGTGACTTCACTCAGCCGCTCTTCACGTACGGCCCGCCTCGCGTGGTCCGGCTGGGGTTCGAGCTTCTGTTCTGAGCCAGGTCTTCCTTCAATAGCGCCTTGTTGATGGCCATGCCCGGCTTCCGCGCCCTCCGCTGCGGCAACGATAACGAACTGGGCCTCCTTGCTCGCATCACCCGCCACGTAGAGTCCCGGCACGTCGGTGGCCTCACAGGTGCCGGTATTCACCGCTCCCTTGCTGGTAAAGCGGCAGCCCAGTTTTCGGGCCAGGGCGCTTCGCTGGTGTTGTCCCGAACAGATGAAGAGCGCTTTTCGAGGTAACGGATTCTCCGGTCTCGAAGACAATCCGCTCCAGCATCCCGTCCGTTCCCTCCAGCCGCACCACCCGCTCTTCTCTGAGCTCGATCCCTTCTCTGTTCAGCTGCTCCAGGTCTTCCTCGGCGAGCCCGGCCGTGCCGTTGGTACAGAGCACCAGGTTTCTGCTCCAAACCGTCAGCCCCAGCGCCAAGGCCTTGCCCTCCTCTCCACGGCCATAAATCGCAATGGGCTGGTCCCGCCATTCCCACCCATCGCAGTAGGGGCAATGGTGGACGCTGGTTCCGTAGAGCGACTGAAGTCCCTCCAACTCCGGAAGCTCGTCCACCACTCCCGTAGCCAGCAACAGCTTTCGCGCGGCGATCTGGCGCCCATCCGCGCAGACCAGCCGGAAACCGTCCGCTGATCGGGCGGCATCCAGCACCTCGACCTGGCGAAGCTCGACAGTCGAATAACGGGCGACCTCCTGGCGGGCGTGTTGGAGGAACTCCGCCGGCGGGATCCCGTCCCGGGTGAGATAGTTATGGAGACCAGCGGAGCGGATGTTTCTGGGCTCGCCGATGTCGCACACCAACGTCTTGCGGCGGCAGCGCCCCAGCATGAGCGCGGCGCTCAGCCCGGCCGGCCCAGCCCCGACGATGACGCAATCGTATGTCAGCCGGGGCGAGTCGGTGCTCATCAGGCCGTAGGAACGGCAGCTTCCATGACCTGTTTGAACCGGCGGAGATCATCGTCAACCTGCGTCGACGGCTCCTCGCCCAGGAGCTTGGCCACTACCGCTCCCAGCTTTCCAGCTGGCGGCTGATAGCTCAGGACGACGCGAACTTCGGTCGCGCCCTCGCCGACCGAGTCAAAGTGCACCGATCCGGCGTTGTTGACGTCGGCCTTGGGGAGAGAGCGCCAGGCAATCAGCTCGTTCTCGATCTCGTTGTGAATCGCGGCATCCCATTCGACCCGGGTGCCGGCCGGGGCCTTGGCCACCCAGTGGGAGCGGTTCTCATCGAGCACCGTGACCGACTCGAGATGGTCCATGAAGCGAGGCAGGTTCTCGAAGTTCCGCCAGAACTGATACACCTCCTGGACCGGACGGTTTACCACGACGCTCCGTTCTACCTTGATTCCCTCACCCCGGGGAACACTCGCCACCGGGCTCAGCCGGTCTTTCCGGGCCGAGTTCCTCCCCAGGGCACGATTGATCGAGCAGCGCCCGGTAACCGCTCGGGAAAGGAGACTGCCCGCTACCGGAAGGAGCAAGGGTCGTAGCCGCTTCCGGCGTAATCCAACGACTGCCACGGCGGCCGCGGCCAGCCCGGAGATCACCCGCTCGGTCTTGCCTACGTTGATCTCGTCCTCGTCTTCGGCTGGACGTCGAAGATTTTCCCAGCGCTCGTTCGAGACGACTCCATTGTACGTCGATGCCATTGAGCCTTCCTTCGTAGATGTCGTGGTAATCACGTAGCTTTGGGCGGATGAGCTGACAGCTGATTGTATTTGCGGGCTGCCCGGTCTCCCAGTTGGGTGAGCCAGGAAGGAGAGATCCAGGATTGGCTCTCTGCTCCGGTATGCCGGCTCCGGTCGGCAGTGCTGGCGCCCGGCAAAAGCCGATCAACCAATCCCAGCACGTTGGCGGTAAGTCCGGGCGCCACCGCGTTGGCCACCGCGGCCACCTTGGCCACAGCGGGGAACAGGACCTCCGCATCGCCCCGTCGTAATGCCTCGACGATCCGCCGCGCGGCGCCCTCGACACTGATCGACAGCCCAGGGAGCGAGTCGCTAATGCTGAACCAGGCATACTCCGACCGGTGCCGCCCCCGGAAGATTGCGTTGCGCGGACTTCCGGTGCGCATCAGCCCCGGCACCACGGTGACGACCTTGATGCCCTCCGCTGCAACCTCGGCCCGCAATCCCTGAGAGAATCCCACCGCGGCAAATTTGCTGGCGCTGTAGGGGAGCAGATGCGGAATGCCCAGCTTTCCCCCGATGGAGGTGATGTTTACGATCCGGCCTGCGTGACGCTTCCGCATGTCCGGCAGCACCGCCAGCGTGGGATAGAGCATGCCCCAAAAGTTGGTGCCCAGGGCTTCCTCATAGTCGGCAACGGACATCGTTTCCGCCGGCCCCACCTCGATAACGCCCGCGTTGTTGATGAGGACGTCCACCGGCCCAAGCCCGCGGCTTACCTGATCTACCAGAGTCTGTACCGACCCGCGGTCGGCCACGTCGCAGGGAATGGCGAGGACCTCCACTCCCGCCCGGGCCAGCGAAGCGCGAGCCCGCTCCAGTGACTCGGGATCGCGGCCGCAGATTGCCAGCCGAGCACCGCGGGCGCCCGTTTCCCGGGCCAGGGCAAGCCCAAGTCCCCGGGATCCTCCGGTGATCAGCACTACCTTGTCTCTGAGCCGGTAGCCTTCACCGGTCCGAAGCAGCCGGGCCACCCAGACCGCTCCCAGCGCTGTGGCAGCCGCCAGCTGCATCCGATCGGACCGTCGTCTCAGCAGGGGCCGATGCGCTGCCGGTGACGTTCCCGCACTACTCCGGTTTCGCCGGCCCATCGCTCTGACGTGAGGCGGCTTGTTCCACGTTCCGCTGGTGCTCCTCATCGTCCAGCACAGCGCTCATCCCGTCACGGTGCTCCGGATCGGCTACCTCTTCGCTCAAGCTGGAGTATTGTGGTCCCATGTTGTCCTCGTTCCGGGGCTCCTGGAAATCGAGCTCGGCCGGATGATCCTCCGTCCCTTCTTCTTCCTGGAGCGCGAAACGGCGGCGCTCATCTTCACTCATAGTCGCGAACTCACGACTGAGATTTTTTGCCATGGGTATGACTCCCGGTAGTGGCCTCGAGCAACGCCTTCATGCGGCCGAGGTCCTCGTTCAGTTTGGCTCTGGGATCCGACCCGAGCAGCTCGGCGACTGCCTGACCGGCGCCCCCGGCCGGCGGGAGATAGCAGAATCGCAGATCGACTCTGGTTCCGCTGCTGCTCGAGCTGAATCGGATGATCCCGGCATTCTCCAACATTGAGCCCGACTCGCTCCGCCACGCGATGACTTCGTTGGGCGTCTGCTGGGTCAAGCTCGCCTGCCACTCGATGGGAACGCCGCCCGGGCCGCTCACGCTCCAGCGCGAGCGTCCTTCCCCCAGATCCTGCACCTCCCGCACATGGGACATGAACAGCGGGAAGTTCTCGTAATTGCTCCAGAAGGCGTACACCTGATCCAGGGGGGCGTCGATGTACAACGTTTTCTGAATATCGACCACTCGCCGGCGGTCGAGGCTGGGCACTGCACCGAGGAAGCGCTCCTGTCCAGCAGAGCTCATCAGCATGCCGGTCCCGACGGTTCGAAGCACACCGCCCCAGGCGCCCCGACGGATCAGCCCGTACAGCGCCACCAGCACTCCAGCCATTCGGAGCGCCGATCCCATCGACTCTCCGGGAAACGATCCCTGACTCTGGCCCAGGCTGGCCGCACCCAGTCCCTGTAAATCACCTACTCGCTCACCGTAGCGCAGCACCCCGGGATTCGACAGGCCGGCTCTACCAGTGAGACCAAGACGGGCTTCCCCGATCAAGGGTGCCAACCGCCGGCTCAACTGTTCCCGGCGTGCGCTGCCTCGTTCGGGATCGAGGAAGTAGACCAGACCTGCACCGACGGTGAGGCCGCTGACAAAGGTCTTGGTGCCGGACATTGAAACCTCCAGTTCGCGAGATCTGTGACGAGCTGATTCAAATCTCGCGCACTCCCCCGCGTTGACAAAGTGGTGAATTGACGCGAGCCTTCTGTGACGAGACTCACAGGATTTTGGGGGCACCCGTCCCGGACATCCGTAGCAGAAATCGTAACATTTGGCCCCGCTGGAACAAGTTAGGCGCCGGCAATTCCCAGAAGCGATCGAGAGCACTCGAGCTTGCCGGAGCAGCAGGACTGCTCTGGGAAAGGAAGGTCTGTCCATAGGACCACAACCGAGAATCGTTCCCCGGGCCGGAGCTCATTCGTCAACGCACGAGCACGTCATGCAGCCTCAGTACTCGATTGTCGTCTTTTCGCACCTCCGCTGGAACTTCGTTTATCAGCGTCCTCAGCATCTGCTTTCCCGGCTGGCCGCTACCCGGCCGGTTTTTTTCGTTGAGGAGCCGGAGTTCGACCCCGATGGCGCCCGCGCGCTGGGAGCGCAGCAGCCCACAACCGAACGTCGTGGTTCTGCGGCCCCATACGCCCATTCAGGCACCGGGCTTTCACGCCGACCAGCTCCCACTTCTCGAGCCGCTCATTGCCCAGCTGGCCGAGCGAGCTGGAAGGGCGAACCATCGTGACGTGGCTGTATACCCCGATGGCACTCCCTCTGGCCCAGGCCCTGGCTCCGGCTGCGATGGTCTATGACTGCATGGATGAGCTCTCACTGTTCCTCGGCGCTCCGCCCGAGCTGCTGAGCCGCGAGGCGGAGCTCATCGAGTGTGCCGATGTCATGTTCACCGGCGGTCCCAGCCTGTTTCGGGCAAAGCAGACCCGCCACCCGAACGTGCACTGCTTTTCCAGCAGCGTAGATGCGGCTCACTTTCGGGTGTCGGGAGAGGCGGAGTCCAGGACGCCGAAGATCAGGCTGCTATTCCCCATCCCCGGCTGGGGTTCTATGGGGTGATCGACGAGCGGCTGGACCTTCCGCTGATCGATTTCATCGCCGAGGCACGCCCGCACTGGCAGATCGTGCTGGTGGGTCCGGTGGTCAAGATCGATCCCGCCAGCCTGCCGCGGAGAGCCAACATCCACTACTTCGGCCAGCGCACCTACGACGAGCTGCCTCGCTACCTCGCCGGCTGGGATGTCTGCCTCCTGCCCTTTGCCCGGAACGATGCCACCCGGTTCATCAGTCCGACCAAGACGCTGGAATACATGGCGGCGGAACTGCCCATCGTCAGCACGCCGATCACCGATGTGGCTGAGCCGTATGGCGACATCGTCTATCTCGGCGACACTCCCGCTGAGTTCCTCGCCGCCTGCGAGGCGGCACTGAACGCAGGGCCTGACGAACAGGCCAGCCGGATCGCCGGGATGCGCCGGGTGCTGGCAGGCACCTCCTGGGATGTCACAGCTTCAGCAATGGAGAAACTACTTGGCTGCCGCAGTGGTCAAGAAAAACCGCCGTGCCGGCCTAGGCACTTTTGAAAGGATCTAAGGCCTCAGCATGTCAGCCTCGAAATCTGGATCACCTCGGAATCAGTCGCTACCGGTAGTCGTCGTTGGCGCAGGTCCCACCGGCTTGAGCGCGGCCTACCACCTGGGCGAGACTCGATCCTGCTGGAGCAGGCCGACCGAGTCGGAGGCTGGTGCCGGTCGATCGAGGACAACGGCTTCACCTTCGATATGGCCGGCCACATCATGTTCTCCAACGATCCCTATGTCCACGAGATGTATCAGCTGCTGCTGGGCGACAACGTCCACTGGCAGGATCGCGAGGCCTGGATCTACAGCAAGAAGGTCTTCACCCGCTACCCGTTCCAGGGAGCGCTGTACGGCTTGCCGCCCGAGGTCATCAAGGAGTGCATCGTCGGAGCCATCGAGGCCCGCTTCGGCAGTCTCACCGCAAAGAAGCCGGCCGCCGACAAAGGGACCAACGGCGACTACACCGGGCCCGAGCGCCGGGGCATGTTCGAGCCGCTGATGAAGGCCAACGGCGCGCGCAAGCCGCGCACCTACACCGGGCGCCGAGCGCCGGCTCAACGCGCCATAAAGGCGACTCCCAAGAACTTCGAGGAATTCATCTACAAGGTGTGGGGCCGGGGATCGCCAAGCACTTCGCCATTCCCTACAACCAGAAGCTCTGGGCGGTTCCGCTGGCCGAGATGGAGACCTCCTGGCTCGGCGGGCGGGTGCCTCTGCCCAATCTCGAAGAGATGATCGAGGGCGCGCTGTCGCCAGTCGCCCAAGCCGATGGGGCCCAATGCCCGGTTCGGCTATCCGCTGCGCGGCGGTTTCCAGGCGCTGATGGACGGCTTCCTGCCGCACCTCAAGGGCGAGCTTCGGCTGAAGACCAGAGTGGTCGCAGGTGTCGCCCTCACGGCACACGGTCACCCTGTCCGACGGAACCGTTCTGCCTTACGAGCACCTCATCAGCACCATGCCGCTGCCCGCGCTGATCCAGGTCATTGGTGAGGAGGCGCCGGCCGAAGTCCGCAAGGCGGCCGCAGGCCTGCAGACACGTCTCGGTCCGCTGCGTCAACATCGGCGTCGGACGGGAGAACCTGACCGAGAAGCACTGGATCTACTATCCCGAGGACACGGTCTTCCATCGGATTTTCGTGCAGGGGAACGCCAGCCCGCACTGCAATCCGCCCGGAGGCTTCGGCCTGACCTGCGAGATCACCTATTCCGAGGCCAAGCCGCTGCCCTGCGATGGCGATGCGCTGATTCAGCGCTGCATCGAAGACTGCCACCGGGTCGGCTTCTTCCAGCCGGGAGATCCGATCTGGGCCGCCAACCAGGTCGATATGCCGGTGGCCTATGTGGTCTACGACCATGACCGGGCCCGGAACGTGAACGTCATCCGGGAGTGGCTCTCGGCCCAGGACATCGTGCTGGCCGGACGCTACGCCGAATGGGAGTACTACAACTCGGATCACGCGTTCATCGCCGGCAAGAAGGCGGCGGAGCAGGTGGCAGAGCTTCAGCGGCAGCAGCAGTATGTGAATCGAGCTGCGTCAGCCATGACGGCATCTGCCCAGTAGTTTCACCCGACTTCACAGCACACCGTGAGCGGGAGAGCCACGATCTGGTTCTCCCGCTTACCGTTTACCGCATGCGCTCCCCGTATTTACTCTTTTAGCCATGACTGAGATCCTCCGCACGGCGTCCCGAGGACTTCCTGTGGGCCACCGGGATCGAGGACACGTTTGTGCCCCAGACCCGGCCCGGCCACCGCGCCCTCGACGAGTACCAGCTCATCGGGCATTACGAGCACTGGCGCGAAGACCTCGGCCTGGTGCGCGACCTCGGCCTCAAGATGGTGCGCTGGGGAGTTCCCTGGTATCGGCTGGAGCCGTTTCAGCCCGGCGAGTTCGACTGGCGCTGGACCGACCAGGTCATTCCCTACATGGTCCAGGAGCTGGGCATCACGCCCATCGTCGATCTGATGCACTACGGCTGCCCCTTCTGGCTGCGCCGGGAATTCGCCAGCACCGAATACCCCAAGGCCGTGGCCGCGTATCGCCGCCGCCTTTGCCCGGCGCTACGCCGGCCTGGTGCGCTGGTATACCCCCCTCAATGAGCCGATCGTCACCGCCCTGTTCTGTGGCCAGCGCGGTCTCTGGCCTCCGTATCTCCGGAGTGAGAGCGGATATGTGCAGATCATGCTGCAGGTGGTGGAAGGAATCATCGAGACCAGCGCGGCGCTCCTGTCGGTCGAACCCGGACGCCCTGCTGGTACACGTCGAGGCTACCGGGCTCAGCCGCACCGCCAGAGAGGACCTCCACGCTGTGGCCCGGGAGGAACAGTCCCGCACCTTCCTCGCTTACGACCTGCTGACCGGCCGGGTCACCCCGGACCATCCGCTCTTCCCCTGGCTGGTTCGGAACGGCGCCTCCCCCGACCGGCTCGCGGCCATCGCGTCGCGTCCGGTGCCGTTCAGTCTGATGGGCCTCAACTTCTATCCCGCAGTGGTCGACCACCCAGCTCTACATCGACCGGCGGGGCCGTCTGGCGTACCAGCCGGTCGAACAGGATGGCGCCGGCTTCACCAGCCTGATCGAGGACTATTACCAGCGCTATCGCTTGCCCATCATGGTCACGGAGACCAGCGCCAAGGGAAACGAAGCGGTGACGGGCCCGCTGGCTCGAGGCCTCGGTGACCGCCATTCGGGGGCTCCGCAGCCGAGGCATCCCGGTTCTCGGCTACACCTGGTTCCCGCTGTTCACCATGATCGATTGGAAGTACCGGTTCGGTCGGGGACCGCTGGAGGAATACCGCCTGGATCTCGGCCTTTACACTCTGGATGGCGCCGAACGGCGCTGGCGGGCCACTCCGCTGGTGGAGCAGTTTCGGAGCTATATCAGCGACTCCGAGAATGCCATCGGGAATCTGGGAGTCGAGCAGAGTCTCTCCGCCTGAAGTCCCGATGACATCCCCCCACATCCCGCACCCGACAGTCCCTGAGCACCGAGCCCCCCACGACCGCGGCTCGGCTCAGACCTTCCTCCCACGACCGTACTCGGGAGATCACTCCGAGTTGTTCCACTCCTTCTGGATCGGCGGATTCGAGTCGGCGTCGCACATCAACCGGTCCGGGGTGTCGGATCGACATGGTCTCTGCTACCCAGCATGACGCGTGGGTAGACGAGGACTACGCCCGGCTGGGAGAGTGGGGGATCCGCACCGTGCGGGAGGGAGTTCGCTGGCATCTGGTCGAGACTGCTCGCGGATTCGACTTCTCCTCACTCCGGCCCACGGTCGAGGCTGCTCGGCGCCACGGCATCCAGGTGATCTGGGCTCTCTGTCATTACGGGTGGCCGGATGACCTGGATGTTCTCGCACCAGGATTCATCGATCGCTTTGCTCGTTACTGCGGCCAGGCGGCACGGTTCATCCGCGATCATAGCGACGGGTATCCAGTTCTACACCCCGATCAACGAGATCTCCTTTTTGGCCTGGGCAGCAGGAGAGAAGGCGTACATCCATCCCTACCGGGAGGACGCCGGAAGAGCCATCAAGGAGCAGCTGATCAGGGCAACGATTGCAGGCATCGAGGCAATCTGGTCGGTGGACCGTACCGCCCGCATCATGCACACCGAGCCCCTGATTCACGTGCTCACGCCGAAGGATCGGCCTGACCTGGCCCGCGCCGCCGCCGATCAAAGGGCGGCGCAGTTCGAAGCGTGGGACATGCTGGCCGGCGCGATGGAGCCCCAACTGGGTGGCCACCCACGCTACCTCGATGTCGTAGGCGTCAACTACTACCACGCCAATCAATGGGAACATCCGGACCAGCGTCTCCGCTGGGAAGACACGCCCCGCGATCCCCGCTGGCTCCCTTTCAGCTGCATTGCTGGCTGAGGTGTACTACCGGTATTGGCGGCCCGTTGTAGTGAGCGAGACCAGCCACTTTGGCGCCGGACGGGGACGCTGGATTCGCGAGGTCAGCAACGAGGTGGGCAGGGCTCGCGAAGCCGGCGTGTGCGTCGATGGGCTGTGCCTCTACCCAATCATTGACCGGCCCGATTGGGATGACCCGGACCACTGGCACAACAGTGGGCTCTGGGATCTCCGCCGGACACCTGAGGGGAAGCTGGAGCGGGTATTGAATCAGGAGTATGCGACCGCGCTCAGGGCGCGCCCAGGCTCGCCTTCGCTCGGGCGCCGTCAGCTGAGATTCTACGGCATCGTCACCGGAGGCCGGTTTACCAGCTTGATCCGATCGTCCGGTGCTCCGGTCCGCGCGGTTCGGGCAATCAGATCCCGCATCATGATACTCGCCACCGGATGGGTTCCGAGGTGATCGCGGATGCCATAGGTGCAGATCATCAGCCTCCCCCGGTCGATGGGGCGTTCAGCCACCAGCGCCACCACATGATGCACCCAGCCGACGTAGAGCCCGGAATGGACGTTGGCCGCGAAGTCACGAGGGGTAAGTCCGACGATCACGGTCTCAGGGGTAAGGTCGGCAAAGGCGAAATCCACCGTGCCGCCGGTCGGTATATCCCCGAACATCTTGTCCTGCCGGATCCAGCTCATGCTGCTGGCCCAGTCGCCCTGCCAGCTCCGGCCGTGCCGCTGCGCGATGCTGATCGAACCGAGGTGCGCCTGCTGAGACTCGGGCTGCTCGGCCAGCCAGAGCACGCGGCCGCCGTTCTGAACGTACCACCGCAGCTCGTCCGTCATTCGCTCGACCACCACCAGGTCTGCCGCGTTTTCGTCCACCAGCTCGTATCCCATCCCGGCCAGGCGGGCTGAAAGCCGGGGCAGGCCGGGGACCGCTATGCGCAGGTCCGGCGAGGGCTGCTCGAATCGGGGGAAGAAGTAGAGCTCATGGTGGTTCCGGGTGACCAGCTCCCCCGCCGCATTGAAGAGCCGCATTTCGAGCCGGGCCCGGGTCGGCCGGTCCAGCCGGGGAACATCGAATACAGCGGTGCCGATATTGGTGAGTTGGGCTCGCTGCGGAATTACCGATTCGAAGGTGCCCCGGATGTCCGGCCATTGGTCGAGCTGCCACTCCAGCCGGCAGCCGCGGAGATCGGCCGAGGAGAAGTGCGAGAGCGCGAGCTTCACCTCACAGCGCTCACCTTCCCAGAATGCGATTCGCTCCCAGTCGGTCGGGACGATCGCATCCGGGTTGTTGACCTGGCCCATGACGTCGTAGAACGTCTTCGGGTTGCGGCACATGTCCAGCAGCCCGTTGCTCTCCCAGTGGACGTCGGTGAACTCCGTGATCACGTAGCCGACGATGCTCGGATGCCGCCGCATCTGTTCGATCTGATATTTCAGGGCGGTGAACTGCATCCGCTGGCTGGCCGCGGCAAGGTCGGACAGAGTGGGGAAAACCTTGTCGAGATGAAACGCCTTGAAGCGCTGCTCGATGCCGTGGGGGTAGACCACGCCGTCGCCCCACTCGATGCCGGTCTCGAACCACCAGGGCTCACGCCCACCGTAGCACTCCTTCAGCTTGCCGACATCGGGCAGGCCCCAGTTTCCGAATTCGGAGACCACCATCGGCTCACTGCCGCGCCGGCGAACTTCGGGGGCCGGCTGCCGGGGGATCGGATTCCAGGGATCCCGGATGTATTCCCGCCACGACTCGATGCTTTCGTAGACGTGGGCAAAGGTCCACGGCGGCCGGCTGGCAAAGGTCTGGACCCACTCCTTCCACTTCCGGTAGTGGTCCGGCATCGCGTAGTAGTTGTGAAAGTCCTCGATGTCGGTGACCACGTGAAAGTTGGTGAAGCAGGGTGAGTTCCCTACCACCAGCCGGTGCGGGTCCAGCGCTTTCAGCTCGCTGTACATGTCGGCCAGCCAGGCGCGATGGCCGGCGTTGACCGCCAGGTCTACTCCCCAGTTCTCGTTGACGATGGTCCAGATGATGATCGACGGATGGTTCCAGTCCCGTTCGACCATGCCGAAGAGCGTCTCCTTGGCTCGCCGTTTGGCGGCGTCGGTCAGCTCCTGCCAGTTGGGAAGCTCGGTCCAGATCAGGAGACCGATCTTGTCCGCTGCGTCGTAATAGCGGGGATCGGTGATCTTGATGTGGGTCCGGAGACAGTTGAGCCCCATGTGCTTCGCCTTGGCGAACTGCTCCTCCAGCTCGGCGTCGCTGAACGGGGTATAGATCAGGTCGGGATAGTAATCCTGGTCCAGCGCCCCCCGCAGATAGAGCACCTTCCCGTTCAGCAGCAGATGGCCGGTGGACGAAGTCGCGATGGTTCGCATCCCGAACCGGGTTCCCAACTGGTCCACCGGCTCGGCCCGGTCGTCGTTGCTGTCGAGCAGCACGGCCTGCAGCTCGTAGAGATTGGGCACCGTGGTGTCCCAGAGCATCGGGTCCGGGACCGGTACGGTGAGCTGCTCGGCCTCATGGCCGCTCCCTACCACCAGGCGGTGGCGCCGCGGCTGCCCTCGTGGGTCGGTGATGTTGAGCCAGAGACCCAGCGGTTTGTCCGCCGCGCGATTGAGCGCCACATCGACCCGGATCTGCTCGCCGGGTACATCGGGAGTGACTCGGAGTCGGGTCAGGTGGGTCCGTGCCCGGCGCTCCAAATACACGCTCTGCCAAATTCCGCCGATAGGGCCGTACCAGCTCTGTTTGCCGTGGGGTATTTCGGCGAAGGTAAACTCGGGAAGAAAGTCGGCATCGTTGCCCGGATCGATCACCCGCACTACCAGCTCGTTGGCGCCATCGCGACGAAGGCTGTCGGTCACATCGAGCTCAAAGGGCAGGTAGCCGCCCTCGTGCTCGCCAACCTGCTGGCCGTTGAGCCACACTGTGGTGAAGTAGTCCACCGCCCCGAAGTGGAGCACGAAGCTGGCGGGCTGACCATTAGAGCGTCCGTCCGCCAGATCGAAGTGCCGGCGATACCAGGCCACGCCGCTGTAGTCTCTCAGGTCATCGAATTGGGCTTGCCAGGGACCCGGCACCCTGATCTTTCGCCCCTCGTTTTCCCGGAGTGTGGTAGGGGTGAGATCTTGCCGAGGATCGGGGAAAAATTCCCACTCGCCGTCGAGATCGGTGCGCTGACGAATCACGTCTTAACTCCAGGGCGTGCTAAAGAGAACTTATAGGCGGTATAAGAGAGGCATGACGGTCGGGCTCTGCAACCTTAACGGGAGATAACCCGGGAGCTGGTGCGCAGGCCGCGCCGCCGCTCCAGCCAGGTGCCCGCCAGGGCACCCATCAGTCCCGCAACTGCGGCGGTAGCAGTGATGACGGCAATGCCGTAGGCAAACACCCGAGACTCGCTGAAGGTTTGATCGACCGGACCCGGACCCACCATCCAGGCGGCGAGTGGACCCAATGTTCCGTCCAAGAACCCTACGGCCGCTGCCGCAACCACCGCGACGGTCAGACCGCCGCGAAGGGAGGCGAGCAGGCCGACACTGAGGTAGACGAAAAGAGAGACCGCACCGAGACGGGAGTACGGGAATCCCAACGGGCTTCGGGTCAGTGCACCAACGATGTCCAGGGCCACCAGCAATGCCGCGGCGCCGAGGATGACCGGGGTTACCCGCTTCATAGAGCTCCTCTCGTCTTCTGAACGACCCAGGGCCCTGCATCACGATTGAGGTTGGAATGGTGCAGGACAGTAAGGTGTACTCATGTCATTCGATCAACAAGCGGGTGGTCGATCTGCCGTGCGGTATGGCCCGGTGTACTTTTAGGACTCTGCTGCCCTCCCTCCTTCTCTGGAGCTGATGTCCCATGCTTCTCGTGTTTCTCGCGATTGGGGTGGTTGCTGGAGTGTTATCGGGATTGTTCGGCATTGGTGGTGGTATCCTCATTATCCCTTCGCTCGTCTTCTTCGCCAAGTTCCACACCAAGCTGGCCATCGGCACCTCACTCGGCGCTATGCTCCTCCCGGTAGGACTTCTGGGGGCTTACGCCTACTACCAGCAGGGCAACATCCATCTCAAAGGCTCACTCCTGATTGGTCTGGGCCTTTTCTTCGGGGCTTACCTGGGCGCCCGGCTGGCCCAAACCATTCCGAGCCCGACCCTGCAGCGGATGTTTGCCGTGTTCATCGTGCTCATGGCTATTCGACTCTGGCTCGAGGCGGGGAGGGGATAAGCTATGGCCGACGCATCGGGACCTATCCAGCTCACCTCTGCCGACTTCAGCCATGGCGGCAGCATCCCTCGGACCCACAGCTGTGAGGGCGAGAATCTCTCACCGGCCCTGGCCTGGGAGGGGGTTCCGGTCGAGCGCCGAAGCATGGCGGTGGTCTGTGACGACCCGGACGCCCCCCGGGGCACCTGGGTGCATTGGGTCTTGTATAACCTGCCGGGGGAGACGGTGGAGCTGTCTCGCGGAGTCCCCGCCCTGCCCGAGCTCCCCTCCGGCGCGCGCCAAGGCCGAAACGACTCAGGGGAGATCGGCTACAGTGGGCCTTGTCCCCCTGCGGGCAAGCCGCATCGGTATTACTTCCGCCTCTATGCTTTGGACATCATGCTCACCCTTCCCCACGGGGTCTCCAGGGCCGAGCTGGAGGCTGCCATGTCCGATCACATCCTGGCTCAGGGAACATTGATGGGGACGTATCAGAGGCAAGCGTAAGCAGGACTAAAACAAACGTAAGCGGTAAGGGGGGGTGGCCCGCTCACCGCTTACGCTTTGCAGTTCCCGCTCACGCTTTTCCTCCACTTACCTTTCAGTATGCCATTGCTCACCCTCACCGACCGCGGATTCTACTGCGAGCCGGGAGACTTCTATATCGATCCGTGGGAGCCGGTGGACCGGGCGGTGATCACGCACGCCCACGGCGACCACGCGACCTGGGGCTCGCGGGCCTATATGACCGCCGAGCCCGGGGTCTCAGTCCTGCGGGCCCGCATGGGTCCGACCGCCGCCATTCGGGGCGCACGCTACGGAGAGGCGATCAGTATCAATGGGGTCACGGTATCCCTTCATCCCGCGGGACACATCCTGGGGTCGGCTCAAGTGCGCCTCGTGCATCGGGGCGAGATCTGGGTTGTTTCCGGCGATTACAAGACCGACCCTGACCCTACCTGTACTCCCTTCGAGCCGGTCCGTTGCCATACCTTCGTTACCGAATCCACCTTCGGGCTCCCGATCTACCGCTGGCCACCTCAGTCTGAAGTATTTGCCGACATCAACAGCTGGTGGAGGTCAAACGCAGCGGCAGGCAAGGTCAGCATGCTCTATGGCTACACGCTGGGAAAGGCGCAGCGGTTGATTGCGGGACTCGATCCCGCCATAGGGCCCATTCTCACCCACGGAGCGGTCGAGCGGATGAACGCCGCCTATCGGGCGGCCGGGGTCGCGCTTCCACCCACCCGCTATGCCGGCACCATGGAGCGGAGGGTGGATGCCGCCGGCGCAATCGTCGTCGCACCTCCCCATGCCAGCGGATCCCCCTGGACTCGGCGCTTTGGCCATCAGTCTACGGCATTCGCCTCCGGGTGGATGCTGGTCCGAGGCGCCCGCCGGCGTCGCGCGCTCGATCGCGGCTTCCCACTGTCGGACCATGTCGATTGGCCCAGTCTCCTGGCAACCATCGAGGCATCCGGAGCGGCCGAGATTTGGGTCACCCATGGCTTCACCGGACCGGTCGTACGCTGGCTCCGGGAACGCGGTCTGGACGCTCAGGCGGTGCAGACCAGGTTCGAAGGCGAGCGGGATGATGAAGTCAGTGAGGAAGCGGGGGCGCTGGGAGGCGGGGAAGCTGTGGCAGATGAGGCAATGCTGTGAGAGCGTTTGCGCGACTCTTCAGCGCGATCGACGAAACCAACGCCACCAGCGAGAAGGTCGCCGCCCTGGTGGAGTACTTCCGAACCGCTCCGCCTCAGGATGCCGCCTGGGCCGTGCACTTCCTGAGCGGGCGCCGTCCCAAGCGACTGGTCGGATCTCGCAAGCTGGCCGCCTGGGCTTCCAGCGAGGCCGGTCTTCCCCACTGGCTCTTCGAGGAGAGCTACCAGGCCGTCGGCGACCTGGCCGAAACCATCACCTTGATCCTGCCCGACACCGGTGCCTCCAGCGAGCTTCCTCTGTCCCACTGGGTCGAGCAGCGGCTGCTCCCGCTCCGCGGCGAAGACGACGACGTTCAGCGCGAGGTCATGGTGGACTCCTGGCGTGAGCTGGATCGGCGGGAGCGCTTCGTCTGGAACAAGCTGATTACCGGCAGCTTCCGGGTGGGTGCCTCACACCGTCTGGTCATCCGAGCCCTCGCGGAAATGAGCGGAGTCGAGGAAGGAGTGATCGCCCACCGGCTGATGGGCGCCTGGGAGCCCACCGCTGATTTCTTCCAGCGGCTGATAGCCCCGGACACCCGCGACGCCGACGTCAGCCGGCCGTATCCCTTCTTCCTGGCCCACCCGCTCGAGGGAGAACCGTCGGACTTGGGCGATATCGCTGACTGGATCGCCGAGTGGAAGTGGGACGGGATTCGGGCTCAGCTGATCCGGCGCGCCGGGACGAGCTTTCTATGGTCCCGAGGGGAGGAGTTGCTCAGCGGCCGGTTTCCCGAAATCGAGGATCAGGGGGCGCTGCTGCCCGAGGGGACCGTGATCGATGGAGAGCTGCTCCCCTGGTTGGACGGCGGCCCGCTGCCATTTGCTCAGCTCCAGCGGCGGATCGGCCGCAAGAATCTGGGCCAGAAGATTCTGGACGAGGTTCCGGCCACGCTGGTCGCCTACGACCTGCTGGAGAGCAATGGAGAGGACATCCGCTCCGAGCCGCTCAGCATTCGCCGGGCCAGGCTACGATCGCTGGTTGAATCGGTAACGAGCGGCGGACGGCTGATCCTGTCGCCCAGCGTCGACGTCTCCAGCTGGGAATCCCTCACCGAAGCGCGGAGCCGGGCCCGCGAGGTCGGCGCGGAAGGAGTCATGCTGAAACGGCTGAGCTCCGCCTACGGTGTGGGACGGCGGCGGGGCGACTGGTGGAAGTGGAAGGTCGATCCGCTCAGCGTGGACGCCGTGCTGATCTATGCCCAGGCCGGCAGCGGACGACGTGCGGGACTCTTTACCGACTACACCTTCGGTGTCTGGGAGGGAGATCATCTGGTGCCCTTTGCCAAGGCCTACTCTGGACTGACCGACGAGGAGATGCGCAAAGTCGACCAGTTCATCCGCCGCAACACACTGGAGAAGTTCGGGCCGGTGCGGACGGTCAAACCCGAGCTCGTTTTCGAGCTCCATTTCGAGGGATTGCAGCCGTCCAGCCGGCATAAGTCCGGAATCGCGGTTCGGTTTCCCCGTATGGCCCGATGGAGGACGGACAAGAAGGCTGAGGAGGCGGATACCATCGAAACCGTTAGATCATTGCTGAAAGCGTAAGCGGGGAAGCGACGGCGTTGAATGCCCAACTTCATCTGCACCACTTGCGGAGTCCAGTACGCCGAGTCTCTGCTGCCCCCACCGCGTTGCACCATCTGCGAGGACGAGCGGCAGTACGTGGGCTGGGAGGGGCAGAAATGGACCACTCTGAAAGATCTGCAGAGCAGTCATAGAAATCGGCTGGATGTGGAAGGACCCGAGTTGATCAGCCTGGTGACCGAGCCGAAGTTCGCCATCGGCCAGCGCGCGCTTCACCTCCGCACCGGCCAAGGCAACGTGCTCTGGGATTGCCTGAGCCTGGCCGATGACCGCAGCATTGCGGCCATTCAGGCTCTCGGAGGCGTTTCGGCTATCGCGGTTTCTCATCCGCACTACTACTCCTCGATCGTTGAATGGAGCCGCGCACTGGGAGACGTCCCCGTCTACCTCCACGCTGCCGACGGCGACTGGGTCATGCGGCCTCATCCGGCCATCGTGTTCTGGCACGGTGACACCCACGAGCTTGCTCCCGGGCTCACTCTGCTCCGGCTCGGCGGGCACTTTCCTGGCGGTACCATACTGCACTGGGAGGGGGGAGCCGGTGGTAAAGGAGCGCTCCTGACCGGAGACATCCTTCAGGTAGGACAGGATCGAAAAACGGTGAGCTTCATGCGGAGCTACCCCAATTACATCCCGGTCGGGCCCGCCACGGTACGGCAGATCATTGCCGCGCTCGAGCCTTATCAATTCGAGCAGATCTTTGGCGGGTGGTTTGGGCAGAACATCATGAAGGACGCCAAGCAGGCCTTCCAGTACTCGGCGGAGCGGTATCTGGCCGCGATCAGTGACTAAATCAGGCGGTAACCGCGGCTCTGCCCTCGCGGTCGACCTTCGGCGGGCCCGGGCGGCGAGGCGGCGAATGGAGGAGTCTGCCGGTCCTCGCCTGTCCGGACCACCGAGGAAACCGGCACCCACCGTCGCGTGCGGCCAGCGCGATCCCCTGGACTGCGTTCGAGAATGGTTTGCCACCGAGGGGTGGGAGCCGTTCCCATTCCAGGAGGAGGTCTGGCGATCCTACCTGGCCGGCGAGAGCGGGTTGATTCATGCGGCTACCGGCACGGGAAAGACGTATGCGGCCTGGATGGGTCCCATTCTCGAGTGGCTGCGGGACTATCCCGCTGTTACCAGGACAAGTGCGGAAGCCGGGAGGCGGGGAGCGCCACCGCTTCGCGTTCTGTGGGTCACGCCGCTCCGGGCGCTGGCGGCTGACACGGAGGCCGCGCTTCGGGCGCCGGTCGAAGACTTAGGGCTTCCGTGGATCGTGGAGTCTCGGACCGGTGATACCGAGCCCCGAGTCCGCGCCCGCCAGAGCAGGCGCCTTCCTACGGCCCTGGTGACGACGCCCGAGAGCCTGTCGCTTCTTCTCACCTGGTCTGAGACGCCCGCGCTTTTCGAGCATCTGGAGTTGGTGGTGGTGGACGAATGGCATGAGCTGATGGCCTCCAAGCGCGGGGTCCAAACCGAGCTCGCGCTTGCTCGACTGCGCCGCTGGAGGCCCCAGCTCCGCATCTGGGGACTCTCCGCCACGCTGGGAAATCTCGACACCGCTCGCGACACTCTGCTGGGCCTCACGTCGGAAGGACTCGCACGACCGGGCCGAATCATTCGGGGCCTGGTGCCAAAGGGCTTGCAGGTCGATTCCCTGATTCCGGAGACGATGGAGCGCTTCCCCTGGTCGGGGCAGATCGGCCTCCGGCTGCTACCTGAGGTGATTGCCGCAATCGAAGAGGGCAACACGTCTCTGGTGTTCACCAACACCCGAGCCACCGCCGAACTGTGGTTTCAGGCCTTGCTCAGCGCTCGCCCCGACTGGGCGGGCGTCATCGCCTTGCACCACGGTTCGCTCGACCGGGACACTCGCGAGTGGGTCGAAGATGGCATTCGCGACGGGCGGCTTCGCTGCGTCGTCTGCACGTCGACGCTCGACCTCGGAGTCGATTTCACCCCGGTCGACCGTGTCCTCCAGGTGGGCAGCCCCAAAGCTGTTGGCCGGCTGATTCAGCGGGCCGGGAGAAGCGGGCATCAGCCCGGCGCCGTCAGCCGGCTCACCTGCGTGCCCACCAATGCGCTGGAGCTGGTGGACGTGGCCGCCGCGCGCGATGCGCTCGCTGCAGGGGGCCATCGAGTCGCGGCCTCCGGTGGAACGTCCCCTCGATCTCCTGGCCCAGCATGCGGTCACCATCGCGGTCGGCGGCGGATTCCGGACCGATGAGCTCCTGGCCGAAGTGCGGACCACCCGAGCCTACCGCGACCTGACCGATGCCGAGTGGCGCTGGGTCATGGACTTCATCACCCGCGGCGGCTCCGCCCTGAGCGCGTATCCCGAATACAACAAGCTGGTGGAGCGGGACGGCGTCTTCGTGCCGAGGGACCGCATGGTTGCCGCGCGGCACCGGATGTCGATCGGCACCATCGTGAGCGAGGCGGCGATGAAGGTCCGTTTCGTTCGCGGGAAAGCCATCGGGACGGTGGAGGAGAACTTCATCGCCCGGCTTCGGCCCGGTGACGTTTTCACCTTTGCCGGTAGGACGCTGGAGTTCGTCCGGGTGCGGGACATGACCGCCTGGGTAAAGACAGCGCGGGAGACCACCTCGGTGGTGCCCCACTGGACCGGCGCCCGGTTTCCCCTGTCACCCGAGCTGGCCGCCGCGGTCCGGAACAAGCTCGACGAGGCTCGTCAGGGCATCTATCGAGGGGCCGAAATGGAGGCCGTGAGAGGCATCCTCGAGCTCCAGGCCGAGTGGTCCTGCCTTCCCGCGGCCGACGAGCTGCTGATCGAGCGGGTGCAGACTCGTGAAGGACACCACCTCTTCTTTTATCCGGTCGAGGGCCGGCTGGTGCACGAGGGGCTCGCGGCGCTGTTCGCCTATCGACTGGCTCAGCTGGGGCCGATTACCTTCACCCTGGCCGCCAACGACTATGGCTTCGAGCTGCTCTCGCCCGACCGCGCCCAGCTGGAAGAAGCACTCGATGCGGGCCTGGTATCCGCCGATCACCTGGTTCACGACATCCCGGCAAGCCTCAACGCAGCCGAGCTGGCCAAGCGTCAGTTCCGGGAGATCGCACGGGTGGCCGGGTTGATCTTCCAGGGCTATCCGGGCCGCAACAAGAGCGTGAAACAGGTCCAGGTTTCCAGCGGGCTTCTCTACGATGTGTTCGCCCGCTACGATCCGGACAACCTGCTGCTGTTTCAGGCGCACCGCGAGGTGTTGGAGAAGCAGCTGGAGCGGAGCCGGTTGGGCCGAACCCTGGAGCGGATCGGCCAGGGGCGCATCAGCATCAAGGAATGCCGGCGCCCCACCCCGCTTGCGTTTGCTCTGCTGGTGGACCGCGCCCGGGAGCAGGTGAGCAGCGAGAAGTTTCTTGATCGGGTCCGCCGGCTGGCGGCACCACTGGAACGTGCGGCCGCCGCCGGAAACGTCAGCGCGCGGTTTGCCCGGGGACGCGGCAGAGGGTTTCGATGACGGATGTAATGTTGACGATCGCGGGCGAAGAGATCTATCTCCTCGCTGAGCGCGCGCTCTGGTGGCCCAACGCAAGCACCTTGATCGTAGCCGATCTCCATTGGGGCAAGGCCTCGACCTTCCGGGCCACCGGCATCCCTATCCCCATCGGCACCACCAGCGACGATCTGGCTCGGCTGGATAGCGCGCTCACCCGCACCGGTGCCCGGCGCATGGTGGTGCTGGGCGACCTGTTCCACGCCAAAGCGGGACGGATCGCCTCTCATACCCTGGCCGAGCTGCGGCGCTGGCGCAGCCTCGCCGCTCCGGTCGAGATCCTGCTGGTCCGGGGAAACCACGACCGTCATGCCGGTGATCCGCCCAGCGACCTCCGGATCAACTGCGTCAATGCGCCGGCATTCGTTCCGCCCTTCGTCTTCCGCCATGAGCCAGTGCCGCAGGGCGATGCCTATGGGCTCGCCGGGCACGTTCACCCCGGCATCACTCTCCTCGGCCGCGGATTGCAGCGAGAGACGCTTCCCTGCTTCCTCATCGGCCAAACCGGAGCGCTGATCCCTGCCTTCGGCAGCTTCACCGGCTTTGGCACCGTGGAACCCGGGACCCGGCGACCGCGCCTTCGTAACGGTTGAGGGCGAAGTGCTGGAGGTGAGTTTACCGGTTGACCTGGACCCGAATGCCTATCCGCCGGAGCTGCACGAGATGGCGGAAATGGAGAGTCCCGGATCGCGAGCCCAGGGTTCGCCGGATGGTGATCTCTAGACGTCGCTGGCTTGATCGGCTTTGCGGGGACCAAGCACCGCATTAGCCTTTTTCGCATGACTCACCTACAACTCAACGTTACCCCCAGAGGACCTAGCCCTCCTCGAGCGAGTTCGTGCGGCCGCCGACCTGCTCGAGGCCGTTGTTGCCGACCGCGGGCTGCTGGCCGCGGTGCCCGCCGAGGATCGTCACCGCCTGCTCAATGCCGCCGGCGCGGTGTACGTGCCCGATACCACCGCGCGCCGCCGAATGGTGAAAGCCACGGTGCGTCGCCGAAAGGCCGAAAGGATCAAGCGGGAAGAGGCCGCGCTCAGCCGCACCGGCATTCGGAGCTTGCGCCGGCAGACCGTCTTTACAACCCCGAACGTTTTTCCTCCGTCCGGCTTCGAGCCTCAGGACATCGCCGACCGCAGCGCACCGGAAGAGTGCCTCGATCCCCAGCACTGCTACATCTGCAAACAGCCCTTTTCCCGGATCCACCATTTCTACGATCAGCTGTGCCCACCGTGCGCCGAGTTCAACTTTGGCAAACGCGCTGAGCTGGCGGACCTGTCGGGGCCGGGTGGCGCTGTTGACGGGAGGACGGGTCAAGATTGGCTACCAGGCTGGAATCAAGCTGCTGCGCTCGGGAGCCCAGCTTATCGTCACGACCCGGTTTCCCCGCGATTCTGCGGCGCGCTACGCCCGGGAGCCTGACTTTGCCGAATGGTCCGAGCGGCTCGAGATCTTTGGGCTCGACCTGCGGCACACGCCCAGCGTTGAAGCCTTTTGCCACCATCTGCTCGCTACCCGCAATCGCCTCGATTTCATCATCAACAACGCCTGCCAGACAGTGCGCCGGCCGCCCGACTTCTATCAGCACATGATGGAAGCCGAAACCGCCTCATTCGGCCACATGCCCACGAGCGTTGGTCGGCTGCTCGGCAGCTACGAGGGACTCAGGGAGTATCGCATGCTACCGGAGCGGGAGCATCGAGTCATCTCGTCCGGCTGATGCTTCCCACCCTGCGCTCTCCGGAATTACCCACGCGGCTCAACTCTCCCAGATGCGGTTGCTTCCGGAGGAACACGGGGGCGAGCGACACCTGTTCCCCTCAGGCGTGCTCGACCAGGACCTGCAGCAGGTGGATCTGCGTCAGCGGAACTCGTGGCGGCTCCTGCTGGACGAGGTACCATCGGTGGAGCTGCTGGAGGTTCATCTCGTCAACGCGGTGGCGCCGTTCATCTTCAATGCGCGACTCAAGCCGCTCCTGCTCCGCACGCCAGGAAACGAGAAACACATCGTGAACGTTTCGGCTGTGGAGGGGCAGTTCTATCGGAACTTCAAGACCACCCGCCATCCTCACACCAATATGGCCAAGGCGGCGCTCAACATGATGACCCGCACGTCGGCCACAGACTACCATCGCGACGGCATTCACATGAACAGCGTAGATACCGGTTGGGTGACGGATGAGGATCCCGCGGAAATTGCGGCCCGCAAAGTCGCAGAGCACAGGTTCCATCCGCCGCTGGATATCGTCGATGGAGCTGCCCGGATTCTCGATCCCATCATTTCCGGCGTGAACTCCGGCTGCCATGTGTGGGGGCAGTTCCTGAAGGATTACCGTCCCACCGACTGGTAACCCGCGGCCAGACGCGCTGGTGGATTGCTGGCGTCACCCTGATCCTGGAGTAGATTGCGAGTTTTCCCGTGGCTCACTGCTTCTCCAGCGGAGTCTGCTTTTTATGGTTACAGCATTTCCCAATGTGCGCCTCCTCCGTCTCGCTCTGACGGCCAGTGCGTGGCTTCTTTCAGGGTGTGCCGGAGTCACACCCATCCGGGACCTCTTGAATGACCCATCGCACTATGACGGCAAGACCGTCCACATCGAGGGGAACGTCAAAGGCTCGGTCGGCGGCCTTGGAGTTGGAGCGTATGAAGTCCGGGACCAGACCGGTACGCTGACCGTGATCAGCCAGACTTCGGATCCCCCGCGTACCGGAGCCAAGGTCGGAGTAAAGGGAACCTTTCAGGCGCTGCTCAGCCTGGGTATCAAGAGCCTGGCGGTGTTGAAAGAGGAGAGCCGCTCCCTGAAGGACTGAGGAAGTCCGCATGGCGCGATCGTTTTGGATGCTCTTGATCTTCGCGTTTTTTGGTGCGCTGATCACCGGCGCATCGTGGGCGGCTGCCTTCACCAGCGTAGGCAAGCTGTTGGGGGCACCGCCTCCCCGGATGGGGAAACAGACCATCACGATTCACTGGGATGGCATGTCGCGGCTGATCGATCATCCCCCTTGGTGGCGCTTTGCGTTCGCCCCCACCGCTATTCCCGGCGCCGCCCAGGTCCGAATCGATGTAACCCCCTGGGGCAAGGTCATCTCCACCGAGCCCGCCGACCTCGAGGAACGGATCAAGGCGTTTCACAACACCGGCTACTAGCTCCTGCCCTCCGGCGGCTGCCCGCGTAACTGCCGATCAGCCAATCAGGTCTGGACTTGTCGATTTGCCGTGGCCCCGAACGACTACTACACGACCTCGAAGGGCCACCCCAACAGGAGGATTCCATGAAATACCTCTGTCTCATCTACGAGAACGAGAAGAACTGGGAGACCATGCCTCAGTCAGATGCCGAGGCGATCATGAAGGAGTACTTCGCGTTTACCGAGGACATCCGGAAGAATGGGAAGTACGTGGCGGGTGAGGCGCTCCAGCCCACGCCCACTGCCACCACCGTGCGGGTTCGCAATGGGAAGATCTCGACCACCGACGGGCCCTTCGTCGAGACCAAGGAGCAACTCGGCGGGTTTTATCTGATCGACGCCAAGGACTTGAACGACGCCATCCAGGTAGCCGCGCGCATTCCTTCGGCCCGGCTCGGTAGCATCGAGGTTCGCCCGGTGGTGGACTTCTCCGCCGAAGCCGCCAAACGGGAGGAGGCAGCCGGCGCCAGGGCGTGAACGGCAGGTCGCGAGTCACGAGTCGCACGGGAAGGCGGAGCGCCATCTCTTGACGCGTGACTCGCGACTCGTGACTCCAGATACCATTGAGCAGATCTTCCGGACGGATTCCCGCCGAGTTCTGGCCACGCTAATCCGTCTGCTGGGAGACTTCGATCTGGCCGAAGAGGCCGTGCAGGAGGCGTTTTCTGCCGCGGTGGAGCGGTGGCCTCAGGACGGAGTTCCTCGGAATCCACGCGCCTGGTTGGTCTCAACCGGTCGGTTCAAGGCCATCGACTCACTGCGACGGCGAGCCCGTTTCGATGCGTCTCTGCGTCCCTTGGCAGACCAGTTGGGAGACGGGATCACCCAGCCCGAAGAGATCGAGGAAGAAGGTGTTCCGGACGACCGTCTGCGGCTGATCTTTACCTGCTGTCACCCCGCCCTGCCACCCGACGCGCAGGTGGCGCTGACGCTGCGCGAAGTATGCGGGCTCACCACGGAAGAGATCGCTCGCGCCTTCCTCGCTCCCGCGCCGACTCTGGCCCAGCGCATCGTCCGGGCAAAGGCCAAGATCAAGGCAGCCAACATTCCCTACCAGGTGCCCGCCCGCACCGATCTTCCCGAGCGCCTTGCCAGCGTGCTGCAGGTCATCTATCTCGTATTCAACGAGGGCTACTCCGCCTCCTCCGGTGCTTCCCTGACCCGTCACGATTTGTCGGTCGAAGCCATCAGGCTGGGTCGGCTTCTGGTAGAGCTTCTGCCCGAGCCGGAAGCGATGGGGCTGCTGGCGCTGATGCTGCTGCATGAGTCCCGGCGCGAGACCCGGACCTCCCCGGAAGGCGAGCTGGTGTTGCTGGACGAGCAGGATCGTACCCGCTGGAATCGCGAGCTGATCGCCCAAGGAGTGGCACTGGTTGAGCGGTCTATGCGGTCTCGGCAATTTGGCCCGTTCACGCTGCAGGCGGCGATCGCCGCAGTCCACGCCGAAGCCGCCAGCGCCGACACCACCGACTGGACCGAGATCGTTGGGCTCTACGACGTACTGCTGGGAGCAGATCCCTCTCCCGTGGTGGAGCTCAATCGAGCCGCGGCCGTGGCGATGCGCGACGGCCCTGCAGCCGGGCTCACGCTGATCGACGGCATTCTGGCCCGGGGTGAGCTTCGCGAATATCAGCTGGCGCACGCTGCCCGGGCTGAGCTCTGTCGCCGGCTGGGTCGGGCTGCAGATTCTATTGAGTCATATCAGCGGGCACTGAGTCTCACCCATCAGGAACCCCAGCGGCGATTCATCGAAAGGCGGTTGCGAGAACTGGGAAAGCCATGAAACCGCTTTTCATTGGCGGCTGCGAGCGCAGCGGAACCACCATGCTCGGGGCTATGCTCGGCGGACACTCGCGTTGCCTCTGCCTTCCCGAGAGCCAGTTCATGGACGATCAGCTCGCCCACGCTGATTCCGAGGGTCGGATCGATGCGCGCGCGGCGCTCAGCCGGATCGTCGCGCACGAGCGCTTCCGGCTACTCTGGGACCTTCCCTCGGATCCAGCCCCAGTCCAGCCCACCGAGCTCGGACCCACATTGGCGGACCTATGGACTGGGTTGGCCCAGGCGTACGGCCGGAAGCTGGGACAACCCGCCGCTGAGGTCTGGATCGATCACACGCCCACGAACTTCAGGCGGGTACGTGGGCTGCTGCGCCTGTTTCCCGCAGCCCGTTTCATTCATCTGGTTCGCGATGGGCGGGCTGTAGCGGCTTCGTTTCTCCCGCTGGATTGGGGCCCGAACAACGCGCTTCACGCGGCCGAGTTCTGGATGGCGCGCTGTGCCCTTGGCCTGGCGGCAGAGTTGGACCTGGGGCCCGATCGGGTTCTGCGGGTGCGCTACGAAGATATCCTGCAGGAGCCGGAGAGCAGCCTGCGTCGGATTACCTCCTTCATTGGACTGGATTACGAGCCGGAGATGGCGTCGGCCAATGCTTCCAAGGCTACCAGGTATCACGAGCGCCAACACCACCTGGTGGGACAGGCGCCGGTTCGCTCGCGTGCTGCAGCATGGCAACAGGTGTTGAGCCGGAGGGAGGTCGAAATGTTCGAGGCCGAGGCCGGTGACTTTCTCGAAACTTTAGGATACCAGCCGAGGTATGGAGTACGAGCAATGCCGGCAACCCGGGTCGAGGTGTTCCGGCTTCGCGTGGGCGACCTGGCGCGGCGAGCCCGGAACAACCTTCTGCGTCGCTGGCGGGTGAGAACGTCCATGCCCCAGCGTCGTCCTGAGCCTTGAATCTCCAGAATTGCTGCGACGCCACATCCTGACGAGGACTGGAAGAAACACCGGACGAACAGTGAATTCTGTTGGAGGACGGCGGTAGATGGGAAACCCGATGGACGTGCCCGACGGCCAGGAGCAGACGCAGGAGTACGAGGTGCGCGGCTTAGGGGTTCGGCTGACCAACACTCGCCCCGATATCGACAGTCGTGACGTTCTCGGCCGCTTGGCCGGGGCACTTGACCTGATTGCCCGTCACGCCCCGCGACGATTTGGTCGGCTCCGCCAGGACATTCAACGCTTCGTTGTCCGTCGCTTTCCCTGCCGCGGGGCGTTCTTTCCGGAAACTGGAGAGTGTCTGGTTGAGTTGACCTTTACAGTGAACCCCCGCCACACCCTCGCGAAATCGCCGCCTCCATCGTTCACGAGGCAACTCACGCACGCATTGCGGCACGCTTCGGTCCGCTTCCCCGATCATGTCGTGCTCGGGAAGAGCGGCTGTGCCGGCAGGCTGAGTTGGAGTTTGGACTCGCGGTCCCGGAGGGCGCCGCGGTGGTAGAACGAGCCCGACAGGCCCTGAGCATGGCCGACCGGGATGTTGCACCAGTGGTTGACTGGGCTGAGGGTGCCCGCCGGGTTGCGGACGTCGATGCGGAAGACGCCTCGGCTAGTCGCTGAAGCTCAGCGCGGCTTCAGGTTGAAGTCGGGAACCCCACCACAACCTGGCATGCTCCCGGCTCCACTCCCCGCCCACCTCGCACCCGGTCAGGAGATCGGCCAGCTCTCGCGCGTTCGAAGGCCGGTCTTCCGGCTGCTTTGCCAGGCAGGCCAGCACGAGCTCATCGAGCCCGCGCGGAATACTGAACAAGCTGTAGAGCGAGGGCGGCTCGGGTGGGGTATGAATATGACTCGCCATGACCTGCACTGCGCCCTGTCCCTCGAACACGTAACGCCCAGTGAGCATCCAGTACGCCACGCATCCCAGCGCATAGATGTCGGTCCGCTGATCCACCGCTCGCCCAATGCACCTTCGGGTGAGAGATAGGCGGGCGTGCCGGGCACCAGTTCGGGGCGGTGAGTGCAGCATCCACCGTGGTATCGCCCGCTGCGCTCTTGACCAGCCCGAAGTCGAGCACCTTCACGAAATCGTAGTAATGCCCCAGACGGCACACCTGAATGTTGGCCGGCTTGATGTCGCGGTGGACCAGCCCGCGTTCGTGAGCTTCGGCCAGGGACTCGCAGATCTGTTGCAGGATGTGAATGGTCCGCGCGGGCGGAAGCGGGCCGTACTCCTCCACCAGCGTTTGCAGGTCCATTCCATTGAGCAGTTCCATCACATAGTAGAACGTGCCGTCTCCGGCCACGCCGAAGTCGTACAGCTGAATGGTGTGGGGGGACCGGAGATTGGCCGCGGCCCGCGCCTCGCGGCGAAATCGTTCCACCAGCACGTCGGCCTGAACCTTGGTCACGGCTGTCAGCACTTCAGGTTTGATCAGCTTGATGGCTGCCGGGCGAGCCAGAAAGCGGTGAGTGGCCTGCCACACCTCGCCCATCCCGCCCCGTCCGATCAGATCGGTCAGCACATAGCTTCCCATCTCCCGGGCCTTGCGCACCTCTCGGCCCAGCCGAGTAATGATGTGGGAGATGAGCGGTGCTAACGCAGCACAGAGGTAGTTAGGCGCCGCCAGAATGAGGACGGCGGGCAGGCTCGGGGTCTCGACCCCCTGTGACCTCCAGAACATGGCGGCCAGCGGGTCCATCGAGGCGGCCGTGAGCGCCGCGAGCAACGTCTTCCAGGGGGCGCTCGGGATGACTGAGGGAAAGAGAAGAATGATGACAGCTATCCAGGACACCCCCGCCGGGGTCCCCACCGCGTAGTCCAAAAGCCCGATCGAGAGCGCGATGGAGACCTCGTACATCAGGGCGAGGTCGAGCAGGAATCGCGCGCTCCGCCGGCTCCGGCGAGTATACCAGAACAGCGCGAGTGACAGGAGAAAGCTGGCGCCGCCCACCACGTCGAACACGGTACCCATTGGGCATGCCTGGCCAGCTGCGTGTCCTGCAGTGTACCGGGCAACGGGTGGACCAGGTGTACCAAGACGAATTCCACGGCCCAGAGCGCCGCAGTGGCGAGACAGACGACGGCCAGCCGGTGAGCCGCTTCCCGGAGAAGATCCTCAGGAAGCGCCGACCGGCCGGTGGAGACCCCCCCGCTGGGAAGGTCTCCGTTCATAGTGGTGAGTAGCCGTGAGTCGGGAGCTGGAAGTCGGGCGGCGGGGGTCATGTCCGGGAGTAAGGGTCTTCAGAAAGGCTAGACCCTGACCGTCGGGATTGCCAGCCCACAATCAGCTGGTCAAAGGGGTGGGCCTCCGGGTGGGGGACCATTCCGGCCGTCCGGAGGACCGTCTCCCGGTGGTGGCCCGGGTGGGTGTGGGTGCCTGCGCCGGATCTCCTGCGCTTTCTTCCGCTGCTCCGGCGTGAGCACCGAGTCGAGCTGTCGCCGGGTGCGGCTCACGATCGAGTCGAGCTGGGGCTGAACCTGGTGTCGGATGGCCCGCAGCTCGTGGCCCTGATGTTCCATGATCGAATCGATTCGAGTCTGTTGGTCTGGGCTGAGGCCGAGCTCGCGAGCAAATCGGTTCCGAAACTCGCGGTCGCGCGGTCCGTGCAGCCCCGGTCCATGCTCGAACCGATGTCCCTCGAATTTTCGGGGCTGTAGCACCCGGCGGTCGATGGCAACTCCGGCCAGTCCGCCTGCCACAGCCACCAACAGCAGTACCAGAACTGCGAGCAGTCGCCCACCGGGGCGCCAAGGTGAAGAGGGGCTGGTCATCGAGCGACTGCCTGTTCGAACAGCCAGTCCCCGCTCTCTGGTGCCACCACGTGGGCGGCCAGCTCGCCGGCGTCCGGCTCCTCGGAATACGCTGCCGCAAGGAGGGTGCTATCCGCGGAGGTTTCCGTCGCATAGTCGGTGCTCGGTGGCGCCTCCTCGTCCACAGGCAGAATTAAAGCGGCCGCTAGGGAGGCCGCGAGGCCAAGAGGAATTGCCACCGGCATCCACCGGGTAACCCACTCCCACCAGTGACGGCCGGGCGACCGGAGGGCACTCAGGTGCGGTGTGGCTGCGGTAACGATTCGCTGATGGAGATCGGCATCATCCTGCCGGGAGGGCCGCTCCAAATTTCGGAGCGCGTCACCCAGCTTGGGGTCGCGCGGGGGCTCCTGAAAAAGCCAGTTCATTCAACCCACCCCTTCAGCGCCTCTCGCAGCGTGCGCCGGGCCTGATGGAGGTGCCACCGAATTGTTACCTGACTCACATTCAGCATGCCCGCAATCTCCTCTGTTGAGCGCCCGTCGATCTCGAACAATGTCACGATCAAACGTTGCCGGTCGGGCAGGGATTCAAGGGCCCGGCTGAGAGAGCTTCGGAGCTCGGAGCGTTCCGCCTCACGATCGGGCCTGGTCCCGCCCGAATGGTCTCCGGATCGTGAGATCGGTTCGCCGTACAGTCTGTTTGCGCTGTTCGTCGCGCCCCAGGTTGACCAGCAGGCGTGTGAACCAGGGCTCGAAAGCACGCGAGGGGTCGAAGGTACCGATCCGTTCGAGGGCCCTCAAGAACGCGTCCTGCACCAGATCGTCGGCATCATCAGGATTTTGCATCAGCCGCTTCGCAATCAGGCGCGCCCGGGGTAGGTGGCGGCGGACCAGCAGATCGAACGCCGACCGGTCTCCCGCCTGTACCCGGACAATCAGGTCGCGTTCATCGTTGACCTCGGTGGCGTCAGGCAGGGCGGCAGCCAGCACCTGTTCCATGTTCAGGCCACTCTTTCGGCCCAGGCGAGCCTAGCGATGACAATCTCCTGGTCCAGGCGGCCGCAGGTCCGGGTTGGGGTGGTTCATGCGCGCTCAACTCCATATACGGGCGCAACTGACGGGTGTTGGGCAGGGCCCGCGCCCAACGTTTCGCATCCATGCCGCGTACACCTCCCTGCAGTCGAATTGAGCCGTTCATGACCTTCAGCTTGCCCCATCTCGAAAAACTGGACCGCTGAAGAACCCTAACTGGAGCCGTGTATGTCTCGCTTTTCATATTCCATCCCGTCCCTGCCCCTGCGCATCATGCGGGTACTGATCGGAGTTCCCCTGTTGTTTGGTCTCGGCACCGGAGTGGCTCAAGCCCAGGGTAGCTCGGATCCCGCCGCCGACCATACCGGTCCGGCTCATCATCACAACATGCAGCGTTCGGCCGCCCTGGACGGCCCTCTCTCGCCGGCTGTCCTGCAAGATTCCATTCAGCTGAGCGGCAAGGCCCTGCAGCAGTATACTCAGCGATATGAGAGTCACATGGCAGCAACCAGGGCCAGCCGCGACAGTCTCCGGGCCAGCATGCAGGCCGCCCACGCTGCCTTCGAAAAGGGAGACCGTTCAGAAGCTCCATCCCGGCGGGAAGGACTGGAGAAGCAATGGAAACAGCTGGCCGACCAGGACAAGAAGTTCGAGGCCGGTCTCAAGGACATCCTGACGAAAGACCAGCAGACCCGCTACCAGCAGCTCCAGGATAAGCGGAAGCAGGAAGCGCGAGATCAGTGGCGGCATCACCATGGCGACCGTCGCCCGCCCATTGATTCGGCCGCACCAAACCGCTGAGGGAAGTTGTCGACATCTGGCGTTGCGAATAAAACGAACGCCCCGCCGGCCGGCGGGGCGTTTGCATCCCTGATCGGCGCGACTCAGCGCCCGGCGAGCCCGGCTTCTTCTTGCTGATGTGCCTCCACAAACCACAACCACTTATCGACGCCACGAGAGATCTCCGTCAGGATATCGGCGCCATCGGCGTCTCCCAGCTCATCCAGCTCGTCGATTCCTTCCCGGCAACCCCGGCCGAATGAGGCGAGTGCAGTGGACAGGGCGTCCACGTGGTCCTGGCCACTACTGATTTCCAGCGGGTATTCTCTGAGCGTCGAGCGTTCCGCAACGCAGCGCGCGGTGCCCTCGGCAACCCCTCCCAGCTGCACCACCCGCTCAGCCACCAGATCTACGTATTCCTCGACATCGGTGTTGATGTCATCGAACAGTTTGTGCAGTCCGATGAAGCTCGGCCCCTTTACGTTCCAGTGGGCTTGCTTGCACTGGGTCTGGAGGTCTATGCAGTCGGCCAGCCGCCGATTGAGCAGCTCCGCAATCCGGCTCCGGGCCTCGGCCGGAATGTCGTTCTTGGTGGAGAACAGACGACGGCTGGTATCGGTATCCCGCGAAACACGGGAGGTCTGTTGTCGCTTGGAAGGCGCCTCGGTCTTCGAGATCATGGATCGACTCCTGAGTGAATGGGAATCAGAGCCCTGAGTCTAGCATTGCCGGGGAACTGATTCTGTGACTCAGATCGCTTGCCGGCTAAACGGACGACCCACGCCAGAGTACCAGATGTTCAGGAGAGGACAAGCCCCGCCGGATGCCGAATCCAATACCCTGCAGCTGCGCGATGACGCGGTCGGTTCCGTCGGGACCAATAAGCCGGTCGGGGGACTCGAGCACGATTCGGGTAACGCTAGGGAGCTCGGCCCCGTCAAAGAGATCCGGTTCGCCGCTTCCTCATCGACCACCAGAAGAGTGGGCTGAATTTTCGCCACCACATAATTCAGCGCTCTACCCGGAACCTCCACCGGTCGAGCCCCCGCCCGCCGCCGCACCACCGAAGCCGAGATGGAATGTTCATCCCGGTAGAGGGTAACCCTGCCCGGCTGGGCCCCCACCGCACAGATCTCAAGTGAGGGCTCCACGTCGTTCAGCTGATAGGTTTCCCGGATGCACGGTTCCAGGTCCGGATCCGCCTCATAGGCATAAACCCGCTCTGAGCCTATGCGCTTGGCGCAGTAGGCTGATACGAGGCCCAGTCCAGCGCCAATGTCCAGCACAGTGTCATCGGGTGCGAGGAGCGTGCCCAGGAGTTGCAACTCATCCCGCTGAGTCCTCCCTCTGCTCAGGGCCTTTTCCACCCTGCGGGACATGTGGCGCCCGGCACGGAGCTGAATGCCCTCGATGGTAATCGAGGCCCGCCGGGTAACCCGCCATTGGTAACCCAGCCAGCTCAGGGCCCGATGGAACGCTCTCCGCACGGGGGCCCGGGAGTAGGAAGACATACCCGATCAATCTAGCCCTCCCGCGAGAAGGCGAGCCGGGCTATGCCGCCCTCAAACGGGGAACCTCTCGGGGAGAACCGAGCGCGAGACCGTATGCTCCCGGGTAAGCACCCGTGCGGTAAGAGGCTCCTGAGCGAGCTCGAAGGCCTCTAGCCCTTCCCGTTCGGCTTCCGGCATGTCGGTCCATCCATTGTAGTCGCAGCTGAACACCGTTGCTCTCCTGCATCCTGGAGCTACCGCCCACGAACCGCAGGGTTCAGTATGAACCCAAACAGACACTGAGAAGGCGCAAGCAGTGTACCGAGAGTGGAGTGGATCCCCAGGCACGAAACCCGACCGGTAGGAGCGGTTTCCCGCAGAATGGACCTGCGGTAAAACACGTTGACACACGGTAGGTACCTGGCCTCTTTGGTAAGGGTCAGAGTGAGCCACGCAGAGGAACCCTTATTTCCGGAAGGCCTATGTCAGATCACGTATACAAGACGATCGAGCTGGTGGGATCCTCGAACAAAGGCATGGAGGACGCGGTGGAAAAGGCCATCGGGAAGGCGGCCTCTACCGTGCGAAACCTGAGGTGGTTTGAAGTGTTGGACACGCGTGGGCACATCGAAGGAGGTCGGGTAGCCCACTGGCAGGTTACCCTCAAGCTCGGCTTTACTCTGGAGGATTAGGTAGCGTCGAGTCAGCCGGCAGACCTGAGGCGAGTCCTTACCGGCGGGCGCTGATCCGCCATCTCCGGTCTGCAAGTGGCGGGATCAATCTCCTCCGCGCTGTAGCCCAGTGCGCCTGCGAGCATGTGGACGTGAGTATCCCACTCGTTTCGGAGCCGAACGTAACTGGAGGCGCCCTCCTCTTCATCGGCAATCGTGTGAATGCCTGCTTCCCTCAACCGCCTGAGCGCCGCAAAATACCGACGCCGCCAGCGCTCCGCCGCGGCCTGATCCAGTGGGGGCCGTCCCCGCGAATGTGCCTCAGGCAGAAATGCCTCGCCCAGGCCGGTAACCAGATCGAGCGATCCGTGCCAGAGCTCGGTCAGCGACACTGATTCCTTCAGCCAGGCATGCTTTCGGTCGTCCAGGCAACTCTTGATCAGCGAGACCGCATCGAGGGTGAGCAGCGCAATGCGCGAGACGGCATATTGGGCATCGGGAAACCGAAAGTAGAACAGCACCGGGTAGAAGTGATGAGACTCCTTGACCCCGGCGATCTGTGAAGCCATCTCCGACAGGTTGGTGTAGCCGCCCGCAGCCTGATTCTCGGGCGCGAGACCGACCACGATCTCGACGGCATCGGCGGTTTGCGCCGAAGCCAGATGGAGGGCAAACGCGGTAGCATTCCGGCGGTATAGTGCGTTGTAAACCTGGAGCAGGTAGGTCACAGTGAGCGAGATGACCGACATGCCTACCAGAGAATTTACCAGGAACAGGAGCCTGAATCCGGCAGTCTCAGGTTCGAAGTTGCTTCCGCCCACGATCGAGATGCTCCCGCCACTGGCGTACAAGGCAGTGGCAAAGTCGTGCGGTGTCGGGCCGTTGGTCGCGGTAACCGAGCTCCCCAACTTCGGGTGAATGATCAGGGCCATGCCGAGCGAGAGCGAGAGTCCCCAGACGATCAGCACCGTCACCAAAATGATCGGGCCGCAAAAGGAAAGCAGCTTTCCCGCCCTCAGGCCGAAGGGGCGAGCAGCCCCCCGGAAAGCCCACCAGATCACCCGGGCAAGGTGCGGACTGAATACGCCGGCGCCGATCCTAGCGTAAAGCACCGTCAGGAATACATCGACCAGGATGAAGAGATCGACCGCGACACCGATCGTCTGCTCTAGCCAGCTGGGCACCAGGCGGCCTTACGGTGAGAGGGTGGCCGAATCGATCATGCCGGAAAGTTAGGGCGGTAAGTCCGATGGTAAATGGCAAACCTGGGGAGGGCCCCTCGGTCAAAGGAATCGCTTCGAGCGAGCTCCGGATCCGACGAGCGGTATCGGCAGACGCTCCGATGCTCGCCCGGCTGCGCTATGACTTCAGGCGGGAGCTCGATCCGGTGGAGGAGTCGGAGGACGCTTTCCTCCGGCGCTGCACTGGATGGATGTCGGATCGACTGCAGCCAGGAGGAACCTGGCGCTGTTTCGTCGCCCTGCACCGCGATGGCATGGTAGGAACACTCTGGCTCCAGGACATCGAAAAGCTTCCCAATCCGGTGGGCCACTCCGAGCTGCATGGCTACGTGAGTAGCGTCTACGTGGTTCCCGAATCGAGAGGCTTGGGTATCGGGTCGGCCCTGCTCCAGGCCTGTGTGGCCGATGCCGACTCCAGAGGGCTCGACGCGCTGTTTCTCTGGCCCTCGGATCGCAGCCGCCCGCTCTATCACCGGCATGGATTCGAGGTCAGCGACGATCTCCTGCAACGACGACTCTAACGAGCTATGGTTGTGTTTGCGCCGCGCTATCTACCGCTGTCGGACCGGGCGGCGTTGAGGTCCCTCCCCTCAAGGCGTAGACGACCCAGACGGCAAGGATCAGCAGCAGCGCCCAGAGCCAGACCCGCTTCAGGCTTCGCTGGGAAGCAGGCTCAGTCATACCGACCTCCGGTTGAGGGAGTCATCCATCTGCTGGAAGCATACCTCCTGAAATAAAAAACGCGCCGGGGAGGAACCCGCGGCGCGTTCGTTGGCCTGCCCTGCGGCTTAGATCACCTTGCCTCGGCGGACCCGGAAGTCCACCACGTTCTTCATCCATGACCAGAGCGAATCCTGCTGCTCCGGCCGGCCGGTAGAGACAAAGTGGCGGCGCCAGCCTTCCATCACTTCCGCGTCCTGGGTCCAGAGCCGCACCCGCTTGCGCGGCACGTTCTTCTCCCACCGCTGCGCCACCTTGGGCGAGGCATACAGCAGGCGCACGGTGACGCTCCGGGAGAGGTACTCGAGCGGCGTCATGTTGATGCGACGGTAGAGCTCATCACCCTTGGCCCCCGGAATGTCCGGGACGCCGTCGGAGAACATCACGATGCTGAGCGGCGCCAGGCCGAGATTCTGCCGCTGCACGTGCACCGCTACCCGCTCGAAGAACGCATTGTAGTCGGTGATCGGATCGTCCTCCGGGAACCAGGCCCGGAGACTGGCGGCAATCTGGGAAGGCGACTTCCCGGTCAGATCCTGAATCGGGTGAAAGGTCTTGGCCTCACCTGGCCGCTGGCCGCCCATGGTGCCGATGAAGACGTCGCTAGGCCGGCGCAGGTCCTGAAATCCCTTCATGTGGGCATAGATGTACAGCGACGCGAAATCGATCGCGTCATCGAAGTGCCCGCCTTTGCGGAACGAGCCGGAAACATCCAGCCCGATCACCAGGGTCGACTTCGGCGGCGGAGCGTTCTTGGGCGGAGCGCAGCCGAGAATCAGAGCTCCCAGTGTTGCGGCTACCAGAAAGGAGCGCTTCATGCGGCCGCCTGGGGAACATTTCCCCGGACGCTTCCGCTCCACCGCTGAGCGGAGTGGCGGCCTGCACATCCTCTAACGAGCGGAACGGCAGAGTGAACATGCGGCCGGCCGAGCAGAACAACCAGCCAGAAGTTGAAGCCGGATGCCAGCAGCTGAAGCACCGGCAGGGTGAGCAGCTCGAACATCTCCCGGGCTTCGGCCTTGAACCAGTCCACCTCAGCCTTGAGCGCCGCGATCGGAGCCTTCCAGAACTCGGGCTGCCTCGGCGGAGCCAGGTCGGCGGAGCTACCGTGGCTGAGAGTCTCCCGGGCCAGCACGGCAATCAGGGCCGGCGTGCCGTAGCGACCAAAGAGGAACCAGGTCATGCCGCGGACGCCGAGCCAGCCGGCAAAGGCAACCGCCAGAGTCCCCACGATGCCCAGATTGAACCCTTGCTGGGCCATCCAGGGCGTGATCGCATCCACCAGCTCACGATAGAGGAACAGCACCTCGAACATCGCCACCACGATCTCGATCACGCGTCATCGAGATGATGGTGCCGTACTGCTTGCTCTTGATGGCGTCGTTCAGGGCCTGCACGCAGGCGAAGCTGCCGCCCACCAGGAAGAAGAGGAACATGTAGAGCAGCGCCGTGAGCATGACCGGATTCGGCTCGAAACCGATCGAGGTCGGCCAGCAGCTCGTTCATGGTGGGGCGAAGCGTGAACGTGAAGATGGTGGCCTCGACCGCCGACCAGACGATCAGCAGAATGAACGCCAGCCATGGCACGCCCGGCTTGAAGTAGCGGCGCGAGGTCCAGTCCAGAATCGCAAAGGGAGAGTTCAGCGCGCCCTTGATGGCGTTCCAGATCAGCCGCACAAAGGCGCGGATTCCGGCTGCCGATCCAGCCCAGCGAAGACGAAGAGGAACCGGCCCATGCCGGCCCAGTAGAACCAGGCCATCCGGCCCACATCCCACCACGACATCAGCAGCGCGGTCAGGAAGTAGCCCCGGCCCGAGCGAAACGGCAGGCGTGTACAGGGAAACCATGGTCGCCCACATGCTCGACGAGGAGCACGGCGGCCGGCAGCAGCAGCAGAGTCGCCTTCAGCTACGGCCAGTCCTGGCGTGCCGTCGAAGATGAACCCGAATACCAGCTGCTGGAGATCGAGGATCCAGGACATTCCGGACCACATCCAGCTCCACAGCTGGGTCAGCATCCAGCTCCACTGCTCCGGTTGGGCCGTAAGTAAAGTCGATTGCATACGCGTAGCGCCTCCAGCCATTCGCAGGAAGAGAGACGGGTGCCTTCAGGGTGTGGAAGTTCGGGTGGAGAGGGCAAGCGACGTGCCGTGGATGGCACGCCTTAGGAGAGGGCCGTTACCGGAATGTGACCAACAGAGTTGCACCCATTGAGAAGGAGGTTGCCCGGCGCATTTTAGCGATTTTGGGCATGCACCAGACCACCCTTGAGGCGAACTGCCTCTGCTGTTCGTCCAGTGAAAGTTGTTGCACTGCTTGATCCTCGGGGTCAGCGATTAACCGTAAGCAGCTCCAGCTCTCGTGTTCTCCTCACAGCATCCCGAATAACTTTCGTCAGTCATAAAGGTCATGCCCTCTGCCTCATCCAACAGTGTGAACCCGGGCCTCAGCTCCAGGAGCAACCATGGCGGGCCGATTGGAAGCGATTTGGATCAAGCGCGCTCACCGCGGTCCCATGGATCCGGTGACTCGAGGAACCCTGGTCGCGAGTCGAGGCCTCAAGGGCAATGCCGACCAAGGGCGCCGGCGTCAGGTGACGATCATCGCCCACGAGAGATGGGCTGACCTGATGCGGGAGCTTGGAGCGTCGATTTCACCATCGGCCCGCCGGGCGAACCTCATGATCAGCGGTATAGAGCTGGCCCATTCGCGCCACCGCATTCTCCGGGTCGGCGGCACCCGCCTCCGCATTGGAGGAGAGACCAGGCCATGTGAGCGGATGGATGAAGCGTTCGATGGATTGCGGCTGGCGATGGCATCCGATTGGGGCGGCGGTGTCTATGCCGAGGTGCTGGAGGATGGAGAGATTGCCGTTGGAGACGAGGTAGCTTGGGATCCAAATGGCGAATAGAGCACCCACCAGATGCACCGGACGGTCCCGTTGGCGGGCCCGCCCGGTGTTGTGTCGGGTCAATCTGAATGTGCCTTATACCTTCATTCGCTTGGCCTTCTGCCTGACAAACGCGTAGTTAAGGGTCGGCAGGGTGTTCTGGTTGGCCGCTTCCTTGAAGAGCTCAGCCGCCTTGGCCGGCTCACCCTTGCCTTGATAGGCCAGACCTAGCCGGTACAGGGTATACGGATCCTGCTGGTTCCCCAGCTTGAGCTCGTCGACGGCTCGGGCATAGTTCTTCTCGCCCAGGGCGATGGTACCGGCCAGCTCATGGGCCAGACGGATCTGCCCATCGTTCTTCTTGGCCACTGCGCCTTTCAGGAAGACGTCTGCGTGACCCTTGGCGGCGGCGTAGTCCCCTGATCGCGCTGCTACCCGGCCCAGGTTGTAGTGGTGAACCAGCCGGGCATTCTCCTTGACCTCGGATGAGAGATCGGATTTTTCCTGAAGCTCCTGGGCACGATCGTACTCCCGCTGTGCCTCCTCGGGTTTGCCGGCTTCCAGCAGAACATCCCCGATTGACGTCAGGTCAGCGGACATGGCGGCGGCATCATTGATCTTCTCGGCCACCGCATACTCCCGGCGCAACTCCTTCACCGCTTGCTCGTAGTTCCCCTCATCCGCATACGTGACCGCGGTGCTGAACAGCGCCAGCCGGCGGTCGCCATCATTGCGAGCCGCGTCGTGCAGTTTCCATGACTCCGCTCGGGCCGCCTCGTGCTTGCCCTGGAACATCAGATTGCTGGCGATCCCGAAATGAGAGTTGGAAAAGTTGGGATCGGTCTGCAGCGCTTTCCGGTACATGGCAATCGACTCTTCGAACCGCCCCATCTTCATCAACAGCTCGGCATAGGAGTCGTAAGGATTGGGATCGTTTGGAATCAGCTCGATGTATTTCTTGAAAGCTTCCTCTGCCTCGCGGAACTGTCCCTCGGCCCGCCGAGCATACCCCAGAAGGTTGTAGGCCGGAGCGTAGTCCGGCGCCAGATCGACCGACTTCTGATATTCCGATACCGCCTTACCGTATTCCTGCTGGCCGAAATAGGCCCCGCCCAGAAGAAAGTGGGCCCGCTCATCTCGAGGATAGGCGGCAGCCAGTCGTTCGTAATACTCCCGTTGCGACTTGGTGTCGGCATTGGCTCCCGCCTGCAGGCCGAGAATCATCAGCCGCTCGCCTTCGGACGCTTTATCCGCCAGACGGACCGCCTCGGCCAGATGGGTGAAGAAGTCCTTGGCCGTGGGGGAGTTCAAAGCCAGGCTGTAGTGCGCCAGCGCAAAGGAGGGGTCTTTTGCCGCCGCGGCCTCGAGAAATTGACGGGAATCGTGGGCCCGCAGATTCTCCCCCAGAGTGCGTCCTTTCAGGTACTGCTCTCTGGCGGCGGAGGATGCGGTGGTCACCGGAATCTTTGCCATTCCGCCGGCACTCTGGGCCGCACCGGGGTGTGGGGACAGCGTAAAAGTCAGGACAGCGAGGACCCCCGCGCGCAATCCAGTCGATAGTTGCGACATGAAACCTCCGGGTTTGCTGGAACCATGCGATGAGTTGAGAGCAGGAGAGTGAACCTCCCTCCAGGCTCTACTCAGGCCTCCTGGGAAAAGATTCACGCTGGCGATAACCTTCCCCGATGCCCGACCTTCTCGCTGCCCGCTCCCAGATGGCTGTGTCGCTGGCGTTTCACATCATTTTTGCGGTGGTTGGCATCGGCATGCCGGTGCTCATGGTCATCGCCGAACGCCGCTGGCAGAAAACCGGCGACCCGATCCACCTCGATCTCGCCAAACGTTGGTCCAAGGGCACAGCAATCCTCTTCGCCGTCGGCGCCGTGTCGGGCACGGTCCTGTCGTTCGAGCTGGGACTTCTCTGGCCCGGTTTTATGGAGCTGGCCGGCGGCATCATCGGTATGCCGTTTTCCCTTGAAGGTTTCGCGTTCTTCACCGAGGCGATTTTCCTGGGGATCTACCTGTATGGATGGGATCGGATCTCCCCCCGGGCACATCTGTGGGCCGGCATTGCCGTGGCGATCAGCGGGGCGGCATCAGGGATCTTCGTAGTGACTGCAAATTCCTGGATGAACTCTCCGGCGGGTTTCGATCTGGTCGGTGGCAGGCCGGTCAACATCGATCCGATTGCAGCCATGCTCAATCCCATGGCCTTTCAGCAGACCCTTCACATGACTCTGGCGGCCTACGCGGCCACCGGATTTGCTGTTGGCGGAATCCATGCCTTTCTGCTGCTCTTCGATCCGGCCAACGCCTTTCATCGACGGGCGTTGACCGCGGCCCTGGCCCTGGGCGCTCCCGCTGCAATGCTGCAACCGATCTCGGGCGATCTCAGCGCCCGGTCGGTTGCAGCTCGTCAACCGATCAAACTGGCCGCAATGGAATCGCATTTCGAAACCATGGCGGCTGCGCCCTTGACCATCGGAGGTTTCCCTGATCCGGAGTCCGGCGAAACTCGGTATGCAATCAAAATTCCATACGGGCTGTCGTTGCTTGCCTTCCATGATCCCCACGCCGTGGTCCGGGGACTGCAGGACTTTCCCAGGGAGGACTGGCCCAACGTGCCGATCGTCCATACCGGCTTCCAGGTGATGGTGGCGCTGGGTACCTACCTGGCGCTGGTTTCTCTCTGGGTCTTCTGGACTTGGCTTCGCCGGAAAGACGTGATCGGAAGCCGTTGGCGTTTGCGGGCGATCGCTCTGGGAGCGCCAATGGGCTTTGTCGCCATCGAGGCCGGGTGGACGGTCACTGAGGTTGGCCGGCAGCCCTGGATCATCCAGGGCGTGCTCCGCACCGCAGACGCGGTGACCCCGATGCCGGGCCTGGTCGTCCCCTTCCTGCTCTTCACCCTGCTCTACTGTTTTCTTGGCGTCATTGTCGCCTGGCTGCTCTACCGACAGATCATCCGCAGCCCCAAGTCCAGCGAATGGAGCCGGGTGTATGTCCCCAAGGTCGCTCGTGCCTGACCTGGACCTGGCCGACGTTCTGGCAGGGGTACTCGCGCTGTCGCTCAACGCATACGTGCTGTTTGCCGGAGCGGATTTCGGTGGAGGCGTCTGGGACCTGCTCGCGTCGGGTCCCCGCCGGAACCGGCAACGCGAGGTTATCGCCCATGCCATTGGTCCGATCTGGGAGGCCAATCACGTTTGGCTGATTCTTGCCATCGTTCTGACCTTCACCTGCTTCCCTCCGGTCTACGCTCGCCTTGGCACCGTGCTTCACATCCCGCTCACACTCATGCTGGTCGGTATCGTACTCCGCGGCTCCGCATTCACCTTTCGCACCTATGACAGCCAGCACGACGCGGCCCAGCGTCGTTGGGGCCGGATTTTTTCCAGCGCCAGCGTGATCACTCCCGTTCTGCTCGGGGTGTCCATCGGGGCGGTAGCGTCGGGGCGGGTAGGTGGGGATATCCGGGGCAATTTTGCGCAGCGGTTCGTTGAGCCCTGGCTCACTCTGTTCGGGCTGAGTGTAGGCCTGTTGACCCTGGTTCTGTTTGCATTTTTGGCCGCGGTGTTCCTGACCCTGGAAAGCGTCGACCGGGAGCTGTGTGAGGACTTCCGTCGGAGGGCCCTGGCTTGCGGGATTGTCGTGTTCTTCGCTTCTGCGCTGGTCTTGTTGTTGTCGCCCCAGTCTGCCCCACTGGTTCGAGGCGGACTCATGGACTCTCCCTGGGCCCTTCCCCTGCACCTCCTCACCGCCGGCGCGGCGATCTCGGTTCTGGCTGCGCTCTGGTATCGCCGTTATCGCCTGGCACGTCTGGGCGTGGCCCTGCAGGTCTCCCTGATCTTCTGGGGCTGGGCCATGGCTCAGTATCCGTTCCTGCTGCCTCCGAACTTCACCATTCGCAATACGGCGGCGCCCCAATCCACTCTACGACTGACGTTGATCGTTCTGGCCGCCGGTGGTGTGATTCTGCTTCCTTCGCTCTGGTATCTCTTTCAAGTCTTCAAGACCACACCGGCTGACCCTACCGGCTTACCGTCCGACAGGATCAGTCGCTAGGAGCGAGCCATCATCCTTCTAATAGGCTTGATCAACAGGATGAGGACGAGAGCGGTGGCGAGAGCCGTAGCGGTTACAATCGTGAACAAGGTCGTCAGCGGCAACGTTTCATAGAAGCTGGATGCCATACCGGCCAGGTAGTTGCCCACCGAGAGGGCCAGGAACCAGACACCCATCACCAGACCGGCGATACGGTGGGGAGCCAGAACACTCATCGCGCTCAGGCCAACCGGGCTGAGACACAGCTCCCCCAACGTCTGCAGCAGATACGAAAGCACCAGCCAGAGGGGGCTGACTCGTGCGCCTCCCGCTGCCGCCCCCGCGGCTCCGATCATTACGGCAAAGCCGAGGCCCAGGAGCACGAGCGCCAGCGCGAACTTGGCCGGACTGGAGGGGTTTCGGCGGCCTAACCTGAGCCAGAGGGCGGCAAATACGGGAGCAAAGATGATGATGAACAGGGGCGGCAGTGCCTGATACCAGCTGGGAGGAAAGCCGTGCCCCAGGACCGAGTTGTTGGTACTTCGCGCCGCGAACAGATTGAGGGTCGAGCCGGCTTGTTCATACGCCATCCAGAAAACTGCCGCAGCCGCAAATAGCACCGCGATCACTACCAGGCTCTTCCGTTCCTCTCTGGTCCACCCTCGGCTGAGGAAAAGCCAGGCGAAGAACGAAACGGTGACCGCAATCAATACCCAGCTGAAGTTCCGCGAGATTGCCTCCGGATTGAGCCGCAGCAGCCCAGTGGCCACCAGCACCGCCACCGTCAGCCCAACAGCCAGCGTTACCATCCCGACCACCCGAACCTGGCGATCGACCCGTGCCGCAGCGGCGGGGTCGCTGGGCCGGGCCGGGTGCAGGCCGTCGGGAGACAGGTGCTTCCCTCCCACGACGTACTGTATCAAGCCCAGGAACATTCCGACTGCCGCAGCGCCGAATCCCCAGTGCCAGGAAGAATTCGGCTGAAATCCGGCGGAAGCCAGAATGCGCTTGAAGCCTTCTCCCTGGGCCAGCCAGCCGGTAATGAAGGGGGCGATGAAGGCGCCGCTGTTGATCCCCATGTAATAGATGGAATAGCCGGCATCGCGCCGGTCATCTTCAGGCGGGTATAGCTTACCGACCAGCACGCTCACGTTGGATTTCAGCATGCCGGTGCCCACCGCGATCAGAACCAGGCCCAGATAGAACGTGCTCAGCGTGGGAAGAGCCAGGCAAATGTGACCCGCCATGATGATGACGCCGCCTACGAAGACGGCGCGCCTGAGGCCCAGGACTCGGTCGGCAATCCATCCGCCGGGAACCGAAAGCAGATACACCGAGCTGACATATAGTGCGTAGATCGGCCCGGCCGTCGCGGTAGTGAAGCCCAGCCCGCCGGCCGCGGCTGGAGCGGTCATGAACAGAATGAGCAATGCTCTCATTCCGTAGTAGCTGAACCGCTCCCACATCTCGGTGAAGAAGAGAGTAGACAGTCCTCGAGGATGCCCGAAGAATCGGGTGTCTAATTCCCTCAGCCCTGGCTGAGGAGGCCGAACAGCGGCTGTGGCCATTGGAGTCCGTTCAGCGATTGCGCTTCTTGAGGATATCCTGCAGGACTACGCGGTCGATTTTCCCATCCATGCGAACCCGCACATCGTAGTTTTCCCAATACATGAAGTTCTTCAGCGCCTCGAGGAATGTCGGCGTTGCGCTTCCCTGTTTGGTCTTGAGCCACTTCTCCGGTTGCTTCACCGGCTCGTTCAGCAGAATGGGCTCCAACTGGCTGACGATTGCCGGAGTAATTGGAACCAGATCCTTCGGTTCGCTGGGAAAGAAGTGCAGTTTGTGCAATGCGAGCAGCCGCTCGAGCTCGGCGATGGGGTCCGGAGCATCGTAGACCCTGATGTCAATGAACCGATCGTTCGCGCCGAGATAACCCCCATTTTTTCTCACTACCAGCAAAGCAGCGGACTGCATGCCGCGTTTGTCCCCCCCACCGGCCTGACCCGCCTTGAGCGCCGCCATGAGCCGGTCTGCCAGATTGCCGGTGGTGCGCTCGAAGGTCTCGGCCAGATTCTTCACCGTCTGATCCGACACCATGATGTTGGCCTGCGCGGCGTACCCTCGACCGACGATCACCTCACCCTTACCGCCCAGTACGTTTCCCCGTCCGGAGGGCGCGCCAACCCTGCCCCCGGCCCAATCGAAGGTGGTCTTGCCGGTAAAGCTGGCCGCATTGCCACGGGCATCCACCAGGCCCACTTGGCGGTCCTGCAGCATGGTATCGGTCCGCATCACAATCCGGAGGGCCTCCTCGGCAGTGGCTCCCTGGGCGATAAGATCGAGGCCGCGTTCGCCATATGCCGTGTTGCCCAGGCTCTGGGTGGCGACCGCGCCGACACCGGCCCGGCCCCAGGGCACGATTCCACCGACGTTGGGAAACTTCGACTGCACCGCCACGCCGAGATCGCCGGTGACGGAGTCATAGGCAACGATGCTGTAGGTGTGCGCCAGCTTCTTTCCGTGAGAAGGACTGGTGAGTGGTTGCTGAGCGCTAAGAGGTGGAAGGTGAGAGGCAAGAACGAACAGAAGACCCAGAATCGATGTTTTCACGAGTCCTTCCCCAGCTTCCGTTTGAGAAACGCGAGCTGCTCCTCCACCGCCTGCTTCAGCTTTCGGTCGGTCTCAGCCCTATTGTCTGTCCCGTCCAATTCGAGTTCTGGACGGTCGGCGCCGGCAGCCTCGAGGTCGCGCCAGGCAGCGTCAATCGAGTCGGAAACCGGCGACCCCGGTCGCGCTGACCGATATTCGTTGAGCATGTCGGCGGCCTCTCGCTCGGCAAGCGTCAGCTCATCGCGCTGAACCGCGAGCTTCCGCTCCAGGACCCCTACCCTGTCCCGGTGGCGCTGAGCAAAACGCTCGGCCACCGAGACGGTTTCCTGATCCGGCAATTGCGCGGCCAGCTGCCCCCGGCGCTCGGCATCGGCTAACTGCCGTCGCTCGGCCTCGAGCTCCCGTTCGGTGGCTGCCAGTGCACTGCGCATCGTCTGAATCCCCACTTTGGCTTCGAGCACCGCCTCACGGAGGGCGGCGGCACGAGCCCGGGGGTCAGGGCGGGAGTGGTCCTGCAGCAGACGCTCCAACCGGGCCTTCAGCCCCTCAAACACAACCGGTTCTGGCCATGGCGATGCATCCTTAAGGGGGAACAAATGTTACGGATGCCGGGATAGGAGGTCAAGCGAGGCAGCACTAGGCCGCGAGCCGGATCTCGACTATTATCGAAAACTCCCTATTGAACATCCCAGAAGCACCTGCCGAAGCAGTGGAGAGTATCCATGGCTCTGACGCTACCCGGTGTCCTTCATACCCTGGAGTTCCTCCGAAGCAAGCATCGCCGGCGCCTGGCCTTTCTGGCGCCCCCGTTGGAGCGGCGGCGACCGGGTATCGCAGCGGAGGACTATGCCGCCCGCCACTCGATCGAGCATACGTTGGATCGAAAAGCCGAGCTGCGCCGGCTGGCACCCACTTCACCGCCGGCAGCGCGACGCTACCACGAGCTCCTGTCCTACGAATTGAGCGGACTGCGGGAGCTGGTCCGCGCCTTGTACTCGGTCACGGAGGGTCGCGAGCTGGAGGAGGCACTGGCGGAAGCGGCGGTGCAGATCGAACGGCTCGAGATCGAGATAGCCTGGTGCGCCGATCTGCTTCAGCGAGCAGTTCCGCGAGCCGTCATGAGGTAGCCATGACAGTGCCGGCAGCTGCCCCTGACCCGACACGCTGGAGATGGGTCTGGTCCGGTTTGGGCGGCCTGGGGATGGACGCCAGGTCTTCGATCAGCTTGCCGCCGCGTACAATGAACCCGCCCGCACCTACCACAATATCGAACATCTGCGGCACTGTCTGACCGAGCTGGAGGGAAACATGGCCCTGGCCCATAGACCGCTCGAGGTCGAGGCGGCTCTCTGGTTTCATGACGCCGTATACGCTCCTGCGAGATCGGACAACGAGGACCGGAGCGCGCTCCTGGCTGAAACCGCACTCCGGGGCGGCGGAGTGGAGTCCGAGGTAGCCGACAGAATCCGGGCGCTGGTGCTGGCAACGCGGCACACCGAGCTGGCGCTGGACGATGACACGCGGCTGATCTGTGACGTCGATCTCTCGATGTTAGGTGCGCAGCCGGCTGCCTTCGAGCTATTCGAGCGGGCGATCCGGCAGGAGTACCGGTGGGTACCCGATGCGCTATACCGGCAGGGACGAGTGGAGGTGCTTCGAAGATTTTTGCGTCGTCCCTCGATTTACCAGACGGCCCCGTTTCAGGCGCGATATGAGAATCAGGCCCGCCAGAACCTGGAAGGTGCGGTGGCGGCACTGAGTGCTTAATGGGTCTGCTTACTTCTTCCTGGTGGACGTCTTCTTCGTTCGCCCGGTGGGCTTTCCGCTTCCTGACACCTCCTCCTGCAGATGGATGGTTTCCTCCCCTGCACTGGCTTGCTGATCTTCCAACAGAGACTTGAGCCGCAGGAGATCCTCGTCCAAGGCCCGCTTCGGGTCGGCACCAAGCAGCGAAGCCAGCACCTGTCCCGCGGCTCCCGCAGGGGGAGTGTAGGTCAGCTGGACATCGATCTGAGTCTCGCGGTCTGAGATTGGACTCAGGCGAACCTGCCCCGAGGTCTCTATCGGCGAATTCTCCACGCTGCGCCACCCGATAAACTGACCTGGCACCCAGTCGGTGATGATGGCTTCCCACTCCGCTGGAACTCCCGCCGGGCCGACGGCCACCCAATGGGAGCGCCCTTCCTCGATCTTCCGGACTTCCTGAAGGTGGGCCATGAATTGGGGGAAGCCCTCGAAGTTGCTCCATAGCTCCCAAACTCGGTCTGCCGGAGCCCCCACCAGCAACGTCTTCTCAACCGTGATCGGCCGTGCTCCCCGCGCCAGCGTAATTAGTCGACGGGCCGGAAGATTGACAGACGCTCGAGTGACCAGACCCACTCCAACGAGGCTGAGCACCCGGCCCTGAAGGCCTCGGGTGCGGGAACCTTGGAGAGCGACCAGGCTTCCCAGGGCGCCGACCGCTAGCCACGTCGCTGGCCGCCGGTTGGGCCGGCTCCCCTCAGCTTCGGATTCACGTCCCGCTCGACTCCCTCCAAGGACGGGAGACCGTTGGCCCCCAGCTTGTGTCCAACGTCAATGCCCCGTTCCCGCAGGAGTGATCGGCGGCGGGCGCCCCGATCGGGATCCAGCAGGTACATCGCTCCCGCGCCTACAATGACGCCGGTCAGAAGCTTGCCCTGTCCCTGCATGGCTGAACCTCCTCAGACTCCGCTCGGAAAGGTCTCAGGCGCCTCCCCTGGCTCCCATCCCGCAGTTCGGTCGAGCGGCTCGACCGCGCGGGTTTCATCGAAGTGGATGACTGCATCCCAATCTCTTACGGCGGCACCTCCAGCGTTTCCGCCATGTGGCGGTCTCGCAGATCCCACGACCAAATTCTCCCCCGAAACATACTCCGATAATATTCCTGCGGGTTCTTCACCAGTCGAGCAATCTATTCCTCTCGAATCTCCCGCCGCGAGCGAGGTAAATTTGACCCGACCCACACGGTCTGAAGCTGCAGACTCGAGCGTAGCATTGTGACCCATCGAGGCGTTCTCTATGAAGTCACCCTGCAGGTAGAGCCGGCCCTGGCGCCTGCCGTCGAGCACTACATGAGAACCCATCACATTCCCGTCATACTTCGTACCGGTTGTTTTTACAACATACGATTCGACCGGGCCGGCGAAGGAAAATTTCGCACCAGCTATCGCGCCCATTCTTCCGCCGACCTCGAACGCTACCTCCACGACCACGCTCCGGCACTTCGAGCCGAGTTTCAGGCCGAATTCCCGTCCGGAGTTGCCCTGACTCGGGAGACCTGGACCGCGCAGCAGGAATGGCAGACCGAGTAAACTCGAATTTTGGGTTATCTTCTGATCATGCCGCGTCCCTGGCCGACAGTGCTGATTCTCCTTCTTGCTTGCGGCCCCTCCGCGGACCGCACCACCGCCGGGGCGGCTGCTTGTGGGCTGGCGTCGCTGGCCGGCCCCACAGCATTGCTGGGGCAGTTCAGCTTGGCCGACCAGACCTTGGCCAGCCCTCCCAAGCACCTCCCCGAAAAGCTGGTGGTACGGCTGGTAGCCGGGCCCGCGTACCCAGCCATTGTGGGACGCTCCGATTCGTTGTGGGTGATTGGGGTCGAGGGCGCCATGCCTCCCAATGTGAAGCCCGGGTTTGGAGTGTTGGTGCTGGACCGGAGCGGCAAGACGCTGGGTACCATGCTCTACGAGGGAACCCCGGTAGAGGGCGCACCCCAGATAGGCACGGTATCAGTCGGCAACACCACGGTGCCGCTCATCGGGATCCAGCTCGATCCCGCACGAATTGAAGATCCACGCTGCCCGTTCTTCCCCGATTCGGTGATCCAGTGATGGCGCCGCGGATCGGCGTGAGCGGAGTGGTGCGAGGCTGGGATGGGGCGGAGCGTACCGGGGTCAACGCCGCCTACGTTCGAGCCGTACTGATCGCAGGGGGGGTCCCGCTGGTGCTCTCGCCACTGATGGGCACCACGATGGCGGCTCGAGCCCTCGATGGGATCGACGGCCTGCTGCTCACCGGTGGTGAGGACATCGACCCGGCCTGGTACGGCGCCAGGCCGTCGCCCCACCTCGATCCGCCCAGTCGGGAGCGAGATTTGTTTGAGCTCGCGCTCTTTGCGGTGGCCCGGCAGCGCCGGATCCCAATCCTGGGCGTTTGCCGCGGTATTCAGCTGATCAATGTGGCACTGGGCGGTACCTTGTTTCAGGATCTCCCATCGGAGCGAGCCGGCTCCGTGGAGCACCGGCCTCAAGGCCCGCGCGATGCCCGGAGCCATCGCGTTCGCCTGGCTCCCAAGCAGCCGTGCAGCCCAAGTGTTGGGCACCGATGCAGTCAAGGTGAACTCATCACACCACCAGGGTATCAAGGAGCTGGCGCCTGGGCTGGTGGCGAGTGGCTGGACCGAGGACGACCTGATCGAGGCGGTAGAGAGTCCCGCCGGTGCTCCGTGGCTCCTCGCCGTTCAATGGCATCCGGAGGAGATGCACGCGGACCTTCAGGCCGCGGACCACGGGCTGTTTGCCGCCCTGGTGCAGGCGGCGGAAGGCACCCGGAGTGATTTAGTGGGCGAAAGACGGGAAGAGGAGCCGGCCACTCACGCCGTTGAGCGCGCTCCTTAAGGCAGGAAAACGTTCGGCCGCGGTCCGCAGCACTTCGTCCAGTCCGTACTGGTGGGCCAAGACGTGGTCGGAGGCCAGACCAAAGCCCCGGCTCCCCAAGATTTCGTAGTAGCTGACATCGGGGCCAGCTTTGCGCAGGCGGCGGGCGGCGATATAATCGGGAAAGAGGCCGGTCAGCCAGAGCGCGTAGTTTCCCAGGTGCACCATCACCTTGAAGCGACGATCCCCCACCGTCGCCTCCAGGTCGGCCAGAATGTCTATCAGGTACCGGTGGCGCTGATCGTCGTTCCAATCGACGCGCCAAGCCCGGTCGCGCTGCCCAAACTCGAGCAGAAGGGCCGACAGATAGTCGGCCAGTTCCCGGTCTTCGAGACCGGAACCGAGCAGCGCATGACGGATGACCACGTAAAAGAACAACGCTTCGGATGGCAGGAGCATCGAGCGGACGGTTAACAGTCGCTCGAGAAGATCCGGAGCATCGAGCAGCGCGTCTGGACCTTCAGTAGTCAGGCGCCGCTCCAGGTAGGCTCGTCGATGAGCCGAACCCCGGCTCAAGAGCAGGATCACCAGCTGCAGGTCTGCCGCAGTCAGGCGGCCCCGCGTATTTGCACGGATCATGACCACTCCTTCTTCAACAAGACCTACGCCTCAGGCTGAGGTGCCTTCCGCCGCCGGTACTAATACTGGCCTGGAGCTCGTCCGCCGGCTCACCGCATTCGGTCAGGAGGTGGCGGGAACCCTGCGCCGGGCGTCCGTAATCGATCTCCTGGTCCGCCACGTTCGGGAGAGTCTGACTCCCAGCGAAATAGCCGTGGCCCTCTTTCAGCAGACGGAGACGATCGACTTCGTCCTGGGCTGGCCTCCTGGCCGGTCGAATCCTCGGCCCCTGCTGGAGCTGGCCGGTCGCCGCGGCCCTATGCTCATCAACGACGGATTGGAGACGCTTCTTCGGGAAGCCGGCCTTGCCTCTCCCGTTGTGACGGCCGGGAGCTGGCTGATTGCACCCTTCATCGCCAAGAATAGAGTAACCGGAGCCATTGCGGTGCGCGGTGAGGCAGGTCGCTATGCCCCCGCCGACCTGGTCCTGCTCGAAGGATTGGTATCGCAGGCCAGCATCGCCCTGGAGAGTGCCCGGCTGATCGATCTTCATGACGATGGCCGCCGAACCTGGCAGGAAGTGGTGGACGCCATCTCTCCCGCCCTCTGCATCGTCGACCGCAGCGGTGCAATCCGCCGCGCCAACCGAGCCTTTGCCGATCTGGTAAACGCACCGCCCGCCAGCCTGATCGGCCGGCCCTGGCAGGCCTTTGTCCCCCCGGAGTGGTCGCTGGAGCTGCAACGGGCATTGGATCAGCAAGGAGCGGGCCGGGAGGTGGAGCTGCGTACCGGCGAGCGCACCTATGCTGTTACAGCGGTGCCGATTAGCAGCACCGACCGGTCCGCGGTGGTCCTCCTCTTCGACGATCAAACCGAGCGGCGTCGCTTGCAAGACCAGCTGATCCAATCGGAGAAAATGTCGGCCATCGGCCAGCTGATCGCCGGGATCGCCCACGACCTGAACAACCCGCTGACCTCGGTGGTCGGCTTCGCCGACTTCCTGACCGAGCTCCCCAATGTGCCGCCCAACATCCGGGAGCCCCTCACCGTCGTGCGGGAGGAGGCCGAACGCGCATCGAGTATCGTCCGCAATCTGCTGGGCTTTGCCCGGAAGCAGGAACACCAGCGCCGGCCCACCGCGCTGAAGCCGCTGCTGGATGCCACCTTCGTGCTGCTCCGCAATCAGCTCATGGCTCAGCGGGTCGAGGCCGAGATCGAGGTCGAGCCCGATCTTCCCATGCCCGACATAGATCCCAACCAGATTCAGCAGGTGTTCGTGAATCTGATCAACAATGCGGCCCAGGCCATCGCCTCCACCGGGCGCCCCGGAAACATTGTGGTCCGCGCCCGGCGCTGGCTCGACGGCGTTGCGGTCGACGTGATCGACGACGGGCCGGGAATGTCGGAAGCCCTCGCCAGCTCAGGTGTTCGAGCCCTTCTTCACCACCAAGGCGGAGGGCGAAGGCACCGGCCTGGGACTCTCGATCAGCCAGGGCATCGTGAAGGAGCACGGGGGCCGCATCATGCTTTCCACCGAGGAGGGCACGGGCTCCACCTTTACCGTACAGCTTCCGCTCTCCACCCGATCGGCCGCCCCTCAGGAGGATGTCGGCGCCCGGCCGCCCAGCCGCCGGTTGCGGGTTCTGGTGGTAGACGATGAGCCCCACATCCTCCACTACATGCGCGCGACCTTCGAGGCGTGGGGACACATTCCTGTTGTCGCCGCCGACGGAGAAGAGGCCCTGGAGCGAGCGACCCGCGAGCAGTTCGATCTCATCATTTCCGATCTCCGGATGCCCCGCTTTGGGGGACGGGAGTTCTACGAGGAGCTGGCTCGCCGTAACCCGCGGATGGCGGCGCGTCTCGTCTTCAGCACCGGGGACACCGTTCGGGGCGACACTCTGACCTTCCTCGAAGGCCTGGACCGGCCCTACCTGCACAAGCCTTTCAGTCTGGCCGACCTCAGAACGCTGCTGGCGGAAGTGGTGCGCGAGAGCGGAGCGGCCCCTGCCGAGCCGGATGCGCCGGCGCTTGCGGCGCGACGCACTCCCAGGCGCGTGAGTGCGGATTGTTCACGTCGCTTCGGGACGGGAGTGGCGGGGAGGACAGCGACAAGTCTGGTTGCTCGCTCGCGAGCTGCAAACCAGAGGAGTCAGCCAGGTCGTCATCACCACGTCGGCCAGTGAGCTGTCCCATCGCCTGAGCCAGGCTGGGGTACCCGTCCAGCCGGCGACTTGGCAGGCGGGCCTCGATCCCAGAGTTCTTCCCGCACTATTTACGGAGCTGCACGGGCCCGCATTGGTCCACGCTCACGACGCCCATGCTCTCACCTTGGGCGGCGTGGGCGCGTGGTTTACCAGCTGCCCGCTGGTGGTAACCCGCCGGGTCACCTTCCCTCTACGCCGTCGTTTCTTCTGGGGACGAGCCTGCAGGATCATCGTCATCTCTCGAGCCGTGAAGGAAGCCCTGATCCGGGATGGGATCGATGACTCGAAGTTGGTCCTCATTCCTTCCGCCCTCGATCCCGCCGTCTCCGGCGGCCGCCGCCGTAGACCTTCGAACACGTCTCAGAGTGTCCCACAAAGGACAGTTGGCAGTCGCCCTCGGATCGCTGACCCCCGAGAAGGACCACTTAACCCTCATTCAAGCCGCCTCTCGATTGGTCCAGGACTTGCCCGACCTGCGGTGGATCATTGTCGGGGAGGGTCCGATGGAAGGGCGGCTGCAGCAACGGATTCGAGAGCTCGGAGTGCAGGATCGGATGCATCTGATCGGGGGGCTGCAAGATCCCCATCAGGCGCTGGCCGAGGCCGACGTCTTCGTGCTCAGCTCCACCAGCGAGGGGTTCGGCAGCTCGGTGCTTGCGGCAATGGCCCGCGGGGTGCCGGTGGTGGCCACCCGAGTTGGAGGAGTTCCCGACCTCCTGGCGAACGGCTCCGGCATGCTGGTGGAACCCCAGAGCCCCGATGCGTTGGCCGGCGCTGTGCGGCTGGTACTGAGTGACTCCGTCTTACGTGAGAGCCTTGCTCGAAAAGCGCGCGCGGAGCTACCAAAGTACACCGCGTCCGCCATGGCAGAGCAGGTACTCTCCGTGTATCGTTCCTGCGCTCATTCTCTTGACGGCGCATGATTTACATCTGTATACCGAGCTACAATGAAGCCCCGACCATCGGGCTTCTCCTCTGGAAAATCCGCCAGGTCTTTGCCGGGTTCCCTCGCGAGTACCACCTTCTGGTACTGGACGACGGGTCCAGCGATTCGACCGCAGAAGTCCTAGAGCGCTACACTCGAGTCCTCCCGCTTACGGTCACCCGGCACCAGAGCCGCCTGGGGTACGCCGAAAGTGTGGAAGAGATCCTGAGGCAGGCAGTACAGCGCACCGACCGCCCCAAGCGGGATGCGGCCATCCTCATGCATGCGGATTTCACCCACGACCCTCAATTCATCCCCGATCTGGTCCGCCGGATCGAGAGTGGGGCCGACATCGTGATCGGTCAGGCCAAGGTGCAGGGTGAGCGCTCCCGCGCCCGGCGGCTGGTCCGCCGGCTGGCGCCGGTGCTGCTGCGGGGGGTCGTTTCGGTTCCAGGTGTTTCCGACGTGGTGTCCGGGTTTGCCATCTTCCGGCTGGTCACGCTTCGCAACGCCTTCCGGAGTGGGGCCTCGCCGGTTTTGCGGACCGAGGGATGGGCAGCCAATGCAGAGCTCTATGGACGCACCGCGAAGTTTGCCCGCCGGGTCGAGACCCTGGCTACCGTGGAGCGTCATGACCTGCGGCAGCGATCCAGTCGTTCGGGAGCCTGGGAGCCCGCGATGACCGTTTGGAAAGCCCGTGGCCCACTGCGCCACCTGGTTCCGCCGCCCCAGGAGGAAGAGAGCCGGACCAACCGGGACGCCACCCCGCAAGCGGAGGTGGCGCCCTCGTGATCCGCACCGGACTGATCTTCCAACTGATCGTCCAGGCAGTTTCCCCTGCCACGCCGCCATCGCGACTATCCGTTTGCGGTTGGGGAGAAACTCTCGTACAGCGCCAAGCTCGGGATGCTCACGCTCGGCTCGGGCACTCTGGAGGTGGCTTCGGTCGACACGGTCCGGGGCGTGGAAAGCTTTCGGCTGCGCTTCAGGCTCCAGGGCAAGACCATGTTCTACTCGCTGGACGATGTGCTCGAGTCCTGGATCGGCACCTCCGACCTGACCTCCCGCCGGTTTGTCCAGGATTTCCTCGAGAACGACAAGACCACCAAGCGGAGCTACGAGATCTTTCCCGATTCGGGGTTCTACCGGGAGCATGGCAAGCAGGGAAAACAGGACAACGCCGGCCGATCCGCTGGACGACGCGGCCTTCTTCTACTTTGTCCGCGTCACCCCTCTCGAGGTGGGTCAGAAATACACCTATGCTCGCTACTTCAGGAAAGAAAAGAACCCGGTCACCATCGAAGTGCTCAAGCGTGAAAGCATGGACCTGCCCGATGGCAGCAAGGTCAAATGCCTGGTGCTGCATCCCGTCATCGACACCAAGGGTCTCTTTTCCAAGCGTTCCGAAACCCGCATCTGGCTCACGGATGACGCTCGGCGGCTGCCGGTCCAGATCCGAACAAAGTTCCCCTTCGGAACCATCACGCTCAGACTCAAGGACATGGTTCTTCCCGGGACCGCCGCCTCGGCGATGAGCCGCTGAGCGTGCGCTATCGCGAGGCAGATCTCAGCCGCATCCGAACGGTCCCGGTGGGTGAGCGGCGGAACAAGGTCGACCCTCGAGCTTCTCGCCTCCGCCCCCGGATCCGATCGCTCCTTTACCGCCTTCCTTTCCAGCCTCCCCGACGTTCTCGCCGCCCGAGATCTCCGGCTCGTCATCGACGCGGTCGCCAGGCCAAACGCGGCAGTCGCGGCGTTGTCCTCCTGATCGGCGGACACGTCGTCAAGGTGGGTCTGGGACCGCTGGTAAATGCCTGGCTGAAGCGCGGGATCGTCACTCACGTGGCGCTGAATGGGGCCGCTGCCATCCACGACTTCGAGCTCGCCGCCTATGGCGGGACCAGCGAAGACGTGGAGAGTGGATTAAGGACGGCAGCTTCGGCATGGCCGAGGAAACCGGGGCCGAGATGAATGCCGCAATCACCGCGGCGGCTGGGGCGGGCCAGGGCATGGGCGAGGGCCTGGCCCTGGCATTATCGGAGCGGAAGCAACTTCCCGGAGGGATGTCTCCATCCTGCTCCGATCCCACCGGGTCGGCGTTCCGGTGACCGTACATCCGGCCATCGGAGCCGAGATCATTCATCAGCATCCCGCGGCTGACGGAGCGGCGCTGGGCGAAACCGCCCAGCGGGATTTCCGGCGTCTTGCAGGATCACTCCCGGATTTGGACCAGGGAGGGGTCGCCATGAACTGGGGCAGCGCCGTCGTCCTGCCGGAGGTCTTTCTCAAGGCGCTCACGGTCGCCCGAAACCTCGGAGGCGGGCGCCCGACGCACTTTACCGCCGCCGACTTCGACATGCAGCGGCATTATCGGCCCCGAGTCAACGTGGTTCAGCGGCCGACTCAGGCCGGCGGCGCGGGATACCTCCTAACCGGCCATCACGAAATTCTCCTGCCACTTACTGGTCTGGGGAGTGCTGGACAAGCTCGGGGACAGGTGACGTGGTTCGACCGCGCCCGTACCATTCTGATCATCCCTGAGAACCGGCAATCATCTCTCGAACGCGTGCGGCGGTTTCCGGAGCAAAGAGCCTCAGGATCTGGTACATGATGAATCCCAGGAAGGCAAACCACAGCACCGCCCCGAATAAGCCCAACACCAGCCCGAATAAGCCGAAGACCAGTTTGAGCACAAACATCGCCACCACGGCAAAGATCGCGAATCCCAGCAGGTTCCGGATCATCACAGTTTCCTCCTCTGGACGAGACACGGCGCAGTACGCCTCCACGTTTCAAATAGTTTCATAGGTCCGCCGTGGCGTCCAACAGCGACATCATCATCGTCGGCGGCGGCGCCGTGGGTGCTGCCTGCGCCCGGGAGCTGGCGACCCGGGGGCGGGAGGTCCTGATCATCGAGCCCGGAACGGAGATGGGCCAAGCCTGGCGGGCAGCTGCCGGCATGCTGGCACCCCAGATCGAGGCCGACGGAAGCGACCCCTTGCTAGATCTCGCGCTGCACGCCCGGGATCATTACGACGGTCTGGCGGCCGAGCTTGGGGAGACCACCGGAATAGACCTGGGACTCTGGCGAGAGGGCATTGCCCGGGTTGCCCTCGACCAGGCGGACGCCGAGAGCTTGCGGCTGAAGGTGGATTGGCAGAAACGTCAGGGGCTTCCCTGCGAGTGGCTGGGCGCGCCCGAGTTACGCGATCGGTGGCCGTGGCTAGGTCCGGCTGTCGGTGCCCTGTGGGCTCCCCGGGATGGCGCTCTCGACCCGGAACGGTTGGTAGAAGCTCTGCTGAAGGATGCCCGCCGCAGAGGGGCCACCGTGATTCGCGACCGCATCGTTGGAGTCGATAGCGCCGGTAGCAGTGTTTCCGGCGTTATCGGCGAGCGGGAGCACTACCGCGCTTCCCAGGTAGTGATTGCCGCCGGTGCCTGGGCCGGGCAAATCCAGGGACTGCCGCGCACCATACCGGTACAACCGGTGAGAGGTCAGATGGCAGCGCTACCGTGGCCGCCCACGATGGCGCGGGCCATCGTTTACCACAAGGATTCCTATTTGGTGGCTCGGGGTGGCGAGGCGATCCTGGGCTCCACCATGGAGTACGTCGGCTTCGATCCGGCAGTGACCTCGGCCGGCCTGACGCAGATCTTTGCGAGCACGCTGGCTCTCTGTCCGGGTCTGGTCCGGTCGAAGGTGCGGCGAACCTGGGCGGGCCTTCGCCCGGTTACGCCGGATGGCAAGCCGATCCTGGGAGAAGAGCCGAGGCTGCAGGGTCTCTGGTATGCCTGCGGTCACGGTAGAAATGGGATCCTGCTGGCCGGACTCACCGGAGTGATAATGGCCCGGCTCATCTGCGGCGAACCCGTGGGTCTGGAGCTGCGCGACTTAGGGCCGGAGCGGTTCGGAAGTCAGGAGTCAGTGACGAAGGCTATCGTTGTTTGAGGTGCACGCTTCCACTGTGGGCGTCAGGACTCACCCGCAGCTCCAGCCACTCGCCGTTGAGTGCGTGATTGGGAACGCCACACATCAGCCAGTACCAACCCGCCTCTTCAGCCTCGAATGTGGTCTGGTCGGATTGGCCCGTCGCCAGACCCTCCGTGACTGAGCGACTCATGGCATTGCTGAACGATGCCCGGCCGCCCTCGAGCGGAACCTTCTCTCGTTGAGTCATGACCACCAAACTGTGCGCCGCCCCCGGATCATCGTTGCGCCAGTTCCACTTGACGGTCCATCGGACAGGGACCTCGATCTGGGCCTGGCCCGAGCGGTAGCCGTTGATGAGAGCGGACGGACTGCCGGCCGGTTTGCTGACCACCAGCGAGAGCGTGACGGTTCGCTCTGCACTATCAGATTTCATCCAGCTGGTGTCTGCCGCGGCCGGTGCCGAATCCGTCGTCGCTGGATGAGGGACCGGGGCAGCTGAGGGTGCGGGCGCGGAGGAGGCGCTTTGGGACTTCCCGGAACAGGCGATCCCAGTGGCCAGGGTGGCAGTCAGCAGGGCCTGGCGGACAACGGGTGGCATGGACTTCCTCACATGATCTGGCAATGAAATAGCGTCACCTGTACCTTGTGCCGAACTCTGATGACTAGATCCCGCTCGCCAGCAGTAACCTAATCTCGGGAGACTCCCTCATGGCGGGTCTGCTGTCCAAGGAGCGCATCGTTGCCGGGCCCGGTTTCAATCGCTGGCTGGTTCCGCCCGCAGCGTTGGCGATCCATCTCAGCATCGGTCAGGCTTACGCCTTCAGCGTCTTCAAGCTCCCGCTGACCAAGGTCATCGGTGTAAGCCAATCCGCCCCTGGCGACTGGAAGCAGACCCAGCTGGCCTGGATCTTCACCATTGCGATTGTGTTTCTGGGACTTTCGGCTGCGGTGTTCGGCCGCTGGTTGGAGCACGCCGGTCCTCGCAAGAGCGGAGTTGTCGCCGCCTGCTGCTGGGGCTTGGGTTTCTTCATCTCCGCCTTCGGTGTGTCGCTGCATAACATCTGGCTGATATATCTGGGGTACGGGGTGCTTGGCGGGTGCGGGCTCGGGCTCGGCTACATCACGCCGGTCTCCACCCTGATCAAGTGGTTCCCCGACCGGCGGGGAATGGCCACTGGTATGGCGATCATGGGGTTTGGCGGGGGAGCGCTGATCGCGAGTCCGCTGTCTCAGCTTCTGCTGGACCGGTATAAGTCTGCCACCTCCGTAGGTGTCGCAGAAACATTCGTGACGCTGGGTACGATTTATCTCGTCGCAATGCTCTCGGGTGCTTTCCTGTTCCGGGTCCCGGCACCGGGGTGGCGCCCGACGGGCTGGCTGCCTCCGACCCCGAATGCCCGGGGACTCATCACCCACCGTCAAGTTCACGTGGACGACGCAATCAAGACGGTTTCCTTCTATCTGCTCTGGGCGGTGCTGTTCCTGAACGTGACCGCGGGGATCGGCATCCTGGAGCAGGCCTCGCCCATGATCCAGGAGATGTTCAAGGGACGGGTCAGGGCGGATGCCGCCGCCGGGTTTGTGGGATTGCTCAGCCTGTTCAATATGGCGGGAAGGTTCGGCTGGTCCTCGCTATCCGACCGGATCGGGCGGAAGGCCACGTACGCGCTGTTCCTTTCACTGGGACCCGTTCTGTACCTCACCCTTCCCTACGCGGGACGTATCGGCAGCGTCGCGCTCTTCGTGGCAGCCGCCGTGTTGATCCTGACGATGTACGGAGGGGGGTTTGCCACCATTCCGGCTTACCTGTCGGACATCTTCGGCACGCAATACGTCGGCGCCATTCACGGGCGGCTGCTAACCGCATGGTCCGCCGCTGGAGTGGCCGGCCCGGTTCTGGTCAACTACATCCGGGAGTACCAGATCGAGCACGGCACTCCAGCCGCCCAGGCCTACAACACCACGATGTATCTCATGGCGGGCCTGCTGGTGATCGGGTTTCTCTGCAATCTGGCGGTGCGACCGGTTCCAGACCGGTACTACATGGCAGACGATCAGCTGACCGACCGAGCGATGGCCCGCTCGCGCTAGTGTTGCATAGATATAGATCGATCTGAATAACTGGTTGGCCAGCGGCTTTATCGTTCACTTCGGGAGATCACATGAGTCCGTCCAACCAGAGTGAATCCGGGTCCGGTCAGCAGCGTCTGGCCGTGGTAGTGGTGGCCTGGCTCCTGGTCTCGGTACCGCTGATCTGGGGAGTATGGCAAACGATCAAGAAAGCCTCAGCTTTGTTTCGCTGATGCAACCTTTTGCATCTCATTGGGTTGCATGATTATTCCACACTGAAGCCCTCCCTGGTGACGATTTCAGGACTTGACGCCAGAAGCGACCTCGTCAGATTGTAACCCGGTAAATACTTACAGCCCCTGAACTAATCGGCGCCCCGGCGTTGGGCACCTCCCCCTTCGCGGCCCCGGCGCCGCAGTCATGATTTACGCAATCGAGACTTCTCATTACTACCGAGTCAGGCCCATCGGACATGAAGTGGGCCTCGGCCTGCCGCTAGGCGGCATGGCCACGTCTTTGACCCCGCCCCCGAGGAGAGTGTGCCCATGAGGACCAGATCCGGTTGGTGGATGACCCCCCTGCTCCTGGCCATCGCGGCGCCGGTTGCCGCGCAAGGCACCGGAGACTGGACCACGTATGGGGGCAACGATTGGAATCAGCGGTACTCGAAACTGAAAGCCATCACCACGGCCAACGTGTCGAAACTGGTTCCCCGGATGGTTTTCCAGACCGGTATAGCCAAGCTCGGGTCGTTCGAGAACACGCCCATTGTTGCCAATGGTGTCATGTATGTGACAACGCCGTATAACACGGCAATGGCGTACGATCTCAACACCCGGAAGGAGCTCTGGCGCTACGAGCATAAGCTGGGCACCACGATCTACTGCTGCGGCCCGAACAATCGCGGCTTCGGGATTCATGGGGGCGCTCACCTCTACATGGGCACCCTGGACGCCCACCTGGTGGCGCTCAATGCCAAAGACGGCAAGGTCCTCTGGGATAAGGAAGTGGCCGATCCGGCAGCGGGATACAGCATCACCCATGCGCCGCTCATCATTGGTGACAACGTGATCGTAGGCGTGTCGGGAGGCGAGTACGGCATTCGCGGCCATGTCACCGCCTACAATGCCATGACCGGCGATCAGGTGTGGCGGTGGTACTCGATTCCAGCTCCCAAGGGTGACCCGACCTTCGATGAGATGGCGCCGAACGGTTGGTGGGGCACCTGGGCGCCCAAGGCCGAGGACAGCGATCTGCATCGCGACATCTCAAAGGAGAAGGCAGACAGCGGAAAATATGCCGACGCCTGGAAAGTTGGCGGCGGCGGCGTCTGGACCACTCCAGCGTACGACAAGGACTTGAACCTTATCTTCGCCTCAGTCGGCAACCCGTCACCCGACCTCGATGGCAGCGTGCGGCCCGGCGACAATCTCTACACCGACGCGGTCGTGGCGATCGACGCCACCAGCGGCAAGACCAAGTGGTACTACCAGACGGTCCCCCACGATGTCTGGGACCTGGATGCTACTTCGCCGCCGCTCGTCACCACCCTGGGTGGAAAAAAGGTCGTGGTGCACGCCGGCAAGACCGCCTGGGTCTACGTCCTCGACGCGGCCACAGGGAAGCTGATCCGCAAGACCGAGAACTTTACTCCGCAGGAGAACATGTTCGCCCTGCCGACCGACAAAGGGACTCGGATGCTGCCGGGCGCCAATGGTGGCTCGGAATGGTCCCCCATGTCGGTTGATCCGAATACTGGCTATGGCTTCGTGGCGGGTCTACACCAGCCGATGAACTACATCACGCACAACGCCCCGCTGGAGAAGGGCAAGCTCTGGCTCGGCTCCGCCTTCGTGGCCATTCCGGGTGAGGAGCAGTATGGCCTCTTCTCCGCGGTGAACCTCAAGACCGGCAAGATTGCCTGGCAGAACAAGGTTCCCCAGCCGATGATGGGCGGCTCCCTGGCCACCGCCGGCGGGCTCACCTTCACCGGTGAAGGCAACGGCAACTTCAACGCTTACGACTCCAGAAGCGGGAAGCTCCTCTGGCAGTTCAATGCCGGCGCGGGATGCAACTCGGCTCCGATGACGTTCATGCACAAAGGTGAGCAGTTCATTGGGGTCGCGTGCGGCGGAAACTTCCAGATCAGCTATCCGTTGGGCGACGCGGTGTTCATCTTCGGGCTCCCGGGTAAGTCTCCCGTGGCCGGAGCGCCCGCGGCCAGCGGCACGAACAAGACTCAGTGAGCAACTCGCGCCGGCAGCGAGGTCTCCTCGTGAGACCTCCTGCCGACCGTTTTTCGGGATGATGACCGTCGGCCAATGGGGATGGATGGTCTTGATTGCGGGATCCATCGCGGCCGGCAGCCGGCTTCGGTCGGACCCGGGGCCTGACTGGCTCAATGTCAACGGCAATGACTGGCAAAAGATGGAGCCGAAGACGCGGCTCGCCTACATCGAGGGGTTTCTGGCAGGAGCGGCGTTGGGCCAGGCCGCTCAACGAGCTCGGGATGCTGCAGCGGTCCGAACCGAGCTCGACGCGTTACGCCGAAGCGGCGGCCTGCGTTTTCCCTTCGGCGCCAATGTGTACGAGAGTCGGGTGAATGATTACTACTGGTGGAAGAACCACCTTCCCCTGCCCACGTGGTATGCTTTCCTGGAGGTGAATGGGACGTTCGGTCGTCATTTATCGGATTCAGTGCCTTGAACGGATGTTGCTGGGACGACGGTTGGTTTCCGGGTTAGGCGGTCGTTGGCGGTCATCCTTACTATGAGGGAGACGCACCTATGAAGCGAGTCGCACTGTTGTGTTTGGGTCTGGCGGTGGGAGCGGCGAGCGTCGCCGAGGCACAGCTGACGATGCAAATGAGCAACGGCTGGTCCTTCACGTTTTCCGGCAACGTGAACGCGTTTGCAATTTACGAGTCCACCAGCGACGATGGCGGCACGCTGGGGGCCCCGGGTGGACTGATCGGTATCGGCGGCAAGGGCTTCAACGTGAGAACCGGCCTTCTGCCTGCCTTTGCCGTGTTCGATGCCAAGGGCAAGGAAGGGAACACCGATCTAGGCGTGCACTTCGGCTTTGCTCCGCAGATTCAATGCGGTGGCCAGGCCCATGACTGCTTCGGCGCCCAGATCGATATGCGTCAGGTGTACCTGACTGTCGGTGGAACCTGGGGCCAGATCCTGGCCGGCCGTGAAATCGGTCTGTTCAACCGGCAGAACATCCTGACCGACCAGACCTTGTTCGGCATCGGAGCCACCGGCGGCATCAATGGTGGCGGCACCACGCTCGGCCGCATCGGCTTCGGGTACATCTATCCGAATTTCGTGGCTCAGATGACCTACTCGACCCCGGCCGGCAGAAACACACAGCTGTCGATCGGTCTGTTCCAGCCCTCGGCACTCAATAGCGATGCCGGCACCGCCTACGGCCAGACCGAGGTTCCCCGGCTGGAAGCGGAGGTGACCATGAAACCCGGCGACATCCTGCTGTGGCTCAATGGTACCGCCCAGAATGCCAAGAATCCTGTGGCTGACGAGACCAAGACCGCGGTAGGCGCCGGCGGTGGGTTCCGCTTCGGCAAGACCAGGTTCTCCCTCACGGGGTCCGGCTACTTTGGGAAGGGCATTGGCACCACCCTGCAGTTCAACGGCGTGGGTGGTTGCGATGCGGTGGCCGGCTGCGGCCCGGTCCAGGGCATCGGCGTGGGCAGCGACGGCGAGCTCCGCGACTCCTACGGCTTCATCGGCCAGCTCACCTTTACCCCGTCGGACAGCAAGCTCACGGTTGCCGCGAGCTACGGCTCCAGCTTCCTCAAGTCGACCGACGGCGAGGCCACCGCTTTCAAGACGGAGAACACCCTGATTTCGGGTGGCATCTACTACCAGGCTACCAAGTCGCTCAAGGTGGTCGGAGAGGGCAACTACGCCTGGACCAAGGAACACGAGAGCGGGGCCGACGAGAACAAGACCTTTGCCCCGGCCTTCGGTTTGATGCTGTTCTTCTAGTTCCCTCGCGGGTGCGTCAGAGAACGGCCTCCCTCAGCGGAGGCCGTTTTTTTTGTTCGATCTCGAGCCGCGTTACATTACGGCCAACCTTTGCCCATCGGAGCACTGCATGCGGTACCGCTGGTTTGTCGGGACCCTCTTGCTCTTGCCTGCCTGTAGCCAGCACTATGCGGCGCCTGCCAGTGTCCAGACCTCCGCCGGCTCCGGATGCTGCGTTCGACTGTGTCAAGCGCCAGCTGCCGACCCTGGACTACAAGCAGAGCTCCCTCGATGTGGCGGAGCACCGGATTACGGCCCAAAAGTACGATCTCGAGGCCCGCCGAGCCGACGTGCAGTTTCGCCGGCTGATCAACCGTATGGAAATCGAGGTCGGAGCTAACGCCGCCGGCCAGACCAGCATCGACGTGAAGAGCCATACCTTTGCGGACTACACCACTCAGCGCGGCCCCACTGAGGTGGAAGAAGAAGCCTCAGCAGAGGTTAAGGAAGACGCCCAGAAGCTTTTGAAGGCCTGCCATGCCTAGCTCGGAGCTACGACTCTCGACTAGCTTCCTCTGGTGCGGCCTCGGCACATAAGGAGATGATGTGGCGGTTCCTCTGGTCCAACTGACTCGATCCCCTTCACCCTCAGGCACACTCGGCGCTGCACCCGTCAATCCGGTGCGCAAGCCGAGCTGGCTCAAGGTCAGGGCTCCCGGCGGGCCGAACTACGTACACATCAAGAATCTCATGCGTGAGCTGGAGCTCCACACGGTGTGCGAGGAAGCCCGCTGCCCCAACGTGGGGGACTGCTGGGAGCACAAGGCAGCAACCTTCATGATCCTGGGGGATGTGTGCACCAGAAACTGCACCTACTGCGCCGTTGCCCATGGAACTCCGAAGGCCTTCGATCCGCTGGAACCGGTTCGGTTGGCTGAAGCCGTCGCCCGAATGGAGCTTCAGCATGTGGTGATCACGTCGGTGGACCGCGACGATCTGCCCAACGGCGGAGCGGAGGCCTTCGCCGGCTGTATCACCGAAATCCGACGGCGGCTGCCTGATACCACGGTCGAGGTGTTGATCCCTGACTTCAAAGGCTCCGAGCGCGCGCTTGCGATCGTGATGGAGGCTCGGCCCGATATTCTGAATCACAATCTGGAAACCGCCGAAAGGCTGTATCGACTCGCCCGGCCCGGAGGCCGCTACGCCCGGGCGCTGGAGCTATTGTCCCGCGCAAGACAGATGCGGCCCGACGGCCTCACCAAATCCGGCATCATCCTGGGCATGGGTGAGGAGTGGGATGAGGTCGTCGTCTGCATGCGAGACCTGCGCCGCAGCGACGTCAACATCCTGACCCTGGGACAGTACCTTCGCCCGTCTGGAAGTCACCTGCCGGTCGCGCGGTACTACACCCCAGCGGAGTTTGATGAGCTGAGAGACATCGGCCTCGGCCTCGGCTTTACTCACGTGCAATCCAGTCCGCTCACCCGCTCCTCCTATCATGCGTGGGAACAGGCACCGAGCCGCAGGCTCGCGTCCCATCCCGAGCGCAGCGAGGAGGATCTCTCCGTTATGAGCGGGGTCCATAGTGGCTGAGTCTACCGCAGCCCGCCCCAAGGCCAAGTCCAAGGGACTCGATCCCGCTCGGGCGGACGAGTACCGCCGGTGGCTCCGCGAGATGATGTTGATTCGCCGCTTCGAGGAGAAGGCGGGTGAAGCCTACAGCCTGGGCAAGATCGGCGGGTTTCTGTCATCTCTACATCGGACAGGAAGCTGTTGCGGTCGGAAGTCTCGCCGCGCTGGGCCCCGACGACTACATCACCTGCTCCTACCGCGAGCATGGGCATGCCCTGGCACGAGGAATCTCGGCCCGCGCAGTGATGGCGGAGCTGTTCGGCAAGGCCGACGGGTGCTCCGGCGGGAAGGGCGGCTCGATGCACCTCTTCGATGCCTCGCTCGGTTTTCTGGGCGGGCACGGGATCGTGGGCGGCCACATACCGCTTACCACCGGGATGGCGTTCGCCGCCAAATACCGCAACACCGCTCAGGTGGCGGTCTGCTACTTCGGCGAGGCCGCGGTCAACAACGGCGCCTTCCATGAAGCGCTCAACATGGCCGCGCTGTGGAAGCTCCCCGCGATCTATCTCTGCGAGAACAATCGCTACGGCATGGGAACGGCTCTCGAGCGGGCCAGCGCCCTGTATGACATATCCGAGCGGGCCTGCTCCTATGACATGGCCAACGAGGTGGTGGACGGCCAGGATGTGCTCACCATGAACGCGGCCATGGAACGCGCGGTTCAGCGCGCCCGGACCGAGAAGCATCCTACCCTGCTCGAGGTTCGCACCTACCGGTTCATGGGCCATTCCATGTCAGATCCGATCCACGGCCACTACCGCACCCGAGAGGAAGTCGAGGATCAGCGCAAGCGCGATCCCATCACGGTCTGGTCCCACCGGCTGATGGAGGACGGCCTCATGGATGAGGCTGGCGGTCCGGGCCATGGACAAGCAGGTGCTGGAAGAGGTGGACGACGCCTATCAGTTCGCCGATCAGGCAGCCGATCCCGACCCCGAATCAGTTGTATACCGACGTTTACGCGGACGAGAACAGCGGTCACGATCATGGCAGTCATCACTTATAGAGACGCGCTGAATCAGGCTCTCCGGGAGGAGATGCAGCGGGACGACTCGGTCTTCCTCATGGGAGAGGAGGTCGGGGTCTATCAGGGTGCCTACAAGGTCAGCCGTGGGCTACTCGACGAATTCGGACCCAATCGGGTAGTCGATACGCCGATCACCGAGCTGGGGTTCGCCGGAGTCGGTGTTGGCGCTGCCATGGTGGGACTCCGGCCGGTCATCGAATTCATGACCTGGAATTTCGCACTACTCGCGGTGGATCAGCTGGTCAACTCCGCCGCCAAGATGCGCTACATGTCCAACGGTCAGGTGGGAGTGCCCGCGGTGTTCCGCGGCCCCGGCGGATCGGCGCTGCAGCTGGCCGCCCAGCACTCGCAGGCATTCGAGAGCTGGTACTCCCACGTGCCGGGGCTCAAAGTCGTAATGCCCGCTACACCGGCAGACGCGAAGGGGCTGCTCAAGAGCGCGATTCGGGATGATGACCCCATCGTGTTCATCGAGGGCGAGATGCTGTACAACACCAAGGGCGAAGTGCCCGAGGGAGAGCACATCGTGCCCATCGGCCAGGCGGACGTCAAGCGCGAAGGGGCGGATGTCACCCTGATCTGCCACTCCAAGACGGTGAGTGTCGCTCTGAAGGCGGCCGACCAGCTCGCGGCAGATGGCGTCAACGCCGAGGTAATCGACCTGCGCACGATCAGACCCTTGGACCACGAATCGGTCTTGAACTCGGTGGCCAAGACTCACCGCTGCGTCGTGATAGAAGAAGGCTGGCCCTTTGCCGGCGTGGGCGCTCAGGTCGTTGACACGATTCAGCGCGAGGCCTTCGACGAGCTCGACGCGCCCATTCTCCGGGTAACCGGCGCCGACGTCCCCATGCCGTATAACAAGCAATTGGAGCGGGCGGCCAAGGCGGATCCGGCCAAAGTCGTGGCCGCGGTCAATCAGGTGTTGTACCGGGAGTAATCAATGGCCACAAAGGTCGTCATGGAGGCCCTCTCTCCCACCATGGAAGAGGGTCGTCTGGTCGAGTGGAAAAAGCAGGAGGGCGAGCCGGTTACCGTCGGCGATGTTCTCGCTGAGGTCGAGACCGACAAGGCGGTGATGGAGCTGGTGGCCCGCGCCGGCGGAACGCTGCTCAAGCACATCGTCGAGGCCGGTGCGACGGTCCCGGTGTCGGAGCCCGTGGCGGTGATTGGGGAGCCGGGAGAAGACGGCGGGGAAGCGGGGAAGCGGGGAGGCGGGGATGGTGGGAAGCGAGACGGCGGGGCAGCGGGGCAGCGGGACGGCGGGGCAGACGGCAGCGCGCCGGCAAAACGCAGCTCAACCGGCCCGATCACAGGCGACCCAGCCGGCCCCAGACTCGGGATCAGCCCACCTCCATGCCGCCGGCCCCCCCAGCTGGAGCCGCCACCGAGACGTCCGGTGCGTCGCCCGACCGTCTCAGGCTGCAGGCCACCGGCCGGTTCCCCGGCAGCAGCGGGAAGCCGGGTCAAAGCATCCCCTCTGGCCAAACGAATGGCCGCTGAGCGTGGGGTCGATCTTAGCTGCGCTGGCGGGCTCCGGTCCGGAGGGACGGATGATTGCACGCGACCTCGATAGCGCCACCGTTGCCCGACGGCAGCCCTCCGGCTGCAGTGGCCCCCGCTTCCCCGCTTCCCCGCTTCCCCGCTTCCCCAGCGCACGCCATATACAGACGTTCCCCTCACTCAGATCCGAAAGACCATCGCCCGGCGTCTGGCGCAATCCATCGGGCCCATCCCGACGTTCTACCTGACCAGCGAAGTGGACATGGAACGGCTTTGGGACTCCAGGGAGGCTTTGTCGGCCGGGCAACGCGGCAGTGCAGAAGCGGGACAGCAGGTCAAGGTTTCTTTCAACGACATCATCATCAAAGCAGTGGCCATGGCTCTCCGGCAGCACCCGGCATGCAATGCCTGGTGGCAGGAGGACCACATCCGCTACTGGAACGAAGTGCACGTGAGCATGGCCGTTGCGGTCGAGGAGGGGCTCATCACCCCGGTGATCCGGCACGCCGATCAGAAGGGATTGCGCGAAATTGCCGCGGAAACGAGGGACCTGGCCGGCCGGGCACGTGAGCGGCGCCTCAAGCCTGAGGAGTACACCGGAGGTACCTTCTCCGTTTCCAATCTGGGTATGCTCGACATCGACGAGTTCACCGCGGTGATCAATCCGCCCGAGGCGGGCATCCTGGCAGTGGGCCGGATCGTGCGAAAGCCGGTGGCCGAACAGGAGCAGGTGGCGCTCCGCCGGCGCATGCGTATCACCATGTCGTGCGACCACCGGGTAATCGATGGGGCCACGGGTGCGCAGTTCCTTCAGACCCTCAAGGGGATGCTGGAGAACCCGTTGGCGCTGGTGTGGTAGTCGCGAACGGTAAGCGGTTGACAGTGGACGGGGCCCGTGATCTGGACACCCCGTGTACTGTTCACCGTTCACCGTTCACGCTTTTCTAACCGACGAGGAGTCCGTGGCAAACTCGTACGACGTGATCATTGTTGGCGGCGGACCAGCAGGCTATGTCTGTGCCATCCGATCGGCGCAGCTGGGACTAGCTACGGCCGTCATCGAGCGAGACAAGCTTGGCGGGGTATGCGTCAATATCGGCTGCATCCCAACCAAGGCGCTGCTGCATAGCGCCTACGTCGCCAACCTGGTGAGTCACGATGCCAAGGAACTCGGCGTCGAGGTCGGAACCGTCAAGACCGACTATGGCGTCGCCATGCGTCGTTCGCGCCGCGTCTCGGAGCAGAACTCCAAGGGCGTCGAGTTTCTCATGAAGAAGCACAAGATCGCTGTGATCAAGGGCGGCGGCGTGCTCGGCCCCAATCGCACAGTGAAGGTAGGAAAGGACGAGTATCAGGCCAGGAAAGCACTGGTGATCGCCACAGGATCCCGAGTCAAAGGCATACCCCAGATCGGGCTCGAGATCGACAAGAACTCCGTGATCAGCTCGGACGAAGCGCTCTTCCTGGAGAAGCCCCCCGCCACCATGGCCATCGTGGGGGCCGGCGCGGTCGGCTGCGAGTTCGCCGATATCTTCAACGCGTTCGGCACCAAGGTCACCTTGATCGAGGTGCTTCCGCGGATTCTGCCTCTGGAAGACGCCGAAGCCTCCGACACCCTCACCAAGAGCTACAAGAAGCGCGGGATCGAGGTGCGGGCGGGCGTCAAAGTCAAGAAGGCCGCGGTGGCCAAGGATAAGGTGTCGCTCGAGCTCGAGAGCAACGGCAAGAGCGAGTCGATCCAGGCAGAGAAGGTGCTCATGGCCGCGGGCCGGGCGGTCAACACCGAGAACCTGGGGCTGAAGGAGGCCGGCGTGCAGCTCACCGACCGGGGTTTCATCAAGGTGAACCCCGCGACTCTCGAGACCAGCGCGGCCGGCATCTACGCTATCGGCGACGTTGCCGGTCCGCCCATGCTGGCCCACAAGGGCAGCCGCGAGGGCATCGTGGTGGCCGAGCTGGTGGCGGGGCATCATCCGCAGCCGATCATGTACGACAACGTGCCCAGTGTCACCTACTGTCACCCGGAAGTGGCCAGCATCGGGCTCACCGAAGAACAGGCCAAAGAGCGGAAGCTGGACTACCAGGTAGGACGGTTTCCCTTCAGCGCCAATGGCCGCGCCCGCACCGCGAACGAGACCGAAGGCTTCGTCAAGATTATCCGGGACCGGAAGTACGGCGAAATCCTGGGAGCTCACATCGTCGGCAGCCACGCTTCGGAGATAATCCACGAGTTGGCGGTTGCCCGGCAGAACGAATACACGGTCGAGGAAGTGGATCTGGCCATTCACGCGCACCCTACCCTGTCCGAAGCGATTGCCGAAGCGGCTCTCGACTCGATGGGGCGGGTGCTCCACATCTAGGCTGAGCACCGAGGGAGTGGTGAACGGTCCTTTCGCATTCGTCGTGAGCGGGGTGGGGGCCGGCGCGTTGATTGGATTGGCGATCATCAGCGGGATCGTTCTCGGCGTGGACTCGCTGCGATCCGGCAGCCAGGCTCCCCAGCTGAATGCTTCGTTCTACCTGCTGGTGGTCGGAACGCTGGTCGGACTCCTCGCCGCCGCGTTCTCCGCCTGGCGGCTGCTGGCGCCGGTCGGATCGGTCTACCGGCGAGGCGCTTTGTCGATCGTTTGCTCCTTCGCTACCGTCCTGCTGATGCTGGTTTGCATCCCGGTGCACCAGCTGCTCGGCCGCCTCGGCCTGCTCGGCCTGATACTCATCAGCAGTCTAATCGCCGCGCTCCTCGCGCATCGGGCCAGGCGTCTGGCGATCGGCTCATGAGTCGCCGGCTGGTGGTGCAGGAGCTGGGCTCCCGGCCCTATGCCGAGGTGCTGGAGCTGCAGCGAAGCCTGGCCCGGCAGCGGGTTACCGGGGAACTGGGAGAGGATTTGCTGCTCCTCGTCGAGCACGAGCCGGTGGTGACGCTGGGTCGCCGAACCCAGCCCCAAAGCCTGCCGCTCAGTGCGACCGAGCTGAGTCGCCGTGGCGTGCAGCAGTACGAGGTCGAGCGAGGCGGAGATGCCACCTTCCATGGTCCGGGACAGCTGGTCGGCTACCCCATTCTCGACCTACGGGAGCACCGGGAAGACCTGCACTGGTATCTCCGCACTCTGGAGGAGGCACTGATTCAGGGGCTTGACGCCCTGAGCATTCCCGCGGAACGCAACCCCGGGCTGACTGGGGTTTGGACCAGAGGGCGCAAGATCGCGAGCATCGGCATCCACGTGAAGCAGTGGGTGACCTACCATGGTTTTGCCCTGAACATCAATACCGACCTGTCCTACTTCGACCTGATTGTTCCCTGTGGAATCCAAGATGTTGTCATGACAAGCGTTGCCATGGAGCTTGGACGGACCGACGGTGGCCTCTGGAGTGAGGCCCGCCAGGCCGTGGTAGAAGGATTTGGCCGGGCCTTTGATACCGTCCCAGTCGAGCCTTCGTCCTCACTGACATAGCCCGCCCGCCCCTGTTGCCTTTGGGGCACCAATAAGCTTTTCTCCCTAACATGTCTGATTCGACGCGCCGGCCCTCACCGGATGACCAGGCTGAGCAGCGAATCCGGGAGATTCTCCGGGCCGCAGACAGCTGGTCCCGAGAGGCGCCCCGATCCCTGATGCCTCCTATCAGGGCGGTATGTATCCGCTTGGCGGAGATGGTGGCGGATCAGCGGCATTACCTCGCCCCTCTGCCGGAGCCGCAGGAAACCGAGCGCCGCACGGTGTTGTCGCTGGTAGCCGACCGCCTTCGGTCCAAGCCGGTGGTCGAGGGCGTCGAGCATCACTTGAAGGAATTGGAGGAGCTGGAGCTGCGCTCGACCGGCTCCTGGGCTGTGGTGGCCTCGGCCCAGACCGAGTGGATCACGACGGCTATTCGCTACCTGGAGGGCTGCGCCGGTCGACTTCCACCGGGCGAGCGGCCCGATCCCTACTGGGCGGACGACGTGGTGGCCGGGATTATTGCGTCGGTCCGGGCGCTCATCGGGGTCGACGAGCTGCACGCGCGGACCGAGGCGCGCTACTCCGGGCCGATCAAGCGGATCTCACCGGACGAGGAGTAGCGCTTCCCGCTCCGGATCTGGCGAACATCTCGAAAAACCTGCCGAAGATTTCAATCCCGCTCCACAACTGCGACAGATCCAGCTTCTCGTTGGGAGAGTGCAGCCCATCGTCCGGCAGCCCAATGCCGGTCAGGATCACCGGCGCGCCGGTGAGGCCCAGTTCGGGGATGATCGGGATGGAGCCACCCGCCCGGACCGGCACGGCCTTTCTGCCCACCACCGATTCGAACGCCTGATCCATGACATCGAACGCCGGAGCGGTGACGTCGACCTGCACCGGGTTACCGCCGTGCAGCAGGTTTACCCTGACCTCGGCCCATTCGGGTGCTGCCGCGCGAACCGCACGCTCGAGCGCGCGGCCAACTTCTTCGAAATCCTGCCCCGGCACCAGTCGCAGGCTCACCTTGGCCGTGGCCTGGGCCGGAATGACGGTCTTGGCTCCTTCGCCGACGAATCCACCCCGGATCCCGTGGATCTCGAACGTGGGCAGCGCCCAGACCCGCTCGAAGACGGTGCGGTCCTTGAGCCCGGTGAGCGCCTTGCCGGTAACCTCTTCCCGCAAGAAGTCCTGGCGGTCGAAGGGCAGTCGCTTCCAGGTGGCGAGCTCGTTGTCAGTGGGCGGCACCACGGCCTCGTACAGGCCGGGGATGCGAATCTCCCCTGAGTCCGACTTGAGCTGGCACAGGATCCGTGCGAGTGTCTCTATCGCATTGGGAGCCACCCCGCCGTAGGTGCCGGAGTGGAGGTCCCGCTCCAGAGTCCTCACCGAAATTTCGGCGTAACAGAGTCCACGCAGAGCGGTGTAAATCCCGGGCAGGCCCGGAGCGTAGAATGACATGTCGCACACCAGCGCCGCATCGGCCCGAGTCCGCTCGGGCTCCCGGTGCAGCAAATCGTAGATCACTTTCCCGCCGCACTCCTCCTCTCCTTCGAAGATGAAGTGCACGTTCAGCGGCGGCCGACCCTGGCCATCCAGCACAGCCTGGTAGGACTTCAGCAGACAGTACACCTGCCCCTTGTCATCCGACGCGCCCCGGGCAAAGAGCTTTCCGTCCCGGATGGTGGGGCTGAACGGCGGACTCAGCCACTCCTCCAGTGGATCCGGCGGCTGCACGTCGTAGTGTCCGTAGATGAGGAGGGTTGGCCTCCCCGGTACCTTGGGGCTTTCGGCCCAGACCACCGGGTGCCCGGGCCCCTCGATGATCTGTACCACAGGGCACCCCAGCTCCGTCAGGTGATGCTTCAGCCATTCGGCTGCCCGGCGGCAATCGGCCGTGTGGGCGGGCAGCGCGCTGACACTGGGAATGGCCAGAAACTCGGAGAGCTCCTGGATCAGCCGGGGCCGGTTGGCAACGAGCTCCTGGTTCATATGAGATCCCGGTTAACGATGTTCTCCCACCGCCCGCCCCAAGCGGGCGTACGCGCTGTCACCCTCTGCTCCGGCCATCAGCTCCTTCAGGGCGCTGACGCTGCGGCGAACGTCCTGGCCGTGTTGCTGGTACCATCGCTCAAACAGGTCGAGCCGGGTGCGATAGATCCGCGCCCCGACCAGGCGGGCGTTGTTGATCGGCCGGTCGGATAGCCGTCCCACTCGCAAAGTTCGGAGCTGGTGCCCGACGGGCCCCTCGAGCTCAGCGCGGGCCCACGCCGCTGCCTCCCGCCTGCCCTGCTCCAGCTTAGCAGAATCTGGTTTTGCGGCGTAGAGGGTGTCCAGCCGGGTGACCAGGGCCGCGTAGTAGTCCCCGAGGACCATCTCGTCATGCCAGCGGTCGGCCGCCTGAGTCGCCCCTGCCGAATCTCCCCTCTCCTTAAAGAACGCCTCCGCCGATCGGTAGCCGACGAGCTGGGCGAAGCTCTCGTTGAACGGAGTGGCGCTTTTGACGTAGAGCGTGTTGTGGGCGATTTCATGAAACACCGTCGCTGCGAGCTCCACCGAATCCGGCGTCAGCGCGGTGGACAGCAGCGGGTCGTTGAACCATCCCAGGGTGGAAAAGGCGCCGGAAGGCCGAAGGTATGTATCGAAGCCCCGCGCGGCAAAGCGGGCTTCCTCCCGGCGCGCGGCCTGGGCATCGAAGAATCCCTTATAGGGAATCCGTCCCACCACCGGATACTTCCAGGTGTACGGGCAGATGCAGTCCCTGGGTGCGGCCTGAAGGACCAGCAGCAGGGTGTCTCGACCCACATCGGCGTAGGTGGTGTAGGTCTCTTTCGCTTCCAACCCCAGCCGGGCCGCATAGTCTCTGGCGTCCAGCACCAGCCGCAACGAACGCCGCACTGCCGGATCGACCTCACTGTCTCGCGCCATTCGCCCGATGGGCTGCCTGGACTTGAGAATCCGGGTCTCCTCGAATCCCGCCCGTGTCAGATAACGCACATCGTCGCTGGCCAGGTAGGCGGTGCCATATCCGGCGAACAGAGCAGCCACCATCACGAAGAAGACCATGCGCTTCAACGAATCCGGACCAGCGCAATTCGAGGCACAATCGTCGTTGGCAACGCGGCACCGGCGGTGCCGGTCACTCTGAGGTCGACTTCTCGCCGCATTCGGCGGCTGGACCACAAGAACGTGGTGACCCGACCCGGCGCGCAGCGTCCCGCTGTGGCCGTACGCGGTCCCGTCGGTGCTGTCAGGCACCAAGGGGAATCCTCCGTTTGCATCGCCCACCGCGCGGAAGTTCCAGCTGGTGTAGCTCAGCCGACTGCCACCGGGAGAAAATCCCGGGCAGGTCGTCGAGATAGTTGGTGAGCTGCCATTCTCCTACCAACGTGGAGAAGTCCACGCCAGTCCGTGCAGCGACGTTGGCGCTGCCCAGCTGACTGGTCGCGAGCAGATTCGCGGGTGAGCTCGGTTCCGAGGACGGTGCTTCCCCCGAAGTGGTCAGCCAGCCAGCGAACGAAGAGCCAGTTGGCGCCGCGCTCTTCCAGCTGGCCGGTCGAACTCCCCGGCTCGATCAAATAGAAATCTTCAGGCGAGGCCAGATACTCGAGGGCGTTGAGCAGGTCTCCCTGCCCCAGGAACTCCTCTTCGCAGGAGGTGGGGGCGCACTGCGCATCGGGAACTTCCCGCCCGCCCAGCTCCTCGGCAAAGTGCGACAACCCCTCGTTCAGCCAGGTGTCCTCCGAGCTCCCATGCCGCAACAGCACGTGCTGGTTGTAGCTGATCATGTGCTGGAACTCGTGAATGAACGTAGCCGGAAGCTTGCTGTTGGCCTCCTCCTTCGACACCTGGCAGCGGGAATTGTTGACGTCGGGAACCAAGCCGTAGAACACCTCACCGTCGTTTGAGCCGGGATTATTGGACCCTGGAGGCAGCAGATCGGCGCCGAAGAAGTAACCCAGGATAATTCGCCCGGTTGTGCTGCAGTCCGGACTCAGCGCGTTTACCAGCTGGGTGAGCAGTACGATCACCACGCCGTTCCCGTCCACGTCCGACTCTCGGCCGAAGGCTACCGTGTCGATGGGATAGAGGTACTGATCGAAGAGGGTCTTCACCTGGTCCAGATCGGTGTCGGTGTACCCGCCGGCCGGCGCGGCATTGTCCACGTAAATCGCGACCCGCTGCGCCTACCGATCGGGCGGTTGCGGTAGACTGCACGAACCCGGTGCAGCTCGAAGAAGAGCAGACATTGAAGGTGCGTTGCTCGCCTACTACAGGGGGAGCCGCCCGCGCGGCAACGCGCCCGTTGTCGAAGAGCGCCCGCGAGCCATCCTCCGCCAGCGACCTTTCCCGGGACCGCAGCATGCTATGGAACGCTTCCGCGGGCTGTGGAGACTGAAAGGCGGAGAGCCGGGGCGACGGCAGCTGGGGCGCAGAGGCGGTGGCAACCGCCGTCCCGCTCAGCAGATAGGGGGCAGAGACTCCATCCGGCGTCTCCTGGCCGGCAGTTGCGAGGGGGATATACAGATGCTCCGCCCCACTCGAGCCCGCCGCCGGAAGCCGGATGCAGGCCCCGATCGAGTTCGGATCGAGAATCTCGTATTCACCAACCTGGAGGGTCCGGGTGCTCGCCGCAGAGCAGTCCAGGGAAGGCTCGACGCTCGGGCCCGAGGCGTCGCTGCAGCCGGCCAGGATGGCTCCATAGAGCACAAGAAAGAGAGAGCGCGAATTTCGCACTTGCCAACCACTCCACCGGTAGTGAAAGCAGGGAGAACAGGGCACCGGGAGAACCGCGTAGATCTTAGCAAAATAAGATACGGCAACGGCTTTTGACAATCGCTCCACCTGCCGGTACTTTCACTCCGTGTCCGAATACTTCCGGCGCGCTCAAACCGCAGATCTTCACCGCCTGGCCCACTTTTCCCAACGCGCCGCGGGACCTTGTCGCCCAGGGCACCGCGGCTGTCCAGTGCACGCGTCGAAACCGGACTGGTGAGCGGCGGGTTGAAGGATACTGACTCATGATCCACGACTGATATGCCATTCGTCCATCTCCACACCCATAGCGAGTACTCTCTTCTCGACGGGGCCAACCGGATTCCCGAGCTGGTCGGCCACGTCAAGAAGCTGGGCATGGACAGTTTGGCGGTAACCGATCACGGGAACATGCACTCCGCCTGGGCGTTCTACGAGCAGGCCAAGGCGCAGCAGATCCGGCCCATTCTGGGGTTCGAGGCCTATCTCGCCTTCGGCCCGCGCACCCTGCGCGAGAAACCGCAGTGGGCGCCCGCGCGCGTACAGCCATCTCGTGCTCCTGGCGCGGAACCGGGCCGGATACCGGAATCTGGTCCGTCTGACCTCGATCGGATTCGTAGAGGGTTTTTACCGCCGGCCGCGCATCGACAAAGAGGTTCTCGCCGCGCACTCCGAGGGCCTGGTCTGCCTGGCAGCCTGCCTCTCGGGCGAGGTGGCGCTCTATCTCCGTCAGGGAAAGTTCGACGAGGCCAGGAAGAGCGCCGAGTGGTTCAGCCAGACGTTTGGTCCCGAAGGATTCTGGCTGGAGATTCAGCAGCACGGAATCGGTGAAGAGCGCCAGGTCACCGAAGGCATGCTGCGCCTGGGGCGGGAGCTCGGCATTGGCGTGGTTGCCACCAACGACGCGCATTATCTCCGGCGGGAAGACGCCGAAGCGCACGATGTGCTGCTCGCCATCGGTACCGGCAGTGATCTGGACGATCCCAAGCGTTTCCGTTTCCTCGGCCAGGAATCCTACGTCAAGTCCGAAGCGGAAATGCGGGCGCTCTTTCCTGACCAGCCGGAGACCCTCGACAATACGGCCAGGGTGGCCGAGCTCTGCGAGTTCGATTTCGAGAAGCGCTACTTTCTGCCCGTCTTTCCCCGCCCCGCCGAGTATGAAAGCGATGAGGCCCTGCTCCAGCATCTCGCCCACACCGGCGCGGAGCAGCGGTATGGATCACCCCTTCCAGCGGAAGTACGGGAGCGGCTGGAGTATGAGCTCGGGGTCATCGAGCACGCGGGTTACGCCGGCTATTTCCTGATCGTCCAGGACTTCATTGCCGCTGCGCGCGAGCGCGGGATTCCGGTGGGTCCGGGGCGCGGCTCAGCCGCCGGGTCGTTGGTTGCGTATTCGCTGGGTATCACCGACGTCTGTCCCCTCAAGTTCGATCTGCTGTTCGAGCGGTTCCTCAATCCCGAGCGGGTGTCGATGCCCGATATCGATGTCGACTTCTGCTTCGAGCGCCGGGGGGAAGTGATCGAATACGTACGGGAACGCTACGGCAGGAACAGTGTGGGACAGATCGTGACCTTCGGAACGATGAAGGCGCGCGCGGCCGTCAAGGACGTGGCCCGGGTCCTCCGGATTCCCCCGGCCGAGGCCGACCGGATCACCAAGCTGATTCCTTCGGGCCCGGCCTACAGCCTGAACATTCGCGAGGCGGAAAAGAAGATCGACGAGCTCCGTGAGCTGGTACGGAGCAACCCGGTGTACCGACGGCTGGTGGACCTGAGCTCCCGCATCGAAGGGATCTCGCGGCACATGTCGGTGCATGCCGCCGGCGTGGTGATCGCGCCGGGGCCGCTGTCGGATTATGTGCCGGTCTGCGTGGCCCCAACCAACCGGGTCAAGAGCGATGTCGGCGGCGCCCCGACCGAGGGTGACGAGTCCATCATCACCCAATACGAGATGGGCGCGCTGGAGAAGGTCGGCATGCTCAAGATGGACATGCTCGGCCTCAAGACCTTGACCGTGATTCACGACGCCGTGGCGATGATCGAAGCCGTTCACGGTACCCGGCCCGACATGGCCACACTGGAGCTGGACGACCCCCGGGTCTATGAGCTGCTTCGTCAGGGACGCACCGCCGGGATCTTTCAGTTCGAGTCGCCATTGGCCACCGATACCCTGCGGTCGATGAAGTGCGACCGCTTCGATGATCTGGTCGCCAGCAACGCCCTGCTCCGCCCCGGACCGCTCGATGCGGGAATGCACCTGGTTTTCATCCGGCGGAAGCTGGGACAGGAACGGGTGACCTATCCTCACCCCTCCCTCACCGACATCCTGGCCCCCACCTATGGCGTCATCACCTACCAGGAACAGGTGATGCGCATCGCCAACGTGCTCGCCGGATTTACCCTGGCCGAAGCCGACGTGCTGCGAAAGGCGGTGGGCAAGAAGGATCAGGAGCTGGCCAACCGGGAAGTCGCCAAGTTCGTCGAGCGCGGCGTTGCCCTGGGACATCCGCGCGGCATGATCGAGGAGCTGGGCCGGCAGATCGTCACCTTCGGCCGGTACGGGTTCAACAAGTCGCACTCGGTAGCTTATTCGATCCTGTCGTATCAGACGGCGTGGCTCAAGGCCCACTATCCCGCCGAGTTCATGGCCGCGCTGCTCTCGTCCGAAATCGGAAATACCGACAAGGTGGTGCAGTACATCAACGAGGCCAGAGAGCTGGAGCTGGAGATTCTGCCACCCGATGTGAACGAGTCCGGATTCAAGTTCACCGTGGTGGGCGATCGCAGAATTCGGTTTGGCCTGGGGGCGGTGCGGAATGTGGGGGAGGGCGCGATTGCTTCGATCATTGCGGGCCGCAGCGAGGGAGCGTATCACACGATGGCCGACTTGGTCGAGCGCATCGACCTCAGGTTGTGTAACAAGCGGGTGCTCGAGTCCCTGGTGGCCGCCGGAGCGTGCGACACACTCGATGGCCACCGCAAGCAGCTGATCGAGGCGCTCGATGCGGCCCTGGCCGAGGCGCAGCTGCTTCAGGCCGAGCGGGAGGCGGGGCAAGGGTCGTTGTTTGGAGAGGGGGGAAGTAGCGGAAACAACGGAATGGGCGGTCTCACACCCGCAACGTCCGCCTTTCCCGCTCCTTCCGCCTACCCCGACATCCCGGCCTGGACCGAGGCGGAACGCCTGGCCAAGGAGAAGGAGGTGCTGGGGTTCTTCATCTCGGGCCATCCTTTGGAACGGTTCAGACAGGAGGTCGAGCTGTTCGGCACTCGTACCACGGCCACACTGAGTGAGTGGGGAGAACACCAGGTGAGCGTAGCTGCCGTGATCACCGCGGTAAAGCGGCAGATCTCGAAGAAGACCGGAAAGGAATACGCCCGGCTGGTTCTCGAGGATTTCCACGGAACAGCCGAGGCCATCGTCTTCCCCGAGGCCTGGGCCAAGCTCAATCAGGTCATCCTTCCTGACTCGGCACTGCTCCTGACCGGAGGCTACAGCGACCGGGATCGGGGCGACGATCAGGCGCCCTTCATCGTGGAGACCGCCCGCCCTCTCGCCGAGCTCAAGAGCTCCGGCGCGTTGGCGCTGAGTCTCCGCTGGAAAGCGCCGTCTGCTCCGGAGCCGGGCGCCGTAAAGGAGGTGGCGGCGATCTGCTCGGCCCACCCCGGCCCAACGCCGATTTATATCGAGTGGACCGACGGCAATGGTGAGGCCGTGCGGTTACGGTCGCGGCGCATTCGAGTGGCCGCCGAAGACGACCTGGTTCGTGCCCTGCGCGACCTGTTGGGGTCGGAGTCCGTCAGCTACGTGAAGGCCGGGTGACCTGATGGCCTCTGCCTACACCCTGGATTTCGAGAAGCCTTTGCTGGAGCTGGAGCGCCAGATCGATGACTTGAAGCGCATCGGCAGCGAGCGGCAGATCGACATCAACGGGGAGCTCGAGGGACTCAACGGCAAGCTGGAGTCCCTCAGGGCGGACATCTACCGCAATCTCACCCCGCTGCAGCGGGTGACTGGTCGCCCGGCACCCGCGGCGGCCGTATACTCTGGATTATCTCAGCACCATCTTCACCGATTTCATCGAGCTGCACGGCGACCGGTTGTACATGGATGACCCGGCGATCGTCGGCGGATGGGCTCGCCTGGCCGGCGTTTCGGTGATGGTGATCGGACACCAGAAGGGTCGAGACACCAAGGACAATCTCAAGCGCAACTTCGGCATGCCTCACCCGGAGGGCTACCGGAAGGCGCTCAGGCTGATGAAGCTCGCCGCCAAGTTCGGGGCCGGCGTCATTACCCTGATCGACACGCCGGGGGCGTATCCCGGTCTGGGAGCCGAGGAGCGGGGTCAATCGGAGGCGCTGGCCCGGAACATCATGGAAATGTCCTCTCTGCCCACGCCGAGTATCGCGGTGGTAATCGGGGAGGGAGGTTCCGGCGGTGCGCTGGCGCTGGGAGTGGCCGACCGGGTTCTCATGCTGGAGAATTCGGTGTACTCGGTGATCTCCCCCGAGGGATGCGCCGCCATTCTGTGGAAGGATGCCAGTCAAAGGGAGCGAGCCGCCGAGGCGCTCAAGATCACCGCGGAGGACCTGCTGCGGCTTGAAGGTGATCGACGAGATCATCAAGGAGCCGGTGGGAGGAGCGCACGTCGATCCTGATGCGGCCGGAGAAGCCCTGCGGGAGGCCCTCATCCGGCACCTCACCGAGCTACGCAAAATTCGCCCGGAGAAGTTGGTCCGGCGGCGAGCCGAAAAATACGCCGCCATGGGCGCGTTCACCGAGGACTGATGAGTCAAACGATCGAGGTCCGCTTCAAGGGCACCCGAAAGGCTTACTTCGTGTGGGAGGATGATTCCGATCCCCTCCACCTGAAGGAGCCGGTCATCGTGGAGGTGGAGCGGGGTCGCGACCTGGGCCGGGTCAGCGCCGTGGGCGACACCGCCGCGAAGAAGTGCGGCGGGTGCACCAGCTGCGCCGTACGGCTGAGACCAGCCCTGACTCGGGTGCCGCTCAAATCCGTAGTGCGCCGAGCCACGGTGGAAGACTGCAAGACCCATCAGGAGCTGCGGATGGGCGAAGAGGAAGTGCGCCAAAAAGTCATCCAGCGGGCCCGGGCGCACGAGCTGCTAATGAAAATCAGCGACACCGAATGGCAGTGGGACCGGAACAAGCTGACCATCTATTTCACGGCCGACAAACGGGTCGACTTCAGAGCGCTGGTGCGGGACCTGGCCTCCTTGTTTCGCACCAGAATCGAGCTGCGGCAGATCGGGGTACGGGATGAGTCCGCCCGTCTCTCCGGTGTGGGACGCTGCGGCCGGGAATACTGCTGCTCTACCTGGCTCAAGGAGCTTTCGCCGGTCAACCTCGGCCTAGCCAAGGACCAGCATCTGTCACTTAACCCGTCGCAGATCTCCGGCGGCTGCGGTCGATTGCTCTGCTGCCTCAAGTACGAGCACGAGTTCTACGTGACGGCTCGCAAGCGCTTTCCCAAGGAGGGGAAGACGTTGAAGACGGCGGTGGGCGCAGAAAAGGTGATTGCGGTGGACATCTTCCGCGAGCGGGTGTTCCTCCGGCACGACGATCTGGGATCTCGGATCATTCCGCTGGCTCAGCTTCGAAGCGAGGTCGAAGCCCTGGGCGAAGTCTTTCCTACTTCCGAAGTGCGCAGCCGCCGCGGTCGCGGGGGAAGCCCGGAATCCGGCGCCAGGAACTAGCAAACCTCGCGTCGACCTTTTATACTCCGCAACAACATAGCCGCAGATGAAACGCTGCACCCGCTCAGCGGGTGACGCAGATACTGCAGTATCTGCGTTAATCTGCGGCTCAATTGTGTCTGTATTCCGGGTAGGAGCGGGATGTGGCAAAATATTTCCTGACCACCGCCATCGATTATTCCAACGGGGATCCCCATTTGGGCCACGCCCTCGAGAAGGTGGGCGCGGATGCCATCGCTCGGTACCGCCGCATCCGGGGCGACCAGGTGCATTTCCTCATGGGGATGGACGAGCACAGCCAATCCGTGCTGCAGGCTGCCGCTCGCGCCGAGGTGAAGCCGCAGGTGTGGGTAGACCGGATGGCCCACCGCTTCGAGGAGTTTTGGCGGCGGCTGGAGTGCAGCAACGATGACTGGATCCGGACCACCGAGCCTCGCCATGCTCGGGCGGTCACCGAGCTGCTCCGCCGGATCCAGCAGGTCCATCCCGACGATCTCTACATTGCGGAGTACGAGGGACTCTACTGCACCGGCTGCGAGGAGTTCAAGCAGGAGAGTCAGATCGTCAATGGACACTGCATCGAGCATCCTACGCTGGAGCTGATCCGTACCCGGGAGCGCAATCACTTTTTCCGCTTGAGCCGGTACCAGGAACCAGTGCTGGACCTGATTCGAAGCGGAAAGTTCCTGGTGGAACCGGCCATCCGGCGCAATGAGGTGCTGCGGCTGCTCGAGGGAGGACTCCAGGATATTTCGGTCTCCCGGCTCCGGCAGCCCTGGGGAATCCCATTCCCCGGCGATTCGGAACAGACTGTTTACGTCTGGTTTGACGCGCTGATCAACTACCTCTCGGCCACCGGCTTTCCCGATGCGGGATACGAGCGGCTCTGGCCCGCGGATCTCCACGTGATCGGGAAAGGCATCACCCGATTTCATTGCGTGATCTGGCCGGCCATGCTGCTGAGTGCCCAGCTCAAGGTGCCCCGCGAGGTGTGGGCCCACGGCTACGTGCAATGGGAAGGCACCAAGATGTCGAAGACGAGTGGGACGGCGGTAACGCTGGACGAGGCCATCGAGCGCCACGGCCCCGATCCGCTGCGTTACTTCCTGCTCCGCGAAGTGGGCTTCGAGGCGGACGGCAACTTCACCTGGGAGCGCTTTGACGAGCGATACACCGCCGATCTGGCCGATGGACTGGGCAATCTCGCGTCCAGAACCCTGGCGATGTTGGCCAAGTACCGCGACGGCATGGTACCACGATCGACCGGATCAACCACGCTGGACCAAGCCGGAGCCGAATCGGTTCGGCGGTACGCCACGGCGATGGACGCGCTGGATCTTCGGTCGGGCGCGGAAGCAGCCTGGTCTCTGGTTTCGGCGGCAAACCTGTTCGTACAGCAGACCGCACCATGGAGCCTGGCAAAGTTGCAGCGCGAAGCCGAGCTGGATGACGCCCTGGCAGCGCTGGCCCGCGCGCTGGCTCGCCTGGCGGTGCTGGCCAGCCCATTCATTCCAGTCAAAGCCCAACAGTTATGGCGGATGCTGGGGTTGAGTGGAGCGGTGGCCGATGCGGGGTGGTCGGCCGCAGAGCAGCCGGAGGTGGAGGGACGTCAGACCGAGCGGGCCGACGTGCTTTTTCCCAAGCCCGCCAGTGTCTAGAACTTACCGCACCCACTTGCGAAACTTCTTGACAGTGAAAGAGTTATCACTCTAAAGTCCCCTTGACAATCCTTATCCGCGTGAGCCACCTTAACTTTGCAGCCATGACTCCGGGCACCCCCGAGCCCGGAGTTGTCGTCAGACTGGAGCGCAGACTCGCAGAAGTTGTCGACCATGTTGTACGAGGTGCAAACGTCATGTCCAAACGCCGCTGGACCCTGGTTCTTGTTCCCCACGGGTCGGAGCCCTCGCGTATAGTCGAGGTCTCCTATAACCTGTTGCGCGGCGTGGTGGCTCTTGTCGGTGTATTCGTTGTGGTCGGATTGCTCGTCGGATATCTCACTCTCAGCCACACCACCGATCTCACTCGCGCAGCCCGGCTCCAGCAGGAAAACACATCCCTAGCCCGGGAAATTGGTGAGCTGCACGGACGACTGACCAGCCTGGCCGATACCCTCAGCACGATCTCACAGCGCGATGCCCACATTCGGGTGCTGGCCAACCTCGAGCCGATCGATCCCCAGGTTCAGAAGGCCGGCATCGGCGGGCCTGGCAGTTCCGATCTCGATCTGACCGGCCTCAGCGGTCTGGCCCGCCGCTCCGCCGAGGTGCGGGTGGATCTCGGCGCGCTGATCCGCCGGGCCAACCTGCTGGCCTCGTCTTTCAAGGAGGCCGCTGACAGCCTGGCATTCCACCGGGCACGCCTGGCTGCCACCCCGTCCATCATGCCGACGCAGGGCTGGCTCTCCAGCGCGTTCTCCGCCATGCGGGCCCATCCGATCCTGCATCTGGCTCGCCCCCACGAGGGGATCGACGTCTCCGCTCCGATGGGCAGCCCGATCGAGGCCCCCGCCGCTGGCGTAGTGACCGAGGCAGGGTGGGAAACCGGCTACGGCAATACGATCACCATCAATCACGGCTACGGCATCGTCACCAAGTTCGCCCATGCGTCCAAGCTCCTGGTGAAGAACGGACAGCGGGTGGCCCGAGGAGAGCGCATCGCCCTGGTGGGCAACTCGGGTCTCGCCACTGGCCCGCACCTCCACTACGAGGTGCACGTGAACGGTCGCCCCGTGGATCCGCTCAAGTATGTCTTGCCTGAAGGGGTGGTGACGGACTAGGCGGGTACGCCGGGAAGCGGGGAAGCAGGGAAGAAGCACAAACAACGGCGGCCATCCGGAACTCACCGAATGGCCGCTTTTCGTGTCTTGATTCCCCGTCCCCGCTTCCCCTCTTCCCTACCTCCCCGCTTACTCGCTTCCCCGCCTAAAACTTTACAGTCGGCGGCTGAGCAGCTCCCTGCGAGGCCTCGAAGTATTCGCGCGGCTTGCCCATTCCGAAGACCTTGGCGGTGAGATTGTTGGGAAAGCGGCGGATGTAGGCGTTGTACTCTCCCACCGCGGTGTTGTAGTCCTGCCTTGCCACGGAAATCCGGTTCTCGGTCCCTTCGAGCTGAGTCTGAAGGTCGCGGAAGTTCTGGCTGGATTGCAGCTGAGGATAGTTCTCGGCGATGGCCAAGAGGCGGCCCAGCCCCTGGGAGAGCACCGAATCGGCGGCCGCCATCTGGCGGACATTGCCTGACTGGATCGCACCGCCGAGTCGCGCTCGCGCATTGGCGATCGAGATGAACACTGTGTCCTCCTGCTTGGTTACGCCCTTCACCGTGTTCACCAGATTGGGGATCAGGTCCGCCCGCCGCTGGAGCTGGGTCTGGATCTGCCCCTGAGCCTGGTTCACCCGCTCATCCAGCGTCTGGATCTGATTGTATCCGCAGCCGGCCAGGAACAGAGCCGTGGCGAGGAGCGATAGATACATTCTGGAGGCGCGCTGCATTCCTGATCTCCCAGCTAAAGTTGATCGACGAACTGTGCCGTCTGCTCCACAGCGTTCATGTAGTTTTCGAATTCCGGTGCCCCGCAACGCCACTCCCGGTCGGCCCGATGCCGCACCACATGGAGCAGGTGCTCGGCCTCGAAGCCGATCGCACCGGCAGCGGCGGTGCCCAACTCGGTGGAATCCACGGGAACCGGCCGTCCCAGCAGCTGCGAGCACGCCGCGAAGGAGGACGAGAATCGTGGCGGCGCTCTCCAGACCGAGCCTGCCCAGCGCCGCGGGCTCGGGAGCATAGGTGGCATAACCCTGCCGGAGCCGGAGCAGCTTGCCCCGGAACTCTCGTTCCAGCGCCTTGCGCAGGTCGCCGGTGTCCACCTGGACCCCCTGGAGCGGGTCGGCCCCACGCAGCACCTGGTAGGAAAGGCGCATGTCGGTGATCTCGATCGGAAAGGCATCCGAGGCACGGGTCCACTCGGTCCGGCTGATCAGCAATGGCGGCTCCGGCGTCGACTTGCGCCAGACGGCAAACGCGCGTCCCAGTGCGCGCAGCGTGGGCGTGGTCACCTCGTCGAGCACCAGCATCAGATTGACATCGGATCGTCCCGGGATGTAGTCGCCCCGGGCCGCTGAGCCGTAGAGCACCGCACTGTACCCGGCGCCGGCCACCCGATCCACCTCGGTGAGGAATGGGTCGACCACCCGTGATACCGTAGTCCGCATCAGAATCTTCCCCCGGCGCCGCCGCCGCTGAATCCACCGCCGCCACCGAATCCGCCGAAACCGCCGCCGCCGCCGCCGAAGCCGCCACCACCGCCCCAGCCGCCGCCGATCCACGGCCCACCCCAATATATCCCGCTCCTTCTGCGGCGACCGCCGCGAAACGCGCCGGATATCATCAGCAGAAAGAAGATCATGAGGAGCAGCGGCAGCAGGTTGCCGCCGGTGGGACTACCTCCTCCCGAGCCGACTGGAGGCTGGTAGGCGGTGAGCGTCGTATCGGACACGCCGTAGCCCCGAGCAATGAGGCTGGCCAGCGCCCGAACCCCGAGCAACAGTCCTTCGCCGTAGTTGCCCTGGGACAGCTCCGGCCGCATGAGATCCCGGATCTGGCCGGCAGCAGCATCGGTAACGATGCCTTCCAGCCCCTGCCCCACTTCGATCCGGATCTGTCCCGAGTTTGGATCTGCCCTCACGCCGCGGGACGAGCAGAAGCACGAGGCCCGCGTTGCGCCGCGGATCTCCGATCTCAGCCTTGGCCCCCACCTTCCATTTCCGGCCGATGGCCAGCGCCACCTCGGAGGCTTCCCGATCGCCGATCGCTGGGCAGGGTGACCACGGCCATCTCGGCCCCGGTCACTCCCTGTAGCCGCCGGATCAGGTCATCCATGCTCTGGGCGGCATCGGCCGGGATCACCGAAGCAAAGTCGTTGACGTAGCCCACCGGCTGGGGCGGGACCAGCGAATCCACGGCGGTTGCCTGCGCCCAGCCGGCGGTCACCGCGGGAGAAAGACCGACGCTGAGTTGAAGCCCTATCCAGAGGGCGATAGCTTTGGCCCGTGTACCTCTCAAACTGTCTCCCGCTGCCGGCGCATTCACCGTTTCCACACCCATGAGTCTCCTGACGCTGCGAAGCGCGGTGGCACTTTGTCTGGGCACGGCGATTCTTGGCGCATGCCACACCGATCGAGAAGTCGCGGTGCGGGTCTCGATTCCCGACGCAGAGTCACAGGAGACGCCCGCCGCCGGAGTGGGCATCATCGCCCTGCCCTACGATCGAGACAGCATCCTTACCAGCCTGGAAGCTCGAGCGCGAACTCCCCGGCCGCAAACCGCCACGCTCGACACGCTCTTTGCCCATTTCCGCGGCCCGTTTACCCGCTATACCGATCTCTCCTACCGGGCTTCGCAGCTCCGGGATTCGCTCGATCGGCTGCGCCGCGGCCCGGACAGCGGGTCGAGCTCCGTCTCGCCCGCAGCTGCAAGCGGCTGGCAGATTCCGATTCGATCGCTCGACCGGCCAGGTCGACCGCGCCCGCAGCGAGCTCGACCGTGCCCGGGTCGAGTTCGTCAGCCGGAGCGAGGCGCCCCGCGCGGCGATTCGACGGTGGGAAGATAGCACCTACCGAGGGTACGACAGCATCGTCGAAAACCTGGCTCGATCTCAGGGTCGCGACGCGGTCACCGATACGACCGGCGCAACCGGATGGGCCCGTCTTCACCTTGCCGCCCGGCCGCTGGTGGATCTATGCCCGGGCCTGGGACACCAGCGACCCCAACGCCGAGTGGTACTGGAACGTCCCGGTTCAGGAGGATACCGTCCTGCTTGTCCAGCCGCACCGGCCGGCGTCGACCGCGCTATTAGGAGATGGCAATGGCAGTGTTCTCAAGGACCTTCGCTGTAGCGCTGGTACTCGCCGTCGTCGGCTTGCCGGTCAGGGCCCAGACCACACCGGCGCTGAATGCTCGAAGCAAGGGATCGACCAAGGCACCGGTCACGGTCTACGAGATGTCCGACTTCCAGTGTCCCTACTGCCGCCAGTTTGTGGAGGAGACTTTCCCCGGCTGGAGCGCGACTACATCGCGACCGGCAAGGTGCGCTGGATCTTCATCAACTATCCCCTCACCAGCGTGCACCAGCATGCCGCGGCCGCGGCGCAGCTGGCGCATCTGCGCCGCCCAGCAGCAGGGGTTTTGGAAGGTGCACGATCTGCTTTCAAGTATCAGGAGACCTGGGCCCCGCTCAAGGAGCCGGGTCCCTTCTTCGTGTCGCTGGCCGATTCGGCCGGACTGTCGAAGCCGGCCCTGCTCAGCTGCCTGGAGTCGCCGGAGACCTTGAACAGCGTGCAGGCCGATGCGGAAGGCGCCGCGCGGTCCGGCGCCACCAGCACCCCGACGTTCTACATCGAGGGTGGTCTGCTGGAAGGCGCGCTGCCGATCGAGGTGTTTCGGCAGGTGCTGGATTCGGTGTATGGGGTGAAGGCGGGGAAGACGGGAAGGCGGGGAAGCCGGGGAAGCGCGTAAAAAGTGAGGCGCCCCGTCCTGATTTCACTCGGTGCTCTCTTCCCCGCATCCCACCCTCCGCCGCTTCACCCGCCGCCCTACAACGCCAGAAACACATCATACAACGCATGGGTCCACGCGGTGATCCCGAAACCGCGCAACAGGTAGAGTGCGCTGAAGAGAAGACCGGCGATGGCGCGGAAAGTGAACGAGCCCAGCGCGAACCGCTCGCCGTAGGCGCCCGACATAGTGGAAGGCCGAGAAGATGAGAGCGCCCAGGAACACCGCGAACAGGCTGGCGCCCTGCCGCGACCAGCCGAAGCCCTTCGCTGCGCAATCAGCATCAGCCCCGAAACCAGCAGTACCCGGAACACAAGCTCTTCGTAGATGCCGGCTCCCAGGGACACCATCACCTGAGCGGGAAGGCCCAGGGCTCGCCGGGCGCGATGGGCCAGGCGAGGAAGCAGCAGACCGGTGAGCGTGCCCGCAACGATCCCAAACACCAGTCCGTAGGCGATCGATTCCGCCGCCATGAACACAAAGTAGCGGGGCCGAATTCCACCCGAGCGGCGAATATCTCTTCCAATCAGCGCGGCTCCGCCACCCACCAGCAACAGCCCAAAGACGGCCAATCCGTACCGGCCACCCAAGCCGACGAAAAGCTGCTTCAGCAGCACGTCCGCGCCGTTTCGGACCCGCACCATCTCCAGCCGGGAAAGCAGAAGCGCCAGGGCTTCGTACGCGACCAGGAGCGGGAAGGCAAAGCTCAGGCTGTAGCGGGGCGACCGGGCCAGCCGCCAGTAGTTGGCGGGAACGGCGAGGCGGGCTTGAGGAGGTCATGAAAAAAAGGGGCCGCTTGAGCGGCCCCCCCAGGTTCGAAGTGTCGCCTGGGTCTTAGCTTGCAGCTTTAACTAACGGCCGCAGGCGACCCTTGACTCTGTAGACAATGGATCACCTCCTCGGTTGCAGGTGGAACATGGTACTGCGGTAATAATTGTAGCAACATCTGCCGCCGCGCTGCAAGCCTCTTCCGTTTGGAATGGACGCCCGCAACATTGCGCCATGCCGTCCACCTCGGGGGCCTATCGAGCAGCCATTCGTCTCGGCACGGCGGTGGCTCCCGCACTGGGCCTTCTGCGTCCCCGGATCCGGGCCGGACTGCAGGCCCGATCGGCTGCGGGTGAACGGCTGCTGGACTGGTCCCGATCGCACCGGGACCCGAACCGGCCGCTGGTCTGGTTTCATGCGGCCTCGGTGGGAGAGGGCCGGCAGGCGGAGAGCGTGTTGCTCGCGCTGCGCCGCCGCTGCCCCGAGTGCCAGATCGTGTATACCCATTTCAGTCCCTCCGCCGAGGCGCTGGCGGAGGGAATCGCCTCCGATGTCTCGGACTACCTGCCGTACGATCTGCCCGAAAACATGGATCGGCTGCTGCAGATCGCTTCAGCCGGACCTGCTGGTCTTCGCCAAGCTCGATGTCTGGCCCGAGCTGTCCACCCGAGCGGCCGGCAGCGGGGCCGACGTAGCTCTCATCGCGGCAACGGTGAGCCCGGGCAGCGGTCGTCTTCGCTGGCTCGCTCGGCGGCTGCTGGAACCCGGGTACCGCGCCATCACCGTAGCCGCCGCGATCGCGCCGGACGATGCGTCCCGGCTGGAGCGGCTGGGCGTCGCTCCGGAGCGGATCCAGATCCTGGGCGATCCGCGTTTCGATAGCGTGGTCGCGCGGGTGAAGGCAGTCGCGCCCGACGATCCGCTGCTCCGGCTGGGAGGCGGAGCGCCCACCCTGGTGGCGGGCTCGACCTGGCCCGAAGATGAGGCCGTTCTCCTCCGGGCATTTGCCGGGGTCTTCCGCGAGCGGCCCGATGCGAAGCTGATCCTCGTTCCGCACGAGCCCACCGCCGCGCACCTTGCCCGCGTCGAGCGAAGCACGCGCGCCGCTCGGACTGCCCGTCCCCGGTGCGGCTCGGTAGCGCAACCGAACACGACTCCATTGTCGCTGGGCGATCGGGTCGGGGTACTCGCGGCCCTGTATGGTGCGGGCACAATGGCGTACGTCGGGGGTGGCTTCGGGCGAGCCGGTCTCCACTCCGTGCTCGAGCCCGCGGCCTGGGGACTCCCGGTCGTGTTCGGCCCCCGCTGGCGGAACAGTCGTGACGCCGGAGCTGCTGCTTCAGGCCGGCGCAGCCCGGGCACTGGCGCACGAACGCCCGGGCCCGCGGCCCAGGGCCCTGCACGACCAGTGGCAGGACTGGATCAGCGATGAGGCCGCCCGGGAGACACAAGGCGCAAGGGCGTTGGAGGTGGTGAATTCAGGAGTGGGTGCATCGGAGCAAACCGCCGACCTGCTCGCCCGGCTTATTTCACGACAACGCCCTCGAAGGTTACGCTCCTAGGCACCAACAGACCTGCAGTCAAAATCGTGACCAGCACGTCGGGAAAGCGGCTGTGCACCTGTGATCCGGAGTTCGCCGACGGCGCTGCCTCCGGCGAGTTGGGCCGCAAGCGCTTTCCTCAAAGACGGCTCCTTGAGCTTGGCCACACCCCAGAAGGCGAAGACGGCGTGAGACCTCACCTTGAAGCGGGTTCCTTGTAACGGTTGGTCGGCGGATGCAGCCATCGTAATCGGCACACCGAGCCTGGCAGCGTCGAACGTTTGAGAGCAGGCGGTCAGCGTGCCGACCAGAAGCAGGGCGGTAAGATCAGGATCGAGAATGCCGGCCGCCCCCTCCGAATGATCACAGACCGGGAATCCGGAAAGCATAGTGCGCGCCCAGGCCGAAGACGCTGGGGTCCCCCCCATCGAGGAAGACTCGGTCGTACGCCGCGTGCAGCCCGAAGCCATTCAGCAGATTGAACTCGACTCCGCCGCCCAGGCCGAAATTGGTTTCCGTTTCGGACACGCCGCCTCCGGATACCTTCACCACGTCTACCCGGGGAGCGATCCACGGACGGATCGCCAACGCAGGATTGGGAATGGTAAGCGCGAACCCCAGCCCGACCGGAAAGCGCAGCTCGGTCTCATCGTCGGGAAGAATGCTGAGGTCCGGCTTGGAGTAGCCAATCCCACCCTGAAGCGTCACCGAGAGACGGAACGAGCGGGCCGCCGATCATTCGGTAATTGAGTGTAGCGCCCAGCGACACGTCGCTGCTCAGCCGTCTCCTTCGGGATCGAAGGTGGATATCATGGCGGTGGCGCCGAACGGCTCCGAAACCGGCGCGGCCGGTCAGCGCATAGGCGGTGCCCTTGCCGGCCTGCTCGTCGGGAAAGCCCACGTCGCCGTAGAGCGCGATGCCGGAGGCAACACCGCTGTTGTTCACCGGGATGCCGCGAACCTGGGCCTCTGCCACCGGGCTGCCGGCGGTGAGGCACAGCGTCAGGCTCGCGATTGCGAGAGCAGCCTGGCGCGCATTGTCTCATCGTCGTCTCCAGAGTAAGCGGAACTCCGCCGGATGGGGCGGCGCGCCAGAAGCTAGTCCGGGCCCTCGCCCCAATGCAAACGCCCGCCCGCGACATCGCGGACGGGCGGAGGCTCACAGCGGAGTTTATTTGATGTACGTTGCTGCTATGCCCAGACCCTCGATGTCACCCACACCACCACTCACCCGCACCCCGAAGTTCTGGCTGAACCGCATGTCCACACCCAGACCCAGCGCGAAATCCACATTGCTGTCGCCGCCGCCGAACGTGGGGACGATCACCGGATGGGCGTAGGGAGTAAAGGTGGTTTTGGAATTTTCCAGATCGAAGCGCCGGCCGAGCGAGAAGCCGACCGGAACGTAGATAGGCATCATCGCCATCACCCACGTTGGCGCCGAGGCCGACGGTGAGCGCTCCATCCAGGGGGAAGCTCTCACTGTATTGGACAATGCGGGTCCGGAAATCTCCGCCCAGGAGAACGCGGGTGCCGCCCCCGATTTCGTCCCACTGAAGGTCTCGTCGGACAACTCAGACCAGCCACCACGAATGCTGAAGTCGTAGGGCCCCTTCCCGTAGGAATAGAACCCTTCCATTGCGTAGCGACACTCCTTCGCCCGGATCAGAAAACGCAGCGCCGAACTCATGAGTGGTGAACGCCCGATACGGCGCCTTGAACATCGGCGTTCCGGTCTCCTGGGCCGCCGAATCGGTCGCCCACAGTGCGACCGCCGCCGCCACCAGGATCCCGCCGCAGAGCTTACGACGCATGAGATTCTCCTTGTACGTGTTCGGTGACCACGCGCACCCGATTGTCGACGACCTGCAGGAATCCGCCACGTATGGAGAAGCGACTGACGGTTTCGCCGCGACGGACCGTCAGAGAACCCTCACCCAGCAGTGTCATGAACGGTGCGTGGTTCGGCAGGATGCCGACCTGTCCGTCAAAGGCGGGCACGACCAGCGCGTCCGCCTCACCGTCGAACATAGATTTCTCGGGAGAGATCACCGTGACCTGCATCACCCGCTCGCGAGCTGCTTGGCGCGGGCGATCACATCATCGATACCGCCCTGCATGTAGAAGGCCTGCTCCGGCAAACTGTCGAACTCGCCCGCGACCACGCGCTCGAAGCTCGAGATGGTGTCCTCGAGCTTGACGTACTTGCCGGGGAATCCGGTGAACTGTTCGGCGACGAAGAACGGTTGAGAGAGGAATCGCGCGATCCGGCGGGCCCGGGCAACGATGAGCTTGTCTTCCTCACTCAGCTCATCCATGCCGAGAATGGCGATGATGTCCTGCAGCGCCTTGTAGCGCTGCAGAATTCGCTGCACGCCGATGGCCACGTCGTAGTGCCGCTGGCCCGACGTACTGTGGGATCGAGAATACGGCTCGAGCTGTCCAGCGGGTCCACCGCGGGATAGATGCCCAGCTCGGCGATGGCGCGGGAGAGCACCACGGTGGCGTCGAGGTGAGCAAACGCGGTGGCCGGCGCCGGATCGGTCAGGTCGTCGGCGGGAACGTAGATCGCCTGCACCGAGGTGATCGATCCGCTCTTGGTAGAGGTGATCCGCTCCTGCAGATCGCCCATCTCGGTGGCCAGCGTCGGCTGGTATCCCACCGCGCTCGGCATCCGGCCGAGCAGCGCCGAGACTTCGGAGCCGGCCTGGGTAAAGCGGAAGATGTTGTCGATGAAGAGCAGCACGTCCTGCCCCTGGACATCGCGGAAGTACTCCGCCACGGTGAGGCCGGTCAGGCCTACCCGGAGCCGGGCGCCGGGCGGCTCGTTCATCTGCCCGTAGATCAGCGCCACGTTCTCCAGAATCTTCGCTTCCTTGAACTCGAGATAGAGGTCGTTGCCCTCGCGGGTCCGCTCGCCCACGCCGCAGAACACCGACCGACCGCCGTGGCCCTTGGCCACGTTGTTGATCAGCTCCTGAATCACCACGGTCTTGCCCACGCCGGCGCCGCCGAACAGGCCGATCTTGCCGCCCTTCACGAACGGGGCGATCAGGTCGATGACCTTGATGCCGGTCTCGAAGATCTCGGTCTTGGGCTCGAGATCGGTGAACTTCGGGGTCTCCCGGTGAATGGGCCAGCGCTCGGTGTCCTTGGGCAGCGGCGGTCCACCGTCGACCGGCTCGCCCAGCACGTTGAGAATGCGGCCCAGCGCCGCCTCGCCCACCGGAGCGGTGATCGGGCTGTTGGTGTCCGTCACCTGCATCCCGCGGGTAACGCCGTCGGTGGTGCTCATGGCCACCGCGCGCACCTGATTCTGTCCGATATGCTGCTGCACCTCTGCGGTCAGCCGGACGGGCACCGAGCCGCTGCTGTCCTCGATGACCAGCGCGTTGTAGATCTCGGGCAGGTGCTCCGGTTCGAACTCCACGTCCAGCACCGGGCCAATCACCTGCACCACCCGGCCGATGTTCTTCTCCGTGGTCTTTCCGGCGCCGACCTTTTCGGTTGCTATCGCAGTAGCCATCGTGTGTCTCTCGATATCAGTGTGTATGTCATCCTGAGTGAAGTGAAGGAGCCGAAGCTGAATTTGGCCCCTTCACTTCGTTCAGGGTGACACTCTCGACCGTCCGCCTGTCCGCCTGCGCCTACCCCTGCAACGCCGCCGCGCCGCCCACGATCTCGGAGATTTCCTGGGTGATCTGCGCTTGCCGCTGGCGATTGTAGGTGCGCTTCAGCAGCTCGAGGATCTCGCCCGCGTTGTCGGTTGCGTTCTTCATGGCGGTGCGCCGGGCGCCGTGCTCGGCCGCCGCCGTCTCGACCAAGCCGCGATATACCATGTTTCTCACATACAGCGGAAGCAGCTCCTGCAGAATCGCCTCGGCACTCGGCGCCAGGATGTAATTCGCCACCATCTTCGTCTGCCCCTCTGCCTCGCCGCCCCGCTGCCCCGCTGTCCTCCTCCCCGCTTCCCCGCCCACCTGCTCCACCGGCAGGATCCGGATTGTCGTAGGCGGCGTCTGCAGCGCGCTGATGAACCGGGCCTGGACCAGCTCCACGGTGCCCAGCTCGCCCGCGGAGTACGCCTCGATCAACGGGGCCACGATCTCTCCCGCGTGCTCCGCGGTCGGCCGGTCGCCGATATCCATCCTCTCCAGGGAGAGCTTCCGCCCGAGGTACTTGAAGAAGCCGATGCCCTTCTTGCCGATGCCGTACAGGTCGACCGTGTACCCCTGCTCTTCCAGCGCCTCGATCCGCCGGCGCGCTTCCTTGATCAGATTGGAATTGAAGCCGCCGGCCAGTCCCGCGGTTCGAGGTGAGCAGAATCGAGAGCGGCCCGTTGCGGACCTCCCTTTGACGGAGGCGCGGGCTGCCGCAGCAGGGGAAACCGATCGGCCAGATCAGGAGTGAAGAGATCGGCGATGACCTCTCGCAAGGCCTCGGCGTAGGGACGCGCACCCACCACCCGGTCCTGCGCCCGCTTCAATCGGGAGGTGGCCACCAGCTCCATCGTCCGGGTGATCTTCCGGGTGTTCTGGACGGAGCGAATCCGCCCCTTGAGCTGCCGGCTCTTAGCCATGCTCGGGCGCGAACATCGGCTTGAACGAGGTGATCGCGGACTTGAGCCGGTTGGTCAAGTCATCATCCAGCGCCTTCTTGGTCCGGATGTCGGTCAATACGGCTGGGTGGTTGGCTTCGAGGTAGTCCAGGAAGTCCTGCTCCCACTGCCGGATGTGCGCCACGTCCACGTCATCCAGGAAGCCGTTGGTCACGGCGAAGATGATCACCACCTGCTTCTCGACCGGCACCGGACGATACTGAGGCTGCTTCAGCACCTCGACCAGACGGGCGCCGCGCTGGAGCTGACGCTGCGTCGCGGCGTCGAGATCCGACCCGAACTGCGCAAAAGCCTCCAGCTCGCGATACTGGGCCAGGCTGAGCCGAAGCGGTCCGGCCACCTGCTTCATCGCCTTGATCTGCGCGTTCCCACCCACCCGGCTCACGCTGATGCCGGCATCCACCGCCGGCCGCACGTTGGAGTAGAACAGGTCGGTGGTCAGGAAGATCTGACCGTCGGTGATGGAAATGACGTTCGTCGGGATGTAGGCCGAGACGTCGCCCGCCTGGGTCTCGATGATGGGAAGCGCGGTGAGCGAGCCGCCCGGCTTCTTGATCCGGGGGTCGAACTTGATGGTCTCCGCGTTCTCGTTGATCTTGGCGGCGCGCTCCAGCAGCCGGCTGTGGAGGTAGAACACGTCGCCGGGATAGGCCTCGCGCCCCGGAGGGCGGCGGAGAATCAGGGAGAGCTGCCGGTACGCCGCCGCCTGCTTGGACAGGTCGTCGTACACACAGAGCGTCGCTTTTCCTTCCTCATACATGAAGTACTCGGCGATGGCGCAGCCCGCGTAAGGCGCGATGTACTGTAGGGGCGCGGGGTCGGACGCGGAGGCGACCACCACAATGCTGTAGTCCATGGCGCCGGCGTTCCGGAGCTTTTCCACTACGTTGGCCACGGTGGAGCGCTTCTGCCCGATGGCCACGTACACGCACACGACGCCGGTGCCCTTCTGATTGATGATCGTGTCCACCGCGATGGCGGTCTTTCCCGTGCCCCGGTCGCCGATGATCAGCTCGCGCTGGCCTCGGCCGATCGGGATCATGGCGTCGATCGCCTTGATTCCGGTCTGCAGCGGCTCCTTCACCGGCTGCCGTACGATGATGCCCGGCGCGACCATCTCGACCTGACGCCGGCCGGTGGTCTGGATCGGTCCCCGGCCATCCACCGGCTCACCGAGAGCGTTCACCACGCGGCCCAGCATGGCCGGACCCACCGGCACGTCCAGCAGGCGTCCGGTCCGGCGAACCTCATCACCTTCCTTGAGCTTCAGGTAGTCGCCCATGATGGCGGCGCCGACATTGTCCTCTTCGAGGTTCAGCACCAGGCCGGCCACCGTCTCCCCGGTCTCCTGGGCGGTGAACTCCAGCATCTCGCTGGCGATGGCGCTCTTGAGGCCATAAATGCGGGCGATACCGTCGCGAACCTCGAGCACGGTGCCGACTTCGCTGACATCTTCGGTGGTGAGGTCCGCCGAGGCGATCTCTCGGAGCAGAATCTCCTTGAGCTCGCCGGGACGCAGAATCGATTCAGTGGCCATGGGTCTCGAACAGGGCTAAAAGTAGGCTTCTAAGATAGCTTGTGAAAATAGTCACAATGGTGAAGGCTGGAAGCGGGAGGCAGACGGGCAGACGGGAGCAGGCAGCGGGAGTGGGCAGCGAGAGACATTGTTCCGCTCCTCCCCTCGCTCCCCGCTTCCCGCCTACCCGGCTTCTTGTGTTCCCTCGCGCAAAGGCCGAGAGCACACCTCGCGGACCCAACTTCCCTAACTCCTGTATGGACGCGTTGGCTATGCGACGGGCGGTGCTGGCGAGGTGGGCGGCGGAGGCGAAGTTCAGGACCCGAACCACCATGGGGATCGTGTAGCCGGGGTTGCCGAGCAGTTGGGCCGCGCAGGCGATCCGATTCAGATCGATCACCCGCTTGAGATTCGGCGCGCCCCCTGCCCCAAACTGCCGAGACAGATGTTCGCGGCTGACCCGGAGCCGGCTGGCGAGCGCGCCGGTCCGAATGGGACGCTCCACCTCACCCAGCAGGAGGTCCCACGCCGCCCGCTGGATTTTCTCGGTCAGCCGAAGCACCCGTGGTCCATCGGCCAGCGCGCGCCGGCGCTCTGAGGTCATGGACGACCGCACAACCAGCTCGCCGACTATGGGATCGTCCACGCCCTCCACGGCAACGGCGGCAACCGCATTGCGGCAGGCCAAGAGCAGCTCCCCGTCGTCAGGGCGAAACGCCGCGTAGGCGACCAGGGGAACCAGAGGAAGTCGAGCTCGCCACTGAGACAGCTCGTGCAGGAGGAGGGGTTGCGGTGCCAGGACCACCGCGTCGATCAACCGCTTTTCCATCAGGCGTTGAAGAGCACTCGAGCTCCGGCAGGTCACCACCCGGGGGCCGCCCTTGGGAAGACTCCTTCGCAGCGATGTCAGCGCGGCCCGACTCTCCAGCAACGCGGCGATCGCGGGCATGTATCAGGCGGAGGGTCGGAGAGTCGGAGGGGCGGAGGGCGCGCCGCGTCAGACTCGGGTCTCGCTCCGATCAGTTCTGCGTCCGAGATCCCATTGGTTGCCGGTGCCGTCTTCCGTCCGTCTGCCGACCTCCGTCGTCCGACTCTCCGTCGCTCCGACCCTCCGACTCTCCGACCGTCCGCCTCCGCCTCCGCCCGCCCTCCCCGCCCCCACCGCCACCAGAGTACGCACCATCTCACCAGCGCGCTTGAGCACACCGCGCGCGTTGTCGTAGCTCAGGATCTCCAGCGCCTCGGGCAATGGCCTCCACTGGCAGGCGGTAATCCCCTCATCTACCTGGGGGCAGACCTCGCCTTCCGGACTCTCGAACAGAAAGAAGTGGCAGTACTTGTGGATGTGGCGGCCGCGGAACCGGAAGTGCCAGTCGATTACCCTGATGGGTCCCTGCAGCGAGAGCTGCTGGAGCCCGGTTTCCTCGGCCGTCTCCCGGAGAGCAGCCTCCGCGGGCGACTCGTCGCCCTCGAGGTGACCCTTGGGGAAGCCCCAGTTGTTGTAGGAGTCGCGGATCAGGAGGTATCGCGGTGCCTCCCCCGGAATGCGACGGAACACGATGCCTCCGGCGCTCACCTCCAGCTCGGCGCGACGTTTGCTCATCAGAAGACGGAGATCTTGAGATACTTCTTGGGGTCAGCCTCGATGGCCTTGATGAGCTCGCGGAATTGCACCACCGTTCTCGTGGTCTCCAGATACAAGGAAGAATCGCTGGTCAACAGGCCGATCGTGCCGCTGCCGCTCTGCAAGCGGGTCATCAGCGAGTCCGCCGCCTGGACTACCCGCACCAGACTGGCTTCGTTCGATCGGGCCGCGGCCATGACCGAGCGCAGATCGGCAGCTGCGGCGCGAACGTCCGCGCTGGAGGTCCGGGAGTTTTCCAGGATGTCGCCCAGCTGATTGTCATTGGTTGCGCTGTCCAGTCGGGACACTGCCCCCTCGAAGGTCCGCGCCACGCCGGAGAAGGCATCCGAGGTGTTCGCGACGTTCCGCCCTACCCGGTCCATTCGGTCGGTTTGAGCATGGGCAAACTTCACCAGACGGGTGGAGATGGCCGCCAGATCCTTCACGCTCTGCTGCAGGTTCTTGAGCGCGGTGCTGTCGAACGCCTGCCCGATGCGCTGGGTCACGTCGGCCACGTCTCCCGCGATCCGGCTGGCCTGCGCGGTGAGCTGCCCGATGTCGGGCAGGGTGGCCCCGGGCCACGCCTCTCCGCCGGCCTGATCCGATTCAATCAGCGCATTCCGCAGGTTGGGGTCAACCGGCAATGGCTCGAAGGGAACGATGTTGGCCGTCCATTCGCCAAAGAGACTGGCTGAAGAGGAAATCACCGCCGGATTGCGGGGCAGCACAACGCTGCGGTCGATGCTGAATTCGGTCTCGACCCACTCGTTCTCGACCAGGCGAATGGCTTCCACCCGTCCGACCTTGACGCCCCGAAGCGTCACCGGCCCTCCAACCCCTAAACCACCTACCGTCCTGAAGCGGGCGGCATAGGTGGTCTGCTTCTGGTTCACGTCGGTCTCGCTGAGCCAGAGCGCTCCGCCGATCACCAGCGCCAGCGCGGCGAGCACGGCAAGCCCGACGGCAAATTCGTTGCTTCGCTTCACCCGACCGACCTCCGCAACGTGGGCTGGACCAGAGCGGGGCCGGGTCGCCCCTCGATGAACTGGCGCACCACCGGATCGTCCGAGGCTCGCACCTCGTCGACCGAGCCGGTATGACGGATGCTCCCCTGATGCAGCAGGGCGATGCGGTCGCCCACCGTGAAGGCGCTACGCATGTCGTGAGTGACCACGAGCCCGGTGACGCCGAGATCGCGCGTCCGGATGATGAGTTGGTCCATCACCGCGGCGGTGATGGGGTCGAGACCGGTAGTGGGTTCGTCATATAGAATGTAGCGCGGCTTGAGGGCGATCGCCCGTGCGATCCCCACCCGCTTGCGCATGCCGCCGGAGAGCTCGCTCGGCAGCTTGTCCTCAGTGCCGCTGAGCTCCACCACCTTGAGACTCTCCTCCACCCGGGACTGGATCTCAGCCTGACCATGGCCCCGGCGCACCAGCCCCAGAGCTATGTTCTGGGCCACAGTCATCGAGTCCAACAGGGCGGCGAACTGGAAGACATAGCCGATCCGTCCCCGGAGGGCGGCCAACTGCTCCCGGTCGAGCTCCTGCACGTCTTCTCCGTCGACCGAAACCCGGCCTCCATCCGGCTCGATCAGCCCCACGATCAGCTTGAGAGTGACGCTCTTCCCCGCTCCCGACGCCCCGATGATCACGGTGTTCTGCCCGTCGGGCACCTCGAGCGAAACGCCGTTCAGTACGGCGCGGGAGCCGAAGCTCTTGGTGAGGTTCTCGAGGTTGATCATTGGTCGGAGGTTCGGAGCGTCGAGGGTCGGGGAAGCAAATGCCCAGCCGGCGGTAACTGCCGCGGCTCCGCCTCCCCGCTCCCGCTTCCCCGCCTCACAGCAGCACCAGCGCCCAGAACGCGTCCAGCACCAGAATCGCCTCACAGCCCAGGACCACCGCGCGAGTGGTTGACTGTCCCACTCCCTCGGCTCCCCCTTCAGCGGCCAGGCCGCGCAGGCATCCCATCAGGGCCACGGCGCCGCCAAAGCTGGCGCTCTTGATCAGGCCGAACCAGATGTCCTTGAAGCGGTAGAACAGCTTCAGCCCCTTGAAGAAGTCGGGGCTGGAGAGATCGAGCAGGTTGATGGAGGTGATCCAGCCCGAGGCGACACCCACCCCCATGGCAAAGGCGGTGACCACCGGGAACATCAGGATGGCCGCCAGCACGCGGGGCACGACCAGGTAGGCATAGCGGTCGTAGGCCAACGTCTCCAGCGCATCCACCTGCTCCGTCACCTTCATGGTTCCCAGCTCAGCGGCAATGCTCGCCCCCACCCGTCCGGCCAGGGCCATTCCGGTCAGCACCGGCCCCAGTTCCATCATGATGGTCTTCCCCACCAGTGCTCCCACGAAGTAGAGCGGAACCGTACCGGTGAAGATGTAGGAGGAGAGGAGCGAGAGGACGATGCCGGTGAAGACCGCGATGAAGAGCGCGATGGGAACCGAATCCACTCCCACAAGCCGCATCTGGTTGGCCAGCAGCGGAAGCCAGGTCCGCACATCGGCGAGCGCGCGACCCGCCTCTATGCTGCGGCGGCCGAGATGCGCAATGAAGCCCTGGGAGGCGGCGGGGAGGCCTGAGGTTGTAGGGGGAGACACGGGTGCAATTAAGCGGGGAAGCGCTAGGCTGCAAAGCTCGCCAGCGGCGCGCCCGACCTCACCCTCGCGCAATCGCTTCAGCGCCCGGTCGCGGAGCTGGCGCACCCGCTCCCGGGTGACGCCCAGCATTCCGCCGATCTCCTCCAGCGTATGCTCCCGGCCGCCGTCCAGGCCGAAGTAGAGCCGGAGCACCTTGGCGTCGCGCGGCGCCAGCGATCGTAGCGCATGGTCCACCTGTTCGGTCAGGAAGTGCTCCATCGCCTTCTCTTCCGGATCGCCCTGCTCGTCCGCGATGAAGCGGTCGATCATGGAGCGCTCGGTCTCGTGCTCGACCGGAGCGTCCAGCCGGATGTCGCTGGTGTTGAGCGCCGCCAGGGAGCGCACCACGTCTACGGCGAGACCGGTTCTCTCCGCGATCTCCTCGTAGGTGGGCTCCCGGCGGAGGTCTTGCCGGAGCGTTTCCGAGGTGCGGGTGATCCGTGAGAGGTCGGCGGTGCGGTTGAGTGGCACCCGGACGGTGCGGCCCTGGCGGGCCAGCGCCGCGAGGATGGACTGGCGGATCCACCAGACAGCGTAGGAGATGAACTTCACGCCCTGGTCGGGATCGAACTTCCGGGCTGCGGTAAGCAGACCGAGGTTGCCCTCGCCGATCAGGTCGCTCAGGCCCATGCCCCGGTTCTGATATTTCTTGGCGACGGAGATGACGAAGCGCAGATTGCGCTTGATCAGCTCCTGCATCGCCTCGGCGTCGCCGGCCTGGACCAGGCGGGCAATCGCGATCTCCTGCTGCGGGGTCAGCAGGGGGGTCTTGCTCACCTCGAAGAGATACTGATCGAGGATGTCCCGATCGGCATCGTAAACGCCGAGATTCTTGGAGGCCCGTCTCCGGGTCCGCCGGGGCTTGGCAGACTCGGACTGGGCGAGAATATCGGCGGTCGTGAGGTCAGGAACCGGGTCGGGAAGCGACTCGTTATTCATCGCGACAAGATCACCCTTCGATCAGCACGGTTGGCCGTTGTGGCCGGCCATGGTGCCTCGTTGACACACTTTCGGGCACGGGATACGTTTCCGTGCTTGCCGCGGTGCCGTTCGGAGGCGGGACAATAGTACCGGGGGCGTAGCTCAGTTGGGAGAGCGCGTGAATGGCATTCACGAGGTCAGGGGTTCGATCCCCCTCGCCTCCACTTCCCCCTTCGGCCGAGCCAGACCCTGCACTACATAGGTCGTTGCGCCGCGGCGGGTCGGGCGCTAGAATCCTGACCGTTTCGCGGGAATAGCTCAGTTGGTAGAGCACAACCTTGCCAAGGTTGGGGTCGCGGGTTCGAGTCCCGTTTCCCGCTCGTCGAGGGGCCAGACACGCGCCCCCGGTTTGGTTTAGTATCGGCCCGAACGGTTTGATAGCTGAAGCACACGGCGCGGGGTGGAGCAGTCTGGTAGCTCGCCGGGCTCATAACCCGGAGGTCGTGGGTTCAAATCCCACCCCCGCTACTTGGTCGGAGAGGGCGGAGAGTCGGAGGGACGGAGAGGGGCTCGCTGACGCGGACGTCCTCCCGAGCGCGGAGCACGCCTTCCGCCCTCTCCGTCTCTCCGCCCTCTCCGTCCGGCGGATCCGGGCGGTTAGCTCAGTTGGTTAGAGCGCCACGTTGACATCGTGGAGGTCACAAGTTCGAGTCTTGTACCGCCCATGAGCGCCCTTAGCTCAATTGGATAGAGCATTTGACTACGGATCAGAAGGCTGGGGGTTCGAGTCCCTCAGGGCGCACTCTCAAAACCAGCGTGAACAGTCAAGCGGTGAACGGGTGGGCACCGGGCGTGACCCCGTTCACCGTTTACCGTTTACTGTTCACGCGGTTTGAAAGTACGGGGCGTAGCGCAGCCCGGTTAGCGCGCCTGCTTCGGGAGCAGGAGGTCCCCGGTTCAAATCCGGGCGCCCCGATTGAAGTGCAGGAAAGAAAAAAGGGGGCTAGGCATCGCCGGCTCCCTTTCTTCCTATCCCACATACCTTCCCGCCCTTCCCGTCTCTCCCGCCCTTTCCCTCTTTCCCTACAGTCCAAAGAACGCGAGCCCCGCGTTATCCTCCAGCACTTTCCGGTGCGGTTCGACCAGTTGCTTCACCGCCGGCGACCCAATCGGGCCGCTTGGGAATACCGTCATCCGAAACGCGGTCGAGTCGGGCTCCCGGCCATGCTTGACGTCATCGATGATGCGGGCGACGTCGAAATCCATGAGCGGGACCCCCAGCGCCCCATATACCTTCGAGCGGGTCCAACGATACTCCTCCAGCGAGAAGCCCGCCTTGTTGAGCGCGTCCACCTGGGCGCGCTTGGCGTCCATGTAGGCGGCGGCGAGATCCCGGTAGGCGCTGATGATCTCCGGTGCATCGACCACCGTCGCCGTGTCTTTCGCCAGCAGCCGGTGGTAGCGCCGCTCCATCTCCTCGGCCCGGGCACCCAGCCGGGTGCGTACCGCTTGTTGGACCTGGAGCAGCCGATCGAGCTGTGCCCGGCTCGGTTCATCCGATGCCGGTGTGTAGTGACCCTTCACTCGGACTGATCGGTCGAGCTCGGGCAGCGAGCCCAGCTGGGCGAATCCCGCGACCGCTCAGTTCACCTTGTGGTAGACGTAGTAGGACGCTCCGGTCGCGATGACGATGCCGACCCCAAGGACTACCGCGCACCCCTTGGCGAACTTGTTCATCGTGCCTCCAGCGGTGAAAGTCCATCCCGACTCTCCCGTCCTTCCCGCCCCTCACTTCTCCTTCGCCCAGGTCGGAAACGCCGGGCGCTTGGCCACAGTCCTGGGCCGCTTCGTCAGCTGTTCCATCAGAACCGACACGGCCTTCTCCAGCTGCGAGTCGCGCCCCTTCCGCCACCCCGCCGGCTCCAGGTCCACCTCGACGTCCGGCGCCACCCCCTTGTTCTCCACGGCGTATTCGCCCTCCGCCGTCCACAGCCCGATCCGCGGCGCGGTAACCAGCCCGCCGTCCATCAGGCGGAGGATATCCGCCGATCCCCACCAGCCCGCCCCAGGTGCGGGTCCCGATCAGCGGCCCGATCTTGAACCGGCGGAACAGCCAGGGCAGCTCGTCTCCGCCGGAGCCGGCGTATTCATTGATCAGCATCGCCTTCGGCCCGTAGATCGCGCCGGCCGGAATCGGCACGTCCTCCCCGTAGCGCGACGTCACCCAGTTGAACGGCGCCTCCCGGCCGAGATACTCCACCATGTAATCGGCGATGTTCCCACCGCCGTTGAACCGCTCGTCCACCACCGCGCCGAGCTTGTCCTGCTGGGCGAAGAAGTAGCGGTTGAACCGGGTGTAGCCCTCGTTGGCGGTGTTGGGCACGTAGATGTAGCCCAGCTTGCCGCCGGAAAGGCTGTCCACCACCCGGCGATTGTGATCGATCCAGGCCAGATGCCTGAGCATCACCTCGCTCGGCAGCGGCACCACGGTCACATCGCGGGCTCCGCTGCCGTCCGGCTTGGGCCCCACCCGGAGCACCACCGATTTTCCCGCGGTGCCCTCGAGCGCCTGATCGACATTGTCCTTCGCGGTGAGGGGACGGCCGTCCACCGCCAGCAGATACTCGTCCGTGCGCACGTTCACGCCCGGCTGAGTGAGCGGCGCGACGGTCGACGGATTCCAGTTCTCGCCGGCGTAGATCTTGGCGAAGCGCCAGCGGTCGTTGGCAATGGTGTAGTCGGCCCCCAGGAGACCGTTGGGCGGAGTCTTGGTTGGAGTCTCATTGGGACCGCGAACGAACAGATGGCCCACCGTGAGATTGCCGAATACCTCCTCCAGCAGGTAATCCAGATCGGCGCTCCCACCCAGGCCGTCGACATAGCGTTGATAGAACTTCTCCGTTTTGTCGAGATCGAGACCGTGGTAGTTCGGATCGTAGAAGTAGGCCCGCTGCAGCCGGAAGGACTCGTGGTACATCTCGGCCCATTCCGCCCGCGGATCGGTCTGCACCTGGATGTCGTCGGTGTTGAGCGCGCCACCCGCACCAGCTGAGGCCCCACCGCCCGGGCCAGAGGCAGCGCTGTCGGGCGGCGGTGGCGGGCCCAGCGGCGCAATGGTCCACTTGCCCTGCTGCCGATAGAGCAGCATGCCCCCATCGCGGGAGACGTCGAAGTCGGCCACGTCCCGCATCAACTCATTTGCCTTGCGCTCGCCCAGATCGAACTTGTGCAGTACGAAGGTCAACGTGTCCGGCTGGATGTCCACCGGAATCAGCGGCTGCTCGGCCAACACCACGACTCCCTGCTTGCCGGGAATCAGGGCGACGTAGTTCTTCGGATCGGCCGGCAGGGCGATCGTGCGCTGGTCGATGCCCGGCGAAATCGATCCGCACCGGCGCCGGTGCCGCCACCACGCCCAGGCTGTCCTTCCCTGGCTTCACCGCCTTGGCGCCCTTCACGTCGCCCGCCGCCGCCTTGGCGTTGCTCTTGGCCGCGCTGTCGCCCTTGGCCCTTTCCTCGTCGCTCTCGGGCGCCAGCGGCGACGGCTGGTCGTTCGGCAGCACGATGGCGTAGAGCCCGCGGGTGATCGGGTGATCGTAGGTCGTCATGCTGAAATCACTGGCCGGCCCCGCGTCGGTGCTGGCGACGAAGTAGAGGTACTTGCCGCTGGCGTCGAATCCCGGCGTGCGCACGTCGCTCAGCCCGTCGGTGACCTGGGTGGACTTGCCGTGCTCCAGGTCGTACACGAACACGGCGCCGAGCCGGTTCTTGATCGAACGGGCGTACGCCAGCCAGCGGGAGTCGGGCGACCAGGAGCTGGGGAAGGAGTTGTCGAAGGCCGGACCCAGCGGGTCGGTGTCCACCTTGGTGGTCTTGCCGCTGGCGACATCGGCGTACCACAGCTCGCCCCGTGAGTTGTTGTAGACGATTCGCTTCCCGTCGGGCGACCAGACCGGACGGAAGTAGTAGGTGTCGTCGTCGCCCAGCTTGATACTGCGCGGCTGCCCGGTCCCGGTCTGGCCTCGAAGCTCGAGATGATACGCGCCGCCGGCATCGGAGAAGTAGGCCACCGTCTGGCCGTCGGGTGACCAGCTGGGATAGCGCTCGGTGGCGCCCGGAGTGTGGCTGATGTCGCGGGCATCGCCCTTCTTGGCCGGCACCGTCAGGATCTCACCTCGGGCCTCGAACGCCGCCCGCACGCCAGTGGGCGAGAGCGCCGGATGTTCGAGCTTGTCTCCCACGGGCACCCAATGGGGCAGCGCGGCGGTGAGCTCCCCCGCCAGCGTCACTGCCACCGGCGACGATCGCCCGGTCTTCAGGTCGTACAGGTGGAGCCCGCCGAACTGCTCGTAGACGATCCCGCCCGGCCCGGCGGAGGCGTACTTGATGTCGAGACCCTTGTTCTCGATCCGCCGTGCCACGCGCTTGGTCCGCGTGTCGTAGCTGTAGAGGGTGGCCGGCCCCTCCCGGTCGCTCACGAAGAAAACCGTGTCGCCCACCCACATGGGGTATTGGTCGGTCGAGCCCTGACGCGGGACCTTCTCCACCGCGGCATCGCGCCAGCGACGCGATCCAGATCGGCGTCGTGCGCCCGCCGCGATAGCGCTTCCAGGCCCGGTTGGCCGGAGGAAACGGCAGGTAGGCCAGCCGCTTGCCGTCGCCGCTGAAGGCGCCGTCCCATACGCTGGGCAGGTCCACCGGCGGCCGGCTGCACCCCGTCGGGCGCCTGGACGAAGAGGCGGGGGGCACCCAGGGCCTGAGCCAGCGCGATGCCGTCGCGGTCCGACATGAACAGCACCTTGCCGTCTGCGGTCCAGCCGCGAACCCGGTCGGCCGAGGGACGGTAGGTGAGTCGCTTGGGCGTGCCGCCGCCCGCCGCGATCACGTACACATCGGCGTTGTTGTTGCTGGTGTTGGTGTAAGCAATCCAGCGTCCGTCGGGGGAGTAATGGCAGCCCGACTCGGTGCCGGGCGACGCGGTCAGCCGGTGCGCGGTGCCGCCGGCGCGAGGCACGGTCCAGAGATCGCCGGCAAAGCTGAAACAGATTTCGGAGGCGCTGAGGGCGGGCTCCCTGAGAAGGAGTGGCGGACCGCCCTGGCCGTATGCTGTGGCAACCAGAACGCAGGTCGAAGCAGTGAGCAGGCAGCAGCGGAGGACAGGCATGGGCCATTTCTCGGGATTACGGAGACACGAGGTTGGGAGCTATTCCACCCGAATAGGCACCCCGGTTGCCCGGAAGGCAACACCCCCGGCGCCCTCTGCTCCCTTACCGACTCGCTTCCGGGCCGTAGATTCTGCCCCCATGTCCGTCCCCCTGACGGTTCCGCCGCACATTCCCACCGTGCTGGTAGTAGACGACGAAGAAGTGATGCGCGCTCTCCTCATCCGCACCATGGAATTCGAGCATTACCGAGTCTACTCGGCAGCCGATGGCCTGGAGGCGCTCGCGGTCCTGGAGCAGAACTCGCCCATCGACCTGGTGATCGCCGACGTCAGCATGCCCCGGATGGACGGCCGCGAGCTCGCGCTGGAGCTCGCCCGGCGGCAGCCGCACATGCCAGTGGTGCTGATATCGGGGGTGTATCTCCACGGCGGGTCGGATCTTCCGGGGCCGGTATTGCCCAAGCCGTTCACCCCGATGGCCCTTGCTGCCCGGGTGCGGGAAGTGCTTTCCCTCCGTCCCTGACTCTCCGCTTCCTCAAGTTTGCCGGCGGCATCCCGAGACTCTGCTCGGCTGTATTGGTTTATTCCCGGAAGAGGAGAGCTCGCGGTGGACGTTCGCGAGGCAAGACTCAAAGAAGAATTTGCGGCTGAGTACCCCGGCATCCCCCCGGAGGTCTGGATACCGGTAGCTGAGCTGGCCCGTAAGCTGGTGGAACGGCACCGGAGCGGGCGGAAGGCAGGCCGCTTCACCCGAACCTTCGATCCAACCCACTTCGAGTTTCGCGGCGGCGCGAGCGAGCCGCGCCCTCGCGGATCCCGCACCCGAACTACAGACCGGAAACCTCCCCAGAGGAAGAAGCTGGGAGACTCTGAAGAGCCCCGGCTCGAATCCTGATCGGCCTGCATCGTCCCAGTTGATTTCACGCGGGTACCGGGTGATCCTCACGCGATGAGTACACCCCGGCGTGTAATTCGCGATCCCGAGGGCCTGAACACCGGCTCCTGGCCCGTTCCTCCCCAGGATTTCATTACCCCGGTGGATCGGTTCTTCACCCGAAGCCATGCGGCGGTTCCTCCGATCAATGCGGATTCCTGGCGGCTCGAGATCGGCGGACTGGTGGAGCATCCCCGGAGCTACTCCCTGGCCGAGCTGATGAGCGGATTCACCCGGCGAACGGTCGCGGCCACGTTGGTGTGTGCCGGCCTTCGCCGAGAGGAGTTTCTCGAGCTGGGCCCACTGTCGAACGAGCTTCCCTGGGGACCGGAACCCGTCAGCGCGGGCGAGTGGACCGGCGTGGCTCTGGGCGACCTGCTGCAGGCGATCGGGGTGAAGCCAGGAGCACGTCACGTGGAGCTGATCGGTCTTGATCGGGTGGAGCGCCATGGCCGGCAATTCGGCTTCGGCGGATCCATCGACCTGGCAAAGGCGCAGAGCGACGAGGTGCTGCTCGCCAGTCATCTCAACGGCGCTCCCCTCCCGCCGGCGCACGGGTTTCCTCTTCGGGCGGTGGTGCCCGGCTGGATCGGGGCCCGGAGCGTGAAATGGCTGGGCCGAATCAATCTGCGGAAGGACCCCACCGACAACTACTTTCAGACCCAGGCGTACCGGCTGCAGCGCGAGCCGAATCCGCGAGACCCGCGAGACGTTTCTGCGGGAACCGCACTCACAGAGGTCCCGGTGAATTCGGTGATCCTGCATCCGGAGCCGAACCAGCTGTTGCCGCCGGGCAGAACCATCGTCCGGGGTTGGGCCATAGGCTCCGCCGCCCGGCTGATCACCAGAGTCGAGGTCGCGGCCGACGAAGCCGGGCAAGTGGGCTCCCCGCCCGGATCCTGCCTCAGGAGTCGGCCTGGACCTGGGCCTTCTGGGAGGCGGAGCTCGACCTGGAGCCGGGGCAGTACATCCTGTGCGCCCGCGCCAGCGACAGCTCCGGCGCCACTCAGCCATCCCATGTGCGCGACACCTGGAACGTGAAGGGATACGTCAACAACGCCTGGCACCGGGTGCCGGTCAGGGTCGAGCGCTAACAGGGGTGTGCGGCTGCTACGTGCTTCCCCGCCGCCCGCGGGTCCAATACTTTAGGGTCGTCTGCAGGGTGGTAGGCGCCCTGCCATTGCCCACCCATTACTCGATCGCGTCCAACACTCAGAATATGCGGCTTGCATCGCTGGCGCCGTCCTCAAAATTGCTGCGCTCCCCCTGGCTGCTTCCCGGATGTCATGATCGGGATCAGTGCCATGGCGCTGGTGGCTGCCCGGGTTTGGACCGGCTGGTCCCGGCTGCTGTACCTGGTGCCCTACACCTTCCTCGGCAACTCGCTGGCCCCGTTGCCTTACGATGGCGCCGTGTTGTATCTGGGTGGCCGCTACTCGCTGCTGCTCATCGTGCTGGTGGCGGTACTGGCGACGCTGGTGATCGAGGCCTGGAACATGGAGCTGCTGACCCGGCTCCTGGCCCGCGAAGGCACCCGAGGATTTCGATCCCACCGGATTACCCAGTGGTCTCTCCGGTGCTATCGCAAGGCGCCATTCTGGTCGCTGGTGGCCACCTGCGTGCTGCCGATCGTGCCGCACTATCCCATGCGGGTGCTGGCCGTGCTGGCGGATTACCCCATGTGGAAGTACCAGCTCTCGGTAGTGCTCGGCCGGGGAACCCGCTATCTCGGGCTTGCCGGCATGGGCCTGGCCTATCGGGTCCCGGGACCCTGGATTGCCGTGGGGAGTCTGGTGGTGCTGGGTTTGGGTATCCGCGCCGCTCGGCGGATGAATCAGTCGGGCGAAAGCATCGCCAGCCTGCCGCCGATCGCAGAGGAAGCATGAACCGCTGTTTTCTGCTGCTGGTGGACGGGCTTCGTCCCGATGTCGCCCAGCGAAGGCTCGAGCTGGGTGACCTTCCCCATCTCGCGAGCATGCTGCGCCAGGGTGGGCGCACCACCGCGATTACCGGATTCCCTTCGACCACCAGCGTTGCCTATCTGCCGTTCCTCACCGGGTGTGCCCCGGGCCGGTGCGACATTCCCTCCATTCGCTGGCTCGACCGTACGACGTACGGTGGACGCTGGTGGCGCGACCGCGCTGCGGTTCGGAGCTATTGCGGCTATCAGGCGCCGATGCTGGACACCGACATCAACCCGGCGGTGCAAACCATCTTCGAGCTGGTCCCGGAGAGCGTCGGCATCTTCACACCGGTGGCCCGCGGGCTCGACCGGAGCCGGGATCCGTCTCGGTTGGAGCGGCAGATCTGGGGCACGGTCGCCCATGCCGCCAAGTGGCACCAGCCTTCAGACGATTCGGTGGCTCGCCATCTCCTCCGGGCAGCCGCCCAGGACTGGCGCTTCGTGTTCGCCCAGTTCCCGGCAGTAGACGGCTACACCCATCAGTCGGGCCACGACTCCGCCCCAGTGCACCGTGCCTTGCGCAAGGTGGACGAGACGGTGGGCCGGCTGCGCGACCTGCTCCGGCGCCGGGGAGAGCTGGAGCGGAGCCTGATTCTTCTCGTAAGCGACCACGGCGCCTCGCCGGTGCACACCCATCTCGACCTGGCGGACTGGTTCCGGGCGCAGGGCGTCCCCACCATGTCTCATCCGGTCGTCTGGGAGCGGAAGCCCCGGGCGGCGGTGATGGTTGCGGGCAATGGATCGGCAATGGTGTACGCTCGCCCGGGCGACCGCCGGAGCCGTCGCTGGTCGTTCGAACGGCTGCGCCAGCCCCAGGCATTCGGCAGCGACCGTGACCTGCTGGCCGTGCTGTTGGCCGAACCGGCGGTGGCTTTGATCGCAGCCGAATCGGAGCACGGCGGGATCGCCGTGGCGAGCGGAGACGGCGAGGCGCGCGCTCCATGAAGAGAACGGGATGATCGAGTACCGCCCCTGGGCCGGAGATCCACTGCAGATGGGTGGTGCCTGGAAGGGCAGCGCCCGCGACTGGCTGGAGCAGACGTGGAACGGCGCCTTTCCCGACGCCGCATTTCAGCTACTGGACCAGTTCCGCACCCGGCGCACGGGAGATCTGCTGGTGGTGGCCCGCGAAGGCTACGATTTCCGGGACCGGTTCGAGGTGCCCGAGCACCGGGCAGGCCACGGCAGCCTGATCCGGGTGCACATGCAGACCCCCGTCTGGGCCAGCGAGCCGGTGCCAGGCGGCGCGCTCAGGACGGTGGACCTGTTCCCCGCAATGCTGTCCTGGCTCGGGGTGCCCGTACCGGAGGATATAGATGGCGAGAGCGTCTGGAACCCGGCTCACTCCGCTCCTCAGAGAACTTCCCACCACGCGGTGGAGGTCGGCGCCTAGGCCGGCCCTGCGCGGTTTTCCCTCTTGCTGTGCCGGCCGGACTTTGTTCCGGCCGCTTTCACGTCAAGCCGGCCATACCTGATTGAACCCGAACACTCGCGATGCGGACCATGACAGTCGGGAAACGGAATCTGACACTCGCGATACGGGACCTGACACTCCCGAAACGAAACCTGACAACCGCGAAACGGAATCTGACACCCGCGATACGGGACCTGACACTCGCAATACGGATCTGACAGCCGCGAAATGGTTCCGGCACTCGCAAGACGGAGCCTGACAACGGCGAAATGGAGTCTGACATCCGCGAAACGGAACCTGACAACGCGAACGAAACCTGACAATCGCGAGATGGTTCCGGCACTCACGAAACGGAGCCTGACTCTCGCGAAACGGGCCCTTGCAAGGACGATACGGACCCGGACATGTACGATGTGAGACCGGCAATCCCGATACGACACCTTACAGCTGCGGTGTGGACCCTGACATCGAGATGCCCTGACATTCGCGAGATGGACCCTGACACTCACGAAATGGAGCCGGACACGCGCAAGATTGTCCCTGACAGTCCCGTGATGGATTCGGCACCGGCGATTTGTGACTGGCCTCTTCAGATGTGGACCCTGCGCAGTTGCAAAGAGCGGCTCAAATGACCAACTTCCCCCCTCACAATTCGGGTCCGTAGCTCAGTTGGATAGAGCGCTTGCCTCCGGAGCAAGAGGTCGCGCGTTCACGCACCCGCTGCGCGGGTACCCGGCGCCGGGCCCTTGATCGCTTCACAAGGCGTTGCGGAATGCCTTCCGGTCAGCGACTTTTCCCCTCCCAATCAACGGGTCCGTAGCTCAGTTGGATAGAGCGCTTGCCTCCGGAGCAAGAGGTCGCGCGTTCGAGTCGCGCCGGGCCCACTCCGATGAATCCTCTTCCCCGCCATCACTTACGACTGAGCGGGGATTTTCATCTTTCCCCATGAAGGCAGGATTTGTGTTTCAACGGCTTCCGATCAGTGCCGCAGGGAGCCTAGGTGGCCGTAGACCCGGCGAATCACGTTTCTGTTCCGGGATGAAAACTGCATCCACTGCGTCAGACACCTCGTCATATTGATGGACACCCATGCACGAGCCCCGCTCCCGCCTCGCCGCCGCGCTGGCCGAACGCTATCGCTTCGAGCGCGAGCTCGGCCAGGGCGGCATGGCGACTGTCTACCTCGCCCAGGACCTGAGGCACCACCGCCAGGTCGCCATCAAGCTCATGCGGCCCGAGCTCTCGGCCGTGATCGGCGCCGAGCGGTTCCTGAGCGAGATCAGGACCACGGCCAACCTGCAGCACCCCCACATCCTGCCGCTGTTCGACTCGGGCGAGGCCGACGGCGTCGCTCTACTACGCCATGCCCTTCGTCGAGGGCGAGTCGCTCCGCGACCGGCTCACCCGGGAGAAGCAGCTGCCGGTGGGCGACGCGATCCGGATCGCCAGCGAGGTCGCGGGCGCGCTCGACTACGCCCACCGCCATGGGGTGATCCACCGCGACATCAAGCCCGAGAACATCCTGCTGCACGACGGCTCCGCGCTGGTGGCGGACTTCGGCATCGCGCTGGCCGCGATCAAGGCGGGCGGGACCCGGATCACCGAGACCGGGATGTCGGTCGGCACGCCGCACTACATGAGCCCCGAGCAGGCGATGGGCGAGCGGGAGATCACCGCCCGTAGTGACATCTACGCCCTCGGCGCGGTCACCTACGAGATGCTGATCGGCGAGCCGCCCTTCAGCGGGCCGACGGCGCAGGCCATCGTGGCCAAGGTGCTGACCGAGGAGCCTCGGCCGCTGATCCCCCGCCGCCGCTCGATTCCCCCCGAGGTGGAGGAGACGGTCCTCACCGCCTTGGAGAAGCTGCCGGCCGACCGGTTCGGCTCGGGGCGCGAATTCGCGGCGAGTCTCACCGCCGAGCGGGCCGGCCGACACGCGGGAGCCCGCGCGCGCCTGGTCCCCACGGCAGCCTCGCCCTGGCGGCGATGGATCGTCCCGGTGGCCGGCGTCGCCCTGCTGGCCGGGGCCTATCTCCTCGGCGCGCATCGGTCGGGTCCGGCTCCGCCTCCGGTGAGCTTCGGCTCGACCACCAAGGTGACCTGGGATCCCGTCATGCAGGTGCTGCCGGCCATCTCGCCGGACGGCAAGACCGTGGCTTACGCCGGCGGCACGCCACTCCACATGCGGGTCTTCGTCCGCCCGGTAGCCGGCGGCCGGGAGATCGCGCTTACGGACGACGCCGACCAGGTCCAGTCCCATCCCCGCTGGTCTCCTGACGGAAGCCGGGTCCTCTTCCTCGAGCGCGGCGGCGTCGTCAGCGCGCCGGCCGGCGGCGGGGCCGAGACGGCGGAGGTCCCGTCCGGCCGGAGCGGGCCGGTGATCTCGGCAGCCTGGGCGGCCGACGGAAAGCGGATCGCGTACGTCGTCGGCGACTCGGTCTTCGTCCGCGAGTCCCGCGGGGACTCCCGCGGCATCGCGCGTCTGTACGAGGCTCACGGCTGCGTCTGGAGCCCCGACGCCGAGTACCTCGCCTGCTCCTCGGGCAACGCCATCGCGCTCACCCCGGGGACGCTGTTCGGCAACGTCTCACCCAGCCGGCTGGTGAGCCTGCGGGTGCGCGACGGCCGGGTCGTGCCGCTCACCGACAGCCTCTTCTCCAACCTGAGCCCAGTGTGGTCGCCCGACGGGCGCTGGGTCTACTACGTCTCCAACCGGTACGGTCCGCGCGACATCTTCGCCCAGGCGATGGGGGCAGGCGCGCCGCGCGGACCCGCGCTCCGCCTCACTACCGGCCTCAATGCCCACACCATCTCGCTCTCGGCGGACGGCCGCCGTCTCGCATACGGCGACCTCGCGATCGAGAGCAGCGCCTGGTCCATCCCGGTGCCGGCCCATCTGCCGGTGGCGCCCTCGAGCGCGACCCAGCTTACCCACGGGTCCCAGTTCGTCGAGACGACCCTGCTCTCCCGGGACGGCCGCTGGCTGTACTACGACTCCGATCTCAGCGGCAACATGGACCTGTACAGGATGGCGCTGCCCGCAGGCGCGCCCGAGCGGCTCACCAGCGATTCGAGCGACGACTTCTGGCCGGCGCCGTCGCCCGATGGCCGTGAGGTCGCGTTCCACTCGTGGCGGGCAGGCTCGCGCGACATCTGGGTCATGGGCCTCGACGGCGCCCCGCTCCAGCGGGTGACATCCTCCCCGGGCCAGGAGGCGTTGGCCGCCTGGGCGCCCGACGGGAATCGTCTCGCCTGGGCCATCTTCACCGGCCAGGGCGGCATCTGGACGGCACGCCGGACCTCGCGAGGCGCCCCGTGGGAGCAGCCGGTCGAGCGGCTCGGCTGGGGGTTCTCCCCCCACTGGTCGCCGGACGGGCGGAGCCTGACGGTCAGCGCCTCGCTCACCCGTGGTGCGCTTTGGATCATGCCGGCCGACTCGGGCATGCCACGGCTCGTGGCCGACACTACCGGGCCCCGGGCGGTGCTGGGCAACCAGGAGCAGTGGAGCGACGACGGCCGCGCCGTCTACACCCTGAGCAACGACTCGACCGGCACGACCTTCTGGCGCATTCCGCTCGAGGGCGGCCCGCCGGAGCGGCTGATGACGTTCCCAGGTGGAGGGCGTGTGTCCGGCGGGTGGAGCGCGGCGGCGGGCCGCCTGGCCTACGCGATGTCCGAGGGGCGGAGCGACGTGTGGGTGATGGAGGTCAGGACCCGCTAGCCGGCTGCTTAGGTTCCGCAGCGATGAACGTACGGCATGACGTAGGTTGGCCGACATGGACACGTGACCGAGAGTGGCTCACGCGGCCAACTTCCCCTGACAACCCGGGTCCGTAGCTCAGTTGGATAGAGCGCTTGCCTCCGGAGCAAGAGGTCGCGCGTTCGACGTCTGGCGGCGGCGCCGGAGGCCTGCGCTCTCGGAGCAAGAGGTCGCGCGTTCACGCACCCGCTGGGCGGGTTCCCGGCGCCGGGCCCACTCTCATCAAGAGGTCGCGCGTTCACGCACCCGCTGGGCGGGTTCCCGCCGCCGGGCCCATGTGCTTTAAATGATTGTCTCGCTGCCCACTTACGGACGGCGAGACCTTTTATCTTTCCGGGCTCAAAAGAGCGGAGCTCATCGCCATGAAGCACATCTCGATCGGCGGACTCGACGTGTCGCGCATCGGACTCGGCGCCATGTCGATGTCCGGCTACTACAACATCGGCGCGGGCAGCGACGCGGAATCCATCCGGACTATCCACCGGGCGCTCGAGCTGGGCGTCACCCACATCGACACTGCCGAGATCTACGGCCCCTACGGCAACGAGGAATTGGTGGGCCGGGGGATCAAGGGCCGCCGTGACCAGGTCGTGCTGGCGACAAAGTTCGGCATCGTCTCGCACTCCGGCCGCGGGCCCGGCGTTCTCGACAGCAGCCCGGCGAGCGTCCGCGCGGCGGTCGAGGGTTCACTGAAGCGGCTCGGCACCGACCACATTGACCTGTACTACCAGCACCGGGTCGACCCAAGGACGCCTATCGAGGACACGGTCGGCGCGCTGGCCGAGCTAGTCGCCGAGGGCAAGGTCCGCCACATCGGCCTGTCCGAAGCTGGCCCCGACACCATCCGGCGCGCCCACGCCATTTATCCAGTCGCGGCGCTGCAGACTGAGTACTCCTTATGGACCCGCGACCCGGAGGCCGAACTGCTGCCCCTTCTGCGCGAGCTGGGCATCGGCTTCGTTCCCTACTCGCCGCTGGGCCACGGCTTCCTCACTGGCGAGATCCGCTCGCCCGAGCAGCTCCCCGACGGCGACTGGCGCAAGACCAACCCGCGCTTCACTGGCGAGAACTTCCAGCGCAACCTGCGCATCGTCGACGAGGTCAAGGCTGTCGCCGACGAGGCGGGCGCCACACCGGCACAGGTGGCTCTGGCCTGGCTGCTCGCGCAGGGCGACGACATCGCCCCGATTCCTGGCACCAAGCGGGTCGCCCGGGTCGAGGAGAACACCGCCGCTGACCGGCTCGAGCTGAGCGCCGAGCAGATCGAGCGTCTGAACAACCTCACCCCAGCTGCCGGCGAACGCCACGATGAGGGCAACATGGCCGTCATCGACCGCTGAGCCGAGATTATGGTCCCCAGGAAGAAGAGGATTCATCGTCGGCGCGATGCCGATCCGGCCGAGGGAGTGAAGAAGTACGGCCAGACCCGATTTGCCGACCCTACCAACAAGAAATACCCGATCGACACGCCGGGCCGGATCAAGGCGGCCTGGGCCTACATCCACCAGCCCAGCAATGCCCGGAAATACAGCGCAGCGGAGCGTCGGACCATCATCGGCCGAATCAGACAGGAGGCCAAACGGCGGCGGATGGCACTTCCAGACCCCGAGGAATTCCTGGAGTTGATGGCGCGGGTGCGCTCCCGGAAAAATTCCGACTAAGTCAGGAGGCGGTGTCTTCCAGCGCGAACCGCACCGCGTCCACCGAGGTATGGATCGGTCCCTCCCGCAATACTGTGAAGCTCCGCGGCGAGGCGGGGCTACCTCCGTTGGAGAACCAGGCGTAGCAGAGCAGGGCGCGGGGGTGCCCGAGGATGTCGAACAGGGCGACCTCGAACTGCTGGTTTTGCTCCCGGACCCGCTCGGAGGCCCGATAGGTCGCGGGGCAGCGGTGAGCCCGCTCGACCGCCGCCTTCAGCTCCGCGATTTCAGTATCGTTCATGTATTCCTTACGCAGGATTGTTGCGCCTGCGGGACTCACTGAGTGATTGGGGGGTGGAGACGCCACCCCGGAACTCGAAATGGTCGGACCGCAGAACCCGCTCAGGTGCCATGTACCCGCGGTCGGGCTGGCGGAGCATCCAGGCCACCACCCGATCGGCCATCAGCGCTGCCGACTCCCATCGCCCGGGTTCCAGGGGCGGATAGAGATGAGCAAACTCAGGCCTGAGGCGCGCCTCTCGAATCCTTCGTTCCTGGAGATCGGTCCGGTCCTCGCTATCCACGCTCGTCTCCTGGTCGCACGTACTTCCCCGGGCCGCGTTGTTATCACAACCCGGAATGGCCGTCTCGCCAGTGGTATACCGTCATGATCGGTTATACCGGTGGGGCCTTCAACTGCGAGCAAACTAGCGGATCAGGCCGCTGTTGCGGTGACTCCGCTCACCCGGTGTCGCCGGAGACCGTTGCGTGATGTAGCTTATGCCAACAGAGCCGAACGGCTCACCCGTTGCGCCCTCCTCGTGGGGAGGGCTCCTGAACGCCCCTGAGGCGCCGGAGCCTTCATGCCCACGCATCGTATCGCCTATTCTCGGCGACAGCAGTCACCCGCTTCCCTGCCCTACGTGGAGCCCATTGCCCTGGTTCCGCGTCCCGACCCCTTCGATGATCCCGAGTGGATCTTCGAGCCCAAGTACGACGGCTTCCGCGGCCTGGCCTATTCCTCCGGCTCCGGTTGCGAGATCCGGTCCCGCCGCGACATCCCGCTGAGGCGTTTCGACGACCTCTGGAGTCGGTTGTCCGAGGTACTGCGGGGGAGAGAGGCCATCCTCGATGGGGAGATCGTCGCCCTCGACCGGAAAGGCAAACCGGTCTTTGACAACCTGATCCGGGGCCAGGGCTTCATTGCCTTTGCCGCATTCGACTTGCTCTGGCTGGACGGGCAGGACCTCAGAGGCGAGCCACTGGCACGGCGGAAAGAGCTGCTCGGTTCTTTGCTGCCGGAGGACACGGGGCCCCTCTACAAGGTGCTCGCCATCGAGGAGCATGGCCGGGCGCTTTTCGGGGCGGCGCGGCGGATGGATCTGGAGGGGATCGTGGCCAAGCGGAAAGCCGACCCCTACGAGCCGGGCACGGTCTGGTATCGCATCGCCAATCCGGCCCACCGGCGGATAACGGCAGCCTCCCCCGGGAGCCAGCTGCGGCGTGCGGCGCGCTCCGCTCCCGATCGATAGGCGTTCGCCACGCCTGCCCCGGGATTGACTCCAACCCCGGGACCCACAAGCTTGGTACACCGAGTTGGTTGCACGGTCGGACTCAATCGAGCCGGTCATTCACCCGCCGTAACCCCGTGACTATCACAACTGCTCTTTCGTGACTAGAACACCGTGGATGGAGCGGCTGAGGCCCTACCTCTGGGCCCTCATTGCAACAGCCGTGGCGGTCCTGCTCCGTTCGGCCCTGAGCCCGATCGTAGGGGTGAGACTGCCGTTCATCACACTGTTTCCCGCGGTATTCGTCTCAGCCTATCTGGGCGGCTTTGGACCCGCGATTCTGACCACGGTCGTCGGCATCGTGGTCGCCGTATTCTGGTTTAGCGCTCCCTCGTACGCTGCCACCTTCTCGGACCCCATCGCTCAGCTGGGCATCGGGCTCTTTGGCTTGTCCGGCATAGGCGTGGGCTGGTTGGGTGAGACTCGGTTCAGAGCCCATCTCAAGGCAAGGGAGGCCTTGCGCGTCGCGGAGCGGGAAATGGCCCGGGCCGAGCAGGAGGCAGTCCGGGCCGAAGAGGAGGCCGCCCGTGCGGAAGAGGAGTCCGCAAGGGCGGAGGAAGAGACCCTGCACGCCGAGGAGCAGACCGCCCGAGCCGAGCAGGAGGCGCAGCGGGCGGCGCAGGCCTCGGAACGGGTCGAGCGGATTCTGGGCAGCATCACCGACGCGTTCACCGTGATGGATCACCAGTGGACCATCACCTACATGAACGAGCCGCGCTGCCACCATGGTCGGAGGCAAGCCTTCGGACTTCATAGGCCGGAACCTCTGGGAGGCGCTCCCTGCTGCGGTAGGCAGCCCGTTCGAGGAGGCCTACCGGCGCGCCCTGGCCGGCGAGCACGCGGCCAAGGTCACGGCGTACTACGCGCCGCGCGAGATCTGGATCGAGGCCACAGCATATCCCTCAGTGGAAGGCCTGACGGTCGTGGCCCAGGACGTCACCCACCGGGTCCGGGCGAACGAGGCCACCGCCAGGCTCGCCGCGATCGTGACCTCCTCCGAAGACGCCATTATCGGCAAGAAACTGGATGGTACCGTCACCAGCTGGAACCACGCGGCCGAGGAGATCTTCGGCTATAGCGAGGCCGAGATGGTGGGCAGCTCGATTTACCGGCTGATTCCTCCCGAGCTGCATGACTCGGAGACCGACATCCTGCGGCGGGTTACCCGGGGCGAGCCGGTCGAATTTTCCGAGGTGGAGCGCGTCCGGAAGGACGGCAAGCGGATCCATATCGCCCTCTCGGTCTCTCCCATCCGGGACGGCTCGGGGAAGGTTGTGGGTGCCGCATCGGTCAAGCGAGACATCACCGAGCACAAGCGGATTCAGGCGGCGCTGGAAGCCGAAAGCGCCCGTAGCAGAGAGTTGGCCGAAGCTCTGGAGGTAGCCCAGGCTTTCGTCTGGGAATTGGACGGGCGAATCACGTACTGGAGCAGTGGTGCTGCCCGGCTGTACGGATTCACCGCCGCCGATGCGATTGGGCGGGTCTCGCACGAGCTGCTGCAGACCGAGTTCCCGCTGCCGCTGGAAGAGATCCGGAGCGCTCTACATTCGGCGGGCCGCTGGCAGGGCGAGCTGGTCCATGTGGCCAGAGATGGACGGCGAATCCATGTGGCCTCGCAGTGGATCCTTCAGCGGCGGCGGCGCGAGGAATCGCCCACGGTTATCGAGGTCACCACCGACGTCACCGCCCAACGGCTGATCGAGGAACGGGTGCGCCAGAGCGAGCGGATGGAGGTGGTCGGGCAGCTCGCCGGCGGTGTGGCCCACGAAGCCAACAATCAAATGACTGTAGTGCTCGGCGCTTCGAGCTTCCTGCTCGGCCGCCCCGATCTTCCGGAAACCGCCCGGAAGGATCTCGAGTACATCCGGGAGGCCGCCGAGCGCACAGCTGCAATAACCGCTCAGCTCCTTGCGTTTAGCCGCCGCCAGGTGGTGCAGAGCCGGGTCTTCGACCTGGACGACGTGATCCAGGGACTCGAGGGCGTGCTCCGCCGCGCCCTGGGCGAGCGCTCGACCCTCGTGCTGCAGCTCCGCGCCGGCAGCCGGGTCAATGCCGATCCGGGTCAGCTGAGCCAGGTGCTGCTGAATCTGGTGCTCAACTCCCGCGATGCCATGCCGCTGGGTGGACGTCTCAGCATCGAGACCTCCGTCGCCGAGCTGACCGAGTCCTATGCCAAGCAGCGGCCCGGCGTTGCGATCCGTCCCGGCCCCTACGCTGTGATTGCGGTCAGCGATACCGGCCACGGCATGGGGCCCGAAACCCTGGGCCATCTGTTCGAGCCGTTCTACACCACCAAACCCATTGGCAAAGGCACCGGGCTCGGACTGGCCACGGTCTATGGAATCGTGAAGCAGAGCCAGGGTTACGTCTGGGCCTATAGTGAGCTGGGCGAAGGCACCACGTTCAAGATCTATCTGCCGCTCGACGCATCTTCCGTGGCTTCCACCGCCCCGCCTGAGCCGCCGGCCCGCGCCACCGGGGAGACAGTCCTTCTGGTGGAGGACGAGCCCGCCGTCCGGATCATGACCTCGAGGGCGCTGCAGGAATTCGGTTATGGAGTCATCGAGGCGAGCGGAGGACATCAGGCGCTCGGAGTGCTGGAACGAAAGGATACCCGCATCGACCTGCTGATCACCGACGTGATTCTGCCCGGCATGGATGGTCCCGAGCTGGCCCGTCGAGCCGCCGAGCTCACCCAGAATCTCCCGGTCCTCTTTATCAGCGGCTATACCGACGACGAGATCGTCCGCCGCGGGTTGCTTCAGGAAGGTCAGCCGTTTCTGCAGAAGCCATTCACGCCCGAAGCCCTGGCGATGCAACTCACCCGGCTGCTGAAGCAGAAGGGCACATCAGACCAGCGGACCCCCGCGGGAGTGCGCTAGCCGGCTTTGCGGGCGAGCGCCGTCCGGACCTTTTCCAGCACAATCTGCAGCGTGAACGGCTTCTCGATGATTTCCTGGTCGAGCGGGCGGTCACCGTTTCGGGCCAGTGCCTCCTCGGTATACCCTGTCATCAACAGGACTGGAAGCGTAGGGGCGAATGCGCGGACCCGGGTCGCCAGCTCCGCACCGCCCATGCCGGGCATTACCATGTCGGACAGAATCAGATCGACTTCGCCGTGCCGCGCGGTGATCAGGGCCAGCGCGTCCTGACCGTTGGTAGCTTCCAGCACCCGGTACTCGTGTCGCTCGAGCAGGCGCCGAACCGTACTCCGGACCGAGGCCTCGTCTTCGACCACGAGGATGGTGGCACCCGCACCTGAAGGTGGAAGGACCCTGACCGTTCGCTCTGAGGCCTGCATCGGCCCCTGATGGAGTGGGAAGTAGAGCTTGAACGTGGTTCCCCGCCCAACCTCGCTGTACACCCAGATGTGCCCACCGGTCTGCTTCACAATTCCATATACCGTCGAGAGACCCAGGCCGGTTCCCTTCCCCGGCTCCTTGGTGGTAAAGAAGGGCTCGAAGATCCGGGAGCGGGTGGCGGGGTCCATCCCGCACCCGGTATCGGTCACCACCAGTACGACGTGACGCCCGGGCCGGGCCGAAGGATGCTGGCGAGGGTAGTGCTCGTCCAGCTCGACCACTCCAGTCTCGATCAACAGGGTTCCCCCACGCGGCATGGCGTCGCGGGCATTCACCGCCAGGTTGAGGACCACCTGTTGCAGCTGACCCGGGTCGGCCCAGACCCTGGGCAGCTCAGGATGCAATTTCGTGAGCAGAACCACGTCCTCGCCGACCAGCCGCCGCACCATGCTCTCCATCCCGGTGATCACCGCATTCAGCTCCAGGACTTCCGGCTGGAGCAGCTGGCGCCGGCTGAAGGCCAGGAGTTGCCGGATGAAGCCGGCCGCCCGATCGGCCGCGCTCTGGATCTCCAGTACGTCGGCCCTTCGCACGTCATCGGCCGGCATGTCCGCCAGCAGAAACTCGGTTTGAGCCCGGACGATGGTCAGCACATTGTTGAAGTCGTGCGCGATTCCTCCGGCCAGCCGGCCGACTGCCTCCATCTTGTGGGCCTGCCGGAATTGATCCTCCAGCTGCTTGCGCTCGGTGATGTCGGTGGCCACGCCCAACACCTGGCGGGCGCTGCCGTCGGGTGAAAGCAGCGGCACTTTCACCGTCTGAAACCAGCGGGTGGCGCCGGTCCTGGTGCAGGTGGCTTGTTCTTCGGGAATGAACGTCGCCAGCTGAGTGGAAAGCACCTCACGGTCGGCCCGGAGAAACCGCTCGACTTCCCCATCCTTCAGACCGAAGTCGCTGTCCCGCTTGCCGATCAGAGTTTCAACCGTAGTTCCGTGAAACTGAGCCATCGCCTCGTTGGCCAGCACGTACTTGCCCTCCCAATCCTTCACGAAAATCAAATTGGGATTGGTATCGATGACTTGACGGAGAAAGCGCTGGTAATGGGCGGCCGCGGTCTGAAAGGCAGTGGCTCGGGCAGCATGGCGGCGCTCCTGGACGAAGGCGGCAATCCAGAGCCCAAGGAGGAGGGACAGGAACGCCACCACCCAAGTCGTCGCAGACCAGTCGACGGCAGCAAGGTTGTGCAAGGCGAGCATCAGCGGAGCAGCATTTCCCGTATCCCTCGCGCCGCCCCGCCAATCGCAGGGACCGAGGCAGCACGCAAGAAGCGTCGACTCGATAAATGAAAATCTGAGGCCAATACTGGCTCGAAGCACGACCCGTGCCTCGAGACCGGTCGCCGTCGCCGGGTTCCGTGATCCGGCCGGACTCGAGCAGAAGGTGTCGCAGCCGGGCAGGGGATCGGCGTTTTTGCGCCAGTCGCGCCCCGGTGACTTGCTCCGCTGCCAGGGATACCTCTTACTTCACCGATGCCCGACTCCAGCACTCGCAAGCGACTCATTCCCTATTTCGTAGCGGCGGGAGCCGTGCTCGTGATGGCGGTCGTGCGCTGGCTGCTGGGACCGCTGCTGGGTGCTCAGCTTCCCTTCACCACCCTCGTAATCGCCGTGCTGGTTGTTGCCTGGTACGGCGGCCTGGGCCCTGCCCTCCTGGCGACCGGGTTGAGCGCCTTCCTGGGAATGTTTCTCTTCATCCCGCCGACCTACTCCCTGCACTTCACCGGCGGGATGGAAGTTGTGCGGGTTCTGTTCTTCACTCTGACCGGCGCGATCGCCGCGATGCTGGGCGAGTCTCGACTCAGAGCTCAGGCGCGGGCGGAGGCCTCCGCCGTCGAAGCCCGCAACGCGGCGGACCTGGCGCGGGCTGAGGCCAGGCGTGCGGAGCAGGAGAAAGCGCGGGCCGAGGCCGCCGCCGTGGAGGCAGAGGAAGCGCTCAATCAGCAGCTCACGATCGAGGCCGCACTCAGCAGCAGCGAGGCGCGCTTCCGCGCCATGGCGGAATCGTCTCCGCTGGGGATCTACATCACCAACCCTGCCGGTGACTGCCTCTACACCAACCCAGCGTATCAGCGGATCTCCGGATTGAGCGAGCAGCAGGCCCGGGGCACCGGATGGAGCAGGGCGATTCACCCCGATGACCGGGAGCGAGTCTTCCGGGAGTGGTATCAGGCGGCGGAGCGCAGAATTCCCTTCCTGAGCGAGCATCGATTTGCCCACCACGACGGCAAGGTGGTATGGACCCGGGTGAACGCGTCGGAGATCACCGACCAGGAACAGCTGGTGGGATACGTCGGGCTGGTGGAGGACATTTCCCAGCACGCCGCCGCTCAAGCGGCGCTGCGCCAGAGTGAGGAGCGCTATCGGGCCTTTATCGAGCAAACGGCAGAAGGTGTCTGGCGCTTCGAGCTGGAGCAACCGGTGCCGGTGACGCTGCCAGACGACGAGCA